>JADJJK010000001.1 GCA_016706545.1 Myxococcales bacterium
TGCCATGGGCCGAGGGCGAGCAGCAATCCGAGGCCGAACCGCTGCCGCCGCCGTATCCCGACCTGGGCGAGGTGGAGCGCGGCCGCCTGTTTGTGCTCGGCGCCGAGGCCGCGCGCGCCAGCTTCACCTTCTCGCCAGCTGGCGACGAGCTGGTGCTCGAGGCGCTCACCCTCGAGCTCGATCGCGTGCGCGCGCGCCTCGAGGTGGCTCGCCCGCTACCTGCCGACCGGCTGGGCGCCAGCCCGCCGGCGCTGCTGCCCGCCTTCGACAGGCTCGCCGAGTTTCACGACCTGCCGCTCGAGCTGCGCGCCGGCACCACCGCCAACCTCACCGCCTTCGCGCTGCACGCGCGCTTGCGCCCGGGACAGGCCGCGCCCTTGCGCGAGGCCACCTGGCTCGAGCGCCGGCTTGAGCTGCGCCTGCCCGCCGTCGAGCCGCGCCCCATCTACTGGTACCGCCCGGCCGAGCTGCGCTGGCTCCCCTCCTTGCCGTGGAGCTTCGATCCGCGCACCCGCCCCGACGAGCGCATCAGCGCGGCGCGCACCTACCTGCCGCTGCGACCAGCGATCGCGCCCGAGCCCGTGACCCTCGGCCCCGGCGCCGCGTGGTACTTGCCGGCGCTGGCGCACGGCGCCTTCACCGCGGTCCCCGCCGCCTCCACCGAGCTGGCGCGCCCGTTCGCGTGGGTGTCGCCCGATCTGCCCGGCATGTCGTTCGCCCCGTCCTCGGACACCCCGCTGCTGGTGCAGGCCGGCCGCCTCGCCGGCGGCCCGGTGGCCTGGACCGCGCGCGCAGGCCTGCCCCTGCTCGACGAGCTACACGCCTTGCGCGTGCTCGACACCGGCCCCGCGCCGCGCCGCGCCGATCCAGACCGATGCCGGTGGTGGCCGCGCCTGCAAGCGCTGGCGCAAGCGCGGCGTGATCGCTTCTTCACGCGCGAGACCGCGCTGAATCCCCAGGACATCTTGCGGGTGACCGAACCAGTCGGCTCGAGCGTGGACGCCGCGCTTGTTCCCGCAAGCAGTCATCGACGTCCGCACCGGCACCGCCTCGTCCGCTGCACTGCCGCCGAAGGTGGCGCCGGTCCCACCCTGACGCCAGCGCGGCGGCTCCGGGAATGGCTGCCGCTTCGAGGTCGTCTCGCAGCCCGCGCACGGCGGCAGCTTTGCTCGCCCCTCGGCCGCCGCCGACGGCCCTCGAGCTGCGCGCCGTAACCTGCCGCCACAGGTCTTGCCCACCCTCACCTTCGATCGGCGACCGCCTGTCACGCGCGCCGAGCAGCCTGATCCGCCCCGTCGAGATCCCGCCCAGCGGCGAGCCCAGCGCCGAGCCGGGCGCCCCGGCCGGCGCGCTGCGCCCGCACCTGCTGTGGACCGCGCCGCCGCTCGAGCTGTCGTGCCCCGGCGCCTCGCTCACCCTGCACCTCGTCGGCCTGCCGCTGGCGCCTGAGGCAGATCGCCTCGTGTACCGCCGCGGCAGCGTGGGCGACCGCGACGAGCACCTGCGCGACTGCCGCTGGGCCGCGCTCGGCGAGCCGCGCCTGTTCGGCCTGTCGCTCCAGCTCCTGGCGCTCGAGCGCGTGGCCTTCCCCGCCGGCGCCGCCTGGCCCCAGACCCCGGCGGGAACCGTCGACGGCGCGCCGCTGCCCGATGAAGTCGTGATCACCGGCGTGCTGCACGCCCGCCCCGGCGCGCTGCGCCTGGCCGACGCCGAGACCCAGACCGTCACCCTCACCTTCCAGCGCGGTGCCGCCGGCTGGGCGCTGACCGCGGCGCACGGCCACGTGCTGTGGCCGCTCTACGAAGCCAGCCCCGACGCCGCCGACGCGGTGCGCGCGGACCTGACCGATCCGCTGCCCTGGCTCGAGAGCGAGGTGGCCCTGGCGCCGCCGGGCGAGCCACCAGCGCTGCGCCTGGGCACCGCCGCGCGGCCGGCCACCCTGGTGTGCCGCCTGCTCGAGCGCACGCTCGCCGTGCCCGTCGCGCTCGAGGGCGGCGGCGTGCCGACCTCCGGCGCCGGCGACGAGCTGCGCTGGCAAGTCCTCGCCGACCCGCGCGCCACCCGCGGCGAGCTGCGCCTCACCGGCGGCAAGATCGCGCTCGATCGCCGCGAGCTCCCGCAGACCGAGTCCACCATCGACTTCGAGCTCTGGCTCTACTAGCACCACCACCCCTGGCCGAGCTGTCGCTGCGCCTGCACCTGGCGCCGCGCACCGAGCCGGCCCTGCTCTTGCGCCGCGCGCGCCTGCTCGCCACCAGCGCGAGCCAGGCGCTGCTCACGGTGCAAGCCCCCGCCGCCGCCGAGCTCGGCGTGCGCAACGGCCGCCTGTCGGTGGCGCTCGATGCGGGCCCGGGCTTTCGCGGCGCCGCCCCGCCCTTCGAGCTGTTGCCGGCCTGGCCCGTCGACGACACCGCGCCGCTGCACGCCTTCCTCACCGCCGCCTTCGCGCCGCCGGCCGCCGCACGCGCAAGCTCCATCCTCGTCACCAGCTCCGAGCTCGTCGTCGAGACCGCGGTGCGCCCACCGGCGCTGCCCGGCGCCGCGCGCGCCCCGCTGGTGGCCGACGCCGGCCGGCTAGCCACCCTCGTCACGTCCACGCACGTCGAGGGCAGCGAGCCGCGCTACCAGCTCGCGCTCACCGGCCTGCTATCCACGACCAACGAGGTCACCTGGCCCAACGGCGCCGGCCGCTGGCGCCACGATGTCACCTTCGCCCTGCACCAGGCGGTGCTCCCCGGCGAGCGCCTGCGCGCCGAGGCGCTATCGTTCTTCGCGCCGCGCCCGCTGCCCGCCGCCAGCGACCCCTCGGGGCTCGGCGGCATGACCGAGCTGCCGTGCCTGGCCAGCCATCGCATCTACGACGAGGCCACCGGGCAAGAGCTGGCGCGCTTCACCGCGCCGCAGCGGCTACGCCTGGCCGCGCCCGCCGCCTTCGCGCAGGCTGCGCTGCGCGGCGGCCGCAAGGTCGAGGTGGTCGCGGTGCGCTCGCGCCCAGCTCCAACCACTGGTTCGAGCTGCGCGACGTCACCACCTTCGAGCAAGGCTTCGCCGGCCCGCTCGGCGCCGCGCTGGTCGAGACCTGGCGCGATCAGCCGACCATGATCCTCGAGGCCACCGAGGCCTTCTGGCTGCGCCTGCTGCCGAGCGGCACCGCCGAGCGCGCGCCGCTGGTGCTGTGGCGCAAGGAAGCCGAGGGCCTCGCCTGCACCCCGACCCAGGAGCGCGACTTCACCGCCGCGCCCGCCGACTGGGTGCGTGTGCCGGTGCCCTTCGTCACCGATAGCCGCGGCGTCGCCCGCGCCGCGCGCACCGCCGCCCCCAGCGGCGAGCTGGCCCGCCTGTGCGCCAACCGCCCGCGTCGGCAACCACCGCGCGCCGCCGCGCGTCCGACCCGCTGCCGCACCACACGCTCTTGCACCGCGCCGAGCTCGATCGCGCCGCGCTGCGCGCCGCGCCGCCGCGCCTCGACGAAGCCGCCGCCATCAATCCGGTGCTGCTGCAGCCCGAGGCGCACGCGCGCCTCGGGCCGTACTTGACGCTGTGGCCCGGCTACCAGCCCGGCTGGCTCACCTTCTTGTCGTGGACGCCCGGCACCTCGGCGCCCGACTACGCCGTGCCGTTTGCCGCCACCGCCGAGGCCCTCGCCGGCCTGCCGCCGCCTGGCGCCGCGCCGCGCCTGTGCCTCGCCGCCACCGAGGTGGTGCCGGAGCTCGTCGATGGAGCGCCGGTGGGACCGCGCCTGCTGCCCAGCCCGGCGCTCGCCCTCGGCACGAGCCGCGCCACCCAGCTCGGCGACGAGGTCCCGCTCCTGCTCGAGCTGTGGCCCCGGCGGCGGCGGCCTCACGCTCGGCGCGCGCGCCGTGTTCCGCTGCGCCTTGCCCGCCGGCATCACCTGGCGCGCCTTGCTGCTGGACCCGCCGGGCGACGACCTCCTGCGCGCCGCCATGGTGCGCTGGCTCGCGGCCGCGCGCGAGCGGATCCCCGCCGAGCGCACCGCGCTCTTGCGCGCTCGATCGCTGGCCCCGGCGCCCGCGCTCACCAGCGCCGAGACCTACCTCTTGCTGGATAGCGAACGTCCACGCGCGCCGCAGCGCGCCCGCCGCGACCGCCTGGCGCCGCGCCAGCCGCTGGCCCCCGATCCGCGCCTCGAGCTGCGCACCGAGCCGGTGCCGCCCGATCCGCTCGCCCTGGGGCCCGAGCTCGTCGGCTCGCGCGTGTACTACGTCACCGACGAAGATCCGCGCCCGCCCGACGCCCCCGCGGTCGCCGGCAGCGCCGTCGCGCTCGCCTACAAGCTGGCCGGCACCGCGCCCGGCCCGTGGCATCGCACTCGCTTGCCGCGCACCCACGCTGGCGCCGAACGCCGCTGGCTCGAGACCGCGCGCGACCTCCTGTTCGTCGATCGCACCCGGCGAGATGCCGAGAGCCAGCGCGAGCCCGGCTGGTACCTGCCCGCGGTGCGCCCCGCGCCCGCCATGCCCGCCGCCCACGCTGGCGCCGCGCCGTTCTTTCCCACCCACGTCACCACCGCCTTCACCGCCGGCCGCCCCGGCGAGCTCCTGCGCCTGCGCCTGTCCGTGCTCACCGAGAGCGCCAGCGGCTCCTTGTGCCGCGGCGCCTCCGTGGCCCACGAGCTGCGCTTCCGCGCCCGGCCCCCCTGCTGCGCGCGCGCCCCATGCGCCCACGCTGGCGCCGGCCGCACCGCCCTCGTCGAGCCCTTGCCACCCCGCCCGCCCTTCGCGTTCGCCAAGCTCACCTGGCAAGACCCCATCTACAACCGCGGCCTGCTCGCCGTCACCCAGCAGACCGAGGGCGACGGCCTCACCCTGCTGCTCGACCGCTCGATCTACGCCGGCGTCGACGTGATCTACCCCGAGCTGCGCTACGCCCCGCCGCCCGGCGTGACCGCCTGGAGCGTCAGCGCCGCTCTGCGCCTGGCCCGCGTCGTGTCCTCGCGCCTCACCACCGTGGCCCAGCTCGACTGGACCCTCGACGAAGCGGCGCTCCTCCTGCGCGACTCGGGCGACGCGCGCGACCGCCGCCCGATCCCCGCCGCCCGCCAAGGCGCCGAGCGCCGCTGGGTCTTAGAGCTCGGCCTCCACCAACCCGAGCCGCTCGACTTCGACGGCAACCTCGACTTCGAAGCGCACAACCGCGACGAGCTCGAGGTCGAGGCCACCGTGCGCTACACGCAAGCCGGCGTGCAACGCAGCCGCACCGTCCGCCTGCGCGGCATGATCCGCACCGACCTCTACGTCTGGCCGCAGCCCCAGGCCGCTTACGCCATCCTGCGCACCCGCGCACCCGCCCCCCAAGAGCTCGTCGCCTTCGGCTGGCTGCCCCGCCCCACCATCGTCCGCCGCCACGACCGCTTCGTCCACGAGCTGGCGCGGCACCTTCCGCTACTTCGACACCTGGCTCGACCCCGGGCCCCAACCCGGCTCCGAGCCCCCCGACCACGAAGTCGCCACCATCACCGCCTTCGGCGAACAGCTCGCCCCGCTGCCCACTGAGCCCGAGCCGTAGCCGCACGGCCCGATACACAGCCGTGCCTCCGTCTCACCCAACCGCCACCCTCCTCGAGGTTGCGCCATGACCGATCTGATCTACCCGCCCTTCACCCTCCACGGCATCGAAGTCGGCCCCAGCCTCGAAGCCGCGCAGATCGGCCCCGGCTCCCAAGGGCTGTACGTCGAGACGCTGCAGACCTGGCTCCGGCTGTTCTCGCTTCTGTCCAGCAACTCCGCCTACAACCCCGATCCACCCCCGAGTGCCGGCCAGACAGCGCGCTATGGCGCACAGACCGCGTCCGCCGTCGCGGCCTTCCGCTCGCTAGTCGGCCTCCCGGCTGGTAACTCCGTTGACACCGACACCTGGAACCTCCTCCAGGAGGAGTATCATCCGCCCCCGCTTCGCGGTCGGCTCCAAGCCTGCGCTTCCGCCAAACCCCAACGAACGTCGCCGCCCCTTCCCGCGCCGCGACCAACCCAACTACGACCAGGAGCTCCTCCTGGGCCTGCGCAACTTCGGCTTCGACTTCTCGCAGCCTGAACTTCCCGACGCTGTTCGGCTCTTTCAATGCCTTGCCCGCGACACCCGCTACTATCGCATCACACGTGCGAACTTCATCACAGGCACCTTCGAGGACGAGGGACTGTGGTCTGCACTGTGGCGCTCCTACAACAAGACCTGGGGTCGCTTCTTGGGTGCGCCATGGCTAGGGATCGTCGCATCTGACCTTGAGCAGATCTGGGGAACACGACAAACGCTCCGGTTGCTCTACGACATCGGCCGCAAGTACCTAGACGCATCGAATAGCCACACCGACCTCCTCTATCGCCTCGAGAACCCCATTCCACTCCTCAGGATCGGGTCCCGTCTGGGGCGGCCGTTTCTTCCTGGGGATAGCTATCCTGGTCAAGAGGTGACATTTGGGATCCCGAACGACCCTTCCCTTCTCCCACTCTTTGGAGAGGCGTTCTCCATCATCAGAAGCTCTGTCTTCGTATCCAGCAACAGCAGTGCACGCTCCATCCTGCCTCCTCCCACTCCCCTGACAGGGGCCCTCTCATTCGTCGCGATCACCTCGCCTCACACGATCTCGCGCGAGATACTATCCTTGTACGACACCAACTCACTAAGCAGCGCAAGAGAAAAATACATCCAAGACTACGCCCCCTCCGATCCAGAACACTCTCGACTCCTAATAGAGTTTTATGCAGGGGCGCAGATTCGACCTCCATGGAGGTCTATTATTCCAAGGCATTTCATCTCGTTAGTAAACGGAGCAATAAGTCAGAACTCTGCAAAATGCACACTCATATGCGGTGGCATGCTGCTGAATACAGAAAAAATACTACATCAACCTCGAACAACGCCCACACCACTCTTCATAAACGAACTCACCGAAGCAAAAAACCCACTACTCCGGCACCTCAACAGCATAAATATATCAATCTTCGATATACAGCTTGAATCCATTTCACCAAACACGTCGCTAACCGTGAACATCTACGGCAGATTCACCGAACCATCGGCGGACGCAAATTATAACGATAATGACAATGACAATGACACGATAGTAGAAATCTGGAGCACCCGAACCTTACCATCCAACACGTCATCTCCCATAGTATTCATGGCAGCAAGCTGTTACCATGATTTTGGGATTCGGAACGACAACGAGGGCTACCTTCAGCCCGGACTTCGCTACGCACTCTCACTTGAAAGAGTTTGGCAATTCATTTGCAACCGTCTTTCAAGACGCTTCTCGGCGACAACATATACGCTGACTTTACCAGATTTCCGGATCGAATCTTCCCGCGAAGACTCAAGCCGCCAGAAGAAACATTGCTAAGAAGAAATCATTGGTCGTTATCTTCGCTATTTCGTCTGTTCTCCGTACAAGAATGTAATATCAAAACTTCCATCATTTTCCATACCTGACGATCACGAATACTGGAACGATTACCCTCGCGATCAATTGTTTATCCCGCAGTCGCATCCCACTTTTCCAGACGATTCCCCAGAGACCTCCCCAGAGATGTCTCTGCATGCTAGAGCGGCCAAACAGGGACTCAGGCTGTTTCAAGGATCCATGAGTCCGTCCTCGACATCTCAGGGCCCTGCTGATGAAGACGTCACAGAGTTCTCTTACAGAGTCGACGTACCTGGCGGAAGCTCTGATCACCTGCCCGCCTTCTCCGTATTCTTCTTCGACACGACATCCCTGCGACGATACGAAGGAGAAAAAAGAGTTACCACTGCTGACACCTTAGCACGTCTTCGATCATGGGCCGAGAATCTCGCTGGCCCTGGTCTTCTCATGGTTGGGCAGCCGCTATTTTGCCCCAAAGAGTTCACTGCCTATAACACAATAACAGCAGATTATCACATCTCGTTCTTTGAAGACGACTTCGCACACATCGCCAAATCTTTGCTCTTGGCCGTTTGCGATATCATTGTCATAAGCGGAGACGTTCACTGGAACAGATTTACACAGACGAATCCTGCCAGGCTCGTTAAATCAGAGACCAGCTCACCACAACCTTTTATATACTCAAAACTGGCCGAACTAATAACATCACCAGCACGTCGAATTCCAACTAAGCTGAACATATTGTCAGGGGAGTACACAGAACCTGACTACGATCCTGCAATCGAGATGTTCACCACCTCTTCGTGGGTTCCCAAGGAAGGGATTTTCTCTACACTACCAAACCCGAGAGTCACCTTTGCCTCGTATTCTGATGCGACATTTAGCATAGTCCGGTGGCAGCCCATCGGAGCAAATGCGGTCCGCATGGACTGTGCATTCTGTGTCGACGGTAGCATTTCGGAGGCCCTACCATCTCGATTGGGACCACTTCGCTGGCCGGTGGCAGGGGACTGGATTTCCCCGCTTCAACCTCGAGTTCCACTGCACACAGGATTTGAACCATCAAGCTCTATCAACCGATGCAATATTAGCAGTAACTACCCATACGGATCATTCGATGCCAACACCGTAGCACTGCTCCCGCCAATTGCAGAGGGCGGAACCTTCGTTCGTTACCTCGAGCTAGGCGATCGGCTAAAAGTTGAACGCATACTCTTCCAGGCAGAGCGCACACAGGGAGCGCATCGCGCACCGGTTCAACTAGAGCACCAATGTGTCGAAGTTATAGATGCCAATGGAGATCTGTGTTTTCTATGGACCACGCGAGACAGCCACGAGCTAGCGGTTCCTATTTCCGACCACCGCATAGAGCCAAACTGGATCTTACCAGATGACATTATTGAACCGATTTACGACGGCCAGCCATTGTTCGACAAATTCGAACACAGAGGCAACATAAACAGAGCGAACATCCGAGAGCGGTACCCAAACGGATCATTCGATGATCATCTCCGACACACCGTTGAATGCGAGAATGTTACAGACATCTCCAGAACAAGCTCTCGGAGGTACACACAGGGCAAAGACTGATCGTTCACAACGTCATCCTCAAATTGCAAGACCGCAACATGGACTTGGAGTTCAGTTTATTGAAGCATCTGTTCTCGACGAAAACAGCCTCCCCATACCCGAGAAAAGCAGGAAATTCATAGGCGCAATCATAGGAGGTAGATCAAGGTTCCTAGCAGTCGCTCCCCGGCCCGGCCGCGTGCGCTGGTGTCTCCCTGGCGAGTGGATTGTTGTCACCAAAACGCCATTGGAGCTATTTCGAGACTTCCGTATAGGAGACGCAGCATCGCCCGAGACCGCTCGACCGTTCTACCCTCATGGATCTTCGGATAGCTACGAGCACCATGCGTTCCTGCCCCCCCGAGCTGACAATCAGGTTCGAGACCTCGAACCTGGAGAGCTACTCTATGTGAAGCGCGTGCTCTATCAGGCAGCGCGAACTCACCGCCGTGCCCCGCGGGGAAACGAGCGCGAGTACGAGTTCGAGTATCAGTGCGTCGAGGTCGCTACTACCAAGCAGGGCGAAGACGCTACGACCGCACAGCTCGGCGCCAGCTACTTCGTGTGGACGATCTACAACGGCGTAGAGCACACGGAGCGTGCACCACACCACCTGTACAGCACCACGCTGCGTCGCCGCATGCCCTGGATCGTCGCTGGCGATAGGGTCCGGACCAAGAAGGGCGGGGCCAAGCTCTGGCGCCGCGACCTCGTACAATGGCCGGAGAATGTGGACCATTCGTACCAGATCTTCGAAGAAGGTCATATCGTGCGCGCGCCTTTCACCGGCACGCGAGTTCGAGAGATCAACGAAGGAGAGGAGCTACTCGTATCGGCGGTGTTCTTCCAAGCTGAGCAGGTGTTCCTTGCCGGCGAGCAGCGTCACGCCGGCCCTTACCAGGTCTTGGAAGTCAAGACGAGTACGGACCGCGCCGAAGGACTGTACTGGAGCATGTATGATGGCGACCAGTGGGCTGAGCTGATATGGAACCCTGGCGCAGAGCCTTCGAGTACGCGCAAAGAAGGGCAGAAGAAGCAAGACATTGACCAAGAGCTAGCCTGGCTACGCACCCAAGCGCACTTGTTCACCAGAACCAACAACCCACGTGACCTGGAGCTTGTGCTGGAGGATCCCGAGTTCTCAGCCCAGGTGCTTCGACGCCTCCACCCCCATCTTGCTGTTGCGGACCACTCGTTCGATCTCTGTATCCTTCGGACCTGGCTCCATACGGAGAAGCTCGCGGCGCTTCGCTTTCTTGGCAACATCGTTACTGCGGCAAATTTGCAGCAGATGACCGCAGAGCAGAAGATCGCCGGGTCCAGGCTCGGTACCGAGACCGCGACTACGAGCAGCGACATCAGTCACGAGGATCTACTTAAAATCGCCGCCGACAAGTCTATTTCCTTGCGACGCAACGAGTACCGAACCGACTTCATCAAGATGCTCCTCAACGCGGTCTCGAAGCTGCCGCGAGAGTTCTCAGATCTGGAACGACGCGGAAGCCTGTTGCCCGATCGGCGCGTGCTGCGAGACATGTTCAAGCGCGATGTCCAGCACAAGCGTCGGACGGCGGCGAGCGCCCTGCCAGCGTTTCAGCCCGCCACGCACGAAGCGTTGATCTTGCGAGTCACTGGCATTCCGGTTCTCCTCTAATGTTGTCTTCTGCTGTCTGCGATCGCCGAGCAGGATGGATACGCTGTCTTCGACTACTGGCCCAACCACGACGGTGGCGTTGGCCATGTGACCGCCGCCGATCGGCTCTTCGCACTCGAGCTCAGTGCGGCCTGTGTCGAGTACCTGGAGGTACTCCGGGCCCCACCGGGTGATCCCCCCGGCCCGCCCGGTGATCCTCCCGCGCTGCCGTGACGGCTGGCAGGCAAGGCGCTGGTCGTTGGTGAACCGAGCCCTCAGTTGCCTGGCTGCGCCTTCGGCACCCGGTTCTCGCTGTCAGCCTCCCTGGTTGCTGGTCCCATCGTGCGTTAGCAAAGGCCACGTCACCTGCCGCCTCCCCTCGCCCGTTGCGGCGGGCGAGGGCCGCTACGGCTTGGCGTGCGCGAAGAGGGCGAAGAAGGCGCCCTGTGGGTCCTGGCACTGCGCGACCCAGTCGCCGCCGGGGACCTGGGTGGGGCCGCGGAGCACTTTGCCGCCGTGGGCCTGGATGCGGGCGGCGACCGCGTTGATGTCGGCGACGGTGATGTAGTGTAGCCAGTGGGGGTGGAGGCCGTGCAGCTTGGCGGCGTTGCACATGCCGCCCTTGGTGGACAGGGAGGCGTCGTGCCACATCAAGTACGCGCCGGAGGGGCCCAGGTCGATGGTGCGGCGGTGGTGCCAGTCGAAGAGCTGGGTGTAGAAGGCCCACGCGGTCTCGTAGTCCGCGGTGTTGAGCTCGGCCCAGCGGAACTGGCCAAGCTCGTCGGCGGGCGGCTCGCTAGCAGGAGTCGACGGGGTGAACATGGCGAACACGGCGCCCTGCGGGTCTGCCAGCGACGCGAAGCGGCCGACTCCTGGCATGTCCATCGCCGGCGCCAGCACCTGCGCGCCCAGGCTCACCGCCTTGGCCACCGAGGCGTCGAGGTCCACGACGGTGGTGTAGGCCAGCCACTGCGGGGGCGCGCCCATCTGCCTGGCGGCGTCGGGGAGCTCCATGACGCCGCCTAGCGCGGAGCTGGCCAGCCACATCGTGTACGGCGAGCCGTCGTCGGGGCTCGCCCACTGCTCGGTCTTCCAGCCGATCGCCTCGGTGTAGAAGCGGACCGCGCCGGCTGGGTCCGTGGTCATCAGGTCAAACCAGACGTTGCTGCCGGTGTTGCTCATCGCGCTCTCCTGGGTGTTACGGGCCGCAAGGCTACCACCTCTACAGATGGCTTCCGGGGTGACACCTGAGCAAGTTCGCGGGTCACCTCCAGGTCGTATCCTGGGCGTCACGGCTCGCTCGAAGCTCGCTCACAGGTCGCTCACAGCACGCAGGTCGCTCACAGCTCGTGCGCGAGCTTGCTCGCAGCTCGCTCGCAGCTCGCTCACAGCTCGTTCGCGAGCTTGCCCAGGAGCTGCAAGCCGCTGGCGACGCGCTCGGTCCACGGCATGCTGCAGGAGATGCGGACGCAGGTGGCGAAGCGCGGCTTGGCGGCGAAGATGGGCCCGGGCGCGATGCACACGCCGTGGGACAGGCCGCGCTCGAACAGCTCGACGGCGTTCTTGCCGGCAGGCAGCTCCACCCACAGCAAGAAGCCTCCGCGCGGGCGGGAGATGCGCGTGCCGCGCGGGAAGTGCTCGGCCACCGCGTCGCTCACCCGCGCCACCTGGTCGGCGAGCGCGCGGCGCAGGCGTAGCAGGTGGCGCTCGTAGCCCCCGTTGTCCAGGAAGTCCGCGATGGCCATCTGGGGCAAGGTGGCGGTGGCGATGCTCTGGGCGAACTTGAGGCGCTCCACGGTCTCGCGAAAGCGACCGGGCAACACATAGCCGACGCGATAGCCTGGCGCCAGGGTCTTGGAGAACGAGGAGCACAGCATCACCAGGCCCTTCTTGTCGAAGGCGCGGGCCGGCCGAGGCCGCGCGCCCTCGTGGCGAAGGTCACCATAGACGTCATCCTCGATGAGCGGGATCTCCCGGCGAGCCAGGAGCTGCACCAGCTCCCGCTTGGCCTCATCAGGCATGAGCGCGCCGATGGGGTTGGAGAAGTTGGGCACCAGCAAGCAGGCCTTGACGTCGTGCTGGCGCAGGGCGGCGGTCAGCAGCGGCAGATCGATGCCGGTCTGCGCGTGCGCCGGCACCTCGATGGCGCGCATGCCCAGGCTCTCGATGAGCTGCAGGAGGCCGTAGTACGCGGGGGACTCGACGACGACGGCGTCGCCGGCTCGCGCCACCGCGCGCAGGCACAGATGCAGCGCCTCCATGGTGCCGAACGTGGTGATGACCTCGTCCGCGGACACGGCCACGCCACACTCGGCGGCGCGCCGCGCGACCTGACGGCGCAACGCCAGGAGGCCAGGCGGCGGATCGTAGGCCACGCCAGCGCCGCCCGCGCTGCGCGCCACCGAGGCCAGGCTGCGGCTGAGCCGCTCGACAGGCAGGAGGCTGGGGTCGAGGTGGCCGCCGCCCAGAAGGAGCAGGCTCGGGTCACGCGCGGCGCCGTACAGGCGCGACACCAGATCGCTGACGGTGACCCGGCGTGGCTGGGCAGAGCCGCGCGCGGTGCGCGGCTCTGGCGCCGAGGCCGCGCGGGCGGCGCGCAGATAGTGTCCGGACTGCGGACGCTTCTCGATGACGCCGCGGCTCTCCAGCAGGAGGTAGGCCTGCAGCACGGTGGACACGCTGACGCCGCGCTGCTCGCTGAGCGTGCGCACCGACGGCAGCCGATCGCCTGGGCGCAAGGCGCCCTGGCCGCTGAGCGACACCAGCTCGTGCGCGAGCTGCTGATACAGCGGCGCAGCGGCGCTGACGCCCGACGCGGCGCCGGCGCCCGACGCGGCGCTGACGCCCGACGCGGCGCTGACGCCCGACGCGGCGGTTGGCGTCGGCGCTCGCCGCGCGGCGCGGCCAGGGAGAGCTGTCGAGAGCGAGGTCATCTGCGCCATCTGCTGCGTCCTGTCGCTGGTTCGTGCGGCACAGTTTTTTGCTGATGAACTGTGCTGGTGTCAGAGCACGTTGACTGAATCTGTTCCGGTTCGCAAGTCCGATCCAGACTGTCCTCATGCCGCCCGCGTCCCCTGCTCCGCCGTCGTCGCGCCGATCGCTCGTGATCGCGTCCTATGCCGCGGTGTGTACGCTGTGGGGCTCCACGTACCTGGCGATCGCGGTGGCGCTGGAGGGCTTCCCGCCGTACCTGCTTGGCGCGCTGCGCTTCCTCCTGGCCGGCAGCGCGCTGCTGGCGGTCGCGCGCTGGCGCAAGGAGCCGTGGCCGGAGCGTCGCCAGTGGCTGGGCGCCGCGGTGGCGGGCCTGTTCCTGTTCGTGCTGGGCAACGGGCTCATCGCGGCGGCCGAGCGCTCGCTGTCGTCGAGCGTGACCTCCGTCTTGGCCGCCACCATGCCGCTGTGGATGACGGTGTTCGGGCGCCTGCTCGGCACGCCGGTGCGCCGCAGCGAGGCGGTGGGCGTGGCGCTCGGGCTGGTGGGCGTGCTGGTGATGAACACCAGCGGGGAGCTGCGCGCGAGCCCCGCTGGCGTGGTGATGGTGCTGCTATCACCCATGGCGTGGGCGGTGGGCTCGCTGGTGGGGCAGCGCTTGCCAAGCCCGCCGGGCCTGATGAGGGTGGGGAGCCAGATGCTGACCGGCGGCCTGCAGATGGCGGTGGTCAGCCTCGCGCTCGGCGAGCGCATGGCCCACCTGCCGTCCGGCCGGGCGGTGGCCGCCGCGATGTACTTGCTGGTGGCCGGCTCGCTCATCGGCTTCTCGGCGTACTCGTATCTCTTGCAGCACACCCGGCCCGCCGTGGCCACGAGCTATGCGTACGTCAACCCGGTGATCGCGATGGCGCTGGGGATCCTGCTCGCCGGTGAGACCTTCGACGTCGCCGGCGCGGTGGGCGCGGCGATCATCCTCGCCGCGATCTTGCTCGTGGGGCTGGCCCGCCACCATCGGCCGCAGGCCGTCGTGCTGCGGGAGCTACCACGCGCGCCCGATGAGCCCGATGACCTCGACGGCGCGGCCGCCCGACGAGGACGACAGCGCGCAGCCTACCAGCACGACTGACGACGAACGAACGCCAGGACTCGACGACGCCGACGAGACATGAGCGCCAGGAGCCACGGCAGCGCGGCGCTCGAGGACGGCGTGGTCGAGCAGCCGCCAGACGATGAGCCGGAGGATGAGCCAGACGATGAGCCAGGCGATGCAGGTGCGTGGGCGGGCGGCGCTGCAGCCGCAACAGGTGCGCCCGGCGCAGCCGACACGGCCGCGTCCGGCGCGGGCTCCGAGCGCTCGGCCCTGGTGAGCAGGCGCGCGGCGCCGCAGCCGCGCACCACCACCACTCCACCATCGCCTCGCTCACCGAAGAACCGCCACGCCTGGCCGACCTCGAAGTACGGCGTGCCGCAGTCGTCCTCGGAGTTCACCACGACCTCCCGCGCGAGCTGGCCCTTGACCGCGCGCGCCACCGCGACCCGCAACACCTGGCCCGGCCGGCCCTGGCCAAAGACAACGTAGCTCCCGCCGGGTACGAGCGCGAGCGTTCGACCGTGATCCAGCGTGCCGTTGTCGGCGCCCGCAGGCCCTGCCGTGCCTGCCGCGGCAGCAGCGCCCGCCGTGCCCGCAGCGCCCGCAGGCGACGCATCTTCCGCGTCGGCGCGGAGCCACAGCGGGCTGCCGGTGAGCTGGTACGTTCCGGCGCGGACGCCGCAGAAGGTGGTGGCGCCGCCGTCGACCGAGGTCGAGGGCACGAGCGTCCCATCGCTCGCCCGGAGCTCGAGCAGCTCGCCGCGTGGCTTGCAGTCCTGCCGGTTCACCACCGCGATCCGGACACAGCCCTTGCGCGGCGCGGGCGCGGGCGGCAGCGGGCAGCGCCACGGCTGCGGCGCCTCGATGACCCAGCCATCGAAGGCGAGCGAGCGCCGTTGCAGCGCGCCCTGCTCGTCGAGCGGCGCGCACTCGCACGCCACCGCAGGACGAGCCCCACCGGCCAGCAGGGCGACGACCACGCCAAGGACGAGAGCAAGATGCGCCATGGCCTGCGAGTGTAGCCGGCCGCGCCGCCGAGCGGAGCGACCTGGAGCCCATCGTCGAATCCGGGTCAGGGCTGGGCGACCTCGAAGCGACAGCGGTAGATGACGTCCGTCGAGGTCGCGATGCCCTCGGCGTCCAGGGGCGGGCGCCAGCGGGTGGCGTCCACCGTGGCGCGGCAGGCCTCGCCGAAGGCGGGCTCGCTGGCGGAGGCGACGGCGAGGACGCTCGCGCGACCATCGCGCGAGATGCGGACGCGGACGGTGGCGGCGCCCGCGCGGCCGGCAGCGCGCGCCTCGTCGGGATAGCGGCGCTGCAGGGCCTCGTCGAGCGCGGGCGGCTCGGGGCGGCGCGCCAGGTTCGCCGCGGCAGGGCGGACGGGACGCGCGACCGGCGCGGCGCGGGGAGCTGCCTCGTCGCCCGCCGCGTCCGCGCCCGCGGACCCGCCGCCGAGCACAGGCCCATCGGTGAAGTCGAGCGGGGCGTCGGAGGCCGGCGGCGCCTCCACCGCCGGCGCGTCAGCGCTCGACGGCGCCGACGCCAGCGCCACCAGCGGCCGCGCGGCGGCGCGGGCGCGGGGCACCGACGGGCGCGCCGACGACCGAGGCGACGACCGAGGCGCAGAACGAGGCGACGACCGACCCGACGGCGGCGCCGTGGGCGCAGGGGGCGGCGGCGCGCGCGGCGGCGTTGGCGGCGTTGGCGGCGGCGCGACCACCAGCTCGACCGACGGCGCAGGCGCCACCGGCACCGGGCGCGGCGCGCGGAGCAAGAGCCAGCCTCCGGCGCCGTGCGCGACGACGCTCGCGGCGAGGCTCGCGGCGAGCGCCGCGGTGAGCTTCATCGGCCTGGCTCCGGCGCGGCCTCGACGTGCAGCGCGAAGCGCGTGACGCGCTCCTGGCGCAGCACGTCCACCACGCGAACGACCTGCGCGTGCCTGGCCCGGCCGTCGGCCGCGATGGCCGCGGTGAGCGCCGCGCCGCCGGCCTGACGCTGCATCCGCCGTACGTGCTCGCGCAGCGCGCGCTCGTCGATGGGCGAGGCGTCAAGCGAGATCGCGCCGTGCTGATCGATGGTCACGGCCAGGAGCTGGGGCGCGGCCTCGCCCGTGGCGGCGCGCGGCAGCTCGAGCGGGATCGACTGGCTCGCGACGTAGCTGGCGGTGACCATCAGGATCACCAGCAGCACCAGCACGATGTCCACCAGCGGCGTGACGTTGATGCCGACGATGAGGTCGTCCTCACCGGCGGGGGCCTGCGCCGCCATCAGCCCGCGCTCCGGCGCAGCACCGCGAGCAGCTCGCGGCCCATCGCGTCGGCGCGCGTCAGGCGCACGCGGTTGATGCGAGAGAACAGGTTGTAGAACGCGATGGCGGGCAGCGCCACCAGGATGCCCACCGCGGTGGCCACCAGCGCCTCGCCCACCTCGGCCATCAGGCCCGCGGTGACCTTGCCGGCGGAGGCATCGAGCTGATGAAACGCGCCGATGATGCCGATCACGGTGCCGAGCAGGCCGATGAACGGCGCGTTGGCGCCGAGCGTGCCGAGGAAGGCCAGGCTGCGCTCCATGCCCAGGCGCTGGGTCGACGCGGCGGCGGCGAGCCGCTCCTCGACGGAGGCCGGGCCCTCGGCGGCGGCCTCGACGCCGGCCTTCACGATCCGGGCCTCGATGCTGGCGGAGGCGCCGAGCCCTCGCGCCGCGGCCGCGAAGTCGCCGCCGCGCAGGTGGCCCACCAGCTCGCGCCGCACGCGCTCTGGATCGTCGCGTGTCGCCAGCACGGTGAGGCCGCGCTCGAAGGCGACCGCCAGCCCGACGACCGAGCACAGGATGAGGAGCCACATGACCCAGGTCGCGCCCTCGAGCGCCAGGCCGGTGAGCAGGTGTTGCAAGTCCATGACGTTGTCCCTTTCAGTGCTGCACGCACAGCGTGCGACTGGTGAAGTCCACGCCGCCGCGCAGATCGCGCGCGACGATGACGATGCGAACGGTCAGCCCCTCAGGCGGGACCTCCTCGACGGGCGGCGGGGTCCACGCCATGGTGACCTCGGAGGTCTCGGCGGGATCTGCGGCCTCGACCACGGCGAACTGGCGCGCGAGCTCGCCGGCGCTGGCGAAGAACGAGAGCCGCAGCGGCTCGCGCGCCACGCCGCCCTCGGCGCGCGCGTAGGTCTCGCGAGCGTCGGCCGCGGTGAGGACGCGCAGGGGCTGCGCCGGCCCGCCGGCCACCGCGCACTCCTGCGGCAGGTCCACCTGAGCCAGGCGCGGGTGGTGGTTGGTGACGCCGTCTCGCGCCACCGGCAGGTCGTAGACGAAGTCGGTCGCCGGCTCGCCCTGTGGCTCGATGACGCCGGCCACCCGCAGCGCATGCACCTCCGGGGGCACCGCGAAGCGCACCACCGGATCTCCGACGCCGTCCTCCGCGTGGGCCAGCGCGCCCGCCGCCGTGCAGCACACCTCCAGGTGCCAGCGCACCGGCGGCGCCTGGCCGGGCGCCACCACCAGCGCGCGCACCTGCGCCAGCTCACCGGCGCTCGGCCAGGCCCGCGCCGGCTCGTCGACGGGGCCGGCCACCACCGCGAGCAGGCGTGTGCGCTCCAGGCGCGAGCCCGCGGGCACCTCGTCGGCGCACGCCGCCAGGCCCAGGGCCAGCGCCAGCACCAGGGCGAGCGCCGGCGCCAGGGCCAGCGCGGGCGCCGACGTTGTGACCGCCGCGCGTCGGGCGTTCACAGCTCACCTCGCAACCCCAGCGAGGGCAAGAGCGGCAAGCCGTACACGGCGCCGCGCGTTCGATAGTCATAGCTCCACACGGTGGTCTCCCGGTTCTTGGTGTTGGTCGCGTTCTGCAAGTCGAGGTACGCCGCCAGGCGGCGACCGTGAGCGAGGCGCCAGCCCTTCTCCACGCGCAGGTCGAGCTGCGAGAACAGCGGGCCGCGCTCGCTGTTGACCGCGCCGTACACCGGCTGGTAGCGATCCAGGTTGGCGTCATAGACGCTGCCGCGCACCGGCGTCTCCAGCGGGCCCGACACCAGCCGCACGGTGGCGCCGGCGAGGAAGCCGCGGCCCAGCCGCCACTGCGCCGCCGCGGCGAGGACGTGGGTCTGATCGCTGTCAAAGAGGCGCCAGGGGCCGCTGGCGTCCCGGCGCTCGCTGCGCGACAGCGAGTACGAGAGGAAGCCGGACATGCGGCCGCCGGGCACCAGGCGACCGGCGACCTCGAGCCCCACGATCCGGCCCCGCCCCGCGTTGGCCAGCATGCCCTGCGCGTCGTCGACGATGAGGCGGTCCAGCCGCTTGGCGTAGGCCTCGAGCCCCAGCGACGCGCGCGCGCCGAGCTCTTGCTCGACGCCCGCGCTCACATGCACCGCGCGCTCGGCGCCGAGCGCCGGGTTGCCCAGGTCCTCGAACGCCTCGCCATAGTCTGGCGGCTGCGAGAACTGCCCGACCGCGATCTTCATCACGGTGCCCTGCCCCACGCGCAGCCGCGCGCTGGAGCGCAGATCGACCACGGTCTGATCGATGTCGCCGAAGTGATCGACGCGCGCGCCGACGGTGAGCTCGGCGCGCGCCAGCGGCGACGCCACCGCCTCGACGTAGGCCGCGGGCCGCAGATACGTGAGCTGCTGATCGAGCTCGATCATGGGCTGCGACTCGAGCGGCTCGGCGCCGGGGCGCCCCTCGAGCTGCTGCGCGCGCGGCCCCACCAGCGACACGTCGCCGCGCTGCAACATCACGTCCGTCCCGGCCATCAGGGAGAGCCACGGCCGCGCGCGCCAGCGGAGGTCGCCGCGCAGCGCTGCGTCGAGCACGCGCAGGTCTTGCCGGATCGACGGTCCGATCTCGCCGCGAAAGCCGAAGGTCCCGAGCATCGCCGTGACCTCGTGTTGCAGGGTGTCGGAGTAGCGTCGGCTCCACACCGCCTGCGCCCGATGGAAGTCGGTGGCCTGCCTGATGTTGCCGCGGATCGAAGGGTCTGTGTCCAGCGGCTCGATGAGCGCGCCGATCTCGTCGACCGATCCATAGAGCTGCAGCCGCAGGCGATCGGGTCCCTGGCGCCGGAGCGCGGCCAGGAGCTGGTAGTCCAGGTAGACCGGCGCGGCGGTGACCTGGGCGCTGTCATCCCCCGCCACCGAGGCAAACCACAGGTCGATGGTGGAGCGCCGCACCCCGGCGGCGACCGCCCAGCGCTCGCCGAGCGGGGTCTCCACCAGCGCGCCAGCATCGAGCAAGTTGACCTCCACCACGCCGCGGGTGCGCTCGAAGTCCGGATCGCGCAGCTTGACCTCCACCGCGCCGCCGATGGCGCGGCCGTAGCGCACCGAGAAGTTGCCCGGGAACAGGTCGAGCCGGTCGATGAGCTGGGCCGGCGCGAACGAGGTCAGGCCGCCGAAGTGGTAGAGGCGCAAGACGTACGCGCCGTCGACGAAGAACTGGCTATCCTCCGGCGAGCTGCCGCGGATGAGGATCGTGCCCTCGCCAGCGGCGGGTCGGGCCACGCCGGGCAGCAGCTCGATGACGCGCAGCGGATCTCCGCGCGTCCCGGCGGCGCCCAGCAGCTCGTCGCGCGTCACCGAGCGTCGGGTCACCTCGCGCTCCCTCCCGCTCACCCGGGCGGTGGCGCCGAAGGTGTCCGTATCTCGGACCACCAGGCTGGCCTGGCGGTAGGTCACCACGGTCGCCTCGTCGGCCCGCACCTCCTCCACCGCGTCGGCCACCAGCTCGCCAGCGACGAGGACGCGCACGCGGTAGCGGCCGGGAGCGAGCGCTGGCGCCTGGAACGCGCCGTCGCCATCGGCGATCAGGTGGGCGAGCGCCAGGCCGCTGGGCTCCTGGGAGATCGTGATCTCCGCGCCGCCCGCGCCGCCCGCGCCGACGACGCCGCCCGCGCCGCGCGCGAGCAGCACCCGGCCCTGCAAGCGCCCCTGGGCCGGCGGTGGCGGGGCGAACGCGAGGTCGTAGCGCACGCGCGCCGCCACCGGCTGTCCATCGCGCGTCGCCGGTGAGAACCGGAACTGGCGCGCGGCGGCGACCGCGGCTTCGTCGAGCCCGTGTCCAGCCGGCGCGACCACGCGGACGTCGCTGACCGAGCCGTCGGCGCCGATCGTGAGCACCAGGCCGACCTTGGCTTGCAGGTGCTCCGCGCCCGGCGGCGCGACCGCCGGGACCGCGCGCTCGAGCACCGGCGCCTGCACCGACGGCGCGGGGGCGGAAGCGGCGGGGGTGGCAGGGGCGGCAGGGGCGGCAGGGGCGGCAGGGGCGGCAGGGGCGGTAGGGGCGGCCGAAGCAACAGCCGCGGCCGAAGCAGCGGAAGCAGCCGACGCAGCGGATGGAGCGGATGGAGAAGGGGTGGCAGGGGTGGCGGGCGCGGATTGCGCGCGCGCCAAGGACGAGGTAGCCGCCAGCACGGCGGCTCCCAGGAGCCAGAGCTTTGTCACGAGAACCTCCGTTGACTACTGAAGCCGCAGCCCGATGGACGCCGAGGGCCACATCCGGGTGGTCACGTCGTCGCTGCGCCAGCTTCGATCGAGCGCGGGGTGCAGCGCGTCGCCGCGCTCACCGTCGCCCGCGACGAGGACGTTGAGCTCGAGTCCAGCGAGCACCGCCACGCGGCCCAGGTGCAGCGCGGCCAGGAGCCGCCCGCGGGACAAGAGCGCGAGGTCGGTGGCCAGCACCTCGCCGTCGACCGCGAACGCCATGGCGTCGAGGTCAAGCGACAGGCGCGAGATCCGCGACAGGCGCGTACCGAAGCCCATGCCGACGAGCCCAAGGTCGCGCTCGCGCGTGGTGGCCGCGCCGTACACCGAGTAGAAGCGAGGCGTGCCGTGGCGCAGCACCACCCCGGCGGTGCCGGCGGCGTCGACGGTGGTATCGAGCTCGGTGAGGCCGTCGCGGACGATGTTGATGAGGCCGATGGACGCGCCCTCGCTGGTGCGCGCGTAGTTGACCACGCCGAGCTGCACGCCGCGCACGTGGCCGGCGAGGTTGACCACGGAGAGCTGCAGCCCGCGCAGCTCCTCGGTGGCGGCCAGCGCGCCCGCCACCTGGACGCCATGAACCTGGCGCGCGGCGCCCAGCACGCCAGCGGCCTGGATGCCGTCGATGAGGCCGCGAGACAACGCGAAGACGCCGGCGACCTGACCGCCGATCACGTCGCGCTGCACCGACGCGACGACGCCGCCGAGCTGCACGCCGCGCACCTGGAAGCTGGTGGCGGCCACCACCCCGGCGGCCTGCACGCCCTCGACGGGGCCGCGCTGCACGTCGGCGACGCCTGCGAGGCTCACGCCATGCACGCCGTAGCCGCCGCCTGCGATCACGTGCAGGCCCAGGCGCGCGGCGATGGGCGCGCCGTAGAAGGAGTCGGTGGTGATGGGCCACAGGAGGCTCACGCTCACCGGCGCGACGGCCACCTCCGCCGGAGCGGGTGTTGTCGTCGCAGCGGCGGCCCCGGGCGCTGGCGCGGCCGGTGGGGGCGCGGGAGCTGGCGCAGGCGCGGGCTCGGGCGACGCGGGCGCCGTGGGCCCGGCCGCGGCGGAGACGTCCCAGCCCGAGGACTGATCGCGGACCAGGTTGACGGCGAGCATCGCCACCAGCTCCACCGCGTCATCGCGGCCCGGCGGCAAGGCGACGGTGCGCCCCAGCAGGCGGCCATCTGGCTGGTGATAGGTCACGGTGGCGGTGCCGTCAGGGTGCAGCGTCACCTCCACCGTGCCGGCGGCCAGCGCGCCCAGCTCGCGCTCGATGGCGGCCTGGTACTCCGCCAACCCTGGCGCCGCTTGCCCCCACACGGAGGTTGGAGCCAAGAGTCCCAGGGCGATGACAGCGAGCGCGACCTTCATTTCGTTTGCTCAGTACCCGCACATCGCGAATCGTTCTGCGAAACTTTGTTTGAACGAACCGCCTGGCACCGGGTACCAACCAGCATTCTGCGCCTCAGTGTGACATTGTTCGACTCCCTCCCCGACCGCGACGCGGCCTCGGCTGATCCGCACGCCGCCGTGCTGGCGCGCCTGCGCCGGGACGACGCCTCGGCGGTGGCCGAGGTCTACGATCTCCACCATGGCGCGCTGCGCGCCTTCGCCCGCAAGCTGACCGGCGACGCCCAGGTCGCCGAGGACCTGGTCCACGACGTGTTCGTGGCGCTGCCCAAGGCGGTCAAGCGGTTCCGCGGCGACGCGGCCTTGCGCACCTTCCTCTTGTCCATCGCCGTCAACCTTGCCAAGAAGCACGTGCGCGCCGCCAGCCGGCGCCGCACCGCCATGGATCGCCTGGCCCAGCTCCCCAGCGCGGTCAGCGTGGATCCCGAGCGCGAAGCGCAGCGCAAGCAGCTCGCCGCCGCGCTGCAGCGCGCGCTCGACCGGCTGCCGCTCGATCAACGGATCGCCTTCGTGATGTGCGAGATCGAAGAGCGCAGCTCAGGCGAGGTCGCCGCGGTGGTGGGCTCGCCCGAGGAGACGGTGCGGACCCGCCTGTTCCACGCCCGCAAGAAGCTGCGAGCGCTGCTGGAGAAAGAGGGGCTGGCATGAGCGCGCTTGGCCCCGAGCTTGACGACGCGGTGAACGCCGCGCGCGGCGACGACCTGGGGAGCGGCGGCCTGGCCGACGCGACGCGAGAGCGCGTGCTGGCCAGCCTGCAACAACGCGGGCAACGGCAGCGCACCATGGCGGCGTTCGCGACGGTGCTCGCGCTGAGCCTCCTTGGCACCACCTCGTGGGCCTGGGTCTCCGGCTGGCTGCCGGCGACGATCGACCGGCTGCGCGGCGAGGCGCCAGCCAGGGTGCCCGACGTGCCCGACGTGCCCAAGGGGCCCAAGGGGCACGAGGGGCCCAAGGGGCCCAAGGGGCAAGAGATCGCCGTCGCGCAGGGAGGCGGCCCGCCGCTGCGGCCGCGGCCTCCCGAGCTGGTGCTGCCAGAGCTCGCGCCTGCGAGCGAGCCAGCGCCCACCGCGACGCGCCCCTGAGCCAGGCCCGCGACGTCCGCCCGCGCTGCGCGCCCAGGGGCCAGGCCAGCGGCGCACCGGCAGCGCACCACCGACGACCACGACGGCGACGGCTCGCGCCGCGGTCCGCGACGGCAGCGACGCCGCGGTCCGCGACGGCAGCGACGCCGCGGGCAGCGATGGCAGCGACGCTCGCGACGCCGCCGGCGCGCCCGCTCGCAACGCCACCGTCGACGCGCCCGCTCGCGACGCCACCGCCGCCGCGCCCGCGGCGCCGTCGCCTGACGCCGAGGTCGGCGCCTTCCGCGCGGCCCACGACGCGCACTTCCGCGGCGCAGATCCGGCGCGCGCGCTGGCGGCGTGGGACGCATACCTGGCCGCGTATCCGCGCGGCCGCCTGGTCCTCGAGGCGCGCTGGAACCGAGCCATCGCGCTCTTGAAGCTGGGCCATGACCGCGAGGCCCGCGCAGCGCTGGCGCCGTTTTCCGCGGGCGCCGAGGGTGAGTACCGGCAACGCGAGGCGCGCCACCTGCTGGACGTGCTGGACCAGCGCAGCGGCAAGTAACCGCGCGCTCACCGCGCGTGACGACGGCGAGCGCGCTCACCGCGCGTGACGACGGCGTGCGCGCTCACCGCGGCGATGACGGCACTTGCCACCCAGACCATCAAGCACCTGCGCATCCTGGGCGTCGTCGCCACGGACACTCACTCCGCGGACGCCGCGCCGGAGCTGGTGACCAAGAACACCGCGTGCGCGGTGACCACCGGCGCGCGCCGGTCCTCTTGCCACGCCTCCACGCGCACGTTGGCCACGCGGCGGCCATGGCGGGTGACCACGCCGCAGGCGTGGGTGGCGCACAACGCCGCCGAGCGCAGGTAGTCGATGGTGAGGGTGATGGTCTTGGGCAAGAGCGCGCTCTGCGCGCGCACCACCAGCTCGAAGATGGCCGCGGACTCGACGAGCGCGCCGAGCGTGCCGCCGTGCAGCGCCGGCAGCATCGGGTTGCCGATCAGGTGCTCGCCAGGGTGCATGGTGGTGATGAGCTCGCCGGAGACGACCTCGGTGGACAGCCCCAGGAAGGCGGCGTACGGGATCATCGCCAGCAGCGAGCCCAGGTCCCCTCGCTGCTTGGCCTCGGCGATGCGGGCCAGCAGCGAGCTCGCCGGCGGCGCGGTCACCGCGAGCCTCCGCCCGCGGGCCGCCCGGCGCCGCGCCGGGTGCCGAGCATGAAGGTCCCCACCGACGCCGCGATGGGCGCGTCGCGGTCGTCGTGATACGCGACCGCGCGCGTGAACGCCACGTTGCGCGTGAGGCGATAGCAGGTGGCGTGCGCCAAGAGCTCGCGCCCGGGGACCGCCGCGCGCAAGAAGTCCACGCGCAGATCCAGCGTGGCGATGGGCGCGAGCCGCGGCAGCGACGCGAAGACCGCGGCGCCGGAGCAGGCGTCCAGCAAGGCGGTGACCACGCCACCATGCAAGACGCCGGTCTCCGGGTTGCCCACCAGCTCGGCGCGATACGGCAGGCGAAACACCGCGCCGCTGCGATCCATGGACACCACCTCCATGCCCAGCGCGCGGTTGTGCGGCACGGCGTCCACGAACGCGCGCTGCGGGGTCAGCGGCGCGCCGGCCGGCGGATCTTCTTGGTCCGCGCTCACCGGGCTCCCGCGCCGCCGAGCGGATTGTCGGCGGAGAAGTCCGTCCACGAGCCCCAGGTGCCGCGCCAGCGGGTGCGCTGGCTCAAGAAGATCGCGGCGGCCTCACGCAGGTAACGCAGCGGCACCAGCGCGTCGGCGCTGCGGTCGCGTAGCTGCGCCGGATCCGCCACCACGTCATAGAGCTTGCCGCGGCCCTCGTAGTCCGCCACGTAGTGCCAGCGGCCGGCCGACACCGAGTACGCCTTGCCGTACTCGGCCACCACCGCGCGCGGCCACTGGCGCTGGCCGCGCAGGAGCGGCAGGAGGCTCTGGCCCTGCATGCGCGGATCCGGCGCCACGCCGAGCAGCTCGAGCACGGTGGGCGCCAGATCCAGGTTGCTGGTGGCGCTGACGTGACGGCGCAGCGCGGCCGGCGCGGCCCGCCCCGCAGCGTCTGTGGCCGCGAACGGTCCGCCGAAGACGAGCAGCGGCACCCAGACCAGCTCGTGGTTCAGGCTGTAGGCGTGGCCGGTGTTGTTGCCGCGCTCGCCCATGCCCTCGCCGTGGTCCGAGGTCAGGATGATGGCGGTGTCCTTGGCCACCCCGAGCCGGGCCAGCCCGTCCTCCAGCGCGCCGAAGCACCCGTCGAAGTACGTGACCTCGCCGTCGTACAGCGCGCGGAGCTGCTGCCATCCAGCGTCGGACAGGCCGCGGGACCGCGCCCGCGAAAGGTGGGCGCTGGTCACCCGCTTGCCCAGCGGCGGCGCGTACGGCCCGGCGAAGTAGCGCTCGGTCAGGTCTTCATGAAAGCGATACGGCACGTGCGGCTCGATGGGCAGGAGCGTGAGGAACGCGCGCTCCTTGGCCGCCACCGCGCGCTCCATCATGGTCAACGCGCGCGCCACCAGCGGCGCGCAGTCGATGCCCTGGTTCTCGAACACCGGGGTGTGCGCCTCGCGCCAGCGCGCGGCCTTGGCGAGCCTGCCCATGGCGAAGTCGTTGTTGCCGACATAGCCGGTGAAAAAGCCGCGCTCGGCCAAGAGCGCAGACAAGAGCGGCGCGCCCGGGGCGAGCCCCGCGGTGTCGCCGACCGCGCCGTGGACGCGCGGGAGCTGACCGGTGTGGATGGTGGCGTGCGAGGGCGGCGACGAAGGCGCCACCGCGAGGTTGCGCGCGAACGCCAGGCCGCCCTTGTCCAGGGCTGCGCTCAGGCGCGGGGTGCGCACCCGCGTGTCGGCGATGGCGGACAGCCGGTCGGCGCGCAAGGTGTCGACGACGATCAGCACGACGTGCCGGGCGGCCAGTGACGCCCGCGGCGCGCTCGATGCAACCGGCGCACTCGATGCAGCCGGCGCACCCGGCGTCCCCCGTGTCCCCCGTGGCTCCGGCGAGCTCGAGGCCAGCACGCCCAGCCGCGGCGCCTGCCACGCCACGTCGCAAGCCGGGCTCTCCAGCTCGAGCGTGGCGAGCTGGGGCGCGAGGCCAAGCTCGATCAGCTTGACCTGCCCGTCGCCACGGCCGCGCCACAGCTCGATACGT
This sequence comes from Myxococcales bacterium, assembly GCA_016706545.1. Lineage (GTDB taxonomy): Bacteria > Myxococcota_A > Polyangia > Haliangiales > Haliangiaceae > JABFXX01. Next base: position 26,716 of record JADJJK010000001.1, read on the forward strand.
CGACCATCCTCGCCGCGCACCGCCACCGCGCCCTGCCCGCCGCGCGGCGTGACGCGAAGCGCGGCGGCGGCGGGCAGCTCCAGCGAGATCTCGAGCAAGCGCGCGCCGGCCAGCGCGTCGGCCGGCCGGGTGTCCGCCGCGGGTTGCGGGCACGGCGCCGCGTCTGGAGCCGCCAGCTCGAGGCTCGCCACCGCCAGCTTGCCGTTGGGCTCGAGCAATAGCTCCAGCTCGCCCGCGGCCTTGTCGCCCAGCGAGATCACCGCGAGCTCGCCGCCGGCCGCCTTCCTGGCGCGCAGCTCGTGGCGCTTGCCGGCCAGGACGAGCTGCCCCTTGCCAGCGAAGCGTACGGTCAGGACCGCCGCGCCGCCGCGCCATGGCAGCCGCAGCCGCGCCTTGCCGGTGAGCCGGCGCAGCTCGCCCGCGGGGCCCCACACGTCGCGCAGGGCCAGGTCATAGATGCGAAAGCTGTCGTCGGAGAAGCGCACCGTCAGCCCGGCCTGGTGGACGCGCACGCGCGCGCGGTTGGCGAGCAGATCGTAGCTCGGCGCGGCGGCCAGGGCGCGCGCCGCGCCAGCACCCGGCGCGGCTGGCGCATCGGGCTCGGCCTGGTCCGCTGGCTCCGGTGACCGCTCGCAGCCCACCGCCAGCACCGCCGCGGCCAGCGCCAGCACCGCCGCGGCCAGCGCGACGCGCAGCCAGGCGCCGCCGGCGCGCCGAGCGGATGCGCGCTCAATCCCGAGTTCCACGCTCGTCTCCCGGCGGCACATAAGACGTGATCTCCATGCGAATGTCGCCGTAATCGGTGACGCCCACCAGCAGCACGGGGACGCGGTCCGCGTCGTCGCTGATCCACAGCGAGAAGCGGCGCTCCGGCTCGTCGTTGAGCTCCCCATCGCGGCGCAGGCCGTGGCCCCAGCCGTCCAGGCGAACGGTGGGGACGCGGCCAAGGTCGGTGGTCAAGAGCTCGCGCTTGCCCACCGTCAGCACGGTGCGCCACACGTAGCGGCTGCGAAACGACTCCAGCTCCAGCCTGGCGCCGAGCGGCGCCTCGAGCTGGCGCAGCGCGATCATCACGGCGTTGAGATCCCAGACCTCGCCACGCACCTTCTGCGGCTCCACGGTCTCGGGGGCGGTCGCGCCGTCGCCGCGGCGCACCAGCACCGGCACCACGCCGTCCCGAAGCTCGGCGATCCGAGCGTCGCTGCGCTCGATGGTCGCGTCGCGCCTCCCGGCTCGCTCTTCGCTGCGAAAGCGCAGCGACCGGCCGGTCTGCGGATCCATGGTGGAGATGAACTGCGTCTCTACCTTCTTGAGCAGCGCGCCCACGCCGACGGAGCGCGCCACCGAGCGCACCTCCAGCGCCGCCGCGCCCGCCTCCACGCCCCGCGGCGCCGCGCCGACCTCCACGATGTACTCCGCCAGCTCCACGCCTTGCAGCTCGATGCGATAGGTGAAGCGCTCGCCCACCCGCGCCAGCGGCGCGCGGCCACCCAGCCCCAGGCTCACCGGCGCGGTGGCGATGCTGGCCGAGGCCGCCACCACGGGCGCCACCACCGCTGCGCGCCGGGGCGGCGCCGGGCACGCGGCGCACGCGAGCGCGCCGCCGAGCAGCAGCGCGCGGACAGCAAGGCCCGACGATCCTCGGTGAGCGGCCGGACATCGCATCGCTTCACCTTACCCCAGCGAAGGTTGAAAAACCCTGCATCGAGGATCCTCCGCGTTTCCCCCCGCGGCCCGCAAGGTGTGACATGCTGCGCGGGTGAGCCAGGTCATCTACTGGCGGCGCGAGCTGCCGCCGCTGAGTGAGCAAATCGAGGGTGAGCACGAGGTCGAGGCGGACAGCCCCCACGTGCATTACGACTACGGGACCCGTGACGCGATGTGGGGCAACTGCTACGGCCCGCTGATGGAGGAGGCCGAGCGGCGCATGATCCAGGAGGTCCTGCGCCTTGGCGGGAGCTGCGCCCATGTGCTGGAGGAGGTCGTGACGGCCAAGACCAGCGACGCCGACGCCACCTTCTGGCTGCACGGGCGCTTCCGCTACGTCATGTTCACCCACCCCAAGGCCGAGGGCTGATGCCATGCTGGGAGGCCGCGCTGGCCGGGTGCTGACCGCGGCGGCGCAGCTCGGGTTGGCGATGCTCCTGCTGGTCGGCTCGGGATGCAAGGCAGAGCCCAGCGCGGACGCGCGGCTGGCCCGGCTGGAGCGACGAGTAGACAAGCTAGTGGCCGCGCTGGAGCAGGCGCTGCCGCCAGCGGAGCCCGACCCGGCGGCGGTGTACGCGGTGCCGATCTCCGTCGACGATCCGGTGGACGGCCCGGCCGACGCCAGGCTCACCTTGGTGGAGGGCTTCGAGCTGGCGTGCCCGTACTGCTTCGCGGCGCAAGAGGTGCTGGCCACGCTGCGCGCCCGGCACCCCGCAGATCTGCGCATCGTGTCCAAGTACTTCCTCGTCCACGGCCAGGCCGCGGGTGCCGGCGGGCCTGGCGGTGTGCGCCGCCAACAAGCAGGGCCAGTTCCAGGCGATGAAGCGAGCGCTGTGGCGCAAGCTCTTTCCGGCGGGGGCTGGGCAGGCGGCGACCGCGCGCCCGGAGCTGGCCGCCGAGCAGCTCACCTTGGAGGCCGTGCTGACCACCGCCGCGGAGGTGGGGCTCGACCTGCAACGGCTCACGCTCGACATGCAGGGCGAGGCGTGTCAGCGCTGGGTGCGCGCCGGCGAAGCGGAGCTGGCGCCGCTCGGCGCGCGCGGCACGCCCGCGTTCTATCTCAACGGCCGCGCGCTGCTGGCGCTCGACGCCGACTCGATCTCCCCGCTCCTCGAGGAGGAGCTGGAGAAGGCGCGCCGCGTGATCGCCCGCGGGGTGCCGCCAGCGGACTACTACCGCACCGCGGTGACCGAGCTGGGCCTGCGCAAGGTGGCCAGCCGGTTCGCGGACTGAGCGCGCCGCCGCCGCGGCGGCCCGCATGTGCTAGCGTGCCGCCATGTCCGAGACCTGCGCGCCGCCCGGATGGGACGAAGCCTGGTCAGCGGCCCGCCGGGCTGCTGACCCGCAGGCTCTGTTTCTGCCGGTGCGCATCAGCGCCGCGCACCGCGGGGCCTACCACGCGACCAGCGGGGCGGACACCGCCATGGTGGAGCTGCGCGGGCGGCACTACCGCGCGGCGCTCGACAAGCGCGCGCTGCCGGCGGTGGGCGACTTCTGCCTGGTGTCCGGCTGGGACGGCGCGGTCGCTGGCGCCGGCTCCGCGCTGATCGAGCACATCCTGCCGCGGCGCTCCCTGCTGGTGCGGCGCGCCGCCGGCACCGCCACCGCGCCGCAGCCGCTGGCGGCCAACGTGGACGTGGCGCTCATCGTCACCTCCGCCAACTCGGACCTGTCCGCGCAGCGCCTGGACCGCTACCTCGAGCTGGTGCGCGACGGCGGCATCGCGCCGGTGGTGGTGATCTCCAAGATCGATCTGGCGGCCGACGCCGAGGCCCTGCTCGCCGAGGTGGCGAAGCTGATGCCCGGCGTGCCGGTGGTGGCCACCAGCGCGCCCGCGGGGCTGGGGCTCGAGCTCGTGCGCGCCAAGGTGGCGCCGGGCCGCACCGCGATCTTGCTGGGCAGCTCCGGCGTGGGCAAGTCCTCGCTCTTGAGCGCGCTCACCGGGGGAGGCCAGCGCACCGCGCCGATCCGCGCGCACGATGAGCGCGGCCGCCACACCACCACCGTGCGCCAGCTCTTCTCCGGCGAAGACGGCGCGCTGTGGATCGACACGCCCGGCATGCGCGAGCTGGCCGCCTTCAACGAGGGCGACGTGGCGGTGGCCTTCGCCGACGTCACCGAGCTGGCGGCGCGCTGCCGCTTCGCGGATTGCCAGCACCGCCGCGAGCCGGCCTGCGCCGTGGCCGCCGCGGTCGCCGCGGGCGAGCTGTCCGCCGCGCGGCTGGCCAGCTTTCACAAGCTCTCCCAGGAGCGCGCCCGAGATCGCGAGCGCGCGGACGCCGCGGCCTGGGCCGCGCCAGAGCCGCCGCCGGCGCGGCCTGCCGGGCGTCCCTTCGGGGGCCCCTCCGCGCGCTCGGCAACCAGCGCAGCGCCCCGGACCGCGACGGGCAAGCCATCGCCAGGCCGGCCCGCGAGCAGGCCGGGCACCCGCCAGCCGTCGCGCAAGCGGCCAGGCTAGCGCCGCTGCCTGCCCGCCGCTGCCCGCCCGCCGCTGACTGCCCGCCGCCTGACTGCCGCTGCCCGCCGCTGCTCGCCTCAGGGCCAGCGCGCGTGATGCCACGGCAAGAGCTCATCGAGGCGCGCGAACACCGCGTCGGCCTCGCCCAGCGCGTCCGCCGGGTCCGGGCCGGTGGCGACCGCGCACACCTGCACGCCGCAGGCGCGCGCCGCGGCGATGTCATGCACGGTGTCGCCCACGACCACCACCTCCGCCTGGGGCGGCGCGAACGCGCGCGCGCGCTCGATGGCCACCGCCACCAGCTCCGCGCGCTGCCAGGAGTCCGAGCCATACCCGCCGAAGCGGAAGTGACCCGTGAGCCCGGCGTAGCGCAGCTTGATGTCCGCCGCGGCCGCGACGTTGCCAGTGGCCACCCCCAGCACTGCCCTCTGGCCCAGCGCTGCCAGCGTGTCCTCCACCGCCGGCAACACGCGCAGCGGGCGGGTGGCGAGCTCGACCTCCAGGTACGGCAGGTACCGCGCGATGAAGGTGTCGACGTCCTCCTGCGAGGCGGCGCGGCCAAGGTGTCGACGATAGAGCTGATCGATGATCCACGGATCGGTCTTGCCGCCAAACGCGGTGCCGACGCTCGCGTCCTCCACCTCATGCAGCTCGCGCATGACGCGGTCGAACGCGCGGGAGCCGGCGCCGCCCGCGCGCAGCAGCGTGCCGTCGATATCGAACAGATAGACGATCTCGGTCATCACCACGCGCTCGCTCAGGGCTTCTTGGCGGGCAGACCACCTGGCTGCGCGCGGCCCCAGTCCTCGGCGGCGCGCAGGACCCCATCAAAGGTGTCGCGCAGCGCCCAGGCCTTCTCGGTGAACGAGCTCAGCGAGCCCGCGCGCAGGAGACCATCGCCAAAGGCGCTGCGCGTGCCGGCGCACGCGGCCTCGCGCTCGATCTTGACCGCGGTGCCCTCGTAGATGCGGAAGCACGCCTCGTGGTTGCCCTGGTTGTACACCGGCGCGCCGCTGGACACGGCGCTGGCGATGGCCTCGACGATCTCCAGCACCTGCTGGCGGTTGCATCCGTTGAAGATGGCGCGCTCCAGCTCGGGGACCCGGCGCACCACGCGCGGGGCGGCGTCGCTGCGGCTGGCGGCCGCGAACTCCTCCACCGACATGGAGATCGGCGCCTGCATGAGCGCGCGCACGTACTTGGTGGGCATGGCGATGTTGAGGTTCTGGCCGCCCGTGATGATCGCGGTGGTCACCCCCACGACCTCGCCGTACTCGTTGAACAGCGGCCCGCCGCTCGAGCCCTTGGAGATCGGCGCGGACATGACCAGCACGGTCTCGTTCTCGATGACCTGCACCGAGCTGATGAGGCCGTTGGAGACGGAGTAGTCGAGGACGCCAAGCGGGTTGCCGATGGCCACCACCGGCTCGCCCGCGGCCAGCGCGTCCGAGTTGCCAAGCGGCAACGCGAGCAGCGGCTTGGGCGCGTCGATGGCGAGCAGCACCAGGTCATGATCCGGGTCGATGCCGGCGATGCGCGTGACCGGCGCGGTGACCCCGCCAAAGAGCACGACCCGCAGCTCCGCCCGCCCGATGACGACGTGCAGGTTGGTGACGATGAGGCCGGCGGAGTCGACGACAAAGCCGGTGCCGACGCGATCGCTGCCGGCCTCGACGCGGACCACGCCCGGTGACGAGCGCTGGAGGATGTCCTTGGGCGTGAGCTTGGCCCGGACCGTCGGCGCAGGTCGCGCCTTGGCGCCACCGCACGCGAACGCGCCCCCCAGCGCCAGGCCGCACGTCAACGACACCAGGAACACACGTGCGATCATGGCTCTCACGCTTCCATAGTAGCGCCACTCTGCGCGCGCGTCCGCCCCTTTGCCCGGCTTCGCAGCGGCAGGCTCACGGCGCCGAGGCAGAAAATGGCGCGAGCGCAGCGCCAACGTGCGCCGCGCGCTGCGCCTGCCAGGCCGGACAATGCTGGATGGAGGTGAGCACGGACTGCTCCAGCTCCGCCCGCCCTGGCACCTCACCGGCGGCGGAGAAGAGCGCCACCGCCGCCGCGCGGTGCTCCGGCGAGCACAGCCGGCCGAGCGCACGCAGGATGGGCACCAGCTCCACCGGCGCCACCGCCTGGCGCAGCGCCGTCATCCGCGATGGTAGCGCCGCCAGCGTCGCCGCCTGCGTGCTGCGCCGCCGCAGCAGCGCCGTCACGACGGGCGCGGCCCGCGACCAGGTCAGCGTCGCCCCGGCCGCCTGGCCCGCGGCGGGCGCCGAGGTCACGCCGGGCGGCGGGGTGGCGTCGAGCGCCGCGAACAGGAGCGGCACGCCGGACGGCGGGATCGCGGCCAGCGCGGCCAGCAGCTCGTCCGCCTCGGCGCCAGAGGCGCGCGCCACCGCGCGCAACAGCTCGGCGGTGGTGGCCGCCGCGGCCGAAGGAGAGGCGTCGCGCAGCGCGACTCGCCACGCCTGCGCAAGCGTCCCCGCCGCGGCCGAGCTGACGCCTAGCGCCAGCGCAGCGCGGGCGCGCTCGGTGGCCAGGCGCGGCCAGGGCACCTCGGTCAAGATCGCCGCGCTCTGCGCCGCCACCCAGCGCTCCAGCGCGGCGCCGCTCTCCGGATCGAAGAGCGCGCCGCCGAGCTGCTCGGCGTGACGCGAGACCAGGCGCCGCCACGCGGGGAGCTGCGGCTCGGCGATCAGCGGCTCGAGCCGCTCGATGAGGCCCAGGTCGCCGAGCGCGTGCTCGAGCAGCTCGCGCCGAGCCGCGGCAGAAGCAGTAGGAGCGGCAGAAGCAGCGGACGCAGCGGACGCAACGGACGCGGCGGACGCAGCCCCGGCGTCGACGCGCTCGATGACAAAGGCCAGCGCCGCCGGCACCTGCGCCGCGTCGGGCACGCGCAGCGCGTGCTCGGCGCCGAGCCCCAGCCGCTCGGCGGTGGTGCGCGCCCAGCTTGGGACCCACGGCCGGGGGTGCCGCGGGTGGCCGGCGGGCAAGCTCCCCTGCGCGTCGTAGTAGCCGGAGAGATCGTCGTTGCCGCTCAGCCAGGCGGGGCAGGTGTCCGTCGGCAGCGCGACCTGCCCCTTGGCCACCACGAGCTGGCACAGCGAGGCGATCTTGCCCCGCGCATCCGGAAAGCGCAGACACACCGGCAGCGGCATGGCGCCCTGCTCGGCCTGGATCTCGATGTCGACCACCGCCGCCTGCCCCGCCGCCGACTGCACCGCCGCCCCCGGCCCCGCCGCCCCCGGCCCCGCCGCCGGACCTGCCGCGCAGCGCAGCGAGAAGCGGACGCGCGGGACGCCGCGGTTGTCGAGCTGCCGCAGGAGCACGCCGGGCGCCTCTGGTCGCAGCACCGCCAGCGCGCGCGCCAGCTCCTCGCCCGACACCGCGTCGCCAGCGCGGGCCAGCAGAAACGCGCGCACCGCGGCGGTGAAGCGCTCCTCGCCCAGCCAGTGCGACATCATGTGGAGGACGCTGGCGCTCTTCTCGTAGATGATCGCGTCTCCCAGCTCCTCGAGCTGCGCGGCGGTCGGCCCCGGCCGCTGGGGCGTGGCGTGCGCCCACCGCCGCACCGCGCGGTCGCCAGCGGCGTCGGCCTGACGCGCTGACACCCACGACAGCCCGCGCGCGACCTCGCTGTCGAGCTCCGGCATGGCGCGCAGCTTGCGCGTGGAGACCCAGGTGGCGAAGCCCTCGCTGATCCAGAGGTCCTGCCAGCTCGACGGGGTGATGAGGTTGCCAAACCACTGGTGCGCCAGCTCGTGGACCAGGAGCCGGGCCAGCGCCGCGCGATGCCCGAGCTGCTGCGGTCCCTCCACGCCGGGCCCGCCCAGCACGTGCTCCGCGTCCAGCGTGATGAGCCCTGGGTTCTCCATGCCGCCAAAGAAGCGCGGCACCGCCACCAGATCGAGCTTGGGCAGCGGCAGCGGCAGCCCCAGGAAGTCCTCCACCGCGGCCACCGCGCGCGGCGCCATCTCCGCGGCCAGCGCGGCGCGCGCCCGGCCTGACCGCGCGGCAGGACCAGGCGCAGGGGCACGCCGCCGCGACCACCCGGCGGCAGCGAGATGAGCTCGAACGGGCCCACCGCCACCGCGAGCAAGTAGCTGGGCATGGGCGCGGTCGGCGCGAACTCGTGCTGCTGCAGGCCGCCGGGCAGCGCGCGCGCGCGCACCAGCGGCGCGTTGCCCAGCGCCACCTCGCCGCTGGGGGCGATCACGGTGACCTGCCACGGCACCTTCCAGCGCGGCTCGTCAAAGCACGGCGTGATCCGGCGCGCGTACTGCGCCTGGCCCTGGGAGAACAGATACGAGCGACCGTCCACCACGCGGCGAAACAGGCCGCGCTCGGGCTCCTGCTCGTCGCCGGAGATCCGGCCGCGGTAGCGCAGGCGCAAGGTGGCGAGCCCCGGGGCCAGCGCGGCCGGCGCGCGCAGCGCAAGGACGCCCTGGGCCCCTGGCGCGGCGCGCAGCGGCAGCGCCGCCTTGCCTCGCGACAGCAGCTCCGCGTGCTCCACCACCAGCTCGCTGGCGTGCAGCCACAGCACGGAGGTGGACTCCGTGATCTCCACGTCCAGCTCCACCTCTCCGGTGAACTCCGCCGCGCGCGGCTGCAGCTCCAACCGCAAGCGGACCGCCAGCGGCCTCGCCACCTGTGGCAGGGCGCCCAACGTCAGCGTCGGCCACGCCGCAACGGGCGGAACGAGCGGAGCCGGCCGCCCGGCCGCTCCGTCCGCGAGCCGCCCCGCGCCCGCGCCTGCGCCGACGCCCGCGCCCGCACCCGCGCCCGCACGAGGACCAGCGGCCGACACGCCGCCAGCCTGACAGCCCTGCACACACGCCAGGCCCACGAGGACCGCGACGGCCGCCGCGCCCACCACCGCGCGGCGTGCGCTGCGGGCGCCGCCGGTCACGTGGGGCCTGGCGCCTCGACCACGGCGATGAGCGCGCCCGCGGCCACCTGGTCTCCCACCGTCACCAGGAGCCGGGTCACCGTGCCAGCGGCGGCGGCCGCCACCGTGTGCTCCATCTTCATCGCCTCGACGATGGCGATCGGCGCGCCCGCGACGACCTCCTGGCCGACCTCGACGGCGACCTTGACCACCTTGCCCGGCATCGGCGCGAGCAGGCTGCCCGCCGCCGCGACCGCGCGGCGCTCAGGGAAGCGCGGCTCCTCGCGCAGCGCCAGGGTGTGGCCGTCGACGGCCACCCACCAGGTGCCCTGGTCTTGCGCCAGGTGCAGCCGACGGCGGTGGCCGCCCAGCGACGGATCCGCCGCCGCGCTCGACGTCACCAGCTCGAGCTCGTGGCCGCCGCCCGGCGCCGCGCGCAGGCGATAGTCGTCCACCCGCAGCTCGCGCTCGCCGATCCGCACGCGCAGCCGCTCGCGCGCGCCCGGAGGAGGCGACTGATAGCTCACCTCCACCACCTGTTCACCGACGTGATAGCGCACGGTGCTGCCGCGATACTGCACGTTGCGCCACGCCGGCGGCGCCAGCGCCTCTGCCTGCGCGCCGCGCGCGGCGATGCCGGCCAAGGTGGCGGCCAGCGCGGCCTCCGCCAGGATCAGCGGCGCCGGCGGCGGATGGAGCTCCAGCGCGTGGCGCGCCAGGAACTGGGTGTCCAGCTCCGCGGCCAGAAACGCCGGGTGCCCCAGCAAGCGCGCCAGCAGATCGACGTTGGTGATGAGGCCTGCCACCAGGCCGCGCGTCAGGCCGCGGCGGAGCTGGGCGGCGGCCTCGGCGCGGGTGTGGCCATGCGCGATGAGCTTGCCCAGCATGGAGTCGTAGTGGATCCCGATGGGCGAGCCCGCGACGACGCCGACGTCGCAGCGCACGCCAGGGCCAGGCTGCCCCGGCGTGGCCGCCCCGCCCTCGATGGCGAGCGCGGCGAGCGTGCCGGTGGTGGGCAGATAGCCGCGCGCCGGATCTTCGGCGCACAGCCGCACCTCGATGGCGTGGCCGCGCCGCGGCGGCGGCTCGGTGAAGCGCAGCCGCTCGCCCCGCGCGACGCGGATCTGCTCGGCGACCAGATCGACGCCGCAGATCGCCTCGGTCACCGGGTGCTCCACCTGCAAGCGCGTGTTGACCTCGAGGAAGTAGAACCCGCCCGCCGGTCGGCCGCCTGGCTGCGCGGCGCTGCGCTCCAGCTCCGCGCCGTCGGCGATGAACTCCACCGTGCCCGCGCTCTGATAGCCAACCGCCCGGCCCAAGGTCAGCGCGGCCTTGTACATCGCCTCGCGCACCGCCTCCGGCAGGCCAGGGGCCGGCGCCTCTTCCAGGATCTTTTGATGCCGGCGCTGAATGGAGCACTCGCGCTCGTAGAGATGCACCAGGTTGCCGTGCCAGTCGCCGAGGATCTGCACCTCGAGGTGGCGCGGCCGCTCGAGGTAGCGCTCCAGGAGCAGCGTGCCATCGCCAAACGCCGCCGCCGCCTCGCGCCGCGCCCGCTCGACCGCGGCCGCCACCTCGTCGAGCGCGTTCACCACGTGCATGCCCTTGCCGCCGCCGCCCGCCGAGGCCTTGAGCAAGAGCGGGAAGCCAAGCTCGCGCGCCGCCTCCACCAGCGCGTCCGTGCGCTGCTCCGCGCCCAGGTAGCCGGGCACCGTCGGCACGCCGGCCGCCTGCGCCAGCGCCTTGGCCTCGCGCTTGCCGCCGAGCTTGCGGATGACCTCCGCGCTCGGCCCGATGAACGTCACGCCGGCGTCGGCGCAGGCCTGCGCGAACGCCGCGTTCTCGGCGAGAAAGCCATAGCCTGGGTGGATGGCGTCGGCGCCGGTCGCCATGGCCGCGGCCAGGATCTTGTCCATCGCCAGGTAGCTCTCGTGCGCCGAGGCGCCGCCCAGCGCCACCGCCTCGTCCGCCGCCGCCACGAACGGCAGGCCTGCGTCTGGCTCCGAGTACACCGCCACCGACGAGATACCCAGCGCGTGGCAGGTGCGCATGACCCGCAGGGCGATCTCGCCGCGGTTCGCGATCAGGATCTTGCTAATGCTCGGCATGGGCGTTTGTCTTCTCGTGGCAGGTCGCGTCGCGGCAGCGGGGGGCAGCGGGAGGCAGCGGGAGGCGGGGCGCCGGCGCTAGTGCCGAAACACGCCCCAGGACGTGGTGCCGCGCACCGGCGCCGTGTACGCCGCCGACAGCGCGATGGAAAGGACGGTGCGGGTGTCGCGCGGATCGATGATGCCGTCGTCCCACAGCCGCGCGGTGGCGAAGTACGGATCCGACTCGCGGTCGATCTGTCCCTCCACCATGGCCTTGCCGACGGCGAGCCGCTGCTCATCCACCGGCTCGCCGCGCTTGGCCGCCGCCTCGCGCTGGATGATGTCGAGGACGCCCGCGAGCTGCTTGCCGCCCATCACGCCGATCCGGTGATTGGGCCAGGTGAACAGGAAGCGCGGCGCGTAGGCGCGACCGCACATGGCGTAGTTGCCGGCGCCAAACGACGCGCCGATCATCACGGTGATCGCCGGCACGGTGGAGTTGGAGACCGCGTTGATGAGCTTGGCGCCGTGCTTGATGATCCCCTCTTGCTCGTAGCGCTTGCCCACCATGAAGCCCGTGATGTTCTGCAGAAACAAGAGCGGCGTGTCTTGCTGGTTACACAGCTCGATGAACTGCGCGCCCTTCTGCGCAGACTCCGAGAACAGGATGCCGTTGTTGGCCAGGATGCCCACCGGGAAGCCGGCGAGGTGGGCCCAGCCGCACACCAGGGTGCTGCCGAAGCTCGGCTTGAACTCCGAGAAGCGCGAGTCATCGACGATGCGCGCGATGACCTCGCGCGCGTCGAACGGCGTCTTGATGTCCGGCGCGACGATGCCCAGCAGGTCCTCGGCCGGATACCGCGGCGGCAGCACCTGGCGCGGCAGCGGCGCCGCGGCCTTGCGGTATCCCAGGTGCGCGACGATCTCGCGGCCCAGCCGCAGCGCATCGCGCTCATCCTCGGCCAGGTAGTCTGACACCCCCGAGATCTGGCTGTGCATCTCGGCGCCGCCCAGCTCCTCGTGCCCGCTGTCCTCGCCGGTGGCCATCTTCACCAGCGGCGGGCCGGCCAGGTACACCTGCGCCTGCTGCTTGACCATGACGGTGTAGTCGCTCATGCCCGGGATGTACGCGCCGCCGGCGGTGGAGCTGCCAAACACCAGGCAGATGGTGGGCACGCGCTCGGCGCTGCGCCGGGTCAGCTCGCGGAAGCCGCGACCGCCGGGGACGAAGATCTTGGACTGGTTGGGCAGATCCGCGCCGGCCGACTCGATCATGGAGATCGAGGGCAAGCGGTTGGCCTCGGCGATCTCGGCCAGCCGCGTGGACTTCCACACCGACAGCTCGCTCATCGCCCCGCCCTTGACGGTGGACTCGCTGGCGCTGATCACGCACTCCACGCCGGACACCCGGCCGATGCCGCCGATGAGGCTGGCGCCCGGCACGTGCCCGGGGACGTCTTTGCCCGCCAGCGGGCACAGCTCCAGGAAGTACGAGTCGCGATCGAGCAAGAGCTCCACCCGCTGGCGCGGCAGGAGCTTGCAGGCGGCCAGGTGCCGCTGGTTGTACTTGTCACCGCCCCCCACCGTGGCCTCACGCAGCGCCGCCGCCAGCTTCTCGGCCGCGGCGCGGTTGGCCTGCTCGTGGGCGCGGTAGGTCTCGCTGCGCGGGTCGATCACGCTGGCGATCACCGGGTACGGCTGCTCATCGACTCGGAGGGGCACAGCTCCATGGTACCGAGCGCGGCGCCGCCAGGCTACCGCGACCGCGCGCATCGCGCTGGCGCGCGCTATCGCCAGCGTGCCGATAGCGGCGCCAGCCGGCCTGCGTGGGCCGCCGCTACTTCTGGTGGTACACCAGCGTCACCGTGGTGCAGCCAGCAGCGGCCTGGCCATCCAGCAGCACCGGCTGGTAGCGCCAGGAGCGGATCTGGCGCTGGATCTTGGCGTCATACGCCGCGAACGTGGTGCTGCGCACGACGCGGACCTCGGTGACCACGCCAGCGCGATCGACGCAGACATCGAACACGCCGATGACCGCGGGCTTGCCGGCGCGCGCGATCTGCGCGGTGGTCAGGTGCTCGGGCATGATGTGGGGATTGCCCTCGACGCGCTGGGGCGCCAGCGAGGTCGCTGGGCCGGAGCTGGCCGCGGCCGGCGCTGCCAGGGTGGCGAGGACAACCAGCGGGAGGCTACGAGAGAAGAGGTTCTTCATGCCGCTCGTTTTGCACTCCGCGCCCACGCTCGACCACCTCCGCCGCGTGTCAATGCGCGAACGATTCGGTGACGCGCCAACCCGCGCCACCAGTGCGCCATCAATGCGTCGGCATTGCATCGGCAATGCGTCGGCTGCGGCGAGCTGTGATGGCAATGCGCCGGCAATGCACCGGAGCCGCGCCGGCAATGCGCCAGAGCCAGCGCGGGCCACGACACGGCGCGGTCAGGCTCGACACGCTCGCGCCACCGCCGCCACCACCGCGTCGGGCGAACAGGCGTACAGGTCAGCGCCGCTGAACGGATTGAGCTCCAGGAGCCGCAGCCCAGACGCGGTGGCGACCAGGTCCACCACCACCACCGGATCCGCCGTCGAGATCACCGCGGCGAGCTGCTCTGCCAGCGCCACCGCCTCGGCGGGCACGGCGTCGGCGAGTGACCGCCGGCCCTCCGCTCGATACGCGCTCGCCGCCACCACGCGACCGCCGGCCATCACCAGCCGCCACTCCTGGCCAAGCGACTGCACCGGCGCCACCACGATCGGCAGCTCGAGATCCTCGTAGTAGAAGCCGTGGTCCAGGTCGGCGGCTCGGAGCCCGCGCAAGGCCACGACCCGTCCGGAGAACGGCTTGAGCGGGCTCTCTGGCCGGACGAAGATGCGGCCGTCCATCGCCAGCTCGCCGGCGATGCCTTCCGGATCAGCCACCAGCTGGCCGACGGTGGTCATGAGGTAGCGAGGATTGGCGAGATACGGCTGCGCCTGCTCGGCCCAGGCGCCGTGGCGCAAGCTCGCCACGTCGCAGAACGCGCCAGGTCGCCAGCGCGGCGACGCGGCCATGGTCGCCGCCAGCTCCAGGCTCCCGTGGAACATCACCGGGGCCTGATCGTCGAGCTCCTGCGCGAGCTGCTCGCCGTGCTCCAGCGACCGCGAGAGGTCATCTCGCCACGCGATGACCTGGTGACCGGCGCGGACCGCCGCCTCCGCCAGCGGCGGCGCGCCAGCGCCGAAGACCCCGGGCTCGAGGATCCAGCGCATCGCGCCAGAGCGTCCGTGGCTCACGGCGCAGCCTTCGGCGTCGCCGATGGCGACGGCGTCGGCGATGCTGGCGTTGGCGATGCTGGCGTCGGCGGCGTACACGCGGCGACCACGCCTGCTGCGCAAGCGCCTTGCAGGAGCGCCGCGCCGCGCGCGGCGTCCTTGGCCACGACGACCCCCTCGAGATAGAACAAGCCCAGGTTGTAGCAGGCCGCCTGCAGCTTGCCGTCACACGCCCGCCGGACCAGCGCGACGCCCCGCTCGAGATCCTTGGCCACGCCCGCGCCCATGACGTACGACAGCCCCAGGCCGCCGCAGCCCGGCAGGTTGCCGCCGTCGCAGCCGCGCGCAAACAGCGCCACTGCCTTCTGAGGGTTGTCTTCGCCGGCGAGGCCGTTGGCGAAGTACACGCCCAGGTTGGTGCAAGCTGGCGGCTCCCCCAGATCGCAGGCGCGCTGGTAGTGGGTGGCCGCGAGCGTCAGATCCCGCGCTTGGCCGATGCCGCGCTCGTAGCACACCGCCAGGTTGTAGCAGCCGACGCCGAAGCCACCGTCACACGCCTTGCGATACAGGCTCGCCGCGAGCGGCTCGTCCTTGTCGACGCCGCTGCCGTCTTGATAGGAGACGCCCAGGTTGTAGCAGCTCCGGCTGTGGCCGCCGTCGCAGCCGCGTTGGTACAGCGCCGAGGCGCGCGCCGGATCTCGGGCCACTGCGTCGCCCGCGTCGTACAGCGAGCCAAGGCTCGCGCAAGCGTCGAGCACGCCCGCGTCACAGGAGCGGCCAAGCCGCGCCGCTTCGGACTCCACAGGCAGCGCGCCGACCGCGCCAGGCGCCGCGGTGGACGACGCTCGCGCACCGCACCCTGCGACGCTCGCGACGACCCCGCTGGCGAAGCCCGCGATCACGAGCCACGCCAGGAAACCGCCCTGCGATGCGACAATGCAAGAGATGGGACGCGCCATGGGCTCTCTGGGTAAGACGAAACCGCGCGCGCCACAACCTGGCTGCCGCGGATTTTGCCGCGGCCGCTACACCGCCTCGGAGACCGAGGTCATGTGGAAGTCATGCGAGCGCAGGAGCGGCGCGCGCAGCCGCCGCCCCCCGTCGATGGCGACGACCTGCGTCGCGCCGAGGCCGTCGCAGCGCGCCAGGAGCTCTACCGGCGAGTGGTTGAAGCGGAAGTTCTGCACCGGCCCCACCAGCGCGCCGCGCTCGATCAGGAAGACCCCATCGCGGGTCAGGCCGGTGACCTGGAGCGAGGTGGGATCGAGCAAGCCCAGATAGAAGAAGCGGGTGATGAGCAGCCCGCGATCGATCCCGCGAATGAGCTGGTCGCGCGTGGCCGTGCCACCTTCGAGCCTCATGCCCTCGGGCCAGCCGGTCAGCGGCTGGCCGCTCTTGGCGGCCCAGGAGCGGTCGGTGGCCATGCGCGCGAGCACGCCGCGATCGATCCAGGTGGTCGGCGCCTGCGGCACACCCTCGGCGTCGAAGGCGCGGCCATCCGCCGCGTAGTCCGCCGGATCCGAGGCCACCGTGATGGACTCCGGCAGCACGCGCTGTCCCAGCCGCCCGCCGAAGCCGCCCGCGCTGCCCGCACCGCCAGCGCCGCCCGCGCGCTGCGAGAGCCAGGAGCTGCCCTCGTGGGCGGAGCGCGCGTCGATCGACTCGGTGAGGAAACGCACCAGCGCCGCGGTGGCCGCTGGCTCCAGCACCACGCTGTAGCGGCCGGGCGCGAGCCGCGCTGGCCGCGCCGAGGCCTGCGCCTTGGCGATGGCGGTGCTCGCCAGCGCCGCCGGCTGCAGCTCCGCCGCGCGGTGCGACGCGGCGCCCGCCCAGCCCGAGCCGTCTCCGTCGCGGGTGCGCGCCGAGCAGGAGCAAGCCAGCCGGGTGCGCTCGTCGTGGACCCACAGGCCTGCGCTGGTGGCCAGCGAGGTGGACAGGCGCGCGTGCTGGTAGAAGCCCGCCAGCACCACCCCCGCCGCCTCCGCCAGCGCGAGCGCTTGCTTTATCGCCGCGGCGCGCCCCGCCGCGCCGAGCCGCGCAGCTTCCGCGTCCACCGCCCCCAGGCTGGCCAGGTAACGCTGCGGCCCGAGCGGCGGCAACACGTCCGGACTCGGCGGAGAGAGCCGCGCCAGGCGGGCCGCGCGCGCCACCACGTCGGCGACTCCGGCGGCGCCGAGCTGGTTGGTGGAGGCGGCGGCGCGACGCTGGCCAAACGAGATCGCCACCTCCAGCGTCACCTCCTCGCTGTCTACCACCTGCGTCACCTCGCCCACCGCGAAGCGGGTGTTGCCGCCATGCGCGGAGGTCAGCGTCACCGAAGCGCTGGCCCCCGATAGCCGCGCCGCCTCCGCCAGCGCGAGGCGACAGATCCGCCGGGCCGCCGTCGCGGTCAGCACGTCGCCGCCCCGCCGCACGCATCGCCGCACGCAGCGCCGCGCGGCCCGCCGCACGCAGCGCCGCGCTGCCCGCCGCACGCAGCGCCGCGCTGGCCACCGCCCTTGGCCTCGCGACGCATCACCGGGCCCCCGCGGTGGCCAGCACCGCGACCCCGCGCACCCGCACCGGCGGCGTACCGTGACTGACCGGGTTCATCTGCGCCGGCTCGCCCTTGCCATCGCGCAGCGCGCCGCCGAGCCGCCACGATGCCGGGCCGCCGATCAGATCGCAGGCGTTCCAGAACGCCACCGTGCTCGCCTGATACGCGGCGTCGCGCACCATGCGGACCTTCTTGCCGTGGCGGATCTCCCAGAAGAGCTGCCCGCCGAACTGAAAGTTTCGCCGCTGGTGATCAATCGACCACGAGCCGTCCCCGATGACGAGCAGGCCGTCGTCGGTAGCCGCGATCAGATCCTCCAGCGACAGCGCTCGCGCCCCGGGCGCCAGCGACACGTTGGGCATGCGCTGAAACGGGAACGAGCGATAGCTGTCGGCGTAGCTCGTGCCGCGCGAGGCCCGCTCGCCGATCCACGCCGCCTGCTCGCGGGTGGTCTGAAACCCCACCAGCACGCCATCTCGCACCAGGTCCCAGCGGCCACCGGGGACGCCGTCGTCATCGTAGCCGGCGGTGGCGAGCCCGCCCGGCGTGGTCTTGTCGGCGTAGAACGTGAGGTGCGGCGCCGCGATCCGCAGCGTGCCTAGCTGCGCGGGCGTGGCAAACGAGGTGCCGGCGAAGTTGGCCTCGAAGCCCAGCGCGCGATCGAGCTCCGTGGAGTGGCCGATGGACTCGTGGATGGTGAGCCACAGGTTCGACGGGTCGAGCACCAGGTCGCGAGGGCCCGCGGTGACCACCGGCGCGCGCAGCTTCTCTCGCGCCTCCTCCACGAGCTGGCGGGCGTCGGCCAGAAGCGGCGCGCCCTCCACGTACTCCCAGCCCGCCTGCCGCGGCGGCAGATCATGCTTGCGCGAGGCCACGACGCCCAGGCGCTCGTCGAGCACCGTGACCTCGGCGCCAGGATCCACCCGCACCAGGTGCTGCTCCAGGTAGCTGCCCTCGGAGGAAGCCAGCAGCTTCCACTCGGACAGCCCCTCGTAGTGGCCCTGGAACATGCACGAGCCCGGCCCGCGGCGAGCCGCGGCGCTCATGGCCAGGAGGAGCTCGGCCTTGTCCTCCAGCGAGATCTTGAACGGATCTTTGGTCAGCGGCGTCTGCCACACGTCGACGTGGGCCGGCTCCGGGGCCAGCGCCACCGGCCGCCGCCGCAGCGATGCGTGCGCCCGCGCCACCTCCACCGCGCGCCGCGCCACCCGCGCGGCGTTGTCCACGGTGACCTGCGGCGACCCCGCGAAGCCCCAGGCGCCGTCGGCGATGACTCGCACGCCCACGCCGTACTCCTCGTCGGAGGACACCGCCACCACCGCGTCGTCCCGCACGTCCACTCGCTCCGACCGCCGCCGCACCAGCCGGACGTCGGCGTAGCTCGCGCCGGCGGCCTTGGCCGCCGACAGCGCCCGCTTGACCACCGCGTCCTTCGCCGGCTCGGTGAGCAACTCGCGCGCCGCAGCCGGCGCCGCGCGCAGCGAGATCAAGGCCGCGCTGCACAGGCCACCCTTGACCAGCGCCCGGCGAGAGAAGGCCGACATGACAAGGAGCATAGCGCCGCCGCGACCTCGCAGGGATGGCAAGTCCGCCTGGATCGCGTTTGTCTGGTCTCCGGCGGGCTACCCTGCTGCAGACGGCGCAGACGGCGCAGACGGCGCCGTGGCCGCAGCCGCCGCGGTGACGCCCCCGCCGAGGTCCCCCTGACCGTCGGTGCCAAGCTGCAGCACCTCCTTGGCCAGGCGCAGGACCAGCGGCCCGGCGAGAAAGCCCCAGGTGCCGATCAGCAGGATGCCGCCGAGCATGGACAGGAGCACCATGAACGCCGGGAGCTGCAGGCTGGCGCGGCGCGACAGCAGCGGGCGAAACACGTTGTCGATGGTGCCGATGAGGCCCACCCCCAGCACGACCAGCACGATCGCCGCGGTGTGACGCTCCGTGAACGCCAGGCCGGCGGCGACCGGGAGCCACACCAGCGCGCTGCCGAGATTGGGAACGATCGAGGCGACGATGGTCAGCGCCCCCAGCACGATGGGGCGGGGGACGCCCAGCGCGACGAAGATCACCGCGGCTGCGACCCCCTGGATGAAGCCGGCGCCGAGCACGCCCACGAACAACCCGCGCCCGGTCTCGTGGAAGGCGTCGCCGAGCCGCGCCAGCACCGGCGACGACAGCGGCGCGTGGCGCACCAGCCAGGCGTGGAGCCCTGGCCCATCCGCGAGCACCGCGTACAGGGTGACGATGAACACCACGATGCCGAGCAAGGCCTTGACCGCCACCGAGGAGACGCCGCGAAAGACCGACCAGGCGCGCGCCCCGTGCTCGGTCACCAGCTCGCTGAGGGACGGCGTGCTGCCCGGCTCGTTGTGCGCGACCAGCCCGCGCAGGAAGGACTGCGCCTCCTGGGAGCCAAGCATGCGCTCCACGAGCTGCAGCGCGTCGCTCGCCACCACCGACGCCAGCGCGGCGAGCGGCGCGACGATGAGCACCACCGTGAGCACGGTGAGCACCGCGGCCGTGTGCTGGCGCTCCCCGGTGGCCCGGCGAAACGGCCGCACCCAGCGCCGCAGCGCGGTGCCCATCCACACCGCCAGCACCAGCGCCGGCCAGAACGGCAACAGCACCGCCGCCGCAGCGCCTAGCGCCACCCACTTGAGCGCCAGGAGCCGCAGCGGGAGCGCGGGAGCAGGAGGCGGAGCGGCGGTCACGTCGCTACGCTCGCACGCTGGCTGACCTGGAGCAACGGCTCCCGCGGGTCCTGCGACGCGCTCGCGCCATCGCGCCATCGCGCCATCGCGCCATCGGGCCCTGGCTATTGCGAGCCCGCGCCTTGCACGCGCGCCGCGAAGCGAAACAAGTGCTCGCGGATCATCTCGCCCAGGCTCTCTTGCAGCGCGCGGTCGACCTCACGCGAGGGCGTCTTGCCCAGCGCCCCCACCAGCGCGGGCTTGCCCACCGTGTAGCCATACGCGGTGGACACCGCGATGAGCAACATGCGCTCCACCTCGGGCACCAGCGCCACCGCCGGCGCGCCGGTGGCCTCCGCGATCGCGGTGGCAAGCTGCTCGGCCACCTGGCGCAGCCCCTTTTGGCGCAGCGGAAAGAAGTCGGCGGCGGCGCTGCGCTCGGTGGCCAGGACCCACATCCACAGCCGCTTGTAGACCGGCTCCTCCAGCGAATCGAACAGCATGGTCAGCAGCTCGCCAGGTCGCGACAGCGCAGACGGCTCGGCCATCCGCGCCAGCATCCGCTCTCGCAGCGCCACCACCCGCTGCTCCAGCACCGCATCCACCAGCCCGCCGAACGTCCCGAAGTAGTGGGTCACCAGCGCGTGGCTGACCCCCGCCTCCTCCGCGATCTCCTTGAGCCCGACCGCGTCCGCGTGGGACTTGGCGAACACCCGCTCTGCAGCCTGGAGGATCTCCTGCCGCGCCTCCGTGGGGAGACGCCGGCGGCGCGGCGCGCGGGGCGCTGACTCGCGTGGGGCCGAAGGCGACATCTTCTCAGGAGGCCTGAATTCATTCACGAATGCAATGTTCGCCATTATTTTCATACTGACAACAAAATCAGGCGCCTCGAAGCACGACAATAGTCATCTACGATATGCATCATTTCCCTGCCTCGCAGCCCTGCGCACGCCCCGCGCACGCCCCGCGCACGCCCCGCGCACGCCCCGCGCTAGTAGCCTTCCACCTTGGCGATGATCTCGTTCATGATCTCGCGGGTGCCGCCGCCGATGGGATAGAGGCGAGCGTCTCGAAAGAGCCGCTCCACCACTGACTCACGCATGTAGCCGTAGCCACCGTGTAGCTGCACCGCCGCGTCGACGACGAAGGAGCACATGTCCGTGGCGGTGTTCTTGGCCATCGCGGCGAGCTGCGGGACCTGCTCGCCGCGCAAGACGCGCGTGATGACCTCCCCGGTGAGCGCCCGCGCGGCGGCCAGGCGCGTGGCCATGTCCGCCAGGCGGTGCCGGGTCACCTGAAAGCCGGTGAGCGGCTTGCCAAACGCGGTCCGCATCTTGGCGTAGGCCACCGCCTCACGGTGGGCAAGCTCGGCGATCGCCACGCACTGCGAGGCAAGCATCAGGCGC
Organism: Myxococcales bacterium; assembly: GCA_016706545.1. Classification (GTDB taxonomy): domain Bacteria; phylum Myxococcota_A; class Polyangia; order Haliangiales; family Haliangiaceae; genus JABFXX01. Next base: position 47,741 of record JADJJK010000001.1, read on the forward strand.
TCGGCGGCGAAGTTGCTCATGACGATGGGGAACGCCCCGTGCTCCGGCCCGATGCGGTTGGCCACCGGGACCCTGCATCCGTCAAAATGCAGCTCCGCGGTGTCGGACGCCCACCACCCGGTCTTCTTGAGCTTCCTGCCCACCGTGAACCCGGGCGTGCCGGCCTCGATCACCAGCAGCGAGACGCCGCCGTGGCCAGGGCCACCGGTGCGCACCGCGGTGGTCACGAAGTCCGCGCGCACCCCCGAGGTGATGAAGGTCTTCTCGCCGGTGACCAGGTAGCTGTCCCCGTCGCGCACCGCGGTGGTGCGCAGCGCCGCCACGTCGCTGCCGCCGCCCGGCTCGGTCACCGCCAGCGCCGCCACCTTGCCCTCGCGCAGCACCGGCTCCACGAAGCGTTGCTGCTGCTCCGCGGTGCCCACCCGCATGATCGGCGGCAGGGCGATGCCGTGGCTGCCCAGCCCCACCACCGTCCCCACGGACTTGCCCGCGAGGATCAGCTCCTCGGCCACCGCCAGCGTGTGCCCCAGATCCCCGCCTTGCCCTCCCACGTGCTCCGGGTAACCGATGCCGGTGAGCCCCGCAGCCGCGGCGCTCGCGTACAGCGCTCGCGGGAACTCCTCCTCCTCCTCCCACTGTGCCGCCCAGGGCGCGATCTGCGCCTCGGCGAACTGTCGCGCCTTGCGGCGCAGCAGCGCGTGGTCCTGCGACTCGAAGAGGTAAGCCATGATGCGATCATCATGCGCGAGGGGCCAACGCCCGGCAACCGCCGCGACACGCCCGCCCCCAAGCCGTGATACCAAGAGCCATGTCCTCTGGTCCTGCTGAGCCCTCGCCGCCCTCGCCCGCCGGCCCGGCCACCCCACCGCGCCTGGTTCGCTCCGCTCACCTGTCGTGGTTTGGCCACATGGGCGCGGTGTACCTGTTCCACGATCTGTTCGGGTTCCTCATGGAGATGAGTCCGGACATCGCCGAGCTGGTGGACGCCTTCGCCGACGGCGCGGACACCGCCGAGACCGTCGCGCGCTTCACTGGCCGCTTCGGCGACGCAGATCCGCAGCAGTTCGTGGACGTGCTGGTCTCGCACTTCGTGCTGGTGGAGCCGGACGAGGACGAGATCGAGGGCCTGTGGCCGATGGTGGCCATCAAGGGCAAGTGGAACGTCTGGCAACGCCGCGGCAACGCCATGACCATCTGGACCGCCTGGGGCGAGCGCCCGGTGGCGCAGATCCTCCTCGACGATGAAGAGACGGCCATGTGGGACGCCTTCGATGGCGAGAAGCGGCTCATCGAGCTGCGTGGTCGCTTCGATCGCGACAAGCTCATGCACCTGGTCCGCCGCCTGGTCCACTCGGACACCCAGGCGCTCAAGCTTTGCCAGTTGCCCATGTCCACCTTCGCCAGGCGGCCGCAGATGGCGCCTCGCTACCTGACCTCGACGATGCCGTACCGGAGCTGGCGGCCGGGAGAGCCGGTGCCCGGCACCGTGGAGTCGCAGGTCTCGCCGGCGGCGTACTACCAGGGCGAGATCGAGGACGCGGCGCTCCAGTTCGACCACCGCGAGACCACGCTCTCCCACCTGTTCCGCGTGCCGCACCCGGCGCTGGCGGGCCGCACCTATGGCCAGGCGCTGGTCGACGGCCTGGCGCAGCGCGGTCACCTGCCGACCGCGCCGCGAGCTGGCGGCCCGGCCCGGCACCTGACCGTGCTGGAGATCGGCGCGGGCCTTGGCTACGTGGCGCGCGACGTGATGAGCCGCTTGCGCGAGCTTGGCTTCGAGGTGGACTACACCATCGTCGAGCTGGCGCCCGCGCTCGCCGCCGCGCAGCAGCAGCGCCTCGGCGCCGACAGCGCGCGCTGGGTAGAGGGCGACGTGCTGGCGGTGGACCTGCCAGCGGCCAGCTTTGACTTCATCCTGGCCAACGAGATGATAGGAGATCTGCCCGCGCGTTACCTGTCGCGCACGGACATCGGACTGCCGGTGGGTGACACCGGCACCGCGGACCCAAACCTCGTGCGCCAGCTCGGCAAGGGCGGGGAGCTGGCCGCCGATCACGGCGTCAACCTCGACGACGCTCCGGAGCCGCTGTTCTTGATGACCGGCGCCTTCGAGCTCATCGACCGCGTGGCCACCTGGCTGCGCCCCGGCGGCGTGGCCATCCTGACGGAGTTCGGCGAGAACTCGCAGTGGCCGCGGCTGTCGACTCACCTGGATCACCCTGAGCTCTCGACGCACTTTGGCCAGCTCGCCGCGCTGGCCCGCGGCCTGGGCCTCGGCGCGCACATCGACTTCGTGATGGACGTGATCGATCTCGATCGCAACGCCAAGGGCCTGGCCACCACGCGCAGCCACTTCCGCGCCCTGCGCGCCATGTTCGAGGCCGCCGGCATCGACCTGCCCAAGCTGGGCATGGTCCCGGAGATGCTGCAGGAGCTGGTGGCCGACAAGCTCAGCCTCGACAAGGTCGGAGAGCTGCGCTGGGACAAGATCGAGGACCGGCTGATGGGCCTGGTGCCGCACGAGTTCAAGCTCCTGGCGCTGTCCAGACCGTAGCGTGTCCCCGGCGGCCGGCTCTTTCGCCGTACAATCTGCCAGGTGATCGACCCGGCGCTCATCCGCCTCGCCGTGCCAGCGCGCCTGGTCACCGCGCGCCTCGAGCTGCGGCGCGACGCGGTGGAAGACGCGCCCGCGGTGCTGGCCGCGGTGCGCGCGTCCCACGCCGACCTGGCGCCCTGGCTGTCGTGGATCACCAGCGGCTACGATCTCGCCGAGGCCACGCGCGGTCAGCGCCGCGCCATCGAGTACTGGAACGCCGGCGACTCCTTCCAGTGGCGGCTGTGGAGCACAACAGGCACAGGTGGCGCCGGGGCCACCGGCGCCGCCAGGACCAGGGGCCTTCATCGGCTCCATCGACTTGCACACCATTGACTGGGATCGCCACACCGCCGAGCTCGGCTACTGGCTCGACAGTCGCGCCGCTGGCCACGGCTTCGCCTCCGAGGCGGGCCGCGCGATCGCGCAGGTTGCCTTCGAGCTCCTCGGCTTCGCCCGCCTCGACCTCCGCTGCCACCCCGACAACGCGCGCTCCTTGGCCACCGCCCATCGACTTGGCTTCACCGTCCATGACCGCGAGCCAGACGGCACGGTGGACCTGCGCCGCCTCGCCGCGCCGGGTCACTGCCCGTGACCGCACACACAGGGCCTGGCAACCGCTGGCACGACTGGCCCTCGCTTGGTCGCGCCGCGCCGAAAATCGGTGGACGAACGGCCTCTGCGATGACGTACTGAAGGCAAGGTATCCATGTCGCATCGGTCCGCTCGGTCGACTCGGTCCGCTCGGTCGCCTCGGTCGCCTCGGTCCTCTGGGCCCTGTCGGTCCGCTCGGTCCGCTCATCGGCCGCCTCGGCCGCCTTCATCGCCACCTGTCCCGCGGTCGCCCCTTTCCCAAGCGCCGCGCCGCGAGCGGCCCAGACCTGCTTGCTCCTGCAGAGCAAGTCCCACATCACCGTCGACACCCGCCTGCGCTCGCGGGTGAGCGGAGCGGCGGTGCTCGGGGCTCTCGGCGGCGTGGTGCTCGTCGTTGGCGCGCTGCTCGCCATCGGCTACATCGTTGACTGCGCCGAGCCCGACGACGGCTGCTAGCCCGGCTAGCCCCCGCGATGGTCGGGTTAGTGCGCCTCATTGCCAGCGCGAGATGGCGGATGGTACGACGGACGTCACGACCGACGCTGCGATGGGCGCTGGGACGGGTGCTGAAGGTGGTCTGGCAAGGGGCGCCCGATGGAGAGCGGGTCGACGCCGGTCGCTTCCATCTCGGCGAGGACCCAGCGTTCGATGGCGCTGTGGCGGTCGTAATCGTCCCACAGGCCGCGCAGCGGGAGGCCGTCGGGATCGAGCGAGGGATCGGCGAGAGATGGGAGTGGTGAGGGTGGTGAGGGTGGTGCCGGTGTGCGGGGGAACGTGGGTGGAAGGGACGCTGCTGGTGCGGCGGTGGGGGCGGAAGGGGCCGCGTCGGCGCGGCGCTGGATGCGAGTGATCGTGGCGGCGGCGTCCCAGCTATCGACGCGCTCGCCGCGCCAGCGGCACTGACCGGTCGTGGCTGTCAGCGGCTGCGCTGCGTTGGCGGCGCGCAGCATGGATCGCCGGCCAGCCGAGCAGCGGCGGCGCCGGGCGCAGCGGCAGCAGGACGACGGCGCGGCCCCTGCGGATCTTCGAAGGCAAGCGCGCCGGTGGCGGATTGCGTGATGCGATAGCCGCGCTCGTGGACGTAGGCGTGGTGCAGCGAGCAGAGCAGCGCGAGGTTGGGCAGGCTGGTCTCGCCGCCATCGGCCCAGTGCTGCAGGTGGTGTCCCTCGAGGAAGAGGCGGTGATCGCAGCCGGGGAAGCGGCAGGTGCGGTCGCGTAGCAGCAAGGCGCGCTTGAGGGCGGCGGGGATGGTGCGAGTCTTGCGGCCGACGGAGAGGGGCTCGGCGGTGTTGGCGGCGTTGGCTGTGGTGGCGACGACCAGCCCGCAGTCACAGGCCAGGCGGCGGGTGGCTTGCGGAGAGAGCGCCAGGTCGGTCTCGACGGTGAGGGCCACCGGCAGCGAGGCGCCACGGTCGGTGAAGGAGGCGGGGGCGAGGGGGAGATCGGTGGTGGCGGAGATGTCGGCGGCGGAGTCGGTGGTGGCGGTGGCTGAGTCGGTAGCCGCGGCGGTTTGCTGCAGCAGCGCCACGGGCACCGTGACGATCAGCTCGACAGGCGAGCGCTCAGCGCTGCTGCCCCGTGCATAGCTGTGGACCAGGGCCATCAGGCCATCGGCGCGGTTGTACGGGCGGCGCGTGGTGGTCGTGGTGGTGGCGACGCGCTGCGTCTCCGCGGAGGCGCCCGTCGCTCGCTCGGCAGGTGCGGACACTTCCGCGGAAACGTCAGCAACCTCTGCGGAGACGTCCGTCGCGCCCGGAAGGTGCGGACGTTTCCGCGGAAAGCTCCGCCGGCTCGCGCGTGCAGTCCACCGCGGCTTGCTGCAGCACTTGCAAGAGCAGCGCGGCCTCGTCGGGGCGCAGGCACGCCTTGACGCACACCATGCCCGAGGCCGTCGTGGTGTGCGCCACGTAGCGCTCGCTGTCGTGCGGGCGCGTGGCTCGGCTGGCGGCGTCGGCGCCGAGCACGCCGACCTTGCGGCACACGGTCTCAAGCTGGCTGGCGGTGCAGTGCTGCGCGTAGCCCAACAGCACCGCTTCGGTGGCGGCGGTGGCCACTCGCGTGATGGCGCGAGTCTTGGAATACGAGATCTTCCCGGCAGATAGTGCCTCTGATACGAGCGGCAAGGTGTGCAGTGCCCTGGCCACGCGCAGGTGTTCGCGCGCGGTGCCGAGGTCCCAGCCCACGCGCCAGCTCAGCCAGTGGGCGCAGGTGCCAAAGCCCTGGCGGTGCCAGCCGCCGGCGGAGTCGAACGTCCGCAGGTCAGCGAGCAAGCGATGCATGGCAGCATCCAGGTGAACTGCTTGCTCGGCGATGTGCTCACCCAGCGCTTGAACTTCCTCGACGGAGAGAGCCTCGCTCATGAGGCTTTGTAGCACGGCGGTTTTCGGCGCCGGACTTGGCGCCTGGCGTGCCCAAGGTGCCGAGGAAGCGCGGGCGGCGCGATTTTTCGTGGGGCGCGCGGGTTGATAGGGCATGTAGCGCGCGTTGGGGCCGCGGGTGGAGAGATCGCGGTGGGCTGGCGGCGAGGAGGGCTGGCGGTCGCGGAGAGTGTCAAGAGCGATGTTGGTATTTGATGTTGATATTGGATAGTAGATCTTGAACTGGAAAATGCGTCCGGCAGGCGGACGCGAGCGAGTCGGGACCTGAGATCGATCTCGGAACTCTCCGCGGAGACGTGGTGTGATCCAGGTCGCAGCGCGTTTCCGCGGAAGCCCCGGGCTGTGGACGGTGACGGGCTATGGACACCGCGCCCGTCGAGCCTGGGCAGGCGCGATGCGCGCAAGCGGCGCGGTTGACCACAGCCCTTGGAGAGGCGCAGGAGGGCCAGGTGCAGCAGGCGGGCCTGAGGGGACAGCGCGCCTCTCCACACCGCCCACAGCCCCTGCTGTTTTCAGAACCCTGAGTTTTTTGGTTTTGTACCAGAACCCAGAACCCGGAACGGATCGCCAGGGAGCGGCGGAGGTGAGCGCGTGGGAGGTGGGTAGGCCCAGCACGGTGGGTAGGTCGAGCACGGTGGGTAAGCCCAGCACGGCGGTTGGGTCGAGCACGGCGGTTGAGTCGAGCACGGTGGGTGGGTCGAGCACGGTGGTTCGGGCCTGGCACGGTGGTTCGGGCCTGGCACGGTGGTTCGGGTCACCCATGGTGGGTCAGGCTCGTCGTCGGCGGTCTGCGTGCATGATGTGCAGGATCATGAGAGCCCAGGCGTCGTCGGGCGTCCGGCACGGCGTCCGGCTGCCGGACGCTGTGGCCGGATTCCGGCGGACGAGGTCGTCCGGAGTCGTCGCGTGGGCCTATGAGATCAGGCCCTTGCACGCTCGCGCGTCGCGGCACGCGGGTTGCTCTTGTCGCTCGGGAGATGCCCTCGCTGTCGCACGAGATCCTGGTGGAGCTGTTCCGCAACGGAAAGGAGCTCGTCCGCGAACTCCTGCGCGCCTGCGCCCACCTCGAGCTAGCCGAGGTCACCGCCGAGCTTTCGGCCGAGGTCACCGCCGAGATCGCCTCCGTCGACCTGTCACAGACCGTCTCCACGGAGTACCGCGCCGATCAGGTCACCCTGTTTCGCCGCCCGGATCGCAGCGTCGCCAGGGCCTGTGTGGTCGAGATCCAGCTCCGCCCGGACGCTGACAAGCGCAGGTCCTGGCCGGAGTACATCACCGCCGCGCGCCGCAGGTTTGGCTGCCCCGTGCTCCTGCTCGTCGTCGCCCCGGACCCCGCGGTCGCCAGGTGGGCGCGGCAACCCATCGACACCGGCCACCCGGGCTTCACCCTGGCCCCCCTCGTCATCTCCTATCCGGACATCCCGCGGGTGGTGGAGCCTTCACTGGCAAAACACGCTCCAGAGCTCAGCGTCCTTTCCGTGCTCGCCCACCCCGAACAAGACGTCGCGCTGACCGCGGTGTCCGCGCTTCGCCACCTCCCGCCAGACCAGCTCAAGCTATACTTCGACATCATCTGGCAGTCCCTCCCCGACTCGGTTCGCCGCACGCTGGAGACCCACATGCTGCACTACGAATACCAGAGCGACTTCGCCCGCAGGTATCTGGCCCAGGGCCGCGAAGAAGGCCGCGAGGCCGGCCGCGAAGAAGGCCGCGAGGCCGGCAGACAAGAAGGCCGCGAGGCCGGCAGACAAGAAGGCCGCGAGGCCGGCAGACAAGAAGGCCGCGAGGCCGGCAGACAAGAAGGCCGCGAGGCCGGCAGACAAGAAGGCCGCGAGGCCGGCAGACAAGAGGCGCAGCGCTCCGCGGCCCTGGCGCTCGCTCGACGGAAGGTCCACGACCTGTCCGCCAAGGACGAGTCCCTCCTCGCTGCCTTGCAAGATGAAGCCCGCCTCACCGCCCTCATCCTCGGCCTGGGCCTGGCGCTGGATTCTCACCAGGCTCGCCTCGCCCTGCAGCAAGCCCTGGGGCCAGAGGCCGAGTAGATCACCGCCGACGAGCCAGGAGAAAGCCACGGCGCAGCGGCAGCTCATGCGGCAGGGGCTCGCGCTGCGTCGCCGCGATCACCTCGAAGCCAGCGCTGACGACCTCGGTGGCCGCCGCCTTGACGGACAGGAGATGAAGCTCCAGGTTCACCTCCACGCCAAGCCAGCGCTCGAGGAAGTACACCGAGTCCGCAGGCTGTCTTGGCCCCGAGGTGACAAAGCTGTAGAGGAACGTGCCCCCTGGCTGGATCACGCGCGCCACCTCCGCCAGGGTGGTACGCCGCTCCGCAGCGGCGGCGTGCCACAGCGCGCCGAGCGCCACTGCGCCTGCCCACGAGGCGTCCACCGCCGGCAGGTGCAGCAGCGTCCCCACCGCGAGGGTCGCGCCCGGCAGGTTCGCGCGGGCGCGCGCGATCATCGCCGACGAGGCGTCGATCCCCGTCATGCGCAAGCCAAGCTCGGCCAAGATCTTGGTCGTGTGGCCTGGTCCGCAGCCAAGGTCCCCCACCACGCCCGAGCCCTGGCGCTCCGTCACCATCTTGGCGAACGAGAACAAGAGGCCAAGATCTACCGGCCGGGACCAGGCCATTCGCCGCTCGTCTTCGTCGTAGGCCGCTGCCAGCGCGTCATAGACCGACGCCGTGGCTCCGCTGAGCAGGCCCGACCCGCGCGCAAACGCCGGCATCCGAACCGTCTGCTCTGGGAGCGGCGCGCGCGACGCGCTGACAGAAGACCACGGCAGAAGCGACGGCGGAGCACAAGCGGCTAGGCGAGACATGTCCACCATCGTGCCTCTCGCTGCCCAAGACTCCGACATCAGCACGACATCGGCCGACCTCAGCCAACCTCGGCCGACCTCGATGAGCCCCCGCTCGGGCCAGGCGAGCGCTGGCGTTCGTGCGTCGCCCGTCACACCGTGGTGTCGACGCGCGAGTAGTCGTGGTGCTTGCCCAGGATCCAGCCGATCGCTTGGTGCCGCTCCACCACCATGTCGTGGCTGCGCTGCGCCAGCTCGCGCGAGGCCTGCGACAGGGGGCGCCCGTCGATGGCCAGATCGTCCTCGAGCAGCGGGATGCCGATGAGGTCGAACGTGCCGTGCGCGGCGGTGCGAGAATAGGCGCGAAAGTCGAACGGCCGCGGCCGCAGCCAGAACTCGCGCAGGCGCCAGTGGATGCCGTAGAGCCGGCGCTTCTGCCACTCCAGCTCGGTGGTGCTGCGGAGCTGTGGCGCGCGCAACGTCGCCGGCAGGACATCGGCCAGAAAGCCCATGGACGACGCGATGGCGCCTGGGTCAAACGGGGTCTGGTGATCCACCATCTGCGCCGCGTGCAGCGCCCACGCGAGCACGCCCAACCCCTCACCGCGCCAGCTCGCCACCGACTTCTGCTCCATCGACAGCCGGCCGTGTGGCGTGGACAGGAGGCCTCGCTCGGCGTCCTCCAGCTCGCTCAGCGCGCCGTTGCGATCGAGCCAGCTCCAGATGCGCGCGAACGGCTCCACCACCGAGTTCATCGGCGAGTTCTCGAGGAATCCGCGCATCGACACCGCCGCCAGCACCCAGACCCGCCGCAGCACGCGCTCCGCGCCGGGTGGCTCGGTGAAGCGACCGCTCTGCTCGAGGTTCATGTCGAGCGTCGTCGAGTCCTCGGTGGAGTCGGCCGACGCGGAGGCCAAGATCTGCCCGGTGCCGTCGCGCAGCTTGGAGCCGTCGAAGAAGACGCCGCCGCAGAGCCGGGCCAGGTTCACCACCAGATCCCCGCTCCGCCCCGAGAGCCCGGGCTGGCAATGCAGCACGTAGCAGTACGTGGCGTCGTCGAGCGCCGCCAGCACGCTGTCGTCGCGGATATGACACCGGGTCATGATGAACGCGCGCGCGCTGGCGATGCGCTGGTCTCGCGCCTCGGCGTCGGTGGTGCCGATCGTGATCTGCAGCCCCGTGCTCTCGATGGCGCACAGGACCGGCTCGGCGTGCGGCGACACGCGGAACCCGCGTGCAGCCGAGCGGATCACCGCTAGCGACAAAGGCCGAGATGCGAAGATGCTGACCGTGATGGACACGACCGGGGTTTTTTTAGCATCGCAAGATGCGGCGGGTAGCGGAAGTGAAGAATGCGCCGAAGTCCCCAAAATGTGACCGAAACCCAACGATCTCAGGTCATTTCGCAGTCAGGGCGGACGCAGGTGCCGCGGCCTTCTGACCGCTCCACCGCCGTGGTAGCGTCCGCCCGAATTCGAGGAAGTCATGGCCAAGCCCCTTGTCTACAACGCGACCCTGCTCGAGCGCGTCGATCTCACCGACGCCCTCACCATCTATCGCATCAAGCCGGACGAAGAGCCGGCCAAGCGCCCCTGGTTCGTTCCCGGGCAATACTGCGTCCTTGGCCTCAACAACGAAGTCAAACCGGAGCTTGGCTCGGTGCGTCGTTCCATGTCGATCGCCTCGGCGCCAGAGGACGCGGACCCGGTTGAGTTCTACATCCGCTTTGTGGCCAAGCCGGAGTCCGAGAACCCGCTGACCCACCTTCTGTGGAAGCTCAAGGCCGGAGATCGCATGTACATGCGCCCGGTCGCGGTCGGCGTATTCACGATCCGCGACACCGTGGGCGAGGACGATCCGCGGGCGCGCGTGATGGTGGCCGCCGGCACGGGCTCCGCGCCGTTCGTGAGCATGCTGCGCAGCGAGCTGTGCCGCAATCCCGACGCAGACCTGTCCAAGTGGGTGCTCTTGCACGGCGCGTCGTATGCGTCCGATCTGGGTCACCGCGAAGAGCTGCAGCGCATGGTGGAGAGAAACCGCCTCAACTACTGGGGCACCATCAGCCGGCCGGGCGGCGACCAGGCGTGGACCGGCGACACCGGGCGCGTGGAGAGCTTCTTCGAGCCAGGCAAGCTGGCCATGCTGGAGCGGCGGCTTGGGATGCCCGAAGGCGGCTTCACCCCGAAGACCGCCACCGTCCTCATCTGCGGCCTGCAGGGCACCATCGGCTCGACCATCACCTCGCTGGTGGACCGCGGCTTTGTGCCAGAGCAAAAGCGCATGCGCGAGGCGCTGGGCGCAGATCCGGCGATCCTCGCGTCGCTGTTCTACGAGCAGTACGACACCGAGCCGGTGATCAACATCAAGGATCCGGCGACAATCGATCCGCTCCGGGAGCGCATGCGCGCCGCGTTGATCAAGTACGGCCTGGCCTCCGGCGCGGCATGAGCGCGCCCAAGTTCGTGGTCGGTGCGACCGGGTTCGTGGGACGCCAGGTGGTGGCCCAGCTCGCGGCGCGCGGACACCAGGTGATCGCGCACGTGCGCCCGGACTCGGCGCAGCTCGCGTCCTGGCGCCAGCGCTTCTCGGAGCTTGGCGCCCAGACCGACACCACGCCCTGGCAGCTCGCCGCGATGACGGCGCGCCTGACCGAGCTGCGCCCCGACCGGGTGTTTCTGTGCCTGGGCACCACCGCCGGCCGCGCGCGCGCAGACCACCTGCAGGGCAACCCCTACGAGCTGGTGGACCACGGGCTCACCAAGCTGATGGTGGACGCCGCGGTCGCGGCCTCTCGAGGCGATCCAGGGGGCCCGCCGCGCCTGGTCTACCTGTCGAGCATCGGCGCCGATCCCAAGGCGCGCTCGAGCTACCTGTCGTGGCGCGGCAAGGCCGAACAGGTCGTGCAAGGCAGCGGCCTGCCCTGGGTGATGGCCCGGCCGTCGTTCATCACCGAGTCATCGGTGGCGGCCCGAGATGATCGACGGCTCGGCGAGCGCGCCGCCGCCGCCGTCGGCGACGTCGGCCTGGGGCTCCTGGGCTTGCTGGGCGCCAAGAAGCTACGCGCTCAATACCGCTCCACCACACCAGAGATCCTGGCCGCGGCGCTCATCCGACTCTCGGAAGAGAGCCCCGTCGGCCGCATCGCCTCTGGCGACGACCTGCGCTGACCGGCCCGCTGCGCTCGCGCCAACGACCGCCGAAGCCTCAGCGCACGCGCGGCAGATAGGCCACGGCCTGCACGGCGCTGGTGCGAAACGTGGCGAGCTGCGCCAGCAAGGACCGCGCCGCCGCCGCCACCTGCGGATCCATCGCGGACAGCAGGTCCAGCGCGGCGCTGGCGCCAGCGCGCGCGCCCAGGAGCGCGCCCACCCCGCCCACCTGCACCTGGCCAAAGCTCACCGCCAGATCGCGCAGCGTCGGGCTGGGCGGAAAGATCTCGCGCTCTGCGGAGGCCGGCACCTGCCCGAGCTTCTCAGCCTCCGCGATCGCCTCGGCGAGCCCGCCCAGCTCGTCCACCAGCCCCAGCTCCTTGGCCTTGGCGCCCGTCCACACGCGGCCTTGCGCCAGCGCGTGGATCTGCTCGAGCGTCTTGCCTCGCCCCTGCGCCACCCGCGCCAGGAAGGTCCCGTACACGTCGTCCATCATGGCCTGGATCACCGTGCGCTCTTCTGCCGTCCAGGCGGTCAGGCTCTGCGCCATGGTCGCGCGCTTGCCGCGGCCCATCGGATAGGTGCGCACGCCTTGCTGCGCCAGCGCGGCGCCGAACGCCAGGCGACCGCCGACCACGCCGATCGAGCCCGTCAAGGTGTCCGGCTCGGCGTAGATCTTGGTGGCGCCGCAGGAGATGTAGTACCCGCCGCTGGCCGCGACGTCGCTCATCGACACCACCACCGGCTTCTTGGCGCGCAGCGCCTTCATCTCCTTCCAGATGAGCTCGGAGGCCTGCGCGCTGCCGCCACCGGAGTCCACCCGCAGCACCACCGCCTTGACGCTGTCGTCGGCCGCCAGCGCGCGCAGCGCGGGCGCCAGCGTGGCCGCGGCGATCTCCTGCCGCGCTCCCAGGAGGCCCTCCCCCGAGCCATCGATGATATTGCCCACCGCGTACACCACCGCGACGTGAGGGTGCGTCGGGCGCTGCGCCGGCGTCGCGCCGAGAAAGCGCATCAGCTCGGCCATCGCCTGCATCGGGCTCTTGGTAGCCTCGCCGTCCGAGAGCGTGGTGTGGGTCCACGGCGCGCGGACCTCCGCGTCGCGCAGCTCCTCGAAGCTGCCCACCTGATCCACCAGCTTGGCCTGCTGCGCCGCCTGCGGCGCGTGCAGCCCCACGTCGATGAGCTCCTTGACCCGAGCCTGGGTCAGGCCGCGCTCGGTCGCGATGATCTCCACCATGGTCTGGTAGTGCTGGTCGAGGATCTGGCCCAGCACCTCGCGGCTCTGCGCCGACGGCGCGTCATGAGTGAACGGCTCCGCGGCGCCCTTGTACGCTCCCACGTGCAGAAAATCCGCGACCACCCCGAAGCGGGCCAGCAACGGCCGCAGGTGAACCGGCAGCGCGGCGGGGCCGGTGATCGCCACCTGCCCCAGCGGCGCCATGCCCACCCGGTCACAGGCGGACATCACCAGGTACTCCACGTTGCCAGTGCCGTGGCTGTGACACACCACGCGCCGGCCGGCGGCGCGCACCTTCTTGATCGCCGCGCGCACCTCCAGCGCATCCGGAAACGACAGCTCCAGATCTGCAAACCGCAGCACCACGCCCAGCAGCTTCTCTTCGCCGGCAGCTTGCGCGAGCCGCTCCTGCAGCGCCGCCAGTTCGATGCCGCTGCCGCCGCTCCACGAGAAGGACTCGCGCTCCACCACCGCGCCAGAGAGCGTCAGCACCCACCAGTGCGGCTTGTCGGCGTCAAAGTCCGCCGAGCGCTGCGGCGCCTCGTACGGCCCGGGCTCCCGCAGGCTGTCGCCGATCTTCTCCAGCATGCCCAAGCCGCTGGCCAGGTTAGAAGGATCGAAGGCCGGGGTCGCTGGCTTGGCCTTCGGAGACGAAGGGCCAGGCTCGCCTCCCTCGGGCCGCTCGGCCTGGTCGCCGGCGGCAGCGCCGGCACCTCGCTTGGCGCCAGCCTCCGACGAGGAGCTGCCCTCGCGCCAGGGATCTTCGGCCGACTTGCGTGGACCGCTCTCTCCCATGCAAGCTGCCCCCAGCAGCGAAAGCGCGACCATACCGGGCAAAGACAAGGCCACGCCGGGGGCGCGAGCCAGGACACTCCGCGAACAAGAAGACCGCGTGGACATTGGGCTTACTGCCTTTCTGCCACCCGACCTCCCGCTTGGCAACAGCGTTTCCCCAAGCGTCTCGCCATCGCGGCCCTCGAGGGGCCGCGCAGCCCTGGGCGCGCTCGTCCGTCGTCGAGGCGGCGCGGCTGCTCCGTTCGACTACCCAGCCATACCCGAGCCGGTGCGGGCATCCACGATGAGAACGACTCGCAAGCAATTTCAGCAGGATGCGAGTATCCCGTCAGAATCGTTACCCCGCCGCGTCCCCCGCCTACCCCCTCCACGACCTCGTTTCAGCCGGGTGCTGCCCTTACAACGAGGTCCATGCAAGCTTCCACTCGAATCGCGATCGCCGCTGAGCACCCGCTCGTCGCCACCATGCTGCGCACCCTCCTCGAGCAGGAGGCAGGCGCGGAGATCGTGATCGTGACCCCGCTCAAAGGCGCATCTCCGCTGATCATGGCTGCGGCGCCAGACTTCGTGATGATCGAGACCGGCACCTCGACCCCCGCGTTCGACCTGGTCGCCGGCCTGGTGCGCGAGTGCTCGCGCTGTCGCATCGCGGTGCTGTGCCTCGATGACGATCCGGACGTCGCCGCGCGCTACCTGCGCGCTGGCGCGCAGGGCGTGTTCCTGGGCTCGGTCACCCCGGAAGACTTGATCGCCGGCGTGCGCTCCATCGCGCGCGGCGAGATGGTGGCGCCACCTGCGGTGGTGGCCCTCCTGTCTCCCGACACCAGCCAGCCCGGCTCCCTGGAGCTGTCTGCGCGGGAGTTCCAGGTGCTGGAGCTGCTGGCGCAAGGCTGGACCAACCGCGAGATCGCGGATGACCTGCACATCAGCATCAAGACCGTGGACACCCACCGTGGCCACGTCCTCAAGAAGCTACGCCTGCGCAACAACTCCGACTTGACCCGGTTCGCGGTCAAGCACGGCTACGTCTCGCTGGCCACGTGCCAGCGCTGAGCGCCGCGCCCACCGCGCGACCATCCGGAGGCCACGTTCCTGCTCGGTAGCCTCGCACCGTCTGCCATGCGCTCGCGAACGAGCGCCGCAGCGCCATCGCGCCGGTCGAACTCCTCTCCGCTCCTCAGGGAGCCTGCGAGCGCCCTGAAAAGGACTGCGCGATGCGCGCTTCGCGGATCGCCCCGATGAGGGCCACGATGATGATGCCCCGCAGGAGGACGCCCTGCGTCAGCGACGACGGATCGACCGCCGCGTTGAGCAGGATGATGCCGACGAAGATGCCCAGCGCCACGATGGCTGGCAGCAGCACGGTGCTGCGCGACCACACCCATATGCCGAAGTAGGACGCAGCGAGGCTGCCATTCATGGCGAGCACCTGGGTCGCCGCGCTGCGATTCACCTCGGAGACCGCGAGATAGGAGACGATCGCGCCGAACGTCGCCAGCACCGCGACCAAGAGGAGGATGTTTCTCGCGCGCGAGACCCGGTCGGCGTCGAGGCGTTCGAGCGCGCCACCAAAGGCTCCCCCACCGGAGGGGCCGGCCGCGCCGGTCGTGGCGGTCCGCGGACCAACATCGACCACGTTGCATCGGGTACAGGTGGCGCCCGCCTCAGCGATCGGGCGGAAGCAGCTCTGGCACAGCAGTTTGGCTTCGCTCATCGACCGCAACTATCCACCAAGCGCGCCCTCCGCAGAGCCCTCACCCGCCGCCTTTCGCGTGCGGACAAGGTGCGCTGAACTGCTCAACCACCTCCGCTTGGCTCCCTTGATGGGGGGACTGCGTACAACGTCATTCAATCGCGCCGCCGGTGGATCTGCCTTAGGCCGACTCTGAAGGAAATAGGCTTCTCGTTCTTCCTCTCCTTACGCTAGGATGCCGTGCGATGCGGCGGCGTGGTCCCAGGCGGTGTAGCTGGCTGACATGCACTCCTTGTTCAAGGAGAACCTTAGCCGCATCCATCAGGCCAACAACGCTCCGCTGGCACCGCGGGACGCTGATCGCCCGCCGCCAGGAATCCAGGCATTCCACCTGCGTGGCGCCAAGCCCAGGATCAAAAGCCCAGTGTCGGACTCGCAGAGCGAGTCACGAGCGCCCGAATACCGCTTTCGCTACGTCATCCGCGGATGAGGTGATTCCACACAGGCATGCGCAGAGTCGTCGTTCCCACGAAACTCGTCAACCAAGTGAGAATTGCCACATCGTCCACACGTTTGGAATGCGCAGCACGGCGCAACGACCACCTGGCACCGAAGTACTATTCCTCGATGTCGCTGAATTGTTTCCAAAGAATACTGAACCAGACAGGAAGGAGATCCGCTATGCCAAAGAACTACACCCCGGGAGCGTTATTGTTGAGTTCCAGAACGGAAACGAGGGCCTATTCACTACGGCTCCGGCTTGCCGCACTTGTCGCGACGAGCGTGGCTGGGCTCGCGGGCCAAGGATGCACGACTTCGAGCGGCAGCTCGGCGAAGCCGTCCATCGCCATTCTGGACGAGACCACGATCCGCCGGGGGGACCTCGTCGCGCACGTCGTGCACGCGGAGAAGGGCGGCCGCACGGCCCTCGTAGCGCATGTGTTCAGCAAATTCGGTACATCGATGTATGACGTCGTCTACGAGTCGGGCAAAAACCTGGACAAGATCAAGTACCGACACCACGCGAACATGGAGATCAAGACTCTGAGGGCCAGACATGATCCGACGATGTCGATGCCAATGTTCGGCGACGCTGCGCTATTCATGTTCAGCGAGGTCGAACAACAGATCAACGCGAGCGTCAAGTATGACGCTCAAGGATGCGACTCAGCCGCGTCATCACTGAGTTGCGGCTCAGGCGTGGGAGCTTGTTGCGACGTCCACGATCAGTGCTACGCACAGCATGGCTGCACAGCGGCTTCCTGGGCCGGAACGATCCTCACGGTCGGACTGGGTGCACTCGTCAGTGACTGCGTCGCATGCAATACCGCCGTCGCAGCCTGCATGGTCACATCGAGCCCCGGTGACGCGGCCTGCTGCAGCGCTGACGAGTGCGGGGACTCCCACCACTGCGGTGACGGCTCCGGTGCAGAAGAGGCCGGCGGTAGATGCGAAGACGACTGCGAGTACTTTGGCAATTGCGAATACGACTGCGAGTACTTTGGCAATTGCGAATACGACTGCGAGTACTTTGGCGATTGCAGCTCTGAGTGTGACTACATCGACGATTGCGACGACGACTCGGTGGAGACCTGATCCTGCCTCCATGTCGAGGAGGGAATCCGGATCGATTGTAAGCGCTGTGCGAACCCGTGGCGCAGTGTGAGGCGGCGGACAGATCAGCGTGGCAGCGGCGGATCGGCCGGCGGGACCGTGAAACTGCCGATCTGGAGGTCCAGCTCATCCCGGATCAAGGCGAGCGCGGGTTCTTGCCCAGTGGACCGGCGCGAGTTCGAGGGTACCGATCGCGCGGCCAGTACGCCAGCACGCGCAGGACCTCCTCGAGGTACGCGAACGGATCGATGCGATGGAGGCGGCAGGAGGCGACGAGGCTGGAAGATCGCGGCGGCGGCTCCTCGGCGTGGGTGTCGCTGCCGTAGAACATCCAGCTCTTGCGGCCGATGACGATCTTGCGGAGCGCGCGCGCTCGGCGCGTGTGTTGTCGAGCGGCAACTCGCCGTCGACAAGGACGCGACGCAGCTCAGCCTCCTGATTCAGCGCGGGTAGCCGAGCGCCTTGGTGGCGAGGTTGTTGCCGGATGCCGCCGCTCGCGCGTCGCGTGTCCATGCGAAGAACTCGTCGAACAACGGGCCCAGATGCGTGGCGCGATGCGCCGCGCGCTCGGCGCGGGCATGCGTTGCCCCCGCGCGATCGGCGGCGAAGATCGCGCGGATGCGCAGGAGCCCCTGCACCCCCTGACGGCGTACCGGCAGAGCGCCGCCTCGAAGAAGCGTATCGGCGACAATGGGCTCAACACCCGACGAGCGTGACGCCCGCGGCGTCGGGGTCGTCGATATCCCTTTGGCGGCCCTCGCTCGAGGATGTCGTAGACCGCGCTCGCGTCGGCTTGGAGCACCCGCGGAACGCGCCAAGAGCTGCTGCACCGCCTCGCTGGTGTGCTTCTCGACGTACTGGAACAGCACGCATCGGCGTCGACGACCGCGGTGAAGAAGTGCCCTTCTGCACCCAAGCGACCGGCCGTCCTGGCCTTCGTCGGCTGGATCAGCGCTCCGGTCGCATCGGTCGAGATCACATGACCGTTCGCGATCGCGTCGCGCCACATCGCCGCCACGATCGTCGCGCCGAGCGTGTTGCCGGCGTGCTCGACGTACCGGCTCATCAGCCCACGATCGAGCGGCAGGCCTTGGTCGGCAAGCGCCTGCTCGAGGCGGTAGTGCGGCGTTCCGAGCGCGAACTTCGACGTCAAGATGTGCGCGATCGTCGAGGTGTGGAGCAGCGCTTTGGGGAAGAGGGTCTCTGGGCTCGGCGTCACCCACCACCGTCGTGACGAGGGCGCTGGCTTCAACGGCGGTCTCCGCGGTTGGTGTCGTTGTTGCGCGGTCCTCAATGGCCGGCGCGAGCCGCGAACTCGCGGCCGAGCCTGCCGGAGTCGTCGCCCTGGTCGTGTCGCCGTTCGTGACAACCTCGTACTTCGCCACCCGCTTGACCAGGATGTAGAACCCACCCGGCCGGTAGGCGACCTGCTGCGAATCATCGAAGCCGATCCGGCGACAGCCTCGCGCCTCGAGTTCCTCGTGGACGATCTCGATCACCACACGGGGCAGCTTGCTCGTGGACAGGTCGCGCCGGCCGTGAGGACGAGGCTTGCCTTGCCCTCCGGATCAGGCGGGGCGGCCTCCGTCGCATCCTGGACCTTCTTGTTCAGCTCCTTCTGGAGCTGCGCCTCGCCCGCGAGTAGATCTCCAAGCGCGAGCTGGAGTTCGCTCGTGCCGCTCCGCTCGGTCTTGTTGCCGTACAGCCGCCGCTTGAGCAACGCGACTGGTGGGCCAGCCCCGTGATCGTATCCTCGAGCGAGGCAACCTTGATCGCGGCTTCGGCTTTGGCCCTGGCCAGCTCCGCCTGAAGCTGAGCGATCGTCGTCGCCATCACCTTCTGCGACATCGTCCTGGTTCCTTCGTCGGTAGAGGCCACCCTCCTCTCCACTACACGACGTGGATCTCCCTGTGCAAGCGCAAATTGCGCGTCAGTGATACCGGCGTGGCGTCGTGCGCGGCGTGAGCGCTACACCGCGATGGATCACGTCGAAGACCGCCGCGCTCACCAGCAGGTGCTGTTCACCCGGCTCGGTCGCCCGTGGCAGTTCAAATCGCCCGGCGTCGAGCTTCTTGTGGATCACGATTGTCCCGGTTCCGTCCCACGTCAGCACCTTCATCGTGTGCCCGCGCTTGCCCACGAACACGAACAGTGCCCGCGATCGCGGCTCGGCGCGCATCTTCTCCCTCACCATCCCCCCGAGTGCCGCGCCCAGCCGCATGTCCACCGGCTCGAGCGCCACGTAGATCGGGAGACCGTGCGAGATCACGGCGCACCTCCATCCAGCGCGGCAACGACCGCCCGGAGGAGGCCAGCGTCGAACCCGACGCGCAACTCGATCTCCGCGGCGCCGACCCGCACCACCAAGGCCGTGCTCGCGGGCGCGGCCGTCACCAACTCGACGAACGTCGGCGTCCTCGCTGATCCCGAGTCGCGTTCGTCCTTCGACCTCTGCACCCATGTATACGCCGTCGATGCGATCACCCCGAGCCGTCGCGCTGCACTCGGGACCGGCTCGCCACGCTGGACCGCGGCCACCAACTCAGCTCGCTCGCTCCGCTTGTAGATCTTCCTCATCCTGCCAGCATCAGCGCCCCCTTTGCACCGTTCCAGGTGGGGTTCGCACAGCGGTTACAGCCATCCGTCGCTGCGCGGCGTACTACCGCAAACACAAGCACCGGATGGACTACGCGGGCCTCAAGGCGGCCGGCCTTGCAATCGGATCCGGCTTCGTTGAGGCGACGTGCAAGACGCTCGTGGCCCAGCGGCTCAAGCTCAGCGGCATGCGCTGGGGCGCCAGCGCGCAGGCGATCCTCACGCCCCGCAGCCGGGCGCTGCTCGCCGTGCACTACCGCGCCGAGGTTCACGTGCTCGCGAAGGTCATCCCCTTCACACCGCCACGGCCGCCACGCCGCGTGCGCGGGGCAGGATGAGAACTACACCACGACGACTGGTTTAGCTTCTGAAGCCGGAGTAAGAGTTCCTGCGCTTCGGCCTTAGCAACGCAGCCAGTACTGAAAATGCGGCGACCACAATCAACCCGCCTTTCGATGCGCGGGCGCCTGCGGCCGAACACCCGCTCGCGGCCTCCGGTGCCCTCGTTTGGGGAGGCAATGGCCGACGAGTTCGCTGTCGGTCCCAGTCCCTGCCTCCGCAGGTGTCCGGCAGATGAAGCCAGCAGGGCACGCTGCCGGATCAGACGGGAAGCAGATCTCGGTGCAGACGCGGTGGCCATCCAGGCCGTCTTCGCACAGCCCGAGTCGCACGCGAATTCGTCCGCACACGGGCTGCCGAGCGCGCCGGGGATCCCATTTGGTGCGCACCACCGCGCCGAGCCGCTGGAGTGACAGCGAAGTGGGGCGGGGCAGTCGTAGTCCTCGATACACATGGCGCTGCAAAGCGGGAACGCGGGCGCTTCGTCCAGCGCGACGCAGGCATGTGACGTGCAGTTTTCATCGACTACACATCCTACGCCCAGTCCCCTCTCTACTTCCGCGATCTGAGTTAGCACCGGCCCCAGGAATGCTGTGTTAGCATCGAGGCGGACCGCGCGCGACTCGCCCATGCATGCGCTGTCCCCTTCCGAGACTAGACCGACAACACGCTCTCCGAGAAACACCGGCCCACCCGAATCGCCTCGACAGGGAAGTGAAGGATGCGGGGTGAGCGAGAGCATCCGTTCCGCGAGCGCATCGAGACGTGAGATCCCTTCTCTCTTGGTCCCCGCGGTAACATCGTCAGGAGTGGCACGACCGAATCCGACCACGCGGACGTCAGCGCCGACGTCCGCAGACGCCAGTGAACCGATCGCTACGGGCATTACCGCGGCATCCCGAGTAAGCACCAGATAGGCGAGGTCGGCCCCGACCGAGTCCAGCGCTGCATGAGGGTGGCGGCGCGCACGCATCACGGTGATCGCAAGTCCAGTCGCTGCGCTGCTGCCGACCAACACGGCGGAAGGCGCCGTCGGCGCGATGCAATGCGCGGCGGTGAGCACGATGCGTGGATGCACAACGAGGCCGGTACATGCGATTGTCCCGCCTATCACAATGCCGACGACCGCGGGATCACCGTCGTTCACTGCCCCCTGCGTGATGGGTGCCACGTCGTGGGTCGCGTAGGGCGGTGGGCTTGAGCAGGCAATGAGGCCGGCGATGCCGAGGAGGCGAGCTGCGCCCATTCCTACGCTGATGATGACACGCACGACCGTCTTACTGTATCATGGCGCCGCGCTGATGATCGCGCGATTCAACTCCCGCGCATTCGCCTCCGACCTTCGCGTTCGGAAAGTTCGTCAACCACTCGCTCTTGTCCCTTGGATTCTGAGGCGGACGTGTTCGACGGTTGTCGTGTCGACGTTATACTTCGAACTCTTGTCGCCCAGCGCACGGTCGACGCGCAGCAGGACGCAGACGCGCACTTTCGGTTCCCGATAGCCCTCGCCGTCGAGTGCGTCCCAAGCTGCTTTTGCTCCTCAGGGGTGAGCTGTAGAGTGCTTTCTGCTGCGACGGCGGTGCCAGCCTCGATGGCTGCCAACACACTCGCGTATCTGCGAATGTGGTCGTTCACGTTAACTTGCTTGATCAACAGAAACGCCGCGAGCCGCTGGAGATCAGCTCTTGGGCGTTCTCGGCCTTCCATGCGTACAGCCGCTGGTAGTGCGGCACTCGCAGCACGAAGTCGTCGCAGAACACTTTCTGGATCGGTCGCTGCTTGCCCTTGATGTCCATGCGCGTCATGCTCGCGACGGTATCACGCGCACCTGGTGAGCAATCCCGATCGGGCACACGTCCAGCGCTACTGCACTGCTCTTTAGGTGCAACCGGTTCCTACGAATGCTTACCTTGTGCAGCTCCTTCGCTGGCGGCAGCAATGCGGTCCCTTCCACCACTCAGGTCGTGCACCTGCTGGAGGCCCTTACGTCAATGATCCAGCTCATCGGCCGCGCGCGGCGCGGCGCCGCGTTGGTAGGGCGCCCGCTACCACAGCTTGTCACCGCGGCCGGAGCTGGAGCCCGCGCAGGTTCATGACGTGCGTGCCACGCCGCGTCGTTGCGCGGAGCAAGAGGGTGTGGCGCCCGGGCTGCAACGGGAGGCGGCCCAGGCTGACGGAGGTGAAGGCTTGCCAGGTCGGTGTGGTCACCACCTCGCCGGTGAGGCGCTGGCCGCCCAGGTCCACGACATAGCTGCCGCCCGCGCCGTCGGCCGCGGCCTGGCTCACCAGCACCTCGAACTCGCCGGCCTGCGCCAGCTCGAAGGTCCAGCTCACCGCCGAGTCCAGCGAGCTCCAGTTGCCGATGGCCTCGCTGGCCCAGCGCGGATCCACGCCTTGCATGCCGCCAATCCGAGCGCGGCCGTAGTACCAGAGGCCGTCGCCGGCTAGCACGGCGTCCTCGGCGGCCAGGGTGAGCGGCTCGCCGGCGCTCGGCGGCGCGGCGGCTGGTGGCCGCGCCACCCGCTCGATCTTGGTGGCCACGAGCCCAGGGGCCTGGAGCTCGGCCAGCACGCGGAAGCGGTCCTCCTTGAGCACGCGGCGCGCGGCGAGCTGCTCGTCGTACCGGTACGATCGCACCATCCAGCAAGGCTGCGCCGGACCGCGCAGCGCCGCGCTCATCTCCAGCATCGTGAGGCGCGAGTTCTCGGCGAGCCACCGGCCGACCCGCAGGCCGCGCGCCGCGGCGGCCCAGTCGTCATGATCTCGCGTGTAGTAAAGGAAGACGGGCCGGGCTTCGGCCGAGACGTGGACGCAGACCTCCCCGCCCGCCGCCAGCGCGCGCGACTCGGCCGCCAGCACTTGTGCGAGGAGCGAGGGCATGTCCGTCGGCTGCAAGATCGGGCGCATGTGCGCGGCCGGCACCTGCTTGTCCAGCAGCAGCCGTGGGTGCGTCGGGAGCTGGAGCGCGACGACCACGGCGCTGGCCGCCAGGCCCGCCCAGCGCAGCCGAGGCGAGGTGATCGCGGCGTCGAGCGCGACCGTCCACGTCAGCGCCACCAGGCCGATCATGTACAGGTTGACCCGGACCATGCCATACGGCCAGCGCCCGGCGAGGCTCGCGCCGATCGGCAAGAGCAGCGGCCCCGCTATCAGCAGCAGCAGCGCCCAGCGCCGGCGCGCCACCAGGACCCCAAGCCCGATCCCGAAAAGGACCACGTGGACTCCCGCCGCGAAGCGCCTCACCAGCGGCGGCCCCTCGCCGGCGGGGAACTGGCCCAGGATGTCCCAGAGATGCGCGCCGAGCGTCCGCAGGCGAAAGCCAGCGTCGTAGAAGTTAGCGTCCCAGTACTGAAAGCTCATCTTGGTGGCGTGGCGCTGGAACAGCAGGTACTGCACCGCGAAGAGCGCCAAGGTCATCACGGCCGCGCCCACCGCGAGCGCCAGCGTGCGCCGGTCGCGTCGACGCCAGGCGTCCGCCGCGAGCACCAGGAGCACGCACGGGGCCACGAAGACGCACGCGAACCCCAAAAGCGGCCCCAGCGCGACCAGCGGCAACAGCGCGCGCAGGTTCGCGCGGTCGCGCCGCGACAGCCACTTGACCGTCAGGTACACCTGCAGCGTGACCAGGAAGTGCTCGAGCGCGTACGGCTTGTACTCCTTGGCGAAGTCGATGAGCCAGGGGCCAAGCGCGACCACGGCCAGCGACACCAGCACGGCGACGCGCGAGACCAGCACCTGCCGCGCCAGCGCCAAGGTCACCACCAGCGACGCGAGCGACGGCGCGAGCGACGGCAGCCGCAAGATCCACTCCGCGTCGACGATCCAGCTCGAGGCCTTGCCAAGGAGCAGGTAGAGCACCGGGCGAAGGTTGAGCGGCCACGCCGCCAGGTCCGCCAGCTCCAGGTCTTCACCGAGCGCGATGGCCTGGCGCGCCTCGTCGCTCCACAGCGGGGTGGTCAGCGCGCCCGACACGCGAAACCAGGCGCCGACGGCCAGCAGCACGAGCGTGGTGCCGACGAAGGCGCGCTCCGCGAGCGTCGCGTCGCGAACCCAGCGGACCATCCGCGCTGGGGTCATGGAGGCCGGCCCACCGGCGCCGCCGCCCCGGGCCAGCGGCCGGCCACGAGCGAGAAGATCTCGCCAAACACCGGGTGCAGATCCGCGGCGAGCCCGCGCTCCAGGCGCTCGGCCGCGGCGACCAGCGCCTGCTCCCCGGCCGCCGTCGGCGGCGGCCAGCGCACGGTCAGCTTGTTGAGCCCGGGGCGTAGCGCGGTCGCTGGCACCCGCCAGCGCGCGGTGCCCCAGCTCGCGCCGCACGAGAGCTCACCGATGGGCACGCCGCCCACCTCCAGCTTGACCACGCCCGCTGGGGCCGCGGGAGCTGCCTGGTCGTTCGAGTGATCGTTCGAGTGACCGTTCGAGTGATCGTTCGAGTGTTCGTTCGAGTGTTCGTTCGGATGATCGATCGCGCGATCGATCTGCGGGAGGCGCGCGCACAGCGTCAGCTCCAGATCGCTCTCACCGGTGGCCACCAGGCAGAACGAGGACGCCGGCTGCACCGCGCGGTACGCCGCGCGGTGGCGAGACTGATCGATGTTCAAGGCGTCGGCGAAGAGGGCCTCGTAGAGCTCCCAGCGGAAGAACCCGGAGGCGGCCAGCTCCGACGGTACCAGGTCGACCGCGAAGCTCTCGATCAAGCGCCGCGAGATGCGCGCACGCGCGGGGATCCCGCGCTGCTCCAGCGCGCGGCACAGCGCCTCGAGCAGCTCTGCGTCCAGGTTCTGCCACTGCAGACCGTGCTGCAACATCAGCGGGTACCGGGACGCCAGGTTGCGCTGCGCCGCGCGGCTCAGCAGCGCGGGCCCAGGGCTGCAGCGCAGCTCGACCAGCTCGAACATCGCCTCGGCGATCCCGGGCGACGCGGCCAGCGCCTGCGCGCACCAGTGCTCCAGCAGCTCGCCCTTGATGGTGAGGGCCTGCAGGCGGTGCGCGCTGTGGATCGCCGCCCCGAGCTTGGCCACCGCGTCCACCTCCGGAGCGAGCGGCGGCGGCGGGGTCGAGGCGAGGATCGTCTCCCAGGTCGGCCCAGCGACGCCAGCGACGCCAGCGCCGCCGTCACCGCGGAGCAACGCCGCGGCGACCGGCGCCATCGCCACGGTCATGCCCTCGGTGGTCAGGTGGCAGTAGTCGACGAAGTAGCGGCGCCCCGGCAAGCTGTCGCCGGAGTGCGCGGCGAACACCGAGGGCAGATCGACCACGGTGAAGCCGTGCTCGCGACCTGCCTGCCGCAGGGACTCCTGCACCGCCGTGGTCGCCTGCGGGCAGTGCAAGTAGCACATCGTCGCCATCACGTCGGAGTCCACCTCGGCGCGCGCCGCCCGCGCCGCGTCCTCGGCCCGGCCCAGCGCACGATACGCGGTGGCCTGGATGCGAAACCCGCTGGGCCCCGTGCCCTCGTCGAGCGCCAGCATCTGGGACGCCAGCTCGAGCGCGGCTTCGTACTCGGCGCGCGCGAGGCAGCTCACCGCGCGCTCGTAGAGCGCGTGCCAGCGCGCCGCGCCGTCGCCCGACCGCCAGAGCACCGGCTGCCGCGTCTCCCAGTCCGCCAGGTTCACCTCCGGCACCATCACCACCACCGGGATCGAGCGAGCGGCGGCGGCCTTGGCCACTAGCTGCATCGCGTGGGCGGCCTTGTCCTGCAAGAGCCGGCGGCCTAGCGCGCGGGCCGCGGCCACGCCGCCTTGGCGCAGCGCCCGCGCGAACCGAGCGCGGAAGGCCGGCACCGGGATGTACGGCGAGGTGTCGCTCTCCTGGAAGTTCCAGTTGTTTCCGACGAAGATCACGAACGCATCCGGCTCGAGCTGCAGCGCGCTCTCCACCGTCTCGGTCAGCGGGAACAGCGACTCGCTGGACTTCGACAGATCGACGACCTCGTGGCTCCCGGCGCCAGCGAGCGCGTTTAGCTGCTGCTCGAGGACCAGCGCGGGCGTCAGGTGCGGCGCGTACAAAAAGCCCAGCGCCACGGACTCGCCCACCAGGCAGATCCGGCGCGCGGTCTTGCGCTCCGCGATCTCGCGCCGCTGGCAGTAGCCATCGCCGAGCTGGCTGACCGCCGGCCGGACGAAGGTCCACTCGCCGTTCACCTCGCGGGGCTGCCAGATGCTGATCGGCCGCCGCCCCGGGGGCTGCGATGGCGGCTGCGACGAGGGCTGCGATGGCGGCTGCGACGACGGCTGCGGCGACGGCTCGCCCGAGCCCGGCGAGCCCGGCGCGCCCGCCGCCGGCCGCAGCCGCCCGCTGTGGCGCAGCGTCATCTCCAGGAGCTGGCGGCTGGGGTTACGCATCAGCTTGCGCGCCAGCTCGTCGCACAGCGTCTTGAGCGAGTCCGGATCTCGGTCATCCACGTGGCACCCCCTAGACGAACGTGTAGAGGTTCTCTTCGATCGCGCTCTTCTTGCTCGCCGGGCCGTGGTAGCCGCCCTGCAGCGTGGCCACCAGGTGTGGCCAGCTCTCGGGCAGGTCCTCGCGGACCAGCAAGAACGAATCGAGCACCAGCGCGTCGAGGCTGGCCTTGACCATGCACAGCAGCGCCTCCTCCGCGGTGCAGACGATGGGCTCGTCGGCGACGTTGAAGGACGTGTTGATGATGAGCGGGCACCCGGTGCGCTGATGAAAGCGGCGGATGAGCGCGCGATAGCGCGGGTGCGCGTGCTCATCCACGGTCTGCGGCCTGGCCGAGCCATCGACGTGGGTGATGCCGGGGAGCGCGAGCTTGGAGATGACCTGGCAGGTCTCCAGCATGAACGGCGAGGCGTGGTCGAGCGCGAAGTGCTCGGCGGCGTGCTCGGCCAGCACGCTCGGCGCGAACGGCCGGAAGTCCTCGCGCTTCTTGATCAGCAAGTTGAGCCGCTCCCTGATGTCTGGCACGAGCGGGCTCGCC
This sequence comes from Myxococcales bacterium, assembly GCA_016706545.1. Taxonomy (GTDB): domain Bacteria; phylum Myxococcota_A; class Polyangia; order Haliangiales; family Haliangiaceae; genus JABFXX01. The sequence continues at coordinate 74,470 of JADJJK010000001.1, forward strand.
AGGATGCTCCGGCAACCCAGCGCTCGCGGCCCAAACTCCATGCGCCCCTGGAACCAGCCGATCACCTGACCGCGCTCGAGCCGCCCGGCCACTTCATCGAAAAGCTCTTCGTCGCGCCCGCGCAGATCCCTCGCGGGCGCGCCGGTGTCCGCGAGCAGCCGCGCCACCTGCTCGGTGGAGGTCTCGGGCCCCAGGCAAACGTGCGTCAGCCGCTTCTGGGTGTGGCGAACGCCGCGATGCTTGCGGTGCGCCAGCGCCGCGGCGCCAAGACAGCCACCGGTATCGCCCGCCGCCGGCTGCACGAACACACGCGCAAAGGGCCCCTCCCGCGCGATGCGGCCATTGGCCACGCAGTTGAGGGCCACCCCGCCCCCCATGCACAGCGACCGGCTCCCGACCCGGTCCGCGAGATAGCGGGCCTTCTCCAGCAGCACGTCCTCCAGCACGGTCTGCAGGCTGCGCGCGAGATCCTTGTGAAAGGTGGTGAGCTCCGCGCCACGCGCGCGCGCTGGCTGGCCCAGGAGCTCACAGAGCCGCTGCGAGTACATGCGCGGTCCACCCAGAAAGTCGAAGAACTCGAGCCCCAGCCGGAACTGCCCCTGGGGCTGCGAGATCAAGAGCTGACGCAGCGGCTCGACCAGCGTCGGCTTGCCATACGGGGCCAGGCCCATGACCTTGTACTCGTCGCTGTTGACCCGAAAGCCCAGGTAGCTCGTGATCGTCGAGTAGAACAGGCCGATCGAGTGAGGGAACTCCACCTCCTCGAGCTGCTCCAGGTCATCGCCGGAGCCGCGGCCGTAGCTCGTGGTCGCCCACTCCCCCACGCCGTCCACCGTCAAGACGGCGGCCTCCGGGAAGCCGGAGAAGTAGTACGCGCTGGCGGCGTGCGAGAGGTGATGATCGAAGAAGTCGATCGGCCCCAGGTAGCCGAGCCGCTCGCGGATCTCGCGCTCGGGCCGCAGCGGATCGAGCCGCGCCAGGTCCGGCAGCTTGTGGTCGGAGACCTGCGCCCAGAGCTGCCGCGACAGCTTCTTGGAGGGCGACTCGTAGTAGGCCACGACGTCGATGTCCGTCGGCAGGAGCCCGCCAGCCTCCAGGCAGTAGCGGAACGCCTGCACCGGCATCCGCGGATCGAACTTGAGCCGTGAGAAGCGCTCCTCCGAGGCGGCGGCCACCAGCTCGCCGTCCTTGAGCAAGCAACAGCTCGCGTCGTGATAGAGGGCGGACAGGCCGATGATGTTCATGCGCTCCTCGCTTCAGTCGCCGCCGGCCATCGCCACCGGGTCGGCCCGATGCTCGGCCGGATGGTCGGCCGGATGCTCGGCCGGATGGTCGGCCCGATGCTCGGCCGGCGCCCGCAGCCGCCAGGCGACATAGACCGCCTTGCCGCTGGCGTAGGCCTCCTCGGGGATCCGCTTGATCGAGTCGAGCATCGACTCCACCAGCTCGCCGTTGCCTCGCTGCTCCGAGACCATGCCGCGCAACAAGCGCTCGAAGTCCGCGTACCCGGCCGTCAGCCCGCGCGCGACGCGCGCCGTGATGTCGTCTTGCCGCTCCACCACGAACCCCAACGCCTCCAGGCGCCGACGCGCGCGCGCTGGCTCCTCGAGATCGCCAAAGACATCCGTGTAGCAGAAGACGCCGCCCGGGCGCAGCACCCGCCGCACCTCCGCGAAGAACAGCCAGGGCGCCGGGTAGCAATGAGAAGACTCGATGTTGGTGACGACATCAAACGACGCCGCGGAGAACGGCAGCGCCGCGGCGTCGCCGCACACAAAGCTCAAGCGCGGCAGCGGGTGGGCGCGCCGGCACAGCGCCAGGCACGAGCGCGAGTACTCGAGCCCCACCACCTGACGCGGCCGAAAGTAGCGCGAGAGGAACGAACAGGTGCCACCTCGTCCGCACCCGATGTCGAGCACCATGCGATCCTCGAGCGAGAGCCCGTCCACCAGGTACCTGGCCAGGTTCAACGGATACTTGTGCCCGACGTCCTCGGGCAGCAGCCAGTCAAACGACTCCTCCTCCTCGACAAAGCCATGGTTCTGGAACACGAACCGCGGATCCGGAAGTTCGCGCCCGATGCGGTCGTAGAGGTCCGCCAGCCTGCTGCCTGTGGTCCCGTCCACCGCGTGCAGCAACCGCTGCAGGAGCTGCCGCACGGCGTCGTCGAGCTCCGGCGCCTCCAGGAGCTCGCTCGCGAGGAACCGCCCGCTGTGCGCCAGGACGGTCTGGCGAATCAAGCGCGCGTTGCGCTCCGAGGTCAGAAACCGCACGCCTGGCGCAGAGACCTCCACCACGCCGCCAAGCTTGCGTTCGAAGCGGACGTCCGGCGCGAAGCTGACGAGCCGGGGTGGACCGGTCCCCTCCATGCTTCGATCTTTGCGCCTCTGCTCGCGGAGACGCAATCCTGACCAGCAGCTATCTGGGACAGCGTGCATAGGCCCACACGGACATAACGTCGCATAGCTGCAGTCGACGACTCCGCATCTGAAGGCAAGCCGCTGGAATAACAAGCACCCGCACCACTGCGCGCGACCGACAGAGCAGCGCCTCTTCGCGCCTTGAAGGAATCGTGCTTGGCAGCGCGGCCTGGGCTGCCTTAGAGTCAGAGTCGGTGCAAAGCTCAGAGAGTTTGCTGGTCAAGGTTCGGTCGCCTAAGAGCCGCAGGCAAACGCTGCTCTTCAACGTCTGCCCGGCCGCGCTGGTGCTGGCGAGCTATCTCGAGAGCCGGCGGCCAGGTCAGTATGCGTTCGCCGTCATGCCGGTGGAAGGGCCAGAGCTGCGCGCCGCGCTCGCCGATCCTGACGCGGTGTTCTGCCTCTCGCTGTGCGGGCTCGATGAGATCCACATGGCAGAGGACCTGTTCTCTGCGCTCGGCTCACTGCGTCACACCGGCGCGCCGACGGCCAAGATCGTCGTCGGCGGGGCGTTCTTCAACACCGTCAGTCCGGAGGACTTCGTCGAGCGGTTCCCCGCGGTGTCCCATGTCGTCCAGGGCGACGGCGAAGAGGTGCTGCTACACATCCTCGATGGCGCGCCGGGCGAGGTGATCCTGCACGGCAACTCGTTCCCGGAGCCGGCGCGGTTCCGCCTCTCCCCCGTGCTGCCCTGGCATCAAGAGCGCGCCATTCCGCTGCGGCGCCAGCCCTTCCACTGCGCCTGGGACAAGTGTCGGTTCTGCTATCACACCGATGGCCCGGGGCGCGCCGCCGTATCGATGGACGAGTTCTGCGACTCCGTGTCGGAGTACTACCACAAGCACGGCTGGCGAAAGTTCTACATCTTCGACAACTACACTGAGCCCGAGGACCTCGAGACCCTCCTTGCCTATTGCGAAGAGAAGAAGCTGCCCGTGGAGTTCGATGTCCTCGGGATGATGCTCGTCAAGCCAGCCCTCGCGCTGCGCTCGATCCTCCAGCGGACACGTATGGTCCGTTACATCGGCTGGGGCCTCGAGTCCTATCATCAGAAGACGCTCAAGCTCTATCGCAAGGGAACCAACATCGCGAACGTGCCGCCGCTGCTCGAGATGGCGCGCTCGGCCGGCGTCCGTAACTTCACCTTCATCCTCACGGGCTTGCCCCAGGTCGAGCGGGCCGCCGACCTCGAGACCTACGAGTTTCTGCGCAAGGCCACCGAGGGCGACAACAAGCTCATCGACGGCATCGCGCTCAGCTGGTTCCTCTACAGCCCGCAGCTCAACAACCGCCTCGACGACGAGGAGTTCGGCATCACCGCGGGTGAGCGCTACACCCTGGGAGACTATGCGTGCGACATGCCGGCCCAGAGCAAGGTCGGCCTGGCCAAGCTCCGCACCAGCTACGCCAGGTTCAGCACCCTGGACCACGCCAGCGGCCGAACCTACTCGCGCGATGAGCTGTTCCTGGAGCGCGGCGACATCCTCAAGAAGATGCTGCTCTTGCCCGGGGCGCGCTTCGACTTCCGCAGCTACATGATCGAACTGGATACCTGGCGCAAGGTGTGGGGCGACGGACTCGATGACTGGATGCGGCAACAGCCACGGTCGCTGTTTCCACGAACTAGCAATCTGTCGATGGTCCAGTTGGCGCGAAAGTTGCGTAAATCGCAGCCTGTCTGTCTATAGAACCCCTCACACCCTCGCTGCAGCCGAGCGCCGTGACGCGGCCCGTCGGCGTGGCGACGCCGACCCAGCATGATGAGGTCCTCGAGCGCCGCCAGCAGTTCCGCGCCGAGATGCGCGCGGCCCTCGGGCGAGCGCCAAGAGTCCTGCTGATCTCGGCGAACCCGAACGTCACGACCTTCGTCTCGCCATACGGGCTGGAGATCCTCGCCGCGGCGCTGGTGGCCGAGCTGGACGCCGAGGTTCATATCCTCGATCCCTTTCTGCCGGGCACCATCGACTTCGCGCTCACCGCGCAGATCTTGCGTTTCAAGCCCGATGTCATCGGCATCAACTTCCGAAATCTCGATATCGCGTACGTCGCAGATATCGATAGCAAAAAGATCCTGTCCCGGTCCTGCGTCCCCACGCTGCGGACGGTGCTCGCCAGGATCCGGCAAGCAGGATTTGCGCGGACCCGCATCTTGCTGGGGGGCGGCGGCTTCGCGGCGGCATCAGCGGACCTGCTCCGCGCCTTCGATCTGCCCTACGGTGTGATCGGCCCTGGCGCGGAGGCGATCACCCGCTTCGTGCGCGCCGTCGTGCTCCAGACCAGCATGGAAGAGGTCCCAGGCCTCGTCACCGCCGAGGACGAAGGGCGGCCTCGACGCCCCGCCGATGCCACCTGGGACAATGACCTCGTCCCGCTCTGTTCAGTGCCTCATCGCACAATTCTGCGCGAGCGGAACGTGTTCTTCCCCCTGCGCACCTCCAGCGGATGTGGGCTCCGCTGCAGTTACTGCATCGAGGGCCGCAGTCAGGCGAGGAAGGCGCGCGCGCGCGCCGCCCCGCGGATCACCGAGGAGCTCGAGCTCATCCAGCGCCAAGGCGCGTCGCGAGTGATGCTCGCCGACGGCGAGCTGAACGTCTTGTACTCCGATGTGTATGAGCACGCGTTGCGCCTGCTGGCCGAAGCCGGCCTTGGATGGCGCGCATATTGCTTGTCTATCAAGCCAGCTCCCGAGCTACTCCGCGCGATGCAGCGCTCACGCTGTGAGGGGATCTTGCTCACCTTCGACACCGCAGCAGACTCCGTACTGTCCCAGATCGGCCGCCCAGGCACCGTCGCGTCCATGGTCGCGGCGCTGGACAGCTACGCTGCGGCCAAGCTGCCAGTCACCGTGTCGCTGCTCTTTGGGCTGCCCGGGGAGACCGACGCCACGGTCGCCCAGACGCTGGCGCTCATCCGCAGCTATCCGGGAGTCAAGTTCACCTACTCCTGCGGCGCGCGGATCTACTCCAACACGCCGCTGGCTGAGCACGCCAGACGTCACCCGGAGCACGTGTATCGCGACGAGCAGAGCGACCCTCTTGGCGTGTCGCTGTACTCGGAGCCTGGCCCGCCGTGGGAGCTCGCAGCGCTGCTGCGCGGCGCGCTGCGCGACACGCCCAACGCAGAGCGCTTCTGGTAGTGCGACATCATGTAATCCCGGAGGTTTATTGTCTCATGATAGGGTCTCACCGATGATAACGATTGGACGCGGCAAGCCGCCCGCCGGCGTGTCGTCGGCGTACAACGTCTCGGTCGAGGTCGACGGAGAGGCGTTCGTGGTGAACACGCGGACCCAGGCGGTGCTACCTGGCGGCATGTCGCGGAAGCTCCATGAGCGCGCGCAGCGGAGGCTGGCGCCGCTCGAGGAGCGGTTCCTGCGCGCGCGGGGCTTCATCGTCGATCGGACGCCGGACGAAGAGCGAAGGGCGCTCGAGGTGGAGCTCCATCAGGCCCGGTATCGACCGGCCATCGTGAGCCTCACCGTCACGCCATCGTATCAATGCAACTGCGTATGTCCCGAGTGTCCACAGCTCGACTACGATCGGGCTCCGGTCATCAGCGATCAGCACCTGGATGCGACCGTACGCACCTTGGAGGAGATGCTGATGGCCCGCAAGGCCTGGAACGTGGCGCTGTGGCTGTTCGGCGGCGAGCCGCTGATCGCCGCAGACCAGTGCCTGCGCGTCATCCAGGGCGCCCAGGAGGTCACCCGACGCCTCGGCGTGAACCTGCAGGTGATGGCCACCACCAACGGCACGCTCATCTCCTCGCCGCGCGCGCGCGCCGTCGTGGAGAACGTGGACCTGTTCTACGTCGCGCTCAGCGAGTCGCGCGAGATGCACGGCGTCCAGCGCCCGTACGTCAACGGCAAGAACGGCTATGACGACACGCTCGCTGGCATCGCCTTGGCGGCCCAGCTCGGCAAGAAGCTCATCGTCCGCCTGAACGTGACCCACCGCGAAGGCATCATCGACAACCTGGGGACCGTGCTGCGCGAGCTGCACGCGGCGATGGGGAACACCACGTACGGCGACATCAAGTTCGAGTTTCACTCCTTCACCTTCCAGCCGACCTGCGGCGTCAGCGGCCCCAAGGAGTACGCGGCGCAGAGTGGACGCGCGCTGCTCCTGCCGCGCCGCGGCAAGAGCGAAGAGGTCCGTCCAAGATCGCTCGACATGATGTCGGTCCTGCCCGAGCTCGAACAGGTCGCGCGGCAGAGCCCGTGGCCCCTCGACAAGTTCCGCCTGCCGCACGCGGCCGCGATCATGCCGCCGCCGCTATCCGAGGTTGGCTTCATCACCATGTGCGACTACAGCCGCGGCTCCGGCGTGGCCGTGGCGCCCGGCGGCGAGCACTACCTGTGCGCGCAGCACAACGAGGTCCCCGAGTACAAGATGGGCCACATCACCCGGCCTCTCTACAACAACGCCCGGTATCTCAAGATCATCAATGCGTCGCCGTTCGACGACCCGACGTGCGCGACCTGCGCCTACGTCCCTTTGTGCTACGTGAAGAAGTGCGCGCACGAGCTCCAGGACGCCTACCGCGGCAAGGACGGCCGCGTCCGCTACTCGCGAGCGCCGGCCTGCCAGCGCACCGCCAACTCCGCGTTCGCTGAGCTGGTCCGGCTCAAGCAGCGCATCGCGGCCAGCGAGGACTCCGTCGACCCCCGCTTCCCCATGAAGAAGGTGACGCAATGAACAAGCGGCCGTCGCAACTCAACGTCCTCGGAGAGAGCCCAGCGCGCGCGCCCGGCGAGCAGGTCAAGGCGTCGCGGTTCAACGTCTACCGCACGCTGGGCAGCAAGACCGCGGTCTTCAACACGCTGTCCGGTAAGTGGGCGGTGCTCGGCGCCATGCCCGCACACTTCTTGAAGAGCGGCAAGCCCCAGCTCCTGGCCGAGCGAGATCTGGAGCGGCTCATGGCGATCGACGCCCTGGTGGCCACCGAGCTCGACGAGCACTCGCTGTACCGGTACCTGCACCAGAAGGCGGTCCACGACACCAGGACGCTCAGCGTGGTGGTCGGGCTGACCTTTCACTGCAACCTGGCGTGTCCGTACTGCTTCGAGGAGGGCGCGGACCTCGAGCGCATGAGCGAGGAGACGCTCGACCGCATCATCCTGGCGATCCAGCGCAAGTGCCTGGCTGACTCCACCAAGGAGCTGCGCGTCATGTTGTTCGGCGGCGAGCCGCTGCTGGAGGTCGACAAGGGGCACACCCTGCTGTCGCAGCTCTCGTCCTGGGCGGCTCGCAACGGCATCAAGTTCGAGGGCAGCATGGCGACCAACGCCACGCTCGCCAGCCGGGAGCGCGTCGCCCCGCTGGCGCCATACCTTGGCCACGCCATGGTCGCCTTCGACGGCCCCAGGCCCAAGCATGACCTCCTGCGCGTCGCGACCAACAAGAAGCCGACGTTCGACCAGGTGGTGGCCGGGATCCACCTCTTGCTCGACCACGGCATCAACGTCGTCATCCGAGTCCAGGCGTCGTCCGCGGAGGAGGTCCCCGAGCTGCTCGCCGACCTGGCCAAGGAAGGGTTCACCGAGAACCCGCGGGTCCGGTTCATGTTCACCATCCGCCAGCAGTTCTTGCCCTGCGGCGAGACCTGCGACGCCGAGGCAGAGACCATCGATCCGCGCTCGCGCGCGGCGCAGCAGATCGCCAGCATCGCCCCCAGCGCCATGCCGCCGGAGGCGCCGGTCGCGCAGATCCTGTCGTGCGTGGTGGTCGGCAACACCTACTGCATCGCCCCGGACGGCCTGGTGTACAACTGCATCGCCGAGCTTGGTCGCAAGGACCGAGCGGTGGGCCGGATCACCGACAACGGATGGTTTCGCACCGACGCGCGCGTCCTCGAGTGGACCACCCGCGACCCGCTCGCGTTCGAGAGCTGCCGCGAGTGTCAGGTGCTGCCGCAGTGCGGGGGCGGATGCAACCTGCACGCGCGCAACCAGCACGGGGACATGCGCCACGGCAACTGGTGCGGCACGCACAAGACCGTGCTGCACGCCAAGATCGACCAGATGCTCGAGGCCAAGCTGAGCGGGGTGCAGGCGCGCGCCGCGCAGACGCCCCCGGCGGAGGCCATCGAATGAAGCCCTCCCAGTTCAACGTGCTGGTCGACGTGGATCCGCGGGGCACCGTCGTCCACAACACCGAGTCGGCGCACTCCCTGGTGGTCCCCGCGCCGGTGGCGACCTGGCTACGGACCGCCCGGAGCAAACCGCTGCCTGGGGCGTTCTACCCGGGGCGCTACCGCGGCATGCTCGATCCCCTGGCGCGCGGCGGCTTCGTGGTCGAAGACGACACGGACGAGCTGCAGGTCCAGATCCACCGGCGCCGGGTCTCGCGCTTCGCCGCCGATCGCTGCTCCCTGCAAGTGCAGGTCATCCGCTCGTGCAACCTGGCGTGCAAGTACTGCATCCAGACCTTCTCGCCCAGCGTCGCGAGAATGTCGCTCGAGACCGCCGACCACCTGGCCAAGTTCGCGCAGCGCACCGCGCTGCAGTCGCGCGCGCGCCTCCTGGTCATGACCATGTACGGCGGCGAGCCGCTCATGAACGAGCCGGCCTGCCGGCACCTCATGACGCAGATGGCGGAGTTCGTCAAAGGGCGCCGCATCACCCTCAGCATGCCGGTGGTCACCAACGGCGTGCTCTTGACCAAGCATCACGACTCCCCCGTGCTGGACCTGGCCTCTGGCTTCCACATCACCTTCGAGGGCGGCAAGGCGCGGCACGACAGCATCCGCAAGCAGCACGACGGCGTCGGCTCCTACGACCGGATCATGGAGGGCATCGCGCTGCTGCGCCAACGCGACCTCCGGGTGCGGGTCCGGCTGCACGTCAACGGCGTCCAGAAGGAAGAGGTGCGCGCGCTGCTCGACGACCTTCTGCGCGCCGGGGTGGCGCCCAACCGCTGGCGCTGCGACATGTACTGGACCAACAGCGAAGACGCCAGCGAGTCGGAGAGCTTCGAGGGCTGCATCAAGGAGCGCGCGGTCAACTGGGAGAACAACCGCGACCACGTTTTCGCGCTGTACCAGGCGGTCAAGGACCACCCGCTGGGCGTCATCATCGAGCCGGGCTTCAACGGCGGGCCCAAGGCCACCTCGCCGGACTTCCAGGGCGACGCGCACTGGAAGCCGCGGCCGGCGCAGCACTGCAGCGGCTGTCCGCTGGATGCCGTGTCCAGCTTCTTCGTGAGCCCGGACGGGGGCCTCTACAGTTGCCCCGACGATCCGCGCCCCGAGGTCAAGGTGGGTCAGGTGCTGGCCGGCGGCGAGGTGGAGTACACGCGCTCGCGCTCGCGGCTGCTCACCCGGGACTACTGGCCCGACAAGGCCTGCGCCCAGTGTGAGTTTCTGCCGGTGTGCGGCGGCGGCTGCCCGCTGGACCGCCCGAGCCAGCTCGATGCTTGCGAGACCCGCAAGACCAAGATCAAGGACACCGAGACCTACGTCGCACGGAACCCTCCACCGGAGCCGGACATTGGAGCCATCCAAGTTCAACAGCCTCATTGAGGTCGACGACCAGACCTGGCTTGCGTTCAACCACACGCAGGGCAGGCTCATCCGCACCAGCGAGCCCGTGTTCCGGTATCTTCGTCAGGATCCCGGGGCCCAGCTCGACGAGCAGACGGTCGCGCGGCTCCGCAGCCGCGGCTTCGTCGTGGAGTCGCGCAGCAAGGAGCTCGACTACGTCGCCCACCACCTCAGCAACTTCCGCTTCGGGCGGCCGGTGGTGAACGTGAGCGTGGTGCTGACCTATGCCTGCAACATGAGATGCCCGTACTGCTACGAGACGGCGAGCCACCCGCCGCAGACCACGCTCACCCCGGAGATGGCGCGCCACCTGGTGGCGGACATCAAGCGCCGGGTGGACGAGGTGGGCGCGCGCGGCGTGGCGCTCACGCTGTACGGCGGCGAGCCGTTCGTCAACCTCAAGGTCGCGCGCCAGCTCGTGGAGGATCTCCGCGTCTACACCACGGCGCAGCGGATCGAGCTGGAGACCATCATCATCAGCAACGGCACGCTCATCACCGAGGAGGCCATCGCGGACCTGCGGTATGGGCTCAAGTTCGTGCAGCTCACGCTCGAGGGCTCGCCTCAGTATCACGATCAGGTGCGCGTCGGCCCCGACAACACCAAGGGCACCTTCTACCGCATCCTGGAGTCCGCCAAGATGCTGCTCAAGGCTGGGATCGGCGTGCAGTGGCGCATCCAGATAAGCCCCGCGGACTGGCGGTCCATCGGCGATTGCTTCGAGGCGCTCAACGCCGCCGGCGTGCTGCGACACCCAAACGTCCGCCTCTACTTCTTCCCCATCCTCGACATCCAGAGCGTGTGCTCCGCCAAGTCGTTCGCCTGCTACGAGGAGTACTTCTCCCCGGACATGCTCGAGCACTTCTGGAAGATCGCGACCGCGTATCAGACCAACCTGTTTCGGCTCCCCAAGCCGGTCTGGGAGAGCCCGTACTGCTCGTTCGTCAACATGAACACGTGGGTCGTCGACCCGTCGGGCCGCAAGTTCAAGTGCGTGGCAGAGATCGGCCATGACGACGCGGTGTGCGGCACCATCGGGGAGCCGCTCCCGGGGCCGGAGCGCACGCGCGCGCGATCACGAGAGCTCCGCGTGATCAACCGGACCGCCATGGACTACGCCGAGTGCCGCGACTGCGAGTACATGCCGTCGTGCGACTCCGGCTGTGGCTTCCGCGCCGCCGCCATCAAGGGGACGTGGGACACCAACTCCTGCGAGATGCACAAGGGCGTGGTGCCGCACCAGATCGCCTACTACTACAAGTACCTGCAACAAGCCGGCGAATCCTCCCGGATCGAAGTCGTCTAGCTCATGGGCCCGCCTGCTCAGCCCTCGTCGCCGCGCTCGCCGCAGGCCTCGTCGCAGGTCTCGCGTGAGGCGCTGGTGGGCTCGCGCTGGAACCTCGCGCTCGCGATGGACGGTGGCTGGGTCGTGGTCAACAGCCTCACCATGCGCGCCGCCAAGGTCGACGCCGAGCTCGCCGCGGCGCTCACCGGCGGCGCCCCCGTGCCGGCGGACGCTGCGCTGGCGCCCCTGCAGCGGCTCGGGCTGGTGGCGACGGCCGAGGACGACGAGCGCCGCGGCGTGGCGGCGCTGACCGCGCGAGGGTGGGCCCAGCCGGTGCTCGACCTGTTCGCGCTCGGCCCGGTGTCGACGCTCGGCCGACCAGCGGCGCGACAGGCGGCGCAGATCATCGACTCCATCACCCGCGCGCAGGAGGCGCACGCCATCGCCACCGTCAAGCTCCGGCTGTGCGGCGCCACCGGCTCGCTGGCGCGCCGCAACGCCGAGGTCCTGACGCTGGTACGAGCGGCCTGCCGAGCGCGAGGCCTGCAGCTCATCAGCTTGCTGATGGCCGACGAGCTGCAGGACGCGCTGGCCTGCGCCGCCCCCGACGCGAGCGCCGGCAGCGCGGGCGGCGAGCGCGCGAACGAGGCCATGTTCGACGCCTTCTTCTTTCGCTGGCGCCTGGCAGGACCCGAGCGCGACGCCGCGGCGCTCGACGCGGTGCGCGGCCTCATCAGCCGCGGCAAGCTGGTGGCCCTCCAGCTCGCGGTGCGCGACCTCGCCGCGCTGCGCGCGCAGCAAGACTGGCTGCGCGCGCTGGCGACCGACCGCGCCCTGATGCGCAGCCCGAACGTGGCCTGGGACGTCGGCCTCGAGGACGCCGCGCGCCCGTTCTTTGTGGCCTCGGTGTGCCACCGCGATCCAGCGAGCGTGGACGCGCTGGCCGAGGCGCGTGAGCTGCTCACCGCGCTCGGCGTTCCGCTGCGACCGGCGCTGGCGCCGTTCCAATTCCACCAGGGTTGCCCGCTGCTGTTGCCGCAGGCCCACATCCTCTTGCCCTCCGGGCAGCGCTTGCTGTGCAACGACGACGTGGGGAGCGGCGACGCCGGCTTCGCACCGAGACAGGCCTCGGAGGCTCGCTGCGCCCAGCAGCTCGAGGCCGCCTGCGCTCGCTGCGCCGCGCTGCCGTTCTGTCTGTCGCGGTGCCCCAAGCACCCGGCGCCCACGCCGGGGGATGCCGAGTGCGAGCGCGTGAAGACGCGCGCGCGCTCCGAGCTCGTGCGGCTCGTGGCCTGCGGGCAGCTTCCCGCCGAGCCCCTGGAGCCCCTGGAGCCGAGGAGGAGCGCGTCATGAGAAACGGCGGTCGCAAGGCGCTGGTGGTGATCCCGCTCTCCAAGAGCATCCAGTACATGTTCGGCCTGGCGGCGCCGCTCGCCTGGCTGTTCGCCGGCCGCGCCGACAGGGTGCGCGGCGTCTACGGCCACGAGCTGTCCGAGGCGCTCATCCGCGAGCACGACACCTTCATCCTAGAGCTGTGCTGGTTCACCGCGCTCTACGAGGTGGGGCTGCTGGCCCGCTACATCAAGGACGTCAACCCTCAGGCCAAGGTCCTCATCGGCGGGCTCTACAGCCAGATGGCGTACCACGACCTCATGGCCCACTACCCCATCGACTACTTCATCCGCGGCGACAACGAGCTGCCGCTGGCCATGTTCCTCGACGGCGAGGATCCGCGCGACATCCCCAACTTCGTCGGGCAGGACTTCGAGAGGCCGATCGAGTACCTGTTCAACCAGAAGGACTTCGCCTCGCTCGACTTCGATCTGAGCTGGTTCCCGCAGTACACCACGATGATCGACCGGTTCCCGACCACCGACAACCAGCAGTATCGCGTGCCGATGATCATCACGTCGCGCGGCGGCTGCGCGGTGCCGCACCGCGGCTGCGACTACTGCATGGGCGCGCGGCTCAAGGTGATGGGCAAGCTCTATGGCCGCCCGGTCATCAGCATGGACAACGACAGCCTCATCCACCTGATCCGCAAGGCGGAGCGGTTCGGCGAGTTCAGTATCTATGTCACCAGCGAGTGTGACTATGACCTGACCTCGATCCAGTGTGACGCCAAGGTCTTCATCGAGATCGACGGCAAGGTCAGCGCGGAGCGGCTCCGCAAGATCATGTATGCGTTTCGCCGGTCCGAGCTGATGATCCCGGTGCATAGCGACGGCATCATGGGCGGCGAGATCCTCGCGGACTGCCGGGAGATCGTCGCGCTGTCCGACGAGCACCACGTGATCAAGCTGGTGGCGTACGCCGACGAGGTCGCCGCGCTGGGCCACATCCCCGACGAGTCGCTGGTCTACGTGCTCGATACGTTCCTGCCCGAGTGGAGTCACTACGACGTCTACTCCAAGTGGGATCAGGCCGTCGCGGTGGCCAAGGACCGCTTCGCCTGGGTGCTGTGGCAGCTCGACAAGCACGGCATCGTGCCGCGCAACAAGATCTACATGAAGTCCCACCTCCGGGCGGTGATGGGAGATCACCCGGCGCTCCGTCCCGGCGCGGTTGGCATGCCCATCCGCAGCTCGGTCCGGACGCCCTCGGAAGGGGGTGGAGGGGTGACGAGCGGGACGCCGGAGGGGCGAGCTTTCTTCCTGGAAGCTCGCCGAGCGGTACCCGGCTTGACCTTAGTACTCGATCGCCTCGACCACGCCGCTGCACCGACCTTCGCCAGCCGACCAGCCCCAGGTGTGGATGACGCAGCACCCGTTGGTGGTGGAGCCGTTGGTGGCGCAGTCACCGCCGGAGCTACCGGACGATAGCTCGCTGTCCAGGAAGCCCGGCTCGTTGAGCGAGGCCGCGCCGTCATACAGCTCGGAGACCGCGAGGATCCTCTTGAGCCGGCCGCGCTTGGTCGTGTCGTCGGTCTCGCCGATCAGCTCCGTGAGGACGGCGGTGTTGGAGCTCCACGTCCGCAGGCTGCCTACCGCGTCCGACGTCTCCATGAAGCTGGCGTAGGCGCTCGGATCGGCGAGCAGACCATCGACCACCTCATCGAGCGCGGCGACGAACTCGCGCCGGACCTCCGGGAACGACGCGATCTGCCGATACTTGGCCTCGTTGAGCGCGAAGGGGGTGGCGCCCAGCTCCACAGCTCCACCTGCGCCTGGCTCGGTGGCGCAGCCGGCGGCCAGGCCGCTAGAGAGCGTCCCCACCGCCCCCACACCAAGCACGGCGGTCGCGCCTTTTTTCAAAAAGTCTCTGCGATTGCTATCAGCCATGGCCCTTCTCCTGAAAACAACTGGGTTGATACACCGCTTTCGAGACCACCAACCGGGGAGTTCCCACCTGCGCGGATCCGGGTAAGCTCTCGAAGCGCCTTGCGATGATTTGTGCTGCGCTTTCGCCGACGAGCATGCGAGCGGTGGCCGCGAGAATCAATGATCGTCGCATGCGGCGCGGTGTCGCTGCGCTTTGCTTCATGAACGGCCAGGAAAGGAGACACAACTGGCTTCCTTGAAGCTCCATAATCGTTAGCTGCACTACCCTTACCAGACGTCGGCGCAAGAGCTGCGCGCGCCAGCGTGCCGCACCGCGGCGAACCCGCGACGGAACAGCGCAGGTCTGGCTATCCGCCCTCCACTCTCTCGATGAGTGGAAATACGCCCTTGAGTTCCTCTACACTCGACGAGCGACACGACACCTTCGGCAGGCTGGGTCAGACCATGCAATTGCACGCTGCGAAGAAGATCTACGCCAGTTCGTTCTGCGCGACGCCCGAGCAAACGGTGGATCGGATTCGAGAGGGGTTCCGCCGCCTGGGACTCGAGATCACGTATACCGCCAACGCCACCGCGCCGTCGCGCTGGTTCTCGACCTCGGTGGCGGCGCCGGTGCTGGGCACCTTCTCTGGTCACGCGCACGTTCGCGGCATGCCGCCGCAGTTTGGCACCAACGGCAAGGGCATGTCGCACAGGCTGGCCATGGCCAGCGCCTTCGGCGAGCTGTGCGAGCGGTACTCGGTGGGCGTGCTGCACAGCTACTACTCCGCGTACGCGCGCGACCGGGGCCTGGTCAGCGACCAGGTCTACGACTACCTGGCCAACGTGAAGTTCCTCGCCGGGCACGTGGTGGGGCCGCGTGAGCAGATAGCGGAGCAGCTCGAGCTTGACCCCATCCTGCGCCAGGCCGGCATGAGCGACGCCGAGATCGGGCGGCTCTTCGAGCTGCCGATCTCGCGCAACTGGGTGGATGGCTACTCGCTGGTGCAGGAGCGCGCGCAGAAGGTGCCGCTCACCCTGCTCACCACGCTCACCGGCTCCAACGGCATGGCGGCGGGCAACACGACGGCCGAGGCCATCACCCACGCGATGGGCGAGCTCTTCGAGCGCTACTGCACCTGGAAGATCGTGCTGGGCGGGATCGACTGCCCGACGATCGCGCGGGACAGCATCGTCGACGAAGAGGTCCTCGGCGTGCTGCGGCAGTTCGACGACGCCGGCATCGAGGTCACCATCAAGGACTTCAGCCTCGGCGGCACCTTCCCGGTGGTGGGCACGCTGTTTCGCAACCGGAACCTCGAGCAGGTCTCGGGCCCGGCGGCGCGCCCATGTCAGGATCACTTCGGCTACACGCTGCGCGCCGGCTCGGCGCCGCGCAGCAAGGAGGCGTTGCTGCGCTGCCTGACCGAGGAGATGCAGGGGGTGCTGCTGCACGAGTACACCAGCCGACAATCCGCCGTGCCGCTGTGGAGCTACTGGATCGGAGAGATGGGGCGAAGCTACGAGCCGCGCAGCAACGAGGCGCTGATCCAGACCGGGGTGGACCGCCGCGACTTCAACCGGCACGGCGACGTCCGCTTCCTGGAGCGCGGAGAGGACACCTCGTTTCAAGCTCTGTGGAACTGGGACCACGAGGACTGCCTGGGCGACGTCGAAGAGTCGCTGGCGATCTGCCGGCGCTTGAACGCCGACGCGGTGGTGGTGGACACCACGCACCCGGTCATCGGGTTCCCCAGCGTGGTCGTGTTCGTGCCGCAGTTTCTCACCTGCAGCAACGTGTTCGAGAACGTGAGGCAGACGGTGGCCCACACCAGAGAGCAGCTCCAGCTCGGGCACCCCGCCACGCTGGCGCAACGGCTGCCCACCCAGCACTTCGAGCTGAGCGACGGCTGGCTGGAGCATCCAGAGGCGATGCGCGACCTCACCCGCGCCATCGAAGGCTACCTCGCGGCGTTCTTCCCGTCCCACCAGTGGCACACCTGGCGGCGCCTGTGGCCGGTGAACCTCTGCCAGCTACTGGCCTACCTTCACCTGGCGCAAGGCGACCACCAGCAAGCCATCCACATGAGCGAGCTGTGGCGCATCACCGGGGCCACGCCGAGCTCGCAGCGCGCCGCGGCGCAGCTCGGCCGGCTGCTGCGCCAGCACCAGCGAGACCGCGAGCAAGACGCGCTCGGAGCGCAGCAGGCGCTGGCGGCTGGGCTCGCCGAGCTCGACCCGGAGCACCGGTTCCTGGTGACCACGCCGCGGCTCAACCCGTTTCGCTATCTCGCCGACCGGCCCGAGCCGCTGCCCTGGGAGGCCGAATGGAATCGCCTGCTGCACGAGGAGTACCGGCGCTTCTTCGAGTCGTTCCAGCCTGGCGCCCAGGCCGCCGCCCAGCCTGGCGCCCAGGCCGGCGCCCAGGCCGGCGCGGCCAAGGAGGAGGCTGATGTCGCGAGCGCTTGAACAACCGGCCTACCTGGCGGCGCTCGCGCCGTTGGCCGACGTCGGGCACGCTGCCGACCCCGGGCACGCCGCCGACCCCGGACACGCCGCCGACCCCGGGCACGCCGCCGACCCCAGCGACGGTGGTCCGGTGTACCTCGACTGCAACGCGACGACGCCCCTCGAACCCGAGGTGCTCGAGGCGATGTCCCCCTACTTTCTGGGTGCGCCTGGCAACCCCTCTTCCTCGGACCACCGCCACGGCAAGCGGGCCGCTGGCGCGGTGGCCGCCGCCAGCGCCGCGATCGCGCAGCTCGTGGGCACCTCGGCCGAGCTGGTGATCTTCACCAGCGGCGCGACCGAGGCCAACAACCTGGCGATCCTGGGGCTCGCGGCGCATGCCGAGAAGACCGGTCGCCGCCACATCATCAGCACCGAGCTCGAACACAAGGCGGTGCTCGAGCCGCTGCGCCACCTGCGCAGCCGCGGCTTCGACGTCGAGCTGCTGCAGCCGACCGCGGGAGGCTGGATCGATCCGGCGGCGCTGGCGCGCAGCCTCCGCCCCGAGACCTGCCTGGTCTCGATCATGCAGGTCAACAACGAGACCGGCGTGCGCCAGCCCCTCGAGCAGGTCGCCGACGTGATGGCCGGGCATGACGCCTATCTTCACGTCGACGCGGCGCAGGGCTTTGGCAAGGACCTCGCGCCGCTGCGCCATCCCCGAATCGATCTGATGAGCATCAGCGGACACAAGATCTTTGGTCCCATGGGGATCGGCGCGCTGATCTCGAAGCGACGCCCCGGCGGACAAGCGCCCCCGCTCTCGCCCCTCACCTTCGGCGGCGGCCAGCAGCGCGGACTGCGCCCCGGCACGTTGCCGGTGCCGCTGATCGTCGGCCTGGGCAAGGCCGCCGAGCTCGCTGGCCGCGACGCCGAGGAGCGAGCGGCGAGCTGCCGCGCCTTCCGCGAGCGCGCGCTGGAGGCGTTGTCCCCCCTGCGGCCGGTGGTGCTCGGAGATCCGGCGCGCAGCCTGCCGCACGTGCTGTGCGTGGCCTTCCCCGGCGTCACCTCGCCGCGGCTCGCGTCTGCGCTGGCCGCGCACATCAGCGTGTCGCGCGGGGCCGCGTGTACCGACGGCACGCATGAGGCGTTTAGCCATGTGCTCCTGGCCATGGGGCTCCCCGACGAGCAGCTCCAGGGCGCGATCCGCCTGTCGTGGTGCCATCGCACGCCGCAGCCCGACTGGCGCGGCGTGGTGCAGGTGGTGCAGCGGCTGCGCGGCAAGGTCCCGGACTGCTTCGCCTGCCGGGTCGGGTACTAGGGCCGCCCCGTGAGCACCACAGAAGCCATGGAAGCTATGGACCCCAAGCTCCAAGATCGCGGAGTAGCCATGCGACCAATGAAGCTAGCGCTGGTGCATACGCCGAGCGTGTGGGTGACCTCCATCCCCCTTGGCCTCGCCTACCTGAAGGCCTACCTGGCGCGCGAACAGCCAGAGGTCCGCGTGCGGATCCTCGACCTGAACAACCGGTTCTTCCGCGACGCCCGCGGCCGGCTCGGCGGGCTGTGCGCGCGCTGCCCGCGCCAGGCAGACGTGACCTGCGTGCCGCCGGAGCTGTTCTTCCGCGGCGAGGCGCTGGCGCAAGCCGAGCAGGCGTTCTACGACAGCGCGACGTTCCACGACAAGGAACGCTACGCCGAGGCCTTCGCCCTCCACAACGAACACTATAGCTGGGCGATGCGCTGCCTCGACACGGTGCTCAAGCCGTTCGTGGCGCGCCCGGACGCAAGGCTCGACCCGGCGGTCCGCGCGCTCTTGCGTCCAGATCTCGACGCCATCGCGGCCGAGGCCCCGGACCTGGTCGGCTTCTCGGCGATGACGATGCAGATCTCCTACTCGCTGGCGCTCGCCAAGCTGGTCAAGGAGGAGCTCGGCGTGCCGGTGGTGCTCGGCGGCCACTTCGTCTCGGTCTATGACCCGGCCGAGGTCATGCGCGCCAACCCGTTCCTCGACTACATCATCTACAAGGAGGGCGAGCGCGGGCTCGCCGGGCTGGTGAAGAACCTGGACACCCGGACCTTCGCCGACGTACCAAACCTGGTCTACCGCGCCGAGGGCCAGGTGGTGGTCAACAAGGAGGGCTGGGTGAACAAGCTCGACGAGCTGCCCTTCCCCGATCTGTCCGACTACGACCTGTCTAGCTACTTCAGCCCGACGCCGGTGGTGCCGATGCTGCACTCGCGCGGCTGCCACTGGGGCCGGTGCGCGTTCTGCGAGGAGAAGAGCGCCAGCGCCAAGTACCGCGCGCGCACGCCCAAGAACGTGGTCGACGAGATGGAGGCGCGACAGCGCGACCACGGCGTCAAGCACTTCCTGTTCTGCGACCAGACGATCACCGCCACCAGCCTGGAGCGGCTGGCCGACGAGATCCTCGCGCGCGGGCTCGAGGTCCGCTATGGCTTCAGCGGGTTCTACGCATCGCGCCAGGTCACCCGCGAGCTGCTCGAGAAGGCGCACGCCTCCGGCTGCCGCTGGCTCTACATCGGCGTCGAGTCGCTCACCCAGCGCCTCATCGCGCTGATGGACAAGGGCACCGAGAGCGGCCACCTGCTGGACGTCATCCGCTGGTGTCGCGAGCTCGGCATCCTGCCGTTCGCCTCGTACTTCTTTGGCTTCCCCACCCAGACCGCCGAGGAGGTCAAGGAGGAGGCACGCCTGGCCAAGGAGCACGCGGCCTACTTCACGTTGCCCGGGGACGGCGGCGAGTTCTACCTGACGCGCGACAGCGACATCTACCGCCACCCGGAGAAGTACTCCGTCGACGAGCTCGAGACCCACGTCTCCTTCGCCACCGCGACCGGCACGATCACCAGCATCTCGCCGCGCTACCGCGCGCCCGGGCTCTCCGGCGCGCAGGCCAAGAAGCTGTTCCTTGAGACCGTGGGAGATGACTACCCGTACGAGGCGGGCGCGTTCTGGTCGCACTTCGTGCTGCTCGGCGACAACAACGTCGACCTGGTCTTCCCGCGCGCGTACTACCGATCCCAGCTCGCCAGGCCGCTGCGACGCCTGGCCGAGGGAGCGAGCCCCGCGCCTGACCCGCACGAGCGCGGCCCGCACGTGGCCAAGGTCAGCTACCACCTGGGCCTGGCGCTGGCCGCCGAGGGCCTGCACGCCGACGCGCTGCCGCCGCTGCGGCGCGCAGCCGAGCTGGCGCCGGACAGCCCCGCGGCCCTGCGCGCGCTGGCGACCAGCGAGCTGGCCGCCGGCGAGCCAGACGCCGCGCTGCGCGCCGCGGAGCGCGCGCTGGCGTGCAGCGAGCCCGACCTGGGGCTGGAGATCCTGGTGGCGAGCTGCCACGAACGACGAGGAGACCGCAAGGCCGCGCTCGAGATCTATCGCCAGCTCGCGCGCCGCTTCCCCTCCAAGATCGCGTTGTTTCGCCAGGTCGGACGGCTGAGCCGGCTGGTGGGCGACGAACCGAGCGTGCCGAGCGCCGAGCCGGCGGAGCCCGGGTACTAGCGATGAACACCTTCGTCCTCAACATCACCAACCGCTGCAACTTCACGTGTGAGCACTGCTTCCGCGAGGAGGCGAGCAAGGAAGATCTCGCGCTCGACGCGCTCGAGCCCTGCCTGCCGACGTTGCGATCGCTGGGGGTGCAGACGCTGGCGCTCACCGGCGGCGAGCCCATCTTGCATCCGCGGTTTCCAGCGCTGCTGGCGCTCCTGGTCAAGGAGGGCTTCCGCGTGGGCCTGGTCACCAACGGATGGCACACGCCGCGCTACCTCGCGGCGCTGGCGCCGCACAAGGACCAGATCGCGTATGTCGCGATAAGCCTCGATGGCCACACCGCCAGCGCGCACGACGCGCTGCGCGCGCGCCCCGGCAGCTTCGACGCGGTGCTCGCCTCCATCGAGGCGTTTCACCAGGCTGGCTACCAGGTCAACATCAGCCACGTGATGAGCCGGCACACCGCCAGCGCGCACGATCTGATGGCGCTCGGCAACCTCTTGGCCGAGCTGCCGGTCGCCTCGTTGACGCTGGGCGCGGTGGTGCCGACCCCCAGAAATGGCCCGGTGCAGCTCACCACCTCGCCGCAGCTCCTGCTCGCGGCGATCCGCCTCTTGCGGCGCAAGCTCGGCAACCGGATCCGGGTGACGCCCTCGGTGGGGCTCGCCCGCGGCTACCAGTTCTGCAACAACCTGCAGACCATGAACGACGTCGCGCTGCGCTACGACGGCGACGTGGTGTTCTGCTGCGACAGCATCACCAGCAACCGCGGCGCGATCCTCGGCAACGTCAACCGCGAGCCGCTGCTCACCATCTTGCGCCGCCACCCCGAGCGTGCAGCCCAGGTGATGGCCGCGCGCCTGTCGGCCATGGCGGCTGGCAAGCAGGCGGAGTGCAACGACTGCGCGTTCTGCAACCAGGCGCTCGCCAGCGAGCCGCGCGCGGTCCGGCTCGCCGTGGTGTAGCCCGATGTTCCTCGAGCTGACCCAGCGATGCCAACCCGACTGCGCCGACTGCGCCGAGGCGCGCGGCGCGCCAGACTCGCCAGGCGTGCCAGGCGCGCCAGACTCGCCAGACGCGCCAGACTCGCCAGACTTTGGCCTCGAGCTGATGCGCGACCTCTTGCCCGAGCTCGGGGTCTTCGGGGTGACGTCGATCTCGCTTCTGGGCGGCGAGCCCGTCCTGCACCCGCGGTTTGGCGAGCTGCTGGCCCTGCTTTGCCGGGCGCCCCTTGCCCTGGGGCTGCACAGCCATGGCTGGCACGTCCCCCGGTATCTGATGGAGCTGGCGCCGTACCAGGACCGCATCGCGCACGTGACCTTGACCTTGCGCGCACCCGCGGACCCCTCATCGAGCTCGGCGGCCGCACGCGATGCGACCCGCATCCTCGAGGCGATCGACGCCTACCGCGCGGCGGGCTACCCGGTCCACGTCGAGGTCCCGGTCGATCGCGCGAGCATGACGCAGCTCCTGGCGGTGGGCGAGCGCCTGGCCAGCCGCGACGTCACGCTGCACCTGCGCGCGCCGCTGACCGCGCTCGCCGGCGCAGCGTGGCACACCGCCCCCGAGGCATCGGCGACCCTGGTCTCCCAGATCCAGACCCTCAAGCTGCGCCTGCGCGAACGCATCGCGCTCGAGCCCTCGGTGGGCTTCAGTCATGTCTACAGCTTCTGCAGCAACTTCACCCTGATGGACAAGGTGCTGCTGCGCGCCGACGGTGAGGTCTTGTTCTGCCACAGGTGCCGCGCTGGCGACGCCGCGGCGGGCCACCTGGGCACGCTCGGCCCGGATGGCATGCTCGGCGCGACCGGCCCGGATGGCGCGCTCGGCCCGACCGGCCCGGATGGCATGAACGGCGCGACCAGCGCGACCCGTCAGCTAGGCCCCATCCTCGAACGCCATCCTGCAAAGGTCGGCGCGATCTGGTCCGCGCGGCTGGCGGTGATGGCGACCACCACGCCCACCGCGAGCAACAACTGCGAGTTCTGTCTCGAGGTGCTGCGCTCGACGAGCCGCGCGTAGAACGCGCGATTTCGGCGACGCCGCGCGTCCGGCGCGAGCCCGCATCCAGCGCGCGCCGCTACCTGGGCGCGCGCCGCGCAGGCTGCACCCAGGCCTTGGCGCCGTCGTGCCGGGTGACCACGGCGCGGACATAGCCCCGCGCCGGCACCGCGCGCCGCGCCACCGGGCCGTCCGCCTCGGCCACCTGCGCGCCGTTCTCATAGAAGGCGATGCGGTGTCGCCCCTCGCTCTGGGGCGAGATCTCCACCACCAGGTCCGCGCCGTCTTGCTCGGCGCGCGCCAGCGAGACCCCGGTCGATGCATAGAACCGGCCCGCCGCCAGCGCGGCCACGATGGACGCCGGCTCGCGCTCGGCCTGCACCATCACCCAGCCACCGCCGGCGGGGTACGGCCCCGCCACGTCGTAGGAGTGCGCGTCGTCGGACGCCACTGCCCACAGGTCCACGCCGGAGGCGAGCGCCGCGTCCCACAGCGCCTCCATGGACGGCGCCACCCCGTCGCCTGCGTTCCAGCTCGCGAACTGCACGTTGGCGATCTCCACCAGCCGCGCCCCGCGGCGAGCCAGCTCGGTGAGCAGCTCCGCGCTCATGCCCCAGTGCCACTGCGGATGGTTGAGCTGCGCCACGCCGCCGAGCTCACCGGCGGTCTGCAGCGCGCGAGTGTACTGATCCAGGCGAGCCGTGCTGCGGCGCTCCGCCCACTCCAGCCGATCGATGGGACGCGCGGTGACGCCAAGCGCGTTGACGTGGATGCGACACTTGCCCGACGGCGTCGGCGGTGCCGGCCAGCACGATCCGGGGTTGTGGGTCAGCTCGATGCCGGCGAGCACGATCAGGCCCTGGGCCGGGCCCCGCACCGCCGGCGCACCAAGGGTGGACGACTGCGGGGTCAGCTCGGAGACGCGGTTGTGATCCGTCAACGCGATGAAGTCGTAGCCATGCCGCTCGTACCAGGCGATGACGTCCGAGATCTCGGTGGAGCTGTCGCCCGAGGGCCTGGCGTGAACGTGGGTGGAGCCGCGAAGCCAGCGCCGAGGTCGCGACGATGCGGGCGGTGTGGGCGGCGCGGACGACGTAGACGTCGTCGCTGGCGCGGATGGAGAGACGGCCGCCGCTCCAGCCGAGGACGGCGCGGCGGCGCTCGCCTCCGCAGCCGAGCCCGCGCGCCCGGCACCCTGCGGGGCCGGCGCCGGCGACGAGCTGCAGCCGACGGCCAGCGAGGCGACCAGCGAGGCAGCCAGCGACGCCCGAGGCAGCCAGCGACGCCGGGCGACGCCGCGTCATCGCCCTGCCGCCTCTGCCGCACCCAGGGCCGCAGCCGCGCCGCGCGGCCCGTCGAGCGCAGCCGCCCCGGCCGCGGTCAGGTTGGACACCACGCCCCAGCTCGCCTTCTTCCACGCTCGCCGGGTGGCCAGAAACAGGCCCAGGTGATCGGCCGCCATGCGGTGCTCCACCGGCTGCACCAGGATCAGGTTCTGCTTCTCCAGCGGATCTGCGCGCAGATCAAACAGGGACTCCTCGCCGCGAATGTTGACCGCCAGCTTCCAGCGACCGAGCCGCATCGCGTGCGCATACTCGTACTGCGAAGCATACGACGGCACCGCCCAGCCGCGCAGCGCCCCCGCCGCCAGCGGCCGCAGCGACGCGCCTTGCGCCGACGGCAGCGGCGGCGCGGACAGCGCGTCGAGGATGGTCGGCAAGACGTCCACGCCCTCGGCGCCCTCGTCCACCACCGCGGCCGGGACACGCGCCGGATAGTGAATGAGCAGCGGCACCCGCACCAGCGTGTCGTACAGCGAGCCACCGTGGCCGCAGCGGCGGTGCTCGAAGAACTCCTCGCCGTGGTCGGCGGTGATGATCAGCATGGTCTGGTCCCAGATGTTCCAGATCTTGAGCTGCGCGATGAGCTTGCCGATGAGGTCGTCGGAGTAGCTGATGGTGGAGTCATAGATGGCGCGCAGCCGGATGATGTCCTTGGCCGGCGGGGTCGTGCCGCAGCCCATGGAGCCGCGGCGAAAGCCCAGCGCCACCGGATCACCGTAGACCTCGAACGGGCCGCTGTAGGGCTCCGGCGAGTACTGATCGATCCACGGCTTGCGCGCGATCCACGGCGAGTGCGAATCGACGGTGCCAAAGAACAGGTAGGTCGGCGAGCTGCGGTGCGCCTCGAGCCGGGAGAGCGCCGCCGCGACGACCTGCTCACCATAGAGCACGCCATTGGTGACGCCCTTCTCGCGCATCATGTTGCGAAACTCTTCGAAGCCGCGATCGTACCCGCCGCCGTCGTTGATGAACCCGTTGCCGGTCACCGCGATGGGCACAAGGCCCGCGCCGCGCACCAGCTCCGCGATGACCGGGAGCTTCTTGGGCACGCGCGACGTGCCACCCGAGCCCGCCAGCCGCACGTTGTGTACCGCCGGATAGACCCCGGTCCACACGCTCGAGTGGCTGGTCTGCGACTCGTTGCCCTGCACGTAGTACTGGCGAAACACCGCCGAGGTCTTGGCCAGCTCCTCGAGGTTTGGCGTCTGCGTACCAGCCCCCGGCGTGAAGATGGGGATGCGATCGGCGCGGGTCGCGTCCAGCACCCACAGGATCACGTAGCGCGGCGGCGCCCCCTCCGGCGGCGCGCCCGCCGCCAGGCCATGCACGGTGATCGCGGGATCGACGAGCTTGGCGACCTCGCAGCGCGGCCCCTGGTCCGAGCTGACCGCGGTGAGGCCGAGCCGCACCACCTTGCCGGCGAACGACGACAGATCGACGCGGTCCTCGTCGGCGCCCAGGCGCCCGCCCACGAACCCGCCGTCACTGGCCGCGGCGCGCACGTCCACCCGGCAGGGGCCTTCGACCCGCGCGACGAGCTGCGCGCCCTCCGGCACCGTCAGGTACCAGGCCACCGACGCGCCCACCGACAGCTCCAACCGACGGTCTGCGGTGAAGCGCGCCTCGGCCAGCGGCGAGGAGAAGTCCTGGCTCGCCCCCAGGCGCAGCCAGGCAAGCCCGACGTCGGCCTTGCCGCGACGGCTGCGCTTGCGCTCCAGCGCGAGGCGGTTCTCCCCCACCTGCAGCCAGCCCGGCGGAATGCCCTGGCCGATGGTCTGCCATCCCGGCGACAGCTCGATGGCCTTGCGCCGCGGCTTGCGCCCGTTGATCGTCACCCAGATCTCGGCCGGCTCGGAGGCGTGGACCCGCAGCATCACGGCGCGAGCGCGCGCGACCTGCTCGCGGTCGAGGGGCACAGTCAGCGCGGCCAGCGGATCTGCCAGCGCGGCGAAGTCTCCGCCCACCGCCTGCGCCAGCCGCCAGCGCTCCGCTGGGATGCCATAGCGAGTGAAGCGACCAAAGCCAAAGTCGCCAGCGTCGATCACCAGATCTCCGGCCACCGCGCGATGCGCCATCGCCCGGTTGTCCACCGCGCGCCACATCACGTGCTCCACGCGCGGCGCCGCGGCCGGAGAGCCCACGGCTGCAGCACCTGCGCTGTCGGCGGTCGACGAGGTCGCGTCAACGGGCGGCGCAGCGGCGTCCGTCCCTGGCGCAGCGGCGTCGGTCCCTGGCGCAGCGGCGTCGGTTCCTGGCGCAGCCTTGGGCCGGTCGCCGCGACAGGCCGCGCTCAGCGCGAGCACCCCCAGCAGCGCGCACAGCGCGCAGCGGAGCGCGAGCCGCGCGCGTCGCATCGCGCCCCCCTGCGCCAGCGCGCAGTTCACGAACGCTTGGGTCGCGGCAGGTTGAGGTTGGCGAACGGATTGTTGACGAAGCCAGAGATGCCGTACCCGGAAGGGGCGCCGCCGCCATCGCGGGCGTCCCCGGGGCCGCGACCGCGCTCCTCGGGCGGACGCTCGCGGCGATCGCCTCGCGGCTCGCCTCGATCTCCGCGCCCGTCTCCCGCCCGTCTCCCCCCCTCGTGTATCCTGACGAGGACCGCCGGGGCCACCGCCACCGCCGCCGGGACCACCGCCGCCACCGGGACCGCCGGGGCCACCGCCACCGCCGGGGCCGCCGCCGCTGAAGCCGCCGCCGCCGCCGCCGCCGCGCGGGCCGTCACCAGCCGGGCGGCGATCTGGACGTGGACCGCGATCTTGGCGCGGTCCGCGATCCGGACGCGGGCCTCCGCCGTCGGTGCGCGCGCCACGTGGACCTGGTCCGCGAGCGGCGCCGCCATGATCTTGCTGGCCGGCGGTCGCCGATGCGTGCGCATCCCCAGCGCCGCCCGCTGGCGCAGCGCCGCTCGCAGCACCACCGGCGCTCCCTGCGCTCCCGGCGCTCCCGGCCTCCGGTCCGCGCGGCGGTCGCCCGCGATCGCCGCCGCCGCCCTGCGGGCGTGGCCCTTGCGCGGCCCGCTCGCCTTCGCCCCGGCCACCACGGCCACCCCGGCCGCCGCGACCGCCGCCCTCAGCGCCCCGATCGCCGCCGCCGCCGCCACCGCCACCGCCGCCACCACCGCCACCGCCACCACCGCCGGGCCGAGCCTCGGCGCGCCCGTCGCGCCCGCCGTGCCCCTGCCCGCTGCCGTCCGAGAGCCGCGCGGTGAGACCGATGCGGCGACGCGCCGAGTCCACCTCGATCACGCGCACCTTGAGGCGCTGGCCAACCTTGACCACCTCGGAGGGCGAGCTCACGAACTTGTCGGCCAGGCGAGAGACATGGACCAGGCCGTCGTTGTGGACGCCGATGTCCACGAACGCGCCGAACGCGGTCACGTTGGTCACGATGCCCTCGAGCACCATGCCCGGCTTGAGGTCTTCCATCGTCGTGACGTCATCGCGAAAGCGCGGCGGCTCGAGCTCAGCGCGCGGATCGCGCCCGGGCTTGCCGAGCTCCGCCGCGATGTCGCGCAGGGTCAGCTCGCCCACCGAGTCGCTGACGTACCGAGACAGATCGATGGTGTCGACGAGCTGCTGATTGCCAACCAGCGACTCCACCGGGACCCCGGCGTCCGCGGCGATCTTCTCCACCAGCGGATAGCGCTCAGGGTGGACCGCGGACGCATCCAGCGGATGCTCGCCGCCGCGGATGCGCAGAAACCCCGCGGCCTGCTCGAAGGCCCGCGGCCCCAGGCCAGACACCGCCAGGAGCTGCCCGCGCGTGCGAAACCCGCCCTGCGCGTCGCGGTGCGCGACGATCTTCTTGGCCAGGGACTTGCCCACGCCGGCCACGTACTGCAGGAGCTGCGCGCTCGCGGTGTTGAGCTCCACGCCCACGTGGTTCACGCAGCTCTCGACGACGTCGCCCAGCTTCTTGGAGAGCAGCGGCTGGTGGACGTCATGCTGGTACTGCCCCACGCCGATGGCCTTGGGCTCGATCTTGACCAGCTCGGCCAGCGGATCTTGCAGCCGCCGCGCGATGGAGATGGCGCCGCGGATCGTCAGATCCAGCTCGGGGAACTCCTCGCGCGCCAGATCCGAGGCGCTGTACACGCTGGCGCCGGCCTCGTTGACGGAGATCACCGGGACCGACTTGCCGGCCTCCGCCAGCGTGCGCCGCACCCAGCCCTCGGCCTCGCGACCGCCGGTGCCGTTGCCGACCGCGATCGCCGCCGGAGGATGAGCGGCGACGAAGGCCAGGAGCTCATCCTTGGCCCGCGCGAGCTGGCCCTCGCCCTGCGTCAGGTACACCGTGACCGTGCCCAGGAAGCGGCCGGTCAAGTCCACCGCGGCGCACTTGCAGCCGGTGCGCAGGCCCGGATCGACCCCGATCACCGCCTTGGCGCCCAGCGGCGCGGACAGCATCAGGTTTCGCAGGTTGGAGGCGAAGATGTCCACCGCCGCCACGTCCGAGCGCTGCTTGAGCTCGGCCCGCACGTCGTTCTCCACGCTGGGCGCCAAGAGGCGCTTCTGCGCGTCGGCGATGGCCTCGCGCAGGAGGCCAGCAAACGGCGAGCCGCCGTCGACGCGGATGACGCGCTCGATCGCGGCGTGAACTCGCTCGGCGTCCACCACCACGGTCGCGCGCAAGACGCCCTCGGCCTCGCCGCGGCGGATGGCCAGGAAGCGGTGCGAGGGGATCGTGCGCACCGCCTCGCGGAAGCCGTAGTACTGCTCGAACTTGGTCGGCTCGTCCGCCTTGCCCGGCATCACCTCCGAGGACAGCTCGCCCTCGTCGGCGTAGAGCTTGCGCACCCCGGCGCGCACCTCGGCGGTGTCCGCCACCACCTCGGCGACGATATCGCGGGCGCCGGCGAGCGCGTCCTCGACGGTGGCCACGCCGCGCTCCGCGCTCACCAGCGCCGCCGCCTCGGCGCGCGGATCACCCTCGGCTGGCTGGGCCAGGACGCGGAGCGCCAGCGGCTCGAGCCCGCGCTCCCTGGCCATGGACGCGCGCGTCTTGCGGCGCGGCCGGTAGGGCGCGTACAGGTCCTCCAGCTCGGCCTTGCTGGTGGCGGCGGCCAGCTTGGCGGCCAGCTCGGGGGTCATCTTGCCCTGCTCGGCGATGGACGAGGTGACGGCGACGCGCCGCTCCTCCAGCTCCGTCAGGTACAGCCGGCGCTCCTCGATGGCGCGGATCTGCACCTCGTCGAGCCCGCCGGTCTTCTCTTTGCGATACCGCGCGATGAACGGAACGGTGTTGCCCTCGTCGAGCAAGGCGATCACCGCGGCGATCGCCCCCGGTGGAAGCGACAGCTCGCGGGCCAGGGCGGGAACTAGCCCCTCGACCTCACGCGCGGGCGGGCGGGCAGCACCCGTTGGCGCATCGGTTGCGGTGCCTTGCGACTGCGTCGTCTCTTCCATGGGTCGTCGACGGTAGCCGCCCCCGAGCCTTCGGCGCAACCGCCAACGCACAGCAAGTAGCACAGGGATTTCGATAGGTAAGGGCCACGACCGCCAGGCGATGCGCTCGCCGGCCCAAGGGCCGCGGCCCAAAGAGCTTGCGCCGCGATGTGCTCCCGGCGGCTACCGGGCCAGCAACGAACCGCGCCATCGCTCGATCGCGCCGCCAACGGCCTCTGGGCTCTCGAGATGCGGGTTGTGGCCGCTCGCGGCGATCGACACCACCTCGCCGCGCGAGGGTGGCGCAAGCAGCGGGTCTCGCTCGCCGTGGATGATGAGCACTGGCACGGCCAGCCCGGCGAGCTCCGCGGCGAGGGCCGCGCGCTCCCGAGATCGCGACGCTCTCGCCAGGGACCGCGCGACTCGCGTCGCCACCCCGGGGCGCGCGAGATCCTCCATGGCGCTGACCACCGCCGGATCAGCCTCACGGGCTGGCCCGAGCAACCGGCGATGCAACGCCAGCGCGTCTCCCGCGGCGAGGAGCTTCCCGGTGAGCGGCGCAAGCGGCGCGAACCGCAGAAACCACGGCGCGGCTCGCTGGAGAAAGTACGGAGAGATCAAGACCAGGCCGCGGACGCGCGCGGCATGCCGCGCCGCGAACCGCACGACGATCCCGGTGGACAGCGAATGGGCGACCAGCACCGCGGGATCCGCGCGACCAGACAGCAGCGCCGCCAGCCAGTTGGGGCCCGGGGGCGCGGCGGCCGAAGAGCGGCCCATGCCCGGAAGATCCGCGCGGGCCATGGCGCCGGTCAGGCGCTGACCGAGCGCCCGCCCGCTGTCGCCGTTCCACGGCAGGCCGTGCAGGAAGATCCAGTCGGCGCTCGACGGATCGCCGACCACGAACGTCCTCGTCGTGCCGGCGGTGACGTGCCGCCCTGGATCGGCGTCGGCGTGCCGGCCAAACCGAGTGCTGACCAGGTGACCTGCCCAGCGCTCGATCGCGACCTCGGTGGAGGGCATGGTCAGCCCGACCGCGGCGGCGTGGGCATCGGCGCTGGCGGTGTCGTAGGTGTCCTCGGAGAGGAAGCCGAGCGACTCGCGGTCGATGCCCGTCATCGCGCGTGGCAGCGCCGCCACCGCCCAGCGGGGCAACGTGACCTTCGGCGCCGGGACGCCGAGCGAGCTGGCGATCGACCGCACCAGCGCCGGGAGCCGCGGCGTTCGCGAATCGAGCACGCAGAGCTGCTGCCCGAGCGTCTCGGGCCGAGTGGGCACCGAGGTCATCAGCTCGGCCAGGTAGTCGACGCACACGACCGGCACGAAGGTGCGCTCCGAGCCGACCAGCGCTGGCAACGCGCCGCGCCACAGTCGCTCGACGGTCTCGCCGATCCCCGTGAGCTGACTGGTCTCCCCCGTGACCGAGCTGCCGATCACCGACGAGGGATGGACGGAGGTGAGGGGGAGATCGTGCTGGGTCGCGAACCACCACAGCGCGAGGTGCGCCTCGAGCTTGGAGGCCTCGTAGGCGCCGTGGCGCGCATACAACCTGGCGCGAACGCGCGGCGGCAGCGGATACGCAGCGCCCGCGAGCCACCCAGGCAACATGGTGGTGCGATAGCCCCCCAGGTGGACCAGACGTCTGAGCCGAGGTCGCTCGGAGGCCCACTGCGCGAGGTGGAGGGTCCCTTCGACGTTGACCGCACGCGCGGCGACGGCGGTCATCCCAAAAGCGAACGCCGCCGCCAGGTGATACACGTCCTGGACCGCGTCGAGCGGCTCGCGCAGCCCCAGGCCGGCCTGCGTGAGGTCGCCATCGACGACGGTCAGCCTGTCCGGGTCACCGCCGTGAGCCGCGACGAAGGCCGAGAGCGCGGCGGCTCGCGCGGCGCCACCCCGAGCGAGCACGACCACCTCGCGCTGGTGCCGAGTCAGCGAGGTGACGAGCCAGCGGCCGAGGAAGCCCGTGCCGCCGGTGACGAGGGTATCTGCGATCTTGCGTCTCACGGGGCGACTTTGGCATCTCCATCCATGAACAGAAGTGCATACTTGTCATGGCTACCATGAGCAATTCAGGGCTCCGGCATCCGCTCACCCGGCTAAACCTCAACCTCTTGCCCATGCTCGAGGCGCTGCTGCGTGAGCGCAACGTCACCGCCGCGGCGCGCCGGGCCGGCGTCTCGCAGTCCGCGATGAGCCACTCGCTGGCCAAGCTGCGAGCGCTGCTGGAAGATCCGCTGCTGGTGATGTCGGGTCGGGACATGGTGCTGACCCCGCGAGGGGAGCAGCTCGCTCGCGCGCTGCCCGGCGCGCTCGACGCGCTCGAGGCCACGCTCGCCAGGCAGGTCCCGTTTGACCCTGCGAGCTCCCAGCAGGAGTTCCGGATCGCCACCTTCGACTACTTCGAGCTCACCACCATCCCCGCGCTCCTGGAGCACCTCCGTCGCCACGCGCCGGGTATCAAGCTCTCGGTCGAGCGCCTCGACCGGGCCTCCCCGGCGCGGCTGCTCGCCGGAGAGCTGGATCTCGTGCTCGGAGGGGAGTCGATGACGATGCCGCCGTCGCTCGTGACGCGCCGGCTCTACCGGGACCCGTTCATGGTCATCGTTCGCCCCGGGCACCCGGCGCTTCGCCGGGGGCGGCTCCCCTTGAACCGCTACATCGACGCCGACCACCTGCTGATCTCCGTCGAAGGACGCGCACTTGGCCCCGTCGATCGGGCGCTGGCCAAGAGGGGAAGAGCTCGCCGGGTCGCGCTCCGGCTGCCGCATTTCGGGAGCGCCGGGCTCGCGGTCATGCGCTCTGACCTCGTCTGCACGCTGGCCAGCAGCGTGGCGCAGGTCGCCCAGGAGACCTACGGCGTGCTCGTCCTGCCGCCTCCGCTCCCGCTCCCGGCGCCGGCGATCACCGCCTGGTGGCCGCCCCAGCACGACGACGATCCGCCGCGGCGCTGGCTGCGGCAGGCGCTGTTTGGCGGCGAGGCGATGTCGCCGCGGCTTCGCAAGCTCATGCGCTGAGCCGCTGCGCCGGCTCGGGGCGGACGGCGCGGCGCTCGGTCCTGGCCGACCTACACAGAGTGGTGCTAGCGTCGGGCCTGGCCATGCGATCGATCTCATCGAAGTCCAAGTCCAAGTCCAAGCCGAAGTCCAAGGCAAAAGTGGCGTTGGCCAGCAACGCGCGAGCCCGGCCCAAGGCCAGCAAGGCCACCGCCAAGCCCAAGGCCCAAAAGCCCAAGCCCACCGCAAAGCCCAAGCCGGCGCCAAGCCAAAGGCCGCCGCCAAGCCCAAGGCCACCGCCAAGCCCAAGGCCACCGCCAAGCCCAAGGCCACCGCCAAGCCCAAGGCCACCGCCAAGCCCAAGGCCGTGGCACCTGCGGCGCAAGGGCCAGCCACGCTCGACCCTCGACTTGCAGACCTCATCCGGCGCCTGCTCAAGGTGGAGCTGCACCTGCACATCGAGGGCACGCTGGAGCCAGAGCTTGCGTTCGCGCTGGCGGCGCGTCACGGCATCGCCTTGCCCTATCCCACCGTGGAGGCGCTGCGCGCGGCCTACTCGTTTGGCGACCTGCAGTCGTTCCTGGACCTCTACTACAAGACCTGTGATGTCCTGCGCGATCGCAGCGACTTCTACACCCTGGCGATGGCCTACTTCGCGCGCGCTCACGCCGACAACATCGTCCACGCCGAGCTGTTCTTCGATCCGCAGACCCACACCAGCCGCGGCGTGCCGATGGGCGACGTGATCGGCGGCCTGCGCGACGCCATGGCCGACGCCGAGCGGCGCTACGGCATCACCTCCGAGCTGATCCTGTGCTTCCTGCGCCACCTCCCCGAGGAGGACGCGCTGGCCACGCTCGAGGCGGCGATGCCGTTTCGCTCCGAGATCGTCGGCGTCGGCCTGGACTCCGGCGAGCGCGGCAATCCACCCGCCAAGTTCGTCCACGTGTTCGCGCGCGCCAAGAGCCTGGGCTTTCGACTGGTGGCCCACGCTGGAGAAGAAGGCCCGGCGGCGTACATCCGCGAGGCGCTCGATCTGCTGCAGGTGGAGCGCATCGACCACGGCGTGCGTTGCGAAGAAGACCCGGCGCTGGTGGAGCGCCTCATCCGCGAGCGCACCCCGCTCACCGTGTGCCCGCTGTCCAACGTCAAGCTGCGCGTGGTGCCGCGCCTGGCCGACCACAACCTGGCGCGCCTGCTGGCCCGCGGCGTCAACATCACCATTCACAGCGACGACCCCGCGTACTTCGGCGGCTACCTCGGCGACAACTTCCGCGCCTGCGCCGCGGAGCTGGGCCTTGGCGCGCACCAGCTCACCGCGCTGTGCGAGAACGCCATCCGCGCCTCGTTCCTGCCGGCCACCGAGAAGGCCACGCACCTGTCGCGGCTCCGCCGCGCGGTCGCGCAGTGGACCATGCGCTCGCTGCTGCCGTGACCGCCGCGCCGGGCCGGCCCCGCCCTGGCTGCCGTTCCGTCCCTGTGACGTAGGTACCCGTCCCGTACCCCCCGTGAATCTTCCCTGGCGTGGTACGTCCCAGGGCCATGAAGCGCACAACCCTGGCCGCGATCCTGGTGGTCGCCGGCACTGCCTCTGTGGTCTCTGCCCGCCGCGTCATGGAGTATCGCGAAGTCGCGGCTCCCTCGGTGATCGACGTCTCCACGGTGTCGATAGGGCGGACCACCTACCGCGCCATCACTGGCATCGAGCAACGCCGTCCCTACCTGCTCCTCGAAGAGCTCGGCTGGAATCGCCCGACCGGCCGCCGCGGCGGTCGCGGCGCCCCGGGCCAGCCTGGAGCGGCCCCGGGGCCAACGGACTTTCCGGAGATCCGAGAGGACGCCGATCTGCGCGAGCGCTACGACGACCGCGACGGGCGCCGCGGCGCCTTGGTCGTGCGCACCCAGCGGCCGATCACCTTCGTCGATGTGCGCAACCGGCGCGTGAACCTGGAGCAGTTTCGCTTCGTGACGCTGGAGGGCTGGAGCAACGGTCGCTTGATCTTCAGCGCGCAAGGCGACCGCGCCGCCTTCCGCTGCACGGTCGGGGTCAGAGACACGGCGCCCGCCACCTGCGAGGGCACGTGGAGCGACGGTCCGGCCCCGGGCCCCATGCCCATCCCTGGCCCCAACCCCGGCCCGTATCCTGGCCCCAACCCCGGCCCTGACCCGGGCCCGTATCCCACGCCGCCGGCGCCGCCGACCGACCTCGAGCGCCTGCGCGCGGCCACCCAGGCCTGCGGCGGAGCCTTCTATGATTCGGCCACACGCGAGACCTGCATCCAGCTAGCGCTGCGCGCGCAGGTCGACCTCTTCCCGGCGATCGCCGCCTGCAACCAGAGCCTCAGCGGCTCCCAGGACAAGCTCGCTTGCATCCAGCAGGCCGCGGCGTACCCGGGCGACGCCGCCGCGCTGATCCGGCAGTGCTCGCGGTCCTTCTCCGGCAGCACGGACCTCATGGCCTGCTTCCGCACCATGGTGGAGAACAACCTGCCGCTCGCGGTGATCCCGGCGTGTGACGCCGCCATGACCGGCTCCAGCGAGCGCTTCCGCTGCATGCGCGCCGTCGCCGGCTCGCGCATGGAGCCGGCGGCGCTCATCAAGTACTGCCGCGAGAACCACAGCGGCTCGAGCGCCGTCATCCAGTGCATCGAGCGCTACCGCTAGGACCTCTTCCGGGCCTCTTCCCAGGACGCCGAAGGACGGCGCAAGACGCCGCAAGACGCCGCAAGACGCCGCAGAGTACCTCCAGCCCGTCGCCTCTTTTCTCCATGAGCGTTAGCATGGGCGGATGGCTCGACAGCTCTCCACGCGCGGCATGCGCTGGGCCTATCTCTTTGGCCTGCTGCTAGCGTTCTTCTTGCCCAAGCGCGTGGACTGCGGCTACCCGGACGCCGGCCCCTGCGAGCGCCGCCTGGAGCTTGGCCTCGTCTGCCACGACTACGAGGTCGAGCCCTGGGGCTTCTACGCCCTCGAGCGCCTGGCCACGCGGGACATCGGCTTTGCCTACAGCCACGACGAAGATTGCCGATAGCTCGCGGCGCAGCGTAGAGGCGCGCTGGCGCCTGCTACAGTGCAAGCCCCGTGAGTGTCCTGACCACGTTTCTCGAGACAGCCTGGGCCGCGCGCACGCCCTTTCTCATCGTCGGGTACCTGCTGGTCCGCGCCCTGGGCCACGCCGCGCGCTCCGCCCCGGGTGAGTCGCGCCGGGGCCGCGCCGGGCTCCTTCTGGCCGGGCACGTGCTCGCCATCGCGGTGGCGGCGGCGCAGCAGAGCTACGGCTACGGCTCGCAGGCCGCGCAGATCGCCGCGCTCGCGTTCGCCGCGCTGTGCCTGGTGTCGCTGGGCACCCGGCTGGTGTTTCAGCTCGCCCTGCCGCGGCTGGGCGTCGGCGTGCCACGCATCCTCATCGACATCGTCACCGCGGTGGCGGTGGCCATCGCCTTCATCATCGTCGGCAAGCGCGCCGGCTTCTCGGTGACCGGCCTCATCACCACCAGCGCCGTCTTGACCGCGGTCATCGGCTTCGCGCTGCAGGACACCCTGGGCAACATCATGGGCGGGCTGGCCGTGCAGCTCGACAACACCGTGCGCATCGGCGACTGGATCTCGCTGGGCCCAGGCCAGCCCGCCGGCAGGGTCGCCGAGATCCGCTGGCGCTACACCGCCATCGAGACCCGCGCCTGGGAGACCATCATCGTGCCAAACGGCATGCTCACCAAGAGCCAGGTGCTGGTGCATGGCCGCCGCTCGGGTCAGCCCATCCGCCAGCGGCGCCAGGTCGAGTTCTTCGTCGATTTTCGCACGCCGCCCACCCGCGTCATCCACGTGATGGAGGCGGCGCTCCGCGGCAGCCCCGTCCCCAACATGGCGCAAGAGCCGCTGCCGCACGTGCTATTCACCGGCCTGCGCGACAGCGTGGCGGCGTACCAGGCGCGCTTCTGGCTGGAGGACATCGCGCTGGACGAGCCCACCGACAGCGCGGTGCGCACCCGCATGTGGTTCGCCGCGCGCCGCGCGCAGATCCCGCTGGCCATCCCGGCCTCCGCCGTGTTCCTCACCGCCGAGACCGCCGAGCGCGAGCAGCGCAAGAGCAGCGAGGAGCTGGCCAGCCGGCTGACCGCGCTGCACAACGTGGATCTGTTCCGCGCGCTCCCCGAGAACAGCGCCGCCGCGCTGGCGCACAGCATGAGCAGCCTGCCCTACGGCGCCGGCGAGGTCATCACCCGCGAGGGCGCGCAGGAGGACGAGCTCTACATCCTGGTGTCCGGCAGCGCGGCCGTGCGCATCGGCGAAGGGGCCGCCCTGCGCGAGGTGGCCAGGCTGGGCGCCGGCAAGTTCTTCGGCGAGATGTCGCTGATGACCGGCGAGGCCCGGACCGCCACCGTGGTCGCGCTGGACGAGGTGCAGTGCTATCGCATCGACAAGGAGTCGTTCCAGCGCGTCCTCCACGACAGCCCGCAGCTCGCCGAGCAGATCGCCGAGATCCTGGCCAACCGCCGCGAGGCCCTCACCGCCGCCAAGGACGAGGCCAGCGAGCACCTGCGGCACCGGCTGGACCGCGCCAAGCGCGACTTGCTCGGCCGCATCCGCGGCTTCTTCGGCCTGGCAGGCGGCGGCGACCCGCAAGAGCCGGGCAAGCCCGCGCGCTGAGCCCGGACCGCTGGCGGTCAGCCCGCCGGGGGCGCGCCGCCGGCAGACGCGGGCATCCACCGGCGACTGCCGCCAAGGGCAGGCCGAGTAGTGCCGTGGCGCTCCGAGCGATTCGCTGCCACGACGCTCTCGTCGAGCGCTCCTTCATCGGAAGATCGATATCTATATCGATCTTCCGATGTCAGAACAGCAGCAGCAGGCGCACGCGCTCGGACCGGCCGGTGGCTGGCAGCGGCAGGTGGCGGCTGACCGTGGCCACGCACGCCGGCAACTCCTGCCCTTCCAGGTCGGTGGTCACCGAGTACACGCTACCGCCCTCGTCGATCTCCAGCTCCAGCCGCGCCTTGCGCGCGAGCTGCGGCCACTCCAGGCGCTGCGCGCGCTGCCAGCACCGCGCCAGCGCCGGGTCACCTGCGCGCAGCGCGCTGAGCACGACCTCCTCTGGGTAGCTCACGCGAGGAGCTGGCGCCCTGGGCTCCAGCTCCGGCGGCACCTGCTCATCATGCGCGCGCGCCACTGGCTGAATCCGGCTGGCGCCCAGCGCCAGCATCGGCAGCGCCGAGGGGTGAACGTCCGTCTGCACCGCGCCGCTGCGCGGAGACCACGCCTCGGCGGCGACAGGCGAACTCGTGGACAAAGGACCCAGGGCCAAGGTCCACATCAGCATCAAGCGAAGGTTCTCCTGCACGTCCCAGAAATAGTCTCATGGAAACTTTCTAGCCAAAGCAGATAAGTATGCTCACAGCACAATCTGCCAGGGAGTGATCAGCGCAGATGTAGCGACCATGACATCCGCGACCCGCTCCCGCGGCCAGCGCCCGCGACCCGCGCCCGCGCCCGCGCCACGCAACCAGCGCCACGCGGCCCGCGCCACCAGCGCCACGCTGATCGACTCTCCTGCACAGCCCTCGACGCGCCGACGCCTGGCGCGCGCTTCAATGCACCAGCAGCTCGACGCCGAAGAAGCCGCGCGCGGCCACCGGCGCGACGTCGAAGCCGGCCTTGGCCGACAGCGCGGTGTGCGCGCCAAAATGGAACGTGTAGCCAAACGACAGCCCGCCGCCAAAGCCGAGCTGGCGCTCCCCATCCGAGAGGCCAGAGGTCAGGCCGAGGTTCGGCTCGAGGAACACGCCGCCGCCGAGGACCTGCGGCCACAGCCGCGCCGCGCCGTGAACGCCGTAGCCAAGGAAGTCGTCGTCGCTGCGATAGAACAGCGGCACCTGCACCGCGGCCAGCCACTGCCCAAAGCGCCCCACTCCCAACGAGACCTCTCCGCCGAGATCGAACTGCAGCTCGGAAGACAGCATCACCGTGGCCATGGGCCGAAGCGGCGGCGTCTCGAGCCCGCTGTCGGCGACCGCCGCTGGCAGCGCCAGCGCCAGCGTCATCACGCCTGCCGCGGCCGCCGCGCCCGCGCTCCCCACGACACCAAAAAGCCGACCTGACCTGGACACCATGTCCTGATGGTAGCGCAGGTCTGCGCAAGGTCACTTGCTAGCAGCGCCCGGT
This sequence comes from Myxococcales bacterium, assembly GCA_016706545.1. Classification (GTDB taxonomy): domain Bacteria; phylum Myxococcota_A; class Polyangia; order Haliangiales; family Haliangiaceae; genus JABFXX01. Next base: position 112,819 of record JADJJK010000001.1, read on the forward strand.
AGCGGGGTCGCGGTGGCGGTCATGCAAGCGGCCGCCATCGCTGGCGCCAGCTCATAGGAAACGTCTGAGAGGACCACCTGACAGACATGATACGACGAGCCGTTCTTGTCCCACCACGCGCGCACCACGATCCGGGACTTGTCCTGCGCCGTCACCTTCACGTCGGTGCCCTTCTCCGGCTCCCGCTGCGTGATCAGCAGGCGGCCGTTGGGCTGCCGCTCGTCGGACAGCACGGTGCCGCGCACGCGCATGTCACGGAACTGCGCGAAGATCTGGTCATCGGACGCCTTGTACCAGTCTCGACCAGGGCTGCAGTCACCCGCGCAGTAGCTCATGACCGACACCTCGTTGCCCGAGCCAAAGACCTCGGAGTCATCTAGCTGGTTGTTGTCCGCGGGCACCACGGTCCCCTCGTGCACCGGCGACAGTTTCCAGCCCTTGGGCAAGAGCAGCGTGTAGCGGTGGCCATTGGAGTCGACGGTCCACGGCTCCAACGTGACCTTGCCCTTCCAGGCCGCGGGGATCGCCGCGTTGATCTGGGCCGCGAGCTCTGGGAGCCCGGGCTTGGGCGCTGCCCCGCGACACCCCACGGCTGCGCTGACTGCCAGCAGGGAGACGAGCCAACGCAGCATCCTTCGATTGACGGGACCTTGCACAGGGGTAGCGTGCGATAGGCACCCTGGGTCGTCAAGCATCGGCCAGCCGCTGTAAGAGAGTTGTAGCGCCCCGCGTTTTGGCGCCACATGCAGCACCTCCTCCTCGGGCTCTCCCTCCTCCTGGTCGCCAGCACCGCCGCCACTGGCTGCGGTGCCGCTTACAAGAACCGCTCGGCCACCGCCGTCGCCAGCGGCAGCGTCGGCGGCGGCGCCACTGCCGCCAGCGCCACCGAGCTCGCGGAGCAGCTCGTCATCGAGGGAGCCCTGCTCCTGGAGGTCAGCCAGATCGAGGGGTTGGTCAGCTCGGTTCGCGCGCAGGTGGAGCAGCTAGGCGGCCGCATCGTCAAGGAGGATGTCAGCGGGCTGGGCGAGAGCTGGCGCGCCCAGCTCACGCTGCGCGTGCCCCCGCAGCACGTGGAGACGCTGGTCACCTACCTGGCCGGGCGCGGCGAGATCCTGGACAAGTCCATCTCGTCCGCGGACGTGAGCAAGACCCTGTTTGACCAGGAGCTGGCGATAAAGAACGCCCAGCTCACGCTCGACCGCCTCGAAGGGATCTTGCGCCAGGGCGGGCTGTCCATGCAGGACGTGCTGGCCATCGAGCGCGAGATGACGCGCCTGCGCGGCGAGATCGAATCGATCAAGGGGCAGGCACAGTTCCTCAAGGACAAGGTCGCGCTGGCCACCCTGGAGGTCACCATCACGCGCAAGTCTGGCGCCGTACGCATCGCCTCGGCCAAGGCGTACCCCGGCGCGCGCGTGTCCACGCTGCTCCTGCTGAGCCCGGATGGGCGCCCGCAGAGCCGGCTTGGCGCCGGCTTCGTCCTGCACACGATCTTCCGCGCCATGACGCTCGAGATCGACCTGTACCAGCGTGAGCACGGGCCTGAGGCCGCCGCCACCGACGACAAGTCCATGGCGGTGCTCGCCACCTACGGCGGCGCGTTCTACTCCGACTTCCTGGGCCACGGCGAGCGGAGCTTCCTGAACCCGTACCTTGGCTTCCGCCTGGGCTACGGCTACCTGGACTCGCACCGCTTCGTGGCGCAGGCAGAGGCTGGCGTCGAGCTGTGGAAGACCCCGCGCTTCTCGATCGACGTCAACGCCCGCGCCACTGGCCTCATCGGCTCGCGCTCCGACGCGGCGGCCGTGCTCGGCGCCAGCGCCGCGTTGGCGTTCTGACCGTTCGCGGCGCCGCCGGGCGCCGCCGGGCGCCGCCGGGCGCTGTGCGATCTCCGGCCGATCTCCGCTCAGTCCACGAAGTAGGCCTGGACCTGGGCGATGTCCGCGCGCGCGGTGAACGTGGGCCGACGATCCTCGATGGCGCAGGCCTGCGCCGTGCGAAACGGCGGGAACGAAGGGCGGCCGAGCAGGTGCGCGCCCAGGCTCGACAGGCTCGGCTCGTGCCCCACCACCAGGACCGAGCTGCCGCCCGCGCCGCGCGTGATCACCGCCTGGCCGGCGAGCGGCGGCGCCGCCGCGGGCTCCAGGCAACGCAGCGACTCGATAGCGCCCAGGTAGCTCAGGCCGTCCGCCAGCAGCTCGGCGGTCTGCACCGCGCGCGGCAGCGGCGAGCACACGATGCTGTCGAGGGCCAGGCCCTGCTCGCGCAGCAGCCGCGCCAGCACGCGCACCGCGTCGCGACCGCGGCGGGACAGCCAGCGATCTCGGTCGCTGCCAGCAGCTTCCTCGGGCACTGCGTCACCGTGGCGAACCAGGTAGATCTTCACGGTCCAAGCGTTGCGCAAAGCGCGCCGCTGCGCAAGCGAGCGCCGCGCGCCCGTCAGCTCAGATCAACTCAGCTCCTGCCGAGCCCTGACCGCGAGGCCCCAGGCCACCGACGTCAGCTCGTCGCCGCCCACCAGCTTGTGCGCGCCAAAGCGCTGGATCAGGCGCTGCCGCACCGCCGGCACCAGGGACGAGCCGCCGGTGGCGAACACGCGGTCGATCTGCGACGCCTCGACGCCAGCGTCCGCCAGCACCTGGTCCAGCGTCTCGTCGATGCCGGACAGATCCTCGGAGATCCACTCCTCGAACGAGCCGCGCGGCACGGCCACGTCGAGGCCGAGCCCCTCGTCCACCGCCACGCGATCGAGCTTGGCGCCGGAGAGGCGCACCTTGCAGCCCTCCACGCCGCGGTGCAGCGCCAGCCCCAGATCTTCCTCGATCAGCGTGACCAGGCGATCGATGAGCTCCGGCGCCAGCGTGCCCTGGACCACCCGCGCCAGCAGGCGCTGGGTGTCTGCGCTCTTGAGAAACGACAGGTAGTGCCAGCGCCGCAGGTGACCGTAGAGCCACGCGGGCACCGGCGCCTCGCCGCCCATCTCGTCGCGATAGCTGCTGCCGCGCCCCAGCGCCGGGGCGACCACCGCGTCGATGATGCGCGCGTCAAAGGCGTCGCCGGACACCGCGATGCCCCCGGTGGCCAAGATCGCCGCGGCGCCGGAAACGCGCGGCCCGACCCGCACCACCGAGAAGTCCGTGGTGCCGCCGCCGTAGTCAGCGACGACGATCAGCTCCTCGTGATCGAGCGTGGCGGAGTAGCGGGCCGCGGCGCCGTTGGGCTCGTACTCGAACACGACCTCGTCGAACCCGGCCTTGCCCAGCGCCTCGCGCATGCGCGAAACCGCCCGCGCATCGTCGGCGGCGGTGCGCGCGCCCCAGTAGCGCACCGGCCGGCCGATCACGCAGCGCCGCCCCAGCTCCACGCCGCAGCCCTCGCGCAGCTTGCGCAGATACGCGGCGATCATGTCCTCCAGGGTCCAGCGGCGGCCGCAGATCATCGTCGTCGAGAACGACTCGCTGGCCAGGTGCGACTTGATCGACTGCACCAGGCGCCCCTCACCCTGGGTCTCCAGGTAGCGAGCGATCGCCGCCGGGCCCGCGGTGAGGTTGCCGGACGGCTCGAAGTACAAGATGGTGCGCCAGGTCGTCGATTGCCCCCCTGGGACGGGCAACGACACCATCTCGACCTTGCCATCCTCGGCGGCCACCGCCACCGCGGAGTTGGTCGTTCCAAAGTCGATGCCGACGTACTTCGCCATTGCGCCACCTTACGGAACCTGTCTCGCATTGCCAGGGCCCTCGCGAGAATCCTGCGAGCTCCCTCGCCCGTCCCGCCCCGGTTGGCGGCGAACCTGCGACCGCGGCCGGCTGCGCGCCGTCGCGGCGCGGACGTCAGCTCACGACCTTGAGCGACTTGCCAGAGATGCCGGCGAAGAAGTCGTTGCCCTTGTCATCCACCACGATGAACGCCGGGAAGTCGACGACGTCGATGCGCCACACCGCCTCCATCCCGAGCTCTGCGTACTCCACCACCTCCACCTTCTTGATGCAGTCCTTGGCCAGCCGCGCCGCCGGGCCGCCGATGGAGCCAAGATAGAAGCCCCCGTGCTTGTGACAGGCGGCCGTCACCTCCGGCGAGCGGTTGCCCTTGGCCAGCATGACCATGGAGCCGCCGTGCTGCTGGAACAGGTCCACGTAGCTGTCCATGCGGCCGGCGGTGGTGGGGCCAAACGAGCCAGAGGCGTAGCCCTGCGGCGTCTTGGCCGGGCCGGCGTAGTACACGCAGTGATCCTTGAAGTACTGCGGCAGGCCCTCGCCGCGGTCCACGCGCTCCTTGAGCTTGGCGTGCGCGATGTCGCGCGCGACGATGAGCGGCCCGGTCAAGGACAGCCGGGTCTTGATCGGATGGCGAGCGAGGGTGGCGCGGATCTCGCTCATCGGCTGCGACAGATCGATGCGCACCACCCCGCCGTCTAGCTGCGCGTCGGTGACGTCCGGCAAGAACCTCGCCGGATCGGTCTCGAGCTGCTCGAGGAAGAGCCCCTCGCGCGTGATCTTGCCCAGGATCTGGCGGTCCGCGGCGCAGGACACCGAGATCGCCACCGGGCACGAGGCGCCGTGACGCGGCAGGCGGATCACCCGCACGTCATGACAGAAGTACTTGCCGCCGAACTGCGCGCCGATCCCGGTCTTCTGCGCGATCTCCAGCGTCTGGGCCTCCAGCTCCAGATCGCGAAAGCCGCGCCCCAGCGCGTTGCCCGAGGTCGGCAGCGCGTCGAGGTACTTGGCCGACGCGAGCTTGGCTACCTTGAGGGTGTACTCCGCGCTGGGGCCGCCGATCACCACCGCCAGGTGATACGGCGGACAAGCCGCGGTGCCCAGCGTGCGCAGCTTGGCGTCGAGGAAGGCGTGCATGCTCTTGGGGTTCAAGAGCGCCTTGGTCTCCTGGAACAGGAGGCTCTTGTTGGCCGAGCCGCCGCCCTTGGCCATGAACAGAAACTCGTACTCGTCGCCATCGGTGGCGAACAGATCGATCTGCGCCGGGAGGTTCGTCCCGGTGTTCTTCTCCGTGTACATGTCCAGCGGCGCGAGCTGCGAGTACCGCAGGTTGGACGTGTGGTAGGTCTCGAAGATGCCGAGCGACAGCGCCGCCTCGTCGCCGCCGCCGGTGAACACGAGCTGGCCCTTCTTGCCCATGACGATGGCGGTGCCGGTGTCCTGGCAGCCAGGCAAGATCCCGCCCGCGGCGATGCTGGCGTTCTTGAGCAGCTCCATGGCCACGAAGTGATCGTTGGGCGAGGCCTCGCTGTCGTCGAGGATCTTGCGGAGCTGCGCCAGGTGCGCCGGCCGCAAGAGGTGCGCGATGTCGCGCATGGCCTCGCGCGCCAGCACGGTCAGCGCGGTCGGCTCGACGTGCAAGAACGTGTGCCCGGCCGCCGAGAACGTGGACACGAAGTCCTCGCTGACCTTGCGGTACGCGATGTCCTCGTGCCCGAAGGACAGAAGCTCCTGATAATCGAACGTCGCCATGGGTCGGTACTCTCCCTCACGCCAGCCCGCGATTCCAACCCCGACGAGGCAAAAGCAGCCGGCGCGATGCGCTTACCGGCGCAACGCGAACACCGCCAGCCCTGAGAAGGCGGCCAGCTCCGGAAGCAAGCGTCGCGCCAGGAACACCGGCCGCGGCAGCTCGCTCGCGCGAAACAGCGGCAGCGCGGCAGCCTCGGGGTGCAGCGCGTGGACCGCGACGTCGTCAACTCTCGCGGGGACGAGCAGGTTGTGCTTTGGGTAACAACGAGCCAGCTCGAGCGCTGGCACCGCGAGCACGTGCAAGGCGAAGCGCTGCTCGCGCACGGCGCCAGCTCGATCCATCAGCGCCAGCGGCAGCAGCCTCCCCAGCGCCTGCGCCTGCGTGAAGGCAGCTTGCGCGCGCGCCCGCTCCCCCAGCCGGTTCGCCGCCAGCCCGAGCAGGTTCCAGGCGCGGGCCAGCGGCGTCCGCTCCTCGAGCGCCGACCACAGCAGGCCCTGCGTCGGCGAGAGCGCGCGCTCGATCAGGCTCGCCGCCTGCGCGGCGTCCTCGTCGAGCACGTCCTCTGCCTGTGCGGTCAGCGCCAACAGCTCGCTCCACGGACAGGGCTGCCCCGGCGACAGCAAGCTGTCCACAAAGGCGTCGAGCGAGGGCCACCGCGGCAGCACCTGCTGCGCATCGCGATGGACGAGCCCTACCGCGTGCGGCGGCAGAAGCGCGACCACGACGAACGTCGGCTCCTCCTCCAGGCGCGCCAGCGGCAGGTGATCCGGCGGAAGCGGCGCTGCGTCGGCAAGCGAGGACCGCGCGCCGAGCCTGACGAAGGTCAAAGGGATCGTGACGGTCGCGAGGTAGCTCGGCAAGCCCCAGGCTCGCTTCCCGCGAAGCTCCGCGGCTTGCTTGGCTGCGAACACCGCGAGCCGCTCCGGCAGGTCGCGCGCGCTGCCAGGTGCTGACATGGGTCCTCCGCTCACGACGAGACCGTCGGCGCCGCCAGCGCGGCTACTTCTTCGAGCGGCCGAAGAAGCCGCGCTTCTCCTTGGCCATGCCCTCGTCGCCAAACTCGGCGGCCAGCTCGCGCAACAGCTCTTCCTGCCGAGCGGTGAGCTTCTTGGGGATCTCCACGTTGAACCGGACGACCTGGTCGCCGCGACCCTTCTCTCCGACGTGCGGGATGCCCTGCCCGCGCCGCACCACCACCTCGCCCGGCTGGGTGCCGGCCTTGATCTCGATGGTGGCGGAGGCGGTGCAGTCCTCCTCGAGCGTGTAGACCTCGACCTCGCCGCCGAGCGCGGCCTTGGCCATGCTGATGGTGACCTCGGTCAGGATGTCCGCGCCCTCGCGACGGAAGCGCTCGTCGCCCTGGACGTGCAGGACCACATACAGGTGCCCAGGCGCGCCGCCGGCCACCTGCTCGCCCTTGCCCGCGAGGCGCAAGCTCTGGCCGTCATCCACGCCCGAGGGCACCGTCACGCTCAGCGTGGAGGTCTCGGCCACCACGCCGCGCCCGCGGCAGTCCTCGCACGGATCTTTGATGCTCTTGCCGGCGCCGCGACAGTGCGGACACGTGGTCTGCACCATGAAGAAGCCCTGCGCATGCACGACCTGCCCTTTGCCTTTGCAGGTGCCGCACACCTCGGGCTTGGTGCCAGGCTTGGCGCCGGTGCCGGTGCAGGTGGTGCAGGAGATGTCGCGGCTGACCTTGACCTCTTTGGTCGTACCCCACACCGCCTCGGCGAAGCTGAGCTGCAGGTCGACGCGAACATCCGCGCCGCGCGCTTGCCTTCGACCGCCGGAGGTCCGGCCGCCGAAGAAGTCGCCGAACATGTCGCCGAACGCCGAAAAAATATCCTCGACGTTGCCGCCGCCCCCACCTCCGCCGTTGGCCCGGATCCCGTCCATGCCGTAGCGGTCGTAGCGCGCGCGCTGATCTTCGTCGGAGAGGATGCGATAGGCCTCGGACGCTTCCTTGAAGTTCTCCTCGGCCTCGCGATCATTCGGGTTGTGATCCGGATGATACTTCTTGGCCATGCGGTAGTAGGCCTTCTTGAGGTCGGAGGAACTCGCGTCGCGTCCGACGCCCAAGACTTCGTATAAATCCCGCATGTGTAGAGGAGTAGGCTGACGTTTCTGGTAAGGCTGCCGATGCGGCGTGTCAAGGTCTGGACCGTCGCTTGCGTCGCAGCGGTCCCGCGTTGTCGCACGCGGGGCGCGTCACTGCAACGGTTCCGCCACGCTGCGCGCGATGGATGACGGCCTGGCTGCGTAGCAGGCTACGCGGTGGTGCAACTTCGTTCACACTTGACGGCCCTGTGCAGTTGCGTTGCACCTCACCGACGCGATGCGTTGTCCAGCGACGACGCATCGCCTTGATCCGCCCCGACGAGGTTGGTACGAAGCCACATGGGTATCAAGAAGGTCGAATCGATCTGGCTCGACGGCGCGCTGGTCCCTTGGGACAGCGCCAGCGATCACCTGCTCGCTCACACGATGCATTACGGCGTGGGCGTGTTCGAAGGGATCCGGGCCTATCACCGGGCTGACGGCCGCACCGCCGTGTTCCGGCTGCGCGAGCACATCGATCGCCTGCTCGACTCCTGCGCCATCTGCACGATGGACAGCCCGTTCACCCGGGACCAGCTCATGCAGGCCTGCGTCGACGTGGTGCGCGCCAACAAGCTGGCCGCGTGCTACCTGCGCCCGCTCATCTACCTCGGGTACGGGGCCATGGGCCTTGGCTCCATGGAGTCGCCGGTGCGAACCATGGTGGCCTGCTACGAGTGGGGCGCGTACCTCGGCGACGAGGGCCTCAAGCGCGGGATCCGCTGCATGATCTCCAGCATCGCCCGCCCGAGCGCCAGCTCCGGGATGAACAAGGGCAAGATCTGCGGCCAGTACGTCGGCTCGGTGCTGGCCAAGCGCATGGCCGCCAAGAGCGGCTTTGACGAGGCCCTGATGCTCGACCCGCAGGGCTACGTGGCCGAGGGCACGGGGGAGAACATCTTCGTGGTCAAGAACGGCGTGGTCCGCACGCCGCCGACCTCCGCGGCGATCCTGGCCGGCATCACCCGCGACACCGCGATCACCTTGCTCGCCGAGCAAGGCATCGAGGTGCGACAGGAGCCCATCGCGCGCGACGAGCTGTACATCGCCGATGAGGTGTTCCTCACTGGCACCGCCGCGGAGATCACCCCGGTGCGGGAGATCGATCACCACAAGATCGGCCGCGGCGAGGCCGGCGCCATCACCCGCGGGGTGCAGGAGCGCTTCTTCTCGGTGGTCAAGGGATCCGACAGCAAGCACGACCACTGGCTGACGCACGTCTGACCGCAGCCGAGCGCCGCGGAGACGCGAGCGCGGTCCGCCTCGTCGGCCTTGTCGCGACCGAGCACGAACGGGCGAGAGGGCCGCGAGCCGGCCGCCAGAGCCGGCCGCCAGACGGCCGCGCTGGGGCCGCGCTGAGGCCGCCAGACGACCGCGAGCTGGCCGCGAGCTGGCCGCTTCACGCAGAAGCGCCAAAAGAAAAGAGCCCGTCCGGCGGGGGTGCCGAGCGGGCTCCTTTGGCCCCAGCGCGAGATCAAACGATTCGCGTCAGGCCACAGCGGTTTCCAGGCGCCCGAGACTCCTCAGGCTGCCTGGAGCTTCTCAGTGTGCTCAGTCTTCTCAGTCTTCCATGTCGTGGTTGTGACCACCGGCCGACTTGTCTTCCTTCTTCGGCTTCTCGGCGATCAGCGTCTCGGTGGTGAGCATCAGGCCCGACACCGACGCCGCGTTCTGGATGGCGATGCGCACGACCTTGGACGGGTCGATGACGCCGGCCTTGACCAGGTCCTCGTACTCGAGCTTGGCGGCGTTGAAGCCGAACGAGCCCGTGGACTCCTTGACCTTGGCGACGACGATCGAGCCATCGACGCCGGCGTTGCCGGAGATCTGACGCAGCGGCTCCTCGAGCGCGCGGCGGATGATGTTGACGCCGTAGCGGCGGTCATCATCGAAGGACAGCTTGTCGAGCGCCGAGATGCAGCGGATGAGCGCCACGCCGCCGCCGGGGACGATGCCCTCCTCGACGGCCGCGCGGGTCGCGTGCATCGCGTCCTCGACGCGCGCCTTCTTCTCCTTCATCTCGACCTCGGTGGCCGCGCCGACGCGGATGACCGCGACGCCGCCGACCAGCTTGGCCAGGCGCTCCTGCAGCTTCTCGCGGTCGTAGTCCGAGGTGGTGTCCTCGATCTCGCGGCGGATGGTCTTGACGCGAGCGTCGATGCTGTCCTTCTTGCCAGCGCCCTCGACGATCGTGGTGTTGTCCTTGTCGACCACCACGCGCTTGGCGCGGCCCAGGTCAGCCAGGGTCAGGTTCTCCAGCTTGAGACCGAGGTCCTCGGTCACAGCCTGGCCGCCGGTGAGCACCGCGATGTCACCCAGCATCGCCTTGCGGCGATCGCCAAAGCCCGGGGCCTTGACCGCGCACACCTGCAGCGTGCCGCGCAGCTTGTTGACCACCAGGGTGGCCAGCGCCTCGCCGTCCACTTCCTCGGCGATGATGAGGAGCGGCTTGCCCTGCTTGGCGACCTGCTCGAGGACCGGCAGCAGGTCCTTCATCTGCGAGATCTTCTTCTCGTGCGAGAGGATGTAGCAGTCGTTGAGGACCGCCTCCATGCGCTCGCTGTCGGTCACGAAGTACGGCGAGAGGTAGCCGCGGTCGAACTGCATGCCCTCGACGACGTCGAGCTCGCTGGTCAGCGTCTTCGACTCCTCGACGGTGATCACGCCTTCCTTGCCGACCTTCTTCATCGCCTCGGCGATCATGTTGCCGATCTCGAGGTCGCCGTTGGCAGAGATGGTGCCGACCTGCGCGATGTCGTCCTTGCCCTTGGTGGGGGTCGACATGGCCTTGATCTGGTCGACCACGGCGGCGACCGCGGCGTCGATGCCGCGCTTGAGGTCCATCGGGTTGAGACCGGCGGCCACGAGCTTGGCGCCCTCGTTGTAGATGGCCTGCGCCAGCACGGTGGCGGTGGTGGTGCCGTCGCCAGCGACGTCAGAGGTCTTGGAAGCGACCTCCTTCACCATCTGCGCGCCCATGTTCTGGAACTTGTTCTCGATCTCGACTTCCTTGGCGACGGTGACGCCGTCCTTGGTCACCGTGGGCGAGCCCCAGGACTTCTCGATCACGACGTTGCGACCGCGGGGCCCCAGCGTGACCTTCACGGCGTTGGCGAGCAGGTTCAAGCCCTTGCCGATCTCGGCGCGGGCAGCAGACGAAAAAATGATCTCTTTGGCAGCCATGTGATTTCCTCGCAGTGGGCAGGGCGAAGCGCCCTGCTAGTGGGTTTGGTGGGGGGCGTAGCTCAGTCGAGGATCGCGAGGAGGTCGTCCTCGCGCATGATCAGGTGCTCTTCACCGTCAATCTTCACCTCGGAGCCGCTGTACTTGGAGAACAGCACGCGATCGCCGGCCTTGACATCGAGGGCGATGAGCTTGCCCTCCTTGTCACGCTTGCCGGCGCCAACGGCGATGACCTTGGCCTGGATGGGCTTCTCTTTGGCGGAGTCTGGAATGAACAGACCGCCGGTGGTCTTGGTTTCCTCTTCAATGCGCTTGACGAGGATGCGATCGTGGAGTGGACGAATCTTCATAGTCCTAACCCTCTTGGTCTTTTCCCGAACTGAGATGAGTGAGATGAGGTGGATGAGGTTCGCCGGCTAACGCAGGCCCTCAGGTGCGCTGAGTGGTAACCATCCCCCGGCGATTTGGCAACCCCCGCAGTCGAGTGCTAACAATTTTGTGTTTTTTCCATCCATCTCGAAAGGTTGCAAATCCCTGATAATGCACTGCGCCATCGAACATCGGGGGTAGGATAGGCGCGGCCAACGTCTTGCATGCCGTGGCCTGGCCACCGCTGGGCCTGCCGTGGCGTTCCGTGATACATCCGCGGGCAATGGCGCTCACCGAGTACGAGAAATACATCCGCACCGAAGAGTTGCTGGCGCTGCAGAAGGCCCCTGAGGCGCTGACCTGTCACGACGAGATGCAGTTCCAGGTCATCCATCAGGCGCACGAGCTCTACATGAAGCTCATCGCGCACGAGCTGACCTTCTTCGCTGAGCTGCTGCAACGCGCCGAGGTGGCACGCGCCATCACCACCTTGCACAGGGTCGCGATGATCCAGCGGGTCTTGCTCCAGTCGGTGGACCTGATCGACACCATGACCCCGCTCGACTACATGACCATCCGCACGGGCCTTGGCCGCGGCTCGGGCCAGGAGTCGCCTGGGTTTCGCACCATGCTGCGCTTGCCGCAGGAGACCGTGTGGCCAGCGCTGGCGGCGTATCTGCAGACGGTGGGGGTGGAGCTGCGGTCGATCTACGAGCAGCCGCACCAGCATCATCAGCTCCACCAGCTCTGCGAGGGGCTGGTGGACTACGATCAGCTCCTGCAGATGTGGCGCTACCGCCACCTGATGATGGTGTACCGGATCATCGGCACCGGGACGCCCTCGCTCAAAGGCAAGCCGTCTGACCTCCTGGCCCACGGCATGAAGCAACGCTTCTTCCCCAAGCTATGGGACGTCCGCGACGAGCTGTTCTCCGATTGGACCAAGGAGATGGAAGCCAAGGGAAAAAACCACGGCTACCACGGCTGAGCGACGCCTGAGAAACCACTTGGGCAACCACCGAGCGGCGACCGACGTTGATCGTCCGCTGTAGCCGCCAGGTGTCCTCTCTGCCGGACAGCCGGCCAGGCAGAGCAGCCGCGGTGACCGCCGCCTGCCCAGGCGCCAGGTCGCGGCTCGGTCCGCGAGCCATCTCCCTCGAGTTGTGGCGACTGCAGGCAGGCGCGCGACCCGCGCGGCGCCGCGCACGGCGGCTGGGCATGCGCTGTGCAAGTCACGCTGTCATGAAGACGGTGTCCACGCTCCTGATCGCTGCTGTCGCCTCGGCCCTCGTCACCTCCGCCTGCGGATCCTCGGAGCCCGCGGCGCCGGTGCCGGTCTACTACGGTGAGGTCCAGCGCATCCTGCAAGAGAGCTGCGTGGAGTGCCACTCCGACAGCCCGGACCGGCTGGCGCCGTTTAGCCTGGCCTCTTACGAGGACGCGGTGGCGGCGGCCCAGACCACGCCGATCGCCTTCGCCGTGCTGCACCGGACGATGCCGCCCTACTACGCCCAGAACGACGGGAGCTGTCAGACCTTCACCAGCAAGTGGCTGTCGGAGGAGGACCTGCAGACCCTGGTGACCTGGGTCAACGGCGAGCGAGCCGCCGGCGATCCCGCGCGCAGCCTACCGCCGCCGACGCCGGCGCCGCCCTTGCCCGCGGTGGACGCCACGCTGGACATCGGCGGCGACTACACGCCCGATCCAAGGGTCAGCGATGACTACCGCTGCTTCGTAGTCGACGCGCTCGGCAGCTCCGCCGCCGAGAAGTTCGTCACCGGCGCGCACGTCTCCCCAAGCAACTTCACGGTGGCGCACCACGCGATCCTGTTCTCGCTCGACAGCGCGCAGGCGGAGGCGGACGCGCTGGCGCGGGACGCCGCCGACCCGGCGCTCGGCTATCGCTGCTCGTCGAGCGGCCCCACCGAGAGCGGCGCGACCTTCCTCATTGGCTGGGCGCCCGGAAATCAAGCGCAGCTCTTCCCCGCCGGCACCGGTATCCCGGTGGTGGGCAACCGCAAGCTGGTGGTGCAGATGCACTACAACCTGGCGACCAGCGACGGCAAGCCAGACCGCACGCGCATCGACCTGGACCTCGCGGACACCGTGGCGTCGCGCGGCGCCATGGTCGCGGTCCGCGGCGACGTCAACCTGCCGGCGCGCACCCCTGACGCCACCGCCAGCGGCACCCGCCGGCTGCCCACCAACCTGGGCAAGCTGCGGGTGTGGGGCGCCGCGCTGCACATGCACCAGCGCGGGATCGGCGCCGAGGTCTCCGTCGCGGGCAGCCAGCCCGCGTGCCTGGCCAAGCTCGAGCAGTGGAGCTTTCACTGGCAGCACTACTACCCATACGTCAACGCGGTCCCGGTCGCCGGCGGCGACACCTTCAGCGTGACCTGCCACTTCGACACCTCCAACGACGCGACGCCGGTCCGCTGGGGCGAGGGCAGCGCCGACGAGATGTGCCTGGCCTATCTGTACGTGTCGCAGTGACCGATCACCGCCCTGGCGCCACCCACCTCGCGCCCGCCGGGCCCGCGCGCTACCCTGAGCGCATGTACGAGACCTTGCGCAACGAGATCGCCACCGCGCCGGTGCGGGGCGTGTTCGCCGAGGTGCTCGAGGGGCCCGACCGCGGCCGGTCCTGCCGTGGCGACGAGCTCTCGGTGGGCACCGCCGAGAGCAGCGAGCTGCGGCTCACCGATCCCGCGGTGTCGCGGTTTCACCTGGAGCTGCGGGCCACCGACCGCGGCTTCTCGCTCATCGATCACGGCTCCACCAACGGCACCTGGATCGGCGCGGTGCGCATCGAGCGGGCCACGGTGCCAGCGGGCACGGTGGTGCGGCTCGGCTCCAGCGCGCTCCAGCTCGGCGAGACGCAGCCGCTGCAGGTGGAGCTGCACGGCTCGGACCGGCTGGGCGAGCTGGTCGGCCGCGCGCCGGTGATGCGGCGGATGATGGCGCGCGTGGCCAAGGCGGCGCAGAGCGACGTCTCGGTGCTGGTCACCGGCGAGTCCGGCACGGGCAAGGAGCTGGTGGCGCGCGCGCTGCATGAGCTGGGTCCGCGGCGCGCTGGCCCGCTGGTCACCGTGGACTGCGGCTCACTGCCGGCGACGCTGGTCGCCAGCGAGCTGTTTGGCCACGAGAAGGGCGCCTTCACCGGCGCCGATCGCACGCACCTTGGGGCCTTCGAAGCGGCGGCCGGCGGCACCGTGTTTCTCGACGAGATCGGCGAGCTGCAGCCGGCCGTGCAGGCCACGCTCCTGGGGGTCCTCGAGCGCCGTCGCTTGCGCCGCCTGGGCAGCCGCCACGAGCTGCCGGTGGACGTCCGCGTCATCGCCGCCACGCACCGCGACCTGCGCGGTGAGGTCAACGGCGGAACCTTCCGCCTGGATCTGTTCTACCGGCTGGCGGTGGTGGGCATCACGCTGCCACCGCTGCGCGAGCGCGTGGAGGACATCCCGCTCCTGGTGGAGCACTTCCTGCGCGACTGCGGCTGGACCCAGCCCACCGCCGCGCTGATCTCGCCGGCGGTGATGGAGGGACTGTGCCGGCATCACTTCGCCGGCAACGTGCGCGAGCTGCGCAACCTGGTGGAGGCCGCGGTGGCCATGGGCGAGCCGCCGCCGCTGGAGGCGGGCGCCACCGCGGCGGCCAGCGAGGCGCTGACCGTGGACCTGTCCGCGCCCTACAAGGACGCGCGCGCCGCGTTGATGGAGGAGTTCGAGGCTCGCTACGTCGCGGCGCTGATGGAGCGCGCGGACGGCAACGTCTCGGCGGCCGCCCGCATGGCGCGCATGGCCCGCTCGCACCTCAACGACCTGCTCACCAAGCAGCGGCGTTAGCGACCGACGGCGGGGTACTCGGCGCAGGCCTTGACCTCGGGCGCGCAGGTGTCCTCGCTGGTGGCAAACCCCAGGCGGAGCGCGGCGTCGAGCTCGTCGAGCACCACCGGACAGCTATAGGCGCAGCCCATCAAGCCATCGGTCGCGAAGGGCGAACGCGGGGCGTCCGTGAGCTGCTCGCAGGGCTGCGTCGAGACCACGGCGCGGACCACCACCGGGCCATCGGGGGCGTCGCGAAACAGCGGCGGCAGCGCTCGCAGCTCGGCCGCGAACGAGGACACGAACGCCAGGCGCTCGACCTCGCTCATGGCCACCAGGCGCTTGCCGCGCGGACCGGCGACGGTCATCGGCGTGCAGGCGCGCGCCGAGATCGGGCAACGATCGCCAGCGCGGCACACGCTCAAGATCTCCTCGGGCAAGCAGCCAGGCAACACCTTGCCCAGGGACACCACGTCCACCACCAGCGAGAAGGAGACCTCGCCGGTGGCGAGCTGGTGGCCACGCTCGAACAGGAGATCGCCGGCGGCGAGATCAGGCAGGGCGGTCTCGGTGCGGCACAAAAAGCCTTGGCTGATGCTGCCGGCGTCGCCGCCGAGCTGCAGCTTGACCGTGTGCTCGGTCTGGCACGCCGACAGCGCGACGACCAGGACGAAGCCCGACGCGCCCGCGCGTCCTGCGCCGGCCGCCGACCTCACAGCTCCACCTGGGTGCGGACCTCGGGCTGATACAGGAGGACGGCGGTGATCGCGGCGGAGGCGAGCACGCTGCCGGCCAGGGCCGGCCAGAACCAGCGGGGCCTGGGCGGGTCGACGACGCCCGCGTCGATGGCGAGCTGGCGCACGAGCTGCGGCGCCGCCGCGACCTGGGCACGCTGGCCGCGCGCCGCGACGTCCACGCGATCGAGCTTGCGCATCACCAGCGCGCCGATCAGCCCGTCCTGCGCTCGCCCCGCGCGCAGGTACACGATGCGCTCGTCCTTGACCGCCTGCGGCAGCAGGGCCAGGCTGCGCGCGTCGTCGGGCGCGAAGCCCTGGCCGGCCCGCGCGTGCCACTGCGCTGCGGCCTCCTCTGCGGAGGCCGCGGTGACCGGCAGCGCCACCGCGGCGGCGGCCTGCACCAGCACCTTGCGCCAGGTCAGCGCGAAGCCCTCCGCCTCGACGGTCAGCACATGCGCTCCTTGACCGAGGCTCGGCGAGCACGGCAGCGCGCAGGCCGCTGTGCGCCCGTCGATCCACAGCCGCCCGCCCGGGGCGCCGCTCACCTCGAGCCGAACGCGCGGCGCGCGCCCGAGCTTGGCCAGCGCCAGGTCAAAGCGAGATCGCAAGGTGGGAGAGAGCACCCCGGTCGACTCCGCGAGCTCCAGCTCGTAGCTGGCGAACTCCTCGAAGCGCGCGTCCGCCGCTGCGGAGTTGCCGAGCCCCTCCGCGCAGCGCGCGTCGAGCAGCAGCGCGCGCGCCACCGCCGCCCGCTGCCGGTGGGCGAGCAGGCGCGGCAGGTCCACCGCCGCCAGCCGCTCTCGGCAGCGCGATCCGTCGCCGGCCAGGAAGTCTTCGAACGCGGCCGACACCTCGGCGACGCCGAGCGCCGGCACCTGGGGCGGCGGCAGCGCGGCGTGGCGCACCACGAGCTGCGGCACCGACGTGGCCGAGAGCTGCGCCCGCACCGCCGCGACCACCGCCGGCTCGCCCTCCAGGATCAAGGTGACCGGCACCCGAGGACGAGCCGCGCAGCCACAAGCGCCGGCGACCAAGAAGGCCGCCACCGTGGCGATCCAGCGGGCGCCGCGGGCAGGCGCCGCGGCCAGCGCGCGGGCAGGCGCCGCGGCCAGAGCCTCGGCCGGCGCCCCGGGCGCGCCCTGGGACCCAGGCCCACGCGGGGTCGCGCCACCTGCGCGTGCATCTGGCGCCTGGCGGCGACGTGCTACCATCATGGACTGGTGTCCTCGGTCGAACACGCCTCACGATACCGCATGGTGCGCCGGCTGGGTCAGGGCGGGATGGCGGAAGTCTTCGAGGCTGAGCTGGAAGGGCCCCACGGCTTCGCGCGACGAGTCGCCATCAAGCGCATCCTGCCGCAGATCGCCGCGTCGCCGGAGATGGCCGCGCGGTTTCTCGAGGAGGCGCGGATCGCCAGCAGCCTGCACCACGCCGGCATCGTGGCGATCCTCGATTTCGGCGTCATGGACGGCCTGCCGTTCCAGGTGCTGGAGTTGGTGGAGGGGCTGCACGCTGGCGAGCTGGTGCAGCGTTGCGGCGGCCGGCTGCCGCTGGATGTCGGCCTCATCATCGCCGCGGATGTGGTGCATGCGCTCGATCACGCGCACGGCGCGCGCGACAGCGCCGGTCACAGCCTCGGCATCGTGCATCGCGACGTCAAGCCAGGCAACGTGCTGGTGTCGTGGAGCGGAGACATCAAGCTGGGCGATTTCGGCATCGCCTTCGCGCGCGGCCGCGCTGTCCACACCGAGGCAGGGGTGGCGCCCGGCACCTGGGCGTTCATGGCGCCAGAGCAGCGGCAGCGCGGCACGGTCGATCCGCGCACCGACGTGTTCGCGCTGGGCTGCACGCTGCACGCGCTGTTGACCGGCGCCTCGCCGATGGAAGGCCCTGGCGCCCCGGGTGGCCTCGGCGCCCACGGCGCCCACGACGCGCCTGGCGCCGCCGGCGCCCTGTTCGACGGCGCCGGCGGCCTCCCCTTGCCGCTCGCCGCCGACCTTCCAGACGACGTCCGCGCCATCCTGGCGCTCGCGCTGGACCGAGATCCGGCGGCGCGCTACCAGACCGCCGCCGCGATGGCGACGGATCTCGGCGCCGCGCTGGCCCGCCGGCTGACCAAGGATCCACGGAGCCGGCTGCGCGAGCTGCTGGCGCCCTTGCACGCGGCCCCCACGCCTGGCGCCGGGCTGCTCGACCACCTGCTGGCGGTGGAGCTGGTGCTGACCTCGGAGGCCGGGCAGGTTCGCCAGTTCGAGGTGCGGCACCCCACCGTGCGCTTGCCGGCGCCGCCCTCGCCAGGCGCGCCGGAGAGCGAGCAGGCGCGCGAGCAGGTGCGCGAGCAGGAGCGCGAGCAGGAGCGCGAGCCGGAGCGCAAGCAGGAGCGCGCAGAAGCGCGCGTCGCAAGCCTGCCCGCGCCGCGAGCCCGCGCCAGCGGCGCGCTGGCCAAGGCAAAGCTCGCGCTGGCGGTCGCCGCGCTGCTGACCGCGCTGGCGGTGGTCGCCTGGCGGTGGCCCGCCGGGCGCGACGACCAGCGCCCCGACCAGCGCCCCGACCAGCGCGACGACCAGCGCGACGACCAGCACAGCGCCGCGGTCGTGGTGGCCAGGCCTGCCGCCGTCGCAGGGCCCGCCGTCGGGCCCGAGGATCCAGCACGCGCGCCGCTCGCCACCTCCGCGTCGCCCGCGAGCTCGACCGCCTCCGGTGCCCCGACGACCGAGGTCCCGCGACCGCCGCCCACCGCAACGCCCGAGCGGACGAAGCGTGACCGCACCAGGGGCAACGGCGAGCGAGCCATCGCCGTCGTCGAGGGCACAGCTACCCCCGCTGCACAACCCGCCGCACAACCCGCTGCACAACCCGCCGCACAACCGGTCACCCAACCCGCCGCGCAACCGGTCACGCCGACGCCCGTCACCGGGTACCTCAAGGTGGTCGCGCGCGAGCGCAGCGACCGCCGGGTGCTCAACGCCCGCGTCTACGTCGATGGCGTGTTGCGCGGCTACTCCCCCGACCCGATCGCCACCACCCTGGGCCGCCACCGGGTGCGGGTGGTGCTGGAGGATGACGTCACCGAGCTCGGCACGTACGCCATCGAGGTCACCAGCAACCACCGCGAACGCGGCCACCCGGTGACGCTGGCTGTCCCCTGACAGCCCGCCGGTGAAGAAAGCTACCGTCCGCAAAGGTGGCCGCGGCCGGCGGCGTGACGACCGCCGCGAACGCATGGTAACACCGCCCTCATGGCCGACCCCGTCGCTGACAGCCTGCTCGAGTGGCGCAAGCACTTCCCTGCCCTCGAGTCCTGCGTCCACCTGATCTCGCACTCGCTGGGCTGCGTGCCCGCCAAGGCCAAGGACGACCTGGGCGAGTTCATCGAGCTGTGGAGCACCAAGTCGATCACCGCTTGGAGCGACTGGCTGCCCGAGGTCAACCACGCCGCGGCGCGCATCGAGAAGATCCTCTCCGCGCCGGCTGGCACGGTCATCATGCACCAGAACGTGTCAACGGTCATGGCGGTGCTGGCGTCCTGCTTCGACTACACCGGCGGTCGCAACAAGATCGTCTATGAAGCGCTGCAGTTCCCCACCGTGTCGTACGTCTGGCAGGCCGAGGAGCGGCGCGGCGCCAAGTGCCAGCTCGTGCCCTCCAAGGACGGCATCCGCATCGACGTCGACGCGATGTGCGACGCCATCGACGAGACCACGCTCGCCGTGCCGATGTCCCACGTGATCTTCAGCTCGGCGTACATCCAGGACGCCAAGAAGATCTGCTCCAAGGCGCGCTCGGTGGGCGCGCACGTCATCCTGGACTGCTACCAGTCCGTGGGCACGCTGCCGCTCGACGTGGTGGACCTGGGCGTGTCGTTTGCGTGCGGCGGCTCGGTGAAGTACCTGTGCGGCGGGCCGGGCGCAGCCTGGCTCTATGTGCGCCCTGATCTCACGGGCCAGTTTGCTCCGCGCGTCACTGGCTGGTTTGGCAACGAGGCGCCGTTTGCGTTCACCATGCCCGAGCAGTCATACGCCGACAACGTGTGGCGCTACATGGGCGGCACGCCAGCCATCGCCGCGCTGTATCAATCGCGAGCCGGGCAGAGCATCATCGCCGAGATCGGCGTGCGCAAGATCCGCGACAAGAGCTTGGTCATGACCGACCAGGTCATCCAGTGGGTGGACGAGCTGGGCATGACCCTCAACAGCCCGCGCCTGGCCCACGAGCGCGGCGGCTCGGTGGTGTTCGACTTCGTCGGCGCCGCGGACGTTTGCCGCGAGCTCAACCGCCGCAAGTTCTTCTGCGATCACCGCCCTGGCGTCGGCATCCGCATCGCGCCGCACTTCTACACCAAGGCCGAAGAGATCGACCTCTTCTTCGCCGAGCTCAAGAAGATCCGCAGCGGCGCCGGGCGCTGACCGCGCGCCAGGGGCGAGCGGAGGTCGCGCCAACGAGGTCGCGCCCGCGCCGACGAGGCCGCGCCAATGAGGTCGCGCCAACGAGGTCGCGCCGAAGGGGTCGCGCCGACGAGGCCGCGCCGAGGGCCCCGGATGTGCGCTGCGCCACCGCGACCGCCCAAGCATCGCGCGGCGCGGTCTGCGGTGATAGGCTACGAGCATGCGACAGGTGCCGGGCTCATCGACCAAGCGCGGAGGAGCGCGCCCGCGGCGCCGTCAGCTCGCGGCGCTCGGCCTGGCCCTGGGCTTGCTGGCGCTTCCTGCATCGGTCGGGCACGCCCAGCACGTGGCCACCGCAGCGACGGCGCCGACCGCAGCGACCTCGCCCGCGGCGACCCCGCCCACGGCGACCGCGCCTGGGCCGGTGGGCTCCCCCGCGCGACGCCCACGCAAGGTGATCGTCGAACCGCCCGCGCCGGTGCCAGACCGCGCCGCGCTCGACCAGGCCGGTGAGTCCAACCTCGAGACCAACGCCCCACGTCATGGGCTCGTGGTCGGGTTGAGCGCGGTGGCCTGGCAGCAAGTCGGCACCATCGACAGCACCACCGGCGCCGGCGGCTTCATCCTGCGGCTCGGCGCCGTCGCCACGCCGCGCACCGTGCTCATGCTCGAGCTCTTTGGCATGGGGTTTCTCGCCGGCAGCGGAGACTCGTACATCCTGTCGAGCCAGGCGCTCTCGGTGATGGCGCAGACCTATGTCGCGCCGACGTTGTGGCTGCGCGGCGGTGGCGGCTTCGCCAGCTTCACCCACGCCATCGAGGACAAGACGAACCCGGACACGTTCTACAATGCGTACGTACGCAATGGCCTTGGGCTGACGTTTGGCGCAGGACTTGACCTGGTGAAGTGGCGACGCACCCGGCTCGCGCTGGAGAACACCATCGCCCTGCACCGCTTTGCCCAGGGCTGGATTGTCGATATGGGAGTCGGTATCGGCGTGACGATGTACTGACCTGGCTTCGCGCGAGCACAAACCGTAGGATTCCTTTCGTTTTTCATTTCACGCGCCTTGCAGCGTCCAAGAGCGCTTTACTGCGTGGCTTCTGCTACCGTTGGCCCGCGGTGAGGAGCGCGCCTCAAGAGCTAGGTCAGGCATCCAGCCAGTACGAGCTTGTTGCTCGGCTCGCCGAGGGCGGGATGGCGGAGATCTTCCTCGCGCGCTCGCGCGGCATGGCCAATTTTGGCCGGTACGTGGTGCTCAAGCGCATCTTGCCGGAGCGCGGCGCTGACGAGCGCTGGATCGAGATGTTTCTCGATGAGGCTCGCCTGGTTGCGCAGCTCCAGCACCCCAACATCGCGCACGTATTTGACCTGGGCCGCCTGGGCGAAGGGTACTTCTTCACGATGGAGTACGTGCACGGGGCCAACATGCGCGAGGTGCTGGTGCGCTGCAGCCAGCGCGGCCGGCGCCTGCCCCTGGCCACCGCGGTGGGGGTCGGCGCGGGAGCCGCAGCGGGGCTCGATCATGCGCACTCACGCCGCGACGCTGAGGGCCAGCCGCTGGGGATCGTCCACCGCGACGTGTCACCGTCGAACCTGATGCTCAGCTACGAGGGCGTGGTCAAGCTGGTCGATTTCGGTGTGGCCAAGGCCCTGTCGCGCTCGTCGGTCACCCAGTCTGGCACCGTCAAGGGCAAGATCTCGTACCTGTCTCCGGAGCAGTGCCGGGGCCGTCCCGTCGATCACCGCAGCGACATCTTCGCGCTGGGCATCGTGCTCTACGAGATGGCCACCACCAAGCGGCTGTATCGCCGGACTTCGGACTTCGAGACGATGACCGCCATCGTCACCGAGGAGCCGGAGCCGCCATCTCGCTACAACCCGGAAGTGAGCGCCGCGCTCGACCAGGTGATCCTGCGCGCGCTGGGCAAGGACCCCGCGCAGCGCCAGCAATCCGCTGGCGAGCTGCTCGAGGAGCTGGAGGACATCGCGCAACGAGAGGGCCTGCCCATCTCCAACACGCACCTGCGCCGCCAGATGCGCGAGCTGTTCGGAGACCAGCCCGAGCCGTGGCGCGCGCTGGAGGCCGGCGCGGCGCCGCCCAGGCGCGAGGCCGAGATCACGTACACCGCAGATGGCCTGCTCGAAGAAGACATCGAGTCCGTCGAGGTGCCGGTGGTGCCCGGGCTCGACTACGGGGTCTCTGGTCCGGTCGCGGCTGCAGGGTCCACCTCGCCCATGCGCCGCACCGCCGCAGCGCCCGCCGCGGCCGGCGGCCCCGCCCGGGTCACCCAGGCGTTCCCGCTGGAGGTGGACGCGGCGCAGGTGCCGCTGCTCGACTCGCTGCGCGCCGCCATGGCCGCCACCAGCGAGCTGGAGAGCGAGCAATCCAAGTCCGGCGCCCCGCTTGGCGTGGGCTCGGCGACACCGCCCGCGGCGTCGGTGGCTTCGCCGCGCGGCGCCGAGGGCGGACTCGGCGGCAGCGGCGACGCCGAGCGCGCGGCCCCGCAGCAGATCGCTGGACCCGCGCCCTCGGAGCCCGCCGCGCCCTCGGAGCCCTTCGTGCCATCGGAGCCCGCCGCGCGCCCTTCGTTGGCCCACGCCGACCTGCCCGCTCCGGCACCGCCCCGCCCAGGCTCGGCGTCGGACGCAGCGCGCGCCATTCCTCGAATGGTAGCCGAGGCCGGCTCTGGCGCCGCCGCTCGCGGCGGTCGCGCTTTGACGCCGACGCCCGACGCGCGAACCGACGCACGAGCCGACGCGCCGCCCGACGCGCGAGCCGACGCGACAGCGATGACCGAGCCGCCTCGGCTGTCCGAGGCGATCACCATCCCGATGCTCGACCACGAGCCCGGCGGCGCGCTGCCGGCTCGGCTCGCTGGCGGGCAGATCGCCATCCTCGGCGCCAGCCCCGCACGAGGCCCGCTTTCCGGCGGACCAGGCATCTGGGATCGGCCCATGCCCTCCCCGGTGAGCGCGGGCCCCACGCCCGCAGAGCCC
Organism: Myxococcales bacterium; assembly: GCA_016706545.1. GTDB lineage: Bacteria > Myxococcota_A > Polyangia > Haliangiales > Haliangiaceae > JABFXX01. Next base: position 135,889 of record JADJJK010000001.1, read on the forward strand.
GCGTCGCCCGGCCCCGCCCCGGGCACGCCCGGCTACGCCCCGAAGGCCACGCTGCTTGGCTCCGCGCCGCCGCCGAGCCAGCGCGCGGCCCAGGGTGCAGCGCAAGGCGCTGGGCACGCCGAGCCCCCGCGAGCGCGCGATCCACGCGCCGCGCTGCCTGGCGGCGGCCAGCAGCCCGGCGCCGCCGCGCCCATGGCAGGCAGCTTCGGCCCGGAGGGCTTCGCGCCGCCTGGTGGCATGGGCCCTCCGCCAGCGCACGGCTACGGCGCCCCCCACGCCCCGAGCTCGCAGCCGCCACGCGGCCCGGCGCACGCGCCCCCGTCGTTCGGCAACGCGCCAGGGTATCCAGCCGCGCCGGTGTACCCACGAGCGCCGGTGGAGATCACGAGCTCCGGCGCCTATCGCTTGCCGGCGGCGTCCGGCCCACGGCGCGTGGTGCCGGTGACCGTGGTGGTCACTGTGCTGCTATGTCTCGGGATCGCGCTGGGCGCGTTCTTGGCCACGCGAAGCAGCGACAGCCCCAACGGCAACAACGGCAACAACGCCAGCGACGGCGATGTCCAGACCGCCGCAGGCGGCGCAGCGCCCAACCCAGCGGCGCCCCTCCAGGCGACCCTGGCCCCGGACGCGGCAGCGAACGCCGCGCCCGACGCCATGCCCGACGCAGCCCCCGACGCCATGCCCGACGCGGCCCCCGACGCCGCGCCCGCGCGCCACGCCGACACCGAGCCGGCGCCGCCCGAGCGGCGCGACTGCAAGGCCCTCACCTCGGCCACGCCCACCGAGCACCGCATCGCCTGCGTGCGAGAGTCCTGTGCTCGCAATCGCGTCGAGGAGGCCCGCCGCCTCGCCAAGCCGCTCACGTTCTCCGTGATCCGGGACCTCGCCAAGCAGTGTCCCGGGCTCATCCCTGCACCGCCCCCTGACAAGCCTGCGCCGCCGCCGTGCTCCGGTCCGCTATGCCGTCGGTAGCCAGCCAAGCTCACGTCTCATGAAGCAACCGCGCTGTGTCCTGCACCTGGTGGCGTTCTTGGTGCTCCTGTCGTGGTGCCTGCCAAGCGCAGGGCACGCCGCGCCCAAGGCCTTGGCCAAGCCCTCCACCCCCACCGAGGCCGAACGCAAGGCGCAAGCCGACGCGCAGTTCACCCTGGCGCTGGAGTCCTTCGGGAAATGGTGCAAGACGCTCGAGCAGGCGCATCACGCCGCCCCGCGCGACGCCCAGGTCATCCTTCGCCTGGTCCGCTGCCGGCTCCTCAGCGGCGAGCTCCCCCAGGCCAACGAGCTGCTGGCGCGAGGCAAGGCGAGCCTCGGCGAGAAGATCATGGCCCAGGCGCAGCGCATCTCGGACGCCGAGATCGGCGCGGAGACCGGCACCGAGACCGGCGCCGACGGCGATGCCACCGAGTCGCTGTGGCGCCAGGCGTGCGTGCACTTTCAAGCGAGCCTCGATCTCGACCTCTCCATCGGCGCGCAGCTCGCGGTGTCGGCCTGCCACCTGCGTCGCGGCAAGTTCACGCTCGCCCGCGAGCTGGTGGTCGCCGCGATCCGCGCCATCGACCCGCAGGAGGCCGCGGCTGACAGCACCCGCGCCATGCAGCTCAAGCTGGCCCAGGAGCTGACGCGCGAGCTCAACCGGCTGCAGCCCCGCATCACCGCGCAGTTCCACGCCGGCTTTCGCGGCTCGCTGCAGGTCGGTGGCAAGCCCGCCAGCTTGACGGCACCCGCGCTGCTCGACCCTGGCGCGCAGACCGTGATCGCCACGCTCAGCAACGGCGAGCTCGCCTCTGCCTCGCTGCAGGCGAGCCCCTCCGAGTCGTTCCGCCTCTCCATCGGGGCGCCCCAGCGACAGATGAGCCATCGGCGACGGATCTTGTTCTGGAGCCTGGTGGGCGCTGGCGCCGCCGCCGCGATCACCTCGGGGACCTTCTACGCGGTCGCGCAGAACAAGTGGGATGAGCTAGCTGGCGCAGGGTGCTCTCGCCCCTCGAGCTTTGGCGGTGAGATCTCCTGCGTCTCCCTCGATCCGCTGATCGAGGACCGGGGCCGAGCCTACAACCGCACGGTCAACTACTTCCAGGCCAGCGGCGTTGGCGCCTTGCTGCTCGCGGGCGGCGCCTTGACGGTGTACCTGACCACGCCAAAGAAGGAGACCTTGCAGCTCCTGCCCCTGGCGGGCGCCGGCAAAGCGTCCCTGACCATGTCAGCCAGCTTTTGATTCAGCGACCAAGGCTCCACCCGCGGCGCGGCCCCCCGCACGAACCCGAAACCGCACCCAAAGCACCGAACCCAAGCCCGACCCACAAGCGCGGAGGCGCACCAGGGCGCCAGGCCCGCGCCTTTTTTTTTTTTTTTTTTTTTTTTTTTTTTTTTTTTTTTTTTTTTTTTTTTTTTTTTTTTTTTTTTTTTTTTTTTTTTTTTTTTTTTTTTTTTTTTTTTTTTTTTTTTTTTTTTTTTTTTTTTTTTTTTTTTTTTTTTTTTTTTTTTTTTTTTTTTTTTTTTTTTTTTTTTTTTTTTTTTTTTTTTTTTTTTTTTTTTTTTTTTTTTTTTTTTTTTTTTTTTTTTTTTTTTTTTTTTTTTTTTTTTTTTTTTTTTTTTTTTTTTTTTTTTTTTTTTTTTTTTTTTTTTTTTTTTTTTTTTTTTTTTTTTTTTTTTTTTTTTTTTTTTTTTTTTTTTTTTTTTTTTTTTTTTTTTTTTTTTTTTTTTTTTTCAATGGCCCCAGGCTCACGGCCGCACTTCGATCACCAGCGTCGTGATGTTGTCCTTGCCGCCGCGCTGGTTGGCCAGCGCGATCGAGGCCTCCGCGCCCTCTTCGATGGGGCCATCCGCCATGAGCGCCGCCACCTCCGAGTCGTCCTGCAGGTAGGTGTGCAGGCCGTCGCTGCACAGGACAAAGCGATCGTTGACCTCCACATCGATGTCCGCGGTGTCGACCTGGACGTGGTCTTTGTGGCCCACCGCGCGGGTGATCACGTTCTTGCCCACCGCGCGCTCGGCTTCGCCGCGGGTCATGAGGCCTTGCTTGATCTTGTAGTTGATGAGGGTGTGATCCTCGGTGAGCTGCAGCACGGAGTCGCCGCGCAGGCGGTACACGCGGCTGTCGCCCACGTGCGCGGCGAAGGCGAGCCCGCCGCGGATGAGCAACGCGGACATCGTCGTCGACATCCCCTTCTTCTCTGGGTCGAGCTGCGCCATGCCAAACACCATGTAGCAGGCTGACTGCACGCCGTTCTCGAGCAAGCGCCGCACCTGCCAGACCTGCTCCGACTCGCCTGCCGCGATGCGGTCAAACAGCCGGGACAGATCCGATGACGCACCTGCCACCCACGACCGGAGCTGCTCGACAGCCTCCCGACTGGCGACCTCTCCTCGATTGTGACCTCCGACACCATCGGCCACAACATAGAAGCCCATCGCATCGTCGCGAAAGAAGGCATCTTCATTGATCTGCCGGCGTCGTCCCACGTCCGTTCGCGCCACAGAAGACAGATGCATCGTGAATTCATCGTAATCGTCGATGCGGTCGCTCGCAAGAAACCATACCAAGCCCACGTGTAGGCAGCGCTGCGCGAAACGGATTGCGCACCTCGCCAACCCTGCCACTGGCAGCCGCGCGCGCAGCCTTCGGGCCCCGCCGCCGGGCCGTGCCGCCGGCCCGCGGAGCCAACGTCCGCGCCGCGCGGCATGCCGAGCGCCGCGGGGCACGCCGAGCCCTGCTACGCTGTCACCGTGACCTCCACCGCACTCGATGGCGCCTTGCGAGACCATGCCAGTGATCTGCTCGAGAGCTGGTCGGCGCGCTTCGAGCGCTCCGCGCTTCGCTTCCGGCGCGACGCCACCGCCACGGCGTACGCCCAGCAAGCCGCGAACCTGATCGAAGCCCTGACCATGGCCATGAGCGAAGGGCTCGAGGCGCTTCGCCCCGGCTCTGATCTGACCCGTGAGCTCGAGCGCGCGTGCGCGTTCCTCGGCTCCCAGTTCTCCGGGACATCGTCGAGCGGCTTCGACGTCGCCGCGTTCCTCCTGGCCCTGCGTGACGCGGTGCTGGAGTACGCCGGAGAGCATGACGCTCCCCGCGTGCGGGAGATCTTCGAGTGGCTTGGCATCGTGGCGCTCGATGCCTTTGCCAGCGGTGGCCTCCAGTCCCTGCGCGAGCGCACCACCGAAGAGCTCGAGGCAGGCACGCCGATCGTCGAGCTCCTGCCCAAGGTGCCCGTCGTGATCTTCGTCGGCGGCCCAACCGCCGCGACCATGGATGCGTTGCTGTCACGCGGACTGATGCTCAGCATCGGCACCAGCAGCGCGTGCTTGCTACTGGATGTCACCGGCCTGTGCGAGTCGTCGCTGCGGCAATTTCCCAAGACCTTCGCAGCGTTCGTGGCGCGCGAGGTCCCCGCCTCGATCGAGCTGCTGCTGGTAGGTGCCCCACACAGTGTGTGTATGCTCTGTCGCGAAGCGCTGGGCTTGCAGGGACGCAAGCTTACGGATGTCGAGCGGATCGACGCCGCGATCACGTACGCGCTGGGGCGCAATGGCTATGCAATCGTACATCGAGACTGATCTGACCGTCGCTGACCGGAAAAGACAGTCCGTTCCTGCGCGGCGCGACCATGTGGTCGGAGATCCACGGCGCACGACTTGTACACCGCCAGCGTACGGTCGCTAGCCCTGGCGTTGGGTGCAGCGTGACATCGGCCTTGTGATACGCTTCCCGGCGCTCGTGGCCGACTTCTTCCCCATCCCCTTTGGACGCTACCAGCTCATCGAGCGGCTGGCCGTTGGTGGAATGGCTGAGGTGTTTCTCGCCACCGCCCCAGGGGAACACGGCTTCGCCAAGAAGGTCGTGATCAAGCGGCTGCTGCCGCACCTCAACGCGGATCCCACCTACAACGCGATGTTCGTGGATGAGGCCAAGCTGACCGCGCGGCTGGTCCACCCCAAGATCGCACAGACCCACGAGCTGGCCCGCGAGGGCGACATGCTGTTCATCGCCATGGAGTATGTCGATGGCATCGACGTGCTCGCCCTGCTGCGGGAGTGCGCCCAGCAACGCCGGCGCATCGATCCGGGGCTGGCGGCGTGGATCTGCCATGAGGTCCTGGACGCGCTCGACTACGCGCATCAGCTCCGCGACGACCACAGCGGCTCTCTGGGCATCGTCCACCGCGATATCTCGCCCTCCAACGTGCTCTTGTCCGCGCGCGGAGACGTCAAGCTCGTGGACTTTGGCATCGCCCGCGCCACCGATCCGCAGCGCGCCCACAAGACCAAGTCCGGCACGCTCAAGGGCAAGTACGGGTACATGTCCCCCGAGCAGGTGGTGGAGCAGCCGCTTGACCAGCGCTCTGACCTGTTTTCGGTCGGGGTGGTGCTCGCCGAGCTGCTCACCGGGCGGCGGTTGTTCGCGGCGGCCAACGAGCTGGACGTGTTGTTGATGGTGCGGGACGCGCGCCTGCACCGGCTGGACAAGTACGGCGCAGATCTCGACCCGGCGCTGTCACAGATCGTGCGCAAGGCGCTGCGCAAAGATCCAGACCAGCGCTTCGCCAGCGCCGCCATCTTCCGCGACGAGATCGCGGAGTGGCTGTTCTCCACCCGGCAGCGCATCACCTCGCGCTCGGTGGCGGAGTTCGTGACCGAGGTGACCGCGGCGCGAGAGGAGCTGGCGGCGCGCGCGGCCGGCACCCCCACGAACACGCTCGCCAGCGATGGCGGCGCCGGGGACGACGGGCTGGCGCCGGCGCTCATCATCGATCTGCCTCCGCCGCGCCCGGGCTCGGCGCGCGCCGCCTCGCAGGGGGATGGGATCCCGGTGTCGCTGGACATCGGCGACAGCATGCCGGTGGTGTCGGTCAGCTACGACGAGTCCTCGCGCAGCCACCGGGCGCCCAGCGAGCCGGACTTTGGCGTCATCGAGCTGGTGCCAGTAGCGCAGGCCACCAGCCGGCACCGGCGGCCAGAGCCTGCCGAGCCTCGGCGCGCCACGCCGCCGCCACCGACCAGCCCGCCCTACGTGCCGCCGCCGACGCGCAACCTGCATCCGGCGGCGCTCTCTGGAGTCACCGGCCTCGCCAACGCTGGGACGCCTCTGGTCCCCCTGACAACCCCTGGGGCGCCCGACCCGTGGGCCGAGCCACCTGTGGTGAGCGCGCACGAGAACACCGGCGCGCCGGTGCGCCCCTCCGCGGAGCATGAGACGGCGCCAGCCAAGCGGCCAAGCGCGCCAGAGCTGAGCGAGGGGCTGGCGCCGCGAGAGAGCCGTGATGCTCGCTCCGCGCGCGGCACCGCGAACCTGGGCCCGCGGCCCACCCGCGCCGCGCTGGAGGTTCGGGAGATCTCCCCTGCCCACTCCACGACCGAAGCGCGCGAGCGCCGCGACACGAGGGGCTCCGAGCCGCTCATCGCGCCGGGGCCGGCGGTGGCGCGCTCAGCGACCTCGTCGGTGCCGCCGTCAAGCGCGCTGGTGTCGGGCGCGTCAGCGCAATTCGCACCTGCCGCGCCTGCCGCGCCTGCCGCGCCTGCCGCGCCTGCCGCGCTGACACCTGGCGCTCGCACCGCCACCGCGCCGCCTCCCCTCGGGGGCGCACCCGCGTATCCGTCCATCGCCGCCGCCATGGGAGCGGTCGTCCCCATGGAGCCCGATCCCTCGAGCCGTGACTTCGACGGCAAGACCGTGGTGCCAGGGCGTCGGTCCGCGGCGCCGCCGATGCCGTCGTCCGTCGAGGAGGTGGCGAGCAAGCGGCCCGCGCCGCCGCAGCTCGGCGACATCGTCGACAACCCGGACGACGCTGGGGACTTCGCGCAGATCTCGCCGCTGCGCGTGCTGTTCCGCTTGATGCTCGCGCGCTCCACCGGGCTCCTGGTGGTGTCGGTGGGCGGCATCAAGAAAGAGGTCTACGTCCGCGACGGCCAGCCGGAGTACGTGTCATCCAACGTGGCGAGCGAGCTGTTTGGCAGCTACCTCGTCTCCAAAGGGGTCCTCTCGGATGGCGAGCTGGCCATGGCGCTGGCGATGATGCCGCACTACGGCGGCCGGCTTGGCGACACGCTCGTTGGCCTTGGCCTGCTCAAGCCGCTCGAGGTGTTCCGCCACCTGACCCGGCAGGTCCGCACCAAGCTCATCGACGTCTGCACCTGGAACAAGGGGACGTTTGCCTGGTACGCCAACCGGGAGAACATCCGCGAGGCCTTCCCGCTGGACTTCAACGCCTTCGAGATCCTCGGTGCCGGCGCGATGGCCCTGCCCGACGACGTGGTGGATGGCTGGCTGGCGCGAAACAGCACGCTGCAGCTCCGCGCGGTCAAGCAACGGCGCCTCGGACCGGACCGCTTCGAGGTCAAGGGGCTCGTCGAGCTGTTCGACTTCCTCGACGGCCGCCGCACCGTGGGCGATCTGGTGGAGCTGCAGCCAGACCGCACCGAGCGCCTGCGCATGGGCCGCATGCTGTGCCTGCTGGAGGCGTGCGACATGGCCAGGACGTAGCGGCCCGCGAGCGCGTCAGACCGGACCAGGTTCCCTGCCAAAGCACGGGCGGGGCGCGGGTGCCCGTCGGGGCGGTTTCACGCGCGCTCGCGTCGCGGACTGCCAGGGACCTCGGCGGGCAGGAGCAGGCCGTGGCGGCGCCAGCCGGTAGCCAAGAGCCAGGTGCGCGGGGCGGCGGTGGGGCGCGGCTGGCGCTGCAGGTAGGTGAGCCAGTCTTGCCCGCACACCAGCCCGCGCGAGCGCGGGCTGGTGTGAAAGCCCTCGAACCAGGGCGCGCTGGAGTACGGATCGATCCAGTCGCGGGCGAGCTGGCGGCCGTGCTCGGCGGCGTGGTGGCGAGCATTGAGCAGGACGTAGCGGAGGGCATTGCGCACCTCGCGCGGTGTGCGCAGGGCGCGGGCGTGATAGCGAGCGGCAAACAGCGAGCCGGTGCGGCCAAGAAGCTGGTTCGTCCGGCGCGCGAGCCGGACGGCGAGGCCCTGCATGCCGCGGGCGAGCACCTCGGGCCCCTCCGCCTCGACGAGGAGGTGCAGGTGATTGCGCAGCACGTTGAACTCGACGACGCGGAACGTGGCCTTGTGGCCGCCCGCGGTGAGCGCGGCGCGGACGGCGGCGCACACCTTGCCGCGGCGCAGGCTCTGCACGCCCGCCTTGATACGCAGCGTGACGTGCAGCGGGTGGCGCGCGGCGAAGCGCTCGCGGGCGTCATGGCTCACCGTCTTGCGACCACGCGGCCTGCCCGCGCCGGGGCGCCAGCCGCCGCGGCCGGAGGGCTTACGCGCGTCGTCGAGCGTGAGCTGCCGCGATGCGCGACTGCGCTGGTTTCGCGAAGTGGCCATTGATTGCCGGCAGAGATTAGCAATCATGCAGTGAGGTGACAAGCTCAGATGCGATGTGAATATCATTCATATATGCATTCATGACGACGGGTGGGAGTGAGGGATTGTGGATGTGAGCGGCGTGGGCGGGGCTGTGGACGGTGGCGGGCTATGGACAACCGCGCCCGTCGAGCGCGGGCTGCCTCGATGCGCGCCAGCGGCGCGGTTGACCACAGCCCTTGGCAAGGCGCAGGACGGCCAGGGCGAGACAGGCATTCCAGGTGGATCGGCGCGCCTTACCACACCGCCGCACAGCCCCTACGACTAACCCTGAACCCAGATCTTTTTTGTTTTGGTACCAGAACCAGAGAGAGAGGGACTGTGGACGGTGGCGGGCTATGGACAACCGCGCCCGTCGAGCGAGAGCAGCCGCGATGCGCGCCAGCGGCGCGGTTGACCACAGCCCTTGGCAAGGCGCAGGACGGCCAGAGGGAGACGGGCATGCCTGATGGGTCGGCGCGCCTTACCACACCGCCGCACAGCCCCTACTACTGACCCGGAACCCAGAACCCAGAACCCTGAACCCAGAGGCCCAGATCTTTTTTTGGTACCAGAGAGAGAGTCGTGGGCTAGCAGCCGCGGAGGCTGCGACTCACGCGGCGGGGGCGATGCCGGCGGGGTCGATGCCGGCGGCGGCGAGGACGGCGAGGGCGGAGGCGGGGAGCGGGGCGCGCAGGGTGAGGCGCTCGGCGGCGAAGGGGACCACGACGGACTCGGCGTGCAAGAGGAAGGTCCCCTCGGGAACCAGCTCGGTGAAGCCGGGGATCGTGGGGGCGCCGTAGAGAACGTCGCCGAGGATCGGCGCGCGCAGGGTGGCCAGGTGAGCGCGCACCTGATGCATGCGGCCGGTCTGGGTGGTGCAGCGCACCAGGCACAGCTCGGCGGAGAACTGAGGGCCGGGCGAGGCCGCGGCCAGCACCTCGAACTCGGTGTGCGCGGAGAGGCCCTCCTCCTCATCCACCACCACGCGGCGGCCGCGCTGGGCGAGCGAGGCGCCGCACGAGCTGGCCACCGGCCGGCCGCAGGTGATGGCCAGGTACGTCTTGGCGACGCGGCCCAAGGAGAACGCCTCGCGGAGCTGGCGATACGCGGCGGCGGTCCGGGCGGCGACGAGGACGCCGGTGGTGCCGATGTCCAGGCGATGGACCACGCCGCCGTCGCGAGGGTCATCCCCGAGCAACGCGCATTCCGGATACAGCGCGGCGATGCCGGAGGCCGCGCTGCCCAGCTCGTCGGCGCGCAGCGGCTGCGATGGCATGGGCGCGGGCTTGCTCACCGCCACCAGCTCCGGCCGCTCCAGGATGACGGTCAGGCGCGCGGCGGCCTGCGGATCCGGTTGTGGCCGCTCGGCGCTGCGCCCGGCCGGCACGATGGCCAGCTCGACCACCGCGCCAGCGACGACTCGGTCGCCCTTGCGCGCGACCCGACCGCCGATGCGCACCGCGCCAGCGGCGAACAGCTCGGCGAGCCGGCGCCGCCCCACCTGCGGGAACGCTGTCGCCAGCGCGCGATCGATCCGTCCAGCCTGTGCGTCCGTCATCACCACGGTCGTGCGTGTACTCATACCGCCTCCAGTAGCAGCGCGTTTACCGTCCCGCCCGGCTCCACCTGCGTGGTCTCCGCGGCGATCTCGAGGATCGCGTTGATGGCCACCAAAGACGTCTGCATCGCCGAGCCCTGCTTGGCGTGCGGCGTGGCGTGAAGCTGCGCGCCGCGACGCACCACCTGGGCGCGCAGGTAGTGCGCGCGCCCCGCGGCCTTGCGATAGCCAGCAGACAGCGTCACCGGAGCCATGGCGCGGTCGCGCTGACGCGCGCCGGTGAGCGCGAGCAGCGCCGGGCGCACGAACAGCTCGAACGAGATCATCGACGACACCGGGTTGCCGGGCAGGCCAAAGACCAGGGCCGCGCCGCCGCGCCCAAAGGCCAGCGGCTTGCCGGGCTTCATCGCCACCTTCCACAGCTCGATGGTCACGCCCGCGGCGGTGAAGGCCTGCTTGACGAAGTCGCGGTCGCCCACCGAGACGCCGCCGGTGGTGAGCACCACGTCGTAGGACAGCGCCGCCGCGATGGCGCGCTCGGAGGCGGCGAGCTCATCTGGCACGATCCCGAGGTAGTGGGGCTCTGCGCCCAGCTCGCGCACTGCGCACGCCAGCGCGTAGCGCGAGGAGTCGACGAGCTGTCCCGGCCCGGGCACCTGCGCCACCCCCACCAGCTCATCTCCGGTGGCCAGGATGGCCACCTTGGGCCGGCGCACCACCTGGCAATGGGTGACGCCCAGCGCGGCCAGCAGGCCCAGCTCTCCGGCGCCCAGGCGGATCCCGGCAGCCACCGCCAGCTCGCCGGGCGCGATGTCCTCGCCCGCGCGCCGGACGTTGGCGCCAGCGTCGATCGCCGGCAGCGCCACCTCGTCGCCGTGCCGGCTGCAGTCTTCTTGCAGCACCACGGCGTCCAGGCCCGGCGGCATCACCGCGCCGGTGTAGATGCGCACGGCGGTGCGCGGCGGCGGCTCGGTGCAGAGCGGCGCGCCGGCCGCGGACACGGCGGTCACCGGCAAGGTGGCGGGCACCTCGGCGGCGCGCACCGCGTAGCCATCCATCGCGGAGTTGTCAAAGCCAGGCAGCGGTCGCGCCGCCACCACCGGGACGGCCAGCACGCGCCCCGCGCAGGCCTCCAGCTCCACCGTCTCGCCGGGCATGGGCTCGACCTGGGCCAGCACCTTGGCCGTTGCCTCTTTCACCGACAGCATCCACGACTTCTGCCACCCTCTGCCCGCGCGAGCAAGGGTGGACTTGGCCCTCGCTGGGCATCCTGTCCGAAAGCGAGCCCACGGAAGCGCCGACCAGGGCCCGCGCGGGTGCGCTGGGGCGCACTCACCGGGTCGATTCCCCGTCGATTCGTGTACCCTGCCGGCCATGGTTTCTCGCATTGCACCCTTCCTCCTCCTGGTGGCGGCGTGTTGCCCGCCCAAGCCCGCGGCCCGGCCGGCGGACCCAGGGGCCAAGGCTCAAGCTAGCCCCGGGGCCAGCGACGCCACCGCCCTGCTCGATCCGCGCGAGGTCCACTTCGCCAACGCGCGCCAGCTCACCTTCGGCGGCGACAACGCGGAGGCCTACTGGTCGTTCGCCGGGGACCGCCTGATCTTCCAGAGCAACCGCGCGCCGTTCCAGTGCGACCAGATCATGTCGATCCCGGCCAACGGCGGGCCGGCCTCGCTCCTGTCGTCCGGCAAGGGCCGCACCACCTGCCCGTACTATCTCAAAGAGGACCGCGGCATCGTCTACGCCTCGACGCACGAGAAGGCCGCCGAGTGCCCGACGCCGCCGGACATGTCCAAGGGCTACCTGTGGGGCCTCTTCGACTACGACATCTACCGGGCCGACGCCGACGGCAAGAACCCGGTGCGCCTCACCGACAACCCGGGCTACGACGCCGAGGCCACGGTGTGTGGCCTCGATGGCAGCATCCTGTTCACCTCCATGCGGGATGGAGATCTGGAGCTGTACCGCATGGACGCCGACGGCAAGAACGTGGCGCGGCTGACCAGCTCTCCGGGCTACGACGGCGGCGCGTTCTTCTCCGCGGACTGCAAGCACATCGTCTGGCGTGCCTCGCGCCCGGCCGGCGCCGAGCTGGAAGACTACCAGCGCCTGCTCAAGGACAACCTGGTGCGGCCGAGCCGGCTCGAGATCTACGTGGCCAACGCCGACGGCAGCGACGCCCGGCAGATCACGTACCTGGGCGGCGCCAACTTCGCGCCGTACTTCGATCCCAAGAGCGAGCGGGTGTTGTTCTCCTCCAACCACCTAAACCCCCGCAGCGGCGAGTTCGACGTCTTCTCGATCAACCGCGACGGCACGGGCCTCGAGCGCATCACCTACGCGCCCGGCTTTGACGGCTTCCCGATGTTCTCCCCCGATGGCACCAAGCTGGCGTTCTCGTCCAACCGCCGCGACGTCAACAAGGGCGCCGACGGCAAGGAGACCTACCGCGCCACCGGCACGCCCGCGGGCGAGCGCGACACCAACGTGTTCATCGTCGACTGGGTGCGCGACGCGCGCGGCGAGGCGAGCGCGCCCTCGGGCGCTGATCGATTCCGCGAGGCGGTGGCGTACCTGGCCGACGACGCCCGCGCCGGACGCGGGGTGGGCAGCACCGGCCTGCGCGACTCCGCAGACTGGGTGGAGTCGCAGTTCCGCGCGCTCAAGCTGACGCAGATCCTGGCCGCGGGCGACAGCGCCACCACCGGGGTCATCCACTCGACCTACCGCCAGCCCTTCGAGGTCACCACCGGCCAGGTGCGCGGCCCGGCCACCGCGCTCAAGCTCGACGGCGCCGCCATCGCAGCCGAGCTGTTCACCCCGGTGAGCATCTCGGCCAGCAAGAAGGTCGCTGGCGCCATCGTCGACGTCGGCTGGGGCATCATTGACGCCGACAGCAAGCGCGACGACTACAAGGGCAAGGCGGTCAAGGGCAAGATCGTGCTGGTCCATCGCGGCGAGCCGAGCGCGCCAGGTGGCGCCCCGGCGGCTGGCGCGCCGGCAAATGCCACCGGCATCACCCAGCCAGGCACTCCGGTCACCCACGGCACCGGCGCAGATCTGCGCACCAAGGTGGGTCACGCCGCCACTCGCGGCGCGCTGGCGCTGATCGTCGTCGACGACGGGGACCCAGGCGCGGCCGAACAGCCGCTGCCCGTGCTCGCCGCCGCCAGCGGCGGCCACGCCGCCATCCCGGTGCTGGTCATCAGCCGCGCCGCCGCCGCCGCGCTGCGCAAGCCCGGCGCGCACCGCGCCGAGCTCTCGGTGGAGCTGACCGCGGTGCGGACCCGGACCGAGAACGTGGTCGCGATGCTGCCGGCTGGCGGCACCCCCAAGCCCGGCGTCATCGTCATCGGCGCCCACCTCGATCACCTGGGGATGGGCGGCCCGGGCTCGGGCTCGCTCGAGTCCACCCCCGGCATTCACAACGGCGCCGACGACAACGCCTCGGGCGTCGCCGCGCTGCTCGAGGCCGCGCGCGTCCTCTCCGCCAAGCGCGGAGAGCTGACGCGCAACGTGGTGTTCATCGCCTTCTCCGCGGAGGAGATGGGCATCCTTGGCTCCACGCACTTCACCAAGAACTCGCCGATCAAGGAGCCGATCTACGCCATGCTCAACATGGACATGGTCGGCCGCATGCGCATGAACCAGCTCCAGGTCTTTGGCGTGGAGTCGGGCGCACAGTGGCGCGAGCTCCTCGCGCCGGCGTGCAGCGCGGCGCGGGTCGTGTGCTCGCTGTCGGGCTCGGGCTACGGCCCAAGCGATCACATGGCGTTCTACATCGGCGGCGCCCCGGTCCTGCATTTCTTCACCGGCGCGCACGGCGACTACCACAAGACGTCTGATGACACCGCCACCATCAACGCCGCGGGCGGCGCGCAGACCGCCGCGCTGGTGGCGATCTTGGCCCAGGCGCTCGCGACCCGCGACCAGCCGCTCACCTACGTGAAGTCCGCCACGCCGCCGCCGGACCTGTCACGCCCGCGCACCGGCGGCGCCTCGCTGGGCACCATCCCGGCCTACGACGATGACCCGAGCCGGCCCGCCGGCGTCAAGGTCGCGGACGTGATGCCAGGCGGCGCCGCGGCCAAGGCCGGGGTCAAGGCCGGCGACATCCTGGTGGGCCTCGACGCCGCGACCATTCGCAACCTGACCGACATGATGGCCGTGCTGGGCGGCGCCAAGCCGGGCCAGAAGGTCAAGATCAGCGTCCTGCGCGACGGCAAGAAGCTCACGCTCGACGGCGAGTACGGCGCCCCGCGCGGACGCTAGCTAGAACACCGATCGCGTCGCGGTCGCGTCAGTCCACCACGAACAGCCGCGCGCCCGCTGGCGCGCGCGAGCGGTGCGCCTCCGCGCCGTCCGCCACCTGGTAGCTCATGCCCGGCCGCAGCGTCATCACCCGGCCGTCGCGCAGCTCGGTGTGCAGCTCGCCGTCGAGGCACAGCAAGATGTGGCCCTTCTCGCAGAAGTGATCGGCGACGTACCCGGCCGAGTAGTCGACCATGCGCACGCGAATGTCGCCAAACTGCTGGGTGCGCCACAGCGCATGGCCAGCTTCCCCCGGATGTCGCGTGGGCTCGATGGTCGACCAGTCGGTGACGCCAAAGGGGAGATTGGAGATCTGCATTGGCAGAACCTACCCGCCTCCCACCTGATGGTGGGTTTCAGCGAGGACCCCTTTTCAAGCCGTGCGCGCGGCTTGCCGCGGAGACGCGCTGCGACGAGCTCAGTCGTGGCTCTCGAGCTCGGCCAGCTTGGCCTCGAGCTCGGCGATCCGATCCGAGAGCGCCCGGACATCACGATGCACGCCGGAGAACGGCGAGATGCCCTCGATGGCGGTGCGGATCTTCTCGTCCACCCGGCGCTGCCATTCGTCCAGCGCGGTGCGAGAAGACAGCGTCCACTCGCGCAGCGCGGCCAGCGAGCGCTTCTTGTGCGCGTCGCTCGAGTCCCCGGAGTCAGCCTCCGCGGCCTCCTCGGGCGCCGGCTCCGGCTCCGCGTCCGGCTTGTCGCCGTCGCGCCGCTTGCCGGGCAGGATGCTCTGCACTCGTCGCTGCGCCTCGGCGAACCACTCGCCGCCATTCTGGATGATGTTGCGCATCGTCCCGAGCGGCATGAAGCTGTGCTTCTTCTCTTCCTCGAAGATGATCTGCGCCAAGGTCACCGAGGTCAGATCCTCTTTGCTCTTGTTGTCGACGATCTTTACGTCGTCGCCTGCTCGGATCATCTCCGAGATCTGCTCGAGGGTGACGTACCGACTGTGCTCGGTATCGTACAGTTTGCGATTGGCGTAGCGCTTGATGATCCGGGCTTCGGCCATTGGGTCACCTCGAGTTGAAAGAGAGCTAATGAATTCATTGCTATCACGCGGCGCGGCAAGCGAGCAACCGGGGAACTTGCCAATTGCCGGCTGCGAGGCAAAGGTGTTGTTCGTGCGCCCCGAGCGGCTGATCCTGGACCTCGCCGCCATCGTGGATCCCCAGATCCGGGTGCTGGCGCTGGTGGAGGCCCTTGGCCAGGGCGAGCCCGAGCCCTGGATCATGGCCATCGCCCTCACCGCCGACCTGGCCCACGGGCGTACGCCGCCGGCGGCGAGCCACCTGCCGCCCGGCCTGGGCGTGGACGCGGCGCGGGCCATGGAGGCGATCTCGCAGGCTGCCGGCTCCCCTCGCCTGGCCTACGAGGTCCGCCAGCGCCTGTACGCCGCGGCGCAGGACGCCAGGCGCCCGGAGCTGGCGCGCCTGTTCTTCGACGCCTCGCCGCCCAGCGCCGACCCACGGCTGGTGGCGCGGCAGACGGCCCCCGAGCGCACGCTGGAGCCGCGCGGGCGCCCGCTGACGCTGGGAGAGCGTCGGGCGCTGGCGCGCACCCACCGGCGCGATCGCCTGGCCTTGATCGTCAAAGATCCCCATCCTGCGGTGGTGGCGGTGCTGCTGGGCAACCCGCACCTGACCGAGCCAGATCTGGTGACCATCGCCGCCACGCGGCGCGCGGTGCCGCAGGCGCTGGCCATGATCGCCGAGCACCCCAAGTGGTCCACCCGGCAGGCCATCAAGCGCGCCCTGGTGATGAACCCGGCCACTCCGCTGGCAGCGGCCATGCGGCTGGCGGCCACGTTGCCCTCTGAAGACCTGGTGGAGGTCTCCAAGCTAAGCAGCTTGCCCGCGGCCCTTCGTGATCACGTCCGCGAGCTTTTGCAGCGACGACGCCAGCCCCGGTCGGGGCCTACGCCTCTTTCTTGACGGACTTGCGCTTGGAAACGATCTCGGCCTCTTCGGGATCCTCGCCTGGCTCCAGCGCGCCAGCGGCCCGCTTGGACTCCAGCTCGCTGCGCTTCTTCACTTCGATCTCGTCATCGGCGTTGGAAGCCCGCTTGAAGTTCTTGATGCTGCGCCCCAGCGCGTCGCCGATCTGCGGGAGCTTGCCGGCTCCGAAGATGAGCAACACGATGGCCATGATGATGAGTAGCTCGCCCATTCCAGGCATATGGGGCTCCTGTAGTTGAAGGGCTTGGAATGTACCACCGAGCAAAGCCGATCGCATCCCCCAACCGCGCGAAGATGGGGCGCCCGTGCCCTGGCTGCCGAGGACGCGAGGAAAAGTTGGAGCGCCCGCCCCTGTCCGCCTATGGTTTCGCGATGCGGGTCCGATTAGCGGCATCTATCCTCGTGACCGGGCTTTCGATCTTCTTGTCGGGCTCACCCGCGAGCTGGCCTGCGAGCTGGCCCGCGATCCGGCCCGCCGCGGCGCAGCGCAACCCCGGGGTCCAGGACCAGCCGCCCATGAGCGCGGCGCCGCTGGACCTGGCGCAGGCCTCGGATGGCCGACGGGCGGTGCGCGGCTGCCCTGTCGGCCAGGACTGCGCGCCCCCACATCAGCAGCTCCGACGGATCGAGCTGGAGCTGTTCCCGGCTGCCGACGGCCCGTGGCGCAGCAGCGATAGCCTGAGCGCCTCCGCCTGGCCGCGCGCCGAAAAGATCGCGCGCAGGCCCAGCGAGCTGCGGCCGGATCTGGCCTGGCTCGACGACGCCGAGCTTCCGGATCTGCCGGTGCGCTGGACGCCGCGCCTCGTCGAGTACTTGCAGTTCTACAAGGACGATCCGCGCGGTCGCAACATCATGCGCGGCTGGCTGACCGCGCAGGGTCGCTACCGGGACCTCATCCTGGCGCGCCTGCAAGCCGCGGGCTTGCCGCTGGACCTGATGTACGTGGCCATGATCGAGTCGTCGTTCGATCCGGGCGAGGCCTCCCACGCCGGGGCAGCGGGCCTGTGGCAGTTCATGCCGGCCGGCGGTCGCATCTATGGCCTGGCGCAGACCCACTGGGTGGATGAGCGCAGAGATCCGCTGCGCGCCACGGTGGCGGTGGTGGACTACTGGAAGGACCTCTACCAGCGCTTCGGCGACTGGCACCTGGCGATGGCCGCGTTCAACGCCGGCTACGGCGCCGTGCTGCGCTCCATCGCCCGCTACAACACCAACGACTACTGGCAGCTCTGCCAGTACGAGAACGCGCTGGCCTGGGAGACGTCGCTGTATGTCCCCAAGGCGTTGGCGGTGGCCATCGTCGGCCACAACCTTGAGCTGTTTGGATTCTCCAATCTCAAGAGCGACGCGCCCGAGGCGTGGGAAGAGGTGGCGGTGCCTGGCGCGCTGGCGGTCGGCGTCATCGCGCGCGCGGCGGGCACCACCGCGGACCGCATCAAGCGGCTAAACCCGCACCTGCGGCGCAGCCGGACGCCGCCAGACGCCAAGAGCTACGTGGTGCGCGTCCCGCGCGGCGCCAAGCCCGGCTTCGCCAAGCGCCTGGCCGATCTGCAGACGGAGTGGGACGGCTTCGACGCCTACGTGGTGGCCTACGGCGAGCGCTTCGAGGACGTGGCCGCCACCTTCGGCCTGTCCAAGCGGCGCCTGCGCGAGCTCAACGAGCTGTCGGACGACTCGGAGGTGGGCGGCGGCTCGGTGCTGGTGGTGCCGCGGGTCTCCGCCGAGCAGCGCGCGAAGAACCGCGCCGCGGCCCGGGTCGCGCTGCACGAGTCCGGCGTCGATCAGCAGCCAGGCGAGCCGCTCATCGTCGCGCTGCCGGACCGCGACGCGCGGCTGCCGGACACGCGCCGGGTGTTCTACCGCGTGGTCATCGGCGACACGCTCACCGCGGTGGCCAGGGCGTTCTCCGTCCCGGCGGCGGAGCTGGCGCGCTGGAACGGCTTGACGGTGGAGGCCGGGCTGCATCCGCGCATGGTGCTGGTCTTGCACGTGCCGTCTTCTTTTGATGCCGAGCGCCGCAACGTGGCGCTGCTCGACGAGGACAAGCTGACCATCGTCACCCGCGGCTCGCCGGAGCACCTCGACCTGATCGAGGAGCGAGTGGGCCGCACGCGCGTGCGCTACGTGGCCGAGCGCGCCGAGCCCTTCGAGGCCATCGCCAAGAAGTTCGGCCTCAAGGCCGCGGATCTCGCGCGCGTCAACCACCTCTCGCCCAGGACCGTGCTGGCGCCAGGGCAAGCCATCATCG
This sequence comes from Myxococcales bacterium, assembly GCA_016706545.1. Classification (GTDB taxonomy): domain Bacteria; phylum Myxococcota_A; class Polyangia; order Haliangiales; family Haliangiaceae; genus JABFXX01. Next base: position 154,304 of record JADJJK010000001.1, read on the forward strand.
TGTATCAGGTGGTGGACCGCGGGCGCTCCGAGCGCGCCGCCGAGCAGTGGAAGAAGGTGCCCAGGGCCCGGCGCGGCAAGGCCGCTGGCGACAAGGCGCGAGGCGTCACCGGGCGGGTCGGCCGCAGCGCCGAGGAGGTGGAGGTCGCCGACGACGACGTCACCGGCGAGCACGACGAGCGGCGAGATGGCGCGCAGGAGCCGGCGAACCGGCCGACGGACAAGACGACAGACAAGGCGACAGACAAGCCCGCAGACAAGCCGGCTGACAAGGCCGACCGCAAGAGCGCGCCCGCGCCCAAGGGCGCCAAGGACTCCAGCGGAGCCAAGGCCGCCAAGGACTCCAGCGGAGCCAAGGCCGCCAAGGGCGCCAAGGACGCCAAGGCCCGCGACGCCTCCGCGGACGCCGAGGCCGGAGACCAGGGCGGCAGCACGGACGGCAGCACAGCCGGCGGCGAGGCCGCGCCGGTGACCTCGCCCACCCAGCTCCGCTGACCGCGCCGCGCCAAGGCGCCTTCCGCGCGCGGCGCACCGCGCCAGCGCGCGCAGCCTCTCCCTCGCTTGCGCGCGGCGCGTTTTCGCGAGATGACCCAGCCATGCTGAGTATCGATCTCCAGGGCAAGCACGCGCTGGTCGCAGGTGTCGCCGATGACGTTGGCTTTGGGTTCGCCATCGCCAAGGCGCTCGCCTCCGCCGGGGCCATCGTCTCGGTGGCCACCTGGCCACCAGCGCTTGGCATCTTCAAGACCATGCTCGAGCGCGGCAAGTTCGACGAGTCGCTGGCGCTGCCGGACGGCTCCAAGATGACCTTCGCCAAGATCTATCCGCTCGACGCCGAGTTCGACTCGCTCGAGGACGCGCCGCCGGAGCTCCGGGACAACCGCCGCTATCGCGACGCGGGCGACTTCTCCATCGCCGGCCTCGCCGCCGCGGTCGGCGCGGATTTCGGGGGCCAGCTCGACATCGTCGTCCACAGCCTGGCCAACGGCAGCGAGGTCAAGAAGCCGTTGATGGAGACCTCGCGCAAGGGCTACCTGTCGGCGCTGTCGGCGTCCGCGTACTCGATGGTGTCCATGGTGCGGCACATGAGCCCGGTGATGCGCCGCGGCGGGTCCTTCGTCTCGCTCTCGTACATGGCGTCGCAGCGCGTGGTGCCGGGGTACGGCGGCGGCATGTCCTCGGCCAAGGCGGCGCTCGAGTCGGACACGCGCGTCCTGGCCTACGAGGCCGGCCGCGGCTGGGGCCACCGCGTCAACGTCATCTCGGCCGGCCCTTACGCCTCACGCGCCGCCTCGGCGATCGGCTTCATCCAACAGATGGTTGACTACGCCAAGCGCAACTCGCCGCTTCCGGAGGCGCTCACCGCCGAGGAGGTCGGCGCCACCGCGGCGTTCCTGTCCAGCCCGCTGGCCAGCGGCATCACCGGCACCACCGTGTACGTCGACAAGGGCTATCACGCCATGGGCGTCGCCGTCGATCAGCCCACGCTCGGCTAGTCGTTTCCGCCGACGCTAGTCGATCACGACGTCTTCGGGAGCGGGCGCGCGAGGGGCCGGCGCGTCGAGGCCGGGGGCGTGGCTGCCAGACTCGCCGGGGTCAGCCCCCTGCTCGCCGCGCTCGGGCTGAGCCGGCAGCGAGATGGAGAAGGTCGCGCCGCGTCGCAGCTCCGCCTGCACCGTGATCTCGCCGCCGTGTTCGCGCACGATCTCCTGGGTCAGCGCCAGGCCCAGGCCCGAGCCGTGCTTCTTCGTGGAGAAGAACGGATCGAAGAGCCGCGGCAGCACCTCGGGCTCGATCCCGGGTCCGTCATCCGCGACGTCGATCACCACGCGGTCCGCGGCGCGGCGGTTGCGCAGCACCACCTTGCCGCCGCCCTTCTGCGCCACCGCCTCCGCGGCGTTGCGCAGGAGGTTCAGCAGGCACTGCCAGAGCTGCTCACCGTCCACCTTGGCCACCGCGTGCTCGTCGGTGATCTCCACCGCCAGCGTCACCTTGCGCTTGCTCAGATCCTCGCGCACGAAGTCCGCCACCGCGCGCAGGATGGGCGCCAGCGCCTTGCGCTCCAGCACCGGCTTGGGCAGGCGCGCCAGCGTCAGGTAGTCCTCGGTCAGCGAGTTGAGCCGGTGGATCTGGTGCAGCGTGGACTTGCACAGCGAGCGCGCCTCGATGACGCCCTCGTCGGTCGCCGCGAGCTGGCCCAGCTCCTCGTCGATGAGCTCCACGTTGAGCCCGATGGCGGACAGCGGGTTGCGGACCTCGTGCGCCATCATCGACGCCATCTTGTCCACCGCGGCCAGCCGCTCCGAGCGCACGCGCTCGCGCTCGCGCTCCTCCACCGCGCGCCCCATCACGTTGAACTCGCGCGCCAGGTCCGCCACCTCGGTGGGTCCTTGCTCGGCGATGCGGCTCTGGTAGTCGCCGGCGGCGATGCGGCGCGCGGCGTCGCGCAGCCGCCGCAGCGGGCGCAGCGCCAGCGTGACCCAGACGGTGACCAGCAGCCCCACCAAGATCGCGGTGCCGCCCAGGTACAGCGTGAAGGTCCGCAGCCCGGACTCCGTCTCCTCCAGCGCCACGGCCGTGCGGGTCACCCGCTGCTGGTGATAGTCCGCCAGCTCCGCCGCCTTGGCCACGATGAGCTGCTCCTTGGCGGTGAGCTGCCCCAGCGCCGAGGTCGCGCGGGTGCGCTCCGCCTCGTCGACCGTGGTGATGTTGGCGGCCAGCGGCGGCGCCCGCCAGACCTCGTCATAGAGCGGCGCGGTGGCGTCCACGATCTGCTGCAGGACCGCCAGCCGCTCCTTGGTGTCCGAGATCCGCCGCGAGTGACGCTCCGGGATATCTCGCAGGCCGCGGAGCGTGCGTTGCACGTCCGCCAACGTCTTGTCGCGCAGGCCCCGGTGCTTGCGCAGGTTGCGCTGCGCGTAGCGCAGGTTGGCCTCGTCCCTGAGCTCCTCGGCGAGATAGGAGCTGAGGTCCTCCTGGCGCCGGGCGAAGTCCTTGGAGAACAGCGCCAGCGGCAAGAAGCCGGTCCGGATCATCCGGATCTCGTCCCCGACCTGATCCATGTACAGGACGACCAGCGACGTGGTCAGCCCGAAGGTCACGATGAGGAGCACGAAGCCCGCCAGGATTCGCGCGGAGAGGGTTCTCATGAGGGCCGGCAGCTTTGTGGAGATATAGCCTGTCCGCTGCCCCGCGGCAGGGTCGTCCGACAAGCGAAACCTGGCGGCGCAGCCCGCCTGCCCGCCAGGAGGTGCCGCGGCCCGCAGAAGCCGCCCTTGGAATCCAACACCTTGGGATCCAGGTTGATCGTGGCCCACAAATCGATGTAGGGAAAAGCCTCCGTGACGCAACCCACGATGAGGTCACGGGAACGGGGTAGCGCAACCATTGGCCGGCTTCTGTATACTGGCGGCCTCAAGAGGACCCATGAAACGTACCCAGCTCATCACGCTCTTGCTCGTCCTGTTCGCCGGGATCGGGGTCGCTAACGCCAAGCCCAAGGTGGCCGTGCTGGGCCTCGAGGTGCTCGACAAGGCCAACGCCAAGGCCTCCATTGACGCGGCTCGCCAGGTCACCGACGGCCTTCGCCAAGGCGGCAAGGCGGCCGGCCCGTTCGATGTCTCGGACGCGCAGCGCGAGTTTCTCGACGAGAAGATCATCAACGGCTGCGAGAGCGAGGCGCGCGACTGCCTCACCAAGATCACCACCAACCTGGGCGCGGTGGCGCTGGTCTACGGCAAGGTGCAGCTCACCGACGGGAAGAAGAACTTCCAGGTCACGGTGTGGCTACTCTCGGTCGAGAAGAACAGCATCAAGAGCACCTCCAGCACGATCGCGACCAGCTCCAGCACCGCCGAGCTGCAGGCGCTGGGCAAGAAGCTGTATGGCGACCTGGTGGGCGTGGCGCCCAGCCAGGGCAGCTTCGCGTTCAAGACCAAGGCCAAGTCCGGCACGGTCTTCCTCAACGGCGAGCCGCGCGGTCAGCTCGAGGACGGCGAATACAAGAGCCCGGCGCTCGCCGACGGCGAGTACAAGGTCCGCGTCGAAGCGGACGGCTTCAAGAAGTGGGAAGGCTCCGCCCGCGTCAAGGGCGGCCAGGTCGCCCAGCTCGACGTCAAGCTCGAGCCCGAGCCGCCCAAGGATCCCGTCAAGCCGCCTCCCGATCCGGAAGACGACGACAAGGGCAACCGCGGCGTGATCAAGGGCGGTGACGGCGATGGCGACAAGGACCCGTACAAGCTGGATAGCCGGGAGAACACGATCTCCAAGAGCGGGAGCCGCAAGGGGTGGAAGATCGCCGCGATCAGCGGCGCGGTGGTGGCGGCTGGGGCGGGGGGAATCTGGATCTGGCAGAAGGGCAAGGTCGATGACTATTCAGGTCGTCTCGAAGCCAACGTAGCAAGCGTCGATGGCCAACGACGGATTGGTTCTTACGAAGGATTCAAATGGCACACGCCCCCTACGGGTTGCGACAATTCAACGATCGTTTTCGTATCGCCCACGCCGCCAAAGGCGGACCAAGATAGATTCAATGGATATTGGACAAAGGCCTGCAAGCATTCGCAGAACCAGTGGATTGCCGGGACTGTCGGCGTCGCGGCGGGCATCGTAACAGCAGTGGCCGTCTACAAAGCCTTCATCGCCAAGGGCGATGATGAGTCCCCGCCCACTGCCAACCTCAAGCGCCCCCGCAAGCCGCGCTTTGCCGTCACGCCCATCGTCTCGCCCGACGGCGCGGGCGCGTCGTTTCGTCTCGACTTCTAGCCGTCGCGCTGGCTCGGCTCCGACGAGAATCGAGCTCGGCGGGCGGGTCTAAGACCCGCCCCTACCCCGGACCGGGCCGCGCGCATCCCCGGGCGCGCACCGGGCCGCGCGCATCCCAACCGGGCCGCGCATCCCACGGGCCGCGCGCATCCCCGGAGCCGCGGACACCAGTCTGCTACCGGCGCGTGCGCGGCTTGCGGGCCCGCGCGGTGGCGGGCGGCACTCGCAGGCCCAGCACGGCGGCGTCGATCTGGCTGGAGACGGCGGCCTTGTCGCCGTCGCGGGTGGTGGAGATCGTCGGGTACTCGCCGCGCGAGGCCTCGATGAGCCCCGCGCCCTCCAGCGAGCGCAAGAGATCCAGCACGTGGCGCTGGCTCATGCCGCGTAGCGCGCCGCGCTCCGGCAAGTCCTCGAAGCGCGCGTCATCATCCGCGCCGGTGGCCAGCGCGGCCACGCGGGTGCGCCCGAAGCGGCCGTTGAGCGTGCCCACCAGGAGCAGCAAGCTGCGGATGGCCTTGGCGTCCTTGTCGCTCAAGGCCACGGTGGCGCCGCCGCCGCGCAGCAGCGCCTCGCACATGTCACAGGCGCCGCAGCGCTTGTCGCGGTTGCGCCAGTCCTGGTCGCCAAAGTAGTCCAGCACGAACTGACGCCGGCAGCGCGGGTGATACGCATACGCCACCATCAGCTTGAGCTTGCCGCGCTCCACCTCCGCGCGCCGCGCGAGCTGGTCCACGTCAAACGGGGGATACACGCTGGGCCCGTTGGGATCCGGCCGAGTCGCCGCCCAGGCGCCGCCGGAGCGCGCGGCCATGCCGTGCCGCTCCAGGATGCGCAGCCCCGCCCCGACCGCCGCGGCGGTCGGCTCGCCGGGCAGGTGAGGACGCAGCCGGTTCTCCAGCCCGTCATCGTCGTTGCCGACGCCCGGATGATCGCGCAGCAGCTTCCACAGCGCGCGCAGCACCTCCGCGGAGGGATACGAGGCGTCGATCAGGAACTCCTGCAGCCGGATGTCGCCGTGGTTGAACAGCACGATGCAGCGCGTGGCGCCGCCGTCGCGCCCGCCGCGCCCGGCCTCCTGGTAGTACGCCTCGACGCTGCGCGGGATGTCCGCGTGGATCACCATCCGGATATCGCTCTTGTCCACGCCCATCCCAAAGGCGTTGGTGGCGACGATGACGTCCAGCTTGCCGGCCATGAACACGTCTTGATTGCGCTCGCGCTCGGCTTCGTGCAGGCCGGCGTGATACACGGTCACCCGCATCCCCGCCTGGCCAAGCTCCGCGGCGAACCGCTCGGCGTTCTTGCGCGTGGCCGCGTACACCAGCGCCACCCCGCCCTCGCGCGTGCGCACGTGCTCCACCAGCCGCGCGGCCTTGTCCGCGGCGCCGCCCACCTGCTCCACCGAGTAATGCAGGTTGGGGCGATCAAAGCCGCGCACGTGCAGCCGCGCCTGGGTCATGCCGAGCTGCGCGGCGATATCCTCCCGGACCTCCGGGGTCGCGGTGGCGGTGAACGCGGCCAGCCGCGGCGGCGCCAGCTCGGCGATGAGCGGCCCCAGCCTCCGGTAGTCCGGACGAAAGTCGTGCCCCCACTCGGAGATGCAGTGCGCTTCATCGATCGCCACCAGCGCCAGCCGGTCTCCGGCCTCGCGCAGCGCGGACACAAAGCGCGGGCTCTTGAAGCGCTCCGGGGCCACGTACACCAGCGTGTAGGCCCCGCCGCGGATGCCCTCCAAGATCTCGCGTTGCTCCTCGGCGCTGGCGTGCGAGGTCAGCGCGGCGGCCTCGATGCCGCGGGCCCTGAGCGCGTCGACCTGATCCTTCATCAGCGCGATGAGCGGCGAGACCACCAGGGTGAGCCCGCCCCGCTCTCCGAGCACCACCGCCGGGAGCTGGTAGCACAGCGACTTGCCCGCGCCGGTGGGCATCACCGCGATCACCGGCTCGCCGTTGAAGATATCGGCGATGATCTCCGCTTGCCCCGGCCGCAGCCCCTGGTGCCCGAACCGCGCCAGCGCGCGGTGCAAGACCCCGGTGGTCGCCGGGGCCGGGGCTTGTGCAGGACCTTCTACCGGGGACACCACGCGCGCAATCTAGCAGGGTGCTCCGACAGCGCCGCTCCCGGCGCCACGCAATGACACGCGCCAGGTTGCCGAAACGATCGAAACCGATCGAAACCGCCTTGCTCGTCGCCCTCAGCGCGGCTTGCCGCCGCCTGGCGTCTCGGTCAGGCAAATCCCGAAGCACTGCACGCCGATGCTGTACGGCCCCGCCTGGCCATCGACCGTGGATGAGTCCGCGACCACGATGGTGTGGCGGGTCTCGCGCAGCTCGGCGGCGCTGACCGTGGCGCTGGTCTTGTAGACCGATCCGACCTGGGTGGAGAGCTTGCAGCTCCGCTCGGCGCCAGCGCAGTCGTCGCCCTCCAGCACGTAGAGGTACATCGGCTCGGCGGCGGTCAGCTCGAACTCGCAGCTCGCGGCGCAGCCGCGCTCCACGCCGGCCATCTTGAAGGCGTAGCTCTTGTCGCGCAGCTCGAACTGGCTGCCCGAGACGCCGCCTGTGACCTCCACCGGACCGCAGCTCGGCGCCAGGACGCGCGGGGTGAGCTGGTCATTGGTCACGCCGTCGACGTCGATGGTGGCCTCTGGGCACGCCGCCGTTCGCTCGGAGATGTTCACCGCGAACTCGCCCGCGCCGTCCACGCCGTCCACCTGCAAGGTCACCGGCTCCCCGGCCTTGAGCCGCCGCACCACCTCGGCGTGGCGCACGCCCCCGGCGGCGGCGTTGCAGCCGAGCTGCGAGGCGGAGCAGCGCGGCCCGGACACCACCGAGATCGTCGGCGTGAAGGTCCGCGAGTCCACGCGGAAGGCATAGAGCCCGTCGCGCGGCGCCACCCAGTGATACGCGCGATCCTCCTGGCCTGCGCCGCCGCACGCGCCGCCGTGGTCATCGCCAAAGCTCGCGGTGTTGAGGGAGACCGGGAAGGTTCGATCCTCCAGATCCGCGTCCGGGCAGGTCACGCGCGAGACCCGCAGCGCGCCGGTGCCGGTATCGCCAGCGTTGCCCTCCACCACCGCCAGCGCCCGCTCCCCTTCGCGCAGCTTGCGCACCAGCTCGGACTGCGGCTGCATGCCCGCGTTGTTGTTGCACGCCAGCTCCGCTCCCCCGCACTGGTCATAGAGCGCCAGCACGGTGTCAAACCCGGAGCCGAAGGTATCGAAGACGTAGTAGTCGGTGACCGGCGCGGTGAAGCCGATGGCCTGATCCAGCGCGCCAGCGGCGCCGCAGCTTGGCGTGTAGTCATCCGCCAGCGCCTCGGTGTTGACCGGCGTGGGCTCGAGCGTCGAAGGCACGAGCGCCTCCGCGCACACCAGCGGATCCGGCGGCGCCAGCGAGGTCTCCTCCAGACCCAGGAGCTGACCACACCCCGCGCCCCACGCCAGCGCAGCCGACGACAACCAGAGCACGGACGACCGGAGACCACGAGCTGACATCGCGCCAGCGTACCTTGAGCGACCGGCGTTTGGGCCAGAGATCCGCCATTCGCGCCTGCCCGGCCCCCTTCGCGCCTGCCGCCGCGCGTTCTCGCTGCACGCCCAGCGAGGCGCTGACGGGCGGCGAGCCGGCTGCTACGCTGCCCCAGGCGATGTCCCGCGAGGAAGATCCCTCCACCAATAGCTCGGCCAACGAGACGCTGGCGCAGGTGGCGGCCACGCGGGCGCTGGCGCGGCGCGAGTTCTTGCTTGGCGGCGGGGCGACCGCCGCGGCGGGGCTCCTGGCGCGCTTCGCGGGCTCGGCGGCGGCGGCGTGGCTGGCGGCCTGCGGCGACGACGATCGGAGGGTGCCGCTGCCCGCTGGCCGGCCGGCGAAGCTGGGCTTCGCGGCGGTGGACAAGAGCCTGGCGGACGCGGTGACGGTGCCGGCCGGCTACACCGCCTCGGTGCTCTACGCCACCGGAGATCCGCTGGCCGCCGAGATCGCGGACTACGCCAACGACGGCAGCGACGACGCGGCGTCGTTTGCGCGACGGTCAGGGGACCACCACGACGGCATGAGCTTCTTTGGCCTGGGCGAGGACGACGCGCCGGACGCGGCGGTCAGCGAGCGCGGCCTCTTGTGCGTGAACCACGAGTCGGTGTCGACGCTGTTCGTGCATGCCAACGGCGCCACCGTCTCCGGCGGGGTCCGGACCGTCGCCGAGGAGGTCTGGCGCGAGCTCTATCTGCACGGCGTCTCCGTCGTGGAGCTGCGGCGCGACGCGCGCGGTCAGTGGCGCTTGCGACGCGACTCGCCGTACAACCGGCGCATCCACGCCGCCTCCGAGCTCGAGCTCTCTGGGCCGCTGCGCGGCGCCGCGGCCATGGTGACGCAGTTCTCCCCGGATGGGACCCGCACGCGCGGCACCGTCCACAACTGCTCTAACGGCGTCACCCCGTGGGGCACCTACCTCACCTGCGAGGAGAACTGGGCCGGGCAGTTCCGGCGCCTGCCGGTCGCGGACAACGCCCTGCGCACCGCCAAGGAGGTGACCGCGCTGGCGCGCTACGGGGTGTCAGGGCCGGGCCGCCACTTCTGGGCCACCGTGACGCCAGACACCGACGACCAGATGTTCGGGCGATGGAACGCGATGGTGCGCGGCGCCAGCGCGGCCGAGGACTACCGCAACGTGGCCAACACCTTTGGCTGGGTGGTGGAGCTCGATCCGTATACGCCAAGCTCGGTCGCCAGGAAGCGCACCGCGATGGGCCGCCTGGCCCGCGAGGGCGCGGTCGCCGCCAAGGCCGAGGCTGGCAGACCGGTGGTCTTCTATTCAGGGGACGACACCCGCAACGAGTACATCTACAAGTACGTCTCGGCCGCGCCCTGGGACCCGGCGGATGCCCTGCGCGGCGACCGGCTCGCGGTCGGCGACAAGTACCTGGACGCCGGCACGGTCTACGCGGCGAAGTTTCATCCAGACGGCACCGGCACCTGGCTCCCGCTCGGCTTTGGCGAGCCCGGCATCTCCCCCGACAACGCCGCCTACCCGTTCGCCGACGCTGCGGATGTGGCGCTGCACACCAGGCTCGCCGCCGACGCCGCTGGCGCCACCAAGATGGACCGGCCCGAGTGGGCGGCGGTCGATCCGCTCACCGGCGCGGTGTACGTGACGCTGACCAACGCCGACCCGCTGGCGCGTCCCTTGACCGCGACCGACGCCGCCAACCCCCGCCACTACAACCATCCGCGCACAGATGGGGAGGTGACCACCGCGCAGTGGGGCAACCCCAACGGACACATCATCCGCTGGCTGGAGCCCTCGCCGGAGGCCACGACGTTTTCCTGGGACATCTTCTTGTTCGGCGCCGGCCAGGGTGATCCGCCCGCGGTCAACCTGTCCGGGCTGAGCCAGGACAACGACTTCTCCAGCCCCGACGGCCTGTGGTTCAGCGCCAGGACCTCGATCTGCTGGATCGAGACCGACGACGGCGCCGCCACCGACGTCTCCAACTGCATGCTGCTGGCGGCGCTGCCGGGCAGCGTGGGCGACGGCGAGCGCACCACCGTCCACAACACGGATGAGCGCGGACAAGCGCGCGCGGTCCGCACCCGGATCGGCGCCAGACCCGGCGCCCGCCTGCGACGCTTCCTCGTCGGCCCGGTGGGCTGCGAGCTCACCGGCCTCACCGAGTCGCCCGATGGCTGCGCGCTCTTCGTCAACATCCAGCACCCTGGTGAGGGCACCGTGGAGCTGAGCGCGCCCCGCAGCACCTGGCCCTCCAGCCAGCCGGGCGCCCGCCCGCGCTCGGCGACCATCGTCATCACCCGCGATGACGGCGGGCGAATCGGCCTCTGACCGCGCTCGCCGCGCTGGCGCTCTTCTGTGGAGAGGTCTAGCCCGGCGGCAACGAGTACACGAAGGTGACCGTGCTGCAGGCCGCGACGGCGCGCCCCTCCGCGAGATACGGCCGGTACCGCCAGGCGGCGATGGCGTTGGCGAGCTTCTCGTCGTAGCCAGGCAGGCGGCTGCTGCGCGCCAGGTCGACCAGCGTGGGCACGCCGCTGCCGTCGATGCAGACCTTGAACGAAGCGGCGATCCGGGCGAGTCGACACTGCGCCATCAGGCGACGCTCGGCGGGCGCGGGCTCGAGCTGGGTCTCGCCCGCTTGTCGGAGCTGCTCGAGCTCCTTGGCAGAGATCGCCTGGCCGTCCGCGGCGGCGCCGGCGCCGCTGGGGGAAGGAGCTGGCACCACCGGCCGCGCCGCCAGCTCGGTGCACGCGGGGTCGCCGCCGCGCACGACCTGGACGCTCTGCGACTCCAGCGCGCGCTGTTGCTCGGGCGGCAACAGCGCGGCGCACAGCGAAAGTCCGGGGCCGTCGGCCGCCAGGGCGAAGCACTGCACCACCTCCGGCGCCCAGCGATCTGCCTGACAGCGCACGCCCACCGACGGGCCAAGCCCTGACGTCACGTGCTGGGTGATGAGCGTGACGTTGGCCGCCGCGTCGTCGCAGGTCCGCGGCGCCAGCGGCGGGGACGGAGGCGGGGGTGGCTCGCTCGGCGCAGCCTCTGGCTCACCAAGCTCTATCGGCTCTCTCTTGGTCGCCCCGCCGCAGCCAAGGAGCAAGAGCACAAGTACGTAGCGCCAGGGCACCATGAGCCGCAGCATACCGCGCGGCGCCGCCTTGGCGGAGCTCGCGCCGGCCAAGCTGGGCGGCACCGAGGCGGTGCCGAGGCGCCACCGAAGAGCCCAGGCCGCGGTCGCCCGATCGGCATGGGCCCCGCGGGCGGTCGAGGAAGAGAAGTGGTCGCGCGGCGCAACGTCAGGTCTTGAACACGCATTGCCAGGAGGCAGCACCGCGCGACCGAGAGGAAATCTAACGGATACATGATGCATTTGCAACTCTATTGCGCAACGAATCGAACCTCGCGTGCTTGAACATCTGCGCAGTGTCGTGAGCCTGGAGATTGCGCACGCCCCTCCCCCGTCATGGACCGGATTGGTTACGCTCCCCAGCTCACACACGCAGCACACCATGACCCTGGCACTGGGCATCGATCTGGGCACCACCAACTCCGTCGCAGCGGTCGCAACCCCGACCGGGGTGGAGTTCGTGCTGAGCCCGCGTGGCGAGCGCATCCATCCATCGGTGGTGGCGGTGCCCGCTGGCGGCGGCATGCTGGTGGGCTCGGAGGCCCGACTGCAGCGCCTGGCCGAGCCGGAGAGCGTGATCTTCTCGGCCAAGCGGTTCATCGGCCAGAACCTGCGCTCGCCGCTGGTTTTGGCCGCCACCGACGGGGTCGGCTTCCTCATCGAGGAGGGCATCAATCAGCAGCCCATCGCGGTGGTGCGCGATCGGCGCATGACGATGCCCGAGGTGTCGTCGCACGTGCTGCTGTACCTCAAGCGCAACGCGGAGCGACAGTTCGGCGAGCGCGTGTCCCAGGCGGTCATCACGGTGCCGGCCAACTTCACCGACGCCCAGCGACAGGCGACCCGAGAGGCCGGGCGCCTGGCCGGCCTGGAGGTCTTGCGGCTCATCAACGAGCCGACCGCCGCGGCGCTGGCCTACGGCTTTGGCAAGCGGCTGCACGAGCAGGTGTGCGTGTTCGATCTCGGCGGCGGCACCTTCGACGCCAGCCTGCTGCGCGTGGAGGACGAGCTGTTCGAGGTGGTGGCGTCCGAAGGCGAGTTCTTCCTGGGCGGCGACGACCTGGATCGCGAGCTCGCCGAGCACCTGGCCGAGCGGTTCCACGCCCACCTCCGCGTCGATCCGCGGCCTCATCCGCTGCTCATGATGAAGCTGCAGATGAGCGCCGAGAGCATCAAGTGCCACCTGTCCGAGCACCTGGTGGCGGAGGGCGAGATCGACGGCCTCGATCTGCCCGACGGCGAGGTGGTCAAGCTGCCGTTTCGGGTCACGCGCGAAGACTTCGAGCGCATGATCTCCCCGCTCGTCGACCGCGCGCTGACGGTCACCCAGCGCATGCTGGACGTCGCGGGCGTCCTGCCGTCCGAAATCTCGGACGTCTTGTGCGTCGGCGGGAGCACCCGGATCCCGGCGGTCCGGCGTCAGCTCGCCGCGCTGTTTGGGCGGGAGCCCAACGTGCGCATCAACCCCGACGAGGTGGTGGCGCAGGGCGCGGCGATCCAGGCCGGCAGCTTGTCTGGCGGCGTGATCCCCGGGACCGGCATGGCAGCCCTCGACTCGGTGACCACGCTGGCGATGTCGCCGCTGTCCTTGGGCGGCCGCAGCGTGGCGCTGGCCCCGCCGGCTCGACCGCTGCTCTTGGACGTGACCCCGGCGACGCTGGCGATCCAGACCACCGGCGGCTTCACCGAGATGCTGCTGGACAAGAACCTGCCGATCCCCATCGAGCGCAGCCGGGTGTTCAGCACCGCGCGCGACAAGCAGACGCGCGTGGAGATCCACTGCTGTCGCGGCGAGGCCAAGCGGTACTCCGACAACGAGCCCCTGGGCCTGCTGGTGCTGGAAGATCTGCCAGAGCGAGCGCGCGGAGAGCTGACGATCGAGGTCACCTTCCGCGTCGACACCGACGGGATCTTGCACGTGCGCGCCCGCGACACCGCGTCCGGCCAGCGGCGCGACGTGCGCCTGAACATCCTGGGAGCGCCGTCGTGAGCGAGGTGCTGAGCTGGGCCAGGCGCTGGGCCAGGCGCCCCACCGCCACCGAGCACGAGCTGCTGGAGCTGGCCCGCTCGGCCACGCTCGACGACGTGCGCGCGGCGTACCACAAGCTCGCGCGCTTCGCGCATCCGGACCTGCACCGGACCGCGATGACGCCAGCGCAGCTCGAAGACGTCACCGCGGCCTTTGCCCGGGTGAGCAACGCCTACGCGGTGCTGTCGGGCAAGCTGCGGCGTGAGGCCAAGCGCGCGCCGGCGAACCCTGGCGAGCCCGCCCCGAGCGGCGGCCACGCGCCAGCGCGCCCCTCCACCGCGACCATGGCGCCCAAGCAGCCGCCCGCGCGCCCGTCGAGCACCGCCCCCGGGCCGACCTCGAGCTCGACCGGCGCCGCGAGCGCGAGCGCAGGCCCTTCGGCGGCCGGCGCCGCGGGCGCCCTCGCTGGTCCCGTCAGGGCCGCGTCGACGACCTCGAGCCCGAGCCGCACCGGGGCGACCGCGCCCTTGCCCATTGGTCCAGCCAATGCCATGTCGCCCAGAGCGCTGGGGCACTACCGGCGGGCCGAGCTGGCCATGCTGCGCGGCAACTCGACGGAGGCGCTGCTGCACCTGAGGATGGCCATCGCGTCCGATCCACAGTCGAGCTTTCTGCGCGCCGCCCTCGCTGAGCTGGAAGCGCGCTGACCGCGAGGCGGCGACGTGGCGCTGTGCATCATTTCCGGGCTTGCGTGCCTGGCCTTTGCCGGCGTGGGATCTTGCGTCAAGGTGTGGCCGCCGGGAGAACCCCTGCGCCGCTTGCCTAGCGGCGAACCAACCGGATATAGGTGCAGCATGTCGCCGCGGATCACCACTGGAACAGCGATCACCGGGTCGGGCGTGTGGCACCCGGAGCACGCCTTCACCAACGAAGCGCTGTGCGTAGCCTTCAACGAGTACGTGCGCCGCGACAACGCCAAGAACGCGGACGCCATCGCCGCTGGCACTCACGAGCCGCTCAAGGAGTCGTCCGCCGAGTTCATCGAGCGCGCCTCGGGCATCAAGCAACGGTACGTGCAGGACCTCACTGGGCTCGTCGATCCGGAGCGCATGATGCCGTACGTGCCAGCGCGCTCGGAAGACGAGCTGTGCCTGCAGGCTGAGTACGCGCTGCACGCCGCCAAGCAAGCGCTGGCCGCCGCCGGGCGCACCGGGGAAGATGTGGACCTGGTGGTGCTGGGCGCGTCCAACCTGCAGCGGCTGTACCCGGCGATCGCCATCGAGGTGCAGAACGCGCTCGGCGCGCGAGGCTACGGCTTCGACATCTCCCTGGGCTGCTCCGCCGCCACCGGCGCCACGCAGCTCGCCAGCCAGGCGGTGCGGACCGGCGCCGCGCAATGCGCCCTGGTGGTGGTCCCCGAGATGACCACCGGCCACATGAACTGGAAAGATCGCGACAGCCACTTCATCTTCGGCGACGCCAGCGTGGCGCTGGTGATCGAGCCGGTGGAGCGCGCCAGGCCCGGCGCCTTCGAGATCTTGTCGATGCGCATGATGTCGAAGTTCAGCAACAACATCCGCAACAACGGCGGCTACCTCGATCGCTGTGACCCGGAGACCCGGGACAACCCCGACAAGCTGTTCCACCAGGCCGGTCGCCGCGTGTTCAAGGACGTGGTGCCGATGGCCGCCAAGTTCATCGCCGATCACATCGCGTCGCACGACCTCGAGCCCACCGCGGTGGACCGGTACTGGCTGCACCAGGCCAACCAGAACATGAACGAGCTGATCGCGCAGCGCATCCTGGGCCGCGAGGCCACCCGCGTCGAGGCGCCGCTCATCCTCGACGAGTACGGCAACACCGCGTCCGCCGGGTCGCTGATCGCGTTCTCGCACTTCCACGACGATCTCCCGGCCGGCGCGTACGGGATGATGGCCTCGTTCGGCGCGGGCTACTCGCTGGGCTCGCTGCTGATGCAGCGGATGTAGCGCGCCGCGAGGATGACGTCGGGATCACGTCGGGATCACGTCGGGCGCACGCCGAGTTCACGTCGGCCTCACGTCGGGCTCACTTGAGGGGCCAGTACGCGACGCCGCCGCTCGCATCAGCGCCCAGCAGGCCTTGCCGCTGCGGGTGCCACGCCAGCGCCGTCACCTCATCCTGCAAGAACGCGAAGCGCACGGGGCGCTCCCCTCGTCGCGGCTCCCACAGCAGCACGGAGGTGTCCGCGGAGCCAGAGGCCAAAAGGGCCTTGCCCGGCGCGAACGCGAGCTGGGTACACAACCCGCGATGGGCCGAGAGGGAGAGCGGCCGCGTCCCCTCCGGTCCCTTGCCGCGGAAGTCCCACAGGGTCACCGCCGCGTCGCCGGAGGTGGCCAGCAGGCTCGAGTCACGATCCCACGCCAGCGCCTTGGCCTTGAAGGGATAGCCGCTCATCTGCGCGTCCTGCCCCGAAGGCAAGCGCCAGAAGTGCACGGAGCAGTCCTGGCTCCCGCAGGCCAGGACCTTGCCGTCGGGGCTCCACGCGATCGAGATGAGCGAGCCCTTCCAGCGCAGCGCGCGCTGCGCCGCTCCGCCAGCGGCCAGGAGCCGAACCTCGCCGTAGCTCGAGCTCGCGAGTTCGCCGCCGTCGCGTCGCCAGGCCAGGCCGGTCACCGCGCTCTCGGCCTGGGCTGCTTCGTACAGGAGCTGACCACCGTCGCTCCACAGGCGCACGGCGCGGCCCGCGGCGGTGGCCAGGGTGCCGCCGCGGGGTGCCCACGCCACCTGCTCGACCCAGGCCCGCCCCGCGGTCGAGCCAGCGAGCTCGGCGAGCCGCTCGCCTCGATCGCTCCACAGCGCCGCCTTGCCGTCCTGACCGCAGCTCGCGATGCGACCCGAGCCCGGCTCGATCGTCACGCCGAGCACCGCGGGGTGCGCCCGCACGCGGAAGCGCTCGCCCCCGGTCGCGAGATCCAGCCCGATCAGCTCGCCCGCGCCGGTGCCCAGCGCACACCACGCGCCATCGGCGGAGATCTCCGCGGCCACCACGTAGTCCCCGGCCTGGTAGCTCCAGCGCGGCGGAAGCTCGGTGCGCGCGCGCGCCCGGGTCTCTTCTACGCCAGGCATCGCCGAAATCCTTCGTTGAGCGCCTCGCGGTCCAGCGCGCGCCCGATGAACACCAGATCGCTGGCGCGCAGCTCATCGGGCCGCCACGGCCGGCCCTCTCGTCCGTCAAACAACATGTGGACGCCCTGAAACACGAACTGGTTGGCGGTGCCGGCGATGTGGAGGATGCCCTTCATGCGAAAGATGTCCTTGCCCTGCTCGCGCAACAAGCGGGAGATCCACTCGTTCAAGCGCTCGCCGTCCACCGCGCCCAGGAGGTGGATGCCCACCGAGGACACCGAGCTGTCGTGCTCGTGCCCACCAGCGAACGCGTGGGCTTGCTGCGGCGGCACCTCCTGCCCCTGGCTCGAGAGCCGCAGCGAGACCTCTTCCGGCAGGTGCTGCGTGTACAGCGCGACCCGGCCGGCCACCGGCACGCGCAGGTCGAAGCGCTTGGGGCCCAAAGGGGTCAGCTCCAGCGTCCATGGATGAGCGACCCCGGGGGCAGCGACGCCGACCTCGAGCGCGCCCCCCGCCGCCAGACCAACCGACGGCTCCGCCCACGAGCGCAGCGCGGCCAGCGCCTCGGTCGCGCCCTCGGCGACGGCGGCCGGCGCCAGGTAGCGGACCAGCACGTCCAGCGTCTGGTCCGCCGGATCCTGCGGGTCGCCGAGCGCGAGCTCCGCCACGCCCGCGGGCAGCTCGTACGTCCCGGCCCACTCGAACGGGTACTCCGGCTCGAGGAACGAGGGCCGGGCGGCCAGCGCGCGATCCAGATCGAAGCCGCCGACGCCCAGCACGTCGGCGATGGGGACTTGCGCGTGGCTGGTGCGCAGCACCTTGGCCATGCCGTTCATCGAGCGCACGCGGCGCTCCAGCCGCTCGAGCTCCGCCGGCTCCACCAGATCACACTTGTTGAGCACCAGCACGTCGGCGAACGCGATCTGCTCGCGGCACTCGACCGAGCGCTCGAGCTGCAGCGCCACGTGGTGCGCGTCCACCACGGTGACGATGCCGTCGAGCGCGAACTGCGCGCGGATGTCTTCATCGACGAAGAACGTCTGCGCCACCGGCCCTGGATCCGCGAGCCCGGTGGTCTCGACCAGCACGTGATCGAAGCGGTCCCGCCGCTTCATCAGGTTGCCGAGGATGCGGATGAGGTCGCCGCGCACGGTGCAGCAGATGCAGCCGTTGTTCATCTCGAAGACCTCCTCGTCGGCGTTGATCACCAGCGCCTGATCGATCCCGATCTCGCCGAACTCGTTCTCGATCACCGCGATGCGCTTGCCGTGGTGCTCGGTCAGGATGCGATTGAGCAAGGTGGTCTTGCCCGCACCAAGGAACCCGGTGAGGACGGTGAGCGGAATCTTCTGCATGAGTACCTCCAGCGAGAAGGGACCGCGCGACGCGGCCCCGGATCCAGTGACAGCGGGCCGCGTCGCGGCCCCGCGCCTTCCACCTCAGCGCCGGGCAGCGCGGCCGCCCGGGCGCGACGTACGCGCCGCCGACTGAGACGCCGCCGACGCCTCGGCGCTGACGATCAGCACCAGCCGCGTGATCGCGAGCTGCTCGATGGGCGGCGAGCGATGCACCGCGCCCTGCTCCGCGCCCCCATAGCGCGCGCCCTTCATGAGCAGCACGTCGCCAGCCTCGCAGTGCCGCACCGCCCCGCCAGCGCGCAAGATCTGCTGGTTGGCGTCACACGGACAGCTCGGCGGGTGAGCGAGGACGGAGCGCTCGACGTGTTCGTTGGCGATCCACTCGGTGCCCGGGCCCGCGTAGGTGGTGACCAGGCGCATCCGCAGGTGGTCGACGTGAAACTTGCGACACTGATCGGTGCGCACCGGGCCAAGGCTCACCTTCACGCTCGCCACCCCGGCGCGCTCCGCCAGCTCGCGCACCAGCGAGCGCACGTCCTCGAAGAGCCAGCTCCGCGCGTCCAGATCCGTCACCTGCGCGAGCGGCGCCTGGAGCGCCGCCAGCTCCTCGTCGCTGACCCGCAGCGCCGCCTCGAACGGGCTCGCCTGCGCGGCCCAGCCGGCCACCGCGCCCTGCACCAGCGGCGGCAGCCGTCGTTGCCAGATGGCCAGGCTGACGTCACGCGCGTCCAGGGCGCGGAGCGCCGACCGCTCGGAGCCGAGGTAGAACGAGGACAGCGGCGCCGCGGCGGCGCCGTGCTCCTGCCGCGAGGCCAGCGAAGGAGACACGGCGGGCGAGACGGGAGGTGCAGCAGAGGAGCTAGGTGATGCGAGCATGAGCACCGGGCCGGCAGGAGGACACGCGAGCTGACCCTTCGTCGTGTACCTGACAACCAGATTCAAAAGCAATTGACTTGCATCTAAAATGTAGATGCATCACATTTCGACCGCGGCGCTCCCGTCGCCGGCCCCCGGAAAGGTTGTGCCCGCGAGGATTGCGCCAGCCCGAAGCGCAGCGAGGAGCGTAGTCCGCCGCCCCCTCCAGGCTCCCAGTCACGGTGTTGTCAGGCTTCCTGGGAGCGGGCAAGACCACCCTGCTCAACCACATCTTGCGCAACCGCGAGGGCCGCCGGGTCGCGGTCATCGTCAACGACATGAGCGAGATCAACATCGACGCGGGCCTGGTCAAGCGTGGCGACGCGGCGCTGTCCCGGGTGGACGAGAAGCTGGTCGAGCTGCAGAACGGCTGCATCTGCTGCACGCTGCGAGAGGATCTGCTGCGCGAGGTCGCGAAGCTGGCGCAGGACGGCCGGTTCGACTACCTGCTCATCGAGTCCACCGGGATCTCGGAGCCCTTGCCGGTGGCCGAGACCTTCACCTTCGAGGGGGACGACGGCCAGGCGCTGGCCTCGGTGGCCAGGCTCGACACCATGGTGACGGTGGTGGACGGCTTGCGGTTTCTGGCGGACTGGAACAGCGAGGACGATCTGCGCACGCGCGCGCTCGCGCTGGACGACGACGACGAGCGCACCGTGGCGGATCTGCTGGTGGAGCAGATCGAGTTCGCCGACGTGCTGGTCCTCAGCAAGCTCGACCTGGTGAGCGAAGCCGACGCGCGCCGGCTCGAGGCCATGCTGCGGCACCTCAACCCAGGGGCGCGCCAGCTCCGCGCCGACCACGGTCAGGTGCCGCTGGACGCCGTCCTTGACACGGGGCTCTTCGACTTCGAGCGGGCCGCGCGCGCGCCGGGCTGGCTCGCCGAGCTGCGCGGCGAGCACACGCCGGAGACCGTGGAGTACGGCATCACGAGCTTCGTCTACCGCGCGCGGGTGCCGTTCCATCCCGGCCGGTTCTGGGCGCTCCTGCAGGACCAGGACGCCTGGCGCGGCGTGCTGCGCTCCAAGGGCTTCTTCTGGCTGGCCTCGCGCATGGACCTCATCGGCCTGTGGTCCCAGGCCGGCGGCACCGCGGACTCGCGCCCCGCCGGCGTCTGGTACGCGGCGCTGCCTCGCACCGAGTGGCCCGATCCGCGCGCGGAGCCCGAGCAGGCCGCGCAGCTCGAGAGCGACTGGCAAGAGCCCTGGGGCGACCGCCGGCAGGAGCTGGTGTTCATCCACGAGAGCCGCGCGGGCGGCCTGGATGAGGCCGCGCTGCGGGCCCGGCTGGACGCCGCCCTGCTCACCAGCCGTGAGCTGGCCGGCGGCCCCGCGCGCTGGCGCAAGCTGCGCGATCCATTTCCGCAATGGCTCGTGGGCGAGCCGGCGACCTCCCCCGAAGAACCTTGACCCTACCCGCCGAGAGTCGAATGCCCCCCCACGTCATCGTGCCCCCGTCCAGGCTCCCGGTCACCGTCATCAGCGGCTTCCTCGGCGCCGGCAAGACGACGTTGCTCAACCACATCTTGCGCAACCGCGAGGGCCGACGGGTGGCGGTCATCGTCAATGACATGAGCGAGATCAACATCGACGCGCAGCTCGTCGAGCTTGGCGGCGCCTCGCTGGACCGGACGCAAGAGCGACTGGTGGAGATGCAGAACGGCTGCATCTGCTGCACCTTGCGAGAGGACTTGCTGCTCGAGGTACGCCGGCTCGCCGCCGAGGGGCGCTTCGATAGCCTGCTCATCGAGTCCACCGGGATCGGCGAGCCGATGCCTGTAGCCGCCACGTTCTCTTTTCGCGACGAGCAGGGCGCGAGCCTGGCGGACGTCGCCAGGCTCGACACGATGGTCACGGTGGTGGACGCGCAGTCGTTCCTGCGGGAGTACGGCAGCACCGATGACCTTCGGCAACGGGACCTCGCCGTCTCCGACGAAGACGAGCGCACGCTCGTGGACCTGCTGGTCGATCAGGTCGAGTTCGCCAACGTGCTGGTGCTGACCAAGACCGACCTGGTCTCGGCGTGGGAGGCCTCTCGACTCGAGGGCATCCTGCGGCACCTCAACCCGGGCGCCAGCCTCGTGCGTGCCCAGCACGGCGTCGTCCCGCTGCGAGAGGTGCTCGAGACCGGACGATTCGACGATGAGCAGGCGGCCAGGTATCCGGGCTGGGCCCGGGAGCTGGCCGGCGAGCACACACCAGAGACCGAGGCCTATGGCATCGCCAGCTTCGTCTACCGCGCGCGGCGCCCGTTTCACCCTCAGCGCTTGCACGATCACCTGGGCTCGGAGTGGCCAGGGGTGCTGCGCTCCAAGGGCTTCTTCTGGTTGGCTTCACGAATGAGCGAGGTCGGAACCTGGTCACAGGCGGGCCCGGCCTGCCGCACCAGCCGCGCCGGATTCTGGTGGGCGGCGATGCCCAAGGAGGCGTGGCCAACCACTGTGGAGGAGGTCGATCGACTGCGACGCTCGTTCGAAGGCGTCTACGGCGACCGCCGGCAGGAGCTGGTGCTGATCGGCATGGGCATGGATGAGCAGGCCCTACGCAGGAGGTTCGACGCCTGCCTGCTCACCGACGAGGAGCTAGCGGAAGGCCCGGCCTCGTGGCGTGGGCTCTTCGATCCCTTCCCCAGCTGGGGAGACGTGCCGTTTCAAGAGAGCTGAGCGCGTCGCGCCCTGGGCTCACCAGGAGCAGGACTGGCCCTTGTTCTGCTCTGCGAGCCAGGCGGACAGCGGCGCGAAGTAGTCGAGGATCGCCGAGGCGTCCATCTGGCTCTCGCCGGTCATCGCCTTGAGCGCCTCCGGCCACGGCCGAGACGCCCCCATCGCCAGCATGGCCTTGAGCGCCGAGCCTGCCTCTTTGGAGCCGAAGATCGAGCAGTCGTTGAGCGAGCCGGTGAAGCCCGCCTTCTTGCACAGCGCGCGATGAAACTGGAACTGCAGGATGTGCGCGAGGAAGTAGCGGGTGTACGGCACGTTGGCCGGGACGTGGTACTTGGCGCCCGGATCGAAGTCGGTGGCCGCGCGCGCCACGGCGGGCGCGATGCCCTGGTACTGCTTGCGCAGGTCCCACCAGTGCTGGTTGTACTGCGCGGGCGTGACCTTGCCGGCGAACACGTCCCAGCGCCAGCGGTCCACCACCAGGCCAAATGGCAAGAAGGCGATCTTCTCCAGGGCCAGGCGTAGCTGCTGGTTGATGACGGCCTTGTCGTTCTTGACCACGTTGTCGAGCAGGCCGACCTTGGCCAGGTAGTCCGGCGTCATCGACAGCGCGATGGTGTCGCCGATGGCCTCGTGGAAGCCGTCGTTGGCGCCCTGCTGGTAGAGCACCGGGAGGTTGTAGTAGTTGGCGAAGTAGTAGTTGTGCCCCAGCTCGTGATGGATCGTGACCAGATCCTCATGGTTGGGCTTGATGCACATCTTGATGCGCAGGTCGTTGGCGTACGTCACGTCCCAGGCGCTGGCATGACACACCGCCTCCTTGCCGGGAGGCTTGACCAGCATCGAGCGCTCCCAGAACGAATCGGGCAGCGGGTTCATGCCGAGCGACACGAAGAAGTTCTCTGCGGCCTTGACCATCTTGACGGCGTCGTACTTCTGCTGCTGCAAGGCCGGGGTCACGTCCACCTTGGACACGCCGTGGTACGGCTCCATGTCCGGGTACAGGTAGTCCCAGGACTGCGCCCACATGTTGCCCAGGAGGTGGGCGGGGATGGGCCCCGTCTTGGACACGACCTTGTCGCCGTACTTCTTGTTCAAGGTGCGGCGGGCGTAGCAGTGGAGCTGCGAGTAGAGCGGCTTGACCTGGTTCCAGAGGCGGTCGGTCTCGGCCTGAAAGTCCTCCGGGCTCATGTCGTAGCCCGAGCGCCACATGGCGCCGACATCCGGAAAGCCGATGCCGCGCGCGCCCGCGTTGGCCAGCTCGACGAAGCGCACGAACTTGTCGCGCTCCGCCCGGCCCGTGGTGTCGTGCCAGCCCTGCCACGCCGCGAGCTGCTCGGCGGGGTTGCGGCTGGTGGCCAGGATGTCCTCGAGCGCGCCCAGGTCCTTGCAGGCGCCAGCGGCGTCGCAGACCTTGCTCTTGCCGTAGATGGCGTCCATCTCGGTGGCAAGCGCGGCCAGCTCGGCGGACTGCTTGGGGTCATCCGGCGCCGGCTGGCCCGCGATCTTGATGAGGTGCAGCTTGCGGCGGGTGTCCGCGTCGAGCTGGTCTAGCGCCGAGGCGAACTTGCGCGACTCCTTGATGACCCGGGTGATGAAGGTCATCAGCTCTTCGCCTGCCTTGGCGGCGGCGGCCTCGTGCTCGGTGGTGATGTCCGTCTGCTTGGCCCACTCCGCCACCGAGCTGGCGATGAGCAGGCGGCGGAACTCGTCGTCCGCCTTGGCCACGAACTGCCTGGCCTCCTCGGCGGTCGACGACGGTGCCATCACCGCGCCGTTGCCATTGCCACCCGCAGGGTTCGTGGAGCCGCCGCACGCGGCGGCGAGGAGAAGAAAGACAGCAAGGCGTCGCTTCACGTCGACACGATAACGGAGAGCACCACCTCCAAGTCAATGGTCTTTTCGCTCACATCCGCCAGGACCGGGCTGACGCGCCAGCGCGACATCTGCGACAGATCAAGGGACGCAGGGGCCTCTTCGTGCCACCCGTCCACCCTCGATACCCACGCCGCCACTTGCAGCTATAATCGCGGTTCGGTCTACTGCCGTGGTGCAGCCCGGGCCCGGACCTCGCCGACGCCAGCAACTCGTGGTGGCGGGCACCTTGATGTGGATCGTTGGCGCGCTGCTGTCCTGGCTGTCGCGGGCGCCGCTTGGCCATGACGAGGCCCGCTATGCGCTGACCACCATGGACTGGCTGGCCGGTACCCCGCGGTGGAACTACTCCCCGTTTGGCATGACGCTGCTCACCGCGCCGGCGCTCCTGGCCCACGGAGGGGAGCTCGCGCTGCGCGCGGCGCCGCTGTTGTGGGGCCTGGCGCTGGTGCTGGTGGCGGCGCGGACGACCCGCCCGCTCGGCGACGGCGCCGCCGCCTGGATGCCGGCGCTGCTGGCGGCCACCGCGTGCTTCGCCAGGCGCAGCGCCGAGCTGCTGAGCGACCTCCCCACCGCGGCGTGCCTGCTGCCGGCGATCGCGCTGGTGGTGACCGAGCTGTCGCGCGACGACGGACCGCGCTGGCGGCTGGTGACCGCCGCGCCGCTGATGGCCGCCGCGTTCTACCTGCGCTACGGCGCGAGCTTGACCATCGCGGTCATCGCCGCGGTGGCGGTGCTCGGCGGCTGGCGGAGCACCGCCCGCCGGCCCTGGCCCGTGGTGGCGACCGCCGCGCTCGGCCTGGCGTTGCTGGCGCCGCACCTGGCGATGTCCGTCGCGGCCACCGGCTCGGCGCTGGGCATCGTGCGCGAGAGCGGAGACGCCATCCCGGCTCAGCTCGGCCTGGTGACCTATCTGACCGCCAACCCGCTGACGTTCTATGGCACGGTGGCCACGCCGCTCTTGCTCTGGGGGCTGGCGTCGATCGCGTGGCGCCGCGACCGGCAGAGCGTGATGCTGTGGAGCATCGCGGTGGGCCACGTCGTCGTCATCGGGCTGACCACGTGGGGCCACTCCCGCTACCTGTTCCCTGCGCTGATCTTGCTGCTGGGCCTGGGCCTGCGCGAGGCGGTGGCGTGGGTGGGGTCGCTGTCGCCGCGCCACGCGCGGCGCGTGACCGGCGCGGCGCTGCTCGCGGTCGCGGCGGCGTGGGCGCTGGTGCTATCGGGGCTGGCCCGGCAAGACGAGAGCGCGCGCGCTTCGCTGCGCGGCGTGCTCACCGCCGCCGCCGCCATCCGCCAGGACGCCGCCGGGCGGCCTTGCACCGTGCTGGGCCGCCAGGCCACCCAGCTCGAGTGGTACAGCGGCTGTCGCGCCACGCTGGACCTGCCGCGTGAGCTGCTCGCGCAGCGGCGCGTCTACGCGGTGGTGTTGCCCGCGCCAGAGCAACCGCCGGTGGAGAGCTTCCCCGGCCGTCACCAGGTGGTGCTCGCGCGCCCCGGCCTGGCGACCGTGACCCGGCTCGATCCCGAAAGACCCTAAAGAGTGAGGACCATCCCGGGCAGGACCGCGCCGCCGGCCGCTCCGGATGGGCGAGCTGGCCACGCTCTGTGCCGCCGCGTCGTTGGCGGCCCGGCGCACGACTGATATAGAAACGGCGGTGTCGGCTCCTTCGGAACCCTCGCGCGTCCTGGCGTCGCTGGCGCAGCATCGCCCGTCGCTGGCGCTCGACACCTTGGACCTGGGCTTCCTGGTGGCGCTGCACCTGCGCGCGCAGGGCAGCGCGTCCACGTTCGAGGAGGCCACGCTCGAGGACGTGTTCGAGCAGGTGTGCGACGCCATCGAGCCGACGGCGGAGCAGCGCAAGAAGCGCGCGACCTACGCCATCGCCCGGCTGCGCGAGCAGCGGCTGCTGGCGCGGGTGGATGGGCACGGCGTGGTGCGCAGCGGCCAGTACGCGCTGACCCGGCTGGCCACCGGCATCGTCGACTTCTTCCTCGAGGAGGACGTGCTCACGCGCGAGAGCCTCACGCTCCTGGCCGCCAGCCTGCGCACCACGCTGAGCGAGGTGCTGGCCGCGGCGCGCGCCGCCAGCTCGCCAGAGAGCTGGGCCAGCAAGGTGGAGGCGCCGCTGCGCATCACCGCCGCCGAGCTGGTGGCCGGGATCGAGCGGCGCCAGCGCGGGCTCGACCTGCAGCAGGAGGAGTTCCAGGCGGAGATCCGCCGCCTGCTGGAGGCGGACTGGTTTGGCGCCATCTCGCGCTGTCAGGGGCTGCTCGAGTCGACCAGCGCGACCCTGCGCGAGCTTGGCGAGATCCTCTTGCGCGACACCTCGATCCTGCTGTCGCTGCTCCACGACATCGAGGAGCTGGCGCTGGCCGCTGGCGCCGAGGCCGCGCTGGCCGCGACGGCGCGCGTGATGGAGCAGCTCGACCGCATCGCGGCGTGGGGCGGCTCGCGGCAGCGGGCGTGGTCCGAGTACTTCCAGTATGTCCACCGCTACCTGCGCGACGTGGTGAGGCTCGATCCCACGCGCGCGCTGACCCAGCGCCTGCGCGACCAGCTCGCCGGCACCGCCGGCAAGCCCTACGTGCTGGCGCTGGCCGGCGCGGCGCCGATCCGGCTGCTGCGCACGGTGGCGCCGGTGGTGGAGCGGCCCCCGGTGACCCGGCCCAAGGCGCCGCGGGACCGCGAGCCGGCCGAGGACAGCGGCGAAGATCCGCAGGCCGTGCTGGAGGAGCGCGTGCGCGCGGCGCTCGACCGCGGCGCCAGCGAGCTCTCCGACGTGACCAGCGAGGTCACCGCGCTGGTGCCGGCGCCCGAGCGCTTCGCGATGGCGGGGCGGGTGGCGCACACCGCGGCGCAGCTTGGACGAGCGAGCGCCAGCCGCGAGCGGCCGTGGGTGAAGATCCGCCAGGAGATGCAGATCGAAGACTGGAAGCTCGGGCGACGCAGCGGAGGTGGATCGTGAGTCGTGGCTTTGCGATGTTGCAGGACGTCATCGCCGAGGCGGAGTTCCCGGAGCTGGACCTGGCCTTGCGCCGGGGCCGTCACGTCGACCGCGAGGATGGCGCCTGGTACGCCCTGCTCATCGACGCGCAAGAGCACCTGGAGGCGTTCTACCGGCGCTATGGCTGCGAGCTCATCTACAAGACCGACGGGTACTTCTACCTGCTGCCGGTCGGCGAGCAGCTCCCGCGGCGGCACCTGGCGGTGACCGACATGCTGGTGGGCCAGGCCATGGCGCTGGTGTACCTGGATCCTGCGTCGGTCGAGCGCGGCGGCGTCGTGGCGCGCGAGCAGGTGCTCGAGCAGCTCGTCACCGCGATGGGCTCCGACGCGCTCATCCGCGCGTTCCTGCCCAAGCGCCGCCGTCACG
Organism: Myxococcales bacterium; assembly: GCA_016706545.1. Taxonomy (GTDB): domain Bacteria; phylum Myxococcota_A; class Polyangia; order Haliangiales; family Haliangiaceae; genus JABFXX01. Next base: position 180,962 of record JADJJK010000001.1, read on the forward strand.
ATGAGCGCGTCGCGCAGAAGCAGGTGCGCGCCAAGCTGGCGGAGACCATCCGCAGGCTGTCCGCGCTGGGCTTCGCCGAGCTGATGGACCAAGAGCAGGTGCGGCTTCGTCCGGCGCTCCTGCGGTTCGCCGAGCCGGTGCGCGGCCTGGCCGAGCCCGCCGAGGCGCTGGCGAGGCTGGTGGCGCAAGGCGAGGTGGCGCTGGCGTCCGAGGGCGGCGCAGAGCGGCCCGGACGGCGGCGCTGACGACGGCGCCGAGAGCGCAGACGGCGCGGCGCCTGGCGTGCGGCCCCGAGGCGGCGCAGGCGACGACGGCGACGATAGCGACGACGGCGACGACGACCACGCCGACGACGACGACGACGACGACCTGGAGCCCGAGAGTTGAGCCAGGACTTGCTCGGGAGCCGCGCGCGCGTGCGCGCGCTCGTCCTCGTCAACTGGAAGGGCGTGTTCTACGAGCGCTACCAGCTCGATCGCCACGTCACCGCGCTCGAGGGCGCCAACGGCGCCGGCAAGACCACGGTGATGATCGCCGCCTACGTGGTGCTCCTGCCGGACATGTCACGGCTGCGCTTCACCAACGTCGGGGAGAGCGGCGCCACCGGGGGGGACCGCGGCATCTGGGGCCGGCTGGGTGAGCTGGGCCGGCCGTCGTACGCGGCGCTGGAGCTGGAGCTGGCGGACGGCGCGCGCGCCATCGCCGGCGTGCGGCTCGCGCGTGGCGCCGAGCCGACCGTCGAGCCGACGCCCTTCCTCATCGAGCAGCTCGGCGAGGACCCGCCGCTGTCGGAGCTGCTCCTCGTCCGCGCGGCGGACGTGGACCAGGTGCCGGAGCTCGACGAGGTCAAGGCCGCGGTCAAGCGCCACGGCGGTCGCATCGAGGTCTACCGCACCACCAAGGACTACTTCGCCGCGCTGTTCGAGCGAGGGGTCACCCCGCTGCGGCTGGCCACCGAGGAGGATCGCAGCAAGCTCAACGAGATGCTGCGCACCAGCATGACGGGCGGCATCTCCCGCGTGCTGACCTCGGAGCTGCGCAGCTTCTTGCTCAAGGAGGAGTCCGGGCTGGGCGACACGCTGGGCCGCATGCGCGCCAACCTGGACGCCTGCCGGCGCACGCGCACCGAGGTCAGCGAGGCGCGGGTGCTCGAGCGCGAGATCAGCGGCGTGTACGAGTCGGGCCTGGCCATGTTCTCCACCGCGATGCACGCCAGCCGCGCCGCCGCCGAAGAGGCGACGCGGCGGCTGGCCGCGGCGGAGGACGCCGCCGCCGAGGCGACCCGCACCGCCGCCGAGCTCGCCGGGACGGTGGCCGAGCTGACCGCGTCCGAGGCTGGCGCGGAGGCGCGGCTGGCCGAGACGCGGCGCGAGCACGAACAGCGCCTGGCCGACTGGGACCGCGCGCGCGCCGCCGCCGGGCTCACCGCGAAGCTCGCCCAGCTCGACGAGGAGCTGGCGGTGCTGGCCCGCCGCGCCGAGGGCACCAAGGCCGCGCAGGCCGCGTCCGCCGCGGATCGCACCGCGCGCCGGCAGGAGCGCGAAGAGGCGCAGGCCGCGTATGAACGCGCCGCGCTGGGCCTGGCGCACCTGCAGCAGGGGCTCGAGGAGCTGCACCGCCGCGCCCACTCCCACCGCCAGCTCCACCAGCACCTGACCGAGGCCCGCCAGCTCTTGCGCCGCCGCCGCGCCGCCGACCTGCGCGTGGAGGAGGTGGCCACCGCGCTCACCGCGGTGCTGGCCGAGCGCCGCGACCACGAGCTGGCGCGCGCGCGCCTGTCGCGGCAGGCCGCCGCGGTGGAGCTGCAGCGCCGCGACCATGAGCGCGCCGCCGCCGCGCTGGCGGTGCTGGAGGCCGCCGCGCGCATCGCGCCGCCGCCCGCGCTGGCGCCTGGCGGCGAGCTGGTCGCCCGCGCGCGCACCGCCCTGGGCCACCTGGCGCAGCTCGACGCGGAGGTCGCGGGCGCCGCGGCCATCGAGCGCGAGCTGGCCGAATCGCAGCGCCTGGCCGAGCGTCAGCGCGTGGCGCGCAGCAAGGCGTCGGCGCTGGGCGTGGAGCTGGGCGCGGGCGCCGCGGTGGCGCTGGACCAACGGGTGGACGCCGCCGAGCGCGAGCTGCGCGGCCTCGACGAAGAGAGCCATGCCGCCGAGGCGCAGGTGGCCAGCTTGCGCGCCAAGGTCATGGAGCTGCGCGCGCAGCGCGACGCGCTGGAGGGCCGCAGCGCGCGCTGGCAAGCGGTGGCGGCGGCGGCGGCGCGGGTGCGCGAAGGGCTGACGGCGCTGCTGCCCGCGCAGGATCGCCCACCGCTGGGCGCGCTGACCAGCGCCGCCGAGCTGGCCACCGCCCGCGAGCTGGTGGCCGAGCAGCTCGCGCTGGTGACCGCCGCGCGGGAGCGCACCGTCGCCGAGCGCGAGAGCCACCTGCGCGCCGCCACCGCGCTCGACGGCCCCGGTGCCGCGCTCGATCCGGAGCTCTTGCGCCTGCGCGACGAGCTGGGCGGCGAGCTCTTGCTCGGCCGCTTCGATGACCTCGACGGTGACGAGGCCGCCACCGTCGAGGCGCGGCTAGGTCCGCTCGACCGCGCGCTGGTGGTGGAGGATCCGCTCGCCGCCGCGCGCGTGCTCATGGACCGCGCCCGCGCCCTGCCCACCGTGTACCTGGTGCGCGCCGGCATCGACCTGGAGCTGGGCACGCTGGAGCGCGGCAAGCTCGACGTCGCCGTGGAGGAGTCCTTTGGCGTGCGCCTGACCCGGCGGCCAGAGACCCCGGCGCTGGGCGCGGCGTCGCGGGCCCGTCGAGCCGAGGCGCTGCGCCAGCGCGCCGAGGCGCTGGCCGCCGAGCTCGACGGCGCCACCGCGGCCACCCACCGGCTCCTGGCGCTGCGCCGCGACCTCGACGCCATCGCCAGCGATCGCGAGGCGCTCCTGGGCGGAGATCCGACCCCGCTGCGCGCGGTGGCAGAACAAGATCTGGCGGCGCTGGAGCTGGAGATGACGGCGGCGCGGAGCCGCGGCGCCGAGGCCCGCCGGCGCGCGCTGTCCCGGCGCGCCGAGCTCGACAGCCTGCGCCGCCTGCTGGTGGAGGCGATGTTGCTGGAGCCGCCCGACCACGGCGCGCGCGTCGCCGAGCTGACGGCGCGGCAACAGCACCTGCGGCGCGCGCAGGCCGAGCTCGCCGAGGTGGCGATGGCGCGCACGGTGGTGGCCGAGCTGCTCGACGTCCTGCGCCTGCCGCCGCCCAGCGACGCGGAGCTGGCCACCGCCGCCGCGCGCGTCACCGAGCTCGAGCAGGAGCTCGAAGAGGGCTACCGCACCGAGGCCGCGCTCGAGGGCATCATGCAGCACCGGCAGGCCGCCGGCTGGACCGACGCCGCGGCGGCGCTGGAGAGCCAGGCCGCGCTTGTGCCCGCGCTCGAGGAGCAACACCGGCAAGCGCGCGCCGCCACCGCCGCCGCCGATCAGGCGGTGATGAACGCCGACGCCGGCTGGGAGCAAGCCACCGCGCTGGCCCAGGAGGCCGAGGGCCAGCGCGCCGCCGCGGCGGCGCACCGCGACCGCGCCGCCGCCGAGCTGGGCGCGCTGGGCGGGGCGCCCGCCGAAGATCGGGTGGCCGCCGCGACCCTGGCCGTGACCGACGCTGGCGAGCGCGCCGCCGAGCTGGAGCGGCAAGGCCGCGCGCTGGTGGCGGACATGGCGCGGGTCCGTGAGCGCGCCGAGCAAGCGGCGCGGCTCAAGCTGGAGACCACCGGCGCGCTGGCCGAGCTGCGGCGCGCGGCCGGGCCCGCCGAGGCGGCGTGGCAGGCGCTGCGCACCGCCGCAGAGCGCGCCGGCCTGGCCGCGGCCTCGCTGGAAGATACGCTGCGCGACGAAGATCTGCCGCGCAAGAAGCCCCCCACCAGCGGGGAGCTCGCCGCGGAGGTGACCGGCAGGCGCGCGCTCCTGGCGGACCGGCTGGCGCGCTGCCGCGGCGGCGAGGAGCAGGCGCACCTGGTGCGGCACGCTGGCGCCAGCGAGGCGCCGGCGCGCCCGGCGACGGCGGAGCGAAGCGCCGCGGCCCTGCCGGACGCACCGCCCACGCCGCTTGCCTCCGCGGACGCGCCGCGCTCCGCGCGCTCGGCCGAGGCTGCGCACGCCGGCGGCCATGAGCCCGCGTTCATCCCCGCCGGCCCCACTGCCATCCTCGAGGCGTGGCTGTCCACCCGCGATTGGCTACGCCGCCGCGTGCCGGCGCAGATCGCGGCCGACGCTGATCCGCTGCTGGCGCTGGAGCGGCTGCGCGATCACCTCGACGTCCTGGAGAGCCGGCTGGCCCGGCAAGAAGGAGATCTGCGTGGCGCCTCCGAGGACGTGGCGCGCGGCATCGAGGTCCAGCTCCGGCGCGCCCGCGGCCAGGTGCGGCGCCTCAACCAGCACCTGGAGGGCATCGCGTTTGGCAGCATCTCGGCGATCCGCGTCGACATGCGCCGCGTCGATCGCATGGAGCAGATCTTGCGAGCGCTGTCCGCGGGAGATGCGCAGGAGCTGCTGTTTCTGCCGTCGATGCCGATCGAGGAGGCGCTCGACGAGATCTTCCGCCGCTACGGCGGCGGCCGCGGCGGCGGGAGCCGCCTGCTCGACTACCGCGAGTACCTCGAGCTGGTGGTGGAGGTGCGGCGCCGCACCGGCGAGGCCTGGGAGCCCGCCAGCCCAGCGCGGCTGTCCACCGGCGAGGCCATCGGCGTGGGCGCCGCGCTGATGATGGTGGTGCTCACCGAGTGGGAGCGCGACGCAAACCTCCTGCGAGCGCGCCCGATGCCAGGCAGCCTGCGCTTCCTCTTCCTCGACGAGGCCAACCGCCTGTCGCGCGACAACCTGGGCGTCTTGTTCGAGCTGTGCCGCAACCTGGATCTGCAGCTCCTCATCGCCGCGCCGGAGGTGGCGCGCGCCGAGGGCAACACCACGTACCGCCTGGTCCGCCACGTCACCGAGGATGGGCACGAAGAGGTGCTGGTCAGCGGCCGACGCGCGATCTCACCAGGCGAGCTGCCGAGCGAAGACGCCGAGCCCCAAGCCGAGCCCCAGGCCGAGCCGGCGACTGAACACAACGAGCCCCAGGCCGAGCCAGAGGCCGAAAACAGAGACGGAAACCGCAACAGAACCGGGAACAGCGACGAGCGCGGCCTGCCCACCGCCGAGCCGGCCTCCGCGCCGGAGGCCGCGGCCGCGGCCCAAGCGCCGCCTGAGCTCCAGGGATCAGAAGCGCGGCCTGCGCCAGAAGAGCCAGAAGAGCCAGAAGAGCCAGAGGAGCCGCCCTATCGCTTCGACGACGACGACGACGCAGCCGACGACTACGACGAAGTCAGCAGCGACGACAGCGACTCCTGATCCGCAGCGCCCGTCGAGTCCGCGGCGCCCGTCGAGCCCGCAGCGCCCGTCGAGTCCGCAGCGCCCGTCGAGTCCGCAGCGCCCGTCGAGCGCGACGACGAGATCGGCCTCGGAGCGCTACTCGGGACGTTCTGAGCGCGCCGGCGGCGGCGCGTACACCGCGCCGGCGTAGCGCTCGCGCGCGCTGGCCATCGCGCCGGTAAGGTCGGCCGGCAGCGGCGACTCGGCGTGCAGCGTGGAGCCGTCCGGGTGCGCCACCGTCAGCGCCTCGGCGTGCAAGGCCAGCCGGCTCAGCCCGTGCTCGGCGCGAAAGATGCGGTTGTGCTCGCCCTTGCCGTAGCGCACGTCGCCGATGAGCGGACACGACAGGTGCTTGAGGTGCCGGCGGATCTGGTGCAAGCGTCCGGTCCGCGGACGTGCCTCCACCAGCGCGTACCGGCCAAACGTCTCCTTGCACCACACCTCCGTCACCGCGGGCACCCGCGGCTCGCCTGGCGCGGACGGGATGGGGTGGTCGACCACCAGGTGCTCTGGCGGGTGACCGCGGGTGATCGCCAGGTACTTCTTCTCCGCCCGCCCGGCGGCGAACTCGTCCGAGAAGAAGCGCGCCGCCTCCGCGTCCAGCGCAAACAGCACCACGCCAGAGGCGCCGCGGTCGAGCCGGTGGATCAGGTACACGTACATCCCCAGCGTGTCCCGCGCCCGCTGCAGCAGCGCGTCGTCCTCCGCCGACCAGCCGCGATGCGACGCCAGCCCCGCGGGCTTGTCGACGACGGCGCAGCGCTCATCGCGATACAGAATGGGCACCTGGTCGTACACGGCGGCTTCCGAACGTGCCACAAGGGCTGGCGGTTGTCAGGTTTCGCCGGAGCCATCGCGTCCCGCGCGCAGCTCGCGTCGGGCCGCAAACTCGCTCCAGGACATGCAGCGCGCACCGCTTGCCGCTACATTGGTCGCATGTCCTCCGCCCTGTCTCGCCATCCTCGGTTTGCTGGCCCAAAGGGGCCGGTGGTGCTCGCCATCCTCGACGGCGTTGGCAAGGGCGCCGGGGATGAGGCGGACGCGGTGGCGCTGGCCAGGACGCCCACGCTGCACCGGCTGAGCGCGCCGGAGGTGTCCACGCTCTTGCGCGCGCACGGCCGCGCGGTGGGATTGCCCTCGGACGAGGACATGGGCAACAGCGAGGTCGGCCACAACGCGCTGGGCAGCGGCAAGATCCACGCGCAGGGCGCGATGCTCATCGGCCGCGCGCTCGCCTCCGGCGCGATCTTCGAGAGCGCGGCGTGGCAGAAGGTGCTGGAGCGCGGGCAGCGCGGCGCCGTCCACTTTCTGGGCCTCCTGTCCGATGGCAACGTCCACTCGCACATCGACCACCTCGAGGCGCTGATGACCGCGGCGGCCAAGGCCGGCTGTCGCCGCCTGTACCTGCACGCGCTGCTCGATGGCCGCGACGTGCCGCCGACCAGCGCGCTCACCTACGTCGACCGCGTCGAGCGCTTCCTCGCCGAGCTGTCCGCTGGCGGCGTCACCGCCAAGATCGCCTCCGGCGGCGGTCGCATGGTCATCACCATGGACCGCTACGAGGCGGACTGGCCCATGGTGGCGCGCGGCTGGCAGACCCACGTCCACGGCGACGGCCGCCGCTTTCCAGATACCCGCACCGCCGTGCTCACGCTGCGCGACGAGGCGCCGGGCATCACCGATCAGAACCTGCCGCCGTTCGTGATCGCCGACGCCGCGGGACCTGTGGCGCCCATCGCAGACGGCGACGCGGTGGTGCTGTGGAACTTCCGCGGCGACCGCGCGGTGGAGATCTCGCGCGCGTTCGACGACGACACCCTGACCACCTTCGACCGGGGCCGGCGCCCCGACGTGTTCTTCGCCGGCATGATGGAGTACGACGGCGATCTGCACCTGCCGCGCAGCTACCTGGTGGAGCCGCCCACCATCGAGCGGACGATGGGCGAGCTGCTCGCCGCCACCGGGGTGACCCAGCTCGCCATCTCGGAGACCCAGAAATACGGCCACGTCACCTACTTCTGGAACGGCAACAAGAGCGGCATGTTCGATCCAGCCACCGAGACCTATGTGGAGATCCCCTCGGACAACGTGCCGTTTGACCAGCGCCCGTGGATGAAGGCCGCCGAGATCACAGACCGGCTCATCGCCGAGCTGCGCACCGGACGGCATCGCTTTGTCCGGGTCAACTACGCCAACGGCGACATGGTGGGGCACACCGGCTCGATGCAGGCCACCATCCTCGCCGTGGAGAGCGTGGACCTGCAGCTCGCCCGCCTGGCGCGCGCGGTGGAAGAGCTGCACGGTATCTTGATCGTCACCGCGGACCACGGCAACGCGGACGAGATGTTCCAGCGCGACAAGGCCGGCGCCGTGGCGCGCGAGGCCCACACCGGGATCCCCCTGCAGAAGACCAGCCACACCCTCAATCCGGTTCCTTTTGTCATCTTTGACCCGGCTGGAGGCACTACAAGCTCGGCGGCCTACGAGCTGGATAGGTCCCGGTGCGAGGGCGCGGGCCTCGCCAATGTGGCGTCTACCTGCCTTGAGTTACTAGGATATCTGCCCCCTGAGGAATTGCTGCCATCTCTGCTAAGGTTTCGCTAGACGAAAAAGCGTCTGCCGCGCCCGCCGAAAGTCTCGCTCATGCAAACACGCACCCTCATCGTCATGTTCGTCGCCGCCACCGTAGGACTCGTCGTGCTCGGGTTCGTCACGCTGTCCTCAGACCCGCAGAAGCCGGCGCTGTCGCTGGGCGCCAGCCCCGCGGCGGCGGCGTGTACCAAGGGCCAGACCGACTGCCTGCCTGAGCTGACCTACGTGGACATCACCGGCGCCACCTACACGCCCGAGTCGCTCAAGGGCAAGGTGGTGGTGGTGAACTTCTGGGCCACCTGGTGCCGGCCTTGTCAGGTGGAGATCCCCGCGTTCTCCAGGACCTATGACAAGTACAAAGACCAGGACGTGGTGTTTCTGGGCATCCTCAGCGACGACGTGGACTCGCAGACCTTGCTGAACTTCACCAGCGAGTTCGAGCTCACCTACCCCGTGGTGCGAGTGACGCAGGAGATGCAAGCCGCGTACGGGTACCCAAACGGCCTGCCCACCACGTTCATCTATGGGCGCAACGGACAGCGGCGTTTTCAGCGCGCGGGCGCGCTGGCCGAGAGCACGCTCACGAACCAGCTCGACAAGCTGATCGCCGAGCGCTGACCTCGCGGACGGCGGGACGTTCGCCGCGCGGTCAACGTCCGCGCCGGCGCTCGCCCGACGAGCCGGCGCCCTGGGTGGCGCTGCGACCAGGTCCGCTGCCGCTGCTGCTGCGACCAGGTCCGCTGCTGCTGCTGCGCCCAGGTCCGCTGCTGCTGCGACCAGGTCCGCTGCTGCTGCGACCAGGTCCGCTGCTGCTGCTGCGCCCAGGTCCGCTGCTGCGACCAGGTCCCGGCCCGCCCTCGGCGCGACCCGGCCCACGTCCCGGTTGCCCGCGGCCCGGTTGCCCGCGGCCCGGCTGCCCACGTCCCGGTTGCCCGCGCCCTGGCTGCCCGCGCCCCGGCCCGCCCTCGGCGCGACCCGCTCGCACCTCCTCTTCGACCTTGGTGGCGATGGACAGGACGTGGATCGCGCCGGCGTTGGGCCGCGCGCGCACGTGGTGCCGGAGCACGTCGAAGCCGGCGCTGCGAAGGCGCTTGGAGAAGCGCGGATCATCGGTGACCGACCACACCGCCAGGACGCCGCGCGGCCGCAGGGATCCTGAGATCACCGCCAGGCCATCCCGCTCGTAGAGGCGCCGGTTGCCCGCGGCGGTCAGCGCCGCAGGGCCGTTGTCCACGTCGAGCACGATGACATCGTAGACCGGGCCGCGCCCCAGCCGCGCCCCCACGTCGCCTTCGATCAGCTGCACCCGGCTGTCGCGCAGCGGGTGCCCGGCCAGCGCGCCGAGCTGCTCGCGGTTCCAGCGCACCACCGCTGGAGAGAGCTCCGCCACCTCCACCTGCGCCTTGGGCCCCAGCGCGTCGAGCACCGCGCGCAAGGTGAAGCCCATGCCCAGCCCGCCGATGAGCACACGGGCCACGTGGCCTCGGCTCAGGTGCGCGCACGCGAGCTGCCCGAGCTGGTCCTCGGAGTGATGTTGCCGGCTGTTCATCAGCTCCGTGCCGCCGATGCGGATCGCCAGCTCGTCTCCCCGCTGCCACAGCGTGAGCTCAGCCGGCGCTGGCGCGGCGCCGCGCGCGGTGGGAGCCGGTGGCAGCGGCGCCACGTCGATGCGTTGCCAGGGAATCATCGGGCCATCCTCATGCCGCGAGTGATCGCCCGCGCACGCTCCCCGGTCAATGACGCGGCGGGCTTTCTCGGCGCGCCACGTGGCAGAGCGAGGGCGGCAAAAAGAGGAAGAGCCGAGGCGAGGCGTGTGACGGGCCTGTCATGGCCCCCTCAGAATGTCGCGCGCAGGACCGCCAATCATTGACAACTGCTGGTCACCGCGCCCGCCGCCGCGCGGCACAGCCCTTGCTCTTGTGCTGCTTCATGCTGACTGCCCTGGCTTTGACCTGGCTCGCGCTCGCGGCGCCTGCACCCGTCGCGGCGACTGCGCCCGTCGCCGCCCCTGCACCCATCTCCGCACCCGTCGTTGCACCCGCACCCGTCGCGGCACCCGCACCCGTCGCGGCGCCCGCGCCCGTCGTTGCGCCCGCACCCGTCGCGGCGCCCGCGTCCGCGCCCGTCGTTGCGCCCGCACCCGTCGCGGCGCCCGCGTCCGCGCCCGTCGTTGCGCCCGCGCCCGTCGCGGCGCCCGCCCCGGACTTGCGGCTCGCGCCCGTCGCGGACCCGCGCGCGCAGCTTCACGTGCTGGGGGCCAAGGCGTCAGCGCCGGAACGCAAGTACCGCGACCCGAACACCGCGACCACCCTCGCCGTGCTTGGCACCGCGCTACCTGCAGCGTTGGTGGTGATCGGCAGCGACTCGCCAGGCCTCGCGGTCAGCGGCCTCGCGGCCTTCACGCTCGCGCCGTCTCTTGGCCACTGGTACGCCGGACGGTACATGACCTTTGGCATGGGGCTCCGGCTGGCCGGCGCTGGCATCACCTTCCTCGCGCTGTCCTCCATCGGCGATGACGCCCCGCCTCCGCAGGTGTTCGCGCCAGGGCTGGTGTTGATGGGGGCCGGCGCGCTCCTCGACATCGCCATGGCCGGCAGCGCTGCGCGAGACTACAACACGAGGTTTCGGCTGGCCCCGACCGTGCTGCACGACGGCCGTGGCCCCCTGCCCGGGCTCGCCGCGGCGGCCAGCTTCTAAAAAGCGAGCTCGGGCCCGCGAGCCGGGTGGCTACAGCTCGAAGCCGGCGGACACCGTCACGCTCTGCTGGCTCGCAGCGCTGTCCTTGGCGTCGCAGAGCTCCGTCATCGAGTCGGCTTCACAGATCGCGCTGGTGCCGCCGCGATCGTCCACCGACGTGCCAGCGAGCGCGAGCTGGCCCTCGATGGTGAGCGTCAGCGCGCCGAACTGCGCCTTGGCGCCCACGAAGAAGCGCTGGCGCAGGATGGGCGACTGGTCCTTGAACACGAAGTTGAGCGACCGATCGTTGGGCATGGTCTCGTCGAACGGATCGACGTTGGGCGTCGGATCCACCACCTCGCTGCGCGCGATGGTCAAGAGCACGTTGTAGCCAGCGTACGGATCGAGGCTCCAGGTGCCGCCCAGCCCCAGGTGCTTGGACAGCGAAGCGTCGAGCGACACCACGGTGAGGTCGAGCTCGCGCTGGGTCATCAGGCGAGTGGCCGCGCCGCGCAGCGCCAGGCTGGGGATCGGCAGATCATGGTAGCCCTCGTGCACGCCGAGCTTGGCGTAGACCTGGCCGGCCCACATGGACGAGTCCTGCAGGTGGACCACGCCGCCTCCGAGCTCCATCGCTGGCAGCGGCAGCCAGAGCCCCTTGCGCGCGAACAGGCCGATGGTGGAGAGATACCCTGTAGTATGGGCGACGCCGCTCGTGCCCAGCGGATCCGGGCTGCCCTCCAGCGCGCGCCAGTACGAGGCGGTGTGGTCGATCTGCGTGGTGTGGTAGTCGAACGCGAGCTGCACGCCGCCCCACCCCAGGGTGTCCGCCGGCGTGGCCAGGTGCGGCGCCAGCACCACCCCGAGCTGCGAGGCCAGCGCCCGCAAGTCGCGGCTCTGCGGCACCACCGCGGTCACCATGCCGCCGCTCTCCACCCGCCGCGCCAGCCGGCCCAGCACGAGGTCGTTGTCCTCCGCGTGCGCCGCGCCTGCGACACCCGCCACAAAGAGCGACGCCACAGAAACCAGAGACCCCGGGGTGTGCCACCGCATGTGCCGGCAGCGTATCAGGGAACGCGGCGCCTTGCGAAGCCAACGCCGGCTGGGACGTTTGTAAGGAAGCTCGCCCACGCCGACGGGGTATTCCTTGACAGGGACCTGGCCCTTCGCTCAACTCCGCCCAGCTCCAGGTCCACACCCGACGGAGGGTCCTTTGCTCCAGAGAAAGTCTTCGTCCCACGCTTCAGACTCCGCCAGCATCCAGCTCGCCGCGGCGCCCCCTGGCAAGCAGACGCTCGCCTCCGCGAGCGGCGGACCAGGCGCAGAGGCCGTCGCCACCGACGCGGGGCAGGGCCCGGCGCTGGCCGGGAACGGCGAGCGGAACGGCGAGCGGATCGACGACTGGAAGCCAGAACTGCTCGGCGCCGCCATGGGACTTGGCGGCGAGCCGCTGCCCGCGGCGCAGCAGACCCAGTTCGAGCGCAGCCTCAACACCAACCTGGCGGACGTCCGGCTCCACACCGGCCAGGCCTCCGCGCAGGCCGCCGAGAACCTAGGCGCGCGCGCGTTCACCAGCGGCCGCGACATCCACTTTGGCGCTGGCGAGTACCAGCCAGGCTCCTCGGCAGGGATGCACCTGCTGGCGCACGAGGTGGCCCACACCGCGCAGCAGGGTGGGCAGCCCGGCGCGCAGGCCAAGCTGTCAGTCAGCAGCCCAGGCGACGCGCTCGAGACCGAGGCAGACAACGCGGCCGACGCGATGGTGCGCGGCGCGCCAGCGCAGGTGAGCAGCGCGCCGGGCATCTCCACCATCCAGCGCTCGGTGCGCACCGCGGTCAGTGGCGCCCGCACCGAGGCCCGCACGCAACATGAAGCGCGCGGCAACAACCCAGATCCGGGGCCGGGCTCCGGGCCGACCCAGTCGTTTAGCGACATGGGCCGCGAGGATCACGGTCCGGCGATTCGCCATGACCACGGCCACATGCAGGGCGCGGACGGCAACTTCGATCCCAGCCTGCACCAGGATCCGACGATGGCGGATCGCTGGGAGCTGGCCAAGTGGATCGCCAAGCTCGAGCTCGCGGAGGCGTTGCGCCCCGATCTCGTCGACGGCACCTCGGCCTACCGGCACTTTCTCCAGGGCAACGGCGCCACCCGCGATATTCGCTATCCGCGCTTCATCGCCAACGACGCCTCTGGACACGTCGTGCTGCAGTCCGCGCTGGATGACGCGCGCGACGCCGCGATCCGGCGGCACGACGCCGACGTCGGCACCAATCCGCAGCCGGGCTCCCACAGCTATCACCTCCGCACCGACACCATCACGGTGGGCGGCGACTCGCGGTATCCCTACCCGGCCACCGAGAACTGGCAGAAGGCGATCGGCGGACACACCATCTGGATCGAGGCCAACGTCACCGTCGTGGTGCGCGCCCCCGAGGGCACGCCCGCCAACTCGTGCCCGGTGGGCGGCTACGAGCGCGTCTTCCACGTCGAGATGACCATCCACGCCGAGGACATGTACAACTTCAACCCCGAGGCGCACGACATCGCCACCGGCGTGCCTGACTCGGCCAACGGCCGCTTCGAGATCACCGGCCTTGGCCACGAGTTCCTCAGCACCGGCACCTACGCGCGGACCTTCGACTTCACCACCACCATGGAGGCAGCGCCTCCGCCGGGCACCGCGGGCACCGGCCCCACCGTGGACACTGGCCGGGCCCCGCGCGAAGGCAGGCCTTCCGCCCAGCGTAACTACCCCACCTCGCGCTAGCATCGAGGACCGCGCATGCCGACCTTGGTTCGTGAACCCAGCCCGCTCTCCACCCTGCCACCGCGCGTGCCACGCCCGTCGGGGATCGGGGCCGGCCAGTGGGCCGCGGCTCGGCTCGACGAAGGCGATCTTGGCCCGTCCATGCTGGAGCTGGTGCTGTGGCTCCCGCTCGGCGAGGGTCCCGGCGAGCTATCGGAGGCCGCCGCGATCGCGGCGCTTGGACCGGCGGGCCCCCAGGCCACCGTACGGATGAGCCGCCTCGCGGTGCAGGCCCTCTTGCCCGAGCTGGCCAGCGCGCTGCCCAGCATCGCGGACGATGTCCAGATCACCGGCGCCAGCTACGCGGCGACGGTGTTCGAGAGCCAGGCCTTCTTTGGCGCTCGCGTGGTGCGCGCGCCTGGCGGCGTGCTGGTCGCGGTGCGCACCGGCGGCTAGGCGAGCGACAAGGACCCTCATGCATCCCCATCACGCGCTCCGCCGCCTCCGAGCTCTTCTCCGCGCGCCGCGATCACGGCTCGGCGCGCTCGCCGCCGCGGCGTGGCTCGCCAGCGTCGGGATCGCCGCCGGCGCGTGCGGCAAGGACAGCCAGCCGGGTCTGCCAAACCGCCAGGACCAGCCCTCGGCGCCCGCGCTCGCCAAGTGGATCGATCTCTGGATCCCACCCGGCGCAACTGCCTTCCGTTCCTACGCGGAGGCCTGGCAGGACTGGCGAGTGATCGCGCAGTTCGACCTGACGGCGAGCGAGCTCTCCACCTTCATCGAGCGCAACCACCTGCAGCCAGCGGGCTCCGCCGCAGCGCCACAGGCGCCGCTGCAGCAAGCGTGGTTCACGCCTCCCGCGGCGGCGCGCGCCTATCGCCCCGGCACCGATGCCAGCGACAGCGCGACCACGAGCCGCTTCTCCAAGGCGCTGTGGATCCACGCCCACGGCGACGGCGCGACCGTCTATCTGCACGCAGCAGATAGCTAGAACACCGAACGGTTTGAAATGCCTGCTACGACGAGACCTTGCGGGCGCCTTCGGGCGTACGTCCGATGCTCGCTCGTCACGTAGGTCCACTACGCTCCTCGCTGCGCTTCGGGCGTGCGCCCGAATCCACCTCGCAAGGTCTCGTCTCGCGACGGCATTCAAACCGTTCGGTGTTCTAGTGCTTCGACCGGGTAAGTCTGACCACACCAGACGAGCAGATGCATCGCCGATCCTGCGTTGCGGCTCCTCGCGGTTCGCCCAGGAGCGCTTCGTCGCCGCGCCTTGGGCTCGGCGCGCCTCCACTCGCTGGTGGGATCACTATCACCCGGTCAAAGCACTGGTGTTCGTCCCATTTGTTGTGAACCGCTTCTGTGCGCCAACTGACTCTGTGTACCGTGCGCGACCCGACCACCGTGCCAGGCCCGAACCACCGTGCTCGCCCCCCACCGTGCTGGTCCTACCCACCTCCCACGCGCTCACCCCTTTCGCACCCCTGGCGATCCATTCCGGGTTCTGGGTTCTGGTACAAAACAAACAAACTCAGGGTTCTGAAAACAGTAGGGGCTGTGCGGCGGTGTGGAGAGGCGCGCCGCCCTCCCAGGCACGCCGGCTGCACCTGGCCTCCTGCGCCTCTCCAAGGGCTGTGGACAACCGCGCCGCGTACGCGCATCGCGCCTGCCCAGGCTCGACGGGCGCGGTTGTCCACAACCCGACACCGTCCACAGCCCCGAGGCTTCCGCGGAAACGCGCTGCGACTTAGATCACGCCACGTTTCCGCGGAGGTTTCCGCGATCTCGCTCTCCGGTCCCGGCTCGCTCGCGTCCGCCCACCGGACACATTCGCCTAACCACAGATCTACTATTCAATATCCACATCAAACCAAACAGCCCTCTTGACACCTCGCGCGCCAGCGCACCCTCCGCGCCGCCAACTCGCCGGATTCTCTCCACCAGCGGCCCCTGCGCGCGCTACATCCCCATCCGCCTGCGCACCCCACGAAAAATCGCGCCATCCGCGCTTCCGCGGCACCTGAGGCACGCCAGGCGCGAAATCCAGCGCCGAAAACCGCCGTGCTACAAAGCCTCATGCGCGAGCCTCTCTCCGTCGAGGAAGTTCAAGCCCTCGGCGAACACATCGCCGAGCAAGCCGTTCACCTGGACGCCGCCATGCACCGCCTGCTCGCCGACCTGCGGATGTTCGACGCGGCCGGCGGCTGGTACCGCCAGGGCTTTGGCACCTGCGCGCACTGGCTGAGCTGGCGTGTGGGCTGGGACCTCGGCACCGCGCGAGAACACCTGCGCGTGGCCAGGGCACTGCACACCCTGCCGCTCGTATCAGAGGCATTATCTGCCGGGCAGATCTCATATTCCAAGACTCGCGCCATCACGCGCGTCGCCACCGCCGCCACCGAAGCGGTGCTGTTGGGCTACGCGCAGCACTGCACCGCCAGCCAGCTCGAGACCGTGTGCCGCAAGGTCGGCGTCTTGGGGGCGGACGCCGCCGGCCGAGCCACACGCCCGCACGACAGCGAGCGCTACGTGGCGCACACGACGACGGCCTCCGGCATGGTGTGCGTCAAGGCGTGCCTGCGCCCCGACGAGGCCGCGCTGCTGCTTCAAGTACTGCAGCAAGCCGCGGTGGACTACACGCGCGAGCCGGCGGCGGCTTCCGCGGAAACGTCGGCGGCTTCCGAGGAGACGTCCGCACCTGCCGAGCGAGCGACGGGCGCCTCGGCGGAGGTTGCTGACGTTTCCGCGGAAGCGCCAGCACCTGCCGAGCGATCGGCGACGTCTCCCGCGGAAGCGCAGCGCTCTTCCACCACCGCCACCACCACGCGCCGCCCGTACAACCGCGCCGATGGCCTGATGGCCCTGGTCCACAGCTATGCACGGGGCAGCAGCGCCGAGCGTTCGCCCGTCGAGTTGATCGTCACCGTGCCCGTGGCGCTGCTGCAGCAGTCCGCCGCGACTACCGACTCAGCCACCGCCACCGCCGGCTCCACCACCGCCAACATCTCCGCGACCACCGCGCTCCCCCTCGCCGCGGCCACCTTCACCGACCGCGGCGCCTCGCTGCCGGTGGCCCTCACCGGGGAGACCGACCTTGCGCTCTCCCCGCAAGCCACCCGCCGCCTGGCCTGCGACTGCGGTCTGGTCGTCGCCACCGACACCGACACCACCCCGCTCTCCATCGGCCGCAAGACTCGCACCATCCCCGCCGCCCTCAAGCGCGCCTTGCTCTTGCGCGATCGCACCTGCCGCTTCCCCGGCTGCGATCACCGCCTCTTCCTCGAGGGCCACCACCTGCAGCACTGGGCCGACGGCGGCGAGACCAATCTCGACAATCTCGCGCTGCTCTGCTCGCTCCACCACGCCTACGTCCACGAGCGCGGCTACCGCATCACGCAATCCGCCACCGGAGATCTCGCCTTCGAAGATCCGCGGGGCCGCGCCGTCGTCCCGCTGCCGCCGCGCCCGGCGCCGCCGCTGCTTGGCTGGCCCGCGATCTATGCCGCCAACGCCACCAAGGCCCCGCTGCCGCTGACCTCAACCACCGGCCAGTGCCGCTGGCGCGGCGAGCGCGTCGATAGCTGGGACGCCGCCGCCACCATCACGCGCATCCAGCGCCGCGCCGACGCGGCGGCCGCCGCCGCACCTTCCGCCCCCACCGCGCCGCCATCACCACTCTCGTCACTCCCATCTGTCGCAGATCCCCCGCTCGACCCCGATGGCCTCCCGCTGCGCAGCCTGTGGGACGACCTCGACCGCCACAGCGCCATCGAGCGCTGGGTCCTCGCCGAGATGGAAGCGACCGGCGTCGACCCGCTCTCCATCGGCCGCCCCTTGCCGGACCACCTGCAGCACCCGTCGCAGCGTCCATCGCAGCGTCGTTGAGGGTGTCGACGCGCGCCGGGCACAAGGCACGCCTCCATTCCCGTCGCGCTCTACGAACACCCCCACGATCCGCGTCTGCCGGTCGTATGCGCCAGAACCAGGCCGGGCGGGTCCCAGCCTGGCACTTGACGGCGATCTGCTACGGTGCGCCCATGACGTCTCTGTTTTCGCCCTTGACCTTTCGCGGCGGCGCGACCGCGCCCAACCGCGTCGCGCTGGCGCCCATGACCAACGGCCAGAGCTTGCCCAGCGGAGCGCTGGGCGACGACGAGCTGGCGTGGATGGCGCGCCGCGCTGACGGCGGGTTTGGCATGCTCATCACCTGCGCGGCGTATGTCGCGCGCGACGGCATGGCCTGGCACGGGCAGCTCGGCGTGGATGACGACGCGCACCTGCCCGGCCTGACCCGGCTGGCCCACCGCCTTGGCCAGGCCGGCGGGCTGGGGGTGGTTCAGCTCTTCCACGGCGGGCTGCGCGCGGACCCGACGCTCAGCGGCACCCAGACCTTCAGCGCCAGCGAACACCAGGAGAGCTCGCCTGGCTACCAGGTCCCGCGCGCGGCGACCGAACAAGATCTGGCCCGGGTCATCGAGCAGTTCGCCGCCGCCGCCGCGCGCTGCGAGCGCGCCGGCTTCGCCGGCATCGAGCTCCACGGCGCGCACGGCTACCTGCTTTCGCAGTTCCTCTCGGTCACCATGAACCAGCGCCGCGACGACTGGGGCGGGCCCCTCGAGCAGCGCGCGCGCCTCCTGCGCGAGGTCACGCGCCAGGTTCGAGCCCGCGTCTCTCCGCGCTTCATCGTCGGCGTGCGGCTATCGCTGGAGGACGTGTTCTCGGCGCGCGGCCTGGACCTGGACGAGTCGCTCTGGGTGGCCACCCAGCTCGCCGCGGATGGCGCGGACTATCTCCATGCGTCGCTGTGGAAGGCGGAGGCCAACACCACCAAGCGGCCCCAGGAGCACCCGCTGCCGCTGCTGCGCGCGGCGCTGCCGCAGGAGGTCGCCGTGCTCGCCGCCGGCTCGATCTGGAGCCCGGCGGACGCCGAGCAGACCCTCGCGCGCGGCGCCGACATGGTGGCGCTGGGGCGCGCCGCGGTGCTCAACCCGGACTGGCCCCGCCTGGCGCGCGAGCCGGGGTTCGAGCCGCTGCGCCCGCCCATGTCCGAGCAAGACCTGGCCGCGCGCGCGGTGTCGCCGACGTTCGTTGGCTACCTGCGCAAGTGGAAGAACTTCGTGGCCTGAGCCAAGGGCGGCGGGTGGGCAGCCCGCCCCGTCACGTTCCGTCCGCCCGCCGATCGCGGCATTTCTCACAACGACGAGGCCGTCAGTGGCCGAAACGCGAGCGGTGCAGTAGCGTCAGGCATGCTCCGCTCCTGCCTTGCTACCTTCTTGCTTGCGCTCGCCGCCTGTGGCGGCAAGTCCAAGCCGAGCGACACCACGATCCCGGAGTCGAAGCTCGACTCCGCTGCGCCGACCGCGGTGGAAGACGCGCCGGCAGGGAGCGGCGGCGCTGGCGAAGCGCCAGCGGGCGCTGGCGGCGGCAGCCAAGAGGAGCTGCGCGAGCAGCCCACCACGCCGCCGCCCCCCGTGGAGGTGACGATCGAGGCGTCCAAGGCCACCATCAAGCTGCTCGCGCCCGGCAGCGGCAAGCGCGCGCCGCTGCGGCTGGCGCCAGCGAGCGGGGCATCCCAGCTCGTGGACCTGGTGATGGACGCGGTGATCGAGCAGACGCCGGCCGGCGGCTCGGTGGAGAAGGTCACCATGCCCACCGTGGTGTTGACCGGCAAGGGCGACGTCAAGACGCTGGCCACCGACGGCGTGATCACCTACCAGACGTCGATCACCGGGGTGGACGCGCGGGAGGCCGTGGGGCAGTCGGTGGCGCCGCAGGCGATCAAGGCGCAGCTCACCTCGCTCGTCGGCATGGTCATCGACGGCACCCTGAGCGCCGCGGCCCTGCCCGGCGCGACCAAGTACACCGTGGCCACCCCGGACGAGTCCACCGTGGGCGCCATCGAGTCGGTGCGCCTGATGTTGCCGACCTGGCTGCCGCTGCCCACCGAGCCGGTCGCCCTGGGCGCGCGCTGGGAGGTCTCACAGCCTGTGGAGATCAACAACATCTCCACCGTGCAGGTCACCACCTTCACGCTGCGTGGCCGCACCGGCACCACCATGACCATCGCCGGAGAGACCAAGGTCGTGGGCCTCGATCAGAAGCTCGGCGACGTCCAGGTCAGCGACATCTCCGGGCAAGGGACGGTGGAGCTGGTGGTGGACACCGCCAAGCTCTACCCGCGGATGAAGCGCACCGTGTCCACCAAGATGCGCCTGCGCCAGGGCGCCGAAGACGTCACCGTGATGATGCAGCTCGGCTCGGCGTTCGCCCCGAAGTAGGACGGATTCCCCAACCGCGGAATCGAGCGCCATGGTAGCTCGTTAGGCTATCGATGCTGCGCCGATCCTCTCTGCTCGCCCTGCTCACGGTCTGCGCCTGCGGCGCCAGCCCACAACGCCTCACCGCCCCGGGCGACGCAACAAGGCCCGCGGTCAAGCTCTCCTGTCCGCGCTACGTCGTGGGCGCCCAGGCCGCCCTCTCCGAGCAAGCGGTGATGGCGATCTTCGGCGGCCAGGGCACCGCGGAGGCGCCGCGGTTCGTGGCAGATCTTGTGTGTCAGCTCGGCCAGCGCCAGCCGGTGGTGCTCGCGCTCGAGTGGCCGCGCAAGGCCGCCAGCCCCGTCAACCGCTTCCTTGGCGGCAGCGTGGCCGCCGCTTCCGCGTTGCGCGCCGATCCGCTGTGGACCGCCGCGCCCAGCGCAGCGCGCGGGCTGGCCACCGTGGCGATGTGGCAGCTCCTGGAGCAGCTCCGCGCCTGGCGCGTCGCTGGGCTCGAGCTGACGGTGGTGACCTTCGGCGAGAACGCGCCCGCGAGCCCCGAAGAAGCCGAGGACGGCTACGGCGAAGGATGGGAGCGCTACCAGCGCCAGGAGCTGCTCGGCGCGCTGGCGCGCAAGCACCCTGACGCCAAGGTGGTGCTCTGGATCGATCCAGGCCAGCTCGAACCCGTCACCTCCCAGCGCGCGGCCAGCGACGACGGCGAGGGCTCCTCCGGCGGTCGCAGACGCCCGGCCCCCGACCGCCTGTCCTTCCTGGAGTACGCCGGCACGCTCGCGGAGACCGCGCCACGCTTCGTGCTGGAGATGCCCGCCGAAGCGGCCACCGCAGCAGTCACCGCGGCGCCCACCGAAGCGGCCACCGCGGCAGTCACCGCGGCGCCCACCGAAGCGGCCACCGCGGCCTCAGCCGTCGCCCCGTGGTCGCTGGAGCGCCGCGCTGGCCTGCCGGGCTACGACGGCGTCTTCCGCCTGGGCCCGACGACGACCTCGCCTCGGTTCGCAGCGGCGGCGCCGGACGCGGCTGCTCCGCGCCCTGGCAAGTAGCAGGCGCTCGGCGCTGCCTCAGCGCTGCCTCGGCGCCACCTCAGCGCCACCTCAGTGAGACTGGCGCTCACCCCGGTACTGCTCGTTGCGAGGATCCACGTACGGTGCGTTGAACGCGCCATGGTAGGCCCCCAGCGCCGAGTTCAGGTGCTGCAGCATCCGCCACGGCATGCCCGGCGGACCAGGCGGCGGCGGTGACGGACCCCAGATTCGAATATCCTTTGTGCCAATCTGAATGACGATCTCGGCGCGCAGGTCGACCTTGGCGATCACTGGATCTAGCTGCTCGCCGTCGACGGTGAAGGCCGCGACGATCTTGCGATTGTCGACGTCCACCGCGGTGAACAACCACTTGTTGACCTGGGGGTCCAGCACAGATCGCACCCACACCACGTGGGTCGCCGTCACCTCCGGGACCTCACCGGTCCACGGCTGCGGATCCGGCATCGGCTGGGTGAGCGGCACCAGCTTGAAGCAGTCTCGACCCTGATCACCCGGGTTGGTCGGACCGATCGTTGTAGTTCCCGGGCAGCCGGTAAGGGCCGTAGCGATAGCGATCAATGCAAGGAAGCGTGCCTTCATCGAGTTCTCCAGTTGCGTGGGTCGTCACCCTGTTGTCTACAGGTCGACGGACGGGTCCCCATTTGTTCCCGCAGGTCAAAAACCTAGTCGCGTGCGCGCGCAAAGCCCATGGCCACGGCCGAAAATCGCGTCGTCGCGCCACCGCGTCATCGCGTCGTCGCGCCACCGCGTCGTTGAGCAGGGTGTCGCCAGGCTGAGGGCGCGAGCGCAATCCGTTGGGGAACAAACAGGGGCAAGCTCCGTCGATGGAGGTGATGACGACTCGCGCGCCACGGTGGGTGAGCTGATGGAAGAGCACCAAGAGTTCCTGCGCGGCCTTGCCCGCAAGCTGTGCCGGGGAACCTTCGACCCCGAGGACCTGGTGCAGGACGTCTTGCTCAAGGCGGTCGCGCACCGAGACCGCCTGCCAGCCAACGTCAACCACGCAGCCTGGATGGCGCGCGTGATGAGAAACCTGTTCATCGACCGGGTGCGCGCCAGGACGGCCGAGCCGGCCAGGGTGGGCGTGGACACCGACTTGCTGCGCGCCCCTTGTCCAGACCAGCCGGCCTGGTGGGAGGAGCTGTCTCCCCACCAGCTCCAGGAGGCGGTCGCCGCGCTGCCCGTGGAGCTCCGCGACGTCTTCGAGCGGTTCGCCTTCGAGCGTCAGAGCTACAAGCAGATCGCCCTGGCGCTGGGCATCCCGGTCGCCACGGTGGGAACGCGAGTCTTGCGCGCGCGGCGGCGCCTGCGCATGCTGCTGGGAGGAGTTGCCGATGAGTGAGCCCAACGCGGACGACCTGCACCTGCTCACCGCTCGATATTTCGATGGTGAGCTCGAGCCTGAGAACGAGCCCACGGCGCTGGCGCACCTGAGCGGGTGTGCGCAGTGCCAGGCAGAGCTGGGCGACCTCATCGGGCTCGAGGTCGCGCTTGGTCGCGCCGGCGCAAGTCAGGTGACGACCCCGGCGGCTTCCCAGGATCGTGCGCCGCCGCCATCGATCACGCCCATCGAACGGGCCCGCGCGAAGACCAAGCGAACCTGGCTCGTCGCTGCGGCCGGCGCCGCTGCCCTGGCCGCGGCGGCGCTCGCCGTGCTGTCGCTGCGCCCCGCCGCGAGCCCGCGAGCGCCGCAGCAACTGGCACTGGCGCCCACCCGCGCGGCCGAACCTCGCTTCTCCGCGGCGCAGTTCCGGGGTCACCGTCCGTACTCGGTGGCCAGAGGCCACGGTGAACGAGAGCAGTTCTCGCTGGACACGCTGGCCGCGCTGGAGCGACAGCGCGACACGGCGGCGCTCGCCGCGGCGCTCGCGCAAGCCGGCGAGCTGGACAGCGCGCGGCGGAGGCTACAAGACTCGCCGCCCTCGGCCAGCACCGACGCGGATCTGGCCGCGGTCGAGCTGCTCGCGGGGCGGCCAGAGCTCGCGCTCGAGGCCGCGGATCGCGCCCTCGCGCGTGAGCCGGGCCTTTCGGTCGCGTGGTGGAACCGCGCGCTCGCGCTGCGCAACCTGGAGCTGCCGCT
Source organism: Myxococcales bacterium (assembly GCA_016706545.1). Taxonomy (GTDB): domain Bacteria; phylum Myxococcota_A; class Polyangia; order Haliangiales; family Haliangiaceae; genus JABFXX01. Next base: position 203,770 of record JADJJK010000001.1, read on the forward strand.
GACCGCGGCGGCGGCCTTCGAGGCGGCGGCGCAGCAACGCGAGGAGGGCTGGGCGGCCGAGGCGGCGGAGAAGGCGCAGCAGCTACGGGCGGCCATGGCGCTCCGCAGCGCGAGCGCGCAGGCGATCACCGAGGCCGGCCGCGCGATGGTCGACCGCACCGGGCCGCCCCTGACCGCGACGGACTGCGAGCGGCAGCCCGGCCTCACGCGCGTGTACTTTCACGATGCGCTGCGCAGCGCCGCCACGGGCGACGAGGCGCTCGCGCTCCTGCCGCTGGCACGGTGCCTGGACCTGGCGGCGGGCCATGGGCTGGCCGAGCGCGAGCTGCGACGTGTGGCGAGCCTGGACTTCCGGGCGCGCGGCCCCCTGGCCTCCGCCTATCGCGACCTGGTGCTGCGCCGCGCGGCGGACGGCGGCGCGGCCTTGCTGCGGCGCCTCGAGGGCGGTCCGCGCTGGGCCCATGACCTGCGCCTGGGCGCGCTCGTGGTGGCGGGCCAGGTCGCCAGCTCGCTCGAGGAGGTCCGCGCCCTCATCACCGACACCGCGGACCCGTGGTTCACGCTGATGCTGCCCGCGTATGACGCCGAGCGCCAGCTCGCCGCCGGCGCCAGCGACCGCGCCGAGCACACGCTGCGCGTGGCGCTCGCGGGTTGCGATGAGCGCCGCTGGGCCTACCGCTGCGCCCACCTGGCAGACCGGCTGCAGAAGCTCTACGGGGAGCAGGGGCGCTACGCGGATCACGAGCTCCAGGTGGAGGCTGCGGTGCGCCTGTTTCGAGCCGCCGGACACTCGCAGGCCGAGGACAACGCGCTCGCCGCGCTGGCCAAGGCGCGCCACCTGAGGGGTCGCATGGCGCTGGCGGCCGCGACCTTCCAGGAGGCCAGGAGCCGCCTGGCAGACAAGTACTGCAGCGGCGCGCGCTTCGCGACCGCCGGCCTGGCGGAGCTCTCGGTGTATCAGCGAGCGACCCTCGACGACCTGCAGATCTCCCCCGACGCCTGCGGCGACGCTCCCTCGGCGATCGAGCTGGCGACGGTGGTGGATCTGGCGCGCATGTCGGGAGACGACGACGACCGAGCGACCGCCAAGACGTGGATCGCCGCCGCGCGCGCGGTGGGCGACCCGGGGCTCGACCTGCTCGCCGAGGCGGCGGCCGCGCGGCTGGACGCAGACCGGGACCCGAGCGCCGCGCTTGGGCTGCGCGCGCTCCTGCCCAAGCTCGAGGGAGATGACGAGACCAGCCTGGGCTTTCACGCCTGGGTCATGCAGACCCTGATCGATGAAGCGGCCAAGCGCGAAGACTTTGCCGCGGCGCTGCGCTTGATGGCGGAAGAGCTCGGCATGCCCCCACCGACGGCCTGCGCGGTGGCGGTGAGCCTGGATGATCGCAGCGGCACCGCGATCTCGGTGGCCGCCGACGGCGCGGTGCAGGGCACCAGGGCGCAGGTGGATACCCCCCCGCGATGGAGCACCACCCAGCTCGTGGCGCCAGCACTGCAACTGGCGGTGCAGGGGTGTCCGCGCATCGACGTGATCGCGCGACCGCCGCTGCACGGCCGCGCCGATCTCCTGCCGCCGACCCTGCCCTGGGGCTTCGTCGGTCGACCGCACGTCGTCGCCGCGGCTGCCGCCGCGGCCTCGCGCGAGGTGTTCATCGGCGACGCCTTGCCGCCAGCCGCCCTGGCCCTGCCGGCGCTGTCGCCGATGCAGGCGCCCGCCGACGCCGCCACGCTCCGAGGAGGTCTCGCCACGCCCGCTGGCGTGCTGGCGGCGCTCACCGGCGCCACCTACGCCGAGTTGCACGTCCACGGCCAGGCCGACCTGGCCGCCGCCGACGCCTCGTTCCTGGCGCTGTCACCGGGCGCCGACCAGCGCTGGGCGCTCACCGCGGGCGAGGTGCGCAAGGCGAAGCTGACCGCGCGACCCGTGATCGTGCTGGCGGCGTGCCGCGCCGCGAGAGTGGCCCCCTACGAGCACCGGCGCTGGAGCCTGCCGGATGCGTTCCTGGAGGCCGGCGCGCGCGCGGTCATCGCGCCGACCGTGGAGATCCCCGACGATCAGGCGGTGACCTTCTTCGCCGAGCTGCGGCAGCGCCTGGCGCGCGGCGAGGCGCCCGCGACCGCGCTGGCCGCCGTGCGCACGGCGTACGTCGAGCGCGGCGCGGCCTGGGCTGGGAACGTCATCCTGTTCGAGTGATCGCGGCTCCCGGTGCCTGCCCGTGCATGCCCGGTGCCTGCCCAGTGCCTGCTCGTGCATGCCCGGTGCCTGCCCGTGCATGCCCGGTGCCTGCTCGTGCATGCGATGGACCGCAAAACGCCCCTCAAGGCGGATCAGGCGCAACCCTGGCCTCGCCTGCCAGCGCATGCGATGGTCGAGACTTGGAGCAGCCTCCTCTCACGATCGCCCGCGTCCTTCGCGACGCGCACGCGCTCGATCTGCTCGCGGCCCACTACCCGCTGAGCGCTGCCGCGATCGAGCAAGCCGCCGACTTGCTCAACTGGGAGGCCCTTAGCCGCAACCCCAAGCTCGCGTGGACCGAGGAGCTGATCGATGCGCACCTCGCGCGGTGGGACTGGAGCTCGCTCGAGGCGAACCGCGCGCTGCCGTGGTCGGTCGCGTTCGTGAGCCGCCACGTGCGCGCAGGGCGCTTCACGTGGGGGCGCTTGCGCTGGCAGCCGGAGATATTCCAAGACCCCGCGCTCGTCGAGCTGTGCCTCGCGCAGTGGAGCCGCCTGCCGCGCGCGCAGTGGACGGCAGGCTCGACCCACGACACCGGCGCCGGCCCGTACGCCGTGTTTCAGAGCACCCCTTGGGGACATCACCCGGAGCGCTGGGCGCGTCGCGTCGTGGAGTCGTCACCGGGGCTGTCCTGGTCGCACTTCAGCTGCGTCGAGGGCTTCCCGTGGACCGCCGATTTTCTCGCCGCTCACGCCGACCAGCTCGACTGGCAGCGGCTCAGCCGGAACCCCGCCGTGGTCGGAGACGCCGCCTTGCTTCGCCAGTTCTCGGACCGCATCGACTGGGACAAGGCGACGTACCACGTGCCATGGACCCAAGCGTTGCTGCGAGAGTTCGCCGACCGGATCTCGTGGCGCAACGTCGCCGACGGCGTGTGGACCACCGAGATTCTCGAGGAGTTCGCTGACCGGATCTCCTGGGCCAGCCCAGACTGTGACTTCGACTCGTGGGATGGGACGTTCCACGGGCCGTTGCAGCACCCGCAGCTCGAGTGGACCCCGGCGCGGTTCGCCCAGCTCCGCCCTCACCTCGAGGCCCACTTCGCGCGAGTGTTCGGCGACCAGGCGTCTGGCGGGGGCGGCGAGGAGGCCGATGACCGCGACCCAACGGGCGACGACTCGACGTACTGGACCGCATACTGCGACACCGGGAACTGGTCCGCCGAGTTCTTCGACTTCGCCCTCGCCCTCGGCCGAGAGCTCGGGATGCAGACGGTGGACTGGGCGCAGGTCTCGCGGCACGCGCGGACGCCGTGGTCCGATGCGTTCGTTGCGCGTCATGCCGATGAGCTGCAGATCTACGATCTCGTCGGCAATCCGCACTTCCCGATGAGCCGCCACCTGGAGCGATTCGCAGCCCAGATCGAGCGGCACAACTGGCCAACGGTCTCCGCGAGCCCAGGCTTTTTGCCGACGGTCGGGCTCATCGAGCGCTACGAACCGCGGCTCGACTGGGGAAGCCTCTCGAAGAACCCGAACCTGACGGCCGAGCTCATCGACGCCTACGCCGAGCGCTGGGACTGGGAGGAGCTGACCAAGCACGAGGCGCTCTCGACCGCGCTCGTCGCGCGGCTCCGCGATCGGATCCCTGCGCAGGCCTGGCCAAGGCTCGCGCGGCGCTTCCCGCTGGCCGCGCCGGACCAGATCGGCTCTCCCTGGCTCCAGGCGGCGGCACTGGCAGGTGGCCGCGACCTGGATGACGAGCTCGACGATGCCACGGTCGCGGCGCTGCTGGCCGCGGTTCGCGAGATCCGCGGCGCGCTCACGCTGGAGCGTGAGCCCCAGCTCGAGGCTGCCATCGCTGCGGATCTTGGCGACGGCACGGCGCGCCTGGCGTACGCGGGATGGCTGCAACAGCGAGATTCGCTGCATGCGGCGCTCATCGCCCTCATGGTGGCGGCGGAGTCGAAGCCCAGCCTCGCGGGCGCGGTCGGCCTCGCGGGCGAGGTCGACCGCGCGATCGCGCGCTACCAGGCGCAGCTAGAGCTCGGGCGAGCGCCGGTGCGCTGGCGACTCGGGTTCATAGATGAAGCATATGAGGTCGGGCGAGAGCTCCGGCGCCTGCTGACCGCGCGCGCGTTTCGGTTCGTGCGCGGGCTCGGCTTCGACGAAGCCACCGTCCGGTCGTTGACGCAAGCAGACCTGGCCACGATCGCGGAGCTGACGTGTCTGGTGCGGCTCAACCTGTCGAGCGCCAGCGTCGAGCACGTGGATGCCCTGCGGCCGCTGGTTGACCTGCGGGATCTCCGCATCGCCCACACGGCCGTGCGCGACCTCTCCTTCGTCAGCGCGCTGCCCAGCCTGCGCCAGCTCAGCGTCTGGGACACCGCGGTGACCGACCTCTCCGCGTTGCGGGAGGCGCGCGGCCTCGTCGCGCTCCACGCCGGACACACGGCGGTCGAGGACCTCGCGCCGCTGGGCGCGCTGGCCGGGTTGGTCGAGCTCGACCTCCGCTATTCGCGCGTCTGGGATCTCCGCCCGCTCGATGAGCTGCCAGCGCTCCGCTTGCTCCTCGTCGAGAAATCCAGGGTAAGCGACGCCGAGCTCGCGCGATTTCGGAGCGCGCGCCCTGACGTTGACCTGGCGCGATACGCCGACTGGCCAGGATCGAGCACCGTGCTGCCGTTCTGGCAGCGCTCGCACTGGACGCCGCTCGATCCGCCGGCGCCGCGGGCCGCACCGTAGCGACGGACAGCGCGACGGACAGCGCGACGGACAGCGCGACGGACAGCGCGACGGACAGTGGCGTCAGCGCCGTCAGCGCCCGTCGAGGCGCTTGACCCAGGCGGGTGGATCCGGCACGGGGTGATAGTCCAGGTCGAGCCGGCGCTTGCCCTTGTCGTCGACCACCCAGCACTCGAGCTCGCGCAGCCACAGCTCGTGCAGGTGAGCCCGAGCGTCGGGCTCGTTCACGAACACATACGCCACCCGCTCCACCGGGGTCGAGGTTGGAGCGCTTCGGTGATGCAGGCGCAGCGCCGCGTTGCACAGCATCTCGGCCTGCGTGACCGTGTTGCCAGGGCCCACCACCACCTCGAGCAGGCGCTCGGAGGCGGTGTAGATGCCCTCGCCGGCGCCCTTGAGCAGCCCTTGCAGGTGCCAGGCGATGTATCCGCCCGTTGGCGAGATGCCCATGCGCTCATGCCCGGCCTTGGCTTGCTCATAGGCCTCGGCCGGATCCGTGATCGCCAGATCGTGGAACTGGATGAACGTGGTGTCGTCGGGCCGCCGAAGGACGCGCCACGGGCCAAAGTCCAGCCAGCGCCGCGAGGCCAGGCGGTCATGCCCGGCGCCACGGAACATGCAGCCCCAGCCGAGATCGATCATGCTCCGGTCAAAGCCCCAGCGAGGGTAGTCAGCGGCGATCCACTCATCGAAGAACGTGGCACCCAGCGCGCAGATCTCGAAGGGGAGAGGCATTTGTCACCCCGAAGGATGCTCAGCACATCCATGGCATCTCTGTAGGAATTTGCAGTGTGTTTGATGCCTCGGGAATCGAAGCATTCGACAGCTAGGAGGCCCGAGATGTCGCCGAACGTCATTGCTTTGCCATGAACTCCAGATTCGCGATCGCACCCTCTGGCTTGGTGAACACGCACTTCACCTTCTTGAGTGCGCGCTCCCCGCGAGCGCTGCGCGCGCCTCGCGCAGCGCCAGCTCATCGCCAAGCGGCGATCGCGCCAGCGCCGCGCCGTCGCGCGCGGTGCCGTGCCCGGTGACCTCCCCGGGGTAGCGCGCGGCAATGAGCTCCCGCGCTTGCTTGGGCGCCACCTGGAACAGGTCGCCGTGCCGCTGCAGCGCGAACGCCATGCGCGACTGCTCCGGGCTGCCGTACAGCGCCGCCGCAACGTCCTCCGCGCTCGCTCCCGGCGGCGACACCCGCACGTAGTTCCACAGCGTGGCGTCCTGCCGCCCGAGCCACTGCACCGTCAGCACCGCGCGCGCGCGCCCCCCACCTGCTTGGCCCGCCGCCCCGTCGCTGCTGGGGCCGCTCGTTATGCCCCTCGCCTCGTCTCGCTGGCTCGCCTGGCCTCGCCGCGGTGGCGCCGCGGCGCCACGCCCCCTGGCTGCAGGCTGCGCAGCAGGCAAGGGCCGCCACACGCCGCTGTAGTCGAGCACGCCCTCCTCGGCCAGCGCGCCGCGCACGTAGCTGTCGAGCGGATGCGACGTCACGACCTGCGACGGCGAGACAGGAGCGCCATCGCCGCCTTGCGCCGCCGCCGCGAAGCGACCGCCCAGGCGCGCGATCGAGGAGAACATCGCCGCCTTGACCTGCGCCGCCACCGCCTCGCCGAACCCAGGGATCCACGTGGTGCGCGCCGCCTTGACGCCCGCCACGTGGCGGCGATAGGCGTCCTCTGGGCTCAGCGGATGCACTAGCTGAAACAGCGAGAACGAGTCATCTCGCACCACCGGGCACAGCGTGCGCACGACCCGCTGGGTGAAGCGCGCAGCGTCGCTCCACTGCAGCTCGGCGGACGGCGCCGGCCACTCTTCCTGGTGCGCGCGCAACATCGCGGCCACCGCGTGCGCCACCGAGTTGCTGTGGATCTCGAGGTACTGCACCACCGGATCTCTGCGTCGCGCCTCCCGATCTGCCGCCGCCGCGCCCAGCGCCGCGCCCTCGCGTTCTGGATCTGCTGCGCTGGTCTCGCTCTCGCCCAGCTCGCCTAAGCCCAGCGCGGTCAAGAGCGGCTCGTCCAGGTTCCAGTCGGCCGCGCGCGCGCTGCCCTGCCGCGGCGCCGCGCTGCCGATCGCCGAACCGGCCTGGCCTCCCGGCGCTACCCTGGCGCTGCGCTCGACGCGCGTCACCTTGCCTGGCGCCGGCGCCCGCGCGCCAGGCCGCGGCCCCGCGGGGTCCGCGGCTGGCGGGTGCTTGTCCAGCTCGCGCTGTTGCCGGCTCACGCCCACTGGCTGCCCCTCTGGCCGCGGCCCTGGCTGCCGGCCATGGAATGGGCGCGCCGCGCCTCACTGGCCGTGCTACCGGCCGCCGCCGCAACGCCCCAGGGAACGGGAGGATCCGGGAGAACCAGGCGAACTCGCGTCATCGGGCGCGGCTCTCGTTCGCCCGCTGGCAGGGTTGCCAACTATCACCCAACCGCACCCAAACGTACCCAACCACCACAAACGCTTGGACAACGCCTCACCGCCATGACACCAGCCCAACGCCAGGGCACCAGCCCAAGGCCTCGGAGACACGGTTGCCCAGCGGCAGCCGGCCCCGCACCGGCGGCCCGCGGCGCTGCTCGCCTTACCTGCCCAGCCGCGCCCGCACCTCTTCGAAGGTAGCGGCGGCCAGCGCGCCGCGGCCCTGGCCACGGCGCGCCTCGGCCAGCCGGGTCAGCGCGGCGTCCTCGAGCTCATCGGCGCCAGCGGCGCGGAAGCTCCGGAGCGCCGCGCCCGCTTGCTGCTCCGCCTCCGCGTACTTGCCCTGGTCCATCGTGAGCGCTGCCAGATGCAAGGCGAGCTGCGCGCAGCGGTGCGCCCAGCGCCGCTCGTCACAAGACGCCAGGCTAGCGCGCAGCGCGGCCTCCGCGAGGTCCGCGGCGCCAGCGCGCTGCTGCGCCAGCGCGTGCTCCTGCGCCAGGGAGAGGAGGAACCAAGGATCTCGCGTGGCCTCGACGAGGCGGCGCAGCTCGGCAGCATGCTCGGCGGCGCGCTCCGGAGTCTGGCTGGCGAGCAAGATCACGCCCAGCTTCAGATCCTCGGCGCCCGCCCCCGGCGCGCGCGCGAGCCGAGCCAGCAGGTCCGGCCCGCCCTGCGGCGCGCGGCCCAGCACCAGCTCGCGGTACGCCAGCGCCAGCGGCGCGCGCACGGTGAAGTCCGCGCTGGCGACGCGCTCCACCTCGCGGCGCGCCAGCTCGCTCTCCACCGCGCCATCGAGCGCCTCGGCCAGAGGGGCTAGCGCCAGCGCCTCGCGCCGGCTGGCGGCGCTGCGCAGCGCCTCGTGGAAGGACTGACGGGTCAGGCCCGGACGCGCCGCCGCGTCCTCGGCGGTCAGCGGCGGCCCGGTGCCCTCGATCATGGCGCGCCCGGCCTGGGTGAACGCCTGCGAGCGCGAGGCGCGCTCCGCGAGCTGCGCGCGCAGGCCGTCCGCCTTCTGCTTGGCCTCCTGGGTCCAGCCCGGCTCGGCCAGGGCGACCACGGCGTCGAGCGCAGCGGCGGCGGTCAGCGGCAACTCCAGCTCGCGCAGCGCCAGCGCGCGGTTCCACAGCGCCTGCGCCAGCCGCGGCTCCTTGGTGAGCGCGCGGTCCGCCGCCTCCAGCGCGGCCAGGGGCTGACCGGCCAGCAGCTCGAGCGCCGCCAGATCTGCCTCGCGCGCCGGCCTGTCCGGAGCGCCTTGCAAGAGCGCGCGGGCACGCGCCAGCTCGCCGGTGGAGGCCTGCGCGGCCAGGAGCGCGTCGCGTTGTCCCTCGCGCTCCAGCGCAGCCAGGGTCGCAAGGGGAAAGACCTCCCGCGCGCTGCCGCCGCGCACCACGGAGTACGGCCGGTGCGCCGCGAACGGCTCGGCGGAGAAGCGCGCCTCCACGCCGCGCGTCGCGGCCAGCGAGAGCATTGGCTCCTCGCCGCGCCGTCCCGCGGGGCTGCCGCCGAAAAGCCACAGCACGCCCGCCGCAGCGGCGGCCATGGCCATCACCAGCAGCACGGTCTGCCCGCGCCGCCGCCGCGCCCGCGCCGCCGCCAGGGACAGCACGGGTGCGCCGCGCGGTGCGACGTCTGCGCCGCCCGACGACGAAGCCGCCGACGAAGCCGCCGACGAGCTGGCCGTCGCCGCCACCACCGGCTCCGTCGAGGCTGTCGGCTCCGTCATCGCCGCCGGCTGGCCCGTCATCGCCACCGGCTGGCCCGCGCCCGCCGCGCCCGCCGCGCCCGCCGCGCCCGCCGCGCCCTGCAGCGCCACCTCGAAGCCGATCAGATCGCCAAGCTCCGCCTGGCACTGCGCGCAGCTCGCGAGGTGCGCGAGCGCCGCTTCCTCCTGCGCGCCCTCCAGCTCGCCGTCGAAGTACCGCGCCGTGAGCTCATGCAGCTCCGTGGCCGGCTCACTCGTCATGCTCGCCCCCTCCCAGCAAGGCGCGCAGCCGGCGCCGCGCGCGCAAGACGCGCGTGCCGACGGTGGCCACCGGCACGCCCAGCGCCTGCGAGATCTCCTTGTAGCTCTGACGCTGGAACGCGAACCGCTCGAACGCGGCGCGCAGCTCCGGAGGCAGCTTGGCCACCGCGTCCTGGATCTGCCCGGCCGACAGCTCCTCCCACCAGGCCCGCTCCTCCGGCGGCGGCAAGGACAGCGGCACCGTCTCCACGTCCACTGGCGTCGGCGCGGAGCTGCGCGCCCGCACCCGATCCACGAACAGGTTGCGCATGACCCGGGCCATCCACGCCGCGTGGTTTACCCCCTCGGGCAGCCGATCGTAGTGGGCGACGGTCTTGAGCAGCACGTCCTGCACCAGGTCCTCGGCGTCGAAGTTGCCTCTGCAGAGCTTCCTTGCCAGCCCGCGCAGGAACTCCCGGTGCTCGAGCATGAGCGCGTCCAGCCGCTGAGCTGGGCCCTCGCCCGCGAGGGCGGCCCCACCCACTCGTTCCCCGGGGTTTCGCAAATGGCCCATGGTTGACCGAAGGGCTCGAATATAGGAGGAAGGACGCCGCCGGTGCCACGCCGAAGCGGATAAGTACGACCTTTCCGCGTCACGATCCCGCCTGTCCACCGAGCCGAGCCGAGCTGAGAGGTGCGCCGAGCCAAGACGCGCCGAGATGCGCCGAGCCAAGACGCGCGAAGGCCGCGGGACCCTTCCGGGCGCCGCGGCCTCCTCTGCAACCTGCCCTTGACGGCCAGGGCAGATGGCTACGTGACTACTGGATCGTCCAGGCCACGGTGCCGGTGCAGCTACCAGCCGCGTAGCAGCCGCCGCGGATCTGGAAGGTCCCGGCCACGGTCGCGGTGTAGCTCAGGTTCGAGCCGCGACCGCCGCAGGCGTCGTCGTTCGAGCCGACCTGCGTGCCCGACGGGTTGGCCAGGCGCAGCCAGGTGTCGCCAGTGAACGTGCCACCGGTGACGCCGCAGGTGCCCAGCACGATGGTCTGGCCAGCGGCCAAGGTCACGGCCTGGTTGACCGTGTTCTGCTGCGCGCTGTTGGTGTTGGTCGCCGAGTAGCTGTAGTTGCCACCGGTCGGGGGCGGGGTCGAGGTGATCGCCCAGACCACGGTGCCGGTGCAGGCGCCGGTGGTGTAGCAACCGCCGCGGATGGTGTAGTTGCCAGCGGCCGTCGCCGTGTAGGTGATGCTCGAGCCGCGACCACCGCAAGAGTCGTCGTTCGACGCCACTTCGGTGCCGGCCGGGCCGTTGAAGCGCAGCCAGGTGTCACCGGTGAAGGTGGCGCCGGTCAGGCCGCAGGTGCCCAGGGTGATCTTCTGGCCGGCGGTGAGCGCCACGACCTGGTTCACGGTGTTCTGGGTCGCGCTGGCGGTGTTGGTGGCGCTGTAGCTGTACGAGGTGCCGCCGCCGCCGCCGCCGTTGGACACGGTGACCGAGACGCTGGCAGAGCCGGTGGCGCCGGCGTTGTCGGTGGCGGTCACGCTGATGGTGCGCGCGCCGTTGGCGACCGTGGCGGTGTTCCAGGTGGTGGAGTACGGCGCGGTCGTGTCAGTCACCGCCGTGCCGTCCGGCAGGTTGAAGCGCACGGAGGCCACGGTGCCGTCAGAGTCAGCCGCGTTGGCCGAGACCGTGATGGTGCCGGTGACCGTCGAGCCGTTGGTGGGCGCGGTGATCGACGCGGTCGGGGGCAGGTTGCCGCCGCCGCCGCCGATGAAGCCGATGTAGAGCAGCAGGTTGGGCGAGCCGTTGACGCCAGTGAGCACGCCGGAGGTCGCGTTGGTGGTCAGCGCGGCCAGCACCTGCGCCGGGGTCGCCGTCGGGTTGGCCGACAGGTACAGCGCCGCGCCGCCGCAGACGTGCGGGCTCGCCATCGACGTGCCGGAGATGGTGTTGGTCGCCGAGTCGTTGGTGTTCCAGGTCGAGGTGATGCTCGAGCCCGGGCCGGCGATGTCGACGCAAGAACCGAAGTTCGAGAACGACGAGAAGCCGTCGGTCGAGGTGGTGGAGGCCACCGTGATGGCGAGCGGCTCGCGCGCCGGAGACACGTTGCAGGCGTTCTGCGTCTCGTTGCCCGCGGCGACCACCGTGGTCACGCCGGAGTTGACGAGGTTGGCGATGGCGGTGTCGAGCGCCGCGGAGGCGTCGCCGCCGAGGCTCATGTTGGCCACCGAGGGGCCGGTGCGGTTGGCCGCGACCCAGTCCACACCAGCGATGACGCCAGCGTCCGTGCCGCTGCCCTGGCAGTCGAGCACGCGGACCGGCTTGAGCTGGACGTTCTTGGCGACGCCGTAGGTGGCAGAGCCCACCGTGCCGGCGACGTGCGTGCCGTGGCCGTGGCAGTCGTTGGTGCCCTGGCCGTCGGTGATCGACGTGAAGCCGGCGGTGACGCGGCCACCGAAGTTCGAGTGGGTCGCGCGGATGCCGGTGTCGATGATGTACGCGGTGACGCCGCTGCCGTCCGCGTTGTAGGTGTAGGTCTGGTTGAGCGGACGAGCGCGCTGGTCGATGCGATCGAGGCCCCATGTCGCGTTGGTCTGGGTGGCGCTGATCGAGACCCGGCCGTTCTCCTGCACGTACGCGACCCGCGGGTCCTTGGACAGCGCGCGCGCCTGCGCCTCGGTCATCTTCGTCACCGAGAAGCCCTTGAGGGCGGAGGTGAACTGCAGCTCGGCCTTCATCTCGAGCGGAGCCAGCATCGCGGTCGACGCGGCCAGCACCTCGGTGGGCGCCATCTGGCCACCCTTGGGCTCGGCCAGCACGACGATGTACTCGCCCTCCACCGGCACCTTGGCGTGGACGAACTTGCCGTCCTCGTCCGCAGGCTGATCCACCGACTCAGGGAAGCATGCGGTCAGGGCAAAAGGCGCGAGCGCCAGGGCCAGCGCGGAAGTCTTGCGAAGCAACATGAACGGTCCTCCAACTGTCTTATCGAGTGCGAGATTGAAGAGTCACGAGGACCCTTCGCTTCAGGTTGGCCGCAGTAACTTCATGTTCCGTGCCAGTGGAGCGCCGCGGCCCAGATCCCCTGGCCGCACGAGGCTAACCACTTGATCCTTGGTCTCAGCTTCAACTGAGCCATGAAAGATCGTGAGCCCATCTGCAGACCAGAGCAGCAGAATCCTTGGCGATCGCCCCCAAATGCCACGCTACGCGCGCGCGTCGCTACCGGTTGGTTGCACGTCCCTGCTGGCACTGCCAACAGGTTGGTGCAGTGATCTCCCCCGCGGGCACACGCGCCGCGCAGCACGCCAGACGCAAAAAAGGCCACGGCGAGCGCCGTGGCCTTGGGGCGAGCCTGTCATGACAGGCCCAAGCTCTGCCTCGTGACTACTGGATGGTCCAGGCCACGGTGCCGCTGCAGCTCCCCGTGGTGTAGCAACCGGCGCGGATCTGGAAGGTCCCCGCTGCGGTGGCGGTGTAGACCAGGTTCGAGCCGATACCACCGCAAGCGTCGTCGTTGGCCGCGACCTGCGCGGCGCCGAACAGGCGCAGGTACGTGTCACCGGTGAAGGTCCCGCCGGTGATGCCGCAGGTGCCCAGCGTGATCTTCTGGCCAGCGGCCAGGGTCACGTTCTGGTTGACCGTGTTCTGCTGCGCGCTGTTGGTGTTGGTCGCGGTGAAGTTGAACGTGCCACCGGTCGGCGGCGGGGTGGTGCCGCAGTTGCCGACGATCTTGAGCGACCACGAGTTGAGGGCGCCGGTGTCGATGGAGGCGCGGTCCGAGACCGACAGGCGCCAGGTGCCAGCGGCGGTCTGGCCGGCGAAGGCCGTGATCGCAGAGTCCACCAGCACCAGGTTGTCCGCCGAGCCGCCAGCGCGGTTGGACACGCTGTACACCGTGCCCGCGGGCGAGGTCAGGGTGACGATGAGGTCGCCGCGGTAGGTGTGGCCGATGTTGAGCGACAGCGCCAGGCTGCCCACGGTGCCGTTGCCGGTGACGGCCACGGTGGAGCTGATGCCGGTGGCGTTGTTGTCCGGGATGGACAGCGGCAGCCCGGCGGCCGGGAACGAGCCGTTGATGCAGTCGCCGCCGCCGCCGCCGTTGGACACGTTCACCGAGACGCTGCCCGCGCCGGTGGCGCCAGCGTTGTCGGTCGCGGTCACGCCGATGGTGCGCGCGCCGTTGGCGACCGTGGCGGTGTTCCACGTCGCGGAGTACGGCGCGGTGGTGTCGGTCACCGAGGTGCCGTCCGGCAGGTTGAAGCGCACCGAGGCCACGGTGCCATCGGAGTCAGCCGCGGTCGCCGAGATGGTGATCGAGCCGGACACGGTCGCGCCGCTGGCGGGCGACGTGATGGAGACGGTGGGGGGCAGGTTGCCGCCGCCGCCGCCGATGAAGCCGATGTAGAGCAGCAGGTTGGGCGAGCCCTGGACGCCGGTCAGGCGGCCCGAGCTTGCGTTGGTGGTCAGCGCGGAGACCACCTGCGCCGGGGTCGCCGTCGGGTTGGCCGACAGGTACAGCGCGGCAGCGCCGGCCACGTGCGGGCTGGCCATCGAGGTGCCCGAGATCGTGTTGGTGGCGGTGTCGTTGGTGTTCCAGGTCGAGGTGATGCTCGAGCCCGGGGCGGCGATGTCGACGCAGGTGCCGAAGTTCGAGAACGACGAGAAGGCGTCCGCGGTGGTGGTCGACGCCACGGTGATGGCCGTCGGCTCGCGCGCCGGAGACACGTTGCAGGCGTTCTGCGTCTCGTTGCCGGCCGCGACCACCACGGTCACGCCCGCGTTGTGCAGGTTGCGGATCGCGGTGTCGAGGGTGGCCGAGGCGCCGCCGCCGAGGCTCATGTTGGCCACGGCTGCGCCGCTGTTGTTGGCGGTGACCCAGTCCACGCCGGCGATGACGCCCGCGTTGGTGCCGCTGCCCTGGCAGTCGAGCACGCGGACGGGGATGAGCTGCACGTTCTTGGCGACGCCCCAGGTCGAAGACCCCACCGTGCCGGAGACGTGGGTGCCGTGACCCTGGCAGTCGTTGGTGCCCTGACCGTCGGTGATCGAGGTGAAGCCGGTGCCGACGCGGCCACCGAACGCGGTGTGCGTGGCGCGGATGCCGGTGTCGATGATGTACGCTTTGACGCCGGTGCCGTCGGCGTTGTAGGTGTACGTCTGGTTGAGCGGCAGCGCGTTCTGGTCGATGCGATCGAGGCCCCAGGTCGCGTTGGTCTGGGTGGCGTTGAGCGACACCACGCCGTTCTCTTCGACGTACGCCACGCGCGAGTCAGCGGCCAGCGCGAGCGCGTCGGCCTCGGACATCTTGGTCACGGTGAAGCCCTTGACCGCCGCGGTGAACTGCAGCTCCGGCTTCATCGACAGGGGCGCGAGGAGCTGCTCGGTGGCGGCCATCACCTGGGTGGGCGCCATCTTGCCTTCCGAGGGCTCGGCGAGGACGACGATGTACTCACCAGCCACAGGGTCCTTGGCGCGAACGAACTTGGCGTCCGGATCCTCGCCCTTGTCGGCGGCATCCGGGAAACAGGCAGTCAGCGCAAAGGGCGCCAGCGCGAGCGCCAGCGCAGAGGTCTTGCGAAAGAGCATGAACATTTCTCCAGGTCGGGTTTCGTCGATTGAGCTGTGCCGGAGCGCCGAGAACGGCCCTCCACATCGGCGCGACTCCCTAGTTCATGTTTCATGCCACTGGAAAAGGCGCGCTGGCGATCTCCCTCGGCTTGATGGCCACCCTTCGGAGCTCTCGTGCGAGCGCAAACGGGAGTGGCGTCGATGGTGAGCAAGCGCGCGCTTTCTTTCCAGAAGCGGCCGTGCTCCGACGTCCGTCGGAGGTCCGACGAGCCTCCGTCGGACCTCCACTGGACCGCCTCCGACCTCCGTCGACGCTTCGTCGGAGCAGCGAGTGCCCGCGCCTGTCCGCACTGGGATGCGGACAGGCGGTTGCAGTGGGGTCAGCAGGCCCAGCCTGACGACGATGAGGCCAACACGCACCAAGACTACATCTATAGATAGATTGCAGATGCAGTCACGAAACAACCACGAGCCGGCCTAACCATTGGAAATTAAAAGAGTCGAAGTCGAGCGAATTCGAGCAATGGCGAGCATTGCCTGCGCCGGGCCTCACCGCGGCCCTTTTCGGAGCCATCGGCTACTGCAGTGGCCGGCCAATCGACTCGTCGGCCACTGCGCTTGGCTTCACGTGTGAGCCTTTGGCCTACACGCGACATCGGTCGTCAGGGCTTGCGAGCGACGCGCTTGAACGCGGCGTCGAACTTGTCGCTCCAGCCGGTCGGCTCGATGTCCCGCGGCCCGACGATGGTGAACGTGGAGCCGTCCTTGCTCGCGGTGATGGTCACGTCCTTGGCCTTGGCCTTGACGTCGAGCGTGATGGAGACCTTCTTGGCCTTCGGCGGATAGCTCTTGAGCGAGGTGGCGATCTGCGACCACAGCTTGAGCCACAGCGCGCCGTGGGAGACGTCGCAGTCGTCGCCCTCGACGCTGACCGTGATGTGAAAGCGCTTGGCGAACTCGTCCATGTCCTTGGCCACCAGCTCGCGGTTGAACTCGGGCTCGTTGGCGCTCTGCTGCTCGATGCGGTCCCAGTCCTCGGCGCCTACCAGCTTGGCGTACTCGCCGATGTCGCGGGTGTAGAACGACGCGGTGTGCAGCGCGCTCTTGTCCCGGTCAGGCATGCGCGCCAGGCACTTCTTGCCCACCTTGAACGTGGTGAACTTGGACAGCACCCACGCGCTCCAGTATCGGCCCCCGTACTCGTACGCCATGAACGAGAACTCGTCCGGCAGGCCGGCCTTGATGCGACGAAACGGCTTGTCGAGCTTGTCGCTCCAGGCCGCGGCCTCGATGTCGCGCGGCGCGGTGAAGACAAACGAGGTCCCGTCCTTGCTGACCTCGACGGTGACGTCCTTGGCCTTGGCGGTGACGTTGAGCGTGACCGAGACCTTCTGCGCCTTGGGCAGGTAGTTCTTGAGCCCGGTCGCGATCTGCGTCCAGTAGCGCAGCCACAGCGAGTTCGACCGCGCGTCACAGTCGTCCCCCTCCACGACCACGGTCATGGCGAACCGCGCCTTGAAGGCGTCCATCATCGGCTCGACCAGCTTGAGGTTGGCCTCGCGATCGCCGCTCTGGCTCTCGATGGAGCTCCAGTCGTCGCCGGTGACGTCCTTGGCCCACGCGACGATGTCGCGGGTGAAGTAGGACGCGGCGTGCAGCGCGCCCTGGTCCTTCTTGGCGAGCTTGGCCCAGCACTTGTTGCCGAGCTTGAAGGTCACATACTTGCTCAGCACCCAGGCGGCGGAGCCGTCGCTTGCATAGTCGCGATACGCCGCGACGAAGTCGTCGAGCTTGTCGTCCGCGAGGGAAGGAGACGGGGCCGACACCCCCGCTGCGACGGCCAGCGCCGCGGTCATTGTTACGCTTCGAGCAAACCCAGACCTTTGCATGACTCGCTCCCTGTGCCAGTTCCTGTGAAGTCACGATGACGTCGCGATGACGTCGCGATGAAGTGCTACGAGGTTGCTACGACGAACGCTTCGCTCCGCACCGCTATTTCTTCCCCTCGTACCACGCACCTGATGCTCCGTGCCCGGCATTTGCGGGGAGGGCGCTGGCCCGTCCTCGAACATCGCGGCTCGCGGTCGCATCGCAGCTCACCAAATCAGCGGCCCTTTCGTTGCTTGGGCCAGCGCACGTGCGAGCGACCGTACCAGCGGCGCTTGCAGCGAAGGTTCTTTGACCGCTAGCTGGCCGCGCGTGGAGGTACGCGCGGCGCCGTTCACGTAAAGTCCCGGCGATTTCTGTCCTCTTTGCCTCGCGAAAGGCCGCCGATGCGCTCATCTCTCCGTGTCGCTCTCACAGCCACCCTCCTCCTTGCCCTCAGCGCCGCTGCTTGTACGCGCACCAAGGCCCCCGTCGCGCCCGGCGACCCTGGCGCGCTCGTCGCGAGTGACCCGGCCAGCGCGCCGCCGCAGGTCTCCACCGGCACCTGCGACGAGCGGCAGACCGCGATCTCGAAGGAGGCCGACCAGCGCGCCGCGCCGTACGGCATCGTGCCGCACCTGGAGAAGAACTTCAGCGGTGGACGCATCTCGTGGCTGATGAAGGAGGCGCCATACCAGAACTACGTGGTGAAACCCGGCGCCAAGAACTTCGGCCGCTGCGACGACACCGGCTGCTACCTCTTCGCTTCGCCAAGCAACGTGATCGAGGAGGCGGTCAACAAGTCGCTGCTGCCCACCGGCGCACACGACCCCGCGGTGCTTGGGCAGGCGCTCGGCCTGCCCGCCGCCAACTTCGAGGGCCCGCTGCGCATGATGACGCTCGAGCTGTCCGCCGCTCCCGACGCCTGCGCGCGCCTCCCGGTGGACGCAGATCCCGGGGTGTGGAAGTGCCAGACTCCCGAGGACAAGGACTGCTTCAAGTTCGGCGGCTACACCTCGGGCGGCGTGCCCGAGGTCATGATCATCAACGCCCCGGTCGAGAAGGCGCAGGTCCGCGAGCTACCATGAGCGAGCCTGGGCCCAAGCTCCTCGCGACGCCCGCTGGCGTCGCCGCGGTCGCCGGCTCCCCGGTGGCCGGTGAGGAGAGCGCGGCTGCGGCGCTGTCCGGTGCCGAGCCCGGTGCCGAGGCCGGCACCGAGTCCGGTGCCGCGTCAGGCGCCGAGGCCGGCGCCGAGGCCGGTGCCGAGTCAGCCGATTCCGACGCCGCGTCCGGCGCCGATGAGATCGTGCTCCACCAGAGCCCGCTGATGTACCGCCTGCTGCTCACCCCCGGCGGCGACCTCGAGCTGGAGGCCGTGGTCGGCGGCATCGCGCTGTCCACCGTGCGGCTCCCGCTCGACGCGAGCGAGCGCAGCGCCTACGAGGTCGAGGGCGCCTCCTATCTCGACCGCCTGGCCCGCGCCCTCATCGCCGACCCTCGGTTCGGCGGGCGATCCCGCGCCGGGTGAGCCGCGCCTCTCGTCGCCACGGCCCCGCCGGGTCGCGCGGCTTTGCGCCACGCTAGCCTGGCCAGCACGGCCGCTGGCTTGACGCCTTCCCGGGCCGTGGGCTATCCCTCCCCTGCCGTTCCCTGCCCGTCGACAAACTCGCGGCAACGCCCGGAGAAGCATCATGCGTGAAGTGGTCATCGTCGGTTCTGCTCGCACCGCCATCGGCAGTTTCCTCGGCGCGCTGGCGCCGGCTTCCGCCCCAAAGCTTGGGCAAGTCGCCATCAAGGCCGCGCTCGAGCGCGCGGGCGTCGCCCCGGCCGACGTGAACCTGGCCTACCTGGGCATGGTGCTGCCGGCCGGCGCGGGCCAGGCGCCGGCCCGGCAAGCGGTGCTGGGCGCGGGCCTGCCAAGCTCGGTGCCCTGCGTCACCGTCAACAAGGTCTGCGGCTCGGGCCTCGAGGCGGTGGTGATGGCCGCGCGCGCCATCGGCCTTGGCGAGGCCGAGGTGGTGGTCGCCGGTGGCATGGAGTCCATGTCGAACGTGCCGCACCTGGTGCGCGGCCTGCGCGGCGGCGTCAAGATGGGCGCGCTCGACACCGTGGACTCGATGGTCCACGACGGCCTGTGGGACGTCTACAACAACCAGCACATGGGCAACTGCGCCGAGCTGTGCGCCAAGGATCGCGGCATCTCGCGCGCCGCGCAGGACGAGCACGCCGCGGAGAGCTACCGCCGCGCCCTGGCCGCGCAGAAAGAGGGCCTGTTCAAGCCGGAGATCGCGCCGGTGGGCATCCCGGGCAAGGGCGGCGAGGTCAAGGTCGACGCCGACGAAGAGCCGGGCCGCGGCAACATCGACAAGCTGCCGAGCCTGCGCACCGCCTTCCAGAAGGACGGGACCGTGACCGCCGGCAACGCCTCGTCCATCAACGACGGCGCCGCGGCGCTGGTGCTGATGTCCGCCGAGGAGGCCGCGCGGCGCGGCGCGCCGGTGCTGGCCCGGATCAAGAGCTGGGGCTACCACGCGCAGGCGCCGGAGTGGTTCACCACCGCGCCCGCGGCCGCCATCGGCAACGCCTGCAAGAAGGCCGGCTGGGAGGCCAAGGACGTGGACCTCTGGGAGATCAACGAGGCGTTCTCGGTGGTCTCGGTGGCCAACAACCAGCTCCTGGGCCTTGATCCTGCGCGGGTCAACGTCTGGGGTGGCGCGGTCGCGCTCGGGCACCCCATCGGCGCCTCCGGCGCGCGCATCCTCGTCACCTTGCTCTCTGCCATGGCCCACCGCGGCGCGCGGACCGGCGGCGCCTCGCTGTGCATCGGCGGCGGCGAGGGCATCGCCCTGTGCGTGGAGCGCTGACCATGGCCACGAACATCACACCTCCTCGGGACATCCAGAAGCTCGGCGTCCTCGGCGGTGGCCAGATGGGCCAGGGCATCGCCCAGATCGCGGCGCACGCCGGCATCGAGGTCACGCTGGTCGACGCGGCCAAGGACTTCGCCGAGGCCGCGGTGGGCAAGATCCGCAAGCAACTCGATCGCCTGGTCGAGAAAGGCAAGCTTGAGGCCGCCGCGCGCGACCAGGTGATGGCGCGGCTGCGCCCCGGCGGCAGCCACAGCGATCTGGCCGGCTGTGACTTCGTGATCGAGGCCGCGCCGGAGAAAGAGTCGCTCAAGCTCGAGATCTTCAAGAGCCTGGGCTCCATCTGCCGCGACGACGCCATCCTGGCTTCGAACACCTCTTCGATCTCGATCACCAAGATCGGCGCCACCTCGGGCCGCCCCGATCGCGTCATCGGCATGCACTTCATGAACCCGGTGCCGCTCATGAAGCTGGTGGAGATCGTCCGCGGCCTGCCCACCAGCGACGCCACGGTGGAGACGACGACGGCGCTGGCCAAGCGGCTGGGCAAGACCACCATCGGCGCCCGCGACATCCCCGGCTTCATCGTCAACCGCATGCTCATCCCCCTGTTCAACGAGGCCTGCTACGGCCTCTACGAGGGCCTGGGCAGCGCGCACGACATCGACACCGGAGTGCGGCTCGGCCTCAACCACCCCATGGGGCCGCTCGAGCTGGGCGACCTCATCGGCCTGGACACCTGCCTGGCCATCGCCGAGGTGTTGCAGCGCGAGCTGGGGGACGACAAGTACCGCCCCTGCCCGCTCTTGCGTCAGTACGTCGCAGCCGGCTGGCTCGGACGCAAGGTGGGGCGCGGGTTCTACGAGTACGATAGCCAAGGACAGAAGAAGATCTGATCGCGCGCGCCAGGGATCATGCGATCCGTCGTTCGCGCGTAGCGTTGCCGGCCGATGCGGCAAAGGAAAGGCAGCACATGGCGACCTCCAGCTTCGAGACCCTGCTCGTCACCACAGAAGGCGCGATCGCCACCGTCACCATCAACCGCGAGGCCGCGCGCAACGCGCTGTCGAGCAAGGTGCTCGCCGAGCTCGCGGCGTGCGCCGCCGAGCTCGAGGTCTCCCCGGAGATCCGCGTGGTGGTGGTGACCGGCGCTGGCGACAAGGCGTTCGTGGCCGGTGCGGACATCGCCGAGATGGCCGAGCTGTCCTCGCCCGCCGCCGCGGCGTTCGCCGAGATGGGCGGCTCGGTGGGAGAGGCCATCGAGCACTCCACCCGGCCGTGGATCGCGATGGTCCAGGGCTTCGCGCTCGGCGGCGGCTGTGAGCTGGCGATGGCGTGCGACTTCATCTATGCCTCCGAGCGCGCCAAGTTCGGCCAGCCGGAGGTCACGCTCGGCGTCATCCCCGGCTTCGGCGGCACCCAGCGCCTGGCGCGCCGGGTCGGCGTGGCCAAGGCCAAGGAGCTGTGCATGACCGGCGACATCATCGACGCCGCCGAGGCGCTGCGCCTGGGCCTGTGCGACGCGGTGGTGCCGCACGACGAGCTGCGCGCCAAGGTGATGGCGGTGGCCGGCCGCATCGCCAAGAACGCGCCGCTGGCGGTGGCCGAGGTCAAGCGCCTGGTCCACCGCGGCCAGTCCGCCACGCTCGAGCACGCGCTGGCGCTGGAGCAGGCCGCGTTCGGCCTCCTGTTCTCGACCGCTGATCAACGTGAGGGGATGGCGGCGTTTCTGTCCAAACCCCGTCGCGAGCCCGCCTTCAAGGGCCGCTGAGGCATTGCCGTGAACTTCGACCTTTCAGAAGATCAACAACTCGTCCAGAAGATGGCGCGCGACTTCGCGACCGCCGAGGTCCTGCCCAAGGCGCCGGCCATTGACCGCGAGCACCGCCACCCCGCGGAGCTGGTGGCGCGCATGGCGGAGCTGGGCCTTTTGGGCATCGCCATCCCGGAGTCCCATGGCGGCGCTGGTCTCGACCACGTGTCGTACGTGCTGGCCATGGAGGAGGTGTCTCGCGCGTGCGCCTCCACGGGCGTCATCATGAGCGTCAACAACTCGCTGGTGTGCGACCCGATCTATCGCTTCGGCACCGCGGCGCAGCACCGCGAGTTCCTGGCGCCCCTGGCCGCCGGCCAGAAGCTCGGCTGCTTTGGCCTGTCCGAGCCCGAGGCGGGCTCCGACGCGGGCGCCCAGCGCACCACCGCCGAGCGCGACGGCGACGCCTGGGTGATAAACGGCGTCAAGAACTGGATCACCAACGGGCCGGTGGCCGACGTGTGCGTGCTGTTCGCGATGACCGACCGCGCCGCCGGCACCAAGGGCATCACCGCGTTCATCTTGCCGATGGACGCAGCCGGCGTCCGCTGCGGCCCGCCGGACGACAAGCTCGGCATCCGCGGCAGCAAGTCGTGCCAGATCTTCCTCGACGACGTGCGGCTCCCCGCCAGCGCCGTGCTGGGCGAGGTCGGCGGCGGCTTCAAGGTGGCGCTGTCCACGCTCGACGGTGGCCGCGTCGGCATCGCCGCGCAGGCGCTGGGCATCGCCCGCGCCACGCTGGAGGACTCCTTGGCCTACGCCAAGGACCGCAAGACCTTCGGCAAGCCGATCATGCAGTACCAGGCCATCCAGTGGAAGCTCGCGGACATGGCCACCGAGCTCGACGCCGCGCGGCTGCTCACCCTGCGCGCGGCCTGGCTCAAGGACCACAAGCAGCCGTTCACCAAGGAGGCGGCCATGGCCAAGCTCTACGCCAGCGACGTGGCCAACCGCGCCGCCCGCGAGGGCATCCAGATCTTCGGCGGCAACGGCTACGTCACCGAGTTCCCGGTGGAGCGGCACTTCCGCGACGCCAAGATCACCGAGATCTACGAAGGCACCAGCGAGATCCAGCGGCTGGTGATCGCCGGGCACCTGGCCAAGGGCGTCTAGTGTCGGGCGTGCTGGCGACGCCTGACGATCCTGACGCCGCCAGGTGATGTCTGGCGCTGCCAGGCGGCGCCAGGCGCTACTATCGGTCACGAACTTCCCCCGCCACTCGAGGACACCATGACGCGCATGTTCATCCAGCCGCTCCTTCTGACCGCCGCCGCGGCGCTGGCGTTGACCGCCTGCGGAGGCAAGTCCAAGAGCGAGAGCACAACCGCCGCGGACAGCTCGCCGGCGGCGGAGTCCTCCGGTGGCAACGTGGTCGGCCCGGAGACCATGGACGAGATCCGGCGCGCGCTGGACCGCAAGCGCAACGTGGTGGCGCGCTGCCTGGCGCCCGCCATCGACGGTGGCGAGCTGCCCAAGAACGCCCGCGGTCGCATCACGCTCGGCTTTGTGAT
Source organism: Myxococcales bacterium (assembly GCA_016706545.1). Taxonomy (GTDB): domain Bacteria; phylum Myxococcota_A; class Polyangia; order Haliangiales; family Haliangiaceae; genus JABFXX01. The sequence goes on from JADJJK010000001.1 coordinate 226,666, forward strand.
CTCGCCAGCGGGCAAGGCCTCGGACCTCCAGGTGGTGAAGTCTTCGCTGACCTCGAAGATCTTGACCGACTGCGTGATGGGCCACGTGCGCGACATCGAGTTCCCCCAGGTCCCCGAGCCGCTGCCCTGGTCCTACACCTACGGCTTCGAGGCGGTGTAGATGCGGCGGGGGGCGCGGGATCGAGGCTGGCTCGGGGCGCGGCGCTTGGCGTCGGCGGCGCCTTGGGCTTGCTCGCGCTGGGGCTCGGCAGCGGCGCTGGCTGCGGCGGCGCGACCTCGGCTGGCGGCGGCACGACCGCGCCCAAGAACTCCCGCGACCGCGCGCAGGAGCTCGCCGCGGAGGACGACGGCGTCACCCTGCAATCGAGCCGCGGGGTCCTCGAGCCAGAGCAGATCCGCGCGGTGGTCGAGCCGCACACCAACGAGCTGTCCGCCTGCTACGTCAGCCGCGTCGGCGACCGGCGCTGGCTGGGCGGGCGGGTGACCCTCAAGTGGGAGCTCGGCGAGGGCGGCGAGGTGCGGTCCGTGCAGATCGCCGACAGCGATCTCGGCGCGTGGCCGGTGGAGAAGTGCCTGCTGTCCGTGTCGCGTCGGCTCAGGTTCCCGGCGCCGCGAGGGGGCGCCACCGACTTCACCGTGCCGCTCGAGTTCTCGGCCACCGGCCAGGCGGCGGTGTGGGGGGAAGCGCAGAGCGCCGCGGCGGTGGGCGGCCAGCTCGCCAAGCTCGACGCCTGCGGCGCCGAGGAGCCGACCGCGCCTGGCAAGGACCCGTCGCCCACCCAGGCCGCCGAGGCGCTCGCGCCGCGCGAGGTCTTGCTCACGCTGTACCTGGGCGCGCAGGGTCAGGTGCTCTCGGCCGGCTTCGCCGTGGAGGAGGTCGCCGGGTTCACCGACCGCTGGGCCGAGTGCGCCCACAAGGCGGCGCTGAGCTGGCGCCTCACCGAGCCGCGCGTCCCCGTGGCCAAGCTGTCCGTGCGATACCTCCAGGCTGTCGCCCCTTGAGGTTCGTCACCTGTCGCGCCGGCGTGTGAAAAGGAAGACCCGATGGATCTGCAACTCACCGAAGAGCAAAGCCTGGTACAGCGCACCGCCAGAGACGCGGCCGAGCGGCTCCTGGCGCCGCACGCCGCGCGCCGCGACGTCACCGGCGAGTTCCCGGTGAGCGAGCTCCGCGCGCTCGCCGACCTGGGGCTCCTGGGCGTGGCCGTGCCCGAGGAGCTAGGGGGCGCGGGCGCAGGCACGATCGCCTATTCGCTGGCCATGCAGGAGCTGGCGCGCGCCGACGCCTCGGTGGCGGTGACGGTGTCGGTGAGCAACATGGTGGCGGAGCTGATCGCGGCCAACGGCACCCCGCAGCAGATAAGCCACTGGGTCCCGCGCCTGGTCTCCGGCGAGCTCGTCTGTGGAGCCTTCGCGCTCTCCGAGCCGCAGGCCGGCTCGGACCCGGCGGCCCTCACCACGCGGGCCGAGAAGACCGACCGCGGATGGCGGCTCTCGGGGACCAAGCAATGGATCACCAGCGGCGACCGCGCCGGGGTGCTGGTGGTGTGGGCCATGACGGACCCGCGCGCCGGTCACAAGGGCATCTCGGCCTTCCTGGTTCCCGGCGGCAGCCCCGGGCTCACGGTGAGCCGGATCGAAGAGAAGATGGGCCTGCACGGCTCCTCCACCGCGCAGCTCGTGCTCGACGGCGTGGAGGTGGGCGAGGACGCGATGCTCAGCGGCCCCGGGCGCGGCTTCGCGCTGGCGATGATGGCGCTCGACGGCGGCCGGATCGGCATCGCCTCCCAGGCGCTCGGCATCGCCCGCGGCGCGCTGGAGGCCGCGGTGCGCTATGCCAGCGAGCGCACGCAGTTCGACGTGCCCATCATCCGCCACCAGGCCATCGGCAACATGCTGGCCGACGCCGCCACCTGGCTGGACGCCGGCACCCTCTTGACGCTGCGCGCCGCGGACCTCAAGCAGCGCCACCAGCCGTACTCCCAGGCCGCCTCCATGGCCAAGCTATTTTCCAGTGAGAAGGCCGGGCTCATCTGCGACATAGCGCTGCAGGTCCACGGCGGATATGGCTACACCCGCGATTTCCCCATCGAGCGGGCCTGCCGGGACGTCCGGGTGACGCGAATCTACGAAGGAACCAGCGAGATCCAGCGCATCGTGATTGCGCGCAACCTGCTTCGCGCACAATAACAGAGCCATGGCTGACTCCCCGCGCAAACTCCGCATCCTGGTGGCCAAGCCCGGCCTCGACGGCCACGATCGCGGCGCCAAGGTCGTCGCCCGCGCGCTCGCCGACGCCGGCTACGAGGTCGTCTACACCGGCCTGCACCAGACCCCGGAGATGATCGCCGCCGCCGCGGTGCAGGAGGCGGTAGACGCCGTGGGCCTGTCCATCATGTCAGGCGCGCACATGACGCTCTTTCCGGCCGTGATGGACGCGCTCAAGCAGCGCGGCGCCAGCGACATGGTGGTGTTCGGCGGCGGCATCGTCCCCAAGGACGACATCGCCAAGCTGGCGCAGCTCGGCGTGGCCAAGATCTTCACGCCGGGCGCCAGCACGCAAGAGATCATCGACTGGGTGGAAGGCACGGTTCGCCCCAAGGTGGCCTAAGTGCTTCGCCAAGGTGAGCTTGACCACCCCAGCCGAGCGGACGCATCGCCGATCACCCGGTCAACGCACTAGTGCCTCGCCCTAGCGAACATGATCGGTGGCGGGTGGCTGACCGCGCCGCCAACGCAGCGGCGGCGCTGCTGCCTGGGCCGCGGCGCTTCCTGCGCGCCGCGACGATCGTCGGCGTCGCTGGCGTTGCTTGCGCCTCGCCCGCCACCCGGCCCGGCCCGACCGAGCCGGCGGCCCCGGTGGCCCCGACGACGGCGACGTCCTCGTCGTCCCCCGCGGCGGAGGCCTCCAAGGCCTCCGAGTCCGCCGAGTCCTCCGACCAGGCCGAGCGCCTGGCCGCCATCCAGCACGCCATGAACCAGCTCGACGAAGGCGCGCAGCTCTGCTGGGCCGCCGCGGCGGCGGTCGAGGGCTACGAGCTGGCCGGCGAGCTGGCGCTGCTGGTGGACATCGCGCGACCCGTGTCCACCGTCACCGTGGCGCGCGACAACACCAAGAGCTCGCGGCTGGTCGCGTGCATGCAGCAGCTCCTCGCAGGGTATGCCTGGGCGGCGCCGCTGACCGGGCAGACCATCCAGCTCCCGTTTGCGTTCCGCGCCCCCAGGAGCCAGAGCGTCATCGACCGGCGCTGGATCCCCGCCCAGCGCCAGGGCCAGGTGGCGATCACCACCCTGCTCGACGAGCGCAACACCGGCAGCGCCGCCGCGTCCATGTTCGAGATCGAGATCGCCGCGGGCGGCAGCACTGGCCTGCGGGTGGCCACGCGCAGCGAGGCCTGGATGATGCTCGGCGCCGGGACCGTCGCGGGCGCCAAGGGCGCGGCGGTGCCCTTTTCCGCGGGCGATCTGCTGCTGGTGCCAGCCGGCGGCCAGCGCAAGCTCACCGCGTCGGCGGGGGCCGCGCTGCGCGCCGTGCTGGTGGTCACCCCCGGCGGCGAAGAGGGCTCGGCCCGCGCCGGCGCCTTGCCCACCCCGGAGGTGTCATCGGATCCTCCTCGTGGCTCCAGCAAGCCAGCCCCGGCCTTCGTGCTCACGCGCGCAGACCAGGCGGTCACGTATCGGCGCCCAGGTGGCGGGGTCAAGCTCTTCCTGGATCCGGCGCAGACCAAGCGCGGTGAGCTGTCCGCCTCGGTCCTCACCTTCGACGCAGGCACCGCCGTGCCGCTGCACCAGCACCCCACCGAGACCGAGCTGCTGTACATCCTCGAGGGCGCCGGCACCCTCACGCTCGGCGAGCTGACCTTGCCGGTCGGCCCCACCTCCGTGCTCCAGCTCCCGCCGGGCGTGCCGCACGCCTTCGTGGCCGCAGCGCCGCTGCGCGCCCTCCAGCTCTACACCCCAGCCGGCCCCGAGCAGCGCTTCAAGGCGCCGGCCCCGCCAGCGCGCGTCCCCTGACCTGCGAGCACCTTGCCATGACCGACATCTCTGCAATCCTCCGCGGTGAGATCCGCGCTGGCGCCCGCCTGATGCGCGACATCGACGACCGACGACCGGCCGCCATGGACGCGCTCAAGGCCCTGTTCCCGCACACCGGGCGCGCCTACATCACCGGCATCACCGGCAACCCCGGCGCCGGCAAGTCCACCGTGGTCGACGCGATGATCGCGTACTACCGGGCCGCTGGAGAGCGCGTCGGCGTGGTGTGCGTCGATCCGACCTCGCCGTTCTCTGGCGGCGCGATCCTCGGCGATCGCATCCGCATGCAGCGCCACGCGCTCGACAACGACGTGTTCATCCGCAGCCTGGCCACCCGCGGCTATCTGGGCGGCCTGTCGCGCTCCACCTTCGATGTCGTCGCCGTGCTCGACGCCATGGGCTACACCCGCATCCTGGTGGAGACCGTGGGCGTGGGCCAGGACGAAGTGGACGTGATGAAGGCCGCGCACACGACCGTGGTGGTCACCGTGCCGGGCCTGGGCGATGACATCCAGGCCATCAAGGCGGGCCTGCTCGAGATCGCGGACGTGCTGGTGGTGAACAAGTCCGACCGCGAAGGCGCAGATCGCACCGAGCGCGATCTCCTGCACATGCTCGACCTGCGCGCACACGGCGAGCGCAAGGAGGTGGAGATCGTGCGCACGGTCGCCACCCGCGGCACCGCCGAGGGGTCGGGCATCGCGCAGCTCGGCGCGGCCATCGAAGCCCACCGCCAGCGCGTCTGGCAAGGCCCGGCCGCCGAGAGCCGCGCCATCAACCGGCGCTCCGCCCACCTGGCCGAGCTGCTGCGCGCCCTGGTCTCGGACCGGGTGGAGCAAGCGCTGGCGCGCCGCGGCGGCCTGGCCGACGTCGCCGCTGCGGTCGAGGCGCGCAAGGAAGATCCCTGGTCGGCTGCGGAGGAGATCTTGCGGCAGCTACCGACCTGAGTCCCATCCAGGCGCTAGTGAGGCGCTGTTGCCGCGCTAGTGAGGCCACTCGTGGCCAGACCGGCCGGCGCCGGCCGCCTCGTAGCGACGCCCTGGCCGCGCATCTTTGCGGGGTTTCACGTAGTTGGTCACTAGCCAGGTGCAGCTTGGCTTTTGACATGTCCCCAGGACCACGCTCCCTGCTCGCTTTGGTCTGTGGCTACCATCACGAAGGAAATGGGATGAGACCAGAGCCAGGGATGCTAGGATGCGTGGACTAGCTTTTCGAGGACGCTTATCCCTATGCGAACGTACCGCCTGCTTCTGGGGGCGCTTGTCGGAGTGATCGAACTCTCCGGCTGTGGGTTAGTGAGTGATGACACAGCCAACGTCGATCTTGCTGCTCTGCAAAAGCCCTTCACCATTGATGCCGCCGCGTGGAACCTGAACCCGACCTCGGCCGTGGTCCTGCTGGGCCGGACCTGCGCCCCGGGCGCGGTCCCTGATCCCTGCACCGCGGCGGTGATCGCCTCATCGGTCTGCAAGCTCAGCCTGTGTACCAGCGCGTGCAACCCTGACACGTCGCAGTGCCAGCTCACCCTGCGCACCGAGCTGTGGCGCACGATCAACCTCGCCACCGACCTGCCGAACCTGACGCCCGGAAGTCCGGACGATGACGTGCTGGAGGTCATGCTCGATGACGTCACCTACGAGGTGCCGCAGAACTCGTTCAACGTCAGCACCGCCGAGCTCACCGTGTACCTGGCGCCGACCTCGGTCACCAGCCCCGGTGGCGACGGGGCCATGCCCATCGGGTCCATCCGCTCCATCGAGGCGGGCAGCGACTCGCCTCGCCGCAGCCTGGACCTCCACCCCAACGGCAAGGAGCTGGTGCGGCGGCGGCTCAGCGAGTACCAGATCCCGTTCAACCTGATCCTGGGCTCGGAGCTACTCCTCGACGCCGGTGCGGCCCTGCCCGCCGGTCGCATCGACGCCATCATCGGGCTCGAGGGCCGCGCCGGCCGGAGTTAGTACGATAGTACGAGCTAGTACCTAGCCCTGCTCGTCGTCTCGCGCGACCTCGCCGGGGGCGACGTCGTCGGTGTTGGGGCGCGGCACGATCTGCACCTGCTGCTGGTGCGCTGGCGCCTGCTGGCGCTCCTTCGCGCTCATCAACGCCACCTCGAGCTGGCCCAGGCGCTCCACCTCGGAGAGCGCGTTGAAGCCGCCGATGAAGTGGCCGCGGAGGTAGACGTACGGCACCGTGTGCTGCCGGGTCTCGCTGGCCAGCCGCACGATCAGCGCCTCGTGCTCCGGCTCCTCGAGATCAACGAAGTCGAAGTCCACCTTGTGCCGCTCGAGCAAAGAGATGGCGCGCCCGGACCACGGGCAGCTCTTCTTGCCGTAGATCTGCGCCTTGACCTCCGGATTGCCCAGGGTCCGCTCGTTGCTGCGCGCCATGGCCGCGGGCGCTGGGGCGGTGGCGGCCACCGCGGCCACCGTGGCCGCGCGGACCTGGGCGCGCCCGGTGGCCTCCTCCTTGGACTCGTACGACCGGCCAAGGAGCTGGGCGACCTTCTTGCGGGCTGAGACATAGCGCGGGTCCACCAGGACCTTGTCCTGGACGTAGTCGCGTAGCTCGCCGCCAAGCTCGTCGGCGCGGTTTAGGGCAGAGAACAAGCGCTCGGTGGCACGCTTGGTGATGGAGCTGGGCATGGTGGCGCACCGTAGCGGAAGTCGAGCCAGACGCCAACTCCGGCGCTCGCCCCGGCGCGCAAGCGGGGCCACCCGGCCAACTCCGGCGCTCGCCCCGGCGCGGCAGCGCGGGCCACCCGGCCAACTCCGGCGCTCGCCCGGCGCGCAAACGCGGGCCACCCGCCAAGCCGCCTGGGCGAAGTGCGGCAACTGACCGTCAGGCCGCCGCGCCGCGCGGTTTTCCGGCTATGCTGGTGGGGCGTTGAAGCTACGGGTCGTCACCTACAACATCCACAAGTGCATCGGCGGCCTGGACCGCCGTTACGATCCGCAGCGCACGGCGGAGGCGCTGGCCACGCTGGAGCCGGACGTCGTGCTCTTGCAGGAGGTCGACGACGGCGCCAAGCGCTCCAACGGGGATCGCCAGGTCGACCGGCTGGCCGAGCTGACCGGGCTCTCCCACCGCACCTGGTTTGGCAACGTCTCGGTGCGCGGCGGCGGCGAGTACGGCAACGCGGTGCTCAGTCGCTATCCCATCGTCGAGACCTCCAACGTCGATCTCACGGTGCCGCTCAAGAAGCGGCGCAGCGTGCTGCACGCCGAGCTGCGCGTCCGCCACGACGAGGTGGACCGCACGGTGCATGTCTTCAACATGCACCTGGGCCTGGCCCAGTACGAGCGCAAGATCCAGCTCCGCCGCTTCCTCGACTGTCATCCGTTCGCGCGGCTGCACCACGAGACCCCGATCATCGTCGGCGGCGACCTCAACGACGTGTACGGCCGGCTGTGGCGGCTGCTCACGCCGGCGGGCTTCCGCGGTCCAGACCGCTCGCCGCGGACGTTCCCGGCCTGGGCGCCGCTGCGCGCGCTCGACGGCCTGTACGTGCGCGGCGCGGTGGCGGTCACCGAGCTGGCGCGCGCGGAGCACGCCGCGGCCCGCCGCGCCAGCGATCATCGCCCGCTGTGGGCGGACCTGGTGCTCGGCGCCAGCGCTGGCTAGGCGGCCGATCAGGCGGCGCTAACCACCTGCTAGAACACCGAACGGTTTGAATGCCGTCGCGAGACGAGACCTTGCGAGGTGGATTCGGGCGCACGCCCGAAGCGCAGCGAGGAGCGTAGTGGCCCTACGTGACGAGCGAGCATCGGACGTACGCCCGAAGGCGCCCGCAAGGTCTCGTCGTAGCAGGCATTTCAAACCGTTCGGTGTTCTAGACGTGGGCGGATGTTCGACGGGCGTTACGACCGGCGCAGCGATGGGCGCTGGGACGGGTGCTGCAGGTGGTCCGGCAAGGGGCGGCCGATCGACAGCGGGTCGACGCCGGTAGTCTCCATCTCGGCGAGGACCCAGCGCTCGATGGCGCTGTGGCGGTCGAGGTCGTCCCACAGGCCGCGCAGCGGGTGGCCGTCGGGGTCGAGTGGGGGATCGGCGACAGATGAGAGTGGTGAGGGCGGTGAGGGTGGTGCTGGTGTGCGGGAGGAAGAGGGTGGCTGGGATGCGGCTGGGGTGGAAGGGGCGGAGGGTGCGGGGGCCGCAGCCGCGTCGGCGCGGCGCTGGATGCGCGTGATGGTGGCGGCGGCGTCCCAGCTATCGACGCGCTCGCCGCGCCAGCGGCACTGGCCGGTGGTGGCTGTCAGCGGCAGCGCGGCGTTGGCGGTGTTGGCGGCATGGATCGCCGGCCAGCCGAGCAGCGGCGGCGCGGGGCGAGGCGGCAGCGGGACGACGGCGCGGCCCTGCGGATCTTCGAAGGCGAGCGCGCCAGCGGGTGATTGCGTGATGCGATAGCCGCGCTCGTGGACGTAGGTGTGGTGGAGAGAGCAGAGCAGCGCGAGATTGTCGAGATTGGTCTCGCCGCCGTCTGCCCAGTGCTGCAGGTGATGACCCTCGAGGAAGAGGCGGTGATCGCAGCCGGGGAAGCGGCAAGTGCGATCACGCAGCAGCAAGGCGCGCTTGAGGGCGGCGGGGATGGTGCGGGTCTTGCGGCCGACGGAGAGCGGGGCGGCGGCGGTGACGGTAGCGGCGGCAACGGTGGCGACGACCAGCCCGCAGTCGCAGGCCAGGCGGCGGGTAGCTTGCGGAGAGAGCGCAAGGTCGCTCTCGACGGTGAGGGCCACCGGCAGCGAGGCGCCACGGTCGGTGAAGGAGGCGGGGGCGAGGTCGGTGGCTACGGAGATGCTGGAGGTGGAGTCGGCGGTGCCGGTGGCTGAGTCGGTAGTCGCGGCGGTTTGCTGCAGCAGCGCCACGGGCACGGTGACGATCAGCTCGAAGGGAGAACGCTCGGTGCGGCTGCCGCGCGCGTAGGACTGGACCAGGGCCATCAAGCCATCGGCGCGGTTGTACGGACGACGCGCGGTGGTCGTGGTGGAAGAGCGCTGCGCTTCCGCGGAAACGTCAGCCGATCGCTCGGCAGGTGCTGGCGCTTCCGCGGAAACGTCAGCAACCTCTGCGGAAGCGCCCGCTGGCTCGCGCATGCAGTCCACCGCCGCTTGCTGCAATACTTGAAGCAGCAGTGCGGCCTCGTCGGGGCGCAGGCACGCCTTGACGCACACCATGCCAGAGGCCGTCGTCGTGTGCGCCACGTAGCGCTCGCTGTCGTGCGGGCGTGTGGCTCGGCCGGCGGCGTCCGCCCCAAGACGCCGACCTTGCGGCACACGGTCTCGAGCTGGCTGGCGGTGCAGTGCTGCGCGTAGCCCAACAGCACGGCTTCGGTGGCGGCGGTGGCGACGCGCGTGATGGCGCGCGTCTTGGAATATGAGATCTGCCCGGCAGATAGTGCCTCTGATATGAGCGGCAAGGTGTGCAAGGCCCTGGCCACGCGCAGGTGTTGGCGTGCGGTGCCAAGATCCCAGCCGACGCGCCAGCTCAGCCAGTGCGCACGTTCCAAAGCCCTGGCGGTACCAGCCGCCGGCCGCGTCGAACGTCCGCAGGTCCGCCAGCAGGCGATGCATGGCGGCGTCCAGGTGGACGGCTTGCTCGGCGATGTGTTCGCCCAGAGCTTGAACTTCCTCAACGGAGAGAGGCTCGCGCATGCACTCTTGTAGCATGGCGATTTTCGGCGCCGGATTCGCGCCTGGCGTGCCCCTGGTGCCGCGGAAGCGCAGGCCGCGCGAAGTTTCGTGGGGTGCGCGGGTTGATAGGGCATGTAGCGCGCGTTGGGGCCGCGGGTGGAGAGATCGCGGTGGGTTGGCGGCGCGGAGGGCTGGCGGTCGCGGAAGGTGTCAAGAGTGATGTTGGTATTTGATGTTGATATTGGATAGTAGATCTTTAATTGGAAAATGCGTCCGGCAGGCGGACGAGAGCGAGCCGGGACCTTAGATCGAGATCGCGGAAACCTCCGCGGAAACGTGGAGTGATCCAAGTCGCAGCGCGTTTCCGCGGAAGCCCTGGGGCTGTGGACGGTGCCGGGTTGTGGACAACCGCGCCCGTCGAGCCTGGGTAGGCGTGATGCGCGCAAGCGGCGCGGTTGTCCACAGCCCTTGGAGAGGCGCAGGAGGGCCCGGTGCAGCAGGCGTGCCGGAGGGGACGGCGCGCCTCTCCACACCGCCGCACAGCCCCTGCTGTTTTCAGAACCCTGAGTTTTTTGGTTTGTACCAGAACCCAGAACCCGGAACGGATCGCCAGGTAACGACAAGGGTGAGCGCGTGGGAGGTGGTTAGGTCAAGCACGGTGGTTAGGTCAAGCACGGTGGTTGGGTCGCGCACGGTGGTGGGTCGAGCACGGTGGTCGAGGCGCGGGCACGATCACGAGGGGTCGCGGAGACCTCCGCGGAAACGTTGGCGTGATCCAAGTCGCAGCGCGTCTCCGCAGAGGCCGAGGCTGTGGACGGTGGCGCGGACGGTTCCAATTCCCCCTCGCCGCGGCCGGCGCCTGGGCACCGGTGGCAACGAGCCGGCAACGAGCCGGCAACGAGGTCGCGCGAACCTCCCGCGCTGCGCTCACTCCGAGCCGCGCCGAAACCCGCGCTCGAAGTCCTCCAGGGCAGATCCCATGACGCAGCCCATCGCCTCCATACACGTGTCGGCGGACCTCACGCAGGTCACCGCCTTGTCGTTGGCGACCTTGGCGAGATCCGCGCACGTGCTGGCATCCAGCTCGCCGCACAGCGAGGTCAGCCGCTCACAGGCGCGCGCGGCTGGCGCCTTGTGGAACCACTTCAGATACGCGCCCACGCCAAGCCCAGCGACGACCGCAAGCACCAGGACCTTCTTCACGCCGAGATCGTAACAGCTACCGCGCGACGTGCAAGGCGCAGCTCGTGGCCAGCCGTGGCGACGGCGGGAGCGCTAGCGCACGAGCCACGCGGTCGTGCCGCTGCAGGACAGGTAGTCGTAGCAGCCCATGCGCAGCACGTACGTGCCACTGGTGACCGCGGTGAAGCTCGCCTTCGACGCCTCGCCACCGCACGCATCGTTGCTCGAGGCGATGTTGCTACCGCTGGGGTTGTTGAGGCGGAGGTACGTGTTGCCCAGGCTGCTGGAGCCGGGCATTCCGCAGGTGCCAAAGGTGATGCTCTGGCCCGCGACCATCGGCACGTTGACGTTCACGGTGTTGTTGCGGCCGTCATAGGTGCCGGTCGCCGAGTACGCCTTGGACCCGCTGAACTCCCAGGCAACCGTCCCGCTGCACGAGGTCTCCGCGGTGCAGCCTGCGGCGATGGTGTACAGGCCGTCCGCCGGCACCACGTACGTCACCCGCGAGCCCGCGCCGCCACAGGTGTCGTCAGTCGAATCGACGATGACGCCCGCGGCGTCCAGGAGACGCACCAGGGTGCCTTGCGCGGACGCGCCGCCGATCACGCCGCAGGTGCCGGCGCGCACGGTGGTGCCCGCGGCCAGCGCCACCGTGCGCCGGACGGTGGCGCGCGTGGCGCTGAGCGTGTTCGCCGCGGCGAACTCGAAGGCGCCCCCCGCAGGGCGGGGAGCGTCGGCGCAGGAGGCCACCACCTTCAGCGACCAGGCCACCAGCCTCCCCGAGAGACCGACGCCTCGATCGGACACGTTGAGGCGCCACGTCCCCGCGGCCCGCTGCCCCACGAACGCCTGCACCGGGACGTCGATCAGCAGCAGATCATCCGCGGAGCTCCCGGTCCGGTTCCAGAGGTCATAAGAGGTGCCGGTGGGCGAGGTCAGCGTGACCACCAGATCGCCGCGATACGGGTGACGGACCTCCAGCGAGAGGGCCAGGCTCGAGACGACCCCGGCGCCGGCCACCACCACGCTCGAATCGACGCCCGCGGTGGAGTTGTCGGGGATGGAGAGCGGCAAGCCGGTGGCCGCCGCCACGGCGTTGAGGCAGCTAGTGACCGAGCCGTTGGCGACGTTGACCAGCACGCTGGTCGCGGTGCTCGCGCCGGCGTCATCGGTGGCGATCGCCCAGATCCGCCGCGCGCCGTTGGGCTGCCGCCTGGTGTCCCAGGTCACCGAGTACGGCGGTGTGGTGTCGATCTCGCCGCTGGCGTCGGGCAGCAAGAACTGCACCTTCGCCACCGAACCGTCCGGGTCCTCCGCGGTCGCCCATACGGTGAGCTGGCCGTACGCGACCTCGCCCTCGGCGGGAGCCACGATCGAGACGACGGGGTGACGATTGTCGCTGGCGTTGGCGATGGTGACCCGGACGCGCGCGGTGGCACGAGACCCCAGGTTGTCGACCGTGGTCGCGTGGATGTACGGCGTGCTGCCCTTGGCGGCCGTGCCGGTCTGCCAGGTCGTGGAGAACGGGGCGGCGCGATCCGTGACGGAGGTGCCGTCGGGCAGGTCGAAGCGGACCCAGGCCACCGAGCCGTCCGGGTCAGAGGCCCCGGCGACGATCGAGAGTTCCCCGGAGACGCTGGCGTTGTTGCTCGGCGCGGTGAACCAGACTCCCGGCGGGTAGTTGGTCCCGCCGTTGTAGACGTTCACGGTCACCGTCGCGCTCACGGTGGCGCCGGCCGCGTCGGTGGCCCTGGCGATGATCGACCACGCGCCGTTGGCGCGCGTGGCGGTGTTCCAGGTGGCCGAGTACGGCGCCGCGCTGTCGGTGACCACCGAGCCGTCTGGAAGCTCGAAGCGCACCGACGTCGGCAGCCCCTCCGGATCCGAGGCGTCCGCGGTGATGGTGAGCGTGCCAGCGACGTTCACGCCGCTCGCCGGCGACGTGATGGCGACCGTCGGCGGGAAGTTGACGCCGTTGGCGACCCGCACGGTGACCGAAGCGCTCCTGGTGATGCCGGTGCCATCCGCGGCGGTCACCGCGACGGTGCGCAGCCCGTCCGGGACCAGCGCGGTGTTCCACATCAGGCTGTACGGCGACGTGGTGTCCGTCACCGAGCCGCCGCCCGGCAGATCGAAACGCACCGAGGCGATGCCATCGGCGTCGGAGGCGCTGACCAGGATCAGCTTGCTTCCGGACACGGTGGCGCCGCTGGCTGGAGTCAGGATCGAGAGCGCAGGCGGCAGGTTGCCCCCGTTGTTCACGTTGAGCGTGATCGCGGAGGTGGTGGTCGCCCCGGCGTTGTCGGTGGCGGCGACGCTGATGGTGTGAGCCCCATTGCCCACCGTCGAGGTGTCCCACGTCACCGAGTACGGCGCCGCCGAGTCCGTCACCACCTGGCCGCCAGGCAAGGTGAACCGGACCGAGGCGATCGCCCCGTCTGGATCCGTCGCGGTGGCCAGGATCGTCACCGTCGCCGCGACATCGGCCCCGCCGGCGGGCTGCCCGATGACGAGGTCAGGTGGCAGGTTGAGGGTGACGTTGGCGACCTCCACCTGGACGGTGGCCATGGTGTTCACCCCGGCCCGATCCATCGCGGTGGCAGAGAGCGTGTGCGGCCCGTTGCCCACCAGCTCGCTGTCCCAGGTGGTGGAGAACGGCGCCGCCTCATCGGTGAAGGTGGTGCCATCGGGGAGCGTGAAGCGCACGTACGAGATGCCGTCGTCGTCGGTCGCGGTGGCGGACACGTTGACGGTGCCGCCGATCACCGAACCGGCCGCCGGGCTGTCGAGCGAGAGCAGCGGCGGCGAGCCGACGGGCTCGGGGTCCATGTCGTCGATGTCACCGCGGCCCCCGGGGGACGCGCAAGCGACGAGCGCCACTGCGATCAGACTCCACCCCCACCTGCGCGTCCAAGAAGCGAAGTCGCGATGAGCCATGCGCCGCATATAGCAAGACCCGCACCAGCCACACAACCGCTGTATCTATCCGTTTCTCCTCGGAACAGATCGCACCATCGAGGGGGCCGTGGAGAAACCCTACGCCTAGCCGTAGGGCCTACCCCACACCGGGGTTCGCGATGCGTCGGGATCCACCACGCGCTTGAACGCGAGCAGGGACGAGTCCAGCTTCTTCACCGGACTCCGTCGGGACCCGAGGGGCCCTCGCCTGCGCTTCGCCGCGCGCTTCTTCGTGCGCTTCGTCGTGCGCTTGGTCGCTCAGGCCGTCGTCGGCCGCGCGCTCTTGCCTTCGCTCACCAGCCGCTGCTCCAGCGACGTCAGCCGCTGCATGAGCTCGGCCTGGCCGCGGAGGATCTTGTCAATGGCCACCTCGTTCTTGAGGTTGACCTGATAGTTGTTGACCGCCAGCGCCTTGTCCTTCGAGGACTGGCGGTTCTGGCTCATCATGATGACCGGCGCCTGCAGCGCGGCGATGGTGGAGAGGAACAGGTTCAGGAACATGAACGGCAACGGGTCGAACGCCCACGGCAGCGAGTTCCACAGCATCCAGGTGGCCATGAACCCACCGAAGATGAAGATGAACGGCCAGGAGCCGCCGAACGCCGCGACCTTGTCGGCGACCCGGGCGCCCAGCGATAGCTTCTCCTCCTCCTCCTCGAGCACGTTGCGCGTCACCGTGCGCGTCATCAGCTCGTTGGTGGCGCGGATGCGCTCGCCGATCTCGTGCATGATGAGCAGCGCGGCTTCTGGTCGCCCCCGGACAAAGTCCACGAAGTCATCGCGCTCCAGCGCCAGCAGCACGGTGGGCCGCGACGCCACCGCCATCGCCGAGCGCGGCGCGCCGTCGAGCAGCGACAGCTCACCGAAATACTGTTGCTTGAACAAGCTGGCCAGGGTCACCCGCTGCTTGCCGGTGCCCGCCACGATGTCCACCGCGCCGTCCTCGATGAGGTACATCGCGTCGCCCTCATCGCCCTGTGAGAACACCGTCTGCCCAGCCTCGAAGCGCTCTTCGCGCAGCCGGCTGACCAGGACGGCCAGATCCTCGTCGCCGAGCGACTCGAACAGCGGAATGGTACGCAGGAGCAGAACGCGATCCATGAGGTCCCCCTACCCTCACGGTACCGCAGCCCTCGCCGCCGCGGCGCCTGTTGGACAGCCTGTTCGCGGCCCAAGCCCCTGTCAGTTGGTGCCGCGACCCTGGACCAGCGACTCGGGGTTGATCCCAAGCGACCGGATGGCCCGACTCCACAGCTCGGTGGGCGGAGAATCGAAGATGAGCGCCGGATCGGCCTCGACGTGCAGCCACGCCCCGCGCGACATCTCCTCCGCGAGCTGACCTGGGCCCCACCCGGAGTACCCAAGGAGCAAGCGCACGCGCTCCGGAGGTGCCAGCGCAATGGTTCGCAGCCGGTCCGGGGACGTGGTGAGCGAGATCCCGGGCGCCACGTCGATGGTGCCGCTGCCGCGCGAAGACCGCATCTCGAGCTGCTCCATCGGCTGGTGCAGCACCCAGCCCGTGTTCCGGCTCACCGGCCCGCCGGACCACACCACCGCGGACAGATCTCCCCCCCACGACATGTCCAGGCTGTGCAGCAGCTCGGTGGCCTTGATGGCGCTTGGCTGGTTCACCACCAGGCCGAAGGACCCCTCCTCGCTGTGCTCGATCATGAGGACCACCGCGTGCGAGAAGTTCGGGTCGTGGAGCTGCGGCATGGCCAGAAGCAAGCCAGGGGCGATGCGAGATTCCAACACAGCCCCACGAGCATCGCCTACTTTGCAAAAAAGCGCTCGTGTGCGCTGGGAGATTGTGGCGGCAGACCGTCGCAGCGCGCCGCAGCGAGCCAGTGCGAGGCGCAGCGTGGCGGTGCGAGGCGAGCCGGCGCGAGGCTCCGAGCGCGCTTCAGGCGCCGCCGCGCAGCGCGCGGACCATGCGAGCAGGATCGTCGGTCATGATGCCATCCGCGCCGCGCGCAATGAGCTCACGCGCTTGCGCCGGATCGTCGATGGTCCAGAAGTCCACGCGCAGCCCAAGCGCGTGGCACTTGTCCACGAACGCGGCCCGGTCGAGGCGCACCCGCCCCACCGCCACAGGAACCTGCACCGCGGTGCCGCGCCACGGCAGCCGCCGCCACACCGCCTTGGGAGCGGCCAGGAGCGCCGCCACCTCCGGCTGCGACAGCGCGGTCGCGCCAGGGTAGCCGCGCCGGCGAACCTCCAGCATGGTGCGAGCGCGGAAGCTGGCCAGGGTCACGCGCTCCTCGGCGCGGAGTCGCCGCAACAGCGCCAGCACCGGCTCGACGATCGACGGCGTGTGCTGCTTGAGATCCACGTTGAGCCGCACGCCGGGACATTCCACCAGCAGCTCCTCGAAGGTCGGGATGCCGATGTGGCGCCCAAGAAATGGCCGCGAGCCATCTGCGGCGAGGTAGCCGTGGCCGAGATCCAGGCGCTGGGCCTCGGCCAGATCCAGCTCGCACCAGCGCGCGGCCACGCCGGCCATCCGCTGCGCGTCCGGATCGTGGCTTATCACGATGGCGCCATCGCGCGTCGCGTGGACGTCCAGCTCCAGGGCGTCGACGCCCAGCTCCAGCGCACGCCGGAACGACACCATCGTATTCTCTGGACACTCTGCAGGCGCGCCGCGATGAGCGTAGATCGTGACCGGCACGATGCCTAGTCCGCGTCTTCGAGCTCGAGCGTCGCCACCGGCACTGGAGGGGGGCGAGGATCCGTGACCTGCACCACCTCGAGCTTGTAGGCGAGGTCCTTGTCCGCCAGCGGGTGGACGAGGCGCGTCTCCACGACGTCGCCGCTGATCTTCTCGATCTGCAGCACGACATCCACGCCGTTGTCGGCGCCCTTGGCAGCAAACCGCAGGCCGGCCACCAGCTCCGCATCGGCCGGGAACTCGCTGCGGCGCATCTGCTTCTTGGGGTGCATCTCGGGGTTGCCAAAGGCGTCCTTCGCCGGCAACACCCCTTCTGCTTTGGCGCCAGCGGAGAGCCCCACGAGCAGGGCTTCGATCCCGGGCAGCATCGTGCCGCCGCCATGAACGAACTCCACCGTGCTCTTTTCGATGACGTCGCTGCCTGCGGTCAGCTCCACCTTGAGCCGGACGCGGCGACCTTTTTCGATCTTCACGCTCCGAGCGTAGCCCAAGTCCGGGTCGAGGACTGCAGCAATTGCACGACATTGCTGTGCCCAAGCGCGGCCCCGCCCTGGCGCGCCCCTTTGCGCGAGCCGGCGGGGGCATCGCGCGCCTGGTCGGCGCCTGGGAAGGCGCGGCTCGAGCAAGCCAGCGTTTCCCCGATCGGCGGATCCTGCGGCAAACCGTGCGTCGGATTCCGGCGGACCGCCGCTGGAGCTGTCGGACTCCACGACATAGGCGTCCTTCTTTTGTGAACCGACCCACCACGAACTGTGAACGCGCAGCGGCGCACAGGGCGGTCGTCCCGAGCACATCCCCGTCATCTCGAGCCCTTACGCTTGGCGGGTTGGTTTGTTGCGGTCCGGCATGAAATCCGCATAGAAGGAAGCTGCCCATGGCACCTCGTCTTCGCCGCTTCGTCACCCACCTGTCGCTCGCGCTCGTTTGCGCGGCGGCGGTCGCCGGATGTGCGGCACAGCAGCGGCCCGGCTTGCAAGTGCTGTCTGTTGAGAGCGCCGCTCGCAACCAGGTCTTGCTCATCCAGGTCACCAACCCCGAGCGCCGGTCCATCCGCCTGCAGCGGCTCGCCTTCACCTTCGCCAGCAGCGATCATTCTTCCCGCGGCGAGGTCCAGTTCTCGCGAGACATCGCCGCAGGCGGCGCGGTGATCGTCGAGGTCCCGGTGGAGTTCGGTGGCCACGGGCCGTTCACCCTCAAGGGCCAGCTCACCGCGCTCATGGACCGGATCGAGCGCACCTATCCCGTGCAGGCCAGCGTCCCGGGCGAGCCTGGCGGCGCGGCGCAGCCGTAGGCTTTGGCCGCGCTGGCGACCAGCGCTCTGTGACGAGGGACAGTAGACGGCGCCGTGGCGAGGGGCTAGGTTTGCGCGCCATGTCGAACCAGTGGTCTGCCCTCGCCGACAAAGCCCTCGCCGGGCAGGTGCTCGAACGCACCGAGGCCCACGCCGTCCTGCACGCTCCCATGGAGGACACGCTGACGCTGCTGGACGCCGCCTTCCGCGTGCGCCGCGCGCACTGGGGAACGCGCGTGTCGCTGCACGTCCTGCAGAACGCCAAGCTCGGCGCCTGCCCCGAGGACTGCGGCTTTTGTTCGCAGTCGAGCAAGTACCAGAGCCCAGGCGGCGAGGCGCCGATGCAGACCGTCGGCGAGCTGGTGGACGGCGCGCGGCAAGCGCACGCCGCGCGCGCCAAGCGCTTCTGCATGGTGACCGCCACGCGCGGCCCCTCGCAGCGGGACCTCGACACCATCTGTGACGCCGCTCGCCAGATCAAGGCCGAGGGCATGGACCTCGAGCTGTGCGCGTCGCTGGGGCTGCTCACCGAGGCCAAGGCCCAGCGGCTCGCGGAGTCGGGGGTTGATCGCTTCAACCACAACCTCGAGACCAGCCAGCGCCACTTCGACCAGATCGTGTCCACTCACTCGTGGGCTGATCGCGTCGAGACCGTGCGGCTGGCCAAGCGCGCCGGCATGGACACCTGCGTCGGTGGCATCGTCGGCCTGGGAGAGGGCGACGACGACCTCCTCGATCTGGCCTTCGCGTTGCGCGAGCTGGACGTGGACTCGGTCCCGGTCAACTTCCTGGACGCGCGCCCAGGCACCCCGCTGGCCGGCCGCCCGCTGGTGGAGCCCGGGTACGCGCTGCGCGCGCTGTGCATGTTCCGCCTGGTCCATCCCCGCACCGATCTGCGCGTGGCGGGCGGTCGCGAGGTCACGCTGCGCGCGCTTCAAGCCATGGCGCTCTACCCCGCGAACTCCCTGTTCACGCAGGGCTACCTCACCACCGGCGGCGCCACCCCGCAGGCCGATCACCAGATGATCCGCGACGCGGGCTTCGAGCTGGAGCTCGGCTCCGGCGAGGTCGTGCCGGCCGATCCGGACGCCGTCGCGCACCTGTCGCCGGCGCGCCGCGGCGCGTCCTTGCCCGTGGTCGGCGGAGCCTGACCGCGTGCGCATCGACAAGGTCTACACCCGCGGCGGCGACGCCGGGGAGACCTCCCTCATCGGCGGCGAGCGCGTGTCCAAGGCCTCGCCGCGCATCGAGTGCTACGGCACCGTGGATGAGCTCAACGCCACCTTGGGCCTGCTCGGCATGGCGCTGGACGCCTCGGCCGCCGGCCCTCACCTCTTGCCGATCATCCGCCGCGTGCAGAACGAGCTGTTCAACCTGGGCGCGCTGCTGGCCACCGCCGACGCCGCGATGCGCTCCAAGCTGCCGCCGCTCGAGGAGCGGCACGTGGCCGCGCTGGAGCGCGACATCGACGCCGTCAACGACGAGCTGCCGCCGCTGCGCTCGTTCGTCCTGCCAGGAGGCGGCTGGCCCTCCGCGTACTGTCACCTGGCCCGCACCGTGTGCCGCCGCGCCGAGCGCCTGGTGGTGAGCCTGTCCGCGGCCGCCAGCGACGCCGGACCTGGCAGCGACGCCGGACCTGGCAGCGACGCCGGACCTGGCAGCGACGACGTTGGCCTGCGCTACCTCAACCGCCTGTCCGACGCCCTGTTCGTGTGGGGCCGCTACTGCGCCCTCAAGGACGGCCAACCCGAGCCGCTATGGGAGCCCAAGGAGACGTGACGTGACGTGACGTGACGTGCTCTCCGGCATCAGCGCGGCAGGAGCTGACGGGCCAGCTCCGCCGCCGTGATCGGGCGGGGCCGCACCGCGATGGAGCGCTCGCCACCAGGGGCAGCGGACAGCGCGAGCTCGCGCCGCTCGAACAACGTGAGCCCGCCGGCGCGCGACACCACCACCAGCGAGCCGGTGAGCGACTCACCCAGGGTCGACCCGGGCGCGACGAAGATCATCCCATCGGTGCGCGCCTCTCGCTCGAGGCGCACCACGGAGAACAGACCGCGCGGAAAGAAGAACACCGCCGCGTCGCTGAGCTCGTCGCCGAGCACCTGCACCCTCACCGGCGCCTGCGTGGTCAAGCGCGGCGTGTTGGAGCGCGGCACGTCGATGTTCTTGGCGGGACGTGGGATGTTGATCCGGCTCGACGGCACGTTGGGCAGCAGAAACGACTGGCCCTCGCGCTGCGCCAGCAACGGCTCCGCTGCGGGCCGCTCCCAGCCAAACCTGGGCGCGCCGGTATCCGCGACCCACAGCTCCATGCCGTCGGGGTTGCTCGGCTGCGCCTCCGGCGTGATCACGAGGTCGGTCAGGTTGGTCACCAGCAGCTCACCCTCGTCACCGGCGATCGTCAGATCGAACGCACCGCCAGACTCGAGGAGCTGGCCGTCGGTAGTCACCGTGGGGCGACCGGCGTTCATCATGGCCTCGGGCGTCAGCAGCTCACGCAGCTCCACCACGACCTGCCCGCGCGCACGCCGTGAGTCAGCCTTGCCATCGCCGTCCGTGTCGAGATCCGCGGGCTGCCCGCCGGAGAGGAAGATCGAGCCTGGGGGGATCATGAACCGCGTGCCGGTTCCCGAGATCTCGCCGCCGCTCTCGGCGTCCAGCACGACCTTGACCGGCTCCGGAGCGAGCGCCTCCAGCAGCTCCGCGACCGATGCGTTCCTGGCGGTTGGCTCCTCGGCGCAGCTCGCGAGCACCGCGGGCCACAGGAGCAAGGAAGCGACCACAGACGAGACCTTCGTGTTCATGAAATCACCCTTCTTCGCCGCACCAAAGCATGGCGAGGCCCCCGCGCGGCTGGCCAGGGCTCGCTCGACTGGCCGCACCGCAAACCCCTGCGCGACTCGACACCACACTCTGCTCATCACCTCATCGTGTCAATCAAGATCTATAGTTCACAACATCGATCCACACAGGACACCATCGCTAGCAGGGTATTGAAACACCCTGCTGGCGAGCGCCACGGCCGAGCAAATGTGCGACGAAGGCGGCAGCAGCCCGAGATGCCTGCCGACCACCAGACAGCGCGCACCTCGGCAAGGCCGACTGCATGAAGCCGCGCCTCGGTGGTGGCGGACACCTGATATCGCCAGAAGATGCATCTACCCGCGCCTGGAGGATGACTCCGCTCACACATCCGCGAGCCAGCCCCCACAGCGCGCATGGCGGCGTACAGCGCTGCCCCGAGGTTCCCTCAAGCGCTTCACCGGGTGAGGGTGCGGGCGGAGAGCTGTTTCCGCGTGCGCCGAGGTCAGCGCGACGGCCCCCGTGGCTTGCGCCGCGGAGCTGGCGAAGGCGCCGGGCGCGCTGAAGGCGCCGGGCGCGCGCGCCCAGCGGAGGCCGCCGCCCCTCGAGCTCGGCCGCTCGACTGCCGACGGTGGGCCGCCATCATCTGCTCGGCGAGCTGCGTCATCTGATCGAGGAACTCATCATAGGCATCCGGCTCTTGAGCTTCCCCCTCCAGCTCGGGCCCCCGCAAGAACTCCGCGACCGAGATCTGGCGGTCGCGAAAGCGCAGAGTGAAGTCTCGCAAGATTCGAAGTTGCGACAGGCCACCTTGCAGGTCCTGCACCATCTCGAGCTGCGACTCATCCAGGCCCTGGCGATGTGCCCGCTTGAGGTCCCGCGCCAGCCTGGCGTCCGGCGTCTTGCGCACCTGGCGGAGCGCGCGCTCCACCTCGGCGAGCTGCGCGCGCAGCTCGTCGTTGCCGCGCTCCACCATCGCCGCGCGCGCCTCGGACTCCGTGTCGCTGACCGGCGCGCCGCCAGGCTCGCCAGCGAGCCAGCCTTCCTGCTGGCCCGCCAGGTGGCGCCGCTCGATCTCGAGCAGCCGCGCCAGGTCTCCGTGCCGATACGCCTCCGTGATCTCCTTCATCACCTCTGTACAGGCCGCCTTCTCGGTCTCGTCTTGCACCTTGTCCGGGTGAAAGGCATCCACCAGCCGGCGAAACACGACGCGGAGCTGGCCGTGCTGGGTCTGCCCCGGGCGCTGCGCCGAGGCGGCCTCGCCGTGAGGTGCCCGCCCATCGCGGGGTCCCGGCGAGTCGTCGTCGAAGTCATCCCAGTGGAGCTGCGGTCCGCTGCCATCGCTCGCGCCGCCCTGGCCACGCGGCGCCCCCGCCTTGCCGCGCGCGCCGGAGCGCAGCGGGCGGGGAGACAACGTGGCGTGATCGATCAGCATGCGATGCACGTCGCGCGCCGCGCGGCGAGCGGCGGGCGAGCGCGAGCGATCCTGCGACAGCTCCTCCAGGAGCTGATGGAGCTGGCCATCGAGCTGCTCCAGCTCCTCGATGGCGGGCGTCACGTGGTTCGCCACCCGGGTCACCGCGTCGCGCCCCTCGCGCGTGGCGAGCTCCAGCGCGGCCTTGCGCCGCGCCACTCGCGCCAGCAGCGCCTCGCGCGCGGCCCAGGCAGCGCGCAGCCGCTCGGCGGGCGCGCTCAACCGCAGCGACGTGGCGTCCGCCGCGGTAGCCGCCTCAGCCGAGGTGGCGGCAGCTCGGGAGCGCGGGCCCTTCTTGGCAGGCGGCATCCGTGAGGTGTCGCGCGGTCATGGCGCCGCCGCAAGTCGCGCGCGGGGCAATCTGGTCGGTGCGCCGCCGGGATCTCACGGCGCAGCCGCCAGGCCGTCGGTCACTCCGCGGCGTGCAGGTAGCGCGCCGCCGAGACATACGGCCGAGCGAACAGCTCCGGATAGCGCGCCGCGATCTCCTCGCGCTCGGCGGTCACCTCGTCCAGCACGCTGCGCGGCATCGTCAGCTCCTCGATGATGGCGCCGTCGCCGAGCCGCCGCACCGCGAGCTGCAGGTCTTGCCCCTCTGGAACGAACCCGCGAAACGTCAGCTCATGCGGACCAAGGGGCATCAGCCGCCCCAGGTTGCGCCGAAAGAAGAACAGCTTTGCGGCCTCGAGCAACGCCGGCTCGATCCCGAGCTCGATCACGCGCACCGCCTCGGACAGAAACGGCTGTCCGAACACCAGCCGCGGCCGAACCCCGGCGAGCCCCGCCGACACCAGCGGCGGCGCCTCCGCGAAGGGCTGCTGAAACTGCGACAAGACCGCGGCCTCCAGCGCCGCGAAGCGCGGGCGCATGGCACGCGGCATCATCACGATCCAGATGCGCAGCGCAAAGTGGGAGTACAAGAGCTCGTGCTCTGGACGAAAGCAGGCGCCACACTGCCCGCACACCTGCTCCTCGAACGTGTCGTCCAGCAGGTGGAGCACTTGCGTCGGCACGCGCTCGCCATTGAGGCTGACAAACAGCGTGCGCTCCTCGGCGAAGCCGCACTCTGGACAGGTGACGAGCTGGGGCTTTATCTGGCTCATGAGCGAGCGCTCACGCGGCGCCTTGCGCAGGCTCGCCGTGGCGATCGGCGTAGTACTTCAGGCGAGGCGGCCACTGCCCCGCCTCGAAGCGCACGCCAAGGTACGCCAGATGATCCGCGCCCATCGCCGCGCCGACGGAGGAGGCCTCGGCGGCGATCTCGTCGCGGCCCTGCGGCTCGGCGCCGCCAAAGGCCGCGACCTGCGTTGGAAACAGCCCCGGGTAGTCCACCTTGACGGTGGGCACGAGCTGACCGGCGGTGAAGTTGAACGAGACGTAGAGCGTGGTCTCCACGGGCGAGGCCAGCGCGCGGCGATGCACGGGCAGCCAGCGCTCGCGGAGGTCGCCGAGGCCCAGGAGGTCGAACACCCGGCGCAGGCGATCTTCGATCGCGGGCTTGCGCTCGTCGATCACGAGCTGCGAGAAGTACAGCTTGTGCTGCGGCTCCACGCCGCGCAGAAACGCGGCCGACACGAAGTGAACCGTGGGCTTCTCGAGGATGGCGGCCAGCTCCCGGAGGCGCTCGCGGACGCTCTCGACGACGCCCAGCGCGGCCAGGCGCGACAGGGCCGACTCGATCTGCGGCCGGCGCCGGAAGTACACCGCGGCCATCGGCGCCAGCGCGGCGGAGCCATCGCGGTGCCACTCGAACTTGGCGAAGCCGCGGATGTGCTCGAACCAGCTCGCCAGCGCGGCGTGGTGCTCGCTGGCGGCGGCCGGCAACCCCAGCTCCTTGAGCGTCGCGGCCACCCGCGCTGTGAACGCCGCCCCTTCGCCTCGCGTCATGAAGCCAAAGGCAGCGCCCCCTGGGCTGGCGATGAGCTCGGCGTAGCGCCCCAGCTCCGGCGCGAACGAGTCCGCCACCGCCAGGATCTCGGCGCGCTGCGACTCTGGCGCCCTCGCCTCCAGCGCCTGGCGCAAGCTCAGCGCGGGGCCGCTCACGCGCGACCCAGGGTGTACGTATAGCTGCCCTGCGCGTCGCGGCGGACCACGCACTTGACCGCTGCTTGAAAGCCGGTGTCGCCCACCTCCACCATGAAGAAGGTGAGCGTGGTGGCGCCGCCCTCGCGGGTGATCGCCGGCGGGCCGCCGCCCGGCGGTGTCGCCACGTCGCCGAAGTCCGAGGGCACGGCCACGAAGCGATAGCCGACGTGCGCCCACGCGACGCGACGCGCCTGCTCGAGCGCCGGGAACGTGGAGGCTGGATCGGTGAAGCCCATGGCGTCGAGGATCGGGCCGAAGTTCTTGCGCCCCAGGAGCACCACGGTGCCGGCGTCGTTGGCCCAGCCGGAGATGGCGACGCGGCCGGGGATCTGCGCCAGAAACGGCACGAAGCCCGGCACCAGAAACTCGTTGTGGCCAATGACCTTCTCCGAAGAGGGGACGATCTTGAGCGACGACGCAGAGACCGAGGCCTCGGCGGCCACCGCGCTCTGAAACGCTGCCAGCGACTTGTCAAACGAGCTCATCGGATTTCCATTTCCCGGGGTGGCCGTGCGCGGCGGATCGGTGCAGGCGATCGCGCTCCCCAGCGCACCAGCGACGAAGGCCAAGAGGACGGCCAGAAGGACTTTCCGCATACCAGCAGTCTACACGCGGACGGCGGGCTTCGCGCAACTGCCGACGCATCGTGTGGCCGCTGCTCGATCCTGGTGGTACCAGGCGGCGAAGCAAGCTTCGTCGCCTTCCGTCGCCTTCCGTCGACTTCCGTCGAGCTCCGTCGACCGGCGCGGGGCAAACCGAGCGGATCGCGCCGCGCGCGAGCGCTCCTCGCGGACCGGCAGGACGCGCGCCGCGGCGCTCGGCGACCCGGGCTCCAGGAGACTGGTGTCAAACGGTCTCCTGGCCGAGCACGCCAAGCTCGCTTAGCGAGGTTGGTGGCGCAGCCCGGGCGCGAGTGCGCCCGTCCGGAGGGCTTTGCCCAACAATGAGGCTAGGAGCGTGGTGTTGACACCGCGCTCTAGGCGCCCGGGTTGCCGGCGTGGACGCCGACGCTCGCGGTCGGCAGCGTCGGGCCGCTGCCGCCACCGCCGGGCGCCCGCGGCGTGAGGCCGCGGTTGTGGACGTTGTTGCGGATCCACGAGCGCCAGCCCGAGTTGGGCACCAGCGCGCCAAGGTCTGCGTCCGGCACCGAGCCCGCCTGCTCGTAGAACACGGTGTACACCTCGGCGAAGAACTCCGCCGGCGCGAAGATGGAGTAGCTGCGCACGCGCTGGGCGTGGACGACCTCGTTGTAGTACTGAAAGTTCTTGTAGTAGAAGTTGATGGCGAAGCGGCGTGGCCCGTTGGTCCACACCGACTCGGGGCTCTGCCAGTAGCGCTGGCCTACCCGGACGCATGGCTTGGCCGCCTCGATGACGGGGACGCCCTTGTTGAGATACTTGACGATGCCGTGATCCACCGCCAGCCCGGTCTCGATGGCCTGGCCGCTCTCGCCGCGCGTCTTCATCTGATCGACGATGTGATCCTTGATCTGCCGCTTCTCGGCGTCCGTGATCACGCTGCCGTCGTTGGTGGCCCACGGCGTGCCCATGGCGGAGGCCCAGCTATCGAACGAGTCGCCGGACCACCAGCCGCCCAGGCCTTGCGTGAAGCCGGTGACCCCGCCCATGGCGGTCTCCACCGAGTGCGCGATCTCGTGGCGAACCACCGCGGAGACCCAGTCCACGTTCCGCACCGCGGTGGCGTCATCCGGGGTCACCGCGGCGCGCGCGCCGTGCGCGTGGGTGAGGCCGGTCGCGAGGGTGTACTTCTTGGCGGCGGCGTCCACCGCGGAGATCTGCGCCACGTCCGCGTTGGCCGTGCCGCGCTCCACCGAGATCGTCGCGCCGGTCGCGAACACCGCCGGATCGAGCACGAAGATCTCGGTGGCGTTGGCCGCGGTGCCCGCCGTCAGCTCGGTGCCGACGCCGTATGGCTGGGTCCCGGCGGCAGCAGCGCCGATGCGGAACTCGCCGCCCGACGACATGCTGCCGCCGGAGCCCGCGATGGAGACAAAGCGGCGCCACACCCCGTTGCGCACGTCTTGCTCGGGGAGGTTCTTGCACTGGGTGTGCGCCGTCTGCAGCTGCGCCGCGGTCCAGCCGCCACCGTCGACGCTCATGTCCACGTCCCAGTACGACTCGAAGGCGTCGCTCACGGTGGGCACGTCGCCACCGGCGGCGATCACGGCGTCGAGCATCGCGCGTTGCTGGGCCAGATCGCCCACCCAGCGCAGGCGGTCGGCGCGCTTGCTGCGCGCCACGCCGCGGATCATGCGGAAGGCCAGCGCGGCGTTGCCGCCGTCCACGAAGATGCGGCGCGCCAGCGTGCCGCGCCAGCGGTGCAGCTCGGCGCCGCTGAAGTCCGAGTCCACCGCCGCCACCGTCGCGGCGTCGTTGGCCTGCGCGATGCAGTCGGCCGCGGTGGCCGTCTCCACGGAGCGGTACACGTACTCTTCATCCGTGCCCCAGCCTCGGATGGCGAACTTGAGCTTTCGCGCCAGCCCCACGTTCAGGCGATCGAGCACCTGGCGCAGGTCCTCGCCGGACAGCTCGCCTTCGAGCTGACGCACCAGCGCGTCGTCCGCCGCCACCGCGGCCAGCTCCGCCGGTGAGGCGCGGAGCATCGAGCGGTGGATGTAGTCTTCGTCGGTGCCCCAGCCGCGCATCGCCAGGCGGAGCTTGTCCGCGAGCGGCGCGCGCAGGCCGTCGAGCACGCGCGCCATGTCGCCCTGATCTAGCTCGCTGCGGAGCTCGCCCATCAACGCCGCGTCGGCCAGCACCGCCTGCGCCTCGGCCACGGTGGCGCGCTCACAGCGGCGGAAGATGGCGTCCTCATCGGTGCCCCACCCCTCCATCGCCTTGCGCAGGTCAGCCTTGATGTCGAACTGCACGAGCTTGTGCTGCACCGCGCCGCCCGCGCTCGAGGCGCCTGGCGCCATCTGATCGAGGAGGCCCTCGGCGCTCTTGCCCTGCACCACCTGGTCCGCCACCGCGTCGGCGTGTTGCTCGTAGCTGTCGCCGACCTGCCCCACGCCGCCCTTTAGCTGCACGGCGCCGGCGCGCTGCTGCACCACGTGCGCGGCCTCGTGCGCCGCGGTGTGCAGCGAGGGGCTGCCCGAGCCGAACGCCACGTGATTGCCGGTGGCGTACGCCTCCGCGCCCATCGCGCTCGTGGAATTGGCAGCGGCGCCGTCGGTGTGCGCCGACACGCCGCTGACATCATGACGGCCAAACGAGGCCTGGATCGCGTCGAGGTGCGGCAGCGAGCCGCCCGCGCCGCTGATGCCGCTCTGCGCCGCCGCGTGGACGTCCACCGCGCCTGCCGGGGCGCCGCCCACCGAGGCCGCGCGCTGCACGTTGCCCTCGGCGCTGCCCGCGGCAGCACCGTCGCTGGTCCCGCTGGCGCCGCTGGCGCCGTCGCTGGCCCCGCCCTGCGCGCCGCGGGCGCCTTGCTTGCGCCGCTTGCTCGGGGCGTTCGCCTTGCCGCGCGCGCCGGCGCCGCCGGCGGCGTTGGGCTGCCTCGCCGCCCTCGCCGCCCTGCCCCTGCTCCTGCTCGAGGCCCATCGCGCTCATCAGCTCGGCGTCGGCGTGCCAGACGCCTGCCCCGGCTGGGCCTTCGCCCGCCGCGTCCTGCCCGGCGCCTTCGCTCGCGCCCTGGCTGTCGCTGGCGCCGGCCTCACGGCTGACCGGCGACATCCCTTCTGTGTCGGCCGCGTCGCCGCCGCCGCCGCCGCGCTGCCCGCCGCCTTTGGCCGCGTTGGCCTTGGCCTGTACCAGATCGAGCGAATCCGAGAGGGAGGGGCGGTCGCGCCGGAAGGATTCCATAGGAGGACGATAATACGGCCAGGCGCCCGCGCGGCTTCCTGGATCGACAGACCGACGTACACAAAGGGCCGTACGTTGGCATACATCTGCTCCTTGGGGCGCAGCCCGCCATACGGCGGATACCTGTCCTAGCTGTGCCGGGTCAGATCTCGCGCGATGTTCTTCTGGTGCGCCTCCAGCGTGCCGCCGCCGATCTCGATGAGCTTGGCGTCGCGCCAGAGCTGCTCCACCCGGTACGCAGTGCAGTAGCCATAGCCGCCGAGCACCTGCATGGCGGCGTCGGCGACCTCCTTGGCCGCGGTGGCCGCGAAGAGCTTGCACGCATCGGTCCCGGTGCGGTTGCGGGTGGTCGGCGACACGGTCGCGGCGACGCCGTAGATCAGCGCGCGCATCGCCTCCACCTTGGCGTAGCTCTCGCCGAGATGGCGCTGGATCTGCCCGTGCTCATGGAGCGCCTTGCCAAAGGCGCGTCGCTCGCTGGCGTAGCTCACCATGACGTCCAGGCAGCGCTGCGCCAGGCCAAGGCTCATCGCCGCCAGGCCGAGCCGCTCGATCTCGAGGTTGCGCATCATGTTGGTGACGCCGCCGCCCTCCTTGCCAAGGAGGTTCTCTGCCGGCAGCTCGCAGTCCTCGAAGATGAGCTCGCTCATCGTCGAAGCCCGCATCCCCACCTTGGGGATCTTGGGGCCGGTGGCGAAGCCCGGGGTGCCGCGCTCCACGACGAAGGTCGTGATCCGGTCGTCGAGCTTGGCGTAGAAACAGAACACGCCCGCCTCCGGCCCGTTGGTGATGAACGTCTTGCGACCGTTGATCACGTACCGGTCGCCGCGCCGGCGCGCCACCGTCATCATCCCCATCACGTCGGTGCCCACCGCGGGCTCCGTCATGCCCATCGCGCCGATCACCTGACCGCTGAGGGTCTGCGGGAGATACCGACGGTGCTGCGCGCTGTTGCCAGCATGATAAAAGTTGTTCACGAACAGGAGCGAGTGGGCCAGGTAGCCAAGCGCGAAGCCCGGATCGGAGTACGACAGCTCCTCGTGGACGATCACCGAGGCCACGGCGTCGAGCCCCGCGCCGCCATCGGCCTCCGGGATGGTGATGCCGATGGCGCCCATCGCCCCGACCTTGCGCAAGAGGTCACTGTTGAAGGTGGCGCTCTCGTCGTGCGCCATCGCCTGCGGCTCGACCTCGGTTCGAGTGAACTGACGCAAGGTCTGGCGGAGCAGGCCGTGCTCGTCACTTGGGTTGCACAGGCGATCGGGCAGCGAAGTTCCCATCATGTGTCCATAGCGCGTCTTGGCGCTGCGCGAAAGCACACGACCCTGGCGTGTTGCCGTGATTTCCACCGCGCGCGCATGGCGCAGTGCGGCTCGGAAGATAGACTCCATCAGATGGTGACCTCCTCCACGCCGACCAGGCGCCCGGCGATCTTGATCGCCAATCCCAGCGCGCAATCAGGCAAGGCGGCCGAATGGATCCGGCACGCCAGGGCGCTGCTCGACGAGGCCAAGGTGGGCCATCAGTTCCTGGCCACCGAGCCAGGCGGTGCCACCGTGGAGCTGGTGCGCAAGGCGATCGACGATGACGCGGTGCGCCTGGTGATCTCCATGGGCGGCGATGGGACCTTCGCCGAGGTCGCCAAGGGCGTGCTCGCGTCCGCGCACGCCACGGAGGTGGATATGGGCATGTTGCCTACCGGCACCGCGAACGATCAGGGCAAGTCGTTCGGCCTCGGGGCGGGTCCTGGAGCGATGGAGGCCAACGTGGCGGTGATCGCGCAAGGCGTCATCGCGGGCTGTGACGTGGGCCGGCTGGAGATCGAGCGCGGAGACAAGACGGTGTTCCGCGACCTGTTCTTTGACTCGTTCAGCATCGGCCTGGGCGCCGCCAGCCTCGCCACCCGCAACCGCGATCGAGAGCGCACGCGCAAGATCCCGGGGCTGAGCATGCTGTATCGCGATCAGCTCGTCTACGCCGGCGCGCTGCTGCAGCGCTTCATGGAGAGCTACCTGGTGGACATCAAGTTCGATCTGGATGCCGTGATCGATGGCCGCGTGTTGCACTACGACAGCCTGCTCGACGTCATCGTGAAGAACACCCGGATCTTCGGCGGCGAGTGGGTGTTCGATCCCGCGATCCAGGCCGACGATGGCAAGTTCGAGCTGGTGCCGCTGGCCGGCAGGCGAGATCTGACCGCCAAGCTCGTCTCGGCGTTCCGCCACAGCCCGCTCACCAGCGAAGATCTGAAGAGCCTGGGCATCGCGGTGGCGGATCCGGTGGCCGGGGCGCGCTTCGAGCTCACGATCCGCAGCGAGGGCGCGCTGCCCGCCGCGCAGGCCGACGGCGAGGAGGTGCCGGCCGGCGAGCGCTATCGCATCCAGGTCCTGCCCCGCGCCCTGCGCCTCATCGTCCCGCGCGAACACGTGGAGTCCGCCGCGGTAGATTGACTCGCCGCTGGATCATGGGATCACGGCTGACCACCTGCGGGTGCAAGCGCCTGCCGTCAACAGCAGATCTATTGTCGAGGATCGACGATCTGCGAGCGGCTCGATCAGTGAATCCTGGCGCGCAGCGGCAAGCGCGCCACCAGGCTGGCCTCGGCGGCGGCCAGCTCTGCGGCCCGCGCGCGCCAGGTCCGGGGCGCCAGCTCCGCGGCCAGCGACAGGAAGGTGTCGCGGTGGCGCAGCTCGGCCTCGGCCAGCGAGCGATAGAGCGCCGCCGCCCCACCGCCGCGTTCGTCCGAGCGCTCGGCCTCGGCGGTGAGCGCCGCGGCCAGAAGGCCCAGGCGCTCCGCGGAGCGCCCCTCGATCACCGCGAACACCAGCAGCCGGTCGAGCAGCCGCTCCGGCTCGTGCCGACGCACCAGCACGCGGAGCTGCGCGGCGTAGTCGTCGCCGTGATCGAACCCCGGAGACAGGCCTCGCTTGCGCAGGAGCTGCGCCACCTGCACCACGTGGCGAGTCTCTTCGTGCGCCAGCCGCGCCACCTCCAGGAGCAGGCGCTCCTCCTCGGGATAGCTGCGCACCAGCGACAGCGCGGACTGCGCGGCCTTGCGCTCGCAGTGCAGGTGATCGCGGTGGACGGCCTCCAGGTCAGCGAGCGCGCACGATAGCCAGCGCGGATCGCTGGGAGCGAGCGGCAGCGCGGCGGCGAGATCGGGGTCCACCTGGTTCATGGCGTGCCTGCGCATGTACCGGCCGCCGGCCGCGCGGTCAAGCGCGAAGGCCAGGACAGCACGACAGTCCACAGGCGAGCGCGAGATTTCAGGTATGCTGTGGTCCGCGTGATGAGCTCTTCTCGATCAATCCTCGCTCCGGCGCCAGACAGCGCGCAGCGCTCCGGCGCCCCAGGCGCGCCGCCCGAGCCGGGCGTCCCAGCCGACGACAGCTCCGCAGCGAGCTCGACGGCGCCGGACCTGCTCACCGAGTGTCGCCGCGCGCTCGACGCGGCCGCGGCCGCCTTGCCAGAGCTGCTCGCGGTGGCGGGGCCTCGCACCATCGACAACACGCTCGCGCCCTACAACGAGCTGCTCTTGCAGCTCAGCAACGCCGGCGCGGTGGCGGGGCTCCTGTCCGAGGTCCACCCGCAAGAAGAGGTCCGCGAGTCAGCGCGAGGATACGAGCAGGAGGTCTCCAAGCTGGCCAGCGAGCTGTCGCTCCACCGCGAGGTCTACGATGCGCTGGCCGCGGTGGAGACCGCCGAGGCGGACGCCTCGACCCGCCGCTTCCATCAGCAGATCCTGCGCGACTACCGGCGAGCTGGCGTCAACCAGGCGCCCGACGTGCGCGCGCGGCTGCAGGAGATCGAGGCCGAGCTCACCAAGCTCGGCCAGCGCTTCTCCAAGAACATCTCGGAGGACGTGCGCACGGTCGAGCTCAGGGATCCGGCGCGGCTCGCCGGCCTGCCGGCGGACTTCCTGGAGTCGCACCCGCCCGACGAGCACGGCCGCGTGGTCCTCAGCACGGACTACCCCGACTACAACCCGGTGATGACCTACGCCGCGGACGACGCGCTCCGGCGAGAGCTGTACATCAAGTTCCGGAGCCGCGGAGATCTGGAGAACGAGGGGGTGCTGCGCGAGATCCTCAAGCTGCGCGCCGAGAAGGCCAGCCTGCTTGGCTACCGCGACTGGGCGGACTACATCACCGAGGACAAGATGATCCGCAGCGCCGACAACGCGGCGGCGTTCATCGACAAGGTGTGGGACCTGGCCCACGCGCGCGCGCAAGAGGAGTACCAGGAGCTGCTCGCCCAGCTCCGCGCCAGCCGGGCGACGGTCAGCGAAGTCAGCGAAGTCAGCGAAGTCAGCGAAGTCAGTGAAGTCAGCGAAGTCAGCGAAGTCAGCGACTGGCAAAAGGCCTGGCTCGAGAACCAGGTCAAAAAACAGCGCTACGACGTCGACGCCGAGGAGGTCCGCGCATACTTCCCGTTTCGCCGAGTGCTCGACGGGCTGCTCGAGATCACCGCCGCGATCTATGATCTGGCGTACCGCCCGGCCGCGGTCGCGACCTGGCACCAGGACGTGCTGGCGTTCGACGTGCGCCGGCACGACAGCGACGGCGAGCTCCTCGGTCGCATCTACCTGGACATGCACCCGCGCGAGGGCAAGTACAAGCACGCCGCGCAGTTCACCGTGCGCGACGGCATGCTCGGGCGGCAGCTCCCCGAGGGCGCGCTGGTGTGCAACTTCCCCGATCCCAAGTCAGGCCTGGCCCTGATGGAGCACGACGACGTCGTCACCATGTTCCACGAGTTTGGCCACCTCATGCACCACGTGCTGGGCGGACGCCACCGCTGGGTCCGGCAGAGCGGCGTGGCCACGGAGTTCGACTTCGTGGAGGCGCCGTCGCAGATGTTCGAGGAGTGGGCGTGGAGCCACAGCATCCTGGCCCGCTTCGCGCGTCACCACGAGACCGGCGCGCCGATCCCCGCGGCGCTGGTGGACAAGATGCGCCACGCCGACAAGTTCGGCCTGGGCACCAGCACCGTGCAGCAGATGTTCTATGCCAAGCTGGCGCTGGAGTTTCACCGCGCCAACCCCGAGGCGATCGATCAGCTCGCCACCCTCAAGGCCCTGCAGCAGCAGTACACGCCCTTTCGCTACGTCGAGGGCACCCGCTTCCACGCCTCGTTTGGCCACCTCGTCGGCTACTCTGCGATGTACTACACGTATATGTGGTCCCTGGTGATCGCCAAGGATCTGCTCACGCCGTTCGCTGGCCGAGACCTGATGTCCACCGAGGTCACCTACCGATATCGCGACCTGGTGCTGGCGCCTGGTGGCTCCAAGGACGCCGCCGAGCTGGTGCGCGACTTTCTCGGCCGCGACTACGGCTTCGAGGCCTTCGAGGCGTATCTGCGCGAGTGACATTGTGCCCCCGGCTCGGCCACGCCGCCGGCAGGACTGCTACATTCCGCGCGCCATGGAGCACCCCTACTTCTCCGCTGATCACGAGACCAAGGCGCGGGGCATGTTTCGCATCCTCGAGGAGGACGGCGCGGTGGCCGCCGGGATGGAGCCGCTGGTCGCCCAGCTTGGCCGCGAGCGCTGCCGCGAGCTGTTCGCCGGCATGCTGCGCATCCGCGTCACCGACGCGCGCATGATGGCGCTGCAGCGCCAGGGCCGCATCGGCTTCTACGGCGAGGCCATGGGGCAGGAGGCGGCGGTGGTCGGCTCCGCGGCGGCCTCGGCGCCAGAGGACTGGGTGGTGCCGGCGCTGCGCGAGGCCGGCGTGGGCCTGTTTCGAGGCATGTCGCTCGACTCGTATCTGGCGCAGATCTTCGGCAACGCCGAGGACCCCACCAAGGGCCGTCAGATGCCGTGCCATCCCATGGATCGCGCGCGCCACTACGTGGTGATGTCCTCGTGCGTGTCCACCCAGATCCCGCACGCGGTCGGCATCGCCATGGCCATGAAGCTCTCCGGCGATCGCGGCAAGGTCGCCTTTGGCTTCATGGGGGATGGCGGCACCAGCGAGGGCGATTTTCACGTCGCGCTCAACTTCGCCGGTGTCAGCGGCGCGCCGTGCGTGCTCATCTGCCAGAACAACCAGTGGGCCATCTCCACGCCGGGCAGCGCGCAGACCGCCGCCGAGACCATCGCGCAGAAGGCGCTGGGCTACGGCGTGGAGCCGCTGCGCGCCGACGGCAACGACGTGCTGGCGGTGGCCCACACCGTCGCGTACGCCGCGGACAAGGCCCGGCGCGGCGATGGCCCGACGTTCGTGGAGCTGTTGACGTACCGGGTCAGCGCGCACTCGTCCTCTGACGACCCCACCCGATACCGCGATGAGAAGGTCACGGAGATCTGGCGGAGCCAGCGCGATCCGCTGCATCGGATGCAGCGATTTCTGGAGGCCCGCGGCTTCATCTCCCAGGCGGAGGTCTCGCAGATGGCGGCCCAGATGGAGGCCGAGGTCCGCGACGCCATCGCACGGCAAGAGAAGGTCGGCCCGCCTGCGGTGACCAGCCTGTTCGACGATGTCTACGAGCACCCCACCTGGATCCTGCAAGAGCAACGCGCCGCGCTGCTGGCGCAGCCGCGGACCACGAGCCCGCACCACCACGGGTAGCGCCTTTCAACGGCGCGACGGGGAGAGACGCGCGCCCGACACACCGCGGCGAGCGCGACGGCCGCAGGTGCGCTGGCGTACGCCGCGGACCGGGCGCCGACCGGGCCGGCGACCGCGCCGCCGCACCCCGCGCCGCCGCACCCCCGCGCCGCCGCACCCCCGCGCCGCCGCACCCCCGGCCTTGGTCCCGATCTCCCCGTGGCGAGGCCCGAAACCGGCACCTCCAGGTTCCAGCGCCGCGGCCAGATCCGGCGGGGCCCGGCCTGACCGGCGGCGCGGCCACGGCAACTCGACCACCTGCCTG
The DNA here is from genome assembly GCA_016706545.1 of Myxococcales bacterium. GTDB lineage: Bacteria > Myxococcota_A > Polyangia > Haliangiales > Haliangiaceae > JABFXX01. The sequence continues at coordinate 261,497 of JADJJK010000001.1, forward strand.
TCTTCTTTCCACGTGGTTCCCACCTGGTTCCCACCTGGTTCCCACCTGGTTTCGAACCGGTTTCCACCTGGTTTTCCACCTGGCGCGCCTCTTGCTCTACCTGGCGGGTGGCCGAGATTTCCAGAGAGGAGCCAACATCAGGCCGCCACGCCGAGTCATTCTATGGCCAGGGATCGGAATGCTCGGAACGTGACAGCGAGCTTGGCTGGAGTTCACCTCGCAGCCAGCGTTCCCTTAGACTCGACCTCATGGAGACGACGATGCCCGAAGCGCCAGACATCGACCCGCTCGACAAGGACCTGCTGGAAGGTCAGCGCGTGGGCGAGTATGTCGTCGAAGGCAAGCTGGGCGAAGGCGGCTTCGGCACGGTGTACCGCGCCAGTCATCCCATCATCGGCAAGCAGGTGGCGATCAAGGTGCTAAATCGCCAGTACTCGGTGCAGCGCGAGATGGTGTCGCGCTTCGCCGCGGAGGCGCGCGCGGTCAACCAGATCCGACACCGCAACATCATCGACATCTTCGCGTTCGGACATCTCGAAGACGGCCGCTACTACTACGTGATGGAGCTGCTCGACGGCGCGACGCTGGCCGAGCACCTGGCGCGGGTGGGGCGCATGTCGCTGCGCGACGCGCTGCCGGTGCTACGCGCGGTGGGACGAGCGCTGGACGCCGCCCACGCCAAGGGCATCGCGCACCGCGATCTCAAGCCAGAGAACGTGTTCTTGGCCCAGGACCCCGACGGCGGTTTCTTCCCCAAGCTGCTGGATTTTGGCATCGCCAAGCTGATGGGCGCCGAGGAGGCGGTGGCGCACAAGACCCGCACCGGCGCGCCCATCGGCACGCCGCTGTACATGTCGCCGGAGCAGTGCCGCGGGCGCGACGTCGACCACCGCACGGACATCTACGCCTTCGGCATCGTCGCGTTCCGCATGCTGACGGGCCAGGTGCCGTTCGACGGCGACAACTACATGACCATCTTGATGCAGCAGATGTCCGATCAGCCGCCTCCGGCCTCGAGCTTCGTGGGCGATCTGCCGCTCGAGATCGACCGCGCCATCAACTGGATGCTGGCCAAGGAGCCCGCCGCCCGGCCCGCATCCCTGATGAAGGCGGTGGAGGCGCTCGAGCACGCGGCGGCGCTGGTGGGGGTGGCGTCGCCGACGTGGAACGCCACGCCGCCGGTGGGTGGCCTGGTGATGCCGCAACCAAGCCGCGGCGGCCTGGCGCTGGCCGCGACCGTGCAGCCCTCCCAGCTCACCCAGGCCGCGACGCAGGCGGCGATCGGCGGCAACCGCAACACCACGCCCGACGTGGAGGTTCCCCCGCAGCGGCGCTCCAAGCTGTGGCTCGCCGCTTCTCTGGCGCTCCTGGCCTCCGCCGCGGGCGGGTTCATGCTGCTGCGCCCCGCTCCCGCCGACGAAGCGCCACCGCGCAGCCCTGTCACGAGCGCCACCACCGAGCCCGCCGCGGGCAGCGCTGCGCAAGCGCCCGCCGCGGGCAGCGGCGCCACCACCGCGGCCGGCGCCACCACCGCGCCCGGCGCCACCACCGAGCCCGCCGCGGGCAGCGCTGCGCAAGCGCCCGCCGCGGCCGGGGTCAAGCTCACCTTCTCCGGCCTGCCCGACGACGCCATCGTGTATGACGGCGAGCACCGCGCGCTGGGGCTGGCCAAGCAAGGGCTCAGCGTGCCGCGCTCGGACCAGCCGCTGGCGCTGACCTTCGAGGTCGACGGCCGCGTGCTGGCCAGCGAGCGCGTGGTCCCGTCGGAGGACCGCGAGCTGGTCGTCAAGGTGACCGGCCGACCGCCGCGAACCCCCTCGCATTCCTCCGGACGGCGAGGTCGCCCCGCCGCGAACGACGGCGGCCAGGACCCCATCGGCCAGGGCCCAAACAACGTCAACCCCGATTCCACTGAGCGGCCCCCGGGCCTGTGAGCCAAGGCCCGCCAGCACGAGACGACCGACGAAACGAAGCACGACGAACGACGGATGGAGCAACCACGATGACCCCACGACGAAGCCTGGCGCTGTGTGCCTTGTGCTGGCTGTGCGCCGCCACGCCGGCCTGGGCCCAAGAAATGACCGAAGACCGCAAGGAGGCCGCGCGCGCCTTCAACGCCGGTGAGATGGCGTTCAAGAAGGCCAAGTACGACTCCGCCGCGCAGAGCTTCGAGGCCGCGTACAAGGCCTTCGCGGCGCCGGAGATCGCCTTCTCGGCGGCGCAGGCGTACCGGCTGGGCAACTCGATCTCGCCCAAGGCGCGCCCGGAGTACGTCAAGCGCGCCATCGAGCTCTACGAGCTCTATGTCGCCTCGGTCAAGGAGGGCGGGCGCGTCGCCGACGCCGCCGTTCACCTGCAGGCGCTGCGCGCGCTGTGGCGTGACCTGGACGCGGAGGGCGCGGCCCGCGCCGCGCAGATGATCTATGACCGCACCCAGCTCACCGTGTGGTCCGCGGTCGACGGCGCGCAGGTCGAGATCGACGGCAAGCCCGCCACCGCCTACGCCTACGTCGACGTCACGCCAGGGGAGCACGTGGTCGAGGTCAGCGCGCCCGGCCACTTCCCGTTCGAGCAGCGCGTCTCGGTGGCCAAGGGCGCGCAGGTGCCGGTCTCGGTGGAGCTGCGGGCCAAGCCGGCGACCTTGCGCATCACCACGGAGGCCGGCGCCGAGATCGCCATCGACGGGCGCGCGGTGAGCCTGGTCGACGGCAAGGTCGAGACCGCGGCGGGCAAGCGCTTCGTCACGGTGACCCGCGCTGGACGCGAGCCGTTCGCCAAGGAGCTGACCCTGGCGCCCGGCGCCGAGACCAAGCTCGCCGCGCCGCTTCCGCCACCACCGCCCGCCGCAAGGGCGCGCGCTGGGTGATGTGGGGGACCACGGGCCTGGCCGTGGTGACCGCCGCCACCGCCACGGTGGCGATCATCGCCGACGGCAAGGCGGTGGATCAGCGGAGCGTCCCAAACCAGCCCTCGGACGACGAGTACGAGCGCTGGCGCCAGCGCCGCGACAGCTTTCGAACCGCGGCGTTCATCAGCGGCGGCCTGATGCTGGCCGCCGCCGCCACCACCGCGGTGCTCTACTTCTCCGATCACCCGCGCGCGCAAGCGCAGCCCTTTTCCGAAGCGGACGCGCCCCCCAAGGGCGGCCCCCTGTTCACGCCGATGGTGTGGGCCGAGGGCGCTGGCGTCGCGCTGCAAGGAGGCTTCTGATGTCGTCGCCGCGTTCGTTGCCCCCGTCGCTCGCGTGGATGCCGCACCTGGCGCTGCGCGGCGCGCTGCTTTGCCTCGCCCTGAGCGCAGCCGCGTGCAGCGAGCTACAGCCCATCGAGGCCAACCGCTGCGGCAACCGCGTCGTCGAGAAAGGCGAGGCCTGCGACGAGGGCAGCGAGACCACGCTGTGCACCGCCGAGTGCCGCCTGCCCTGCGTGGGCAAGAGCGACGCCCCGGCGAGCTACGTGGACAACCCGGAGGACGCGCAGGCTGACAAGTACTGCCCGGCCGGGCAAGCGTGCGGCGTCGGCGGGCTGTGCGCTGCGCCCTCGGGCAAGTTCCGCACCGAGACCACGTTCGAGTTCGACGTGCCGCAGGCGGAGGTCGGCGACGTCGATGGCGACGACGCGGCCGATCTGGTCGGCACCGGCGCCACCGAGATCCGCATCCGGTTCGGCGACGCAGATGGCGCCCCGCTGGCTTCCGCGAGCCACATGCCCGCGCCCGCCGCCACCGGGCCCTTCTTGCTGGGTGACCTGGACGGCAAAGGCGGCATCGATCTCGCCATCCCGAGCGACGGCGGCGTGGTGCCGTTCTACGCCAGCGACTCCGGGCACCTTGCAGCACCGGCCCTCGCCCACCTTGTCCATCCCGCGCGATGGCTTCGTCGCCGCCGTCGATGGCACGGTGCCAGCCGGCGGCGGCTCGCGCCGACCGCTGCTCGTGTACATCGAGACCCAAGGCAACTTCGCGGTGCTGCGAGACCTGGTCACCACCGGCAACCCGGAGCTGGCGCGCTGCGATACCGGCGCCCCGGTCGGCCTGGTGCGTCGAGTGCCGCTGGCCATCTCCACCACCAACAGCGGCGATCTCATCGCCATCGGCATCGAGCGTCCCGTGGACCCAGGCGTGTGCGTGTTCGCGCCGGGCAGCCCGGTCTTGCCCGCCGATCCGGGGTGGATCCCGCGCTTCCACCGCCTCGCCACCGGGGCCCGCTTCGACCTCGAGCTGGTCCCGCTGGTGTGGGCCAACACCGACGGCGATGCTTGCCCGGAGCTGGTGGCGCCGGTGCTCACCGGCCCGGGCGCCGGGACCCCTGGGCAGAACCTGTTCGACAACACCGCGGCGACCTGCACCTTCGCCACCGCGAGCGCGCTGGTCCCCACCTGGGCGCTAAACGGCGCCAAGGTGCTCGGCGCTGGCAACCTCGACCGCGTCGGCGCAGACGAGCTGGTCACCAGCAAGAACGTGGTCCGCATCGACTCGCTGGCCGCGGCCGTCCCGCTCGGCCAGGCGGTGGGCATGGATCGCCTCAAGGTGGCGGACTTCAACGGCGACGGCATCGTCGATATCGCGGGCACCGATACCACCACCGCCGGCGCCGGCGAGGCCAGCCGCGAGGCGGTCCGGATCTTGCGCACCTCCGGCCCCCCCGGCACCTGGCAGGCGAGCACCGTCGTGGTCGAGACGCTGCGCCCCGTGCTGCAGCTCGTGGTCGGCGACTTCGACGGCGACCGCATCGCTGACCTCGCCCTCACCGAGGTCATGGCGCTCGATCAGAACCGCGTGCCCCTCACCATGGCCGTCAGCGTGATCTATGGCCAGCGCTCGGAGATCCCGTCGTATCAGGTGGTGCTGGAGACCGACGCCGTGGTCATCGCCGCCCTGGGCCTGCGACGCGGCGGGCAGCATGACGAAGACGGGGTCGATGATCTGGGCGTGGCCAAGATCACGGCCGGCGGCTCGGCCAAGCTCGCCGCGTCCGTGCTCTACGGCTCGGCGCAGCGCAGCCTCACCGCGCCGCTGACCGTGGGTGCCGGCGTGCCGGTGGCCGCGCTCACCGCCGGGGCCTGGGCCGGGGCGGACCTGCTCAAGGACCTGGTGGTGTACGCCGGCAACTTTCAGTACGTCTGGCCGCAGCAGACCGGCGGCAACTTCGTCATCACCGGCACCGGCACCTCCACGCCGGTGGAGCCTGCGGGCCTGCGTGACTTCGCCATCACCCCGGCGATGACCGCCGGTGGCACCAGCACCATCGTCAGCTTCTCCGCTGCGACCCAGAAGGTGGCCGTCGGCGGCATCGGCGCGTGCCCGGGCTCATGGACCGGATCCGGTACGCAAGGCGTGGGTACCCGGCCCACGCTGCAGGCGCGTAACCTCGACGGGAACCCGGGCGATGAGCTGCTGCTGACCAGCCTCGAGGGCACCGGGATCCAGCCGGTGCAGATCTTCCCGGCCATCGGCGGGGAGTGCAAGATGGGAGCCGGCCTCCTGCCGCTGGTCCATCCGCTGGCCACCTGCGATGCGGCGGTGGGCATCGAGGCCGGCACCTTGGCCTCCGATGATCCCAAGCGGCGCGAGGTGCTCGCGGTGTGCAGGAGGGCCGGTGGCAGCGTCCTGTCCCGCTTCGACGTCGCGCCTGGCGGCGAGACGGTGGGCACCGCGCTGGACGTCAAGCTCACCGGCCGCGCCAAGCGCTTGATGGTCGGAGACTTCACCGGCGATGGGCTCGAGGACGCGGTCGCCATCACGTCGGTCGGCTCGGTGGACTTCGCCACGCTGCTGGTGCAGTGCTCCACCACCGACGCGTCCTGCGATCAGTGAGCAGCGAAGATCCACCTCTCCAGGTTTTCAGGCGGCACAGCCGCGGCGGAGAAGGTATGCTCGCTGACATATGAAGTCCTTTCTTCGGCTCGCCTTCCTCGGGCTCGTCTGCCTCGGGGGGCTGCTCTCGGCGCCGAGCCACGCGCTCGCCCAGGTCATCTCGCCCGACAACCCGGTCTTGCAGCGGGCCTCCCAGGTCGGGCAGACCGGCCTGCCGCCGCCGTCCACCGCGCGCAAGAGCGCCACCGCGTTTCGTCCGGCGCGCGGACGCGTGCTGCTGGACGCCTTCCTCAGCAACATGCTCGAAGACACTGGCGAGCGCGAGGTGATGCGCGCCGCGCTCACCCAGGTGTTCCTCAGCTACGAGGCCGAGGCCAAGAAGCTCAAGGTCGCCAACGACGCCGCCGCGGCGCTGGCGTTCGCGGTGACCATCCTGCACAGCGTCGGCACCGGGAGCGAGCCCAGCGACGAGGCGTTCGTGGCGTTGACCCCGCGGCTGCGCGCGGCGCTCGACACGCCGGCGGTGCGCGCCGCCTCGGACCGGCACAAGCAGGAGGTGTACGAGCTGGCCATCTGCACCGCCGGATCCGTGCTGAGCCTGGCCGCGGTGGCCGAGGACGACGCCACCAAGGAGAAGGTGCGCGAGCTGGCGCAGGGCAGCTTGCGCGTGCTGCTTGGCACCGAGCTGGCGGCGCTCACCCTCACCAGCACCACGGTGGCGATCAAGGCCACCGGCGCCCGCGCCGAGCCCGGCCCCGCCCGACCGGCGGCCCCGGCGCCGGCCAGCGGTGCGCCGGCAGCCCCGGCAGGGCGCGCGGCCCCGGCGGCCCCGGCGGTCACGCTCGCCCCTGGCGCGCTGGCCCCTGGCTTCACCTTCAGCCCGCCGCAGGGCTTCACCCAGGACTCCGGCTGGCACATCGGGAGCTGGCGAGACGGCAATGACGTCACCTCGGCGCTGGTGCGCTTCCCGCCGGCCGTGGTGGCCAAGGGATCGTATTCGGACGCGCTGCGCGCCGCCTGGCAGAGCTACATCCCGGCCGAGCTCACCGGCCGGGCCAGCGCCACGGTCTTCCGCCGCTACGTCGGCAACGGCCTGTTCGCGCAGTTCATGACCGCGCGCGGGCCGGAGAAGAACCGCCGCAACGACTCGATGTTCTCGCTCTTTCTCATCGACTGCGGCGCCGCCTGGCAGCCGATGGTGGTCGCGCAGACGTACCAGAGCGAGGGAGCGGGCATCGACATGTCCACCGGCTTCTCGTTCCCAAGGAGCGCGGATATCGCGGAGACCTTGCTCGCCACGCTGCGCTGTCCGGGGCCGCTTGGCCAGCCCATCGTCGACGTGCGCTCGCTGGCTGGCAACTATCACTTTGGCAACGGCGCGTCGATGGACTGGATCAATGTCTACACCGGCGCCACCTCCACCACCTTCGTGTCGTACGGTGGCCGCCTGCACCTCAAGGACAACGGCACCTTCGACTACGAGTACTCGAGCGCCAGCAACCAGGGCGCCGGCACCAAGTTCGCGGGGATCCGCGCCAACGGCACCTGGAAGATCGAAGGCGACACCCTGCTCGTGACCTACGCCAAGTACGATCAGGGCGACAGCTATCGCAAGAAGGGCGAGCGCTACCGCATCGCCAGCAGCATGCTGTTTGACGACGGCAACAAGCTGACCATCCTGCGCTCAGGCACCGACTACGACCGCCCGGTCAACGCGGTCACCGTGTCGGATCCGTCGACGTACTACTCCACCAAGGCGAAGTAGCGCGTCTCAGCGCGGCGCGGCTGGCGCGGGCTGCGCGGCGGGCGCGGGCTGCGCGGGCGGCGCGGCTGGCGCGGGCGCCGCGGCTGGCGCGGGCTGCGCGGGCGCGGGCGCGGGCTGCGCTGGCGACGCGGGCGTGGCCGGCGACCTGGGCTGCTGCAGCTCGCGCAGGTGGTCGACGTAGCTCGGCAAGAAGTGCGGCGCGGCGAAGGCATCGCACCCCGGTCGCGGCTTGCCGGCGATGTGCGTGCGCTCCGGCGCGATGCCGGCGCGCGCGTACGCGCACACGTCGGTGGCGGCGTTGCCGTAGGCCCGGTGAAACAGCACCTTGAGCTCGCCCACCAGCCTGCTGAGCAGCTTCTGCTTGTACTCGCCGACGTGGCTCTCACCTGGCAGGAAGTCCAGCGCCGAGTCGACGCCGAACACCGGCCCCAGCGGGAAGCGGTGCTTGGTCAGCCACGCGAGCGTGTCGTTGCGCAAGAAGTACGGCCTGCCGGTGATGTACACCGGCAGGTAGCCTTGCTTGGCCCAGTGGTGCGCCACGTCGTTGGCGGACGGCCACATCTCGGCCTTGCCGCCCAGCAGATCTTCGAACAGCTCGCCGTCGTCCTTGGTCAGCGTGCCGTCGATGTCGAACAGCACGGCGGCGCGGCCCGGCGCCAGCACCCAGACCCTGGCCTCGGCGAAGGTCCGGTCTCCCAGCAGGTACATCCGCACCCTGTGCGGCCCCGGCCCGGTGAAGGACTCCGGCGGCACCGTGAAGCTGACCCGACCGTCGTCATCGGTCACCTGCTGGCCCAGCGCGCGCCAGGCGCAGCGCGCCTTGCCCGACGCCGCCGGCAGCTCCTGCCACAGCTCCACCGTCTCGTCCTCCACGTCCTTGGACGCCTTGCCGTAGGCGAACTTGCCGCGCACCACCGCCGGCTGGCCAGCGCTGGCCAGCACGTCCAGCACCACGTGCCGCGGCGAGCCGAGCTTGGAGGCCACCCGACCGCCTTGAACATGATGTCGCCAGCCGGCGCCGCGCACCGCCGGGGCGCAGCGCGGGTTGCCCGCCTCGGCGTCCTGGATGGTGGCACCGCACGCCCCGAGGCCGAAAATTCCGCAGACGCAGGCGATGACGAAGACCAGGAGATCGCGCTTCACCTGCAAAGTATGCCTGACCCTCCGGCGCCGACGCTGGTAAGACACGGCAATTCCGCGACGGCGCACGCGGAGCGCCTCGCGCGCATCGAGTACAGTGGACCCGTGCTCGCCTCCGTCTCCGCGCTCGCCTCCGCACAACATGCCTTCGACGCGCTCACCGAAGCGGACCTGCGCCGCCGCCAGAGCGCCAAGTGGAAGGTCTACGGAGACGAGGTCTTGCCTGCGTGGGTGGCGGAGATGGACTTCCCCATCGCCGAGCCCATCCGCCGCGCGCTGCACGCCGCCATCGACGCCGAGGACGTGGGCTACGCCGATCCGCGCGGGCTCGGCAACGCCGCCGCCCCGTGGGCGCTCGCGTCCTGGCGCTGGGCCATCGCCCCAGGCGACGTCCACATGGTCGCGGACGTGGTCACCGGCATCGGCGAGGTGCTGCGCGTGGCCACCGCGCCGGGCGACGCCGTGCTCATCGAGCCGCCGGTGTATCACCCGTTCTCCGCCGTCACCCGCCACAACGGCCGGGTCGTGGTGGAGGCGCCGCTGCGGCTGCGAGACGGCGTATATGCGCCGGATCTGGACGCCATCGAGCGCGCCTATGCGAGCGGCGCGCGCGTCCACCTCCTGTGCTCACCGCACAACCCGAGCGGCATGGCGTACTCCGAGGCGGAGCTCGCGCGCATCGCCGAGCTGGCGGATCACCACCGTGTGCTGGTGATCTCCGACGAGATCCACGCGCCGCTGACGTTGCGAGGCGCGACCCACCGCCCGTTCCCCTCGGTGTCAGCCGCGGCCGCGCGCTGCTCCATCGTCATGACCTCCGCCTCCAAGACGTGGAACCTGGCGGGGCTCAAGGCCGCGATGATGATCGCCTGCGGCGAGCGCGGGCGCACCGAGCTGGCCAAGCTGCCGCCGGACACGCCGTATCACGCCGGGCACCTGGGCGTGCTCGCCAGCCGCGCCGCGCTCAGCGAGGGCCAGCCCTGGCTCACCAGCACGCTCACCATCCTGGAGCGCAACCGCGCGCTCCTGGGCGAGCTGCTCGCCGAGCACCTGCCGCGCGTCCGCTGGCAGCCGCAGCGCGCCGGCTACCTGGCCTGGCTCGATTGCCGGGAGCTTGGCCTGGGCGATGACCCCGCCCGCGCGTTCCTGCAGCGCGGCAAGGTGGCGCTGTCCTCCGGTCCCATGTTCGGCGAGCAAGGCAAGGGCTTCGCGCGGCTCAACGTGGCCACCAGCCGCGGCCTCCTGGAAGAGGCCGTGCGCCGCATGGCCCGCGCGCTCGAGGGGTAGCCGCGCCGTCCGCGCGTCAGCGCGCGTCAGAGCTCGTCAGCGCTCGTCAGCGCGCGTCAGCGCTCGTTGACCGGCGCGGGTTGCGCGGCGAAGTACGCCTCGATCACCTCGCTCGTGACCGTGGTGGCGATCAGGTCGAACGTACACAGCGTGACCTGGCGCGGCAGCTCGTGCTGCGCCAGCTCCTGGGCGATCACCGCCACCGCGACCTCGGCGGCATAGCGCACCGGGAAGCGGTACACGCCGGTGGAGATGCCGGGGAAGGCGAGGGTCGCCAGGCCGTGCGCGCGCGCCAGCGCCAGGCTCTGCCGGTAACACGAGGCCAGCAGCTCGCGCTCCCCCGCGGCCCCGCCCTGCCACACCGGCCCCACTGTGTGGATCACGTGGCGCGCCGGCAGCCGGTAGCCGGCGGTGAGCTTGGCCTGCCCCACCTTGCAGCCTCTCAGCGTGCGGCACTCCTCCACGAGGTCGCGGCCCGCCGCGCGATGGATGGCGCCGTCCACCCCGCTGCCGCCGAGCAGCGACGTGTTGGCGGCGTTGACGATGGCGTCCACCTCCAGCTTGGTGATGTCTGCCTCGACGACCAGGATGCGCTCGCGCAGGGTAGCCATGGTGTAACTCATACACCACCTGACCGCGCTCTGCCATGGGATCTGCGGCACCGCCGCGCCATGGACGAAGCGCGGCGGGTCGACGCCGCCCTCGGCTTGGGGTACCCACGAGAGATGAGCCAGCTCTGGAGCGCGCTTTTTACCCAGTCCTTTGGCACGGGCCCCCTCATCACGTGGATCCATGGCCTTGGCGAATCAAGCCTGTGCTTCGCCGAGATCGCCCGGCACCGCAGGCTCTCGGGGTTTCGACATCAGCTCGTCGACCTGCCAGGCTACGGTCGCTCCCCCTGGCCCGCGGCGCCGTACAGCCTCGAGCAGGCGGCGCAGGAGCTCACGGCCTGGCTCGCCAGCGCCGGGGAGCCGAGCGTCCTCATCGGCCACTCCATGGGCGGCGTGCTCGGGCAGCTCGTGGCCGAGCGCACGTCGCTCACCGCGCTCATCAACGTCGACGGCAACCTGTCGTCGGGAGACTGCACGTTCTCCAGCCGCGCCGCGGCGCTGAGCATGGACGACTTCGTGCGCCACGGCTTTGACGCCCTGCGCGACTGGGTGTATCGCGGCGGCGTGGACAAGCTGCCGCTGCGCGGCTACTACGCCAGCATGCGGCTGGCCGATCCGCGGGTGTTTCACCGCCACAGCCAGGACCTCCTCGCGTACGCGCAGCCGGCGGACTTCGCGGCGCGCGCCGCCGCGCTCTCCATCCCGGCGCTGTATCTCGCCGGCGTGCCGGACGGCGCCTGCGCCCAGAGCCGGCAGCTCCTCGACGACGCCGGCGCCAGGTGGCGCGGCCTGTCGCCGGCGGGGCACTGGCCCTTTCTCGATGTGCCGGACGCCTTCGCTGCGGCGGTGGCAGAGTTCTTGGCGCCCATCGCGGCGGCCGAGGTAGCGCCGGTCCTGGCGCGCTGACTCAGGGCGCCGAGGCCACAGGATCAGCCGACGTATGATCGTGGATGATGCGCCAACCCTCGGCGCGCCGCTCCAGCACCACCGAGAACACGCCGCCGGCGGGACCGCTGGCGAGCTGCAGGTCCCAGCGCCCCAGCACCACCGCGCCGCTCGCCCCCACCGGGTCCACCCGCTGCAAGGTGAACGTCAAGCTGCCCATGCTCGAACGATCGCTGCCGTACTTCTTGCGATAAGACGCCAGCGTCTCGTCGAAGCCGGTGCGCACCTTGCTTCCGGAAGTGAACACCAGGGCGTCCGAGCGCGCGTAGCCTTGCATGTACCCTTCCAGATCGCCCCGGTTCCAGGCCGCGGCCTGGGCGGTCAGCACCGCCTCGACCGCGGCGCGATCTTGCACAGACAACGCGGACGACAACGGCGCCGCGCACCGCAGCGCCGGCCCAGGGGTCGTCGCGCGACCACAAGCGCTCGCCAACAAGGCCAGAAACAAGCTCGCAGCTCTCATCGGCCGACGCTACCGGGTCCGCCCCGGCCAGGCAACCGCCACCAGCCCGAGCCTCCCTCGAGAGCGCGCCGCCGGGCCCTGTTTCGCCAGGTGGCAGAGAGTATAGTGGCGAGACTTTGCAGCGCGCACTCATCGTGGTTCCCACGTACAACGAGCGGGACAACGTCGCGGAGATCGCCGCGCGCCTGCTCGAGGTCGCGCCAGCGCTGGCGCAAGCTGGCGCGCCCGGCGCCAGCCCCCCGCCCGCGGCCTCGGCCGCTGTGGAGCTGCTGTTTGTGGACGACAACTCGCCAGACGGCACGGGCGCGGAGCTCGACCGCCTGGCCGCCGCGGATCCGCGCATCCACGTCCTGCATCGCGCGGGCAAGCTGGGCCTTGGCACCGCCTACGTCGAGGGGTTCTCCTGGGGCCTGGCCCAGGGCTACGAGCTGCTGGTGCAGATGGACGCGGACGGCAGCCACGATCCGAAGTACCTGCCGCAGCTCTTCGCCGCGCTGGCCGAAGGCGCCGACGTGGTGGTGGGCTCGCGCTACGTCCCCGGCGGCGGCACGGAGAACTGGGGCCTGGGTCGCCGCCTGCTATCGCGCGGCGGCAGCCTCTATGCGCGCACCGTGCTCGGCGTGGCGGTGCGCGACATGACCGCCGGCTTTTTGGGCTGGCGTCGGAGCGCGCTCCTGGCCATCGATCTGCCGTCGATCAGCTCCAACGGGTACAGCTTCCAGATCGAGACCAAGCACCGCGCGCTGCGCCACCGGCTGCGCCTGGTCGAGATCCCCATCGTGTTCACCGATCGACGAGTGGGCCAGTCCAAGATGTCGCGCGCCATCGTCGTGGAGGCGCTGGCCAAGGTCTGGCTCCTGCGGCTGCGCGGCTGATCATGGCCGCGCCGGCCAGGCGCGCCGGCACAGGCCGCGCTCACTTGAGCAGGCGGTCGAGCGGCGCCGCGTCTGCCGGCGCGAGCTGGCCGACGCTCTGCAAGTGATGCAGGAGCAGCGCGCGGTTGTCGGCCACCGAGAGGTTCTGCAGCTCGAGCGCGCCGATGCGGTCCTCGGGCGTGAACGCCGGCTCCTCGACCCGCTCCATCGACAGCTTGTCCGGCGCGTACGCCATGTACGTGGCCTGGGTGTCGAGCAGCGAGTAGTCGTCGCCGCGGCGCAGCTCCACCGTCACCTGGCCGGTGACCGACGGCGCCACCCAGCGCACCAGCGCGTCCTTGAGCATGGGGGCCTCCGGGTCGTACCACTTGCCCTCGTAGAGCAGGCGGCCCAGGCGGCGGCCCCACGTGGCGTAGGCGTCCAGCGTGTTCTCGTTGTGGATCGCGGCCAGCAAGCGCTCGTACGCGATGTGCAAGAGCGCCATGCCCGGCGCCTCGTAGACGCCGCGGCTCTTGGCGTCGATCACGCGGTTCTCGATCTGATCGCTCATGCCGAGGCCGTGGCGCCCGCCGATGCGGTTGGCCTCGAGCACGAGCGCAGCGGCGAGCCGAAGCGCTGGCCGCTGAGGCCGACCGGCCAGCCCGCCTCGAACCCGACGGTGACCTCCTCCGGCGCGATGGCGACGTCCGGCGCCAGAACGGCACGCCCATGATCGGGTTGACGATCCGCATGCCGGTGTCGAGCCGCTCGAGGTCCTTGGCCTCGTGGGTCGCGCCCAGCAGGTTGGCGTCGGTCGAGTAGGCCTTCTCGACGCCCATCTTGTACGGCTTGCCGAGCTGCACCAGGTACTCGGCCATCTCGGTGCGGCCGCCGAAGGCGGTCACGAACTTGTTGTCGAGCCACGGCTTGTAGATCTTCAGCTCCGGGTTGACCAGGATGCCGTAGCGGTAGAAGCGCTGGATGTCGTTGCCCTTGTGCGTCGAGCCGTCGCCGAAGACGTGGACGCCGTCCTCCCGCATGGCGCGCACGATGGCGGTGGTGGTGACGGCGCGGCCCAGCGGCGTGGTGTTGAAGTACTTCTTGCCGGCGGAGGCCAGGTGGAAGGCGCCGCACTGGATGGCGATGAGCCCCTCGCGGACCATGGCCTCGCGGCAGTCGAGCAGCCGGGCCTTCACGGCGCCGTGGGTCAGCGCGATGGGCGGGATGTCGGCCGGGTTGGCCTCGTCCGGCTGGGCCAGGTCGGCGGTGTAGCAGTGGACCGCCATGCCCTGCTCGGACATCCAGGCCACGGCGCAGCGGGTGTCGAGCCCACCGGAGAAGGCGATGCCCAAGCTTGGTTCCGGTGGGCGGCAAGGAGCGATAGATGCGGCTCATGGTGGGCCATCGATATCACGCTCCCGGAACGCCAGCCATCCTGTCTGGGGGCTCGATCACCCGGGCGCGGCGACGTGCCGCTCGCCCCCGGCGCGCCTCGGGCGCAAAAAAAGCAGCAAGGTCGCCCTCGCTGCTTGCCCGGTGCCCGCGCGCAGGCGCGGAGCCTAGGACCTATTCACCAAACTGGCCGCTGAACGAAATGCTGCCGACATGCACTTCGACGCCATACTGGCCCTTGTAGTTGGGCATGTTGGGCTCGTCGCTCGTGTCCTTGGTGGACGGGATGACCCAGAGGAAGCCGAGGTCCACGCCGTAGTTGCCGAACTTGTAGCCCATGCCCACGGTCACGTCGTGACGGTTGGCGTCGGGCAAGGCGGCGGTGAGCGTGGTCGAAGGGATCGGCGTCGGATCGTACATGTAGCCAGCGCGCAGCGAGAGCTTCTCGGTGGCGGTGTACTCGGCGCCAAGGCGCACGGTCACGCGGTCCTCGTAGTCACGAGGCGACACGGTGACCGAGTCGTTGGGCAGCGTGATCTCGAGCTTGTCCACGGCGGACCAGGCCATCCACATCGCGTTGGCCTCGACCTCGATGTCCTTGCGCGGCCGGACGGCCATGCCCACGCCGATCGACTGCGGCAGCGTGATGGAGGTCTTGATCGCGCCGTCCCGCGGGAGCTGCGGGCGGTACGGGGCCGGGGCGTCGAAGTCGCCGTCGCCCTCGAAGTCGAGCTTGATCTTGCTGCGCCAGATCGCGCCGAACGACAGCCGCGGCGCGGCCTTGGGCACGTACGTCACGCCCACGCGACCGCCGATGCCAAAGGCGTTGCCGCCCAGCTTGGCGCTGCCGACCGCGTCGCCGAAGAAGATGTCCTGCTGCAACTGGACGGTGGCAGGCACGAGGTCCACGCCGACGCCCAGGCGCAGGCCCGGGATCTGCTTGTCCAGGTCCACGCCGATGGCCGGGGTGATGAAGTACGTGCGCAGCGCCTGCTCACGGACCTCGTCCAGCGACGGGCTGTCGTCGCCCCACACCAGGCGCGAGCCAAACGGCGTGTGAAAGCCCAGGCCCACCACCACGTTGTCGAGCAGGCGGTGGGTGAAGTAGATGCCCGGGGTGATGGCCGGCGGAGACTCGGTCTCCGTGGTCCTGCCGTCGCGGGCGTCCTTGAAGGATCCGACGGCCCGGATCACGGTGCCGCCGACGTAGAAGGTGGTGCCGCGCGTCCCGGCGATACCGGCCACGTTGTAGCAGATGGAGGAGCCATCGCTGGTGGTGGCGATCGTCGCGTCACCGCGGCCAGTGGCCTTGGCGCTGAAGTCATTCAGGACGAAGGCGTTGCCGCTGGCGACACTGGCGCCGGCGCACAGAAAAAAGGCGGTGGTTAGTACGCGCATGGTTTTAGTTGTTCACGTTGGCGTTGAGGTAGGTGAGGGCATCGGTCTGCATGCGGGCGGTGCCCAGCCGTCCATCGATTCCGGTGTTGGCCGGGCCCAGGAGCGAGCCGTGCGCGAAGGTGTTGGCCGGGTCGGCGCCGGACACCGGCAGCGCGTTGTACTGCACCCACTTGTTGGAGAGCGGGTTAGTGGTGATGGTCGCCGAGGCGGTGGTGGTGGTCGCCGTCCAGCGGTCCGCCAGGGTCGGCATGGTGAAGCCGGTGAGGCCGCCGAGCTGATCGGTGGCGATGTTCGGCACCACGGTGTCGCCGTTGACCTTCTGGATGAGGAAGCGGCGCGGCGGCGCCGCCAGGCGGCTGGCGAAGTTGGCGTTGTCCGACGAGTCCAGGATCCAGCGCGCGATGTTGGCGAAGGACTGGTACCCCGGCTGCGCCCGCCAGGCCGGCGTGGTGCAAGCGCCCATGGTGTAGGTGGGCGGGTTCGACTTGGCGCCCATGACGATGCCGGCGTCGATCAGGCCGTCCACCAGGCTGCAGCGGATGGGCAGCGTGTCCGTGTTCTCGAGGATGTCCACCAGGCCCGCGCCCGGGACGTTGAGCACAGCGGCCTTGATGTCGCTGGCGGTCGCCACCAGCACCGCGCCGACGATGCCGCCCAGCGAGATGCCGATGTAGCCGATCTTGGCCGGGTTGACCTGGAGCCCGCCGCAAGCGGTGGGAGAGGTGCAGAGCTTGAGCGACTGGATGACCGTCTGCATGTCCAGCACCGTCTGCCGGATGTTGTCGCGGGTGGCCGCCAGGTTCGTGGAAAGAAACGGCGCGTAGCACTGCGGCGTGCGGTACGTGCTGGGCGTCGCGCAGCCAGCGGCCGCGGCGTTGTTGATCTGCACGGCGCGCTGGCCGTGCGCCACGAAGTCGATGGCCACCGTCGCGAAGCCCGCCCGCGCGAGCTGCGGCGCGAGGAGGTAGGCATAGAGGCGGTTGCCACCCAGGCCGTGACCGAACACCGCGGTGGGCCAGCCACCGGCCGGCATCGCGCCATCAGGGATGGTGATGCGTAGCTGCAGCGAGCCATCGCCGAGCTTGATCGGCGCCACCGGGCTCGACCACGGGCCTGGCACCGGCGGGGCTGCGCCCCCGAGCGGGTTGGCGCTGGGAGACTGATAGATCGGCGCGGTGACCACGCCGTTGTGGACGGCGCCGATGCTGGCGCAGCCGATCCCGGCGGGCGGCGCGGCGCACACCCCGGCGGGCGCGTTGAAGGTGGCCGGATCTTCGAGGACGCCGGCGATGTGCGTCACCGCGTCCGCCGAGTTGCTGGCGATGATGGTCACGCCGCTGATCGCCGCCTTGGGCAGGTTGGCCGCGGGCGTCCCGGCCACCGCAGGATCGAGCGGCGCGGTGGTGGTCTGGGTCGTGAACTCCCACGCCAGCGAGATGTCGCTGCGCGCCTTGCCAGTGGCCGCCTCGGCAAAGCCCATGGCCTGCGCGTGCGCCTTCCACAGCAGATCGAGACCAAGGAGCGTGGCCTTGTCCTCCGGCTTGGCCGGGCTCAGCGGCGTGCGCTCGGAGATGATCTCGCCGTTCTCCACCGTGACCGGGTTCGCCTTCTGGCGAACCAGACCCCAGGTCGACGAGGCGCCGAACTCAGTGCCCGAGGCGGTCTTGACGCCCTTGAGCACCGCCACCACGTACGTGCTGCGCGCGCTCAGCGGCACGCGCGGGACGATGGTGAGCGAGTCAACCTCGCTGTTGCTGGCGCAGTCCGCGCTAAAGCGCGTGGTCTTGCCGGGGATGAAGACGAGCGGGATCTTGGTCGCCGCCGCCGGATCCACCGGCACCGCGCCGGTCGCGCGGCGATACATCACGATGTTGTCGGTGAGGCTGGTCATGTCGACCGCCTCGGTCAACGTGATGCGCATCGCGCTCTTGAAGGTGCCAAACCCGTCGAGCTTGTTGAGCACGAGCTGGCGCAGCGCCGCGCCGGTCGCGGACTCACCACACTGTGCAGGGAGATTCACGGTGCCGGTCGCGCGATCGATCAAGAGGTTGTTGGGAAATGGAATGATGGACTTCCCAGGATCGAACTCCACGAGCGGCCCGGTGGAAACCACCTCGCTCTTCTCGTTGGGGTCCAGGTCGACGCTCACGCAGCTCGCCGCTGCGATTGCGCCCGCAAGCGCCAAGGTATTCTTCATAGGTTGTTGTCTCCGTGGTCCGCGGGGGCATGATACAGGAAGCTCACTCACTTGCGACAAGTCGAGCGCTTTCCTCGCAGTGTTCTCGCTCACCACTCCTCTCAGTGACGCACCACGTCGCAAATCGAGAGCGCCAAGTGCGAGCGCAAAGCGATGCTACCAAGCCGGCGACCGCGCGATCGCCAGACGACGATTCGCCCTCGTGGCGGCTCGCAGCGAGGTGCCTCATGCAGAAAAATCCCAAGACACCACCTTTCGCCTGCCGGGCGGCGCTGCGAAGGTAGGCTTGTCGATGCGGCAAGCGATCTGCCATGGCGTACGTCACGCCCCACGCCACGCTGCGCCCCGGCCCGAAGGGCTCGAGCGGCCCGAAGGGCTCAGGCGGCTCGTCGGACGCGGGCGGCTCGTCGGACGCGGTCAGGCGCGCGCGCTCGCCCTCTTGCCCTTGGCTGCGCTCCTGTCACCGGCCTGCTCTCTCGACTACGCGCAGCGCTGCACCGAGCTCGCGGTGACCGCCGGTAGCCGACACGAGTGCGAGGTCCCCGGGTGGCTCGACCGCGCGTTCTCGCTGGAGGTCCCGGCGGCCTGGGATGGCGGGTCGTCGCTGCCCGTGCTGTTCGTGTTTCACGGCGGCGGCGGCAACCGGCAGAGCGCCAACCGCGTCAGCTGCCCCGACGGCGACACCGCGGCCCCCGCGTGCCTCGCCGCGACCGCGCTGGCCCGCGGCTACGCGGTGGTGACCCCGGACGGCACCGGCGGCAGGCCGCTGCGCGACGTGCGGACCTGGAACGCGGGCGGCGGTCGCGCGCTCCAGTGCGTCAGCGGTCCGGCGTGCAAGTCCGGCGTCGATGACCTGCGCTACTTCGACGATCTGCTCGCGCAGGTCGCGGGCACGATCCCGGTGGACCCGCGCCGGGTGTACGCGACCGGCCTCTCCAACGGCGGCGCCATCAGCCATCGCCTCGCCTGCCAGCGCCCGGAGCAGCTCGCCGCCATCGCGCCGGTCGGCGGCGCCAACGAGTGGGCCGACGACGGCGGCGCGTGTGATCTCGCCGGCAGCGCGGTCGCCGTGCGCCAGCTCCACGGCAGCGCCGATCCGTGCTGGCCCTACGACGGCGGGACGCAGACCTGCTTGCAAGATGATGGCCGGCCCAAGACGTCGGTCGCCACCACCATGGAAGGCTGGCGCGTCCGCAACCGCTGCAGCGAGGCCTTCACCGAGCGGGGCGCCCCGGTGCTCGTCGACGACGGCACCACGCTGGTCATCCGCACCTATACCGGCTGCGCGGCGACCACCGAGCTCTACACCTTGCAGGGCGGCGGGCACACCTGGCCCAGCGGCTGGGCGTACTTCGGGCAGGCGCGTGTCGGCAAGGTCAGCCATCAAACCAGCAACGCCGAGCTCCTGGACTTCTTCGATGCGCACGTCCGCCCGTAGCCGCCAGGGACTGCGGCCCCGCGCGCTGGCGAGCCTCGCCGTCGCGGCGGCCGGCTGCGGGTCGGTCACCTCGTACCACTCGGCGGAGACCTTGCCGCGCGGTCGCTGGCACCTGCAGGCCGCCCTCAGCGCAGGGGCCTACAAGGACACCCCGCAGCAGTCCCAGACCCCGAGCGCGCAGCTCGAGCTGTCCGCGCGCGTCGGCGTGGCCAGCCACACCGACCTTGGCGTCAAGCTCTACACGCTGGGCGCCGAAGCCAGCGCCCGCCACCGGCTCTTCGACGGCACCGACGCCGGCCGGCGGCGCGGCTTTGCGGTGGCGCTCACCGCGGCAGCCGGCGGGGTGCGCACCTCGGGCCAGGGCTCGCTTCCGGAGCTAGACTTGCTGCAGGCGCGCGCCGGCGTGTTCGCCACGTTCCGCCGCACCAGTTGCCTGACCTTCACCGTGGGCGCGGTCACCACCGGTTCGCTGCTGGTGCCGGCCGGCGGCGGCCACGCCACCGGCCTCCTCGGCGGCGGGGTCGTGAACCTCGACTGGCAGCTCTCGCAGCGCTGGCACCTGGTGCCGGAGCTGTCAATCCACCGCAGCCTGACCGGGGAGGTGCCGGTGGACGGCGCGGTGGCCCAGGCCGGCGTGGCGCTCGGGTTCGATCTCTGAGCCGTCTTGCCCTCGCGAAAATGACTCGCGCCTTTCTGGGCAGGCCCAGCGGATGCCTGCGGGCCAGGCCGCGGTTACAATGCCGCCATGTTGCCTTTGGACCGGCGCGCGGAGCTTGAGGGGTGGATCGTGGCCAGCCGCCGCCTGCAAGTTCGTCTCGGGATCGCGCTCACCCTCGCCATGGCCGGCGCGTTCGCGCTCATGCTCTACGACGGCACGCTCGGCAAGATCGCCGCCGCCATGGTGGTGGTCACCGCCATCTGCGCGTACTGGGTGACCGGCAGCCACATCCTGGACTGGCGCCATCAGCTCGAGGCCTTGGCGCAGGCCCAGCGCAAGGCTACGCGAACGACACCGAGCGCATCGACAGCGAGCCCAGATCAAAGCCGGTGATGGGATAGCTGACGCGGTCCGCGTCGTGCGCCGCCCCGGCCACGTACAGGAGCGGCAGGTAGTGATCCGCGCTGGGGTGTGCGCGCCGACCGTCGTCGGTCTCCAGCGCGCGCACCAGGAAGTCGGTGTCCCGCTGCTCCAGCGCGGTCGCGACGTCGCGATCGAAGCGCTCCGCCCAGTCCGGCCGCTCCCGGCCGCCGCCGCCGAGCGCGTGCGCCAGGTTGTGCGTGATGTTGCCGCTGCCCAGCAGCAAGATGCCCTGCTCTCGCAGCGGCGCCAGCGCGCGCCCGATGGCCAGGTGAGCCGCCGGGCGCGCCAGCCGATCGATGCTGAGCTGCAGGACCGGCACGTCGGCCTGGGGGCGAAGCTTGACCAGCAGCGACCACGTCCCGTGATCGAGCCCCCAGTCGCTGCGGCCCGTCGCCTGGACGTCGGCCAGCAAGCTGGTGATGCGCTGCGCCAGCTCCGCGTCGCCGCGGGCCGGATAGCGGACCTCGTAGAGGGCGCGCGGAAAGCCCGAGAAGTCATAGATGAGCTCGGGCGCGGCGTTGCTGGTCACGTGGGTCCCGCGCACGTACCAGTGAGCTGACACGCACAGGATCGCGCGTGGCACCGGCAACGCCGCCCCCAGCGCGGTGAAGCCGCGACTCCAGGCGTTGTCCTCCACGGCGTTCATCGGGCTGCCGTGCCCCATGAACAGCGCGGGGAAGCGTGACGTGGCGCCCACGGAGGGCGCCGCAGAGCTGGCAGAAGTCATGGTGCCCCGCACGGTAGAGACGGTGGAGATGGAAGAGGTGGAGGAGTGCTGGTCTGGCCAGGTCGCGCGCCGATCGCACGCCCCGCCCCCCAGGACGCCGGTGACCGCCCCGGCGAACCCAAGCCGCAGGATCTCACGACGAGAGGGCCCGGGTGCGTTCCCCCACCCGATGACCGCTCGAGTGGATGATTGCGAGGACACGTGGGCGAAAGGACCTGGCGAAGGGTTGTTCGAACCGGCGCGAGCGCTGGGCGCTGGCGCCCAGACGCATCCCGTTGGGCGCACCATAGCCATCGAGCTCGTCGGCGAAAAGAGCCGCTCTGGCACCAGAGTAGTGCCGGGGGGCAACAATCGCCGGTACCATCGCCGGCAGCGCCGGCGACCATCGCCGGCAGCGTCGGCGACCATCGCCAGCATCGCCGGCGACCAGCGCCAGCATCGCCGGCGACCAGCGCCCTGGAGACCTCCGCGGCTGGCGGCCCCATGCGACTTGTCTTGATTTCGCGTTTTGCCGATCACCTCGCCATGTGAAGACTACAAGGAACCCATGCCCCACAAGTCCCCGCCCCAAGGCTGGCCGCGCATCTCGTCGGCCGTGTTCTATGACGACGCCGCGGCCGCCATCGACTGGCTCTGCAACGCCTTCTCCTTCGAGGTCCGCCTGCGCATCGAGGGCGACGGCGGACGGATCGAGCACTCCGAGCTCACCTACGGCGAAGGCCTCATCATGGTCGGCGCCGCGGGCGGCAAGAGCGGGCGCCCCGATCCGGTGCCCTGCAAGAGCCCGCGCTCGCTCGGCGGCGCCAACACGCAGGCGCTGTGCATCTTCGTGGACGACGTCGACGCGCACTGCGCGCACGCGCGCGCCAGCGGCGCCAAGATCAAGGAGGAGCCCACCACCCACGACTACGGCGATGACTACTGGAGCGACCGGAGCTACCGCGCCGAGGATCCTGAGGGACACCAGTGGTGGTTCATGCAGCGCCTACGAGATCCTCGCGTCGACTGACCTGGCCCCCTGACCGCGCTGGTCGTCCCGACGCGGCGCGCCATCATCGCGCCATCATCGCGCCGCTGCTACGTGCGCCAGCGCGGCCTAGCGTCCTCGCGAGGTGACGGGGCTTCCCAACAGCCTGCCCCGGCGCCTTTGCCGCGCCCGCCGCCAGTGCTACGGGTAGCGGCGTGCCTCATCTCTGGGACTCCGCCTCGCTCGCTCCCGAAGACGCCCTGGCCCGCCTCATGGAGGGCAATCGCCGCTTTCGCAACGCCGCTGGCCTGGTGGCCGCGCGCCCGTGGGATCAACAGATCTCCACCCAGGCCCAGAACCCCTTCGCGATCGTGCTCGGTTGCTCGGACTCGCGGACGCCGGTGGAGATCCTCTTCGATCAAGGCTTCGGCGATCTCTTCGTGGTCCGCATCGCCGGGAACATCGTGGCGCCCTCGGTCGTCGGGTCCATCGAGTTCGCGGCCTCGCAGTTTGGTTCGCGCCTGGTGGTGGTGATGGGACACACACGCTGCGGCGCGGTCTCGGCGACTGTCCACGCCATCGAGACTGGCATGAGCTCGGAGTCCAGGAACATCCGCTCCATCACCGACCGTATCGCCCCCCACGTCGCGTCGCTGGTGCGAACCGGAGGCGAGGGCGACGTGCTGCGTGAGGCCACCCGCGCCAACGTCCGCGCCTCTGCTGATCACCTCCGCCACGGCAGCCGCATCCTGGAGGACCTGGTGCTGGCCGGTCGGCTGGTGATCGTCTGCGCCGAGTATGAGCTGGAGACCGGCGAGGTCCACTTCTTCGACGGGCTTCCTGAGCGCTTCACGCCCGCATAGCAGGCCTATCGCGCTGCGTTAGCCAGGCAACCCTGGCTAAAAACGGCCGCCTTGACTGGTCGGACCTTTCACTGCGCTGCGTCCTCGCCGAGGAACGTACAATGACCGACATCGTGCGATGGATTTCGAACAAACGTAAGCTGATATCCAATTACGATGCTGACTGCTCACTTCTTGGCGGTCGAGACTCGATGACTTCAAGTTCGAATTGCCGCCATCTCGCGAGCTGATCCGTGAACGTTTCAACCGGGCACCTGGCCACGGTCACGCCAAAAGCTGCGACGATCCCGACGATCTGCGTCGGGAGGACTACCTCCCCATCGCGCGAGCATGGGGCAATCGGGCCGGTCAGGATATCTTGTTCGTTCCTGCCAGACGCGCTCTTCTTGGCCGGAAGGCGACGCGACCCAGCGTGAGAGCTGGTCCTTCGTGTTGCTTGACAATAGAATATTTTTTAATTACTTTTGCCGCCCTCATCGAAATCAACCTCTCCTCCACTGACATCTTGCGCAGACTCTTTGTTTCGCACCACGTCAAAGAGTTTCGGGCCATGCCCGGGAGAACTCCATGAGATTTCGCTGGCTCAAAGACTCCGCAACGCTGACAGAATATCGTCGTGCCTTCGCTTCGCGTGGTGGCGATTCGGTCAGCATGGAATACCTGGAGAACGCCAAGGTCCGTGCGGTGTTTCAGGGCAGCAAGATGGTGGGCGGGTATGTCCTCAACAGCAAGCAGCCATTTCGTTACACCGATGGCGTGCCGCTCGGCGAAAAGCGAGATGCGTTAGTCAGTCGTTGCGCAAATGCCGTCGAGATCACGTGCATCTGGATGGATCCAGATATGCGGGCACTGGGCCGAGATTGGGTCTACGGGCGGATGATCAGCGACGCGCTCTTCGTGCAGAAGCGCTGGGTCATCGGGGGTTCATGTATCCCGCGGGTCGCCAAGATTCAAAAACAGGTCATCCCGCACACCATCTATCATGGCCCGCTCGAGTTGCCGGGCAACCCCATCGAGGAAGTGTACAGGGTTCATTTCCTTGAGCTGGCCTTTCGCATGACCCTGGCTTTCATCGGCAAAACCTCCCTCGACTTGGTGAAGACTGGCTGGAGGGCGTGCTGGCGCTCCAGAGACCATCGCAAGCGAAGGTTGGCCAAAACACCTACGCCCCTGTTGCTGGAGCCGGTCGTGCTGGGCGCGAGCCAGCGAGAGTGCGACACCAAGAGACACGACGAGGACAGCGAAGGGTAACGACTCGACGACGACTCGACGGTCCACTCCTTTGGGCCGCAGGGTGACCGTCCAGGCGCGGCTTTACACCCCCCACCCTGCGTGGTAGGGCTTGCCGCAGCAGCATGGAACGAGCGATCATCTTGGCCGCGGGACGCGGCGAACGCCTGGTTAACGGCAAGCCGTACCCCAAGCCGCTGGAGCTGGTGGCTGGGCGGCCGCTCATCGTCCGCGTCATCGAGGGCCTGGCCCGCGCTGGCGTGGAAGAGGTCGTGGTCATCGTCGGCTACCTCGGCGAGGTGCTCATCGAGGCGCTCGGCCGGGTCTCGTTCCAGGTCCCGGTGCGGTTCTGCTGGAACCACGAGTTCGACAAGCCCAACGGCACCTCGTTGCTCAAGGCCAAGGAGTACGTCGTCGGACCGACCTTCCTGGTGATGAGCGACCACCTGTGGTCCACCAGCTTGCCCGAGCGCGTGCGGGCCTTCCCGCTCGCCGACGACGAGACGGTGCTCGGCATCGACTACAAGATCGCTGACTGCGTCGACCTCGACGACGCCACCAAGGTCGCCACCGACGGCAGCCGGGTGCTGCGCATCGGCAAGATGCTGGAGCAGTACGACGCCCTCGACACCGGGGTGTTCCGCATCACGCCGGCGGTGATCGCCGCGCTCGAAGAGGTGGAGGGCCCCCAAGGCTGCTCGCTGTCACAGGGCATGGCCAAGCTCGCCGCCCAGGGCAAGATGCGGGTGGTCGACGTCGGCGACGCGGTGTGGGTGGACGTCGATACCCCGCTGGCGCATGGCCACGCCGAGAAGCTCCTCGCTGCGCTAGGACCCGAGCTGGTGCCGCTGGCCGCGCCCGCTCACCAGGGGTAGATCCCGTCGGGGAAGGCGCCATATCCGCCGGCGCCGCCCTGCTGCCAGGGATAGTCCACCGCGATGAAGTTGGCGTGGCCGTAGCTGCCACCCCACGGCCGCTCCGAGGCGGCGTCTGACTCGCCAGCATCGTCGATGTCCCAGACTCGCGTCAGGTAGTTGCGCGCGTGGGCGGTGGGGATCTGATAGCAGGTGCCGGCGTTGCACTCGTCCACCCCGGTGCCGCTGCCGCTGCGCCACTCGAAGTTGTAGATGGCCGCCCACTGCGTCGACGCCGCGTCGAAGCAGTTGGGCGCGGAGGTCACGTACGACGCCGACTCCCCCGACGGCGCGATGAAGGCGCGCGCCAGAACGCCGCGCGAATCGACGTATGCCTCGAGCCGGTCATTGCCAGTGCAGCCCGCGTCCGAGGTCAAGATGAACATCACCCGGCCGCGCAGCCCCAGGTGGCTGGGCCACCCGGAGGTCTCCACGATCGACCGCAGCGAGTAGCCCGCCGCGACCTCGGCGGGCCGCAAGACCGCGCTGTCCGAGAAGTACGAGCCGATCAGATCGTCGAGGCGCCACGGCGAACGAGCGCTCGCGCTGGCGTTGAGGTTCTGCCAGGCCTGCTTCTTGTCGATCCACACCGTGAGC
Organism: Myxococcales bacterium; assembly: GCA_016706545.1. Lineage (GTDB taxonomy): Bacteria > Myxococcota_A > Polyangia > Haliangiales > Haliangiaceae > JABFXX01. The sequence continues at coordinate 287,180 of JADJJK010000001.1, forward strand.
AGCGGGTGCCACGGATCTTGCTGGTGCCAGGCCGCCAGCTCGGCGAGGCAGTGCGCGAAGGTGATCCCGCCAGGGCACGCCGAGGTCGCGCTGGACGCGCCGGAGTCATGCGCCACCACCCAGTTGCCCACGTACGCGCCGCCGGGCGCCGCGCTGCTGGTGTCGCGCAGATCGAGCTCCACGTGGTGGGTGTAGGGACCAAGCACCGAGAGCAGCCCGCCGAGGTGATGGCCCGCCTGGTAGGTGTTGTGGCTGGCTTTCATCCAGGAGAGCTGCAGCGGGGTGGTGCCGTAGTCGATGAGTTCGTGGCTGGTCTGGCCGAGGTCATCGGCGCAGCCAGAGGTGAGACCAGAGGTGAGGCCAGCGGCGAGGCCGAGGGCGAGGAGTGTAGGGAGCGAGGGTCGAAGCGTCATGGCGCCACTATCCGCCGCTCGGGGCCGCGGTTGCCGAGCGATCGCGCAGAAGTCCTCGGAAGAGCCGGAGCGCCGGAGCGCAAGCATGGCGGCGGCTGGCCCCCGGCGGCCCGGCGCCCCCAGCCGAGCTCCCCCCGGACGGCTGGCCATCACGTGCCCCACGCTGTCTTCGCGGTGACGGGAGCGATGCGTACAGGTGACGATTCACCACTCAGAGTGTCAGTTTTCAACCGTCACCCATCCAACCGTTTGAAACATAAGGGCCAGATCCAAGGTACGCGGCTTGCTGGACCCATGGCTTGGGCCCATGATCAAACACGCCATCGTCGTCGCCAACCGCTTCGTCTTCGAGGGTGGAGCTTCCGCGAGCCTTGGGCTCCTGACCAGGACGCTGACGGCGCTGGCCCAGATCGGGGTCACCGACGTGTGCGTGGTCGACGGGGAGCACGCCGCCGAGATCCGGAACCGGCTGCGCATCCCGGAGCTGGCGGCGGTGCGGATCCAGGTCCTCGCCAACAAGTCCTGGCGCCGCGAGAGCGGCTCCGCGGTGCTGCTGGCGCGCGAGTTCTTCGCCACCGCCAAGGGCCCGTGCCTGGTGGTGCGCGGAGATCGCCCGCTCGACGCCGAGGCGCTGGCGGAGCTCGCCAGCTCTTCGCTGGGAGACAGCGACGCGCTCATCACCGTGGCGGCGGCGCCCCCGGGCGATCTTGGCCACGAGGTCAAGGTGCGCATCGGCAAGGCCAACGAGGTCACGCGGCTCGGCCTCGATCTGGAGCGCTTCGACGCCGTGTTCACCGGACACATGCTGGCCTCGCCCGCGCTCATGGACGCGCTCGCCGGGTTCAACAACCCGAGCATCGAGGACGCGCTGTCGATGTGGGCCAGCGCAGGGCGCGTGCGCGCGCGCGCCGGCCGGCTGTCCTGGCTGTGGGGCCAGCCGCAGCGCGCCGACGTGGACAGCCCGGTCAACGAGATCTTGTCGAGCAAGTCGCACCCGAGCTACATGCTGCTCAACCCCGGCCCGGTGAACACCACGCCGGCGGTCAAGGCCGCCATGGTGCATCACGACGTGTGCCACCGCGACGGCAACTTCAGCGAGCTGATGGTCTCCCTGTCCGGCAAGCTGCGGCGGATCTTCCGCGGCACGCCGGAGCACACGGTGTGTACGATCACCGGCAGCGGCACGGCGGCCATGGAGTCCGCGCTGGCCTCCACCGTGCCATACGACCGCAAGGTGCTGGTCATCGACAACGGCGCGTTCGGCGAGCGCCTCTTCGAGATCTGCCGCCTGCACGACATGGACGTGGTGCGGCTGCGCTATGCGTGGGGAGATCTGGTCAACGTCGCGGACGTCGAGCGCGCGTTCGCCGAGCACCCGGACATCGCGGTGGTGGCGATGACCATCCACGAGACCTCGGTGGGGCTGCTGAACCCGGCCGCCGAGATCGGCGCGCTGTGCCGCCGCCACGACGCGCTGCTGCTCGTCGACGCGGTGTCCGCGCTGGGCGCCGAGGACATCGACGTGGTACGCGACAACATCGACGTGTGCTGGGGCAGCGCGAACAAGTGTCTGCACGCGATAAGCGGCGTGTCCTTCGTGTGCGTGGCGCCGCGGGTGTGGAGCAAGGTCGCCAACATCAAGCCGCGCAGCTACTACCTGGACCTCAAGCGATACCGCAAGTACATCGACGACCTGGCCCAGACCCCGTTCACGCCCGCGGTCTCGGCGTACTTCGCGCTGGACGCCGCGTGCTCGGAGTTCCTCACGGATGGCCACAGCAAGCGCTTCGCGATGTACCGCGAGCGCAACCGGATGATCCGCCAGGGCCTGGCCGCGCTGGGCATGGTGCCGTTCACCCGCACCGGCAAGGAGTCGCACTCGGTCACCACCTGCGGCATGCCGGAGGGGATCCTGTTCGAAGACCTCTACGCGAGGCTCAAGAAGCGCGGCTATATCGTCTATGCGTGCAAGGAGGTCCTGGCCGACCGCTTCTTGCAGGTCGCCAACATGGGCGATATGCCCATCGAGGCCATCGAGGCGTTCTTGCGCGAGACCCGCGAGGTGATCGAGGAGCTCCGCGCCAGCGGCCAGCCCGCGGTCAAGGACGCCGCCGCCGCCCGCGCCATCGCCTGAGCGCAGCGCGCGCCAGCGGCGAGCGGCCTGCGCTCGCCGACTCCACTGAAGGCAGGTGGCGAGTCGGAAACGAAGAAGCCGCGCCGGCCTCACGGAGGCCATGCGCGGCTATCGCAGCTTCGAGCTGCGGTCCCGGTGCGCTGGGCTAGTCGTAGTACTCAGCGCCCAGGTGGGTGATGAGCTCATCGCCCTTGGTGTAGCGCAGCGTGTTCTTGAGCTTCATGAGCTGAATGAACAGGTCGTGCTCCGGGTAGAGGCCAGCAGGAGTCATGGGGCTCTTGAGATAGAACGAGAGCCACTCCTGGACGCCGCTCATGCCCGCCCGCTTGGCGAAGTCCATGAACAGGGCCAGATCGAGGACGATCGGCGCCGCCAGGATCGAGTCGCGGCACAGGAAGTTGACCTTGATCTGCATCGGGTAGCCGAGCCACCCGCGGATGTCGATGTTGTCCCAGCCTTCCTTGTTGTCGCCGCGCGGCGGGTAGTAGTTGATGCGCACGACGTGGGTGAAGTCCTTGTACAGGTCCGGATACTTGTCCGGCTGCAGGATGTGCTCCAGCACGCCCAGCTTGGACACCTCCTTGGACCGGAACGACTCCGGGTCGTCGAGCACCTCGCCATCGCGGTTGCCGAGGATGTTGGTGGAGTACCAGCCCTCGAGGCCGAGCAAGCGGGCCTTGAGCATCGGCGCCAGCACGGTCTTGAGCAGCGTCTGGCCGGTCTTGAAGTCCTTGCCAGCGATCGGCGTCTGCGTGATGCGCGCCAGCTCCTGCATCGCCGGGAAGTCGACGCTGAGGTTGGGCGCGCCGTTGGTGTAGGGCACGCCGCACTTGAGCGCGGCGTACGCATAGATCTGCGACGGCGCGATGTTCTCGTCGTTGTTGCGCAGCCCGGCCTCGAACTTGTCCAGCGTGCTGTGTACGTCGGTGGCCTGGCGGTACACCTCGGTGGAGCCGCACCAGACCATGCTGAGGCGCTCGCAGCCGTTGTCGCGCTTGAAGTTCTGGATGTCCGCCATGAGCTGCTCCGCCAGCTCCATCTTGGACTTGCCCTTCTTGACGTTGGGCCCGGTGATCTTCTTGACCCAGGCTTGCTCGAACACGGCGGCCATGGGCTTGATCGCGGACAGCTCGGGCTTGAGCTGCTCCAGCAGCGCGGCTTCCAGCACACCAGCCTTGGTGGCCGCCTCGAAGCAGTTCTCCGGGAAGATGTCCCAGCCGCCAAAGCACAGGTCATCGAGGGTCGCCAGCGAGACATAGTCACGGATGCGCGGCGTGTTGCCGTCCGTGCGCTTGCCCAGGCGAATCGTACCGTACTCCGTCATCGAGCCGATGGGCTTCTGCAGCCCACGGCGCGCCGCGAACACGCCAGCGATGAAGGTGGTGGCGACGGCGCCAAGACCTGGGAGAAGTATTCCCAGCTTGCCCGTCGCTTTCTGAACTTCGACACCTTTTTTGAGAGCCATGAGTCCTCCGACTCACATCGTCTGGCGATGAGAGCCGGCGGACCATGCCAGAGAACGACCGGTCAGGCAACCCTGCGTGCCCCTGCTTCCCGCCGAGATGTGCGGTCTGTGGGGTGTCGAATTTTCGACGCCTGCGCGCGGCGAGACAGCAGTCAGTACGGACGGCGACTGTTGATGTTGCCGCCGGGAGCGTAGTTGCAGACGACGGTCCTGCCGTACTGAAGACGAGCGCAATCCTGGAGGGCGCAGCCCACCTTGGTCGTCTCGCGCCACACGAGCTGGGTGTAGTGTCCGCACACGTCACTGCAGGTGTTGGAGGCGTAGTTGTAGTTCGCGGCCTCGGAGGCCCAGGACGCGACGGCCGCCGGGCCGGTGGCGGAGCCGCTGGAGCCGTAGATGTTCTCCCCCACGTACGCGCCGCCGGTGCTGCGCCCCTCGTTGTGATCCACGAGGCCGATGGGATCCTGCACGTCGATGCACCTGGCGGCCCAGGTCTTGGCGACCGCGGCCAGCGCCGGATCCCAGGTCAGCGCCGGGAGCCCGACCTGCGCGCGCACCTGGTTGTGCGCGGCCAAGGTCCCGCTCAGCTCGGGCGGCTCGCTGGCGCTGCCGGGCGGCCCAGCGTCCGACAGGGGGTCGTCTGCGCCGCACCCCGCCACCACCGCCAGCAACGCTGGCGTGCAAACGCGGGCAAGAGCTGTCCTCATCTTGGGCAGAGGATCGCCAAAGCCGACGCCAGAATCAATGCTCGAAGCCTGGCTGACCTGCGACCTGCTGCACCCACATGAGGGAGCTACAAGCACCGCGGCCCACGGGCGCGCCGCAGAGTGCCGAAACCCTTCAGGCCAGCGGCTCAGGCCGGGCGACTCGCCGCCAGGCCCAGCGGGCGCCTCAGACGCCCTGGATGGTGACGCTTATCATCTTCACCGGTGTGCGCGGACGGTCCTGCCCGGCGGTCGGCGTGGTCTCGATCTTCTTCACGACGTCCATGCCCTCGAACACCTTGCCAAACACCGGGTGCTTGGACGGGCCCGGAGAGAACCAATCCAGGTAGGCGTTGTGTACGGTGTTGATGAAGAACTGCGCGCCGCCAGAGTTGGGCGCGCCGGTGTTGGCCATCGACAGCGTACCCGGCTCGTTGGACAGCTTGTGCGCCGCGGGGTGCTCATCCTGGATGCGGCCCAGCGGCGAGCCACCGGTGCCGCAGCGCGGGCTGCTGGGGTCCTTGGAGTGCTCGCAGCCGAACTGCACCATGAAGTTTGGGATCACGCGATGGAAATGCAGGCCGTTGTAGAAGCCGCTCTGCGCCAGCTTGATGAAGTTGGTGGCGGTGGTCGGCATCTTGTCGAGGAAGATCTCGGCGGTGAAGGTGCCCAGCGAGGTCTCGAAGGTCGCGGTCGGATTTGCCATGGCAATTTCCTACCACAAGGTGCCGGCGCCGGGCACGCTGGCTCGTACTTCGTCATGCAGGTCCGGCGCTGACGTCCCGCCATCCGACGGGCACAACGCCAGGGTTTCGGCGTATGTTCGCGCGGTGGCACTGCCCTGGGCGCTCGCGGCGCTGACCGTCATGCTGTCGATCACGCTCGGCTGGCGGCACCGCGCCAGCGCGCTCGCAGGCGCGGGCGCAGGCGTGGCGCTGCTCTTTCTCGGTGGCCTCCTGGGCCCGTCCGACCTGCGCGCGACGGCAGTCGTATTGTGGCGACCGCTGCTCACCATCACCTCGGTCATGCTCATGACCGCGTGCGCTCGCCACGTTGGCTTGTTCGCCGCCCTGGCCGAGCTGGTCGAGCCGACCACGCGAGGGCCGGTGCGGCGCGCGTTTCGCCTGGTGTTCGTGATCTCCGCGCTCACCGCGTCGCTCTTGTCCAACGACGCCGCGATCCTGGTGCTGACCCCGACGGTGATCACGCTGCTGCGCACCGTGTATCCGCGCCGCCATCCCAAGTTCACCCTGGCGTTCTCGTTTGCCGTGTTCTACTCCGCCGGGGTGGCCCCGCTGGTCACCGGCAACCCGATGAACGTGGTGGTGGCCAGCCACGCCGGGATCGGCTTCAACGCCTATGCCCTCACCATGGTGCCGGTGGCCGTGGTGGGCTGGCTGGTGGCGTACCCGCTCCTGGCGCGGCAGTTCGCGCTGGAGCTGGCCGATGAGGCGCCTGCGCTGGGCGCTTGGCCAAGCGCGCCGGCCCGCCTGGGCGCGCGCGGCATGGTCGTGGTGCTGGCGATGGCCGCGGTGCTGGCGGCCTACCCGGTGATCTCGTACTTCGACGGGCCGCTGTGGATGGTCGCCACCATCGGCGCGGTCGTCTGCGTGCTCACCGCCATGCAGGTCCCCGTCGGCGCGGATCCGACCGCCGTCGCGAGCACCCACGGCGCCGCGACGCCCAGCGCGCTGCGCGTCATCGCCGGCGAGACGAGCTGGGAGCTCCTGCCCTTCCTGGCCGCGGTGCTCCTGGTGGCGAGCGGCCTGGCCAAGGCCGGCCTCGCCGACGCGCTCGCCGAGGTGCTGCGGGCCAGCCCCGCGCCGTTGCCCACGATGGGGCTCCTGTCGGCGGCCGGCGCGGCGGCGATCAACAACCACCCCATGGCCATGCTCGGCTCGATGGCGGTGAGCCAGCTTGGCCATGGCGCCGAGGCCAACGCGCTCACCCTCGCCGGCCTGGTCGGCGGCGACCTGGGGCCCCGCCTCTTGCCCATCGGCTCGCTGGCGGGCCTCTTGTGGATCGGCGCGCTGCGCCGCCACGGGGTGGAGCTGACGGTCCGCCGCTTCATCCACATCGGCGTGGTGGTCACGGTGCCGTCGCTCCTGGCGTCCTTGGCCACGCTGTGGCTGATGACCTATCTGACGCGATGAGCGGCCGCGCCGATGGCGCCGATGGCGCTCCGCGTCGCCGCAGCGCGGCGCGGATGGCTGCGCGCTGCTACACCAGCACGCGCTGATCTTCGTCGAGGTCCACGTCGATCCCGACCGAGAGCTGGTTGTCGATCTCGCGGTCCACCGCGAGCTGCTCCAGGTACCGCCGCAGCGCGGGGAACACTTGCACCATCCGGTCCACCTGCTCGCTGCCGAGAAACAGCACGGTGGACTGGCGCGACGCCACCACGGTGGCCGAGGTGGCGCTCTTGCGCAGCAGCGAGATCTCGCCAAACACCTCACCGCCGTGCAACGTCCCCAGCGACTGCGACGCACCCTCCTCGCCCTTGCGAGTGACCTCCAGCTCCCCCGTCAGCACGACGAACAGCCCTCGCCCTGGCTCGCCCTCATGGATGATCACCGTGCCTGGCGCGACGTCATGGCTGGTGAATCGACGCAGCAGCTCGCGCTGCTGCTGCCGGTCGAACGGGCGGAAGAACGGGCTTCTCACCATCAGGTTGCCCAGCAAGCGATCGCGGGTGAAGCCATGCAGCGCGTGCGCCACCGCGGCCACCTCGTCGGCGACCGCCGCCAGCGACTGGCGGCCGAGCTCGAAGACGTCGACCTCGCCGACGCTGCGCACGCTGGCCGAGCGCGGCTGCGCGGACAGCAGCGCCATCTCGCCGAACACCGCGTTCTCGTGCAGGCGCGCCAGCTCGGTGGGGCGCCCGAACGTGTCCGTGGAGAAGACCAGCAGCTCTCCGGACGCGACGAAGAAGAACGACTTGCCGGGCTCACCCTCGCGGATCACCAGCGTGTCCGCGGGCAAGCGCTGCAGCGTGACGGTGGACAAGGCGCGGCGAAACGCGGCCTCCGACAGCTCGGAGAACAGCGGGATCGCGTGGAGCGCGGGCGGCCAGGCCGCGAAGCCATCGGTGGCGTGGGCCGCGCGGCCCAGGGCGCGCTCCACGAGCCCAGGCGGCGGCACGGCGGTCAGGTCTGGAGTGGCGATCTCGGTGGTGGGCAGCGGGCTCGCCACCCTGGCCGCCAGCTTGCCGAGGCGTTCGGACTCGCAGCCATACGTGACCACCAGCGTGGCCACCAGATCATCGGCGAGGAACCCGGAGGCCTCCAGCACCCGAGCGCAGACCAGCGCAGGCAGCGGATGACCGGCGCGCAGGCAGTACCAGGCCACCGCGCGATACACGCTGGCGGCCTGCTCGGCACAGCCCAGCGCCAGCGCGCAGTCGGCCACCCGGATACGAGCGTCGTAGTCGAGCGGCGCCGCGGCGACGATGGCGTCGTACAGGCGCAGCGCGACCTCTGGTTTGCCGCCGCTGAACAGACGGGCAGCGGCCTCCTTGACCTGTGCCAGGCTTGCCATGGCGCGAGTCTATCCCGCGCCGCTCGTGAGGTCATGGTGTCACGCCACACGACGGCCACGAAAACCCAAGGCGTTGCATCGCGATGCAGGCTCGGTGCCCTGGGCTCGAGCGCGGCCGGCCCGGCGCGCTGGCCGCGCCTCGGCGCTCGCGCGACGCCGCGCCCGCAGCCGGCACGACGCTTGCCCTCCCTCATGGCCCGCGGGCGCATGTGTGGTGACGTTGTTCGCGGTAGCGAACCCACCTATACTGCGCCCTCGTTCGCGTGCAATGCGCGCGCGAAAAGGGGCCCAGTTGAAGAAATGCATTCAGTGCACCAAAGATCTGCCCGACGCCGCGCTTCACTGCGTGTTTTGCGGCTCGAAGCAGCCTGCACAGGCTCCCGCTGAGGTCGCGCGTACGGTGATGGGGTACTCCGCCAACCAGGTGCGTGAACAGCTCGCGGGACAGCCCCCCGCTGTGCCGCCCGCCCCACCGGCCCGCGCAATCCCAGCGCGCCACCGCCGCTGGGTCAGGCGCCCTCCGCGCCCTCGCCGAACCTGGCCCCGCCCGCGTTCACGGCGACCGCCTTTCAGGCTCCCGCGCCCTCTGCGCCGCTCGCGCCTCCTGGCCCCATGTTCTCTGCGCCTGCCGGGGCCCAGGCTAGCTATTCCCCGCCTGCGATGGGAAATCCCCAGGTGGGCTACGCCTCGGCACCCTCGGGGCCGACCTACTCGCCGCCCTCGCCCGTCTACCCGCCGCCTGCGCCCGCCTACTCGCCGCCGCCGCCCGCGGCGCCGCCCGCGGCGAGCTTCGCGCCGGCGTCCTCGCCCAACGCCGCGACGATGTTCGTGCCAAGCTCCGCGGCCGCTCCGCCGTCGCTTGGCAACCAGGCCGCCCCGGCGCAGTCCGCGGCCTCGGCGCCCACCGCCTACGCGCAGTCCGCGCCCGCCCCGGCCTCGTACGCGCAGTCCGCGCCCGCCCCGGGCTGCGTATGCGCAGTCCGCGCCCGCCTTTCAGATGCCGCCAGCCTACGCCAACGCCGCCGGTGGCTACCAGTCCGCGCCGTATTCGGCGCCGGCGGGGTATCAGTCCGCGCAAGCAGGGTACCAGGCGTCGGCCGCGCCACCCTACCTGGCATCGCAGAGCGCGGATCGCGCGGGCCGGCCGGTCGATCCTTTCCGGGACGGCCTGCGGCTGGTGCTGTTTGCCTTCGGGATCCTCCTCGTCGGCGCGTTCTGCACGCCCCTGAGCAGCGCCCCGTCGTTTCACTGGGACGCGCTCCTGGCCGATGGCGACATCCAGACCAAGCTGCCCTCGCTGTTTTTGGCGGTGGTCGGCGTGATGTCGATCGTCTTTGCGTCCTTGCCGCTGGGCAGCGGCGCGCGCGGGGCCTTCGGCGCCTCCTTCGCGGCAGCGGCGATCGTCACGCCGATGGCGCTCGCTGGCGCGAGCGACTGGCGCGGCCTGGCGTTTCTGGGCGGCTCGCTCTTGCTGGTGCCAGGGCTGCTGCTGCGGCAGGAGTACCGCGAGCACATCTTGCCGCGCCTGCTGGCCACCCTGGGGGTCATCGCGATCCTGGCAACCCTGCTGGTACCGCAGGGCGACACCCTGCCCCTGGTGGGCTTCGTCAAGGCGGTCATCGACGTCCCTGGCCAGGGCAAGGTCGCGCCGCTGCTCAACCTGGTGGCGATCGTGGTGATCGTCTTGTCCCTGCTGGTCTGGCTGCCTGCGCCCAGCAGCGGCGGCGCCAAGCTGTTTGCGTGGATGCTCATCTTCTGGCCGGCGGTGATGCACTTCCAGCGGCTCATCCTGTCGGAGGGCTTCGGAGAGCAGCTCAAGCAGGCGCCGTTCGCGAGCGCCATGGTCTGGGCCCCCGCGGTGGCCTACCTGGCGATCTTTGGCTACGGCCTGGCCGCCGCCATCGGCAAGACCCTCGAGCGGGCATGAGCCTGCGCCGCGAGCTGACCATCGGCGAGAGCGCGCTCGGACGGCCGATCGAGGCGATCCACTTCTTGCCGCCAAGCTACGCGCGGCCTCGGCCGCCGGCGGTGCTCTTTGGCGCCATCCACGGCGACGAGCCCGTGACCTCGATCATGCTGCACCAGCTCGCCCAGGAGCTGGTGGAGCACCCGCCCGGGCGCGACACCTGGATCATCCCGTGCGCCAACCCCGACGGCGTGGCGGCTGGCTCCAAGAACAACTCCCGCGACGTGGATCTGAACCGCAACTTCGCGGCCAAGAACTGGAGCGCCGCGCATCAGCCCGGATACAGCCCCGGTCAGACTCCGGAAGATCAGCCTGAGACCCGGGCGCTGGTCTCGCTGATCGAGCGCGTCGGCGCGCACCGGCTCATCGCCGTACACGCCACCTTTCGCGTGGTCAACTGGGACGGCGCCGGGCGCGCGCTGGCAGAGGAGATGGCCGCGCTGTGCGGCTATCCAGCGAGCGGCGACATCGGCTATCCGACCGCCGGATCGTTTGGATCCAAGTACGGCGTCGATCGCGGACTCGAGGTGGTGACGCTCGAGGTGCCGTACCTGGACATCGACGAGCAGGCCTTCGCGGAGACCCGCACGGCCCTGCGCTGGGCGGTCGATCTGCCGAGCTGACCCCGATCGCCTGAGATCGCCTGAGATCCCCAGGCAGCGCGCGCCAGCCCGCGCTGCGCAAGGTCATGCACAGGGAGCCAGGCGCACTCCGCGACGCCCTCCCCGCAATTTGTCCGCTGCGCCCGCATATTCTTGCAACGCCAGCACTCCTGGATCACACAATCCCAGGAAAACCTTGGGCACCTGCGACCAGTTTCCCCATCCGATGATCGATACTAGCCATGGCCCGACGCGAATGCATCGTTCGCGGGTCGTCTCTCGCGAATGCCCATGAGCAGCAGCGCGCCCAACAGCTCGTCCAATCTCGACCAGCTTCGAGCCATCGCGGTGATCGCGGTGATGATCGATCACCTGATCCCGACGCTGCAGTACCACGACGTCGTGGTGTCTGATCTGGTGCATGCGCTGACCATGCACATCGGCCACGCGGGCGTGCTGGCGTTCTTCGTCCACACGAGCCTCGTGCTGATGCACTCCCTGGAGCGCATGGCGGCGCAGAACCCCGAGGGGCTGACCGCGCGCTTCTACCTGCGCCGGGCGTTTCGCATCTACCCGCTGTCCATCTTCCTCGTCCTCTTCGTCCTGCTCGCTGGGCTGCCCGACGCCACCTGGAGGCCCGCCAACGAGGTCACCCCGCTCGAGATCGCGGCCAACCTGCTGCTCGTGCAGAACCTCGTCACCGGGCAGAGCGTGCTGGTGCCGCTGTGGAGCTTGCCGTACGAGGTCGAGATGTACGTGGTGCTGCCGCTCTTGTTCTTCGTGGCGCGGCAAGCCCGCGGCGCGCGCTGGATCGCCACCCTGCTCGTGGGCTCGTACTTCGGCGCGTACGTCCTGCACAAGCTCGACGGCGGTCACATGAACCTGGCCGGCTACGTGCCGTGCTTCCTCGCCGGCGTGCTGTGCTACTCGCTGCGCCACCGGCTTCGCGCAGTGCTGCCGGGGATCCTGTGGCTCCCCTTCGTCCTGCTGGCGGTGAGCGCGTACGCCGTGGCCCAGATGGACTCCGAGCGCCTCATCTACTGGCTCGGGTGGCTCTACGCGCTGCTCCTGGGCCTGGCCATCAACCTCTTCCGTGACAGCAAGCTAGCGTGGCTCAACCGGGCGAGCTTCCACGTCGCCACGTACTCGTATGGCCTCTACCTCCTGCACGTGCCCATGCTGTACGTGGTGTTTGGCCTGTGGCAGCCCCGCTCCCTGGCGGTGGGGCTCCTGGCCTTCGTCGCGCTTTCGGCGGCGGCCGCAGTGGCGGCGTACCACCTCATCGAGGCGCCCATGGTGGCGCTGGGTCGCCGGCTCACCGAGCGCGCGCGACCGCAGGCGGCGCCGAGCGGCGCGACCGCGGCGCAGCCTGCGCCTGAGGCTCGCTGAGACTCGCTGAGCCTCGCTGAGCCTCGCTGAGCCTCGCGGCCTCGCTGAGCCGCGCTGAGCCATGGCGCGACCAGGCGCGACCAGGCGCCGCGCGACCTGGACCTGCCGCTACTTGCGTAGCTACTGCCCGCTACTGCCCGCTACTTCCCTTCGACTTCGATCGTCACGTCCACGTTGCCGCGCGTGGCGTGGCTGTACGGACAGATCTTCTCGTGCGTCTCGTCGACCAGCACCTGGGCCGCTTCCTTGCTGAGCGTGGGGACCTTGACGCGCATGACCACGGCGATGCCAAAGCCGCCGCCCTCGCGGGGCCCCACCGACGTCTCGCAGGTCACCGTGGCGCCGGTGACATCTTCCTTGCGCTGACGCGCCACGAACTCGAGCGCGCCGCCGAAACACGCGGCATAGCCGGCCGCAAACAGGTGCTCTGGCGTGGTGGTGTTGGGCAACCCAGCTCCGCCCATCGCCTTGGGCACAGACAGGTTGGCGCTGACCGAACCATCGGTGGTTTCGGTGTGACCGTTGCGGCCGCCGGACGAGACGGCGATGGCAGTGACCAGCGGCTTGATGGTGTGTGCGGACATGTGAAGGCTGCTCCTTTTCTCTGGAACGAAGGATCGAAAGACCGTTGGCGCACGCTAGCAGGCACGCGGCGCCGACGGATTCGGCGGAGGTCTTCGGCGCGAAAGCTTGACGACAACGAGATCTCGCGATACTGAACATGTGTTCATGCGCCAACCCTCTTCTGTTTCCCCTCCAGCGTCCCGCGCCGGTTCGCCCCCGGTCGCAGCAGCAGCGGTGGCCCTTGCTTCGGCGCCCGCGGTGCCCGTCGCGCCCGTCGCGTCGGCCTCGCCCGCCGCGGCTGCTGCGGTCTTGGGCGCCGGCCCGGATCCGGTGCCTGCCGAGCAGCGCGCCATCATCGAGCTGTTCACCACGGAGCTAGCCGGCGTGTCGTTTCCGGATGTGGATGGCGCCATCTTGCGCCGCCAGCTAGAGGAGCTGCAGAGCCAGCATCAGGAGGTGGAGAAGGCGCGCGCCGCGCTCGAAGCGGCCGCCGAAGGGCTGGAGCGCCGGACCGCGGAGCTCCAGCAGCTCACCAGCCGCGGCCTGGCCTATGCGCGGATCTACGCGGACGCGCACGCCGAGCAAGGCGGCTTGCTCGCCAAGCTCGCGCGCATCGAGAGCCGAGAGCCGGCTGACGCATCGGCAGGGGTGGTCGCGCCGCGGCGTGGAAGGAAGCGCGCGCCGCGGCCCGAGCTGCCGTTTGAGCGCGAGCCCCACGAGGGGCTCATGGGCGAGGCAGCGCCTGCTATGCCGGAGTCTGTCCATCCGCTGCGCGTCGCAGAAGCTGCTCGCTGAGCTCCCACAGCCGATCTTGCGCCGGCACCGACTGCGCCTTGGCCGAGGTCGCGCCTGGGCGATCCTTGTCGAAGTAGCTCCCGCTCTTGCGCGCCAGCGCGGGATCTTGGGCCAGGCGAAAGATGGCGCGCGCCGCCGCCTCTGCCCGGACGAGCCCCGGCGGTGGGTGCTTCCACATTTCGGGGTACTCGCGGGTCAGGCCGCTGCGGACGACGCCTGGATGGAGCGCCAGCGACACCACCTTGGCCCGCCGCGCCAGCGCCAGCGCGAACATCACGTTGGCGAGCTTGCTCTGTTCGTACGCCCGCACGCCGTTGAAGCCACCGCGCTCCTGCATCACATCGTCCCACGCCAGCTCGCCGCGCACGTGAAGGCCAGAGGCCACCGTGACGACGCGCGCTTGGCTGCGGTGCAAGAGCGGCAGCAGGGCCGTGGTCAGCGCGAAGGGCCCCAGGTGGTTGACCGCGAACGTCAGCTCGAAGCCCTCCGCGCTGACCCGCCGCTGCCGCGACCACACCGCCGCTCCGTGGATCAGCACGTCGAGCCGCGGCAGCGTCGCGACCGCCCACGTGGCCAGGTCCCGCACCGACCGCAGCGCAGCCAGGTCCAGCGGCCGCACGACGACCCCGCCGGGCTCCTGCACCGTCGCCGCGAGCGCCTGCCCACGAGCCACGTCGCGGCATGGCAAGATCACCTGCGCCCCCGCAGCGACGAGCTCCCGCACCAGCGCGCTCCCGATGGTGCCGGTGCCGCCGGTCACCAGCGCGGTCCTGCCAGCCAGAGCTTTCATGGGCCCACCATAAGCCGCGCGCCGGCTGCGCGCTCGTGTCCGCGCGCGTCACGGCCCGGGACCCGGTCGACGTGACCCGGTCGCGCGCGAGCTGCGCGGGCGGTCACTGGCTAGCGTAGTTGCCGGCTAGCTCCGCCGATCGGCTACAGATGGCCCGACCAGCCGACTAGCCACCCCGGACACGCCTCAGCGGCAAGCCCTTGATTTGCCACGCAGCGACGCCAGGCCTGAGGTGGCACGTGCGCTGCACTTGCCCGGTCTCGTCCACCCCGCTGTTTGTTTCCCTTCCTCCCCTCGGCCGCCGCGGCCGCCTCGACGAAAGACCTCGCCATGATGCTCCACCGTGCAGAACTCGCCTTCGCTCTCGCGCTGACCGGCACCCTCGCAGGTTGCGCCACGGATGCCTCCGAGCAGGACCTCGCCAACGACCCGGCCGGCGACAACAACCCCGCCGAGCCGGCCCCGGCCACCGCGGAGGGAACGTTCACGCTGCACAGCAAGTTCGATCTGGCCACCAACCTGCCCGGCAAGGTGGGCACCGTGGTCAACGTGATCATCTCGGCGACCGACGACTCCAACGATCCGGTCAAGTTCATCTACGAGAAGGTCATCGACGGGCTGGGCGAGGGCACCGTCAAGAACGCGCTCCGCGGCGCGGGCCCGCTGGTCACCGGCTACCTCAATGATCGCCTGCTGTCGATCGCGCCGACGTTCGTCACCCGGATGGTCACGCTGGGCAACCGCTTTGGCGAGATCGCCAAGAACTTCGGCACCACGTCCCAGCTCGTGATCACCAAAGGGGGCAGCGGCTACCTCTCCACCCACACCACCACCGGCGTGGAGTTCAAGCTGGTGGACGCGGGGCAGCTCCTCGAGCTGCAGTTCCCGTTCGAGGACTACGGCATGCCGTCGATCCGCGTCGACAACGTCGGCGTCGCGCTCGAGTCTTCCGGCAAGCTCACCATCGCGCCCCACGCGGTGTCGGTGTCGTTTGGCCAGCTCCTGCGCATCGGCGTCGACGACATGATCCTGCCGCTCATCGATGACGACGCCAGAAACCTCGGCGAGCTGTTCCAGAACCTCATCGATTGCCGCCAGGTCGGGATGGCCATCTTCGATGCGCTGCGGCTGGGCAGCGCCGGCGCGTTCGAAGCGGCGTGCCGCACCGGCCTTGGCGCTGGCGCCACCTTCATCTACCAGAAGATCGAAGAGATCGACGCGACCGCGCTCCAGCTCGACATCACCGGGGTGGCCAAGGCCATCGACCGCAACCGCGACGGCAAGATGGACGACCTGCAGCGAGGCGCGTGGACCGGCACCGTCAAGTACGCCACCTCGCCGGCCACGCTCGGCACCGCGACCTTCCTCGGCCGCGCCCGTGAAGCGGCTCGCTGCGTGAGCTCGCCGCGAAAGCGAGCCAGGCAGCGCCGCGGGCACGGAGCCTAACGAGCCTAACGAGCCCAACGAGCCAGACGCGCGAACCCGCTCGAGCCGCTCAATCTTCGACGAAGATCTGCTCGGTGACGGAGTATCCCAGGGCGCCGATCCCGGTGAGATACGCGGCCTGAACGTCCCAGCCAGATGGAATGAGAAACCGGTACGGCGTGCCCGGGGGGAGCTGCGTACCAGGGGGCAGGCAAGGCGGGGACCCCGTGGAGTTGCAGAGGCTGACGCCGTGCCAGGAGCCATCCGTGAGGCCCAGCACCAGCACCGCGTTACCTAGCGGCTCGCCCAGCGCAGGGATGGTGAGGCTCGGCGGCGCTGAGTTGTTGGACGACGACACCCAGCACGTCGGACAGGTGGCCGACACCGGCATCGGGAACACCGACGGCTGGACCTGCACCGACGGCGCGAGATACCGCGGCAGGGTCGCGGGCAGCAGCGGCGACTGCACCACGGTGGTCCCGGGCGGGACCCACGCATAGGCCGCCGCCAGCTCCGCCAGCTCGCCCGGCAGCAGCGGGCAGCTCCCGCCGCTCGCCGGCGGCGGAGCGCAGAGCGTCGGCACGCCCGCCGCCAGGAGCGCGCCGCAGGTCGAGATCCGCCGCGAGCCGCAGCCCGGCAACGACACCGGGCAGGAGTCCGCCGGCCCGACCGGGTCGCCGCCGCGGTACACGTTCACCGCCACCTCCTGCGCGTCGAGCGCCGGATCGGCTGCCCACAGCAGCGCGCTGACCGCGGACAGGACCGCGGTGGACACCGACGAGCCGACGAGCTGCGGCGGCATCGGCTGGCCGTCGATCCACGCCACGCCGCCGAGCCCCGGCGCGGCGAACCCGGACCGGCCACCCGGGCGCGCCGTGGCCAGCGGCTGATCGGCGTAGTCCACGCCCGAGGCCGCGATCAGCAGCGCGCGCGACGGATGGGCCGCTTGTGGCACCGCCTGGTAGAGCCCCGGGCAGGTCAGCCCGACGCGCGGGCTAGGCCCCGCCGAGTCGTTGCCTGCCGCGGCGACGACCAGCACGCCTTGCGCGGCCGCGTACTGCAAGAGGCCGCGCACCGCGCGCGCCGGAGCGCTCGTCGGCTCCGCGGTGGAGCACTCCGCGATCTGCTCGGTGTGCTCCCAGCCCACGCTGAGGTTCAAGATCAGCCGGTGCCGCGCGCCCTCCGCCTGCCATCGCGCGAGCGCCCGCGCGATGGCGCGCGCCAGATCTGCGAGCGTGCCGACGTGACCTCCGCGCTGGCCTTGGATGCCCCTGGCTGACCACGGCAACGCCAGCTCGGTGGTGACCTCGGACACGCACGGCCGCGCCGCCAGCTCCGCGGCGTCACAGCCGTCCATGCAGAGGAGCGGCTGACAGACCAGATCTTCGATGACATGCGCCAGCGTGTCGCCGTGCCGGCTGGCGCCGAGCTGGATGCGCGCGTGCGGCGAGGTCGGCGCGGTGTCGATGACGACGACGCGCACCGCTCGATACCGCGGCCACGTCGGCAAGAGGCCCGCCCCGCCCACGCGGGCGGTCAGCGCGCCGCGCAGCCCGGTCTGAAAGCTCTCCTCGGGCGTGGACATCACCTCCGGCGAAGACATCGCATGCACCACCGGGACGTCCTCGGCCATGTTGGAGGCGCCGGCCGCGCGCCACAGCTCCTCCACCTGACGCGGCGACGGCGGACGAGCGACTCCCGCGGTCCAGGTGTACAAGCAGACGTCGCGCAGCGCCGCCGGCAAGCCACGGAGCGCAGGCAGCAAGCGAGCCGCGGTCCAGCCGCTCGGTGCCTGGCACACCGCGGCCTCGCCGAGCCAGCGCAGGCCCAGGTTGTAGTACGGCGCCCCCGCCGCCGCCGCCGGACGCCCCAGGCTCCAGACCGCCAACAGCAGCGCGGCCGCCGCGAGCACGCCCCGGCGAGTCCTCGCCGTCGTCAGCCGCCGCGCGCCGCTCGCGTCGACCGTGACCTGCGCGCGATCGCCGCCGGTCGCCTCGACGAGGAGCTGGCGTTTCTCGTGCGCGCTGACGTCACCCTCTGGCCGACGACCTGCGACTGGATCAAACAGGGTGTTACGCAACACGCTGCTCATGCGGAAGACAACAAACCCGATCATGAGACCTCCTCGCGCCTACGACCACGGCGCGGATCACCCGCATCTACGCGCTGTCCACGAGCCAATTGGACACCGCGACGCCAACTTCTTCCAGGTCAGCGCGAAAACACGCGGAGCCAGGGTGCGTCTTGTCCGTTCATGACGGATGTGAACGCCTCCACCAGATCCAGCGCGGTGTCAGGCAACCTCGCCCCTTCGAACAGATGCTGGCTCACCGCCGCCGCCGCGTCAGCCGGGATGTCTTCCAGCGACGCCGCTACCTGCTCCGCGCCTGCAAGCACGAACGCCTGCGCGAGCCCCAGGCCCTCCGGCGCCGCGGTGGTGCAGCCGTTGAGGATGACCGCTTGCGGCACGCGCGCCAGCTCCAGCACCTCGGCGGCGGTCAGCAGCTCGCCGCCGGCCAGGAGCAGCGCGTCCGCGGCCCGGTCCCTGCTCCCTGTCGTGACGCTCCCGCGCAGGCCGCCGACGATGGGGGCGCGCGCGGCCGCCTGGCCGTGCCCGTCGTAGTGCAGGAGCGCGGTGCAAGGATCGGTGAGCCGCGCCACCACCGCGGCGCGCGTGGCCGCCGCGCCATCGAGCACGTCCACCCGATAGCCGAGCGCCCTCAAGCGCCGCTGCAGCAACGGGCCGTTGGCGCTCGCCGCCCACAGGTTCTGCTGCGGGTTGGTCACCAGCACCGCGCGCCGGGCCCCCACGCATGGCGCAGCGGCGACCACCGGAGCAGCGTCCACCGCGAACCCCACCGGCGCCCCCAGCAGCCTCGACAGGCTGCGATCGAGCGGCAGGGTCGCCAGCGAGTGATGCAGGTGGAGCAGCACGCGCGCCGGTGCGTGCAAGAGCGGCGCGGCCGCCTGCGCCACGCGCTCGCCGAAAGACTCCCAGCGCTCGCCGGGCGCGCGCTCGGCCAGCTCCACGAAGCGAAGGGAGTCGCCTTGCCACGACAAGATCAGCACGCTCGCTGGCAGCGGATGCAAGAGCAGCGCGGCGTGTCGCGGCGGCAGCTCGAGGGTGGGCGCGGGGCGCTGCATGGCGGCCGCGCGCAGCTCACACACGCCCGCCACCGGGCCGTGCTCGGCCGCCTGCGCGTCCGCGCCGCCGGGCCACCGCGACAGCGTGCGCTCGAACTTGGCGAACGTCTGGTCGCCCCACTGTCCTTGTTCGGCGGCGGCGCGCGCGCGCCCGCCGGCCGCCAGCGACGTCACGAAGCGCGCGATGCTGCGCCGCGTGGTGACCGCGAGCGCCTGCGACGCGCCTCGCTCCTGCCGCTGCGCCCGCTGCAGGAAGAACGGCAGCGCGGCCCGCGCGAGCTGCTCATGCCGTTCGAAGAACGCGGCCCGCCCCTCCCCCAGCGGCACGAGATGCGACCACACCCCCAGCGCGCGCTCCGCCGCGGCGAAGGCCGCCGCCGCCTCCTCAGGGCGCTGCAGCGCCGCCAGCGCGCGCGCACGCAAGAGGTCCGCCTCGTACTGCAGCTCGGTCGAACACAGGCGCTCGGCGCGGCGCGCCAGCTCGCGCGCGTGCCGCTCCGCCTGCGCCGGAGCTTCTGCCAGCACCAGCTCGGCCTCGAGCCGCAAGGCCCACGTGACGACCCGGCTGTCGTGCGCCTGCGGCGCCGCGGCCAGGCGGTCCGCCAGCGCCCGCGCGCGCGCGTGCTGCCCGCTCGCCGCCAGCACCCAGGCTTGATTGAGCAGCGCCATCGGCACCAGCCGCGCGCAGCGCTGCTCCGCCAGCGTCGCCGCTTGCTCGGCGAGCCGCCGGGCTCGCGGGCGGTCGAGCTCGCGCAAGAGCCACCCGGCGGTGGTGAGCGCGTCGATGCGCTCGCACACGTCCACCGCGCCCTGCCCTCGCGCCAGCTCAGCCTCGATCGCGGTCACCGCCTCCTCGGATCTGCCCAGGGCCTGCAGCACGTCGCCCAGCGGGCCCTGCGTCCGGTCTCGGTCCTGCGTGTCGCCGATGCGCTCCGCCAGCTCCACCGCGCGCTGCATGGAGCCAAGCGCGGTCCCCAGATCTCCCAGCTCGGCGAACAGCAGCCCGCGCACCAGCTCGCGCCGCACCGCGCCCTCTGCGTACCACCGCGCCGGCTCCTCCAGCGCGCGCGCGCGCTGCACCGCTTGCGGGATCGCGTGCTCCGCCAAAAGCCCGTACAAGATCGCCACCGTCTCGTCGGCTTGCGCCGAAACATGCCCCAGCGACTGGGCCAGCTCCACCGCGCGCTCTCGCCACGTGCGCTCGTTGGCTGGCTCGCCGAGCAAGCGCGCGATCTTCGCGCGTCGCCGCAGCGCCTCGAGCTGCTCCTGCGCCGAGGAGCGCGCGGTCACGGAAGCGAGCGCGGCGCTCGCCTTGTGCGCGTCTCGCTCGCCGAGCGCCTGGTCCGCCGCGGCGATGCTGGCGAAGACCGGCGCTGACGCCAGCTCCCAGCTCGCCAGCTCGCGCCCGCCCGCGGACACCCGCAGCGTGCCCGCTTGCTGGGGAGCAGAGACCGAGAAGGACCAGCCTCCCGCGCGCGCCTCGCCTGCATCAGAGAGCCGGAGCCCGTTGACGTGGACCGTCAGCGCTCCTGGACTTGGGACCCCCACCCACACCCGCAGCGTCGTCGCCGCCGTCACCTCGCAGCGCGGAGGCCCGCGCGGTGAGGCGGACACCACGTGGCGACAGCCGCCCAGCAAGATCTCCACCGCGCCGTGCGAGAACCCCGCCAGCACCACCGGCTGGCGCAAGATCTGGAGATGCGCCGGCACCGACCGTGGCGCCGCGAGCACCAGCGCGCGCAGCGCGGCGTCATCCGGAAGCTGACGCCCCAGCACCACCACCAGCTCGGCGGCGCCGTCGCTCTGCGGCCCCAGCAAGGCGCCGGTCTCCGCGTCGATCGTGAACGTGCCGGACGGCTCCCAGGTGACCGGGGCCTCCAGCACCGCGGCGTGGCCCTGGCGCACCAGCAGGAGCCGCACCAGCGCATCGCGCGCCGGCCGCTCGGCGCGCAAGGTGACCCGCAGCCGCGTCCCCGGCCGCAGCTCCGCGGGCCCCTCGTCCGCGACGTCTCCGCGCGACCGCTTCTCGCCGTCCACCTTGAGCGCGAACGCCGGCAACGACGGCACCGTCGGCCGGCCGCGCGAGAGCACCAGCGCCGCCGCGGCGGCCAGCGCCACCGCCCCCGCGGCCACCGTGAGCCCGTGCCGCAACGCGCGCCGACGAGGATGCTGCGCGAGCGAGGTCACCGTCGCGACGGTGGCGGCCGGTGGCGCTGGCAGCGGCGCGCGGCTGGCGACGTCCAGCGCCTGCGCGAACGCCGCGTCTACCAGGCGCTCGCGCTCGGCCAAGGTCAGCGGCACCAGCGCCGAGAGCTTGGGGTCGGCGCGGATCGCCTGCGCGGCCCGTCGCAAGACGTCGTCGGCCGGGAACTCGTCCGCGCGGGCGGGCCCGGCGAGCTCGGCGCGCGCGATCGCCCCTGCCGCCCCAGCCGCTTCTGCAGCCCCGGCCGCCCCGGCAGACGCGACCGCCCCAGCATCCCCGCCCGCCCCGCCTTCCCCCGCAGCCTCAGCAGCCCCGGCCGCCCCGCCGTCCCCCGGCGCGGTCGTCGCCGCCAGCCCTGCTGCCGCCGGATCCCGGCCCTCTTCCGGTGCGCCCTTGGCTTCACCGGGAAAAGACGTAGGGACCTTGGCCTCGCTCATGCTTCATGTCCTACGTCGGCTGCGCCTTGGGATTGGACAACATTTCGCCAAGCCTGTCACGGAGCCGCTGGATGCGCTTGTAGGCCGCCTCACGGCTGATGCCAAGCTGCGCAGCCGCCTCCTCGGGGCTCAGCTCCTCGAGAAACACCGCGCGGAACAGCGCAGCGTCGCTCTCATTGAGCTCCCGCACCAGGCGGCGCACCAGGTGAGAGAACGCCGCGGTCTCCACCGGCTGCTCCCGGTCGTCCACCTGATCCTCCAGATCCTCGGTGGGTCGAGGCGGCGGCTTCTTGCGCAGCCGCGAGATCATGTGGTTCTCCGCCACCTTCACCACGTACGACTCCAGCGCCCCCCGCTGGGGATCCCAGCGTCGGAGCACCTCGGCGTCGCGCGACAGGAGATGAACCAGCACCTCCTGCACGTGATCGAGCAGCTCGCTGCGATCCGCGCCCGCCACCGCCAGCCGCCACGACAGCCTGCGCTCCACCGCCGGGGAGATGACGTTCGCAAAGAGCTGGCGCAGCGCGGCGCGATCTCCCGCCAACGCGCGTTGCACCAGATCCTGGACCGGTTCCTCCATGGCGGCGTCGATTCCAGCGCAGACCGTACTCGGTTCCGCGCGCCCGCGTCCATGCGCTCGGCCGGCTGTCAGCGCCGCGCGCCACGCCTGCCACGGTCCGGACCTTGCACCGTCGCCGGGCTGCGCCCGCCATCGGGCCGCCAATTTTGCGTGGTGATCGTAACAACGCCAGGTGGCGGCTGGGTCGCGCGCGCCGTCGAGCGAGGCTGCGCTGATATGTGCGCTTGCAGCCCGTGGCAAAGATCCCTATCCAGAGGTCATGGATCAGCCGGCGAAGACCGTGCTCGTCACAGGCGCCACCAGCGGGATCGGCTTCGCCACCGCGGCCGAGTTCGCGCGCCGCAGCGTGCGCGTGCTGGTCCACGGGCGCACCCAGGCCAGCGCCCAAGCCGCGGCCGCCCAGCTCGTCGCGCAGCACGGCGCTAGGGCGGTTCGCGCGGTGTGGGGAGATCTTGGCGTGCTGGCAGAGGTGCGGGCCCTCGCTGCGCAGGTGGCGCAAGAGCCGCGGCTCGACGTGCTGATGCACAACGCCGGCCTGGAGCGCTGGGAGCGAACGCTCACGCCTGACGGAAACGAGCTGACCCTGGCGGTGAACCACCTCGCGCCGTTTCTCCTCACTCGCTTGCTCACGCCGCTGCTGGAGCGGTCCCGCCCCGCGCGCGTCGTCTTCGTGAGCTCGGTCGTGCATGGGTGGGGACAGCTGCACTGGGACGATCTTCACGGCCGCACCTGGTATACGCCCGAGTCGGCGTACTATCAGTCAAAGCTCGCGGCGGCGCTCGCGGCCGGCGAGTTCGCGCGCCGGCTCGCGCCCCAAGGGGTGAGCGTCTTGCTCGCGCCGCCCGGCTTGACGAGCACCCGCTTCGGTCGCGACTTTCGCGGCGTGGCCGGCTGGTGGGCCAGGAGCGTGGGCGCGCGGCTCTTCCGGAAGCCTGCGGAGGTCGCGCGGGAGCTGGCCAGCGTGTGCCTCGACGATCGCTTCGCCGCGGTCAGCGGCGCGTACGTCAACCGCCTGGAGCTCGGACTGCCAAGCGAGAAGGCGCGAAGCCGCGACGACGCGCTGCGCCTGTGGACGTGGACCTGCCAGCAGCTCCAGTTGCCAGCCGACGATCCGCCACCTGGCGGTGACCTGCCGCCGCTCCCGCTCCGGCGCCCCCGCCTCGCGCAGTGGGTACGCGCCGTGGTGTCCGGCGAGGCGCTTGGCTTCACCGCGACAGCGCTCATCGCGCTCGCCGCGCTCGCGGTGGGCGGGCGACCGGTGACGCTCGGAGATCGCGCGGTCGCGCTCCTGATCATGGGGATCGCCGGCACCGTCGAGGGCGCGCTCCTTGGGTGGTTCCAGTGGCGGGCCCTGCGCCGCTGGCTGCCCGAGCTCTCGGCGCGCCGGTTCGTCGCCGCGACCGTCGCGGTGGCCGCCGGAGGATGGCTGCTCGGGATGAGCGTCCCCTTGATCGTCGCCGCGACCGGGGCAGATACCGGGGCGGCGACCGCGGCGGCAGCCGGGGCCGCGACCGCGGCGGCAACGGCAGCGTCAGCCCCTGGGCCGCTGGGTGTGATCCTCTTCGCCCTGGGGTTTGGCGCGTTGACCGGAGCGCTGTTTGGGGCCGCGCAAGGCGCCGTGCTGACGCGCCACGTGCGTGGTGTCGCGCGCTGGATCGGAGGCAATGCCCTGGGCTGGGCGATGGGCCTGCCGCTGTCGTACCTGGCCGCCAGCATGGCCGGCGCTCACACGCCCGGCTGGCAGATGCTCGGCATGAGCGCGATGGCGGGCGCCGGCATGGGCCTCTTCGTCAGCCTGGCGACGTACCTGGCCATGCAAAAGATGGAGCTCGCGGCGCCGCGCCCGTGATCAGCGGCCACGCGCAGGACCGCGCCGCGCGCAAGGCGATCCCTCGGCTCGTCTGGTGCCGCCAGCGTCATCCCGTCGAAGCAGCAGCGCGCATCAGCGCGCATAGCGCGCATCAGCGCCAGGCAGCGCGCATAGCGCGCATAGCGCGCATCAGCGCCAGGCGCAGACCGGCGGCACCCGCCCAGCCCAGGGGCTGGCGGCCTCGAGCTGCGCGGCGAGCTGCAGCAGCGTCGCCTCGTCGCCAAACGGCGCCGTGAACTGGACGCCGATGGGCAGCCCGTCGGCGTTCCAGGACAGCGGGACGCTCATCGCCGGCAGCCCGGTCTGGTTCGCCACCTGCGTGTTGGGGGTCAGCGCCAGCGCGTTCGCGCCGAGCTCGGCGAGCACCTTGTCCAGCACCGTTTTCGGCGACACCCAGCGCAGCGCGGCCAGCGCGATCCGCTCGGAGCGCTTGAGCGCGAGCTGGCCAACTTTGGCGGGCGGGAAGGCCAGCGTGCCGTCGAGGAACAGGTCGTACTTGGTGAAGAACCGGCCAAGCTGCCGGCCGGCCGCCTGGCAGGCATCGCGCGAGCGCTGCAGCTCCAGCGCCGACAGCTTGCGGCCGATCGTGGCGAGCAGCCACGTCGTCGGCTCGAAGTCCGCCGGCGTCGGCGCCCGGCCCACCCACTTCGCCGTGGTCTCGACCCCGATCGCCGCGCCGACCGCCACCTGCGCGAAGTACGCCGACACCAGCGCGTCGCGGTCGATCGGCAGCGACGCCTCCTCCAGCTCATGGCCCAGCCCGCTGCACAGCGCCGCGGCGGCCTTCACCGCCGCCTTCACGTCCTCGTGGGTCTCATGGCCAAGCTGGGCCCCCGTCGAGAACGCGATGCGCAGCTTGCGCGGCGCCCGGCGGAGCTCCTCGAGGTAGGGCCTCTCGCGAGGCGGCGAAGCGTACGGCGCGCCGAGATCCGCGCCCTGCGTGACGTCGAGCATCGCCGCACAGTCCCGCACGCTCTGGGTCAGCACCCCTGGCTGCACGTATCCGCCCCAGCCCTCGCCGAGCTGCGGCCCCAGCGGGTTGCGACCGCGCGACGGCTTGAGGCCGAACAACCCGCACGCCGACGCCGGGATCCGGATCGAGCCGCCGCCGTCTCCGCCATGCCCCATCGGCACCGCCCGCGACGCGACGATCGCCGCGGTCCCGCCGCTCGATCCCCGGGCGTGTGCTCCGGGTTCCACGGATTGCGCGCCGGCCCGCGCAGCTCCGGCTCGGTGACCCCGAGCAGCCCCAGCTCCGGCGTGTTCGTCTTGCCGACGATCACCACCCCGCTGCGCTTCATGCGCGCGAGGATCTCGCTGTCCTCGGTGGGCACAAAGTCCTTCGACATCCGGCACGACTGCGTGTACGGCTCGCCCGCCAGCCAGCCGTCTAGATCCTTCACCACGAAGGGCACGCCGCGAAACGGCCCGTCCGGCAGCTCGCCCTTGGCCGCCGCGCGCGCCTGGTCGTACATGCGGTGGACCACCGCGTTCAACGTGGGGTTCACCTTCTCGATGGCGGAGATCGCCGCGTCCACCAGCTCCGTCGGATGAACCTCCTTGCGCCGTACCCGCTCGGCGAGCGCCGTCGCGTCTTCGCTACTCGCTGGATCCTGCGCGCGCGCTCCGTTTGCCATGACCACGAGCCTACTCCTTTCGCCGTCGCGTGAGCCGATCATCCGACAGCCGCCCAGCCCAGCCCACGTCCAGCCCAGCTCCCCCGGCGGCATCCGCGCCGCTTCGGTGAGCGACTGTGGGTCGACACTGCGTCGCCGCCTTGCGAGAGTCGCCGCTCCCCATCTCTGGAGACATATGACGTCACCTCTGCCGCTGCGCCTCGCTTTGACCGCTCTCCTGGCCGGCCTCGCCACCGCCTGCGCCATGGACGATCTCGCGTCCCACGAGGGCAGCCTCACCGGCGCGCTCTATGTCGCGCAGGGCGACTCTTATGCTTCGGGGACGGGCACCCGCGAGTACTACGACTCTGGCTGCCAGCGCTCCGTCCACGCGTACCCAAGCCAGCTCGCTGACCTGCAGGGCTTGACGCTCTCCCACGTCGCCTGCGCGGGCGCCCGCATCCCCGACGTCCGCGCCAATCAGCTCAGCGCGCTCTCCCCGCTGACCAGCCTGGTGACCCTGTCGATTGGCGGCAACGACGCCGGCTTCTCCCGCGTGATCACCCAGTGCGCCAAGCCCTGGCCGTGGACCTGCGGAGGAGACATCGCCAACGCGCGAAACTTCATCAGCAACATCCTCCCCGGCCAGCTCGACTCCCTCTACGCCGAGCTCGAGACGCGCGCGCCCAACGCGCAGGTCATCATCGTGGGGTACCCGCGGCTCTTCAACGGACAGGAGTGCAACCTCGCCGCCCGCATCAGCCCTGGTGAGCAACGAGATCTCAACAGCATCGCAGATCTGCTGGCCACCAAGACCGAGGCCGCCGCCATAGCGCACGGCTTCGAGTTCCTGGACGTGCGCACCCCGTTCACCGGCCACCGCATCTGCGATGATGCCGAGTGGATAAACGGCCTCTCCAACCCCGTTGGCGAGTCGTACCACCCCAACCGGACCGGCCACGACGCGCTGACCTCGTTGCTCGCCGAGCGCCTGTAGCCGCCGAGCGCGCCAGCGGCCACCGCCGCGCCAGCGAGCCGAGCGCCCACGAGCGCGCCCACCGCCGGCCACCGCCGCGCCTGTCACTCCTTGATGCGAGTGATCTGCACACTGACGATCTTCCACTCGCCCGCCCGCCGCACGTAGACATCGATGTAGCGGAAGTGCGAAGTGAACGACTTGCCAGCGTAGCGCCCGGTCATCCGCGTCCGGCCGCTGAGCAGCGCCGCCTCTCCGTAGAGCCGAATCTCGAAGTCCTCGTTCACGTAGGGGTCAATGGACAGCGGCTCCGCCATCACTCCCTCCACGAAGGAGGACTTGGTCTCCAGCACCGCGTCGCCGTCGATCTGACGAAAGTCCTCGGCCATGTTGGCCGCGATGGCCGCCCGATCCTTGCGCACGATCGCGCGGTCCCACTCCTCGGCCTGCTTCCTGAGCTGCGCGCTCACCGCCTCCTTGTCCGCCGCTCCAGAGACAGCCACCGGCTCCGCCGAGACCCCGCGCGGCCCTGCGCCCGCCCCGTGCGCGCCGCACCCGAACAAGAGCAGGCCCACGCCCCACAGCAGCACCGCCGCCTGGAGGCCTCGAGCCCGCGAGCGCTGCCTGCATGGAGCACCCGGAGTGCTCGCAAGACGAGACTCGCGCCCCGCCGAAGACCTGGTCAACGAGGTCAACGAGGTCAACGACACTGCGTACCAACGACGGACCTGCACCATCCGCCGACTATACACAACCGCCCCGAGTCCAACAGGAAATCAAACACGCCGCCCGCCTCTGGGCCTATGCTTGGCACATGTCGCAAAGGCTACGAGCGGGGTTTGCGGAGCTGGTGGTCAGATGCCTGGCCATATGCGCGGTCTCGGCATGTGGAGACAAGGGCAGTCGCCCAGATGCGGCGCCGCCCTCGGAGATCCAGTATCGGTATCTCAAGGCCTCCAACACCGGAACGTTTGACTTCTTCGGCCGCGCCATCGCGCTGTCAGCCGACGGCTCGACGCTCGCTGTCGGCGCCCCCGGCGAGGCCAGCGCGGCCACTGGCATCGGCGGAGATGAAGCAGGCAACGGCGCCAGGAACGCCGGCGCCGTCTATGTCTTCACGCGAAGCGGCTCGTCGTGGACACAGCAGGCGTACCTCAAGGCGAGCAACGCGGGCATCGGGGATCGCTTTGGTGACAGCCTGGCGATATCGGCGGATGGAGCCACGCTGGCAGTGGGCGCCCCCAACGAGTCCAGTGATGCCGTCGGGGTCAACGGGAACCAGGCCAACGACGCCGCGCCATCCGCGGGCGCGGCGTATGTCTTCACCCGCGCCGGTGGCGCCTGGACGCAGCAGGCCTACCTCAAGGCGTCCAACACCGCCGCGAGCGATCTCTTCGGCTCCAGCGTCGCCCTGTCGAACAACGGCTCCACGCTGGCGGTGGGCGCATACCAGGAGGCCAGCGCAGCCACCGGCATCAACGGCGATCAGACCAGCGACGCGGCGACGCAAGCTGGCGCCGCATATGTATTCACCCGCAGCGGCTTGGCGTGGAGCCAGCAGGCATATGTGAAGGCCTCCAACACCAGGCCGCTCGCCTTCTTCGGCTCCAGTGTCGCCCTCTCCGGTGATGGCGCGAGGTTGGCGGTCGCGGCCCGCCTTGAATCCAGCAACGCGGTGGGCGTCAACGGCGATCAAGCCGACACCTCTGCCATGCAGGCTGGCGCGGTCTACGTGTTCGCCAGGAGCGGCGCATCGTGGACCCAGGAGGCCTATGTCAAGCCGTCCAACACCGGGGCCGGAGATCGCTTTGGCACCAGCCTGGCGTTCTCCAACGATGGATCGATCTTGGCCGCCAGCGCGGACCGCGAAGACAGCGCCGCGGCCGGCGTGGGCGGCAATCAACTCGACAATGGCGCGCTCGACGCTGGCGCGGCCTATGTGTTCACGCGAAGCGGAGCTACGTGGACCCAGCAGGCCTATGTCAAGCCATCCAACACCGGCGCCGACGATGCCTTCGGCACCAGCCTCGCGCTGGCGGCCGATGGCTCAACGCTCGCGATCGGCGCCCATCAGGAGAGCAGCGCCGCAGTCGGCGTGGATGGCGACTCCTTCGACAACTCCGCGCTGCAGGCCGGCGCCGTCTACGTGTTCACCCGCGCCGGCGCCTCCTGGCGCCAGCGGTCATACGTCAAGGCCTCCCACAGCGCCGCCTTCGATGAGTTCGGCATCAGCGTCGCGCTCTCCGCCGACGGCGCCCTCCTCGCCGCCGGCGCCCACACCGAATCGAGCTCAGCCACTGGCATCGGCGGCGACGAACTCAACGATCTGGCGCCCCAATCCGGCGCCGTGTATCTCGTACAGTAGCGGCGCGAAAGCCCGCTTTTGAAGTCGCTCGCCTGCGCATGAGTACGACAACGTCGATCTCTCCCACACGAACGTCGCAGCGGATCAGGGCGTGGAACTGACCTTGGGCGAGATGCCAGCAGATCATCGATCAGTATGATAACGATCTTGACTCTGATCAATTCGCCACTTGGGAATCCGTGTCCCGATCTCATCCAGCAAAGGGTAACTATTGGCATTCTTCGAGACTGGATCAAGCATGCGAGAGCGTGCTCCCGTTGTCGAGGTACAAGCCGCCGGGAACTCCATGATGGCGCAGCGCGGCCAGCAAAAGGTTGAGCATCTCGACCTCGCGCTCGGTGTGGTGAGCCTTGAGCGCCCCTCACGGGGCTTGATGCATCGTCGAGCAGCGCGTGGATGCGCAGCGGCCGGATCGTCGTGCCGATGCGCAGCGTCGGCCCATGACAGACGTCCCCGTGCCAGAGAGCGCCAGCGTGGTCTGACTGCCAGCGCAGCCGCTGTGGCCGTCGGGGCGCACGCCCCACTCGAGCCCGGCCTCGCGATAGAGCCGCGCCGACGTGATCGCTGACAATCAGCGTGTGGGGCATGCGGTCATCCCAACCACCTCGCAGCGCTCGATCGCGGGTGTGCGACCGCTACTAGCTTCCTCCGGAATCCCACGTCTTCCCAAAACGTTACGCACCGAGGTTGCAGTCCTCGATAAGGGCCACGGCACGGAGGTCGCGCAAGCATGCTGGAAGAGCAATCCCGAGGACTTTAGAGCGTTTACATTCCATTTGCTCAGCGGGCTTGACGCTTCTAGACACAATGATATTGTTGTGTCGTGCTACCAGAGTTCAACGCCGAGGGGCTCTTGCCACCGGGTATCCACCCGGCGACATGGGCGGAGGTCGAGGCGAAGTTGGGGTTCACGCCGAAGCGGCAGACCCTCCTTCGTGGGCTCAAGAGGGCGATCAGTGCCCTCCACTCTGCCGGGTGCGGACGTGTACCCAGACGGAGCTTCGTAACCTCCAAGCCGACCCCCGGCGACTTCGACGCCTGCTGGGAAGAAGCCGGCGTTGATGCAGCCCGGCTGGACCCGGTGCTCCTCGACTTCAAAGACAAGCGGCTCAGGCAGAAGGTGAAGTACGGCGGCGAGATGTTCCCGGCCAGTTCCGTGGCCGACCGGCGAGGCACGAACTTCGTCAGCTTCTTCCAAGTACACAAGGGATCGGGGAGCCCCAAAGGGATCGTCTCGATCGACCTAGAGAAGTGGCAACCATGATCAAGAACGACCGGCAGTACCGGATCACCAAGGCTCAGGCCGACGGGTTCGAGCGTGCGCTGGCTGCACTGGCGGCAGCGCCAGCCGATGGAGTGTCTCCAGCGATCCGCAAGGCCCAGCTCGATGCGACGCGGAGTCAGCTCGAAGAACTTCAGGCCGACCTGGCGGAGTACGACGCGCTCCGTACGGGCAAACATCGCGTGCTCGAACTGACCTCTCTCACTGAGCTTCCGCGTGTACTTATCCAAGCGCGTATCGCTTCGGGGATGACTCAGAAGGAACTCGCAGAGCGCCTAGGGCTCCAGGAGCAGGCGATTCAGCGCTATGAGGCCACGAACTACACGTCCGCTAGCCTCGCCCGTATCAACGACGTGGTGAAGGCGCTGGGCCTTGTCATCCGCGAGGAGGTTTTCCTTCCAACGACTGACACCTCATTGAAGGCCATCTTAAAGCGACTCAAAGCCGCGGGCGTCGACCAGGATCTTGTGGAGAAACGTCTCCTCCCCTCCGATGCGGGTTCAAGGTTCCTGCTAACGCTCACGGACGACGAACGCAGGTCCAGGCGGTTTACGCACGCTACCTCGCGACACTCGTGCTCCAGGCAACGTCAGAGGTTGAACAGCGACCGCTACCCACCGATCCGCAGGTCGCTCGCCGGCAAATCATCAATACATACGGTGAAATCAGTCTTCGTTCTTGCCTCGCGTACGCATGGGAGCACGGCATCGCCGTCTTGCCCCTTCGCGAGGGCGGCGGCTTTCACGGCGCAACGTGGCGCTTTGAGGGACGCAACGTCATCGTGTTGAAGCAGAACACTCGATCGGAGGCACGTTGGATGGCCGACCTCCTTCACGAGATGCGACATGCAGGGGAGGATCCGGAGGCCAGCGAGTTCGCGGCAATCGATGGAGAAGCTGTCTCTCGCGACCGTCGAGAGTCCGACGAAGAGCAGACAGCGACAATGTTCGCCGGGGACGTGCTCCTCGACGGGCGCGCTGAGTTTCTCGCAAAGATGTGCGTACAAGAAGCGTCGGGCAAAACCGAGTGGCTCAAAACGGCCGTGCCGCGCGTTGCACAACGCGAAGGGGTTCGCCTCGACGCGCTTGCAAACTACATGGCCTACCGGCTCGCGCTGCAAGGACAGAACTGGTGGGGAGCGTCAACCAACCTACAAGCGACGGATGAGTCACCTTGGCTGATCGCTCGAGACTTTCTCATTGAGAGAATCTCGTTCGCTTCTCTCGGGAACGTGGACCGACATCTGCTTGCGCGCGCGCTGGAAGAGGAATGAACTCATGAACACCTCTCGCACGCCGAAGTTGGAGCCGCTCAAGATCAGTTGCACCGACACCGACTGCGATGCGGATTTGCACTGCTTCCTCCAGAAGAAGCGGCGCGGACCTCACTCAGCCAACGGCCCATGCCGGGACTGTGGCGTCGACCTGGTCGAGTGGGCTCGAGTTCAGGCCCGAGACATCGACGACGTTCAGTACACGTTCGATGCTCTCAGGCGCGAAAGGATTAGGCACGAGTTTTGGCACCGCGACTTCGATGAGAGCGCGGTGAACTACGCCCGCCGCAAAGGTCGCAGGGCGTTGGAGGACGACACTATCGAGAAGCGGATCCGTAGCTCAGTCGGTCGGGGGGACAACCATCACGAAGGACGGCAAACGCCGTACACCGGCAACGTCATCTACTATGCGCAACATGCCCTGGCCTGCTGCTGCCGTCGGTGCATCGAGTACTGGCATGGCATCGAGCCCAATCGTGATCTCACCGATGAGGAGGTCGCGTACCTGAAGGCGCTGATCCAGAACTACCTGCGAAGGCGGATCACCTGGCTGCGCGACGAGCCGGAAAAAATTCCGCGACGAAACCGAACCCACGAGTGAGATCGGAGACCGAGGATGCCGGAGTTAATCGACACGGACAAGTTCTCTGAGGCCATGCGACGCAAGGGGGTCGACCTCGATCGCCAACGCATCCTCATCAGCAAACTCGCGGGCAGCGAGCAAGAGAAGGACATCACGAAGCAGCCGAACTGCGGAGGATATGGTCGCATCCGTCACTTCCGTCGTCGGACCACGGCAGGGTGGCCTGCCAACCCCTTGCCCAACGACCCAGCTCACAAGGCGCTCGGGCTCCCAACAACCGACGTGATGCACGCCCAAGTCTTCCAGAATGCCGTCTGCAATTGGCGCTGCTGGTACTGCTTCGTCCCGTTCGCGCTGCTCGCCGGTGACGAACAGAACGCTGGCTGGCTGTCCGCCAAGGAGTTGCTCGACCTCTACCTCGCCGAGCCAGATAGCGAGCGAGCCGCCATGATCGACCTGACGGGCGGCCAGCCCGACCTGGTGCCGGAATGGGTCCCGTGGATGATGAGCGAGTTGAGGCGGCGCGGACTGGAGGGAAAGGTCTACCTCTGGTCGGACGACAACCTGAGTAACGACTACTTCTGGCAGCACCTCACCGATGCAGACCGGGAATTGGTCGCAACCTTCAGGGGCTACGGACGCGTCGCGTGCTTCAAGGGCTTCGACGCGGACTCGTTCTCGTACAACACCAAGGCGGCGCCCGAGCTGTTCGATCGCCAGTTCGACCTGTTCGCCCGCCTGCTCGCCCTTGGCATCGACCTATACGCCTACACGACCTTCACCGCGACAAGGTCCGACAACATCGGCGACTCAATGGCACGATTCGTCGACCGGCTCCAGTCGCTCGAACCGAACCTGCCCCTCCGCACTGTTCCGTTGGAGGTCTATGTCGCCGGTGTCGTCAAGGAGCGTGCGGAGAAGCAGAGCTTTCTGCCGCAGGCCAATGAGTCGCTGCTCCATCAGCGACTCGCGATCGACGCCTGGTGCCGAGAGCTGGAGCATAGGTTCTCCTCCGACGAACGAGCGCAGAGCATCGCGGACGTTCCTCTCGCAGCGGCATCTCGCCGGTAGCGATCCGGAGTTCCGGAAATTGGCCCATTGATTCTGGCTCGGAGTACAAATGCTGGATGGACGACTTGTCACTGTGGTGTACGTCGGCTCTTGCGACGATAGACCGGGCCTTGAACTTCGACTCGTTCTGGGCGGCGCGCTGCCATCAACTTCGCGGGCGCGCTCCGAAGACGGGAGTTCACCTGGCGGTCCTCGTCGAGCCTTTCCTTGGGTACGTGCTCGATGGCAGCAAGACGATCGAGTCCCGGTTCGCGATCCGCAGGTTAGCACCGTATGGCCACGTCCACGCGGGGGATGTGGTTCTCCTGAAGGCTGCCTCCGGCCCGGTGGCTGGCATCTGCGCTGTCGAAGAGACCTGGTTCTTCCAGCTCAATTGCGAACGGGTAGCCAGCATTCGCAAGGAATTCGGGAAAGCAATGCGCGCTGACACCCCTGCATTCTGGGAGCAGCGAAAGGCGGCCGCCTTCGCATCACTGATGCGGGTCGGCAAGGTCCGCGCGCTGCCGAAGCCGATGGCGTGCCCGAAGCGCGACCGAAGAGGTTGGGTGGTCTTGAGACCGGGAAGCCAGGAGCATAGCTTAGAGAGCGTCGCCGCGTGAATCCGAAAGTCATCTGCGTCTCGGGGGGCATCGGCAGCGGAAAAACCCAGGTCTCGCGACAGTTGGCGGAGCGGCTGGGGTGGAAACGCGCGAGCTGTGGCGACTACGTGCGGACCGTCGCTCAATCTCGTGGACTGGGCGTCGATCGCGACCAACTTCAGGCGTTGGGCGAAAGCATGATCGCGACCGACATACCCGGCTTCTGTACGGGCCTCCTCGCATACGCGACGTGGAGCGTAGGACAACCTCTTGTCGTCGATGGCATCCGTCATGTGGCCGTCTTGGAGCGCCTCCGCCAGGAAGTAGCGCCGGTTCCGCTCGTGCTGTGTCATCTCGGCACGGCGGACGAAGTGCGTACGACGCGGCTCGCGTCGGTCAGACGTTCGGACGCGGACCGCTTGGCGACCCTTGATGAGCACTCCACCGAGGTTGAAGTGAAAGCAGGCTTGCGGGATGCCGCTGACCTGGTGCTGGATGGCTCCTTCACCGTTGAGACCATCGTCGCTGCCGCGATGGTCGGACTCGGCGGGTTCGACCATATTAGCGGTTAGCGACCTCGGGCGGAACTCGACCGGACCCTCTGTGCCAACGTCACGTGAGACAGTCGCTCTCCGATATCTTTGTACCGATGGGCGGAGAATGGTCCCCGAAGCGGGAGGAGCCCGACCGGAGGTTATCTTTCGGGGAGAACATGCGCAGCGTGAGCCATCAGCGACACCGGGATGACACGGCTCCTGGGACCTCGCAGCCTCAAGGGTTTCCAGGAGGACCCCGGTGGAGAAGCTGCGAAAGATCAGAGACGAGAACGAAGCGAGACGGTGCGTCGCCGCGGCGCGTGCGGCAGGTAACCTCGGGGCGAGCACGACCGGAGGTTATTTTTCGGGGGGAGCATGCGCAGCACGCGCCGCGTGGGCTCGCGTACAAAGAGCGCGCACGCTGAGTGCTCTCCATGACCGCAAGCGGCGCTCGCAGAGCGCCGTCAGCGCCACGTTGAGGGACAGCCTGGCGTTCTCGCTGATGCTGCGCCACGCCGCGACGAGCGCGAAGGTGCGCCGGGGGGTCTCGCAAGGGGCACCTGGGGCAGCTATCAACGAGCAGCCCGAGCCGACGCCGCCCTACTCCTGGATCACCACGCCGGGCTTGCCGCGCATCTTGTACGTGCCGGCTGGGAACACCGCCGGCAGGCCGGCGAGCCACTGCTGGAGCGCCGCACGGTAGGCGTCCTGGAAGGCGCGGTTGCGCTGCAGCGCCTCCACGCGCGCCCAGCGGTTGCGCGCGGCGATCCTTGGCCACAGGTGTGACGGCTTGGCGCCCCATCCCTGGGCGTGAAGCCCCCGAATCCACTGAACAACTTCTGGATCGACCCTGGTCGATTCGGCCATGACCAGCTCCTTGCGGTCCAGCGCCTGCCCAGGGTCAGTTTTACTGTCGCGAGGGGGCATTGTCACTGTCGCTCTACAAATGCCGCGCTACGGCGCCGGTGGAGAAAGGATCCACGTCGATGCTCTCCGGCACCCACTGAAAAGCGGAGGAGGGCCATCTCGTAGGCAACAGTGATAGCGTGTGGCCGAGAGCCACGGCCACATGCCTCGCGAGCGCGATCCACGAGCTGCCCTGGCTGAGTCCGGGCCAACCCGCCCCATCGCCCCGGTTGCGCCTGGCAAGCAGACGCGCAGTGGGCAAGGGGCCCCGCGGGGCTCTCCGGCGTCGAGTGCATCCCCGGGGCAAGATGCACCACGCCTGATGCAGCCACAGGAGTGGGTGCGGGTCGAGCCATGGCAGCCGGGGCCGGGGTTGATGTCAGCGATGGGGCTGGGCGCGGCTGGTGGCGAGGACCGCGTGTCAGAGGCCAGCGCGGAGCCGGTGAGTCGCGGCGAGCCGGAGGACCCTGATTGGCAGCAGAGCGAAGCGGTGAGTCGCACGGCGGATCCAGACCAGGAACAAGAGCTGGTAAGTCGCGAAGAGCCGGTGAGCCGCGGTGCGGTCGCCGGAGCAACCGAGCCCGTTGTGTCCGGCGACCGCGCCGGCAGCGAAGCGATGTGGCGCAGCGCGATCGGCGAGCGCTCGGAGGCGGTGGGCCACATGGCGTGCGTGCAAGCGCCCAAGGGCGTGCGGCTGCGGCCGCGGCCGGAGCTGGGCGGCACGGGCGGCGCGGGTGGCACAGACCTGGGCATCTTGCCGTTCGGCGAGGCGGTGCACGTGCAGCGCCGCACCGAACATGGCTGGTGCTGGGTGGTGGTGGTGGGCAGCGGGGCGGTCGGCTTCGTCGAGCAGCACTTCCTGGCCATGGATCCGCCCGATCCTGGCGCGCGGCTCTTGCTGGTGAAGCCGGGCGATGAGCTGCACGCGGTGGTGAGCCGCCACTATGCCGTGCGCAAGGGCAGCGACGCGCGGCTGTACGTGCAAGCCATCGTAGAGGCCAACCGCGGCCGGCGCGGCGTGTACCTCGAGGAGGGAGAGCTTGGCTTCGTCGAGGAAGTGTTGCGCACCGAGTCCGCCGAGCGGACCGTTGAGACCTACCGCGGGGCCAAGGTGCGCAAGGGCAATGCGATCTGGCTGCCGAGCGAGTCCTTCGCGGCGGCGCTGCGCAGCCTGGGAGCGATCGGCAGCGGCGAGTCGATCCCCAGCGCAGCCTGGCGCGGCGCCAAGGCGATGGCTGGGGCCGCGCTCGATGGGGCGCGCTACGCGGCGGCGTTCACCATCGGCCTCCTGGAGGGCGGCTTTGGGGCGGTGATGGATCTGTTCTCGGGCGCCGCCGAGCTGGTGCAGACGGTGGCCAAGGTGGCGCTGGAGCTGCTCACCGGCGATGGGGCCGCGCTCGTGGCCATGGCGCGGCTGGGTGAGCAAGCTGCAGAAGGTGTGGGAGAACCGTGGCGCCATCGCCGAGGACTTCCTGCGCAAGTGGGAATCCGACGACGCCTGGACCCGCGGCAGCTTCCAGGGCGAGGTGCTGGGCTGGGTGATGATGACGGCGCTCCTGTGCATCGCCACCGCCGGCGCGGGAGCACTCTCCGCCGCTGGCCAGATCTCCGGCCGCTGGGCCGCGGTGCTACGCGCCCTCGCCGCCGTCGACGCGCTGGGCGACGTCACCACCTACGTCGGCGCCGTTGCCCGCCTCCCCGCCAGAGCTGCAAGCCACGTGCGGAGCAGGCTGGGCATGGGGGGCGACGTCGCGACTTCTGCTCCCGCACTCAAAGCCACGAAGGGAACCGACGGCTGGGAGGAGCTGGATGAACCACTCGACGTTGGCGCACGAACGAGCACAGGTGAGAGTGCTTTGCCAATCAGCGCGCCCACCAAGGCGTCGCAAGAGGTTGCGAACGAGATTCGTCAAGCGTTTCGCCGAGCGAAGAAGGTTCGTGCAGTCGGCGCGGTATCGCTCAAGCGCCTGCGTCTGGTGTTGGGGAACGCAGGGGCTCAGCCGGGAAAGTACGTGCTGACACAGGCAACGAAGGCAGAGCTCGATGCACTTGGAGATGCCGCCAAGGATGTATTCGGTTGGGTCGCACGCGACGGGGCGGGACAGGTCGTCACACGCGCGGGCCGCCCCGTGATAACCTTCACTCCCAGAGGCCTCTCCTCACTGGAAGAAGCCGTCAAGACCTTTGGGCACGAGACCAAGCATCTGAAGGACTTCGCAGCAGGGCTGATTGTGTCCAGCGAAGCGATGGCAGAAGAGACAGGCGAGAAGCTCTGGCTTGTCGTTCAGAGGTCCCTTGGACGGTAGGAATGCCATGACGAAACAGTGGATCCACGCAGGTGGCGAATATCAGGTTCCGTTCCTCACGGCCGCAAGCAAGGCGCTGCGCGGTGATCCTGGAGCGTGCCCCAAATGCAAGGCGCCGCTACGCGCATACTTTCACGCATTCCGCGCACGCGAGGGAAAAGGGACGCTCTGGGTGTGGTGCGCCGCTTGCCGTCTGCATACTCATGCGCCACGCGTTCAGCCGCTCGTGACCTTTCACGACCCGTTCGCTTCGTTGTCGCTGGAGGATTTCGCACGGCTCGAGTCCGAGAGCGATCCCAGCTTCTTTGAGCGCCTGGAGGCTCTCTGGATCGCCGGAGGATTGCAGGAAGTGGTTGCAGAGCGACAGTGATGTGACCACCTTGCGAAGTGAAACTGACCACTGGTCAGGCGCTGGGCCGCGCTCGCCGCAAGCCCAAGCGCGTAGCGGGCGCAGTCGTACCCGCACTACCACGGCCATTCTGGTGCTGTCGGGGGAGAACCCGACCGGAGGTTATTTTTCGGGGGGAGCATGCGCAGCACGCGCCGCGTGGGCTCGCGTACACAGAGTGCGCACGCTGAGTGCTCTCCATGACCGCAAGCGGCGCTCGCAGAGCGCCGCTTGCGCCACGTTGAGGGACAGCACGGCGTTCTCGCTGATGCTGCGCCACGCCGCGACGAAGCGCGAGGGCGCGCCGAAGGGTCTCGCAAGGGGCACTGGGGCCGCGGTCAGCGTGCGGCCCCGGGCGAATGCCGCCCTACTCCTGGATCACCACGCCGGGCTTGCCACGCATCTTGTACGTACCGGCCGGGAACACCGCCGGCAGGCCGGCCCGCCACTGCTGGAGAGCCGCGCGATAGGCGTCCTGGAAGGCGCGGTTGCGCTGCAGCGCCTCCACGCGCGCCCAGCGGTTGCGCGCGGCGATCCTCGGCCGCAGCGTGCGCCTTGGCTCCCACGTGTTCGGACACGAGCGAAAGTCTTGCCGCCGCACCCCCACTCGACCGAGCACCGCGCGCCTCTCGCTCACGCGCTGCTGCCGCGCCAGCGCCTCGAGATCGTCAAGCCGCTGCCGCACCTTCCGACGCGCTTCCTCGACCGGCCCCAGGTGCTCCGGCCAGGCCAACCTGAGCACCACCCGCTCGGGCGTCGGGCCCTTCTCACGGAAGAAGTGCGGCGGCCGCTCGACGGGCAGCTCCTGCCCGCTGAAGAACGCCGCCGTGGTGTGAACCCCCGGCCAGTGCTCCACGTGCTCGACGAGCTGCGCGGTCACCGGGTTGGCCGCCGCGTACGCGATCTTGTCGAGCACGTCCCGCTCCTCCACCAGCTCCACCTGCCCAGGCTGCTCGTCTGCCCAGAAGTTCTCCCAGCGCCCGCGCCACGCATTCAACGCCCGGGCCGTCAGGCTATGCAACTCCTGGGTGAACGCAGGCAATACGCCATCTGGGTCATGCACGATCGCGTGATGATGATTGGACATCACCATCGCGTACAGCACTTGGACGCCAGTCTTCTGTGCCGCGTGCGCCAGGCAATAGAGGAAGACCTGGTTGGTCACCGCGTCGGGACGCAGCAGGAACGTGCGCTGCGTGCAGCGGCGCGTGACCATGTACACCTTCCCATGGAGGATCGGTCGAGAGTTCACGCGCAGAGCACCAGCAAGAAGCAGGCCGCAGACTAACTATCTGCAATTCCAATCCTGCAACACCGTCGATGTCCGGCTTCCGGCCAATGCACCCGGACACTCCCGCTCTCCCGCCGGACACTTCTGCTCTCTCCTGTCGCACGCGACCCCTGCGGCACCACGCGACTTGCCCCGGGGCCACCAACGACCGCCAACGACCGCCAACGACCACCAACGACGACCGAACGGCTTCCAGCCGCCACCGGACGTCATCACCGGGACGTTCCCACAACGGAGCATCCTTGCCGGCAATGGAGCCCTGGTCACGCCGCCATTGGATCCGTCGGACCCGAACAC
>JADJJK010000002.1:0-157500 GCA_016706545.1 Myxococcales bacterium
ACCCGACCGGAGGTTGTTTTGCGAGACGAGCACGCACGAACCGTGCCGCGTGCGCTCGCGTACAGAGAGTACGCACGCTGAGCGTTGGCCATGCGCGCAACGGCGCTCGCATGGCGCCGTCAGCGCCACGTTGAGGGACTGCCTGGCGTTCTCGCTGATGCTGCGCCACGCCGCGACGAGCGCGAAGGTGCGCCGGGGGTCTCGCAAGGGGCACCTGGGGCTGCTGTCAGCGGGCGGGCCCCGGCGGATGCCGCCCTACTCCTGGATCACCACGCCGGGCTTGCCGCGCATCTTGTACGTGCCGGCCGGGAACACCGCTGGCAGGCCGGCGAGCCACTGCTGGAGGGCCGCGCGATAGGCATCCTGGAAGGCGCGGTTGCGCTGCAGCGCCTCCACGCGCGCCCAGCGGTTGCGCGCGGCGATCCTCGGCCGCAGCGCACGCCTCGGCTCCCACGTGTTCGGGCGTGAGCGGAAGTCCTGCCGCCGCACTCCGGATCGGCCGAGCACCGCTCGCCTTTCGCTCACCTGCTGCTGCCGTGCCAGTGCCTCCAGATCATCGAGCCGCTGGCGCACCTTCCGGCGCGCTTCCTCGACCGGCCCCAGGTGCTCCGGCCAAGCCAACCTGAGCACCACGCGCTCGGGCGTCGGGCCCTGCTCACGGAAGAAGTGCGCCGGCCGCTCGACGTGCAGCTCTTGCCCGCTGAAGAACGCCGCCGTCGTGTGCATCCCCGGCCAGTGCTCGACGTGTTCCACGAGCTGCGCTGTCACCGGGTTGGCCGCCGCATACGCGATCTTGTCGAACACATCCAGCTCTTCCACCAGCTCCACCTGCCCAGGCTGCTCGTCGGCCCAGAAGTTCTCCCAGCGCCCGCGTAACGCATTCAACGCCCGGGCCGTCAGGCTGTGCAACTCCTGGGTGAACGCAGGCAACACGCCATCTGGATCATGCACGATCGCGTGATGATGATTGGACATCGCCATCGCGTACAGCACTCGAACGCCAGTCTTCTGCGCAGCATACGCCAGGCAATAGAGGAAGACCTGGTTGGTCACCTCATCGGGCCGCAGCAAGAACGTGCGCTGCGTGCAGCGGCGAGTGACCATGTACACCTTCCCATGGAGGATCGGTCGAGAGTTCACGCGCAGAGCACCAGCAAGAAGCAGGCCGTAGACTAACTATTTGCAATTCCAATCCTGCAACACCGTCGATGTCCGGCTTCCGGCCAATGCACCCGGACACTCCCGCTCTCCCGCCGGACACTTCTGCTCTCTCCTGTCGCACGCGACGTCTGCGTCACCGACGCGACTCACATCGTCCGGTTTCCGGCCATCACATCCCCTTCTGTGCCAGCGTCACCTGAATCGACGGGCAGAAGAATGGTCCCGGAAATTGTCCCAAGCCATCCCGAATGTCTATCCCGAATGTTCTATCCCGAATGCCTGTTCAACCCTCGCTGCCCGATGCTTCGATGCCCCCGCTCAAGGAGCCTCGAGGGGCTCAAAGCGCCCGGAGCCGCAACGCAGGAGCGGCGATGCATCCGCTCGGCTGGTGTGATCAGAATCACCCACGCGAAGCGAGCATGCGTTCCGCTTCGGCCGGTGCGCGCGCTAGAGCGCGCGCTAGGGACCGTCGGTGGGCCATGGGGGCGGCGTCTCGCCGCGGGCCAGGCAACGCCCCTTGGTGCGGGCCAGCGCGGCCAGCTCGTCTGCGCTAGCGGGCTCCGTGGTGAGCGCGATCAGCACCACGGAGCCGAGCTCGCACGCGATGGGCCACACCCACCCCACGGTGCTCTCGCCTTCCAGGCTGCCCAGCAGCGGCATGAACTCTCCAGTCCCCTCGCCCACCGTCACCTGCATGCCGCTGGCGGTGAACGTGGACTGCAACGTCTTGCGCAGCGAGTCTCGGTCGATCACTCGAGCGCTGCGGCGTAGCAGTAGCACCTGCGCGCCGTTGATGAGCTCGACCTGCCCCTTGAGCTTGGGCTCGACGCTGCCCCAGCCCTTGGGCAGCGCGATGGTCCACGGCATCTGCTGCGCTTGCGCCTCCAGCGCTGGATCTGGCCGGCACACGATCGTCGGCAAGATCCGGCGGTGCAGCTCTCCCATGGTGCGGTGGTCACCGCTGAACAGCGAGATCTGGCGCTCCCCGCACATCACGAGGGAGCCCCAGAGCCGCCCGCGTGGAACGTCGATGATGACCGTCGCGACTTCGGCGCCGCCGGGGCCCTGCCAGCGCTCCACCACCGAGGTCCGCGAGCCGCCACCGCTGACGTCGATGACGGTGCTGGCGGCGAGCTGCAGCGCGGCGTCATCGAGCAGCTCCCCGGGCTCCCAGCGCAGCGTGATCTTCGCGCCAAGGTCAGC
Organism: Myxococcales bacterium; assembly: GCA_016706545.1. Lineage (GTDB taxonomy): Bacteria > Myxococcota_A > Polyangia > Haliangiales > Haliangiaceae > JABFXX01. The sequence continues at coordinate 2,365 of JADJJK010000002.1, forward strand.
GATGTCGTCAAGCTCCACGCGACCGGCGGAGTAGTCCTGGTCTCGCGTGGTCACCGGGGCGGCCGGCAACGAGATGGAGAAGCCCGGCAGCTCGTACACGCGCAGCGGGAGCGCGGGGAGCGGCGGCGCCAGCCAGCGCGCGGCGACGCCCGCGACCACCAGCCCCACGAGCGCCGCCAGCAGCGCGAGCGCGACCGGCGCCTGGCTACGCTCGCTTCGCCGCAGGAGCTGCCACGACGTGGCGAGCAGCGCGGCCGAGCCAATTTCGAAGCCACGCGCGAGCGGACCATGCCACGTCAGCGGCATCCACCCCACGCGATACCCAAGGAACGCGACCGCGACGCCCGCGCACGCAGCCCCTGCCAGGTACGGACCGCGGCCTGTCATCCCGCGGAACATAGCCCGGGTGCGGCCCGCGCGGCGAGACCATGGGCGCCCGTTCTCTCAAGGCTACTGCTCTGCTGCGGGCAACCACACCAGCACCTTCGTCCCGCCCCCCTCGCTCGACTCGATCCAGGCCTTGCCGTGGTGGAGCTCCGCGATGCGCTTGACCACCGCCAGGCCGATGCCATTTCCTGGCACCTGCTCGCGCGTGTGCAACCGCTGGAACATGCCGAACACGCGCTCGCGATACTCGGGTGCGATACCGGGACCGTTGTCGGAGATCCAGAATCGCCAGCCGCCGGCCTCGGGCTCGGCGCCGATGCGAATGATGGGGCGATGGCCCGGGCGGGTGAACTTCAGGGCGTTGCCCATCAGGTTCTGCACCAGCCGGATGAGCTGATCTTGATGGCCCAGGACCATCGGGAGATGCGAGCCCTCCACCGTCGCCTCCGCGGTCGAGATCGCCTTGGCCAGCAGTCGTTGCACCGCCGACACCACGGTGTTGAGGTCCACGGGCCCGGATGGCCTGTCCTCTCGCCCCAGCCGCGAGATATCGAGCAGACCAGAGATGAGCTGTTGCATGCGCTGCGCGGCGTCCACGGCGTAGTCGATATAGCGCTGCCCGCGCTCGTCGAGCGCCTCGCGGTAGCGCTCCGCCAGCAAGCGGGTGTAGCTGGCGATCGTGCGCAGCGGCTCCTGCAGATCATGCGAGGCGACATAGGCGAAGCGCTCGAGATCCTCGTTGGACCGCCGCAGCTCCGCGTTGGCGCGCTGCAGCGCCCGATCCGCTCGCTTGCGTTCGCTGATGTCCTCGAGCTGCAGCAAGAAGTACAGCGGTCGCCCGGCGCGGTCGCGCACCACGGACTTGAACAGGCGGGTCTCGACCACGGTGCCATCAGGACGCCGCCAGCGCCGCTCGCTCTCCGAGTGCGCCGGCCCACCGATCAGGAGTTCGGCGCGCACCTGCGCCGAGTCCGTCGCCTCGTTGCCGACTAGCAGGTCGTCCAGCGACTTGCCAACCAGCGCCGCCGGCACCGCGCCGAGGATCCGCGCCATCTCCGGGTTGACGCGCGTGAAGCCGCCTTGCAGATCGAGCAACGCGCAGCCCAGCGGCGCCTGCTCGAAGGCCTGCTCGAACCGGCCCTCGGCTTCGAACAGGCGCGCCGTGGCGTCATGCATGTCGGTGATGTCCTGCGCCACCGTCAGCAGCCCGTGGAGCTCGCCCTCGCGCACGACCGACGACAGCGACACCCGGAGGTGGTGGGGCGCGGCCTCGCCGACCTGCAGCTCGCGGTCGAAGTGCTGCGCCTCCCCTGCAAAGACGGTCCCGAGGTAGCTCGCCACGTCCGCATAGCGCTCGGCGCCGATCACCTGATCCATCGGCAGACCTCGCACCTGCTCCGGGGTCATCCCGAACATCCGCTTGTGCGCCACGTTGGCGTAGCGGTTCATGAGGTCGCGGTCCCACAGCGCGATCATCCCAGGGAAGGCATCGAGCACGAGCTGCAGATCGTCGGTGAGGGAGCGCCGATCGTCGACGTTGGTCGCCGACGTGTACCAGGTGACCGGGCCGCCGTCCGTGCGGGTTGGCTTGGACGTCATGTCGAACCAGTGATAGCGCCCGGCGCGGTCGCGCAGCCGGACGTCGGAGCGGAAGACCACCCCTTGCGCGAACGCGCGCTGCCAGACCGGCTCCAGCCGTGACAGGTCCTCCGGATGCACCAGCGCTCGAAAGCTCCCGCCATGCGCGGTGGGCAACTCCGCCCCGGTGAACTCGCGCATCGCTCGGTTGAGAAACAGGTACTCACCTTGCTGCGAGAAGGCGCAGATGAGCTGCGGCACCGCATCGACGATGGACGCGAACAGCCCCGGCGTCGGCTCGGCGGCGGCCGGCTCGACAGCGGCCGGCTCGGCGGCGGCAACGGCCGGCGTCAGCTCGCTGCTCGTGTCAGGTGACACGGCTCACCCACCCTCGGCCGCGAGCTCTGCCGACCTGGCCCAGTCAAAGGCCGGTCGCCCCAGGAAGTAGCCCTGGCCAAAGTCACAGCCGTCGTTGCACAGCTTCTGGAGCTGCGCCGAGGTCTCCACCCCTTCTGCCACCACCTCGAGGCCCAGGTTGTGCCCCAGGCGGATGATGGCGCTCGTCAGGACCGCTCCCTCGTTCTCCTCGAGCCGGCTGACAAACGAGCGATCGATCTTGAGGGCGTCCACCGAGAAGCGGTGCAGGTACGCAAGCGAAGAGTAGCCGGTGCCAAAGTCGTCGATCGAGATGCGCACGCCCAGCTCCTTGAGCCCGCGCAGCGCCCGCTTGGTCTGCGCGGTATCTCGCATGAGCAAGCTCTCGGTGATCTCCACCTCCAGGGAGCCCGGCGGCACCCCGTGCTCCCTCAGCGCAGCCTCCACCGTGTCCATCAGGCCCTCGGATTCGAACTGCCTGGCGGAGATGTTCACCGCCACCCGGAGATCGTGCCCGTCACGGCGCCACTGCGCAGCGTTGCGGCAGGCCTCGCGGATGACCCAGGCGCCCACGTCCACGATGAGCCCCGTCGCCTCGAGGTTGGGGATGAACGACGAGGGCCCCACCAGCGTACCGTCCCGCTGCGACCAGCGCAGCAGCGCCTCGACCGCGGTGACCCGCTGATTTCGCAGGCTGACCACTGGCTGAAACTGCAGCACGAACTCGCCGGCCGCGAACGCCTGCCGGAGCAGCACCTCGGAGCGTCGGCGCGGCAGCGCCTCTTCGGCGTGCGCCTGATCGTACACCACGCAGCTCGTACCGGGGCGATCCTTGGCCCAGAACATCGCCGTGTCGGCGGCCTTGAGCAGCTCCGCTTCGTTGTTGCCGGCCTCCGGAAACGTCGCGACTCCGATGCTAGCGGTGACGTTCAAGGGCTCCCCCCCCAGCTCGATGGGAGTGGCGAACGCCGCCAGCACTCGCTCGATGAGCTGGCGCGGCGTGATCTCGTCGCCCTGATGATCGAGCAGGAGCGCGAACTCATCTCCTCCGAGCCGCGCCGCGGTGTCGTAGCTCCGGATGGCGTGCCGCAGGCGATCTGCCACCTCGCGCAACACCGCGTCGCCGATGTCATGGCCAAAGCAGTCGTTGGTGGCCTTGAAGTCATTGAGATCGACGTACATGACGGTGAAGCGGCCGTTCTTGCGACGCGCGCGCTCGAGGACCATCTGCAGCCGATCGCGGAAGGTCGCGCGATTGGCGAGGCCGGTGAGCTGATCATAGTGGGCGAGCTGTGCCAGCCGCTTCTCCACCCGCTTGCGCTCGATGGCGTAGCGCATCGCGCGATCGAGCACGTCCCCCTCGAAGTGCCCCTTGACCAGGTAGTCCTGCGCGCCGAGCTGCACGGCGCGGTGGCCGATGACCTCGTCGGCCAGCCCGGTGACCACGATCAGCGCCGCCTCCGGAGCCGCCGCCTGCAGCTTGATCACCGCCTCCAGCTCGATCGCGTCCGGCAGCGTGAGGTCCGTGAGCACGGCCTCGAACACCATCTTGCGCAGCATCGCCACCGCCGCGTGGATGTGATCGGCCACGAACACGGCGTATTTCGGAGCCAGGTACAACACCGCCAGCTCCGCGTCCGCCGGGTTGTCTTCGACGATCAGCACACGTGGCCGGTCGCCAGCGAGTTTCTGTACGGGCTCTGCCATCACCACTCCTGCCGTGGCCTCAGTGCAAGCGATGGACCGCGCTCCACGAGCGAGCAGTTCGCGCGATCGTCGTGAGGACCAAGCGATCCACGCGCCCGCGCTGCCCCGGGATCTCCGACCGCCCTTTCCGTCAATCTTGACGCCCAGGCGCCGCTGCGAGCCCAAGCCCCGCGGCGAACCCGCGCTCACGACGAAGGCAAGAGCAGAGGTCCGCCCGGAACCGCGCCGGAGATGGATGGCATGATTCTCGCTTGCAGACGTGCGAGATGGCCAGCCCCACCACGCGCAGCTCAGGTGGATGGACGGCGTGGGCTGCAGCGCGCGCTTGGGCCACCGGGCCAGCCGGCGCGCTGCCGGTCGCCGCAGCGCTCGCCGCAGCGCTCGCCGTGGGCACGCGCCTGGGCCCGGCATGGCGGGGCGCCGGGTTGCTCGCGCTCACCGGCCTCGCCGGGTCCTTGGGATGGACCGTGACCCGGCGGCTCCAGCGCGCCAGCGCCAACGCCGCGCAGCAGCGCGCCGCGCTCGCCGCCGCGGACCAGCGCTTGCAGCAGGTGCTGAACATCAACTCCGCGGGCATCATCATCGCCGATGAAGCCGGGCGGATCGTCCTGGCCAACCGCGCCGCCGGGCGCATCTTCGGTTACGACGCGGACGCGCTGCGAACGCTCACGGTCGAGGCGCTGGTCCCCGGCGATTCGCGCGACCAGCACCCGTCGCTGCGCCAGCGCTACGCGGCCAGCAGCCAGCCTGGCAAGATGGGAGACAAGCGCTGGGTCTGTGGCGTGCGGCAAGACGGCTCCCCGGTGTGGGTGGAGATCGCCTTGGCCCCCATGCTCACCGCTACGGGCGCGCTGGTCATCGCCAACATCGAGGATGTGACCGCGCGCCGCGCGGCGGAGGATGGCCACCGCCGCGAACAGGAGCGCTTCACGCAGCTCACGCGAGCTACCACCGACACCGTCTGGGAGTGGGACACCAGCGACGACAGCGTGTGGCTCAGCGATACCATGCAGGAGGTCTATGGCTGGCGCGTGGACGGCATGGTGACCCGCGGCTGGATGCGCGAACGCATCCACCCCGACGACCGGCCGCGCATGGCGTCCGACCTGGAGGCGGTCGTTGGCGGCGGGCACACCAAGTGGAGCTGCGAGTACCGCTTCCGCCACGCCGACGGCAGCTATCGCGGCGTGCTCCTGCGCGCTGCGCTGATCCGCAACCCGGACGGCCGCCTGCAGCGCCTGATCGGCACCATGCTCGATCTCTCGGACCGCATCGCCATGGAGCGCGCGCTCCGAGAGCGCACCGCCGAGCTTGAGCGATCCAACAACGAGCTCGAGCGCTTCGCCCAGATCGCCTCGCACGATCTGCAAGAGCCGCTGCGGACCATCTCGAGCTTTGTCCAGCTCCTTGAGAGGCGTTATGGCGACCGGTTCGATGAGGATGGCCGACGATTCCTCCGCTACGCCGTCGACGGCGCGCAACGTCAGCGGGCCCTGATCGAGGCGCTCCTGGCCTACTCTCGCATCGGGCGCCTCGATGCGCCTCCCGGTGAGGTCGTCGATCTAGATCAGGTCTTGCATCGCGCCCGAGCTGACCTTGGCGCCGCGCTGACCGACAACGACGCCACCCTGTCGGCAGATCCGCTGCCCTCGGTCGCTGGCAACGAGTCGCAGCTCGCGCAGCTCCTGCAGAACCTCATCGGCAACGCGCTGAAGTATCGGCGCGAGGAAGCGCCGCGCATCCACGTCAGCGCGCAGCCCGAGGGCAACGACACCTGGCGGCTGTCTGTCACTGACAACGGCATCGGCATCGAGGCGCGCTACTTCGAACGCATCTTCGCGGTGTTCCAGCGACTGCACACCCGCGAAGCCTATGAGGGCACCGGCATTGGGCTGGCGATCTGCAAGCGAATCGCGGAGCGCCACGGCGGCCGGATCTGGCTGGAGTCCGAGGTCGGACAAGGATCGACCTTCCATGTCACGCTGCGCAAGGCGGAAAGGAGGAGGGAATGACCGGCACGTCGCATGAGCCAATCCAGATACTCTTGGTGGAGGACAGCGCCAGCGATGCAGAGCTGACCATCGACGCGCTGCGTAGCGCGCGCGTGCTCAACGCCGTGCATCGGGTGTGCGACGGCGTGGAGGCGCTCGCGTACCTGCGCCGACAAGGCGAATACGCCACCGCGACGCGGCCGGACCTGATCCTGCTCGACCTGAACCTCCCGAGGATGAACGGGTACGAGCTGCTCGAGGTGATAAAGCAAGACGACTCGTTCGCGCTCATCCCGGTGGTCGTGCTCACAACCTCGCACGCCGACCGCGACATCTTGCGCAGCTATCAGCTCCGCGCCAACTGCTACGTCTCGAAGCCCGTCGCGCTGCAGGAGTTTCTGGACGTGGTGCAGGAGACGGGCAACTTCTGGCTGCAGCTCGTCCGCCTACCGCCGGCTCGGTGACACCTGCTCTGGGGATACCGCCGGCTGCTGATCTGAATCAGGGGGAGGCCCTGTCAACCCGCCTGGCCGGGTCCTGCGGGCCGGCCGGCGTGCTCATGCCGGCTTGCAGATAGTGGCGCCCCCGGTCGACCGGCCCCAAGGCGCCTGCTACCGTCTGACGTCAAGGGTGCGTCGCGTGTCGTGACGCAGGATCGCGCGGGTCGGGCCGCCCGCGCAGCGGACTCCAACAATGAGCGTTTCGCCAACCCTGCCGCCTAACCCGTCGCACGTCCCGTCGCCGAACTCGTCGCCTGGCCCGTCGCAGAACTCGTCGCCTGGCCCGTCGCCGAGCCGGTCCTCCCTTCCGCCCGAAGCCTCGCCGCTGGCCCACCGTACGGTGCGCCGCCTGCTGGCGCCGGTTCAGGCCTTCCTGCAGATCGAAGCGGCCAGCGGCATCGCGCTGATGATCGCCACCGCCCTGGCGCTCGTCTGGGCCAACTCTCCGTGGGCCCACAGCTACCACGACCTGTGGCACCTGCCGGTCGGTCTCGGGGTCGGGGAGTGGAGCTTTGTCCGCCCCCTGCACTTCTGGGTCAACGATGTGCTGATGGCGGTGTTCTTCTTCGTGGTCGGGCTGGAGATCCGCCGCGAGCTCCACGCCGGCGAGCTCTCGGATCTCAAGCGAGCGACGCTGCCGTTGGCCGCCGCGCTGGGCGGCATGTTGCTCCCCGCCGGGATCTACGCCGTCCTCAACTACGGCCGCGCCGGCATCCATGGCTGGGGGGTCCCCATGGCCACCGACATCGCCTTCGCCGTGGGCGTCCTGGCGCTCCTGGGCCCGCGCGTCCCTCCGGCGCTGCGCATCCTGCTGCTGGCACTCGCCGTGATCGACGACATCGGCGCGATCGTGGTCATCGCCATCTTCTACACCGACGGGGTGGCCCCGAGCGGCCTGGGCGTCGCGGCCGCCGGCGGCCTTGGCATCCTGCTGCTGCAGCGCATCGGCCTGCGCAGCGCCTGGCACTACGTCCCCGCCGGCGCGGTGGTGTGGGTCGGGCTGTACCAGGCCGGGGTCCACCCGACCCTGTGCGGCGTGATCGTCGGGCTCATGACCCCGGCGCGAGCCTGGGTGGGCGCGGAGGGGTTCTCCGCGCAGGCCGCGCCGCTGGTGGCCGACGCCGGCAAGCAGTCCCCGCACGAGCTGCTCGGCGTCCTCGACGAGATCGAGCGCCTCCGCCGCGAGGCTGTGCCGCCCACCGTCTACCTCGTCCACCACCTCCATCGCCTGGTCGCCTTCGCCATCATGCCGCTGTTTGCGCTGGCCAACGCCGGCGTGTCGCTGGGCGGGGCCGACCTGTCAGGAGACGGCCTGTTCGTGTTCCTGGGCGTCGCGGTGGGCCTGGTCGTCGGCAAGACCTTCGGGATCTTCGTCGCCTGTCGCCTCACCGCTGCGCTCGGGCTCTCGGCCTTGCCGCGTGACGCCAGGTGGACCGGGGTCGTGCTGGTCGGCATCACCGCAGGAATCGGGTTCACCATGTCGCTGTTCGTGGCGCAGCTAGCGTTCCCGCCTGGCGCGCTGCTCGAGACCGCGAAGCTCGCCATCCTGGTGGGCTCCACGGTGGCCGCGCTCGTGGGGCTCGCCTATGGCCGCTTGACCTTGCGCCCAAGGGCCCCGGACGAGGCCCCGTTCGTCGACGCCGCCACCGCCGAGTCGTCCGCCGAGGTCTAGGGCACGCGCCGACTCCCCATCAGACTCGCAGACAAGGCCGCGGGCGCATGCTACGGCATGGGATGCGTCTTTTGTTCCTTCTCGCCGCGCAGCTAGGCTGGGCGCTCGTCGCCTGCAAGAGCGGTCCGTCTTCGACCGCCGTCAACCCCGTCAACCCCGGTGACGCCGTCGGGTCTCCTGGCACGGCCGTCGCGGCCAGCGAGGCCACGAGGCCAGCTTCGCCCGCTGGGCCGGCGGCGCCGCGCGCCGCCGCGCGCGCCCACCCGGTGACCTCGCCCTTTGGCACGCGCGACGACCCGTACTACTGGCTGCGCGACGACACGCGCAAGGACCCGGAGGTGCTCGCGTACCTCACCGCCGAGAACGACTACGCGAGCGCCGTGCTGGCGCCGGCCAGCGCGCTCCAGGAGACGTTGCTCGGCGAGCTTCGCGCACGGATGCAAGAGGACGACGCCAACGTCCCAACGTTTGACCGCGGGTACTGGTACTACTCGCGGTTCGAGGCTGGCAAGCAGTACCCGATCCACGCCCGCAAGAAGGGCACGCTGCAGGCCGCCGAGGAGATCTTGCTCGACGGCAACGCCCTGGCGCAGGGCCACTCGTTCTACGCCATCGGCAGCTACGAGATGAGCCCCAACGGACAGCTCCTGGTCTGGGGGGATGACACCGTCGGCCGCAACGAGTTCGTCCTGCACGTCAAGGATCTGCGGACCGGCAAGGTCTTGCCCGACACCGCGGTCAACATCTCGCCGAACTTCGCCTGGGCTAGCGACAACAAGACCTTGTTCTACGTGGGCAAGGATCCCACCACGCTGCGCTCAGACCGCGTCTTTCGCCAGACCCTGGGCGGCGCCGCGGAGCAGATCTTCAAGGAGGACGACGGCCAGTACTACGTGGGGCTGCAGACCACCAAGTCGCGCAAGTACATCGCCATCGGGATGTCCGCCACCACCAACTCCGAGGTGCGGCTCATCGACGCGGATCGCCCGCGCGCCGAGCCGACCGTGTTTCTGCCGCGCAGCCGTGATCACCTGTACTCGCTCGACCACCTGGACGGCCGCTTCGTGGTGCTCAGCAACGCCGACGCCAAGAACTTCCGCCTCTTCGAGGTGGCGCTGGGCAAGCAAGCGGACCGCAAGGCGTGGCGAGACCTGGTGCCGCACGCGGCGGACGTCCTCCTCGAGGACTTCGCGCTGTACCGCCGGTTCCTCGCGGTGTCCGTGCGCTCCGGCGGCCTGCGCAAGGTCAAGGTGTTGCCCAAGGGCAAGGCCGCGTTCTTCATCGACGCGCCGGATCCAACCTACGCGATGACGGTGGTGAACACCCCGGATCCGGATAGCGCCGTGGTCCGGTATGAATACGACTCGCTGACCGCTCCTTCGTCGGTGCTGGAGCAGCAGTTCACCGGCAGCGCCGCGACCTTGCTCAAGCGGCAGCCTGTCCCAGGATACCAACCCGAGCTGTACGCCAGCGACTATCTGCACGCCACCGCCAAGGACGGCGCCAAGATCCCCATCTCGGTGGTCTACAAGAAGTCCACGCCACGCGACGGCACGGCTCCCATCCTGATCATGGGCTACGGCTCATATGGCTTCTCGATGGAGCCCTGGTTCGAGCAGACGCGGGTGAGCCTCCTCGACCGCGGCTGGATCTTCGCCATCGCGCACGTGCGCGGCGGGCAGGAGCTTGGCCGCGCCTGGTATGAGGACGGCAAGCTCAGCAAGAAGATGAACACCTTCACCGACTTCATCGCGGTCAGCGAGCACCTGGTCGAGCACAAGGTGGCCGCCGCCGGACGGGTCTACGCCACCGGCGGCAGCGCCGGCGGCCTCTTGATGGGCGCCATCGCCAACCTGCGGCCCGAGCTCTATCGCGGCATCATCGCGGCGGTGCCGTTCGTCGACGTGGTCACCACCATGCTCGACGAGTCGATCCCGCTGACCACCAACGAGTTCGACGAGTGGGGCAACCCCGGCAAGGACAAGGCCGCGTACGACGCGATGCTCGCGTACTCGCCCTACGACAACGTGGGCGCCAAGGCGTACCCCTCGATGTACGTGCGGACCGGCCTGCACGATAGCCAGGTACAGTACTTCGAGCCCGCCAAGTGGGTCGCGCGCCTGCGCACCGTCAAGACGGATCGCAACCCGCTGCTGTTCGAGACCGACATGACCTCGGGTCACGGCGGCAGCTCGGGCCGGTTCAACCGCCTGCGCCGCATCTCTCGCGAGCTGGCCTTCCTCTTGTTCACCGACGCTCGGCCCGACGCGCGTACGCCGGCGCGCTGACCTGGGACCAGAGCAGTGCTCAGCGCGCTGCTGCTGATGACGTCGGCAGCGCCGCCGCCAGGTACCACGCGAGCTGCAGGGTCGCCGCCTGCCCGCCGGGCGCCGCGGCATGGAGCAGGCGTCGCAGCGCCGCGCCGGGATCTCGTCCGGTCTGCCTCGCTGCCACCAGCGCGCCGATGCCATCCGCCCAGGCCGCCGCGCCCTCGGCGTTGATCTCGGCCACGCTACGGTCAAATGCCGCGTCCAACGTGACCGAGACCCAGGGATCGTCCACCACCAGCGCCAGCCGCGCCAGGGCCCGCAGCAAGATGTGGTGATAGGTCAGGCGGGCGTTGTGCGGATCGTACCAGCGACCATCGGCCAGGGCGCCCGGCAACACGCCCAGCCGCGCCCGGGTCTGCGCCGCGTCACGCCACCGCGCCGCCTCGTCCGGCTCCCCAGCGCGCTCGAAGGTGGCCGCGAGCGAAGCCTGTAGCTCGACGGAGAAGGCGTTGTAGTTCCAGTTGGCCACCACGGGCTGGGCGCTCGCCCACTGCGCGGCCCGACGAGCCGCCTGCAAGTACCGCGGCTCGGCCAGCGCGCCCGCGGCCTGCACCAGCGCGACCCCGCAGGTCCCGGTGTCAAACTGCAGGCCACCGTCGTCAGCCGTCAGAAACCAGCCGTCGACCAGCACGCCGGGGGGGCGCCCCGCTGCCTCCCACTTCTCCTTGGCCTGCACCGCGAGCTGCAACGGACGCGGCAGGCGCGCGCGACACGCGCCTTCGCTCTCGCCGGCCTGGCGGCAGGAGGTGACGAGGCGCTCGGCGTCATCGGTGAGGTCGGGGAACGGGAACACGCCGTCGGCCCCCTGCACCGCTACCAGGTACTCCGCGCCCTGGGTCAGCGCCGCGGCGAACTCGCCTCGCTGCTGCCCGGCCCAGGGCAAGATCTGGGCATAGGCCGACACCAGCTCGCACGCGCTGCGGAGCGGCTCGGACAAGGCCTCGCCAGACCGCGAGCCCTGGACTAGCACCCAGGGCTCGCGCCCCAGGATCTGCGCTCGCAGCGCGGTCAGATAGCGAGGCAAGAGGACCGCGGGATCGACCGGATCCGCGACCGTGGCGCGGCGCTCGCTGACGGCCTCTGCCACGCCCTGCCACGGCCCCAGCGCCGCGCGGACCGCGCACACGGCGCTCGCCACCCTGCCCTCGTCCCTGGCGGCCAGCGCGTCGACGAGCGCCGGCTGCTGTCGCGCCGCGGCCCTGGCCACCTCGTCTGGCACCGGCGTGCCGTCTGCCGCGCGCCGGCCCGGCAAGGGCGCCTCGGGGCACACCACGCCGGCCGAGGGCGCCAGGAGGTCTCCCCCTGCGCGAGCGCCGCAGCCAGCCAGCGCGCTCAGCGAGGCGGCAGCGAGCAAGAGCACGGACGGATGAGCAGGCGCTAAGGGCGGCGACATCCACCGTGCAGACCCGGCGATGTCGCGAAGGTTAGGTGGGGCCGGGCTCAGCCCCAGACCTTCTTGCGCAACAGGCCGCAGCGATCGAGCTCATGCAGCGCCTCGCGACCGCCCACGCACTCGCCGGCGATGAACACCAGCGGCAGCTTGCGGCCAGAGGAGTCCCGGCGCACGGCGGACTGCGTCGCGAGATCGCCCTCGAGGTTGAGCACCAGGAAGGGGATCTCGGCCTCCTCCAGCGGCTGGGTGAGCCGGGGGAGCTGGAGGCGATGCTTGTCGAGGTGATAGACCACCACCGGCGCGGCGACCCGAGCGCCAGCCGCTGCGCCCGGGGCGCGGCCCCTGCCGGCTGCTCGGCGCTGCCGGACCTGACGGCGCCAGCGCCCGGGGCCCGCACCTGCCCGGACGCCGCTTCCCCGGAGAGGCCGCGCTCGAAGGCTCGCTTCTCCGCCAGCTCTGCGTCCGAGGCCAGCGGCTGTCCCAGCGCCAGGTTGAGGCCGCGCAGCCGGTCGCCGAGCCGCCCAGGGAGCCGCGACAGCGAGTCGTGTGCGCGCGCGCGCAGCCGATCGATGAGGTCGTGTTTGTCGTCCTGGCGAGCCATGACCCTGTTCGCTAGTTGACCACGCGCAGGCTCTTGCGACCCTGCGGAACCGGCGGGCGGTCACCATCGAGCACCACCTCCTCGGGCGCGACCACCGCCGTCTTGGTGCGGCTCCGCTCGGCGGCTCGCCGCGCCACCGCCAGCAGGTTCTGGTGCGCGCGCTCGTGCTCCTTGTCCGACTTGCCGGTGACGGCGTTGATTGCCTTGTTCTTCCAGTACGAGACGCGGTCCTTGCGCGCGCCGACCTCGTAGACCAGGTCTGCCGCGGTGCAGCCCGCCATGTGCGGGCTGCGGTGAAACGCCGAGGTCAGGGACGGGTGCTTCACCAGATACGCGCGCACTTCCTCCATGGTCATGCCCACGTCGGCCAGCGCCTTGTCCACTTCCTTCTGCGCTGCCTGCTTGGCCTTGAACAGCTGCATCTGCACGCGGCTGTACACGTTGACCGCGCCATCGCCGTTGGTCTCGATGGGCAGGAAGATGGCCTGCGGGTACAGCTCGGTGATGAGCGACTGCACGCCGTCGGACACCGACGAGGAGGGCATGCATCCAAAGGGCTTGACCGACAAGGTCATGTTGACCTTGGAGTACGCCACGTTCTGGATGAGCTTGCCCACCTCCATGTGGCCCTCGCCGCCACGCAGGTTGTTGTCATAGAACGTGTGCGAGACCTGGGCGATCTCGTTCATGTCCGGCAGGTGATAGTCGTTGAGCCCCATCGACTTGGCGATGGTGTGGAACATGCCGCGCAGCACGTTCTCCGCCGCCCACAACGAGGCCATGCGCTTGCGCACGTCCACGTTCTTGAGGCTGAACTTGCTGCCGCCTTCGTCCTTGGTGGCGTCCGCGCCGCGCAAGCTGGCGCGCTGCGCGGTGTCAAAGCGGCCCTGCCAGATCATGTACAAGAGCCACGCGGTGACGATCTGGATGTCTGGCTCGGCGCCCTCGGCCTCGAGGAAGCGCTGCAGGCCGTAGTTGCCGTCGCCCTCGGTGGTCATGGCCCAGAACTCACCGATGATGCCGACCCGCGGCTTGATCTTGAGCCGGTCGACCTTCACCGCGCCGAGCAAGCGGCGCACCTTGAGCATCGCCAGCGGCAGCGAGGTGTTGTTCTCGAACGCGCCGCTGATGAGCTGCTTGGACTGCTCCAGCGCGCGATCGGTGGCCCCGGCCTCGACCTCGTACGGGCGGATGCGATAGCCCAGCGCGTTGAGCGCATCGCCGATCAGCACCGCGCGCACGATGCCCCAGAAGAACGTCGGGTTCATCTCCAGCCCCACGCCGTCCCCGGTGGCCTGCTTGAGGCCGCCGGTCTGCTGGAACAGCAGCACGCGGAAGCCCTCGAAGCCGGAGTCGCGCAGCGCCTTGCGATACTCGGTGACGTAGGTGCCAAAGCGGCACGGGCCGCACGCGCCCGCGGTGATGAACACGTGGTTCTTGACGATCTCGTCCTTGGTCATCCCGCGCTCGCGCAGGCCGTCGAGGTACTTCACCAGGTTGCCGACCGTGAAGTAGGTCGGGTTGCACTGGCCACGGTTGCCGTACTCGCGCCCGAACTGCAGGGCGTCGTTGTCCGGCGTGTCCATCGCCATCACGTTGTAGCCAATGCCGCGCAGCGCCGCCTGGATGAACAGGTCGTGCGCCATGGTCAGGCCGGACACGAGGATCGTGGTGTGATCGCGCTGTTCGCGGGTGAAGGTGCGCGGCACCTCGTCGCGCCACTGCTTGACGGAGTCCACCGGCAAGCCCAGGCGGCGGCGCTCCTCCTCTTCGAAGCGACGCAGCTCAGCCTCGATGGACTCCACCGAAAGCGAATCGAGATTGCCGAGGTTGCCGTTGCCGTTGATGACGCTCATGGAGACTCCTGCGGGTGCGATGCCCGGGGCGCGGCCCGGGTGATTCTTGAAAAAGGATGGATGGGGTGAGAGGAAAGCGGCTAGCGCATCACGGCCAGCGCCGGGGAGCGCTTGCCCTTGGCCGAGACGTCGGCGGCCAGCGCCACCTCTGGCTGCCAGGTGGCGACCTGGGCCTCGAGCTCGCCGATCTCGAGGTCCAGCTTGTGGTCGATGCGTCCGGTCGTCGCCAGCTTGCGCGCCAGCGCCCGCATCAGCTCGAGCTTCTTGGCGGTCAGCGTGCGATCCAGCTCGACCTTCTTCTGCGCCTGGTCCTCGAGCTTCTCGCGCAGGAGCATCAGGGTGTAGGCGTAGGTCTTGACGCGGATCTTGATCGATCCCGAGGGCTTGTTGGCGTCGATGTCGTGCAGCGCCGAGTAGGCCTTGCCGGCCGAGCCGATGACGCTGTCGATGAGGCCGTAGGTGGGCGCGTCGTGTCCGCACTTGAAGCTGGACAGATCCAGGCACGCCAGGTGCGGGTGCCGCGCGGCAAACTTGGCCGCCCACACCTTCTGCACCGAGTTGGTGGAGTAGTTCTCCGGCCACACGTCCGTGACATCCAGGGGGCTCTCGATGTGCCCCTTGGCCAGGTCATCGGCGAAGAACGGCCGCAGGTACGCCTCGTCCTTGGGCACCGAGCGCATCGACAGGATGGGATAGCCCAGCGCCTGGAACTCCTCGAGCACCGAGTGATTGAGCCCCGGATCGTTGTGGTACGGCCGCCCTAGCATGATGAGCGCCACCCGGTTCTCGGCCACCACCTCGTCGAGGATCTCCTTGCCCTTGCGCTGCATCTCCACCTCGAAGGCGTCGACGGCAGCGAAGGCCTGCTCCACCGCGAAGTCGCTCTCGTCCTCGGTCATGCCGAGCAAGGGCCCCCAGGTGGAGAACATCTGCTTCTTGCACATCAGCGGCTCGTTGAGCGTGACCGCGGTGTCGAGGTACGAGATGCCGCGCTCGGCGAAGAAGTCCGTCTCCTTGGTGAAGGCGGCGCGGATGACCTTGGGCGTGCCGGACACCACCGGGCACGACGAGGTGTCCATCTGGTTGACGATGTACGTCGGCAGGTGCGTGATGGACGGGAAGAAGATGTAGTTGAGCGGCTTCTTCTCGTGGTGCTTGAACAGGAGGTTGTGGATGTGGGCCTGGCAGACCTTGGACGGGTAGCACGGGTCCACCGAGCCGTACTTGCAGCCGGCCTGCCACATCTCCTCGCTGGTCTCGTCGGAGAACACCACGTTGCGCGAGTCCACGCCCACCGCCTCGAAGTACGCGCGCCAGAACGGCCCGGTGGAGTACAGGTTGAGCACGCGCGGGATGCCGACGCGGGCCTCCTTGCGCCTGGACCACGCCTCCGAAGAGGAGCGCTGAAACGGCCGCTCCACGGACTTGTGCCGAATGGCGCCAAGCAGCGTGCGCTTGACCACGACGTCTGCCTTGGGGCTGCCGTGGGCGGGCATCGGCTGCGGCTCGTAGAAGCTCTTGAACGCCAGCTTGGCCTCGTAGTCGACCAGGTTGGGGTACCGCTTCATGCGCGTCTGCCGCTCCTTGTTGAGCTTCTTGAGCGCGTCCATGTTCTCCACGGTGCCCTTCTCGCAGGAGAAGCCGGAGATGTAGCGGGCGCTCTTGCCGTCCAGGGTGGAGGTGTCGATGAACGTGCGCGAGCAGTTGTTGGGGCAGAAGTTGCAGCGCGTGGTCTCGTCGTTGATCGACACGTAGGTGATGTCGACGGCCTGATCGAGCCCCACGAACGTGGTCTTGCCGCGGCGACGCACCACGCGGAGCGCCTCGAACGCGGCGCCGATGGCGCCGGCCTCGCCGCAGTGCGGGTGCAGGTACACCTCGGCGTTGGGCACGCGCTTCTCGATGTAGTCGACCTGGGCCTTGAGCGCGGCCAGGTTCTTCTGGGTGCCGCCTTGCAGCACGAACACGCGGCCGAGCTCCGCCATGCGCGGGATCTGGACGACGTACTGCCAGACGTTCTTGGGCAAGACCAGCGCCAGGCCGGCCAGCAGCTCCTCGCGGCTGTACCCTTCCTTCTGGAAGTTCACGCGATCGGAGTCGAGGAAGACGGCGCAGCCGTAGCTGAACTTGGGCGCCAGGCGGGCCTGAAAGGCCACCTCGGCGTACTGCCTGACCGGCAGGCCGAACTGATCGGCCATCGCTTGCAAGAGCATGCCGTTGCCGGCCGAGCAGCTATTGGACAGCCGGAAGTTCTTGACGTCGCCGTTCTGCATGAACAGGACCTTGATGTCCTGACCGCCGATGTCGCAGATGACGTCGACGTTGGGGAACCAGCGCTTGGCGCTCATCATGTGCGCCACGGTCTCGACGATGTTGGCGTCGGCGCCCAGCGACTTCTCCAGCACGTCGCCGGCGTACCCGGTGACGCCGAAACCGACGACCTCCAGCTTGGCCCCCTGATCGGTGGCCCACTGGCGCATGTCGGTGAACATGTCCTTCATGTCCTGGATCGGGTTGCCCTTGGACAGCGTGTAGACCTTCTTGAGGATCTTCTCGTTCTCATCGATGAACACGCACTTCGATGAGGTGGAGCCGCCATCGAGGCCGATCACGCCGCGGTAGGTCTTGCCGGCCTCGAGGATGGCGTCCTCGTAGGGCGGGGTCTGGTACTTGTCCACGAACGTCGCCCGCTCGTCGTCGACGTCCACCAGGCCCGGCCCGGCCGACTCGCCGAGCTTGGCCTTGCGACCGTGGTTGATGAACTCGTCGAGCGGATCGAGTCCGCGGTAGCGGCCCACCGTGGCGGGCTCGTAGAGGCCAAAGAGCACGGCGCCGTAGGCCGCGTACAGCTCGGCGTTCTTGGGGACGAAGATGAGCTCTTCCACCGGCACGGTCTTGTCATACTCGTAGCCGCGCTCTGCCCACGCCTCGGGGATGCGCAGCCGCCAGCACTGCTGCAGAAACGGCAGGTAGGTGTTGGGCCCGCCGAGCAGCAGCACCTTGGAGCGAAGCGTGTTGCCGCGCGTGAGCACCGCCAGGTTCTGGCTGACGATGGCGTCGGCCAGCGAGTTCAAGATCTCTTCCTTGGGGATGCCGCTCTTGACCAGGTTGACGATGTCGGTCTCGGCGAACACGCCGCACTTGGCGGCCACGTGGTGCAGCTTGCTGGGATCAAACGCCAGGCGCGGGATGTCCTCGCGCGGCATGCCGGCCTTGATCATGCACTTGTCGATGGTGGCGCCGGTACCAGACGCGCACTTGTCGTTCATCGAGGTCTGCGCGGTCTTGTCGCCAGACTCCTCGTTGACCTTGAACATGATGATCTTGGCGTCCTGCCCGCCCAGCTCGATCACGCTCTGCACGTCCGGGTGCAGGCGCTCCACCGCCATGGTCACCGCGTTCACCTCTTGCACGAACTTGGCGCCGATCTGCGGCGCGATCGGCGAGCCACCGGACCCGGTGATGAAGACGCGAATGTCCTCGTTCTTTAGGTCCGGAAACGCGGCGTGGATCTCCTTGAGCATGTCCCGCGTCATCTCGGGCTGCCGGGTCTCATGCCGCAGGTACTTGTTCCAGAGGATCTCCTTCGTGTCCGGATCAACGACGGCCATCTTCACGGTGGTGGACCCGACGTCGATTCCGATCACGACTTTCTGTGCGGTCATCTGAAGGCTCCTCATGAGCGACCTGCGGCGGGGCGCCACAGGCAGAACTAGACTGATGTGTCAGTCTAGTTCTAGAATGACACGTCAGTCTAGTGCTAACCTCACGAAGATGTTTCTGTTCGTGTGGGTTGTCACGTACAGCGGCCTTCTGTATGGCTAACCCCGCGAGACCTCGAGGTCCGCGCGCCAGAAGCGAAAGGCGAGCCGGCTGACCGGGCCAAAAGCGTCTGGCCCCGCTGCCTTGCGTTCTCGGCCAGGACACACGACGCTTGCCCCGTGGATTCCGTCACCGGCAAGGTCGAGATCAAAGAGGTGGAGACCCAGAGCCTGCCGGGGCCACGGACCTTGCGGGTGTACCTGCCGCCTGGCTACGAGCAGGATCACGGGCGCCGCTATCCGGTCATGTACTTGCACGATGGCCAGAACGCCTTCAGCGGCGACACGTCCTTTCTGCCCAACAAGGAATGGAAGGCCGACGAGGCGGCGCAGGCGCTCATCGAGGCTGGCCTCATCGAGCCGCTCTTGATCGTGGCCATCGACAACGGCGGAGATCGGCGCGGCGACGAGTTCTTGCCGACCCGCGACACGCTCCCCGACGGCGTGACCATGGGCGGCGACGCCGACCGCTACTCGCGCATGTTGCTCGAGGAGATAAAGCCGCTCATCGACAGCGAGTACCGCACCCGCATCGATCCGGCCGACACCGCGATGTGCGGGTCGTCCCTGGGCGGCATCATCACGCTGCACGTCGGCCTTGGGAACCCGCAGGTGTTTGGCAAGCTCGCGGTCATGTCTCCCAGCTTGTGGTGGGACAACCGCGTGATGCTCAAGCGCGTGCGCGCGCTGCCGCAGAAGCAGCCGCAGCGCATCTGGATCGACTCCGGCACCGACGAGAACGGCCATGAGCACGCGGCGCGGGCCCGCGAGCTGGGCCGCATCCTGGAGGGCAAGGGCTGGGTCCCCGGGGAAGATCTGGCGGTCTACATCGACGGCTACGCCATCCACCGCGAGGACGCCTGGGCGCGGCGCTTCCCCGTGATCCTGATGTTCCTGTTTGGCCGCCACTCGCCGCCGCTGTCGATGGCGACCCTGGCGCACCTGGATTGAGACGGCAGGCCCGGCTTGGGCCGGCGGGGGAATTTCCGCCCCGCAGCGGCTGGTACTTCGCGCATGCCCCAGCCCCTCACGGCCAGGTTTGTTGGTGACGCCCTGTCGACGCCTCGCGGGCCTCGCGCGCCTCGCGGGCCTCGCGCGCCTCGCGCGCCTCGCGCCAGCGGCGCGATGAGGGCGGCGCTCGTGGGGCTCGGGATCGTGGGGATCGCAGGGATCGCAGGGATCGCAGGGCTCGGCGCCGGCTGTACGCCGCGTAGCACCCCGCCCACCTCCGCCGCTGCGCTGTGTCCTCCGGCTGCGACGTCGAGCTCGCCGCCGCCAGCGACCGCCGCGGCCCCCGCGGCCCCCGCAACGCCGCCGCAGGCCACCGACGCCGAGGTGATCCGCCAGAGCCACGAGCTGCTGGCTGCCTGGGATCGCGGCGACGTGGAGGCGGCGGCCGCCACCTTGGCCCCCGAGTTCCTGCACGTCGAGGGCAGCTACGCGCAGACCCGCGCGGAGTTCCTGCGCAGCCTCGGCGCGCGCAAGCCCGGCGCGCCATACATCGCGTCCCGGACCTGGGACAACGAGCGGGTGTGGCTGCACGCCGACCGCGCGGTGTTCTCCGGCAAGGCCACCGAGCGCCAGGGCGGCAATGACGCCAAGGGCGGCTACAAGTACGTGGGCTGGTATCTCGTGGAATGGCGGCGCCACGACCTGGCCTGGCAGGCCACGCTGTGGACCTGGCAACGCGCCGGGGAGCAGCCGATGCGCGAGGAGTGGAACGAGATCTATCGCAACGGCCTGGGCTTTCGCCGAGAACCCAACCGCCTGCTGGTGGAGACGGTGCGCGGACGTCGCCCGGGCCGCGCGCTCGACGTGGCCACCGGGCAAGGTCGCAACGCGGTCTACCTGGCCGCGCAGGGATGGAAGGTCACCGGCGTCGATCTCTCGGACGAAGGGCTCCGGCTGGCGCGCGAGCAAGCGGCGCAGCGAAAGCTCGCGCTCGATACCGTCAACGCCAACCTGGACGACTACGACTTCGGCAAAGACCGCTGGGATCTGGTGACGATGATCTACGCAGGTGACAAGGTCGCCTGGCTCGACAAGATCCGGCCCAGCCTGCGCCGCGGCGGCCTGCTCGTCGTCGAGTACTTCGCCAAGGACGCGAGCAGCGGCGCAGGTGGCGACGGGTTTGCCCCTGGCCAGCTCGCCAAGCTGTTCGCCGAGGGCTTCGATGTGGTGCGCGATGAGGTGGTCGAGGACGCTCCGGACTGGGCGATGGATCGCGCGCTCCTGGTGCGCTTTGTCGCCCGCAAGCGCTGAGCATGGGGCCCCGAATCGGCGCCGCGGCCGCTGTCGAGACGCCGCCGGGAGCGGTCAGCTCGGAGATCGCTTGGCTGCGCCGCCGCGCTCGGGGCCGTCCGCCGCGCGGTCGGTGCGCTCGGCGACGTCCGCGCCGATCGCGCCAGCAGCGCCAGCCGCGTCGGTCGCCGCCGGCCATGCCGCCAGCGCCAAAGCGAAACGTCGCGCCGGTGACCCGCGGCACCTGCTGGCCTGCGTCCTCCCAGCCGTACGTGTACTTGCCGACGTGCCCCAGCCGCAGCGCGCTGTCGATCATGATCTTGTAGCCGGCCTGGCGGGCGCGCTGACAGAACGCATAGTCCTCGCCGAGGTACCAGTAGCTGCCCGGTGGCCCGAGTTCATCCGCGATGACCATCGGCAGGAAGTACGGCACGATCCGCGCGCCAAAGCGGGTGTCGCAGATCGGCAAGGCAAACGTGCGCTCCAGCTCCAGATACACTTGCCTCGCGGTGTACAGAAAGCCCGCGCCCACGCAGCGCACCTCCATGAGCCCGCCGCCCTCCCCCACCCGCAGCTCTCGCGCGCCGGGGAGCAGATGCACGGCGAAGTCGCGAACCCCCTTCTTGGGATAGAGCCCCGCCACCACCGGCAGCTCGTGGCTACATAGCCGCTCCACCGCCGCCAGCTCGAAGCTGATGTCCGAGTCGATCCACATGATCGCCGCGGCGCCGTCGGCCAGCGCGTTCGAGGCCGCGTTGCTGCGCGCGCGATCGATGGCCGCGCCGGCGGCGATGCGGCGCACCTCGTATCCCGCTTGCTCGAGCTGCCGCAGCCCCTCTTCACACGCCGGCTCGATGTGCGTCAGATACGGGCACAAGACGACCGGTCGTGGGCGCGTCATCAGGTGCCGCTGCCACCGCTGCTGCAGAAGCAAGCGTCGCTGGCGCCGCCGACCTGCTGGGTCACCGGCAACACCACCTGCGAGACGCAGGCGCCGCCGGTGACCTGATAGGTCACCTGGCCAGCAGGGACGCAGCCCTCGGTGTCGTTGGCCGAGATGCGGTACTCCACCGAGGCGCCCGCGGCGATCGTCGCCGTGATCCCGGGCGTCGTGGCTTCCGCGGAGCTGACCACCGCCTCCACTGGATAGTCGCCGCCAAACTCGCCGATGGTGACCGGCTGCGTCCCGGTGTTCTTGAGAAACACCGTCGCTGGGGCAGGACACGATGAATCGGCCGAGATGAGGTCGATCTTGGGAACCGCGGCGCCCGCCATGGTCTGAAACTCGAGCTTGGCGCCGCCGACTTTGGCCCGCAGCACGACCTCCGAAGGCCCCTGCGGATCGTCGGTGTTGACCGTGAGCTTGCCGGTCTTGACCTGCCCCACCATGTCGGTCCCCACCACGGCCGCCGGCGGCTCGATGGAGAACGCAAGGGTCGCGCCTGGCTGCACGGTGTTGGGCAGGTCCGCGATCACCTTGAAGCCGCCGGTGGTGGTGGCGCTGGTGATCGACAGCGGCTTGTCGCCCGAGTTGCTCACCACGAAGCGCACCGGCTCAGGAGCGGTCACGCCGCAAAACACGGCCAGCTCGACCTGCGCCGGGAGGATGACCGACGGCCCGCTGGTCCCGTCCTTGCCCTCATCATCCTCGCCGCACCCAATCACCGCGGAGCCGAGCGAGATCCACAAGATCGAAGTCAATACTGGAGTGCGATTCATAGGGTACAGAGCCTATCACAAGGCCGGAGTTTGCAGATCCCGCTGCCAGACGTCGCTGTGATGTGTGACGTCTCGCCGCGGTCGCCGATGCGGCAGCCGATGCAGCGCGTCGGCTACTCGAACAGGACGTGCGCGTCGGGGTCCCCCGCGCCGCTGCCACCGACGACCGCAGGCCAGGCCGCTACCACTGGGGATAGTACACATAGGACACGCCGAACGAGCCTGACAGCGAGGCCTGCAGCGGCAACGCCGGCCCCCCGCCTAGCTGCGCCGATGCGTAGACGCCCACCGTGAAGCGCGGGCTGACTCGCCGCTCGAGCCCAAGGCGCGTCGCGACCACCAGCTCCAGCCCCTGCTCGGCCCGCTTGCTCGCCGGGACGATGCCGGTGCCGACCAGCTCGCCGTCGGAGCGATAGCGCACGCCCGCGCCACCGGTCACCGCCAGCACCGGCACCCAGGCCACGCCCAGTCGCCAGATTGGCCCCACCGCGAGCTGTGCCCCACCGCTGCGCCGCTGCAGCTCGCCGCGCTGGGCGCTGCCTCCGTCGATGGACACCATGACGTCTGCGAAGCGCGTCATGGCGGAGGACGCAAGGCTCAGCTCCGCGCACAGGTCCAGCCGGTTGGAGAGCCCATAGGACAGCCCCAGCGACAGCCCGCCCTGCGTCGCGAGCGCCAAGGAGGAGGCCCCTTCTTCCCTCAGGCGCGCGACGCCCGCCCAGGGCCGCGCGCTCCACTGCGCCTCGAACTCGTCCGCCTCGGCGAGGCCTGGGCGAAGCCACCCCAGGGTCAGGAGCGACACGCAAAGCGCGAGGCTACGCCATGGCCACGCGGGCGACCTTGGCCGCCGGGCAACAGGGCCAAGGCAGCCGAGACGGTCAGGACAGCTAGGACGGGACATGGGCCAGCGCATCGATCCTCTTGCCGGCGAGTTGCGCGCCGGGTTCACCACAAATGAACGACCAACGAAGAGATCGCGCGCAACTCCGACGTTCGCGCGCGATAGCGGGCTCGCGTTTCGTCGCCCTTCGTCTCCTTCCGTCGCCCTCTGGTGTGCCCATGAAGCTCCTCTTGCTCGCTGCCCGTATCTCGCTGCTGGCTGTCCTTTCGCTGGCGTCCTGGCCACCAGGCGCTGCGTCCGCCCAGCCCGCAGCCTCCAAAGGAGAGGCCGAGCTGCTCGTCCCGCCCGGCGGCGGGGCGTTCGAGATCCCGGTGCATGCCGGCGCGGTCTGCATTCTTTCGTTTCCGGAAAAGATGGCGGCGTCGGCGCTGACGTCCTCGGCGGACTTCGAGGTCAAGTCGTGGGGCGACGATGGGGTGGCCGTGCGCGGCACCAGCAAGGCCACCACCGCGACCCTGGCGCTGGCCACCACCACCGGCGCGGTCAAGGTCAACGTGACCTTCCGCGTGGTCCCGGCCGCCGAGCGCGCGCTCACCCTGGTGCGCTTCAAGGCTGCGTCGCTGCAGGAGGCGTACGAGGCCCGCGTCGCCGCGGAGGTGGGCCGCCGCCTGCAGCCGCTGCAAGCCGAGCTGGCGCGTGCCTCCGCGGACCTCGACAGCAAGATCCGCAGCCGCGCGGACGCGATGATCGCGGAGCGGCTGCTCTTGCGTCACCGCGCCGCCGAGCTGTCAGCCCACGAGCGCAACGGGGCTCACGTCATCGCCCACGTGGACTCCGCGCTGCTGCTCGGGGACGACGGGTACCTCTTCTTCGAGATCGAGAACCGCAGCGGCTCGTCTTACCGGCTCGCCTCGGTGGCGGTGGAGCTCGACGGCAAGGACCTCGCCGGCGCGGCGCGCCTGTCCCGGGCGGCGACGGAGCAGGACTCCGCGGTCCTGGGCGTGGTGCCCGCCGGCGGCAGGACGCGCGGCATCGTGGTGGTGCGGGCGGCGGCCGCGGCCGTGGGACGGCGCATGACGCTGGTGCTGCAGGAACCGGAGGGACGCCGAGTCCTCAAGGTGACGCGAGGCGTGAGCTTTCAGTAGCCACCTGCGACCGCAGCCACATGGCACGCAACTTCTCCGCCTCCCAGCCGATGCCCCCACCACGTCCATGACCATCGCCCTCCACGCCGCGCTCACACCGCGCACACCGCGCTCGCCGCGCTCGCCGGCCCGGGAGCTGCCGTGAGCGTCCCCCGCCACATCGGGACCTACGAGATCGAGCGACGCCTCGGCGGTGGCGGCATGGCCGAGGTGTTCCTGGCGCGAGTGCGCGGCGCGCAGGGCTTCTGCCGCCGCGTCGCCATCAAGCGAGTCCTGCCCGGCTTCGCGGAGAACCCGCAGTTCTCCTCGCTGTTTGTGACCGAGGCCCACGTCTCGGCCCGGCTCTCCCACCCCAACGTCGTCTCGGTGCTCGACTTCAAGCACGACCCGCAGCACGGCATGTTCCTGGTGATGGAGCTAGTGGAGGGGCGAGATCTGGCGCAGCTCCTGGCCACGGGCCTCGTGCCAGTCTCCACCTGCCTGTTCATCGTGGCGGAGACCTTGCGCGGGCTTGGCTACGCGCATCACCTGCCACTCGATCAGGGCGGCCTGCGCGGCGTCATCCACCGGGACGTCTCCCCGCACAACGTGCTCTTGTCCTGGGAGGGCGCAGTCAAGGTCTCGGACTTCGGCATCGCCAAGGTGCGAGCGGCGTCCAACGCGAGCGCCAGCCGTGTCATCAAGGGCAAGCCGGCGTACATGAGCCCCGAGCAAGCCAACGGCCACCCGCTCGATGGACGATCCGATCTGTTCGCCGCGGGAGTGATGCTCTGGGAGATGCTGGTGGGACAGCACCTGTTCCCGGGCGAGACGGTGCAGGAGACGCTCGCGGCGCTGTTCTTCGCGCCCATCCCGTCGCCACGGCAGATGCGCGCGGATGTGCCCCAGGACGTCGCCGAGGTCACCATGCGCTTGCTCGCGCGAGATCCAGCGGCGCGGTACCCGACCGCGGAGGCCGCGATCGCGGATCTGGTGGCCTGCGCGGACGCGCCCCGCGATGGCCGCGCCGAGCTCAGCGAGCTCCTGCAACAGCGCTTCTCCGGCCAGTCCCCTGTGCGCCCGCCGGAGCGCGCCGCCAGCCGACCAGGGGTGGTCCGCGATCCGCGCGCGACCTCCGATCTGGCGACTGTCCGTCACCGGCTCAGGGGGCTCACGCCCTCCATCGAGGTCGGCAGCGCCAGGACGGAGTCGGTGCCAGGCGCGAGCGCGCGCGACCAGGGCTCGATGCCCCGCGACGCCTCCGAGGGTCCGCCGACTCCTTCCGCCGTGGCGCTGACGAGCGGGGCCCATCGCGCGCGACAGACCGGGATCTGGGTAGGCATGCTCGTGCTGATGGGAGCCGGAGCGCTGACCTTGGCGCTGGTCTCCACCGCAGGCGCGCGCAGGGCGGGCTCGCTGCCGGTCGCTCCGCCACCAGGCCCCACCGTGCACGGAGACGCGCCAGAGACGCGCCAGATGCGCGCGACGCGGGCTCCACCGCCCTCCCAGCGGCACCGGCGCCGCGCGGCCTCGCCGAGATCCAGCACGGACCACTAGCTGGCGACGACGCGTCCGCGGACGCCGCCCCGCAGGCAGCGGACGCCGCTGCCCCCGCCCGCCCATCGCGGACCACGCCACCGCGCCTGCCGGCGACGCGACGCGCCCGGCCAAGGCGGGGCGCAGCAGCACCCCTGGCGCGGCCGTGCGCCCTCGGCCCCCGCGCCAGCAACCGGCCGTGGCGCCCAGGGACCGGATCCATGACGTGAAACTTGGAGAATCTTCTCGATAGGCGAGCGAAAACGACAGGCCAGGTGATCGCTTGCGAAAAAGTGGGGCTGCCCGCTCGCTCGGCATCGTGGAACGCCCAGCCCGGGCGCCAGAGCAAGCGGAAGCCCCGTGGTGTCCGTTCCTCAGCGCATCGGCCGGTATGACGTCGAGCGCCGCCTCGGCGGCGACGCGGCGCCGGAGGTCTATGTCGCCCGGGTGGCCGGCGCTGAGGGCTTCTCACGCCAGGTCGCGCTCAAGGCGCTGCGCGCACGGCCAGACTCCTCCGCCGAGGAGGAGGAGCGGTTCATCGCGCAAGCGCAGCTCGCAGCGCAGCTCTCCCATCCCAACGTGCTGTCCGTGCTGGACCTGGCCCGCTGTCCGGCCAGCGGCCTGTACCTGGTGAGCGAGCTGTTGCCTGGGCGCTCGCTCTGGGAGTTGATGCACACCGGCCGCGTACCGGTGCCAAGCGCGGTCTTCCTCGCCGCGGAGATCTTGCGCGGCCTGGGCTATGCGCACGACCTGCCAACCACCAGCGACGCCCCTCAAGGCCGCGTCGCCGGGGTCTGCCATCATCAAGTGACGCCGCGCAGCGTCCTCTTGTCCTGGCAAGGCGAGATCAAGGTGGCTGACTTTGGCGCGGCGCCCCCCGTCGGCGCGGCGTCTGCTCCCGATCGAAGCCCGTACCTGAGCCCAGAACTAGGCCGGGGCCATCACGCGGACGGCCGCGCGGATCTGTTCGCGGTAGGCGTCATGCTGTGGAAGCTCCTGGTGGGCCCAAGCGCGTGCGCGGCCGGGGCAGCGGAGGACTCGGGCGCTTCGCCGCCGCGAAGCCTGCCGACCAGCGTGCCCGCGGACGTCGCACAGGTCGCGCTTCGCCTGATGGAGCCGGACGCCGCCCGGAGGTACGCGAGCGCCGGCCACGCGGTCGCGGATCTGCTCGCCTGCGCCGCGTTCCCGCGCAACGGACGCGCCGAGGTCGCGGCGCTCCTGTGCCAGCGCTTCCCCAACGAGGCGCCGGCGCAGGCGCGGTCGGTCGCGGTGACGCCGGCGGCGGCGCCCCTGGGGTGGCTTGCCGGGCTGCGGCTGCTGACGGAGTCCAGGCTACGCGGCGCATCCGATCGGCTCCACCGGCAGGTCGCGCCCTTTAGCTTGCTGGCCGCGATGCTGACGCTGGTGGTGATGTCGGTCGCAGACATCTCGGCGCGGCTGACGGGGGCGAAGCGGAGCTCGTCGCGCCCGCCCGCGCTACGGCTTGGCGACCTTGACCACGGTGTTGCCCTCGATCCAGTAGACGAAGCCCTTGCCCAAGGTAAGCGCCTTGGGCATGACCCGGCCGGTGGCCAGCGTGCCAGCACCACCCACCGGGCACCCGGTCAAGGCGCAGTGACGCAGCGTCCCCTGCATCGGGTTGAGCCAGTACACCCCGGTGTCGTCCACCTCGAGCTCCGTGCCGCCGTAGCTGTCGACGGCAAACAGGGTGCCCCCGCCGCAGTCGTTGATGGCGCACTTGCGTACTTGGCCGGTGGTGGGGCCTGGCGCCAGCCAGTACGCCTGCCCAGCATGCACGCGGAACAGCATGGGCAGAAGCGAGCTATTGGGCAGCGCGGTGGGCATGGCGCAACCATCGGCGTCCGGGCAGGTGCGCAGATCCATCGTGCTGCCCTTGACGTAGAGCGTGTCGCCGTCGCTGGTCATCGAGACCAGGTCTTCAAAGCCAAAGGTGAGCCGGGTCCAGCGCGTGTCCGTGCCGGCGCAATCCGACATCGCGCAGCCGGTGATGGCCTCCGTGGTGTCCTGCCAGAACGCCCGGGTCTTGCCGAGCACGATGTCGTTGTACGAGATCAGCGTGAACGAGATGAGCGGGTTGACCGCCGGGCAGCCGGTGACCGGGCAGCGATACAGATCGTGATGATCATCGCAGGCGCGGCAGCCCGAGAAGTACACCGCGTCGTCGGTCACCGCGAGCGCCTTGAGCTGGTCATAGGTGTCCGCGATGAGCGCTGGCGCGAGCAAGCAGCCCTGCGGCAGCGGGCAAGAACGTACGCGCGTACGCTCCGACCAGAAGATGGAGGTCGCGTTCACCGCCAGCGCAGCAGGCGTGTCGAGCGCGTCCGCGGCATCCGCCACCAGCGTCGGCTGGCACACGCCGCCGACGCACTGGCCACCGCCGCAGTCGTGGCCACAGCGGCCGCAGTTGGCGGCGCTGTCGGCGAGGTTCGTGCAGGCCGAGCCGCAGATCTCGAGCGGCGCCTCACAGCTACCAGCGCACGCGAACGACGCTCCGCTGGCGGCGCACAGCGGCTCGGCGCCGCCACATGCGCTACCGCAGGCTCCGCACGTGGCGGCGCTCGACAGGTCCGCCTCGCAGCCGTTGTCCGCTCGCCCGTCGCAGTCGGCTTGCTGCGGCGGACAATCGAGCCCGCTGGTACGAGTGTCCTCGAGGCCAAGCAACGACGAGCAAGCCGCCGCGGCGGCAAGCAGCCACACGCCGATCACGATCAGGCTCTTGCGCATAGTCCCTCCTTCCCAAGCAACGGGAAAGGAGCGTACCACGCGAGCTCAGAGATCGGCGATCCGCGACACGACCAGCTCGCCGTAGCGATACCCAGCCCACACCACCAGCGCCGAGGCCGTGAGGACGAGGGCGCCGAAGCCCGGGAGGCGCGGCGCCCACCGGCGTGGCGCGGCGGCCTCGCGTCGCGCCGGCACGAGATCCCCGGCCATCGGCGCCTCTCCATCCGCCGCTCGGTTGGCGCCGGTGGCCAGCTCACTGGCCAAGCCCGCCGCCGCCCCGCTGGCCGCCACCGCGGCCGCCACATCACTGGCCGCCACCGCCGCCGCCCCGGCCGCCCCGCCGGCCGCAGGCCACACCAGGAGCCGCGCGACGCGCAGCCGCAGCACCTCCGCGGCGCCGTCGCCAAGCCCCGCCACAGCGCCGCGCGACCGCGAATGCAACCGCGCCGCGGCGATGAGCGCCGCCGCCAGATCTGGACCGGCGACGCCGCGCTTGCACGCCTCTTCGTCCCGCGCCAGCTCCAGCGCGCTTCGCCACCGAGCCAGGCGCCGCGCCGCGCCGGGCGCCGGCCACTGCAGGTCGGTGGCGAGCTGACCAAGCCAGAGCCGCAGCGGATCGCGATGCCGGACATGCGCGGCCTCATGCGCCATCGCCGCGGCCAGCGCGTCCGCGTCGAGCGCGGCCCGCAGCGCTTCGGCCACCACGACGCGCGGCCGCAAGAGGCCCACCGTTCCCGCGACGGGGACGTGGCGCGCCAGCCCGGCGCGCCACGCCCGATGCACCGCCCGCCCCCACACGAGCAAGATCGGCGCCGCGCACAGGTACGCCCACGCATGCAAGGCCTCGGCTTGCTCCGGCTCCTGCAGCGCCCAGCCCAGGAGGAACGCGAGCACCAGCGCGCCCGGGACGAGCGGCGCCCACAGCAAGCGCCAGGCCTGCAGCTCGGCCGCGCGCGCCGAGGTCACCCGCGACAGCGGGGGCAACGCCCAGAACCTGCCCACGCCGGCGCCGCACACCACATGCAGGGTGCCTACCAGGAGCAGCGAGAGCATCGACAGCAGCAGCTCACGGGCCACCGCGAGATCTCCGGCGCGCGATGGTGGCGCGCTCCAGCTCATCGAGCAACGCGGGATCCAGCGACTCCACCGCGTCCACCAGGGAGGCGATCGCCGGCAACGGATCGCTGGCGATGAGCCGCTGCAGCGTCTCCCGGGCCCGCGCGCGATCGACGTCGTGCCTGGAGAGCTCGGCGCGGTACGAGAACGACTTGCCGATGCGCAGCCGCGAGCAACAGCCCTTGTCGTGCAACCGGTCGAGCACGGTGGCGGTGGTGGTGTACGCAAGGCCGCTGGGATCACCGACCCGCGCGTGGACCTGGCGGATGGTGGCCGAGCCAAGCTCCCACAGCGCCACCATCACGGCGTACTCCAGCGTGCCAGCCAGGGAAACAGGCGCGCGATCCATCAGAACCGGTAGGCCGCGCGCAAGAACGCGGACAGGGTGGTGACCTTGGGATCCGTGGTCGTCATGGCGCCGGTGGTGCTGGACAACCCAAAGCTGCCCACCCCAAAGCTCCCCATCAAGAACAAGGCGGACTTGAGGCGGTAGTAGACGGTGCCGGTCGCCGACAGCGTGCTGGTCTTGGCCTGGCCAAACAGCAAGGTGCCAGTCGCGCCATCGTCCTTGGTGCTGGTGTACCCGACCTCTCCCTCCCAGGAGCCGCGGCCTTGCTTGAACTCGCGCGAGGCAAACGCGCGGACGCCCAGGTACGAGGAGCGGCTGCTGGCCTCCCCCACCGAGAAGCTGCGCACGCCGTCCACGCCAAGCCGGGTCCGGCGCAGGTTGCGGTGAACGAGCTGGGCCAGCACGTCCACGCTGGTCGAGGACGTGAAGGTGTAGTTGCCGGCGCCGCTGGTCACCGCGAGGTCCGGCCGATAGCGAGCCGCCAGCGCCACCGAGGCCTCGATCTCCTGCGCCGCGCCCAGCGAAGCCGAGAGCCCGGCCTGCGCCTGGGTCGATGACACCCGGCGCAGCGCCGCGTCGTTGCGAATCCGCGAGGCGTCCGCGGGCTCGAGGAACGTCTGCGCCTGGACCTCCAGGGTCTCGGTGTCCACGTGGTTGAGGCTCAAGGTAGCGCGCAGCGCTGGCGCAGGACGGTAGTTGATGCCCGCCGAGAGGTTGTTGGCGGCAAACCCGCCCTCGGAGACCAGGTCGATCAGCGCGAAGTGATAGAGGTCGAGCTTCGACGAGCTGCGCAGGTACCCGGTGGAGGTCACGTAGACTCGCGGCTTCTCGCCCTTGAGCGGGGCGACGGTCCCGGCCCCCGCCGAGCCGTAGGACAAGGTCGTGCGATAGGCAGCGCCAGCGCCGGCGGCGATGGGCGGCGTGCGGCCCAGCTCATCGCCATTGGCGCGCTGGAGCACGGGGTAGTCGGTGGAGATCGAACGGGATCCGCGCAGCGGATACGCTCCCACAAAGCCCAGCAACGTGACGCGGTCGCTCTTGGCGTAGTCGACGCGCAGACCGTCGATCTTCATCCCGCCCAGATCGGCGATGTACTGCCGGCCCAAGAACAGGTCGAAGCGGTCACCTGGCCGGGTGATCCACAGCTCCTTGACCTCCAGCTCGGTCTCGCCGGTGAGGCCTGACTGGACGCGAGTGTCGCCGTTGACGCTGCTGGCGGTGGTGTCCTCGGGGTTGGTGACGACCCGCCCCCGGAGATCCATCCGCGCTTGCCAGCGCCCGCCCTTGATGTGGCGCGCGTCGAGCTGCGCGCGCAGGTCCGTGAACAGCCGGCTGAACTGGCTGGCGGCACCGACCCCGCCGCCGACCCCTTTGGCGTCGCCGCCGGACTCGGAGTAGTAGAACGTGCTCGACACCAGGTTGCCTTGAAAGAGCGTGCGCTCCTCGGTATCCGGCGTGTCGAGCTTGTCGATGAAAAAGCGCTCCTTCTCGAACACGTTGGCGCGCGACCGGTCAAGGTCGCCCTCCTCTGCGCTCACGCGATCCGAGCCCTTCAGCTCGCCGAGCGCGTCGGTGGAGGCGTCGTCGTCGTCGGCGACGGCAGCGGCGGGCGCGAGCAGCAAGGCCAGCCCCGACGTGATGGCCAGGGGATTGCGGAGCATCATCGGCACACCGAGTCCACTAGGGACGCTGCGCCAGAGGCGATGCTCCAGCTATTGGGGTTGTGGCAGGTCGAGCCCGTGCAGCTATCGAGCCGGGCCGTGTGGGTTGCGCGCGGCAACGCCTCGGCCAGGTGACAGCCGTTGCACTTGGGCGACACCGCGCCGTAGTTGCCGGACTTGTGGCACTCCTGGCATGGCAGCGTGCGGTGCAGGCCGGTCAGGTTGCAGCCGACCCGCGAGTGATCGAAGCGCGCTGGCGCAAACGACCACTGCGTGTGGCACTGCCCGCACTTGGGCGACAGCGAGTTCGAGTGGATGTCGTCTTGCCGATGGCAGTTGATGCAGAGATTGCCGGCGCCAGCGAGCGGGCGATTGTCGCGGTGGCAGCGGTTGCAGGCGATGTTGTCGTGCGCGCCCTTGAGCGCGAAGTCGCCCACGTCGTGCAGCGGCTTGACGTCCTCGAAGCTGCGGGTGGTGTGACAGTTCTGGCACGCCACCCCGTACTGGCCGCGATGGACGTCCGGCTCGGGGTGACAGCCAAAGCAGTCCTGCGGCCGCGGCTTGTAGGTCATCGACGGATGGCAGTCGGCGCAGCGCACGTCCAGGTGCTTGCCATCGATCTTGAACGGCGACATGCGGTTGTGGTTGAAGATGTTGTCGCCGGTCTCGACGTGGCACTTCTCGCACTTGTCGGTCAAGCGACCGCGATGCACGTCATCGGCGGCGTGGCAGCCCGCGGCGGCGCACGTGTTGGGCGTGCCGTCAAACTCACGCGCCGGGTGGCACGAGTCGCAGGAGTTCTTCTTGTGCTCGCCCTTGAGCTTGTACTCGGTGTCCTCGTTGTGATCGAAGCGCAGCGCGTCCCAGGTGCCGGGGCTGTGGCAGCGCGAGCACTCGGCGCCAAGCGTGCCCTTGTGGAGCGAGTCCTCGTGGCAGCGGGCGCCGCACTCGAGCGGCGTCTCCTTGAACTTGCCGTTGGGGTGGCACTCATCGCACGCCACCGAGCGGTGCGCCTTGACCAGCGGGAACTTGGACTTGGGCCCGTGATACGCGGCCACCAGCTTGTCGCGGTCCATGCCGTCGTTGCTGCCGGGCTTGAGATGGCAGCCGATGCACTCGTTGTCCTTGTGCAGCTTGTCGTGGACGTTGGTGTGGGCGTGACACCCCATGCACTTGGCCTCCTTGGCGGGCACCGGCCACTTGAAGCCCTCGAGGCGCTCGAAGTCATCTGGCCGCTTGCCGCGGTGGCACGAGCGGCACGCGGTGGAGGCGTGCTCCCCCGTGAGCTTGAAGGCGGTCCGGCGGTCGTGGCTAAACGAGCTCGGCTTCCAGCTCGAAGGCGGATGGCAGGTGGCGCACGCCGGCAGCGGCTCGCCGAAGGCCTTGAAGCGGCTGCCATGCTTGCTGTCCTTGGCGTGGCAGGCCTCGGTCTCGCAGGCGGCGTTGGGCTTCTTCTCGCCCAGGCTCTTGGGGTGGCAGCTATAGCAGTCCATCTTGCTGTGGCCTGCGCCCAGGTCGAACTTGGTATTGGAGTCGTGGTCGAACTTGAAGTCCTTGAGCTTCTTGAAGGTCGGTGAGTGGCAGAGCTCGCAGTCCTTCTTGTTGAAGATGTGACCTTCGTGCGGCGTCTTGTGACAGCCCGAGTTGCCACAGCTATCCGGATCTTGAAATGGCAGGTTGAACTTCGCCTTGACGTGGCACTTGGCGCACGTGACGTCGGCGTGGGAGCCCAAGAGCGGCATCGCCGCGTCCTTGCGATCATCGTGGTTGAACTGGCGCTGCCCCTCCGGCTTGGCCGGCTTCCAGACGCTCTCGCCATGGCAGCGCTCGCACGCCATCATGTCCCGGCGCTCGAAGCCGTGCGGCTGGTCATCCTTGTGACAGGAGCCGCACAGCTTGTCTTGCCCCAGGTAGGTGCGCAGGCCCTGCTTGTTCTTGATCTTGTGGCAGTCCTCGCACTTGATGGCGCTGTGCTTGCCCTTGAGCGGCCAGCCAGAGAGGTCGTGGTCAAAGCCCTTCTCGCCGCCCTTGACGTTGGACCAGCCCATGATGTCAAAGCCGCGCTTCTTGTGCTCGGAGTGGCAGGTCTCGCACTTCTTGCCCTTGACCAGCGACGAGGCGTGAAATCCCTTGCCAGCGTTGATCCGCGAGGCGAGATCGCTGTGATCGTGGCACCCCAGGCACTTGGCGTTGGCGGTGTCACGGGTGCCATCGACGTGGCAATCGTTGCACTTGTCCTTGGTATCCAGCGTGGCGTGGCTGGTGGACAGCGGGCCTGGCGAGGAGCTGAAGAAGTCGTCGGCGCTGGCCGGCCCGGCGAGGGTCACCCCCAGCGCCAGCACCAGGCAGCACAGCGCGGACCGCCATGGCCTCGCGCGCTCGCGCGACGCGGCCCCTACCCCCCGCCACCAGGACGAGGCGAACGCCGCGAGAGCGGCACGAGCTGCTGACATCTGCACGACCTTACCAGGCACGAGACCACGAGATCCAAATGTGAACGGCGGCGAAGCCGGTCAGGATGATGGTGAATGGCACGTGAACCTTCTTCCAGGAGTTCAACAGGACCTGTGCCTTGGGCGCCACCACTCGGCTGCGTCCAATCAGGATGGTGCGACCGGCGCGCTTGACCAGATCCTTGCGCACGCGACGATCGAAGCGCTCATCGCGGACCTTCTTAAGGACCCGGTTTATCGCGCGGCGCCGCAGCCCGCGCTTGAGATCTTCCATCACCAACCACCACAGGGCGCGCCACACTCCCGGCGAGCGAGCCACCTTGTCCGCGCGAGCGCGGTGCCCCGCCAGCTCGCGGTCCACGGTGGACATCGCCAGCGGGTAGTACATACGGGCTTGCTGAAACGCGCGCTCGTGATCCAGCTCCTCGAGCTCCACGCCGCTCGAGAGCTCGGGCACCTGGGTGTACAGATAGCGGCCCAGGAACCCAGACAGCACGACGATGGCCATGCTCCAGAACGCCGCCGATACCCAGCTCTCGAGCTGGAGCGCCGAGTGGATGCCGACCAGCATGGGACCGATGACGCCGGCCATGAGGTGGAAGTCGAACCACATGGTGTTCGAGGCCAGCCAGCGGAACACCTTGATGCGGCGGAAGATGGGATAGATCGCGGCGATGATCATGAGCCCGGTGCCGATGACGCCGGTCCACACCGACAGCTCATCACCAGCGCGATACCCCACCTTGGCGAGCACCGCGCTCTCCGGGAGATCGGCGAACTCCGGGTTGGTGCGGATCTGGCTGTAGAGGTACGACATCACCGGCCAGTACTTGCGCAGCAGGATCTCGCCCAGCGAGATCATGAAGGCGAGCAGGCCCACGCCCCAGAAGAACAGCGGCGCGTAGCGCCCGCGCTTGACCTTGGCCAGCCCGCCGGTGCGGACCACGACACCATCGGTGAAGGGGGTGACCGGCAGCACCTCGCCGCGCTCCTTGCGCGGCGCCTTGGACGGATCGATCTCGAAGCCCACCGCGCCGGCTTTCACCATGGCCCGGGACCGCTCCCGGAACAGGTCAAAGGCGTTGAGCTCGATGAGCGCGCCGGTCGGACAGGCCGAGACGCAGGCCTGGTCGCCGTAGGCGATGCAGTGGTCGCACTTGTTGGCGATGCGCCGCGCCCGCGCCTGGCGCGGCGTGCCGGGCCCAAAGGTCAGCGCCTTCTTCTTGTCCAGGCGCGCCTTGAAGTCCTGCTTGAACGTGGGCCCGCCGGGCTCCACCTCGACCATGTCGATGGCGCCGTACGGACAGGCCTGCGCGCACGCCGTGCAGCCCGTACACGTGGACTCGTTGATGACGACTTCCTTCTTGACCGGATCGAAGCG
The DNA here is from genome assembly GCA_016706545.1 of Myxococcales bacterium. Lineage (GTDB taxonomy): Bacteria > Myxococcota_A > Polyangia > Haliangiales > Haliangiaceae > JABFXX01. The sequence continues at coordinate 37,742 of JADJJK010000002.1, forward strand.
GATCGAGTCATACGCGCAGGGATCGATGCAGCGCTGGTCGCTGCAGGTCCGGCACGTGTAGACGAAGTCCAGCATGCCGAGCTGGTACCCGCCGAGGGTCAGCCGCTGGGCGCCGTAGCGCTCCTCGCAGGCCTCCTCACACAGCTTGCAGTCGATGCACAGGCCGAGCTGACGGACCCGCACCATCTCGCCGGAGACCGACAGCCCCTGCCGAACGAAGAAGTCCAGGAGCTCTTGCTTGACGCCGGAGAGCCAGGCCATGCGCTCGCGGCTGCCGGCCAGCGCCCGGCGGAGCCGCTCCTCGAAGAAGGGATGACGGACCGCGAGCTCGGCGATCCAGCGCTGGTCCAGCGTCACGTAGGTACACGGCGCGGCGGAGTAGAAGGCCACCGGCATGCCCCGCCCCATCGACATCACGCCGATGTTGAACAGGTCCCCGGGGATGAACAGCGCGACGTTCTTTTGCGCCACCCGCGCCAGCGGCGGCGGCTTTAGCAGCGACTCTTCTTCCAGCTCCTCCGCCGTGGCGTTCTCGAGCCGGCGCTGGCGGTTGCGCCGCTCCTGCAGATCACCCTGGGTGAACACGGCGGCCGCGATCTGGCCCTGCATGATGTACACGACGGGCGCCGCGGCGCCCTGCACCCCGGCGAGCGGCTCGCCGATGAAGAGATCGCGCTCTGCCGCGCGCTGACTGATGCCTCCTTGCGCCATCGCCATCGCCAGCTCCTGGTCGGAGATGCCGGTGAAGATCGGCAGCTGGCGGATGCTGACGAAGTCCCCCTGCAAGCTCGGAGGAAGCATCGCCATCGCGCCCGGCGCGCCAGGCGCAGCGGAAGGAGCTGGAGCGCGGTCTATGGCCAAGTTGGACATCGCTGAGGAGGGTTCCAAGTGTCAGGATTGCGTGAAGCGACGGTGAGGTGTGCTCGGGACGAACCGGAAGGGTTGGGTTTCGCGCTCTTGCCCCGCCGCGACCGCCGCGGCGTCCGCGGCACCATGAGCCCCACAGCGACCACGGCGCCCATCGACCACGGGCAAGTCTAGGCTATCAGCAGGGAACCGCGCTTCGAAAGGTGGATACGAAGACAGATGAGGTATCCTACCCGCCGTGCCAGAGCCGTCAACAGCGAGACCGTGACCATCTCGACCTGGCCTGGAATCCGCGCCGCGGCTTCGGTCGTCATCGCCGTTTTCGTCGGTGTCACCGCGCCGACGCGAGCCCACGCGGACCCGCGCGGGGCAACGACGCGATCTGTCGAGCCAAGCAGCGCAAGCAAGCTCACACCCACGCACGACGAAGGTGGCGGGGCGCCAGCCGAGGTGGTCCAGCCTCTGCCTTTGCCGGCGTCCGACCGCCGATCAGCAAAGGCTGCCCCCATGGCCGCGGACCTCGATGGGGTGTATCTGTGGCTGGCACCCTGGGCGGCCTGGACCGAGAGCGACGAAGGCGGGGACTCGCTGTTCGGTGTCGAGCTCGCGCTCACGGCGGTTCGCGAGCGCGCGGCGCTGGGCCTCCTCGGCGTGACGATGGGCGCCGCCCGATATGCGGAAGGCGATGCTGGACGGCTCTGGGCATCGGCGGCGCTGGGCACCCGGCGCGGCCTGGGGCTGATGCTCGGAGTGTCCGCCGGCCCGATCATCGAGCTCTCGGAGCTGGCGCACCCACGCATCGGCGGCGGCGTAGGCGTGTGGCTGTTCGCAGGCCTGGTGCCGTTTGCCCGGGTGGCCGCGGTTCCGCAACGGGGGATCCTGGCGGAGGTGGGCCTCGAGATTGCGCTGCCGCTGCGACGCTGGTGAGCCGGGCCAACGCATGCGCCGATCACCGCACGCAAACAACCGCTCCAAACACGTTGACAGTGCCTGTCCTTCCTGGCTAGATCGCGGCCCTCACGGGGTGTAGCGCAGTCTGGTAGCGCACTTGGTTCGGGACCAAGGAGTCGCAGGTTCAAATCCTGTCACCCCGACAACGAAAACGAGATCTTCGCAGCCGGTGGCCGCGAAACGAGCCGGCGACAAGCTGGCCGCTTGCACTTCCTGGTTCGCTGGGAGTGCGTTGCGCAGAGGCGGCGCGCTCTGGCGTGCTGGGCGGTCCTCGGGATGGCCTTGGCGCTGCGGCGCTGGGCCGCTCCGGACGAGGCCGCGCTGGGCTGAGGCCGCGCTGGGGCCGGGCCGCGCTGGGCCGTGCTGGCGAGACTTGGTCGACCTCGCGATATTCGACGCAGCCGTAAGTTTATGTTGTGGTTGCGTTTTCCTTGGTCAGACAGTGTGCTTCACCACAACAGTTACCAGAAAGACGGCGCGATCCCTTGACGTGCCCCAGCTTTCATTACGGCCAAACTCTTAGTCTTGGTGACAGCAAAAAGAAGCTGTGGCAGCATGGCTGCATGTCCAAGCTCTCGGTGTTGGTTGTCGACGATGAAAGAGACATCCTCGAGTACATCAACGACCAGCTGACCGCCGAGGGGTACGAGGTGACCACCCTCGACGACCCCAAGCAGGCGCTTGAGAGAATTCGCGTGGAGATCTTCCACATCGTCATGCTGGATCTCATGATGCCCGCGATGTCGGGGTTGGAGCTGCTCGCGCAGATCCGCGAGGTCGATGATGACATCGCCGTCATCATCCTGACCGGGCACCCGCGCTTCGAGACGGCGCAGACCGCCATCCAGTACGACGTGTCCGCGTACATCCAAAAGCCGTCTTCGGCTCAGGAGTTCCGCGACACCATCGCCCGCATCATCAAGAGGAAGGGCATCGTGCTGCGCAGCGATGGCGACGTGCTCAACAACATGGGACGTCGGATCCGCGACCTGCGCCGCGAGCGCCAGCTCACCTTGCGCCAGCTCTCTCGGCGCACCAACCTGTCGGTGTCCCTGCTCTCCCAGATCGAGCGCGCCGAGTCAGCCGCGTCAGTCTCGAGCCTGGTCAAGGTGGCGGCCGCGCTCGACGTGCGGATTCCGGATCTGTTCGAGGGCCAGGTCGAGCCACAGCGATAGGCTCGCGAGCCTGGTTGCTGTCTCGTTGCACGACCGGCCAGGGCACACCAGGCGCGCGTGGTCGTGGTATGAGACCGCGTGCTCCCGATAAGGATCGCCCCTTCCATCCTGTCTGCTGATTTTGGGCGGCTCGCGGCGGAGGTGGCCGCGGTTGAGAAGGCGGGCGCAGACTACATCCACGTCGACGTGATGGATGGCCACTTCGTGCCCAACCTGACGATCGGGCCGATGGTCATCGAGGCCGTGCGCAAGGCGACGACGCTGCCGCTGGACGTCCACCTCATGATCGAGCACGCCGATCGCTGGGTGGAGAGCTACGCCAAGGCGGGCGCCGATCTGATCGGCGTCCACGTGGAGGCCTGTCCGCACCTGCACCGCACCATCGCGGCCATCGCCGCCCTCGGCAAGAAGCCGGTGGCCGTGCTCAACCCGGCGACGCCGCTCTCGGCGCTGCGCTGGATCCTGCCGGACTGCGCGATGGTGCTCCTCATGTCCGTCAACCCGGGCTTTGGCGGACAGTCCTTCATCGGCAGCACGCTGCAGAAGCTGCGCGAGCTGCGCGCCATGATCGACGAGGCAGGCCTGACGGTGGAGATCGAGGTCGACGGCGGGCTCAAGCTCGACAACGTGGAGCAAGTGGCGGCGGCCGGCGCCAACGTGCTGGTCGCCGGCTCCGGAATCTTCGCGACGCCGGACTACGAGGCCACGATCTCGTCGATGCGCCAGCGCGCCACGCGCGGCTACGCCGCGGGCCTCGCGACGTCCCGCTAGGCTCCGCGAGGAGCGCCGACGCTGCGACGACGCCGCGACGACGCTGCAACGGCGAAGGATCGGCGACCGCCACCGTTCGCTTAGTGCTTACGCACCAGGCGCGCCAGATAGAACGCATCGCCGCCGTCGCGGTGCGGCCAGGTCTGTTGCTCCCCGACGAGCTGTAGCTCGGGCCGTCGTTGCAGCAAGGCGCCGATCTGCTGCTTGCCCTCGCGCGCGGTGAACGTACAGACGGAGTACACGAGGGTTCCACCAGGCGCGAGGACCTCGTACACCGCGTCCAGGAGACGCGCCTGCACCGCCGCCACCGACTCGACCTGGGCGGGGAGCACCCGCCACTTGGCGTCCGGGTGACGGCGCAGCACGCCGAGCCCCGAGCACGGGGCGTCGAGGATCACGCTCGAGAAGTCGCGGCCAAGCGCCGGCAACTCCGGCGTCAAGAGATCGCACACGTGCGTGTGGATCCCGTGCAGGCCGAGCCGCTGCGCGCTCTCGCGCAAGAGCGCCAGCTTGGTCGCTGACAGATCGGCCGCCTCGACGGACGCGGCGTCGTCGCACAGCTCGGCGAGGTGCGTGGACTTGCCGCCGACGCCGGCGCAGGCGTCGAGCACCCGCTGCCCGCGCTGCGGCGCCGCGGCGCGCGCCACGCCCTGCGCGGACAGGTCCTGCACGGTGAACAGGCCGTCGCCAAACGCGGCGCTCTGCGCCGGATCGCCGAGGTTGGAGAGGCGCAGCGCGGCGTCGGTGTCAGGCACCGGCTCCGCGGTCACGCCTTCAGCGGCGAAGCGGGCCACCAGCGCCTCGCGCGAGCCGCGCCGGAGGTTCGCGCGGACAAACAGCGGCGCCTGCTCGGCCAGCGCCAGCGCCGCCAGCTCCAGCTCCTTGGGGTCCTCGATCACCGCGGCGAGCTCGTCGAGGATCCAGCCTGGAAGCGACGCGGCCACCAGCAGGCGCGCCCGGGCCTCGCCGGGAAGCGGCGGCTCGCCGGCGGCGCCGACCTTGCGCAAGACGGCGTTGGCGAAGCCCGCCAGCTTGGCACCGCCGAGCCCACGCGCGGCGTCGACCGCGTCGTCCACGGCGGCGTAGGCCGGGACGCGATCGAGCAGCAAGAGCTGATAGGCCGCCACCCGCAGCGCGGTCAGCAGGCGCGGCGGCGTGCGCCGCAGATCCGCGTGGATGGCCAGCGCGCGATCCAGCCGCAGCCGATGGCGCAGGACGCCGTACACCAGCTCCGCCGCCAACCTGCGGTCGCGCTCCTCGAGGCCGGAGCGCGCGAGCTCCCCGTCGAGCGAGAGCGTGGCCCATGCGTCCTGCTCGCCCACGCGGTCGAGCACGCGCCGAGCGAGCGCGCGCGGCGAGCGCGCCTCACCGCCGCGGAAGGCCTTGCCACCTGGCGGCCCGCCGCCGCGCGGCCCGCTCACGCGCTGGCCTCGTCGGCGGCGACGCCAAGGCGCTGGCCCACCGCGATGCCACGCCCCGCGGCGAGCTGCGCTGCGGTGACGCGCTTGCGGCCCGGCGCCTGGAGCTCGCGGATCCACACGCTGCCGGGCGCGCACGCCACCTGCGCGCCCGACGCGCCGATGGCCAGCACGGTGCCCGCGGGAACCTGCACCGCATCGCTCGTGGTGGCCACCGACGCGCCGAAAAGCTTGAGCACCTGGCCGCGCTCCGTTGGCGTCCGCACCGTCGCGTAGGCGCCTGGCCACGGGTCCACGCCGCGCAGGTGCGCGGCCACCAGGGGCGCTGGCCGGGCGAAGTCGATCTCGCCCTCTTCCTTGCGCAGCATGGCGGCGTGGGTGGCGCGAGCGTGGTCCTGCGCCACCGGGCGCGCGGTGCCGGCCTCGAGCTGCGCCAGCGCCTCCACCAGCGCCGCCGCGCCGATGGGCGCCAGCCGCTCCATCAGCATGCCGGCGGTCTCCTCGGGCCCGATGGGCGTGCGGCGCTCGAGCAGCGTGGGGCCGGTGTCCATCCCTTCATCCAGCATCATGATGGTCACCCCGGTCTCCTCGTCGCCTGACATCACCGCGCGCTGCACCGGCGCCGCGCCGCGATAGCGCGGCAAGAGCGAGCCATGCACGTTGACGCAGCCTCGCGGGAACACGTCCAGCACGGCGCGCGGCAAGATCTTGCCGTAGGCCACGACCACCGCCACGTCCGCGCCCAGCGCCGCCAGCTCGGCCGCCGCCTCGGGCGTGCGCAGCGTGCGCGGCGCGATCACCGGCAAGCCCAGGGCCTGCGCGGCGAGCTTCACAGGCGGCGCGGTGAGCTGGCCGCCGCGCCCCGCCGGCTTGTCCGGTTGGGTCACCACCAGCAGCACCTGATGATGGGCCGCCACCGCCTGCAAGCAGGGCACGGCGAAGGCGGGAGAGCCCATGAAGACGATGCGCAAGGCCATGTCAATCCACCAGGTGAGCGAGATACTGGCGTCGCAGCGAGTCGTCGCGCAGGACGCGGAAGGCTTCCTCGAGCACGGTCGAGATGTCATCGAGCTCGCGGGCCAGCTCGCGGCGCAGCTCCTGCGAGAAGCCCTCTGCGGCGAAGTCCCGTCGAGAGGCCTCGTAGGCGCGCCGGATCTCGAAGCTGGTGGCGTCGCGCCGCACGCCCAGGAGCGCGAAGTAGTCCGCGTCCGCCACCAGGAGCCAGCGAGCGCGGACGCGCTCCCGGTCGATGGCCAGATCGCCCTCGCCGGTGGAGGAGGACTCGTCGCCGCTGTCCAGCGGATCGGCGCCGTCGCGCCGGGCCGTGGCGTGCCCCAGGACGACCAGCGCCCACGCCAGCGGGTAGATCGCGGTCACCGACAGCCCGGCGGCGCGCGCCAGCGCCGGCAGGTCGGCGTGGCCATCGATCGCGGCGATGGCCGACTTCTCCTCCGCGGTGAGCTCGATGGTGGTGGCCAGCGCCAGCACGCGCTCACGATCGGCGAGCTCGAGCACCGTGGACGGCGAGCCCACCAGCCGCTCGAGCATCTGCCGGTCCAGCTTGCGGCGGATGCCCTCCAGCACCAGCGCCTCCGGGTGCCGAGCCAGGCGGATGCGCTCGCTCGAGGCGATCTCCTCGATGGAGATGCGGTAGCTCCCGTGATCCCAGGCGAACACCGAATAGATGATGTCCTCGACGTGCCGGCGCACCGCCGGGTACAGCTCCCTGCGCTTTAGGTACCCGAGGTCCACCAGGATCTCGCCCATGCGCCGGCCAGACTCCGCGACCAGGCTCTTGGAATGCATGTACTGCGCGTGGGTGATCTTGCCCTCGCGATACAAGAGCTCGCCCATGCGGTCGTGGAGCTCGGTCGACGAGGCGAACACTGGCCGCCCGCGGTCAAAGAACACGATCTTCTCCACGTCGCCGCGGCGGAACACCACGCGCCCGGTGGCTGACAAGGTCCACATCCGCACCACCACCGCGGCGGCGTCGCAGCTCCCGCGCGAGAGCTCTCCAGCGTCGGGCATCGGGCGCTGGCGGAGCTCGCGCGCGCTGTGATCCCAGGTGCTCATGGTGCCAGGGTGGGTCTCGCGATCGCTCGAGATCGTGCTGGTCGGCGCGGCCAGCAGCTCCTCGGAGGACTCAGGCATCACCGGCTCCTCCACCAGCGCCGCGAGGTCGAACTCGATCTGGTGACCGTGGCGCGGCGCCGCGTCGAGCTGCGCTGGATCTTGGTTCGCGAACAAGCGCTGCGCGAACTCTGACATCTTCTGGCGGAGCTGACGCGCATACTCACGGCCGCCAGGGCCGATCGCCTGCGGCACCGGCGAGTCCACCACCGGGGCGGCGTCCACCGTGGCGTCATGGAGCTGCGCCAGGAGCTCTGGCGCAGACCACACGGCGTCGGACTCGTCCGCTGACGCTCGGCGGACCTCGACGCGCTGGCCCCGGCCGCCCACGGCGCCGCGGCGATCCTGGGCCGGGGTGATGGCGTCGTCGGGCGCCACCGGCCCAAAGTCGAACGAGTCAGGCGAGTCGAGGGAGTCGGGCGAGTCAGGGGCGTCCCACGCGCCCGCCAGGCCCAGCTCCCCTGGCTCACCTGGCTGGCCCGGCAGGTTCAACGCCGAGATCGGGCCCGAGCCTGACCGCCGCGGTTGGATGAAGAACGGCGATGGCAACGGCTCCGCCTGGTCGTCGTCGAGGAGCGGCGCGGCGTCCAGGCTGCCTGCGGCGCGCGCTGGTTTCGCGGCGGCTGGCAGCGGCGCGGCGTCCGACGCCGTCGCCGACGCCGTCGCCGTCGCCGGCTGGGCATCGAGTTCGTCCTCGGGGTCTGCGTCGCTTGTGGCCCCGCTGACGATGGAGTCCGCGAGCTTGGCCCAGCGCGCGAGCTGCTCTTGCCGCTGGCCCTCGCGCGCGTTGCGCGTGAGCCTGCCGGCAGCGCGAGCGGGCGAGCGCGCGCCAGGCCCGCCGCCGCGAGGCCCCGGCGCGCCACGAGCACCCGGCGCGCCATGGGCTTGCGTCGGATCGTCGAGGACGTCTTGCGGCGCACCCGGCGTCGAGTGGCCGCCGCGCGCCAGGCGCGCCGCGTCGATGCTGAGGGCCACCGCGTAGCGCAGCGCCTTGGGCGACAGCGGCCGCGCGACGAAACGATCGCCACCGAGCTCCGCGGCGTCGAGCGCGGAGGTGACCGGACCGGACAGATCACCCACCACCACCACCGAGACCTCCGCGCGCCCCACCGCGCGGCGCACGCTCTCGATGAGCCCGGCGGCGTCGACGCCGGCGATGGTGGCGGTGACCACCAGGACCTCTGGATAGGACTCGAGGAACGTGGCCAGCGCGGCCGCCGGCTCCGTGGCGGTCAGCAGGCGAACCGGCCCCGATGACATGGGCTGACGCAGCGGCTCCGAAAGCACCGCCTGCTCGGGTGCATCACACACGAGCAGGACCCCGGGCAAGGAGCCGGAGGGAGCGCCGGGAGGAGAGCTGGGCTGTGGCAAGGGAGCTGCTTCGGATCTACTACAGCGCAGACACCGGATCCACGTCCAGCCCTACCCGCACACCACCATCTGGTTCCACCGCGAGAATCGCCCGCGCCACCTTGCGCAACGCCTGCCGCTGGGCGCCGCGCAGCCAGATCTGCCAGCGGGTGCGTCCGCGTAGGCGCTCCAGCGGAGCCGCCACCGGCCCTCGCACCTCGATGTCGCCGAGCTCTCCCGCGACGCGCAACGCGGTGGCCGCGAGCCGGGCCGCGGTGGCCACCACCGCCGGACCATCGGCGCCGTCGATGCGCACCGCGATGAGCCGCCCGCTGGGCGGATAACCAAGCTCGGCACGCGCCTCGACCTCGGAGGCATAGAAAGCCTGATAGTCGTGGTGGGCGGCGGCCACCACGGCGACCGCGGTGGGGCGGTAGGTCTGGATGAGGACGCGGCCTGGACGCTCGCCGCGGCCGGCGCGGCCCGCCACCTGCGACAGGAGCTGAAAGGTGCGCTCTGACGCACGGAAGTCCGGCAGGTTGAGCCCGGTGTCGGCGCACAGCACGCCGACGAGGGTCACCCCCGGAAAGTCGTGCCCCTTGGTCACCATCTGCGTGCCGACCAGGACGTCGACGGTGCGCCGCGCCACCGAGGCGAGGATGGCCTCGGCCTTGGCGCCGGCGGCGACGTCTCGGTCCAGCCGCGCCACGCGGGCGCCGGGGAAGCGCTGCGCCACCGCCTCAGCGATCTTCTCGGTTCCAAGCCCCTTGCGCTCGATCGCGCCGGCGGTCGCGCACGTGGGACAGACCTCTGGCACGCGCTGCGCGAAGCCACAGTAGTGGCACAGCAGCCGGTCTCCACCCTGGTGATACGTGAGCGAGACCGCACAGTGCGGGCAGCGAAAGGCGTGACCGCAGGCGCGGCACAGCACGAAGGTGGCGAAGCCTCGGCGGTTGAGAAACAAGATCGCCTGGTCGCCCGCGGCCAAGGTGGCGCCGACCGCCGCGGACAGCGGCGCCGACAGGAAGTCATCGCCGTCGGGCATGTAGGTTCGGAGATCCACCACCTCCACGGCAGGCATCGGGCGCGCGGTGGGCCGCTGGGTCATGGTGAGCAGGCGGTACGCGCCGCGCTGCGACTGCCAGTACGACTCCAGGCTGGGGGTCGCGGAGCCGAGCAAGCACGGGATGCCCAGCCGCTGCGCGCGCACCAGGGCGACGTCGCGCGCGTGATAGCGAACGCCGTCGTCCTGCTTGAACGAGCCGTCGTGCTCCTCGTCGATGACGATGACGCCCAGCTCGGACAGCGGCGCGAACACCGCCGAGCGCGCGCCCACCGCGATGGTGGCCAGGCCGCGCCGCAGCCGCTGCCACTCGACGAGCCGATCTCGCTCCGATAGCCCGGAGTGCAAGATCGCCACCGCGTCGCCAAAGCGCGCACGAAAGCGGCCCGCGAGCTGGGGCGTGAGCGAGATCTCCGGCACCAGCACCAGCGCGGTCTGGCCGCGCCGCAGCACCTCGGCGATGACGCGCAGGTACACCTCGGTCTTGCCGCTGCCGGTGACCCCGTGGATGAGAAACGCGCCGAAGCCCTGCCCCAGGCCCTCGCACACCGCGGTCACCGCCACCTGTTGCTCGGCGGTCAGCTCCGGGATCTCGCTCGAGTGACCGCCCGCGAAGATCCCATCAGGCGCGCCGGCGGCGGTCAGATCTTCTCGCGCGGTGAGCGTGACCTCGCCAGCCTTGACCAGGACCTGCAAGGCGTTGCGGCGACCGGCGTGGCCGGCCACCAGCTCATCGACGCGACGGGGCCCGGCCGCCAGGTCGCGCAGCAGCTCCAGCCGCCGAGGCGACCGGCGATGGCGCTCCGCGGCCTCCGGATCGTCGGGCCGCGCCAGCGTGGCCACCGAGATCTCGCGCACGGTGGCGCGCGGCTGCGCGCGCAGCTCCACCGCGTCCACCAGGCCCTGCGCGCGCAGCTCGGGCAGGAGCCGGCGCGCCGCGGGCGTGAGCTTGGACGCGGGCGCCGCCGCGCGGGCGAGCTGCATCAACAGATCGCGCTGCCGCGGCGGCAAGGCCCCCTGCTCCAGCGCCGCCTGTCCCGCCGCGGTGGTGGCCATCACGTCATGCACCACCGCGCTGCTGCCCGCCGGGAGCTGGGCCCGCACCGTCTCGCCAGGCGGCGCCTCGTAGTAGTCGGCGATCCACAACGCCAGCGCCACCAGCTCGGGCGTCAAGGACGGCTCATCGGGCAGGACATCCAGGACGTCGGACAGCTCGCGCGGCGCCGCGCCCGAAGCGCCAGGCGGAAGCTCGCCGCCGTCGCCCGGCGCGCCTGCGGTGTTGCGCCCGACCCGCGCGATCACGCCGCTCACCTTGCGCGCGCCCACCGGCACCAGCACCCGCGCCCCCACCGCCGCGGCGCCGACCAGCCGCGGCGGCAAGCGGTAGCTGAGGAGATAGGGCAACGGCAACAGCACCGCCACCTCGACCTGCACCATCGCGCCTCGCGCCCCTTGGGCGCCCTCCACTCTGGAGCGCGGGTCAGGCGCCATGCGCATCGCCATGCGCGTCCATGAGCTGGCGCAGCATCGCGAGGACCTCTGCGCGCAGCTCGGGGCGCTTGAGCGCGTACGCGAGGTTGGCGCGCAAGTACCCCAGGCGGTCGCCAGCGTCGTGGCGCACGCCCTCGAGCACCACGCCAAAGAGCCCCTCGGGCTCGGCGGCCACCTGGCGCAGCGCATCGGTGAGCTGGATCTCGCCGCCGGCGCCGGGCGCGGTGGTCGCAAGGTGGCCCCACACCGACGGCGGCAACACGTACCGGCCCACCACCGCCAGCCGGCTTGGCGCGGTGCCTGGCGCTGGCTTCTCCACCAGCTCGCGGATCCGGATCCGGCCGTCGGCCAGCCGCTCTCCGGAGACGATGCCGTAGAGGTGCTCCTGCCCCGGCGGGACCTCCATCACGGCGATGGCGCCAGCGCCGCTGCGCTCGGCGACCCGCGCGAGCTGGGCAATGCCGGGATCGCGGTCGTTGTCGATCAAGTCGTCGCCCAGCAGCACGGCGAAGGGCTCGTCGCCGATGAACTCGCGGGCGCACAGCACCGCGTGGCCAAGGCCCAGCGGCGCCTTCTGGCGCACCGAGATCAGGCGCACCATCGTGGAGATCTTGGCCAGCTCGTCAGCCAGCGCGACCTTGCCGCGCTGGCGCAGCGTGGTCTCCAGCTCGAAGGCGTGATCGAAGTGATCTTCGATGGCGTGCTTGTGACGACCGTTGACCACCACCACGTCGGTGATGCCGGCGCTCACCGCCTCCTCGATCACGAGCTGGATCGTCGGGACATCGACGATCGGCAGCATCTCCTTGGGCACGGCCTTGGTGGCCGGCAAGAACCTGGTCCCCAGCCCGGCGGCAGGGATCACCGCCTTCTTGACGCTTGCATGAGCCGACATCGGAGGCCGACCTTATCACCTGCGCGCGGCAAGAGAGGAGGCCGCGCGCCGCCCATGCACCGCGACCACCAGCTCGGCGAGCGGGGCGCGCGCCAGCGGCGGCACCGCGGCGCCGCCCGCCTCGACGAGCTGCCGCGCGAGCTGGGGGGCGCGAATCACCGGCACGCCGCCCTGCCGCGCCAGCGCCAGGACGTGGGACACGCCGACGCCGCGCCGGGTCAGCGCGATCTGCGGCTCGGGCGCTCGCCGCGGCTCCCAGACCACCGCCGCGGCCTCGCTGTCCCCCAGCACCACCAAGGTGGCCTCCTCCAGCCCCAGCGACGTCGAGCCAAGGGGCGCGGGCGCTGCGCTGCCAGCTCGGCCTGCGCGAGCGCGCCACGCCGCCACCGCGCCGCCTTGCTCGCGCTGCTCTCGCCGCGTCTCCGCGGCGGTCATCCGCGAGGCCGCGGCCAGCGCCAGCGCGCGCCCGACGAGCTCCAGCGCGCCCAGCGCGACCCAGGTCGCCGCCAGCACCAGCAACGACGACGACAGCAACGCCGCGCAGGCGCCCAGCGCGGCTGCGCGCGGCCCCGCCCCTGGCGCGAGCGCCGCCACCTGCGGCGCGCTGACAAAGAGCCAGCCCACCCCCGCCACCAGCAGCGCCGCCGCGCGCACGAGCGCCCAGAGGCCACCGGCGCTGCGGGCACCGGCGCCCCGCGGCCAGGCCGGCGCGCCCGGCACCGCGCGACGAGGGATCCAGAAGGCGCGCGCTTGCGCCAGGTGCGCGCCCAGCGCAGCCACCGCCGCCGCGGCGACCACCGGCAGCACGAGGGAGGCCACCGCCAGCAGCGCCGCCGACACGCGGGGCGCCGCGGCGACCTCGGCTGCGACCTCGGTGGCGCCCTCAGCCTGCGCCGTCGAACGCAACGCCTGGCGCAGCAGGTCCTGGAGCTGCGCGAGCTGCGCCGGCCCGGTGGCGATCAGCGCGGCCAGCGCGCCCAGCCACGCCGCCGCCGTGGTCAGGGTCGGCGAGTGCGCCACCACCCCGGCCTTGCGCGCCAGGTCGCGCCGCCGTGGCGAAGCGGGCTGTGAGCGCTCGCTCATGAGCGGCGCGCACCGCGCACGGCGCGCCGACGCGGCGCACAGGTCCCCCTGCTCACGACGCCAGGCCCTGCCGCAGCAGCTCGGCGAGCGCCGCGCACAGCGAAGGCCCCAGGGCGGCGGTCATGAGCAGCACCACCACCGGCGCGACGACCGCGCGTGGAAAGGCCACCGCGGTGGCCGCCGCGGCGCGAGTCGCCGCCGCCACCGAGAGCTGCGCCACCGCCGCGGCCAAGAGGACCGGCAGTGAGAGCATCACCGCCGCCTTGGCCCATTGCGCCACCGCGAGCGCCAGAGAGCCAGGCCCCGCCAGCGCGGCGCCGAGCGGCGCGGCCTGGTAGCTCCGCGCCAGCGCGGCGCAGAAGAGCTGCGGCCCCTGCACCGCCAGAAACGCCACGCCGGTCATCGCCGCGTACAACGTCCGCATCGGCGACGGCCCGCTGGCGGGCCAGGCGTCCTCGAGCGCGCGCCCGGCCCACCGGCCGGCGACCGCGGCAGCCCACAGCGGCGCCGCCGCGAAGAGGCCCAGCGTCGCCCCGCGCACGAGCTCTCGCCCCAGGAGCTCGAGCGGCGAAGACAGCGCCAGCGCCGCCGGCCCGGCCGCCTCCAGCGCCGCGGGCGCGGTGAACATCGCCACCGCCGCCGCCAGCGTGAGCGCGATCGACGGCGACGCGAGCCGCGCGGCCCAGAGCAGCACCAGCACCGCGACCAGCGGGCGCGCCGCCGCCGCCAGCACCGCGACTTGCACCAACGAGGCGGCGGCCATCGCTAGGTCACGAGCCCCGCGGGCGGCATGGCCGTCATGGCCGGCATGGGCGGCACGGCCGTCACGGCCCTCACGGCCCTCCGGCCACGCGGCCGACGATGGCCATGACCTCGTGGCCGAAGCTGGTGAGCTTGTTCGCCATGAACGGGCCAAACGCCACCCCGACCGCCGCCATGGCGGCGATCCGCACCACCAGGCCAACCGCGGCGTCCTGCACCTGGGTGAGCGCACCCAGCAGGCCCGTGACCACTCCTGCCACCAGCGCCGCGACCAAGAACGGCAGCGCCAGGAGCAACGCCAGGAGCAGCGCCTGGCCCAGCAGCGTCACCAGAGAGTCGCTCACACGTACCCTCGCAGCAACGTCTCCACCAGGAGGCGCCAGCCGTCGACCGCGACGAACAGCAGCAGCTTGAGGGGCAACGCCACCGCCTGCGGCGACATCGAGGTCACGCCCAGCGCGGCGAGCGCCAGCCCGACCACCAGATCGATGACCAGAAACGGCAGCAGCAGGACGATGGCCATCACGAACGCCCGTCGCAGCTCCGAGGCGATGAACGCGGGCGCCACCACCGACAGCTCGGTGCCGTCCACCGTCGCGCGCCCGCTCGAGCGCGCCAGGGCGGTGAACGTCTCCAGCTCCCTTTGCCCGGCGCGCGCCCGGGCGAACGCGCGCAGCGGCCCGAGCGCCGCCAGCGCCGCCGACAGCTCGCGCTGCCGGCCCGCCGGCAAGAGGGCGCGCCAGGCATCAGGAGGCGCGCCGGCCGGATCGCTCGCGGGCGCGACGACGGGCGCGACAATAGGCGTGACGACGGGCGCGACAATAGGCGCGACGCTGGGCGTGACAACGGGCGCGACAATAGCCGCGACGCCCGGGCCCCGCGCCGGAGCCGCCGCGGCGCCCGCCGTCCCCGCCGAGGACGCCGCGCCGCCTGGCGCAGACGGCGCAGGCCGCGGCGCGGGCACAGGGGTCGCGGGGGGCGCCAGCGCGGCGCTCGCGGCGTCGGCCATGTCGTGCAACACCGGCGCCATCACCACCGCGCTCAGCACGAGCGAGATGCCGAGCAGGATGAGCGACGAGGGCGCCTCCGGCGTTCCAAAGGCGCTTCGCAGCAACGTCAACACCATCGAGATCTTGACGAAGCACGTGAGCGCCAAGAAGGCGACGGGCAGGAGCGCCGCGACGCCCAGCAGGACCCCATCTCCAAGGCTCATGTCAGCGCGCCTCCGAAGCGCCGCGCGCGCTCCCAGGTTCGCCGGCGTCTGCACCAACCGCTGCGCTGGCGTCTGCGCCGCGGTCTGCAGCGCCCCCTGCTCCCTCTCCCTCCGCCGGCCCCTCACCCCGCGCGCGGACGGCGCGCAAGCGCGACGTCGCCTGCGCCACCAGCGACGAGAAGCTCGGGTCCTTCGCGGCATCAGCCGCAGGCAGGTCCTGCGGTCCAAGCTCGCGCAACAAGGTCAACCCCATCTCGCTGGTGCCAAGCAGCAGCGTCCGCTCGCTGATGCGCACCACGTAGAGGCTTCTCCTGGGCTCCAGCGGGAGACGCGCGAGCACCTCCATCCAGCGCTGCCGGCCGCGCTTGCCGCCAGGAAGCGTCGGGTCGCTGAGCCGGCGCACCACCCAGACCAAGGCGACCGCAGCCACGATGACCAGCACCAGGAGCCCGAGCGAGCCAGCCAGCAGCTCGCCGTATCCGGAAGGTTCAGACAACGGCCCGGACAACCGCTCGACCGGCTCCGATGCAGGCGACATGCGCCGGTGGTATCAACCAGCTCTGACAGCCACGGACGTGGCCCGCCAGCGAACGTGACGACGGCGCCGGATTGGTGGGGATCAGTAGGAGACCGCCAGGGTGAGCGCGCCGCCGATGAACCGGTCCGCCGCGCCGCCGACGTCCTTGGTGGCGGCGTCCGCGTCGCGGTTGTTGGAGAGCTCGCCGTTGCCCTTGAAGCTGTAGCCCAGC
Organism: Myxococcales bacterium; assembly: GCA_016706545.1. Lineage (GTDB taxonomy): Bacteria > Myxococcota_A > Polyangia > Haliangiales > Haliangiaceae > JABFXX01. The sequence continues at coordinate 53,663 of JADJJK010000002.1, forward strand.
ACGGCCACGTCCCCGGCCAGGCGAAGGGCCAGGCGGCGGCTGAGCTCGAACTCGAGGCCGGCCTCCGCCTCGAACGCGGTGATGGTGGCCCCGCCGTACGAGTTGGCCTTCTCGATGGCCCCCGCCGAGGTCACGAGCAGCGCCCGAGCGTCTCCAAAGAAAGCGACCTTGCCCATCGGCAAGCGAAAGGCGAGCCCTGGGGTCACCATGGCGTAGTCCACGTCCGGCATGTCCACGTTGACGTTGCCGCGCGAGATGACGAACGTGCGCCGACCGTAGCCGCCCAGCAAGGTGACCGACGCGCGGTTGCGCTTGTTGCCAAGGCGAAAGCGAACGTCCACCGAGTAGTGGCGCACGGTGGTGGGCAGCTCCATGCCGGCGGTCCGGATCTTGAGGCCGAACGTCTGGTCCAGCTCGAAGCCGACGCCCAGCCCCGACAGCATCCCGGAGCCCCCGAAGGCCAGCGGGTACACCTCTCCCTGCACCCGCACCCCCGGCACCACGCCCTCGCCCTTGTAGTCCTTGGGCGCCTGCTCGAACGCGCGGTGGTTGAAGCGCAGCGAGCGATTGGACGCAGAAGGACCGGCGCTGACACGCGCCGGCGGGCTGATGGCCAGCCGCGCCGCCAGCTCCTCCGCGCCCTCGCCCACATCCTCCGAGTCCGTCACCTCGCCGTCCGCCTCACGAGCGCCCTTGCGCTCGGGCTTGCGTGGCTCGTCTTCCTCTTCCTGGGAGGACTCGACCCCGGTGCGCTCGGCGAAGCGAGACTTCCCTGGCCGCCCGGTGACCGGGCGAAACTTCTTGTCCTTGGGTTGCAGCGGGTCTTCGGAGTCCTCGCCAAACCGGTCTTCGTTCGCGTCTTCGTTGGCGCCTTCGTTCCTGCCCTCGCCGTCACGGACCTCGACTCCCTTGCCCTTGCCCTTCCCCTTGCCCTTGCCTTTGCCCTTGCCGCTCACCGGCACCTCGGCGCTCTCGACGGGGTCGTCGCCGCCGGAGGCTGCGGCCAAGATGGTCGACACCGCGGTGCGTACCCCTGTGCGAACGCGGTCGTTCTTGGGCTTGCCCGTGTAGATGATCCAGGCGGAGCGGGACTTGCGGGCCCCCAGCGGGAACACGCGAAGCTGAAGCTTGTTGCCTTCGCTGGTCTTCTCCACGGAGCCCATCACCAGCGCGTCCGCCTCCAGCTCTGCGATCAGCCGCCCCGCCTGCTGGTCGTCGATCGACACCGCCAGCTCCTCGGCGGACCGGGTCACCGCCTTGGGAGAGATCACCGTGAACTCGCCTTCGAGCGCCGAGACCACGGCGTTGGTCACCGCGGCCCCGCGATCTCCCACGATGGGAGCCACTGCCACCCTCTTTTGGGCCCAGGCCGATGCACAGGTCAGAACGACAATTGCTAACGCCAAGGCACCGCGGATCATGTCGGTCATTATACCGAACCATCCGCCCTGCGACGGCGCAAAACACGAAGGGGCTTGCCTTCCTCATCAACCCGTGGCCAGCTCGCCCGGTATGGATCCCATCGACCGCGAGAACTTGCGCATCACCGGCCGGCATCGCGCCGTCACTGAACCGCACGTGGCCGTACAAGACGACGTGACGGTGGTGGTGACCCAGGCCTTCGGTCCCAAGGGCGACAACTTGGTGGGCATCTCCGGGGTCGAGTTCGACGGGTATCCGGCGATTACTATTAAGATCCGGGTAGGTGAACGCGAGGGCTACGTCCACCTGAGCCCGCTGCACGGCGACGGCCGCAAGGCCACCATGATGGAGGTGCCGCACGGCACCCGCTGCGAGCTTCTATGCCCGGTCTCCGGCCAGCAGCTAGACCTGGTCGGCGAAGTGGAGGATGGGTCAGGCGCGAAATACTACGCGATCTACCTCACACCTCAGCTCTCCCAGGGATCCATGGTGATGATCTCGGATCTCTGGGGTCACTATCACTCTCGCATCGTCGATGAGTTCGAGCTCATCTCCGCCTGGGCGCGCGCCCATCCGGACTGAACCGAGGCGCGCCCGAGACGTGATCGAGGCGTGATCGAGGCGTGCCCGAGGCGCGATCGACACGCGCCCGAGATGTGATCGACACGCGCCCGAGACGTGATCGACACGTGATCGACACGCGCCGCTGATGTGTTCGAGCGGTGATCGAGGCGGGAATCGACGTCGAATCAGCCGCAGGATCGGTCAGCGCAGGCGCGCGCGCAGCTCAGGCGAGAGCTGGTCGGCTTCCGACATGTCAACGATGACCCCGCGGCAGCGCGCCGAGCCACACGCGCACGGCTCGGCGACGTCTGCGGCGAACTCGTAGTCGTACGTCAGCTCTTCACCGGGCTCGATGGCGCGGACCGCGACCCACCACGCACGCGCGGTCTTCTTGGCCTCGTCCCAGTCGGTGTCCACGTACGTGTTCGGATCGCAGGCGTGGTTTATCCAGCGCGTCTGACATACCAGATCGAAGAACAGCGGAGGACCCTCTTCCTTGTCCGCCGTCAGCTCGTATCCTGGCAAGATCAGCGAGTACGTGTCGTCGAAGTCATCGTCTTCTCGGTAGAGGATCCCGTCTCCCCAGCACACGACCTCCCCCTCTTCGAAGCGGCGCAGCGCGATCACGCCGTAACCGTGAATGGCCGAACGCACCACCTTTAGTCCGTCGAGTACTGGCATCGAAGCTCGATGTGCCAGAACCGTTCTGCGTTGTCAAACCGCTGTGCATGCTGGTTGCCGTGCCGCGACCATGGTGGCCGGATCTCGAATCGCGCGCGGAAGGCATGCAAAGCGCGCTGGCCAAGGCATACTGCCCGCGATGAGCAAGCGAATCGGCATCCTCACAGGTGGCGGTGATTGCCCGGGCCTAAACGGCGTCATCCGGGCCGCCACGCTTCACGCACGAACGACGTATGGATGGGAAGTCGTCGGCATCCGCAACGGCTTCGAAGGACTCTACGAAGAAGAGTACATCGATCTCACCCCGTCGAACGTGGCGTCGCTGCTGCCGCGCGGCGGCACCATGTTGGGGTCGTCCAACCGCGCCAACCCCTTTGCCTATCCGGTCAAGCTGCCGGACGGCCGCGTCGAGATCCATGATGTGTCCGCGCGCTGCCTGGACAACCTGCACAAGCTCGATCTGACCGGGCTCATCGTCGTCGGCGGTGACGGCACGATGTCGTTTGGCCAGAAGTTCATCGAGCGAGGCATGACCCGCGTGGTGGGCGTGCCCAAGACCATCGACAACGACCTGGAGGCCACCGACTACACCGTCGGCTTTCAGACCGCGGTCGAGGTGGTGGTCGACGCCATCGAGCGCTTGCACACCACGGCCGAGAGCCACGAGCGCATCATGATCATCGAGGTCATGGGCCGCTACGCCGGATGGATCGCCCTGACCTCCGGCCTCGCCGGCGGCGCGCACGTCGTGCTCATCCCGGAGATCGAATACGATCCCGAGCGCGTGATCGCGGCCTTTCACCATCGCCACGGCCGCGGTGTGAGCTACAGCATCGTCGTGGTCGCCGAGGGAGCGCGGCCCAAGGGCGGCGGCTACTCGGTGGTCACGCCCGGAGATCCCACCAAGCAGGAGAAGCTCGGCGGCGCCGGCCAGCGGCTCGCCGAGTACATCGAGGCAAACACCGAGTACGAGGTCCGCTCCACGGTGCTTGGCCACATCCAGCGCGGCGGCAGCCCGTGCGCCTTCGACCGAGAGCTGGCGACTCGCTTCGGCGTCAAGGCCGTCGAGCTCATCGCGGACGGCAAGTTCGGACACGTCGCCGCCATGGAGAACGGCCACCTGGTCGGCAAGCCCATCGACAAGGCGGTCAAGAAGCTCAAGCTCGTGGACCCCAAGGGCGAGCTGGCCCGCACCGCGCGCGGCATCGGCATCGAGCTGGGCGGCTAGCGCAGGCTGGCAGGCTAGCGCAGGCGCTTGCGGATCGCGTCGATCACCTCGGCGTAGCTCGTCGACTCCACCACCTCGGCCATCTCCGCGGTGTAGCGAGACACCAGATCTTCTCGTCCGCGCTCGGAGGCGTCGCGCCGGGCGTGGTCGAGCGTGATGAAGGCCCGCTCGGCGTTGATGAAGTACTGCACCATCGAGAGCACGGCGCGCGCCGCGCTGGTGGTCATCGAACGAGAGGAGTCGGCGAAGGCGAAGCGCCGCCCCTCGGAGTTGACGACGTGGATCTCGACCTTGGCCACCGCGTCCACCCCGCTCTTGCCGTTCTTGGTGGCGAGCTCTGCGGACACCGTGAACTCCACCATCTGGATCGAGTGCAGCGACTGGACCTCTCGCCCGTAGCGCGCCAGGAGCGCGGCGTAGATGGCGTCGACGAGACCCACGCCCGTCCCCTCCACCTCGAGCGGCCCGCCGCGCTCCGCGATGGAGAGCTTGACCGAGACCTGTTGTTCCGGCTTCTCATCGACGATGAGCCGCAGCAGCGTCAGCTCGAGGTAGTTGCCCCCGAGCACCCGGCGAATCAATGGATCATGTTCCGGCATCGAACCTCTCTATGGCCCCGTCGGGCCGCTGATAGCCTGGAGGGAACAACAAGCCCGCTTTGCGACCTGCGCCGGCACGAGCAACGGCGTGCGACCGCGTAGACCTCGCGCTTGTGGCTCTACGATACCGCGCCAGACCGACTTGCCCAGCAGTTCTTGAGCGCCCTGCACCATCTGCCTGCACCTGAAAAGACGACCTGGCGCGAGGTTCTTTAACACCCCGAAACGGTGGGTCGCGCGCGAACGCGCACGCGCGAAGCGCCGGTCATCCTCATCGGCGACCACCACCCGCGGACGATTTGTCGCGGTACGATTTCGCTTGACGCAAGGAGCGCGCCATCGCCGCCGGTCCGCCATGAGATCGCGCCTCGGTGGGCCGGGGCCGTGATGTTTTCCAGGGCCTGGGGCATAGTGCGCGCCGTGGATCGACTCGTGCAGATCACTCGTCACGTGACAACCCTCAAGGCCTGTCGCGCGTGCCCGGACATGATCCCGCCTGTGGTCTCGGGCCTCCCCGTCCTTGCAGAGATCATGCTGATCGGACAAGCCCCAGGCATCAAGGAGGGACCGGCGCAGCGGCCGTTCGCCTGGACCGCGGGCAAGACCATGTTCGGGTGGTTCGAGAGCATCGGGGTGCGCGAGGAGGCGTTTCGCCACCGCGCCTACATGGCGGCGGTGTGCCGCTGCTTCCCCGGCAAGAACCCGCGAGGCGGCGGCGGCGACCGCGTGCCGGACGCAGACGAGATCGAACGCTGCTCGGTCCACCTGGCGTCCGAGATCGAGATCCTGCGCCCGCTGCTCCTCTTGCCAGTTGGCAAGCTGGCCATCGCCCAGATCTTGCCCGAGCTCGCCCAGCTCACCGACGCCGTCGGGCGTTGTCATCGCGCCACGTGGCACGGCCACAAGGCCGACGTGATCCCGCTGCCACACCCATCCGGGGCGTCCACGTGGCATCGCATGGAGCCCGGCAAGTCGTTGCTGGATGCGGCGCTGCGCCTGGTGGCGGACCACCCGGCCTGGCGCCGCCTGATCGCCGCGGAGGCCGCCTCTCCAACCGCAGCCGCCCCCGCGACGGCGGCGCCGGTTCCCACCAAGGCGCCGCGGCGCCCGCCCACGACGGCCAAGCCTGCCGCCCGTGCGCGCGCGCGCTGACCTGCTGTCGTGTCCCAAAGGAGGCCCCATGTCGACCTTGAACGCCCCGGCCGCGCTGCTCGCAGAGCTCGTCGCCTTCCCCACCCAGCAAGCGGGCCCTGACCGCGGCGCTGGGGACGAGCTGGCGATGTGCCGCCACCTGGCGCCTCGCCTGGAGCGCGCCGGCGCCACGGTCGAGATCTTCCCGGTGGTCCGCGGCAGCGGTGAGCCCGGCGCGTACTTGCTGGCGCGCTGGGGCACGCCGCGCCTCCTCATCAACGCCCACGTCGACACCGTGCCGGCCAACCGCGGCTGGAGCCAGGACCCGTGGACCCCCAAGCTGGTGGGAGACCGGCTCTATGGCCTTGGCACCGCGGACACCAAGGGGGCGATCGCCGCCGCCGTGATCGCCGCCGAGCGCAGCCACCCCGAGGACCTTGGCTTGCTGTTCTCCGGAGACGAGGAGCACGGCACTGCCTGCGTGACCGCGTTCTTGGCCAGCAGCGTCGCGCGCGACGTGGAGTACGCGGTGGTGTGTGAGCCCACCGCGCGGCGGGCTGGGCTGGCGCACCGGGGCGTCATCGCCTCGCGCGCCACCTTGCGCGGCAGCGGCGGCCATTCGTCCAAGGCCGACCACCTGCCACGACCGATCCCGCAGCTCGCCCGGCTCGCGGTGGCGCTCGACGAGCTGGGCAGAGCCCGGCTGCACGACGGCCCCGCCGACATGAAGGGGCTGTGCCTCAACGTCGCGGGCCTCTCCGGCGGGGTCGCGTTCAACGTGGTCCCGTCGCAGGCCGAGCTGACGTGGTCGCTGCGTCCATGGCCCGGGTTTCACGCGCAGGCCTGGCACCAGGAGGTCGCCGAGCTCGCCCGCGCGATCGATCCGCTGATCGAGCTGTCCAGCGTGATCGATCACCAGCCCTTCCGCTGCGAGCGCCCCGCGCCGCTGACCCAGCTCCTCGCCGGGCACGTCCACGAGTTCGGGCCGCTGGATTTCTGGACCGAAGCTGCGCTCTACGCCGAGCGCGGCATCCACGCCGTCGTCGTCGGCCCGGGCGACATCGCCCAGGCCCACACCGCCGACGAGTGGGTGGCGCTCGACGATCTGGACTGGGCGGTGCGCCTGTTCACCGACTTGATCACGCGACCGCGTCCGGCTCCTTAGCGCCTCCCACTTGCATCGCTTTTTCCATCGCCTCCGCGAGCCTCGTCATGACGCCTCAAGAGCTAGTCCTTCGCTTCCTCGCTTCCGTCGGTCGCCCCGCCGAGGCCCAGCAGTACCTCGAGCTGTTTCGCAACACGCGCAGCGGCACCTCCGCGGCGCCCAGCGCGTTCGCGGTGATCCACGTCTCGGACCCGGTGCTCGATCACGCGCTCGACGCGCTGGCGGTGGACCTGCGCTTCCTCGCCGAGCTGGACCTCCTGCCCGTGCTCGCCTTCGGCGCGGTCGGCGGCGGCAGCGCGGTCAAGAGCGCGCAGCGGGTGGCCGCCGCCCTGCCTCCGCACGTCCGCGCCACCGTCACGCAGGCGGGGCAGGTCATGCAGGGTGCTGGGCGAAGACTGCCTGCCGCTGGTGCCGCTGGTGCCGCTGCCGGCGCCGCGCAGCGCCGAGGCCCGCGGCGCGGACGATGGGGCAGACCGCCGCTTTGACGCCCTGTCCGAGCTCGTCCACCAGGTCGCCGCGCGCAAGGTCGTGTTTCTGGGGCGCCGCTCCGGCCTGCAGCCGCGCGGCGGTCGCGTGGTGTCCATGATCGACCTCGCCGAGGTCGACACCGTCCGCCCCACGCTGCCGGAGCCGCAGGGCGCGCTGCTCCGCCAGATCGCGCGCGTCATCAACGCGGTGGCCCACCCGATCACCGTCTCGGTCACCTCGCCGCTCGACCTGCTGCGTGAGCTGTTCACGGTCAAGGGCGCCGGCACGCTGGTCCGACGCGGCATGGTGGTGCAGAGCGCCACCTCCTGGGAGGGCCTCGATCGCGAGCGCCTGCTCACCGTCATCGAGGAGGCGTTCGGCAAGACCTTGGTCCCCGAGTTCTCCAGCCGCCCGTTTCTCCGTGCGTATGTCGCCGGGGACTACCGCGGCGGGGCCATCGTCACCGAGACCACGCTGGCGCCGTACCTGTCCAAGTTCGCGGTCACCACCGTGGCGCGCGGCGAGGGCGTCGGCCGAGATCTCTGGCGCAACCTCACCGGGGACTTTCCGCGCCTGTTCTGGCGCAGCCGGGCCGACAACCCGATCACGAGCTGGTACCGCGAGCAGTGCGATGGCCTGCAGCGCTTCACCCTCGACGGCAAGCCCTGGGTGGCGCTGTGGCGCGGCCTGGCGCCGCCCGATCTCGCCACCGCCATCGAGTACTGCCAGCGCACGCAACCGGACTTCGACCCCTGACGACACGGCCAGCGCAACGCCGCGCCCGGACGCCCTCATTCGGGCGGGCGCTCTCGCTCACTCGGCGTCGACCAGCTTGGTCGGCGGGAAGTACTCGCGGTCCTCTTCCTGCTTGTGCTTCTTGAGCGCGCGCACCCGGATGAGCACCTCGTCCTCCAGCTCGTAGTCCGGGAAGGCGTCGTCCTTCCAGCTCGCGTATGCCGCCACCTTCTCCTGCATGCAGCGCTCCAGCGCCGGATCGCCAAGCGTGCTGAGCACCATCTTGACGTCGCGCATGGTGACCCGACCGTCGCGGATGAACACCTTGTAGGAGAACTTGACCTTCTGATCGCGCTCCTTGCCGCCGTTGTAACAAAACGCCGCTTCCCTGGTCAGCCGCGAGCCGAGCATCTCGTAGAAGCGCTGATAGAACTCGGTGCTGTTGACGTCGAGCTTCGGCGGCGGCCCCGCCGGCACGGGCTCCGGCGCCTCTTCCTCGTCCACCGGCGCGGCGTTTCGGCCCGCCGGAAACTCCGGCAGCGGCGGCAGCGTCCGGCTGGCCAGCTCGGCCACCTGCCCAGGCGCAGCATCCACCGGCGCGCGCATCTGCCGCAGAGCAGGAACAACAGCCCGCCTAGCAGCACCGCCCCAAGCACCACCCAGCGCTTCACGTGGGCGGCTTCCACTGGTTGGCTTCGTAGGTCACCACTTCGCCATTGCCGGTGAGCGTGTTGGTCAGCGGGTTGAGCGCCGGGTGCAGGTTGTAGATCGTCTTGCCGTCGGCGGTGAAGATCTCGAAGATGCCGGCGCACGAGCCGCTGCCGCCTTGAGAGATCTTGCTGCGCGTGTTCGCGGTGGGCGCGGTCAGGTAGGTGACCTTGTCAAAGCCGTCATAGGACGGCGTCTCGGCCTTGGTGACCGGATCCACCGCAACCCGCACCACGTCAAAGTCGTACTTCGACTCGAAGGTCACCGCGGCGCACTCCTTGGGAGCGCCCTCCGGATTGTCGGTCTTGGTCACCGTGAAGGACCACTTGCCCACCGGCCAGCAGCTGTTGGGATCCAGCGGCTCGGTGGGGAAGTCCGCGGGCTTGGTGCCCGGCGTGAAGGTCCCTGTGATCGCGATCGAGGTCTGGCAAACGACCGCGTCCAGATCCTCGCTGGCGTCGCCAAGACCACAGCTCGCGAGCCCGAGCACGGAGGACAGCGTTGCTACCCAAAGAACGGAGGTGCGCATCATGATAGATCCTGCAATGTGCAATGGTGAGGCCAGCGGCACCAGACCATGGGCTTGGGGAATATCAGGATGTTGGCGAGAGTCTCCGATCTCGAGCGCCGAGAGCCTTGGGGAGTTTGCCCCCCACAAGAGCCCCCAACCCCAGTCCCGATTGCTGCTGGCCCCCCAGGCATCGCGCCGCCCCAACCCATCCCTGGGCCCATTGTTTCCAGAGGATTACAGTCCCCCGAGGTCTCTCGTCCCCGCCGTGGCCCAAGGTTTCCCCTGCTTGGTATCGCGAATGCAGCGCCCCCAACCTGTGAGAATTGACGTGATGCGCATCTCTCCTTTCGCTCTTCTATGCATGGCCAGCCTTGCGGCTTGCAAGGAACCGCCCAAGACGCAGCCAGCTCCCCCCATCGCAGCCACGCTCGAGGCGCCAGCGCCGCCGCCGCCCACGGTCTCGGATTATGTGCCCGCGGAGCACAAGAAAGGAGTCGCGCGCTGGAAGGACACCATCGTCTATGTAGATGGGAGACCTCGCGGCTCGCTGACCTTTGGCGAGTTGCCGGTGCCCCTCGCCGTCAACTGGGTGGAGGAGCAGTCCTCCGCCGAGATCCGGCCCAACTCCGATGATCCTGGATACGTCATCGTCAAGCGACGGCGGTATCGCTTCACCGACTACCTGACCGCCATCGGCGTCAACCTCAAGACCGTCAAGGGCATCCACGTCTATGGCCCCAAGATGACCGACTCCATCGTCGCGACCGGCGACGACTTGCGCAGCAAGGACGGCCAGCTCTTGATGTTCCGGTTTGGCGCAGAGGTCCAAGGCAAGGCGCTGCCCATGGCCGCCGAGGGGTTCGGCAACGGGCGCACCCCCGACAAGATCTCGAGCGTGATGGTGTACGTCAAGCGGACCCCGCCCAAGCTCGTTCCCAACGATGGGTTCTACATCGACGGCGCCAAGGTGGTAGGCGTGCCCTACTATGGCGAGCCGCTGCGCGGCGGCGTGCGGGTGTACCTCGACAACCAGATGGTGGCGGTGATCAAGCGGCAGGAGCTCAAGCAGGACGCCGCGGAGACCCTGCCGGACGGCAGCCTGCGCTGGAAGCTCAAGGAGTTCCTGGAGGCGTCGGGTGTGGACACCAAGGGCGTGACCGAGGGCTGGATCATTCGCGACGAGCGCCGCAAGGACCGGCTGACCGCGCAGGAGCTAGCGGAGGCGACCTTCGAGGCCTCGCCGCAGGCCAAGGGCGAGGTCCTCCTGGGCCGCAACAAGGTCCGGGTGCAGGCCATCGCGCTGCACCGCCGGCCCATCAACCCCGCCGACATCCCGCAGCCGCTGCCCGACGAAGAGTGGTGACGAGAGGCGGGACCATACAGATACAGACGGAGACGGGACGGGGACGCGGACGGGGACGCGGACGGGGACGCGGACGGGGACGCGGACGGGGACGGGGACGGATCAGGTGATGCTTTGCGGGTGAGGCGAGACCGGGGCAGTCGCTGCGGGCCCCGCTGACGGGGACGGGGACGGATCAGGTGATGCTTTGCGGGTGAGGCGAGACGGCGGGGGCAGTCGCTGCGGGCCTGCCCGCTGACGCGCCCCCCGGGGGTTCCAGATCGGTTCCTCGCCTGGGAAGAGCATGCGGAAAGAGTGCGCTCGAGCGGGATGGGGGGAATGAGCGGCTCGGGCGTTTCGAGCGAGGGGCTGCGCACGATCTGTCACCCCAGGGGGGCGCTTCGCGGGCGGGCGGCCCTTCGCTCCTTCGTGCTCGCGCTACCCAGACAGAGACCGGGACGCAGACGGGGACGGGGACGGGGACGGATCAGGTGATGCTTTGCGGGTGAGGCGGGGCACGGGGCCTGCCCGCGACGCCCCGGGGTTCCAGATCGGTTCCTCCTGGGAGAGCGCGGAAAGAGTGCGCTCAGCGGGAGGGGGCTGCGCACGATCTGTCACCCCAGGGGGGCGCTTCGCGGGCGGGCGGCCCTTCGCTCCTTCGTGCTCGCGCTACCCAGACAGAGACCGAGACGCAGACGGGGACGCGGACGCAGACGGGGACACGGACGGGGACGGGACGGGTGGAGGAAGGAAGTCCGATCTCGCCCTGCCCTGGCTACATGTCGCACATAGGGACTGAGGGTAGGCCTCCTGATCTGGGGGCGAAGGCCTCAAGAGTGTGCAGCGCCTCGCACCTCCCGCCCTCATGACATCCCCATAGATGCTTTGTTCCACGCCGTCAGCGTCCGAAAAACAGCCTTCTTCATCATCATTTCAAATAGTTAATGCAAGTCACTGGTGGGCCAATCAGGTGATTTGCAAGAGACGACACGGAAATATCTGTGGTTGTCAGAGGATCTGGGCTGCAGGTCCCAGGATTTGTTACAAGGCGACCATCCTTTCGGAGGGAATGGCCGCCTGGCTGCCCGGTCCCAGTGGCCCCATGGCGCGCCCAAACCCGGGATCGGATGGCGGATTCGGCGGAAGCTCTCCACCCCGATCGGGGCCCCGGCTCCCCAACCCCCAGATGTTACATTCATTGAATTTCGACAACTTAGAGACGGCACGAGGGTTGCTTATAGAGTTTGCCATCAACATGGAGAAGACAATGACCCGCAAGCTCAACAAGACGCTGTTCGCAGTCGCGCTTGTCACCGCTGGCAGCAGCAGCGTTGCACTGGCCGAGATCGCCCCGGCGACCCCTGCGGTCCACAAGGTGTTCGCCGCCTCCAGCACGGGCGACCTCGCCCGCGTCATTGGCACCGGCGCCAACGCCAAGCTGCGCGCCACGGACGAAGAGTTCACCAACGAGCAGATGACCTTCGCGTTCGGCGCCGGCAACAAGGGCATCGCCATCGAGATGCACTCCGCCGAGGCGCTCAACCCGGCCACCAACACGGTGACCCTGCCGCCCGGCCCGCGCGCCAACAACCGCATGCAGGGCGCCTGCGCCCCCATCGAGCTGGTGAACAACGCCGGCGTGACCGAGGCCAAGCCGACCGGCCAGCCGGTGTTCATCACCGCCAACAACGGCAACGAGTATCGCCAGTTCAACCACCCGCGCGTCATGCCGATCAACGACGGCAAGAACTTCGCGGTGTTCTACAACGTGCAGTTCCAGGGCACCAACGACACCGTCCGCCTGGTGGCCGTGCTCGACGCGACCTGCAAGCACGTCCCGATGAGCGGCGGCCAGGCTGGCCAGCCCAACCGCTACAACGCCGCGACCAACCCCGGCGTCATCATCATGGCGAAGAACAACGACGACGCCTGCATGATGCAGGACACCGCCGGTGAGACCGCCCTGCCGCTCGGCGGCGGCAAGACCAAGTTCGTGTCGTGGTGCGGCGCCAACGGCAACGGCCGTGACGACGGTTGGGCCTTCCGCTTCAACCTCAACTGCCAGCTCGACGCCAACGGGGCGGCCACCGCCTGCGCCGCAGTCAAGGGCAACGGCGACGACGTCTCCGTCGAGGCCAACGAGGAGCGCACCCACGGCTCCTGCACGGTGGGCACGGACAAGAACACCGCCACCTGCACCTGGACCGCCGGCAACACCCAGCCGCAGCGCGAGGGCGCGTGGATCGGCGCGGTCGACATCACCGACGGCCAGCCGATGAAGGTCCTGTGGAAGAAGATGATCGCCGGCCGCAAGGAAGTCCAGGTCGCTGGCAAGGCGGTCCGCACGTACGCCATGCGCGCCATGCACACCCGCGTGCTCAACGCTGACGGCACGCCCAGCGACGTGGTGATGTTCCGCAGCGGCGACGTGCAGGGCAGCAACGCCAACAACGGCATCAAGGGCGGCGTCTATCGCGCCAACGAGGTCTCGCTGCTCAAGGCGACCCGCGCCGGCCTGGAGATCGTCCAGGCGCCGACCAACTTCAAGGGCAAGTTCCTGGGCGCGCTCGACACCCACGTGACCATCTGCGGCGGCGTGTTCGGCACCACCAGCACCCCGGGCTTCGCGATGATGAGCGGCTCGATGACCGCCACCGGTGACGCCAGCATCCGCTTCCTCACCACCGATGGCGCCAAGCTCAAGCACGAGCCGCAGACGCTCAGCGTCGGCGCCAACTACGACATGCACCTCTACTCCAACCTGCTGGGCAACAACCCCTACAACCAGGGCCGTGGCTTCGGCGACTGCCAGGTGATGAAGGACCCGTTCAACCCCGGCAAGAGCATCCTGATCGCGGCGGTCAACGGCAAGGACGTGACCCAGGGTGCCTCGCAGTTCAAGCCCTCCGGCTACCTGTCCACCCTGGTGGTGGCGGGTCCCAAGGCTCCCGCGGCTGGCTCGGGCACGGGCCAGAGCGGCAACGGCGAAGGCAACACGGCCACCGACGGCGACTCCTCGGTGGGCGGCTGCTCCACCGGCTCGGGCTCGACTGGCCTGGCCACCCTGTTCCTCCTCGGCCTGGTCGCGGCGATTCGCCGCCGCCGCGCCTAAACCCCTCCCACCAAATCCCCTGATCAAAAGAAAGTCGGAGAAACACATCATGTTTTCCAGAATTCTCCTGGTCGCTGCGATGACGATGGGTGCGGCTGCTTGCGTCGGTGACGTCGCGGAGCCGGGTGACACTCAGGACAACCCGAACCCGAACCCGAACGGCAACACCGAGAAGGCTCAGGCCGCGAAGAAGGAATACGAGGACAAGGTCTACCCGATCGTCACCACCAAGTGCGGCGGCTGCCACCAGACGACCAACCCGGCGTTCGTGGGGGCCACCAAGGACGCCTCGTACGCCGCGGTCGTCGGCTACCAGCAGCTCGTCGGAGTGTGGACGCCCGAGTCGGCCGGCATCTCCAAGATCCCCACCAACATCGCGTCGCACGCTGGCATCACGTATGACGCCACCCAGCTCGCCACCATCAACGGCTGGCTGTCCCTCGAGGCGACGGCGCGTGCTGGCGGCGGCGGCGGTCCGCTACCTGACACCGGCGAGACCCCGGGAGCGGCGTCTTCTCGCCTGCTCAAGGAATTTCAGAAGTGCATGTCGCTGACCGCGTTCAACACCGCGCAGGTCCCGACCCGCATGGCGGCCACGGGCACCACCGGCGGCAACTGCCGCGCCTGCCACGACGGCGGCGCCTTCGGCCTCATCGCTTCGGACACCGGCGCGATCATGTTCAACACCTTGAAGAACCTGGATGCCGACGCCAACATCGGCACCTACTACCTGGCGATGTACTACACGCCGCAGACCCGGACCAAGCCCTACTCGATCGTGTTCAACGAGGCGGCGTTCAACCGAGTCGGCACCGGCGTCGCGCCGTTCCAGAACCACCCGCAGTTCAACCTGAACGGCGCTGGCTTCGCGGCGGTCAAGGCGTACCTGACCGAGGTCAAGAAGGGCCTCGACGCCAACGGCAACTGCACCACGCCGCCGGCGACCTGATCACCTGCGCTACCTAGCGAGCCCGCTCGCGAACGGACGCGAACGGACGAGCCGCCCAGTGGGCGGCTCGTCTGCTTTTCGGCGCGCGTTTTTCGCTCGTTCTTGCTCGTTTTCGCTCGTTTTCGCTCGTCACGGCGGCGCTCGCAATGCAGTTTGCGTATGCTGCGACTCTCGCGATGGCGCCTTCTCTCTTTGGAGCCCCATGACCAAGCTCGTCGGCGGCGATGGCCGCACCCACATTGAATCTCGCTTGATGCGTGAGTCGCTGCAGAACCGCAGCGTGCTCGAGAGCACGGACAGCGAACGAGACCTCCAGGTCTTCCCGGATGTCTCGCTGGTGTCCATCGGTGGCCAGAGCATCTTTGACCGCGGCAAGGACGCCATCCTGCCGCTGGTCGCCGAGATCGCCGAAGCCAAGAAGCACCACCGCATGGTGCTGGGCGTCGGCGGTGGAACCCGGGTTCGCCACACCATGTCCATCGCCGTCGATCTCGGGCTGCCGGTGGGTGGGATGGCGCAGCTCGTGGGCGCCATGGAGGAGCTCAACGCGATCGTGCTCAACACGCTCTTGGCCTCGCACGGCTCCATGCCGATGCAGCGCGACCACTTCTGGGACCTGCCGCTCTACTTCGACGCCGGCATCGTGCCCATCGCCATCTCGGTGCCGCCCTATCACTTCTGGGAGCCGCCGCCGGCCGAGGGCGGCGTGCTGCCGGCGCACGGCTCAGACTTTGGCCTCTTCCAGCTCGCAGACGTGCTGGGCATGCGGCAAGTCATCTACGTCAAAGACGAAGATGGCCTCTACGACAAGGACCCCAAGAAGCACGCTGACGCCCGACACATCGCCAGGACCACGCTGGCCGAGGTGCTGGCCCATCCGCCCGAGGAGAACATCCTCGACGAGGAGCTGTTCGCCGCGTGGCGCACGGCCAAGAACCTGCGGCGCATCGTCATCGTCAACGGGCTCAAGCCCGGCCAGCTCACCCGCGCGCTGCAAGGCGAAGACGTGGGGACCGTGATCACCAAGGAGAACGCTCGTGGCTGAGCGCAAGACCATCGATTCGCTGCTCTCTGGCTCGACCCTCACGGGCTCCGGCGCCGGGCTTGACTATCACCCGGTGGCCATCATGCCGGAGGTGCGGGTGGTCAAGATCGGCGGCCAGAGCGTGATGGACCGGGGCCGCGCCGCGTTGTTCCCGATCCTCGAGGAGGTGGTGGAGGCGCGCAAGCTGGGGATCCCGGTGGTGCTGCTGGCCGGCGGCGGCACCCGCGCTCGCCACATCTACTCCATCGCCTCGGAGCTGGACCTGCCAACTGGCATCATGGCCACGCTGGGCAAGTACATCCCGATGCAGAACGCGCGGATGCTGCAGATGCTGCTGGCCAAGCACGGCGGGATCTACATGCTGCCCGACGACTTCGAGAAGCTGCCGCTGTACCTGCAGATGGGCTGCATCCCGGTGATGAGCGGCATGCCGCCGTTTGGGTACTGGGAGAAGCGGGAAGAAGGCAGCCGCATCCCGCCGCACCGGACCGACGCCGGCGTGTTCCTGTCCGCGGAGTTCCTGGGCGCCAAGCGCGGCATCTTCATCAAGGATGAAGACGGGGTCTACACCGACGACCCCAAGAAGAACCCGCACGCCACCCACATCCCGCGGATCACCGCCGGGGAGCTCATCGCCAAGAACCTGCCGGACGTGGTGGTGGAGCGCGTGGTGGTGGACTACCTGCCGCGGGCGCGCTGGTGCAAGGAGCTGCAGATCGTCAACGGGCTGCGCAAAGGGTCAGGTGCTGGCGGCGCTCAAGGGCGAAGACGTCGGCACCATCATTTCGGCGCGCTAGCCGCCGCAGCGGCGCCACCAGACGTGGAGGGTGGCTGGGACGCTGAAGTGACGCAGACGTTGGGGCGACGAGGCGCTGCCTCGCGTTCGAGCGCGGGCTGCGCACGAGCTGTCCATCGCCAACGCCACGGCCACCGCACGGCGCTTCGTCCGCGAGTCGCCCTGGGGCGCTTCGCGCGCCGCCGGCCAGGCAGCGCGCCGGCCGTGCCGTTCGTGCCGCGCCATCAGACGCGGACGCGGATACAGACGCGGCGAGTGCCCAGGGACGATACGTTGACCAAGTAATTCAAGGTGGTTATCAGATACAGCGGCGACAATTGTCGCGTCATCTATACAATCAGCTCGGATATTGTCGACGTATCGTTACAATTATCCTATGCAGGCAAGCGCCCAAGTCCTGGATCTCGGCCGTCGCGCAGATGGATCGATGGATGCGGTCGCGGCCGGACGCTGGGCGCGGCGGATCAGCGCGAGAGCGCGACAACGGCGACGCGCGCTGATCGTGGGGCTCTCGGGGACAGCAGCGGCGGGGCTCGCCCTGCCCTTCACCACCGCGAGTCCGGAAGCGGCCAGCATCCTGGCGGTGGCCGCCATGGCGCTGCTCGCCGGGCAGCGCTGGGCCCTGGGCGTCATCATCGTCGCAGAGCTCGCGCTGGTGCGCGCCCTCTTGCCGATCGCGCTGCAGCCGCCGCTCGACCACGGCGCCGCGCTCGCGTGGGTGTCGCTCGCCGCCATGGTGCCCGGGATCCTGACCATGCGGCGAGGCGCTGCCGCGCTCGCGCTCCTGGCCATGCGGCGAAGGACGAGCGCCGCGTGCCGCCTCATCCACGCTGCGCTGCTGGTCCTGGCGCTGCTGTGCGGCTGCGGCCCCTGGCTCTGATCGGCCGGTCAAGCGACCGGCCGATGGCCCGTGGACAGGCGACGTGGCAAGCTGCGCGCCTTGCTCCGCAAGGCCTCCTCGTGACCTCGCCCAACGCGCCCCCCACGGACGACCCGCGCAACCAGCACTGGCAGCGCGCCTTCACCGAGCGCGCCAGCGAACACTGGACGCCGCAGCGCACCGCCGAGCTCTCGAGCGGCAAAGCCCTGCTGCTCCCGCCCGGCGAGGCGGCCCCCCTGCTGCGCGCCATGGGGCTCTTGCATCGCGACGCCAGCATGCCGCCGCGCCAGGTCCGCAAGTACTGGCAGGTGAGCCACATGGTGACCCTGCTCGGCGCGTCCGTGCGAGCGCTCCTGGCGGCGCATGGCCCCGTGACCATCCTCGACGCCGGCTGCGGCCGCTCGTATCTCTCGATGGCGCTGGCCTGGGTGGCGGAGCACCGCTGGGGCGGTCAGGTGCGGATCCTCGGCGTCGATCGCAACCCCGACGTGATCGAAGCGTGCCGACAGCGCAGCCAGCAAGCGGGGCTCGCGCACGCGCTGACCTTTCGCGCCGCCGCCCTGGAGGATCTCCGCGACCACCTCGAAGACGCCCCCATCCACGCGCTCTTGTCCTTGCACGCCTGCGACACCGCCACCTGCGATGCGCTGGCGCTCGCCGTGCAGCTCAAGGCCAGCCTGGTCGCGGTGGCGCCGTGCTGCCAGGCCGAGCTGGCCCGCGGCTGGGCAGGACTCGCCGCCAGGTACGACTTCGCGCCGCCGGCGACGCCAGCGGATGGAGCGGATGGAGCGGATGGAGCGGATGGAGCAGCAGGCCGTGACGACGCACCGGCCACGGCGTTTCGCACCATCTGGGCCACGCCGCACCTGCGCCGCGAGACCGCCGCCGACCTCACCGACGCGATGCGAGCCTTGCTCCTGCGCGCGTGCGGCTACCGCGTGAGCGCCATCGAGTTCGTGCCCGCGGAGCACACGCGCAAGAACACCCTCCTGCGCGGCGAGGCGACCGCTCTCTCGGCCGCGGAGCGCGCCGCCGCCGTCCACGAGTACCGTGCGCTCGTGGCCGCCACTGGCGGCGTCGGCCTTGGCCTCGAGCGCGTGCTCGGCCTCGCCGACGCATAGCATCGCCCCCGCGCGATCCCGTGCAGCCGCGGCGTGTCTCCACGACAACAGCCACCGCACCTCGGAGGTCCTCTAGGTTCACATCCGTGGGCGCGCGCGCGCGCCTCGTGATCGCAAGTGGTATCTTCGTGACGAGCGATGTCCTCCTCCGATCGAGATCTAGCGGCGGTCCTCGCGCGCCATCGATACGACGGCACGCGCCTGGTGCAGATCTTGCGCGACGTGATGGATCCGACCGGCTACATCTCCCGGCCGACCATCACCCAGGTCGCCGAGTCGCTCCACTTGCCGCGAGCCCACGTCGAGGGCGTGGTGGGCTTCTACGCCTTCTTCTCCTCCGAGCCGCGCGGTCGCTTCCGCGTGCTGTTTAGCGACAACATCACGGACGAGCTCGCCGGATCGCAGGAGCTGCGCCAGCGCATGCTCGATGCGTTCCGGGTGGACCCCGACGAAGTCAGCCGCGATGGGCTGGTCAGCATCGGCACCACCTCCTGCACCGGGCTCTGTGACCAGGGCCCGGCGATGCTGGTCAACGGCCGCGCCATCGCCCGGCTGACGCCGGCGCGCATCGGCGCGATCTCCTCGCTCATCCGCGGCGGCTCGCCGGTCAGCGACTGGCCCGCCAACCTGTTCACCATCGACAGCCACGTGATGCGCCGAGATCTCCTGCTGTCAGCGCCCTTGCGGCCCGGCGAGAGCCTGGCCGCCGCCGTGGTACGCGGTCGTCAGGCCACGCTCGCCGAGCTGCGAGCCTCCGGCCTGCGAGGGCGTGGCGGCGCGGGCTTTGCCACCGCCACCAAGTGGGAGGCCTGCGCGCAGGCCCCCGGCCCGGAGCGCTACGTGGTGTGCAACGCGGACGAGGGCGAGCCGGGCACCTTCAAGGACCGAGAGCTGCTCACCCACCACGCGCACGAGGTGATCGAGGGCATGACGGTCGCCGCGTTCCTGGTGGGCGCGCAGCGCGGCTTCATCTATCTGCGCGGCGAGTATCCGTTCCTGATCGCGCCGCTCGAGGCCGTCCTCGCCGAGCGGCGCGCGCTCGGCCTTTTGGGCCGCGCGGTGGCGGGCTGCGCCGAGCTCGACTTCGACGTCGAGCTGCACGTGGGCGCCGGCGCCTATGTGTGCGGCGAGGAGTCCGCGCTCCTCGAGTCGCTCGAGGGCAAGCGCGGCATCCCGCGCAACCGCCCACCCTACCCGGTGACGCACGGCTACCTGGGCAAGCCCACCGTGGTCAACAACGTGGAGACGCTGCTGGCGGTGGCCCACCTGGCCAAGCACGGCGGCGCCTGGTTTCGCGCGGCGGGCACGCCGAAGTCCGCGGGCACCAAGCTCCTGTCGGTCTCCGGTGACGTCGCGCGCCCCGGCATCTACGAGGTGCCCTTCGGCGTGAGCATCCGCAGCGTGCTGCAGGACGCTGGCGCCAAGGAGCCGCAGGCAGTCCAGGTCGGCGGCCCCTCTGGCGTGCTGCTGGCGGCGCACGAGTTCGAGCGCAAGCTCGGCTTCGAGGACGTGCCGAGCGCTGGCGCGTTCATGGTGTTCGACCAGACGCGCGACATCCTGGCGGTGGCCAACAACTTCGCCCGGTTCTTCGCGCACGAGAGCTGCGGGTTTTGCACCCCGTGCCGGGTGGGCACCACGCTTGGCCGCCAGCTTCATGGAGCGCATCGTGCGCGGCAAGGGATCCCGCCGCGACGTCAAGGACCTGCTGCGCGTGTCGCAGCTCCTCAAGAGCGCGAGCCACTGCGGGCTCGGCACCACCGCCGCCAACCCCGTCCTCGACGCGCTGGCGAAGTTCCGCCCGAGCTTTGACCACGCGCTCGCCTCGCTGGAGGCGCAGCCAGCGTTCGATCTCGACGAATCGCTGGCCCCGGCGCGAGAGGCCACCGCGCGCGACGACGCGGGCGCCCACTTCTCAAAGGACGAAGCATGAGCGACGAGCGCAAGACCTTCACGCTCGATGGCCAGGACGTCGAGTTCACCGAGGGCCAGACCATCTTGCAGGCCGCGCTGGCGTCCGGCACCTACGTGCCCTCGCTGTGCTACCACCCGGAGTTTCGGCCCCACGGGAGCTGCAAGGTCTGCACGGTCAAGGTCAACGGGCGGACCACCGCGAGCTGCACCACGCCGGCCACCGCCGGCGACACGGTGGAGCTGGCCACCGACGACCTCAAGGATCTGCGCAAGAACCTGGTCCAGTTCCTGTTCACCGAGGGCAACCACTTCTGCCCGTCCTGCGAGCAGAGCGGCAACTGCCAGCTCCAGGCGGTGGGCTACGAGCTGGGCGTGGTCAGCGGGCACTACAACCCGCTGTTTCCCAGCCGCCCGGTCGACGCCTCGCACCCGGACGTGCTGCTGGAGCTCAACCGCTGCATCCTGTGCGAGCTGTGTGTCCGCGCGAGCGCGCTGGTGGACCGCAAGCACGTGTTCTCGCTGTCGGGCCGCGGCATCACCAAGCACCTGGTCGTCAACGCGGAGTCGGGGCGCCTCGCGGACACCAACCTCTCGGTCGAGGACAAGGCCATGAGCGTGTGCCCGGTGGGCGTCATCTTGCGCAAGCGCCGAGGCTTCCGCGTCCCCATCGGCGAGCGCACCTTCGATACCCACACCGCCAGCGAGATCGCGCTGGCCGGGGCCAGGGGCCCGACCGAGGACGGCGCGCCATGAGCGCGGCCCGAAAGAAGCTGCGGGTCGCCACCACCTCGCTGGCGGGCTGCTTTGGCTGTCACATGTCGCTCCTGGACATCGACGAGCGGCTGGTCGAGCTGCTCGAGTACATCGAGCTGGACGCCTCCCCGCTCACCGACAAGAAGCACGTCGGCCCGTGCGACCTGGGCATCGTCGAGGGCGGGCTGTGCAACGCCGAGAACGTGCATGTGCTGCGCGAGTTTCGCAAGCACTGCAAGATCCTGGTGGCGTTCGGCGCCTGCGCCGTCAACGGCGGCCTGCCCGCGCAGCGCAACCACCTCGACATCCGGGACTGTCTCCAGACGGTGTATCTCACCGGGCTGGGGGTCGAGCGCGGGTTCATCCCCAACGATCCGGAGCTGCCGCTGCCGCTGGCGCAGGTGCATCCGCTCCACGACGTGGTCAAGATCGACTACTTCCTGCCCGGCTGCCCGCCCTCCGCCGAGGCCATCTGGCAGTTCTTGACCGATCTGGTCGCCGGCCGCACGCCCCAGCTTGGCCACGGGCTCATCCACTACGACTGAGGTGCGTATGGTCAGCGATCTAGAGAAGGCCAAGGACCCGCAGAAGCTCCGGCGCATCGCCATCGATCCGGTGTCGCGCGTCGAGGGTCACGGCAAGGTGACCATCTTGCTCGACGACCAGCACCGGGTCCATCAGGTGCGCCTGCACATCGTCGAGTTCCGCGGCTTCGAGCGCTTCATCCAGGGCCGCCCGTACTGGGAGGTGCCGGTGATGGTGCAGCGGCTGTGCGGCATCTGCCCGGTCAGCCACCACCTGGCCGCCTCCAAGGCGCTCGACCACGTGGTCGGCGCCGCGCGCGTGCCAGACACCGCGGACCGGGTGCGCCGCCTCATGCACTACGGCCAGATCTTGCAGTCGCACGCGCTGCACTTCTACCACCTGTCCTCGCCCGACCTGCTGTTTGGCTTTGGCAGCGATCCCGAGCAGCGCAACATCGTCGGCGTTCTGGCGGCGTACCCGGACATCGCGCGTCAGGGCGTGATGCTGCGAAAGTTTGGCCAGGAGGCCATCCGCATCACCGCCGGCAAGCGCGTGCATGGCACCGGCTCGGTCCCGGGCGGGGTCAACAAGGCGGTGTCGGCGGCCGATCGTGACGAGCTGGCGCGCGCGCTGCCGCAGGTGCTCGACTGGGCGCAACAAGGCGTGAGGCTGGTCGCCGAGCTGCACCTGGCCAACCGCCGCGCCTACGACGAGTTTGGCACCGTGAGCTCCAGCCTGATGTCGCTGGTGGGGCGCGACGGCAAGCTCGACCTCTACGACGGCGTGTTGCGGGCGCGCGACGCCGACGGCACCCTCATCTTCGACGGCGTCGAGCCGGCCGAGTACCACACCCAGCTCCGAGAGAACGTGCGCTCGTGGAGCTACATGAAGTTCCCCTTCATCCAATCGCGCGGCGCCGACGAAGGTTGGTACAAGGTTGGCCCGCTGGCCCGGGTGCAGAACTGCGACGCCATCGGCACCCCGCTGGCGGAGGCCGCCCGGCAGGAGCTGCTGGCCCTGGCACCTGGGCGGCTGCTGCACGCGCCGCTCATGTTTCACTGGGCTCGCATGATCGAGCTCCTGCACGCGGCGGAGATGATCGGCCTTCTGCTCGATGATCCGGCGCTGCAGAGCGGCACGCTGACCGCCAGCGGCCCGCGCGCCACCAGCGGGGTCGGCATCATCGAGGCGCCGCGCGGCACGCTCATCCACCACTACGAGGTCGACAGCCAGGACCTCGTCACCATGTGCAACCTCATCGTCTCGACCACGCACAACAACCAGGCGATGAACGAGGCGATCCGCCAGGTCGCGCGCCAGCACCTCGACGGCCATGAGCCCACCGAGGGCCTGCTCAACCACATCGAGGTCGCCATCCGCGCCTTCGACCCGTGCCTGTCCTGCGCCACCCACGCGCTGGGCAAGATGCCGCTGGCTGTGGAGCTGGTGGCGCCCGACGGCCGCGTGGTGCAGCGCCTGGTGCGAGACGCCGAGTCCGTGGGATGAGCCCGGCGCCGGTCCTGGTCTTTGGCATCGGCAACCCGTCCCGCGGCGACGACGCGCTAGGCCCGCTGTTCATCGACCTGCTCGCTGCGTCGATCGCTGCTTCGGCCGCTGATTCGGCGGCTGATTCGGCGGCTGCGCCGGCCGCTGATTCGGCGGCTGCGTCGGCCGCTGATTCGGCGGCTGCGTCGCTGGACCTCGAGTGCCTCACCGACTTCCAGCTCCAGATCGAGCACGCGCTGGATCTGGTCGGACGTCGGCTGGTGATCTTCGTGGACGCCAGCGTCTCGGCGCCGGCGCCGTTTCGCTACCAGCGCGTGTGGGCCGCGCGCGACGCCTCCCACAGCTCGCACGCCATGTCGCCGCAGGCGGTGCTCGAGACGTACCAGCGCGTGGTGGGCGAGCCGCCCGAGGCGTGGACCCTGGAGATCCGCGGCGACCGCTTCGAGCTCGGGGAGCCGATCGGGGAGCCCGCGCGCGCGAACCTCTCGGCGGCGCTGGCGTTCTTCCTGTCGACGCAAGGGCGGGCCACGAGCCGCCTGCTGTGAGCCCTCGGAGCTAGAGCCAGGCGCGCGCGTTGTGGAACATCTGCATCCACGGGCTGGCCTCGCCCCAGGACGGGGGACGCCAGGAGAGCTGGACGCTGCGCACCACGCGCTCGGGGTGAGGCATCAAGAGGGTCACCCGGCCATCGCGCGAGGTCACGCCGGTGATGCCGCCCGGTGAGCCGTTGGGGTTGTGCGGATAGCGGACGGCGGGCTGACCGCGATCGTCGACGAAGCGCAGGCACACGAGCCCGCTCTCCTCCAGCGCCGCCAGGGTCTCCGGCGCGGCCTCGACCCGGCCCTCGCCGTGCGCCACCGCGATCGGCAGGCGCGATCCGGCCATGCCGCGGAAGAAGAGCGAGGGGCTCTGCGCGATCTCCACCATGACCAGCCGCGCCTCGAACTGCTCGGAGCGATTGCGCGCGAAGCGCGGCCACGGCGCGGCGGCGGCGCCCGGGATGAGCGCCGCCAGGTTCGCCATCATCTGGCAGCCGTTGCAGACGCCCAGCGCGAACGCATCGCCGCGGGCAAAGAACGCGGCCAGCGCGTCCCGCGCGGCCGGGTTGTGCAGCGCGCTGCCGGCCCAGCCACGGCCTGCGCCCAGGACGTCGCCGTACGAGAAGCCGCCGCACGCCGCCAGGCCTTGAAAGCTGGCGAGCGTCGCTCCCGCGCCACGGCCTGCGACGAGATCGGACATGTGGACGTCCACCGCCTCGAAGCCGGCGGCGGAGAACGCAGCCGCCATCTCCACGTGCCCGTTGACGCCCTGCTCGCGCAAGATCGCCACCCGCGGCGCGGCGCCGCGCAGGACCGCTGGCGCTGACGCTGACGCCGACGCCCAGGCCGGCGGGTCGGGCTCGAAGGTCAGCTCGGAGTAGAGGCCACGGCTCTTGGCGTCCACCCGGGTGGAGTGCTCCTCATCGGCGCAGGTCGCGTCGTCACGCCAGCGCTGCAGCGCGTGCGTGGTCGAGGACCAGCGACCGCGCAGCTCGTGCAGGTCGCGACGAAGCAGCGCCTCGCCGCCCTGCCGGATCACCACCTGCGGCGCGGCCCCCTCGCCAGCGCCGCTCGCGCCGGCCTTGCCTAGCTGCACGGCGCGCCCGGCCAGCCCCACGCGCGCAAGCACCTCGGCCACCGCCGCCGCGTGCGCTGGCGCCACCGCCAGCACCGCGCCTGGCTCTTCGTGGAAGAGCCAGCTCACCGGCTCGGCGTCCGCGGGCAGCTCCAGCTCCAGGCCCACGCCGCTGCACCACGCCATCTCGAGCAGGGTGATGAGCACGCCGCCGTCGGAGCGATCGTGATAGGCGGCCAAGAGCCCCCGCGCCACCAGCTCCTGCACCGCGTCCCACAGCGCGCGCAGCAGCGCCGGGTCGTCCAGGTCAGGTGGCGTGTCGCCGATCGAGCCATAGACCTGGGCCAGCGCAGATCCGCCAAGGCGCGGCCCGCCCTCGGCAGCCAGCGGGCCCAGCTCGAGGAGCCACAGGTCGCAGCCGGCCGGCACGTCGTCGCGGACGCCGGCCCAGACGTCGCCGCGAAGCTCCGGCGTCACCGCCAGGCGCACGTCCGTCACCGGCGCGAAGGCGGTCACCACCAGCGACACCGGCGAGATCACCGCGGCGGGCCCCTGCTCGTCGCGCCACACGGTGCGCATCGACATCGAGTCCTTGCCCACCGGCACGGCGATGCCCAGCGCCGGCAGCAGCTCCAGCGCCACCGCCCGCACCGCCTCGAACAGGCGCGCGTCTTCGCCGGGCGCGCCGGCCGCGGCCATCCAGTTGCACGACAGCTTGACGTTGCCGAGCGCGCCGATCGGCGCCGCCGCCAGGTTGGTCAGCGCCTCGGTCACCGCCATGCGCGCGGAGGCCGCCGCGCAAAGCAGCGCCAGCGGCGGTCGCTCGCCGAGCGCCATCGCCTCGCCGGCGTGGCCGGCGAAGTCCGCGCAGGTCACCGCGCAGTCCGCGACCGGGATCTGGAAGCGCCCCACCATCGCGTCGCGGCTGATGAGGCCGCCCACGGTGCGGTCGCCGATGGTCACCAGGAAGGTCTTGTCGGCGACGGTGGGCAGCGCCAGGACGCGCTCCAGCGCCTCCTCGAGCGGCAGCGCCGCGGGCGAGAACGCCTGCGCTGGCGAGGCCTGGGCGTGCGCGCGCCGCTCCATCCGCGGCGGCTTGCCCAGGATCACCTCCAGCGGCAGATCCACGGGCGGCGCGCCCAGCAACGGATCCTCCACCAGCAGGTGGCGGTCGAGGGTCGCGTACCCGACCACGGCGAACGGCGCGCGCTCGCGCTCGCAGATCGTCGCCAGCTCGGCCACGCGCTCGGCGGCCACCGCCAGCACGTAGCGCTCTTGCGCCTCGTTGCACCACAGCTCGCGCGGCGACAACCCGGGTTCGCCGCTGGGGATCTTGCGCAGGTCGATGCGCGCCCCCAGCTTCTGATCGTTGACCAGCTCCGGCAGCGCGTTGGAGAGCCCGCCTGCGCCCACGTCGTGAAGAGACAGGATGGGGTTGTCTGGGCCGAGCGCCGCGCAGCGCTCGATGACCTCCTGACAGCGGCGCTCCATCTCGGCGTTGTCGCGCTGCACCGAGGCGAAATCCAGCTCGCTGCGCAAACTGCCCTGGGCCAGCGACGACGCCGCGCCGCCGCCCAGGCCGATGAGCAACGCCGGACCGCCCAGCACCACCAGCGCCGCGCCCGCCGGCACCGCCGCCTTGTCGATGTGCTCGGCGCGCAGGTTGCCGAGCCCGCCGGCCAGCATGATCGGCTTGTGGTACCCGCGCACCGTCGGCGCCTGCGCGTCGCCGCCCGGCACGGCCAGCTCGAAGGTGCGGAAGTAGCCGAGGATCCCCGGCCGACCAAACTCGTTGTTGAAGGCCGCCGCGCCGAGCGGGCCGTCGACCATGATCTCGAAGGGGCTGGCGATGTGCGCGGGCTTGCGCTCCGGGCCTTCCCACGGCTGCGGCGCGCCCGGCAGGCGCAGGTTGCTGACCGTGAAGCCGGTGAGCCCGGCCTTGGGCTTGCCGCCGCGTCCGGTGGCGCCCTCGTCGCGGATCTCGCCACCAGATCCCGTGGCGGCGCCGGGGAACGGCGAGATCGCCGTGGGGTGGTTGTGGGTCTCCACCTTGGCCAGGATGTGGATGGGCTCGCGGTGCGCGCGGTAGACCCCGTCGGCGTCAGCGAAGAAGCGCTCGCCCTCGGTGCCGGCGATGACCGCGGCGTTGTCGTGGTACGCCGAGAGCACGCCGCCGGGGCTCTGCGCCGTGGTGTGACGGATCATCTGGAACAGCGACTGCGGCTGCGCCTGGCCCTCGAGCCACCACTGCGCGTTGAAGATCTTGTGCCGGCAGTGCTCGCTGTTGGCCTGCGCGAACATCATCAGCTCGACGTCGGTGGGGTCGCGGCCCAGCTCTCCGTAGCGCGCCGCCAGGTACTCGAGTTCATCTTGCGCCAGCGCCAGCCCCAGCTCCGCGCTGATCGCGGCCAGCGCCGCCACCGGCTCGGCGCCCAGCGTCAGCCGCTGCATCGGCCGCGGCGGCTCCTCGGTGAACAGGTGCGTCAGCTCCGCCGCGGAGCGCAGCACCGACTCCGTCATGCGATCGTGCAGCGCGGCCTCGAGCGCGTGCAGCTCGGCGCCGGCCAGCTCGCCCTCGATGCGCCAGTGCAGGCCGCGCTCGATGCGCCGCACGCCTGGCAGGCCACACAGGACCGCGAGCTCGCTGGCCTTGGACGACCACGGCGAGGTGGTGCCAAGGCGCGGCACCACCCAGCGATGCACGGTCGCCGCGCTTGCCGCGCCGGCCGCGCCGGCCGCGCCGACCGCGCCGGCCGACGAGACCTCGGCTGCGACCGCCACGTGGGCCTGCAAGAGCTCGCACAGCAGCGCGTGTTGCTCCGGCGAGGGCGCCGCCGCCAGCGCGATCACGTACACGTGATGCGCGGTGGCCGCGCGCAGCCCTGGCGCCACGCCCGCCAGCGCCAGCTCCCGGCGCGCCTGCCGCGCCGCGGTCAGCGCTGGCGCCGTCGCCTCCAGGAGCAAGAGGATCACGACGCCCCCAGCGCCGCCGCGATGCGCGCCGCCGGATCGCCCAGCACCGGCTCGAACGTCTTGCCGGTCACCAGCTCGTAGCTCTTGATGTAGCGCCGCGCCGCCTCCACCCGCACCTCGTCGGGCAAGGGCGGCGGCGGCCCGTCGCCGCTGTAGCCCGCGGTCTCGGACAGGTAGCGCCGGACAAACTCCTTGTCCAGGCTGCGCGGCTCTTGCCCGGCGGCCAGGCGCGCGGCGTAGTCGTCCGCGTACCAATAGCGCGACGAGTCAGGTGTGTGGATCTCGTCGATGACGACGATCTCACCGCCCGCGTCCACCCCGAGCTCGTACTTGGTGTCGGCCAGGATGAGGCCTCGCTCGGCGGCGCGCGCCTGCCCGTGCGCGAACAGGCGCGCGGCCACCAGGGCGGCGCGGTCGAACTCCGCCGCGTCCACGGTGCCCATGGCCAGGAGCTCCTGCCGCGACACCGAGACGTCGTGCCCGCCCTTGGCCGCCTTGGTGGACGGCGTGAGGATGGCCTCCGGGAGCTGCTGATTCTTGACCATGCCCTCGGGCAGCGGGTGCCCGCAGAACGTGCGCTCGCCGCGTTCGTACGCCCGCCAGATCGAGGTGGAGGTGACGCCGGTGAGGTACGCGCGCATCACGAACTCCGCGGCCAGCGGCCGGGCCTCGCGGACGATCATGACGTTTGGGTCGGGCACCGAGACCACGTGGTTCTTCGCCAGGTGCGCCGTGTCGAGAAACCAGTGGTGCGCGAGCTGGTTTAGCACCTGGCCCTTGAACGGGATGGTGCCGATCACCACGTCGAACGCGCTGAGCCGATCGGTGACGACGATGATGCGCTCGCCGCGCTGCGCGTCGATGTAGCAGTCGCGGACCTTGCCGTCGTAGCGCGTGAGCGGGCCGCGGCCGCGGATCGCCCGCAGCTCGGTGCGCTCGAGGGGCGCCGCGAGCTGGGCGTACAAGATCGGATCGAGCGAGGAGGTCATGACGAGGCTCCGCTGGGGCTACCGGAGTTGCCGGGGACGATGGCGGGGACGGTGGCGGGGACGATGGCGGGGACGCTACCTGGGACACTACCGGTGATCGAAGACGGCGCTGGCGAGCCCCCTTGGGCCGGCGCACCGTCGGCGGGCGCGCCGAGCGCGCGCCGCAGGATGGTGCCAACGTGGCGCAGGTGGTGCGAGAGATCGAAGCAGGCGTCGAGCTGCTCGGGCGCGAGCCGCGCCGAGACCTCCGCGTCCTGGCCCAAGAGCTCGCGAAACCGCCCGGGCCGGGCGCCCACCGCGCCCACCGACGCGGCCTCCTCGATGGCGCGCAGGGCCGCGCGCTGCACCATCTCGTACGCGCGTTGCCGCGGCAGGCCGGTGCGCACCAGCGCCAGCAGCACCGCCTCCGAGAAGTACAGGCCGCCGGTGCGGTCGAGGTTGCGAGCCATCCGCTCGGGGTGCAGCACCAGGCCGCGCACGAGCTGGGTGGCGCGCGCCACCATGAAGTCCGCCACGATGGTCGCGTCGGGCAGGATCACCCGCTCCACCGAGGAGTGCGAGATGTCCCGCTCGTGCCACAGGGCCACGCTCTCGAGCGCCGCCTGCACCTGGCTGCGCAGCAGGCGCGCCAGCCCACACAGGTTCTCCGAAAGGATCGGGTTCTTCTTGTGCGGCATGGCGGAGCTGCCCTTCTGCCCCTTGCCGAAGCCCTCCTCGGCCTCGCCGACCTCGGTGCGCTGCCAGTGCCGCACGCCCAGCGCGATCTGCTCGACGGCGGTGCCGAGGAGCGCGAGCGCGGTCAGCACCTCGGCGTGGCGATCGCGCGCCACCACCTGCGTCGCCACGGTCTCCGGCACCAGACCCAGCCGCGCCAGCGCGCGCGCTTCGATCTCTGGATCGAGGTTGCCGTACACCCCCACCGCGCCCGCCAGCTTGCCCACCGCGATCGCCGCGCGCGCCCGCACCAAGCGCTCCTGGCTGCGTCCCAGCTCGGCGTACCAGCGCGCGAACGTCAGCCCGGCGGTGATCGGCTCCGCGTGGATGCCGTGCGAGCGCCCGATCATCGGCGTCTGCGCGAAGGCCCGCGCCTTGTCGGCCAGCGCGACGCGCAGCTCGTCGATGGCGGGCAAGATCACGTCGAACGCGCGCACGGTCTGCAGCGCCAGCGCGGAGTCCAGCACGTCCGAGGAGGTCATGCCCAGGTGCAGCCACCGCGCTGGCTCTCCGGCCAGCTCCTCGACGTGGGTGAGGAACGCGATGACGTCGTGCCGGGTGGTGGCCTCGATGGCGAGGATGCGCTCTGGATCGAGCTTGCCGGCGCACGCGACGCGCACGGCCGCCGCGGTGCCCGCTGGCACCGCGCCTTGCGTCTCCATCTCCTCGCACGCGGCCAGCTCGATGGCGAGCCAGGTCTCGAACCGAGCAGCATCAGACCACAGCGAGGCGAGTTCTGGACGGCTGTAGCGAGCGATCATATGGATGTCCCGGGAAGTGCGCCGTGACGGCGCTGGCCTCTTCTACCGAGGCAAAAGCGGGCGTGCAAGCCACAACCTGGGCTCATTCACTTGTCGTCGGAGCGGGGCGGGCTTTGCATGCACGGCGCTTGCCGCCGCGCTGGAAAAACTCGGGCCGCGCCGGCCCGCATCGCCGACCAGCATCGCCGACCACGCCGGCGCTCGCTCACGACCACAAGAGCGCGGCAGCGAACAGGAGCGCGGCGATCGCCACCGCGATCACCAGGACGGTCATCGGCCAGCGGCGCGGCGCTCCCGCAGGCTGGCTCCGCGCGCGCGGCGGCGCGATGCGGCCAAGCGCCGCGGGGCTTGGCCGGGGCTGCCGCGGCAGCTCGACCGCGCGGATCCGCGGCACCAGCGGCGCCTGCCGCGGCGCGGTGCGCGGCGCTCGGGTCGGCCCCGACGGATCTTTCATGGAGATCACCTGGATCGGCGCCCGGGCCGGCGACCACGGCGTCGGCACCACCACGCCAGGCCCGTCGTCGATGGCGGTGAGCGAGGTGCCCGTCCAGATGCCGGTCCCCGGCTCGTAGGTCGCGGTGTCCATGGAGTTGTCGGCGGAGGTATCGACGATCTCGTCGAAGGTGCGCTCCTCCTCGACGACCACGCCGCGCGGCGGCGCGCTGGCCTGCCGCTTTTTTGGCGGCTCGGCCAAGGTGGTGTTGCCGTCGCGAAACTCGCTGTCTGGGTTCAGGTCGGGGACCTGGTCCTCGACCGGGTCCTCGACCGGATCCTCGATCAGGTCCTCGAGCTGGAGCGACTCGGTGCGGACGCTAGTGACCATCTCCGAAGCGCCGTCGACCGGCGCGCGGCGAGGAGTTGGCCGCAGCGGCGAGGTGACCGCCCGCCGCGACGCCGCGCCCGGTTCGTCGGAGAAGGGCTCCTCCAGCGCCTGCGTCACCTGCTCGGCGAGCTCGCGCAGATCGCCGCGCCGCTGGTCCGGATCGGGCTCGAGCAACCCCGAGAGCAGCTCCGCCAGCGGCGCGTGGCGGGCCGCCAGCTCGCCCAGCCCCTGCCGCGTCGTGCTGCTGGTGGCCAGCGCCAGCGTGCAGCGCCCCAGCGCCCACAGATCTGCCGCCGGGCCGATCGCGCTGTGCGCCACCTCGGGCGCGCAGAAGCGGCGCACGGACTCGGCGCCGGGCGCGCAGATCGCCTCCGAGATCGCCTCCGGATCGGCGCGCACCCAGAAGCCAAAGCCCGCGACCACCAGCTTGCCACCGCTGATGGCGACGTCGTCGCAGGTCAAGACGCCGTGCCAGCGGCCCGCGCGATGGTTGCGATCGATGATGCCCGCCACCGCGCGAAACCAGCCCGCGATCACCGCGCGCACGTGCGGCGTGCGGCGCGGCCGAGGCCCCGCATGATCGGCGGGCTCGCCGATGATGTACGCCGACTCTCGCCCCAGATCGAGCACCCGGCGACAGCCGGGCAGCTCGAGGCCCAGCTCCGCCTGGATGTCCTCGAACGCAGGCGTCACCGCGCGGTGCGGCAGCCAGACCGCCACGTCCGCGCCGGTGTGCTCGTCGCGGCCTTGCAGTTCGCGCAGCAGCACGCCCTCGGCGATCGGGGTGAGGACGCGATAGCGACCGTCGAGCAGCATCACCCCACCGTCTTGGCCCGGTCGGCCCGGCGCGCGCAGTGGCAGCCGAGGATCGCGGTCGAGGGCAGCGCGCGCGCGCTTGGCACCGGGGACACGGCTAGCTCCCCGTGGAGCCAAAGCCGCCGACGCCGCGCTCCGAAGGCGGCAGCTCGTCCACCTCCTGCGGATCTGCCGCCTCCACCTTGGCCAGCACGAGCTGCGCGATGCGCTGCCCGGACTCGATCTGCACGGGCTCTTGCCCCAGGTTCACCAGCAGCACGATGACCTCGCCGCGGTAGTCCTCGTCGATGGTGCCCGGCGCGTTGAGCACGGTGACGCCGCGATCTCGCGCCAGCCCCGAGCGCGGCCGGACCTGGGCCTCGTAGCCAGGCGCCAGCGCGATGGCGAGCCCGGTCCCCACTCCGGCGCGCCCGCCCGGCGCCAGGGTCACCGGCGCGTCGATCGCCGCGGTCAGGTCCATCCCGGCCGCATGCAAGGTCATGCGACGGGGGACGATGGCATCGGGACGCAGGCGTCGGACCAGCAGCGGTGGCACGCGGCGCATGATACTCGCAAAGCCCCCGGCCGACGTGGCGCGGATGACCGGGATTTGCGGGCCCTCGCTCAGCGGGTTTCGTGGCGCTTCGAGCCGCCGCCGCGACTCCTGCGCGCCGTGGACAAAGGCCTGCGGAGGCCCGCCGGCTGAGCCGCGACAGCCTGACGCAGCGACGGCGCAGCGAGGGCGCAGCGAGGCCCCAGCGAGGACCCAGCGAGGACCCAGCGATGTGACGTGCGCCATCGCCAGCGGCGCGAAAATCGACTACCACCAAGGCATGGGTCTCGCGCGCTCCCTTCCGCTCACGCTCCTTGTCCTCACCGCGGCTGGCGCATGCAGTGATCCCGCCAGCTCCCCGGACGCTGGCCCGGATGCGTACAACCCGTGCCCTGCCGGCGAGTGGTTCTACACCGGCGAGCTGGTGAGCTGGGACTCCACCCCGGCCGTGTTCAAGGGCGTGTTCGACGCCGCGTTCACCGTGGAGGGCCAGGCCGCGCGCGCCGACAAGACCAGCCCCAACGGCCGCTTCGAGCTGTGCATCGTGGACACCGCCGTCACCCAGCTCTCAGTGGAGCCCACCGCGTCGTCCATGTTCTTCCGCGGCGTCGCCGTCGCCGAGTCCGCGGTGACCAAGCAGCTCTCCATGGTGTCCTTGCGCAGCTTCACCCCGGCGCAGGAGGCCGCGTTCTCCCCGCGCATCGTCGCCGGCAAGGCCCACGTCTTCGTCGATGTCTCGGGCAAGCAGCGCGCCGTCTCGCTGGCCGGCGCCTCCGCCGCCGCCCCAACGTTCGTGTTCGATGGCGCCGCCTGGTCGCCCGCCACCGCCAGCTCCACCGGCGCCGCCCTGTTCTTTGCCAACCTCGAGCCCTCCGCCGCCCCCGCCACCGCGTCGATGTCCGGCCCCCACCTCGGCGGCAAGCACGTGCCGCTGATCGCCGACCGCATCACGTACCTCACGATCATCGGCAAGTAGCCAGGCTCACCGCGCCAGGGCCGCCCGGCGCAGGGCTGCAAGGCGCATCACGGGCAGACCAAGGGTGTCATGCACGGTCTCGAACAAATTCCGCGCGCGCCCAAGGTGTTCGCTGGCTCCTGTCAAGACCGACGCTAGCTCGGCGTAGCAGATGAATAGTGCGCCTCATTGCCTGCTATCGCGAGGTGGGCGGATGTTTCGACGGGCGCTGTGACGGGTGCTGCAGGTGGTCCGGCAAGGGGCGGCCGACGGAGAGCGGGTCGACGCCAGTGATTTCCATCTCGGCGAGGACCCAGCGCTCGATGGCGCTGTGGCGGTCGAGGTCGTCCCAGCGGCCGCGCAGCGGGAGGCCGTCGGGGTCGAGCGGAGGATCGGCGACAGATGGGAGTGGCGAGGGTGGTGAGGGCGTGCGGGGGAATGAGGGCGGAGGGGACGCTCCTGGTGCTGCCGTGGGTGGCGGGGCGGAGGGTGCGGGGGCCACTGCTGCGTCGGCGCGGCGCTGGATGCGCGTCACGGTAGCGGCGGCGTCCCAGCTATCGACGCGCTCACCGCGCCAGCGGCACTGGCCGGTGGTCGCGGTCAGCGGCAAGGCGGCGTTGGCGGCTCGCAGCGTCGGCCAGCCGAGCTGCGTTGGAGCCGGGCGCGGCGGCAGCGGGACGACGGCGCGGCCCTGCGGATCTTCGAAGGCGAGCGCGCCAGTGGCAGACTGCGTGATGCGATAGCCGCGCTCGTGGACATACGAGTGGTGGAGCGAGCAGAGCAGCGCCAGGTTGGGCAGGCTGGTCTCGCCGCCGTCGGCCCAGTGTTGCAGGTGGTGGCCCTCGAGGAACAGGCGGTGATCGCAGCCGGGGAAGCGGCAGGTTCGGTCGCGCAAGAGGAGCGCGCGCTTGAGGGCGGCGGGGATGGTGCGGGTCTTGCGGCCGACGGAGAGGGGCTCGGCGTTGGCGGTAGCTGCGGCGACGGTGGCGACGACCAGGCCGCAGTCGCAGGCCAGGCGGCGGGTGGCTTGCGGAGAGAGCGCAAGGTCGGACTCGACGGTGAGAGCGACTGGCAGCGAGGCGCCACGGTCGGTGAACGTGGTGGTCGCGAGATCGGTGGTTGCGGGTGCGGTGGTTGCGGAGTCAGTCGTGCTGGTAGTCGCGGCGGTCTGCTGCAGCAGCGCCACGGGCATGGTGACGATCAGCTCGACGGGCGAACGCTCTGCGCTGCTGCCTCGTGCGTAAGTGTGGACCAGGGCCATCAAGCCATCGGCGCGGTTGTACGGGCGGCGCGCGGTGGTAGTGCTCCGCGTCTCCGCGGAAACGTCCGTCGCTCGCTCGGCAGGTGCTGGCGCTTCCGCGGAAACGTCAGCAACCTCCGCGGAAGGCTCCGCCGGCTCGCGCGTGCAGTCCACCGCGGCTTGCTGCAGCACTTGCAAGAGCAGCGCGGCCTCGTCGGGACGCAGGCACGCCTTGACGCACACCATGCCCGAGGCCGTCGTGGTGTGCGCCACGTAACGCTCGCTGTCGTGTGGGCGCGCGGCCTTACTCGCAGCGTCGGCGCCGAGCACTCCCACTTTGCGGCACACGGTCTCGAGCTGGCTGGCGGTGCAGTGCTGCGCGTAGCCCAATAGCACCGCTTCGGTGGCAGCGGTGGCCACGCGGGTGATGGCGCGAGTTTTGGAATACGAGATCTTCCCGGAAGATAGTGCCTCTGATACGAGCGGCAAGGTGTGCAGTGCCCTGGCCACGCGCAGGTGTTCGCGCGCGGTGCCAAGATCCCAGCCGACTCGCCAGCTCAGCCAGTGGGCGCAGGTGCCAAAGCCCTGGCGGTGCCAGCCGCCGGCCGCGTCGAACGTCTGCAGGTCAGCGAGCAAGCGATGCATGGCTGCGTCCAGGTGGACGGCTTGCTCGGCGATGTGCTCGCCGAGCGCTTGAACTTCCTCGAGGGAGAGAGGCTCGCTCATGAGGCTTTGTAGCATGGCGGTTTTCGGCGCCGGACTTGGCGCCTGGCATGCTCCAGGTGCCGCGGAAGCGCGTGTGGCGCGATTTTTCGTGGGGCGCGCGTGCAGATGGGGATGTAGCGCGCGTTGGGGCCGCGGGTGAAGAGATCGCGGCGGGTTGGCAGCGCAAGGGGCGTGCTGGCACCGGAGGTGTCAAGTGGAATGTGTATATTTGAAGTTGATATTGGATAGAAGATCTTTAGTTGGTGAGTGTGTCCGGACGGCGGACGCGAGCGCGCTGGGACTTGAGATCGAGATCGCGGAAACCTCCGCGGAAACGTTGTGTGATCCAGGTCGCAGCGCGTTTCCGCGGAAGCCTCGGGGCTGTGGACGGTGTCGGGCTATGGACAACCGCGCCCGTCGAGCCCGGGCAGGCGTGATGCGCGAGCGGCGCGGTTGACCACAGCCCTTGGAGAGGCGCAGGAGGGCCCGGTGCAGCAGGCGTACCTGAGAGGGCGGCGCGCCTCTCCACACCGCCGCACAGCCCCTGCTGTTTTCAGAACCCTGAGTTTTTTGGTTTGTACCAGAACCCAGAACCCAGAACGGATCGCCAGGGTAGCGACAAGGGTGAGCGCGTGGGAGGTGGGTAGGCCCAGCACGGTGGTTGGGTCAAGCACGGTGGTTGGGTCGAGCACGGTGGGTGGGTCGAGCACGGTGGTCGGGTCGAGCACGGTGCTTGGGCCTGTCACGGTGGTCGGGCCCAGCACGGTGGTTGGGTCACCCCCTGGCTGAGCGCGCAGGAAAACGCCGGCGGTCGCGTATGAATCGCCGCCGCGTCATCGTCTCAACGCTGGGGCGCAGGTTTCAAAGAAAGGGCTGCCATGGCGACTCGATCTCAGAAGGTTCATGGAATCATTCATACCGCTGCCGTCGCGGCCGGCGCCGTAGGCGCTGGCATGGCGCAGTTGCCCGGGGCCGATGCGCCAGTACTCATGACGATCCAGACGGCGATGATCCTCGCGATCGCCAACGAGCACGGCGCAACGCTCACGAAGACTGGCGCGGCGAAGCTGCTGCTGGTGTTCTCCGCAAAGCTCGTGGGCCGCGGCATCAGCCAGTTCCTCATCGGCTGGATACCCGTGCTGGGCAACGCCATCAACGCCACCACCGCGGCCGGGATCACCGAGGCCATCGGCTGGGCCGCCGATGCGTACTTCTGCAAGGAGCATGCAGCGGGGAACTGACGGTCACACCGATCGCCCCCGCTACCGCGGTCCAGCGGCGGCGGTCGCCGACTTGCCCGCCGCGTCTGGCAGGCGAAGCTCGGCGAGCTGGTCCTGGAAGCGGACGCGGGCCAGCATGACCTTCTCCTCGTTGTTGACCAGGGAGATCGTGGTGCGCTGGACGCGGTCCGAGATGTCGCGCATCTTGGCCTTTAGGGTACGCATGAGATCGTCGCCGGTCTTCACCAGCTGCAGCGTGACGAGCTGGCCGTGCAGCTCGTTCATCCGCTCCCGGTAGTCATTGAGCCGCTGTCGCAGGCTATCCTGCTCAGCCAAGGTGTCCACGATGGTGCGGTGGGTGCCCAGCAGCTCGCGCAGCGAGGCCCGGAGCTCCGGGGTCGGCTCGGGGGCCTCCACGAACACCTTCATCATCTCCAGCGTCACGTCCGCCGACAGGTCCAGCATGCGCTCCATCGGCGTGGACTCCGCGATCTCCACCTGGGTCTTGCCCTGCGGCGGCACCTCGATCTCGAACAGGTGGGCGTCGCCGATGCGCTCGAACACGGTGGGCGAAGGCGCCATCAGGTTCCAGCCCTTGGGCACCGTGTGCCGCACATAGACCTTGGCCGGGGTGCGCAGGCGGTTGGTCACGGTGAGCTGGGTGCGGCGGATGTGCTGCACCTCGGCCCGGAGGACGCCGCGCTGCAGCGTGATGAGGCGCGACAGCCGATCCTGCTCGCCGCCGGTCTTCTCCACCACCACCTGGCGGTCGAGCGCGAAAGGCACCACCACGTGGGCCCGGGGCGGGATGGGCTCGGTCAGGCCCTCGCCGACGAAGCGGCCCTCGCCGTACACGGTCACCGGGCCGGTCTCCAGCGTGGAGTCGGTGGGGTTGCGCAGGCGCACCGAGCGGAACGCGAAGCGGTCGTTGCCGCGGTCAGACTCGGCGTCGTAGAGATACACGACCTCGCCGTCGGTCTCGGTGCGCATCATCGACACCATGACGCTCGAGCCGCGCGCCACCGTCATGGCGTGGTCCGAGGCGAAGTGGCTCTCGCCCACCGGCGGCGCATCCGCGGCGGCCTGCGGCGCCTGGGTCGGCGACGACGGCGGCGGGCTCTCCGCCACCAGGCGCACGCGGTCGGCCTGGTTGGGCGCGACCTTGGTCACCACCCGCAGCCTCGCGGGCGCCACGCCGCGCGCGATGAGCTGGTTGCGCACCAGGTTGGCGCGGTCGCTGGCCCGCTCGGCAGCGCCAGCGCGGTTGCCGTCGGCGTAGCCCTCGATGACGATGGTCTGGTCGCCCCGCAGCACCGCGGCCGACAGGTTGCCGAGCTTGTGCTCCCCTTGCGCCTCGCGCATCCGGCGCTGCACGGGGTCCGCAGCGCCCGTGGCTGGACCGGCCTGGGCCGGCGCGGACATCGCACCGCCGAGCTCCCCGTATTCGTCCTTGCCCGAGCCGCCTGACCGCGCGCCGCGGCTCTTGGCTGGTCGCGCGGTCGCCGCCTTGTCGACGTTCCTGGGCGACGACTCGTTCATCGCCACCCGCGACTCGCTCTCCGCGCCGGGGTGCCCCTCCGGCAGCTTGATCTCGTCGTCGCCGAGCTCGGTGAGCACCGCCGGCCCGCCGCGGCTGGCGTCGTACGGCGACACCGCGGTCGGCGGCGCCACCGCGAACCGCTCTTCGGCCTGCAAGGTCTCGCGCTGGATCTGCCGCACGCTCCAGAGATCGTAGCGGAAGGCCAGCGCTGAGCTCGAGCCCACGCCCACCAGCACGTTCTTCCAGTCCTCCCCCGAGGTGTTGTCCACGATGGCCCAGCCCTCCACCATCACCTTGCCCTTGGGCCCCACCACCAGCCGGTAGCTGGGCTTCCACGCGGGCGACTCGGTGACGTAGGTCAGGACCACGTCCGTTGCCGTCTGCTCGGCGAGCTGCAAGGTCATCTGCAGGTTGGGGCCCTCGCCGTCGCCTGGATCGCGGGGGATGGAGACCGGCAACGGCTTGCCAGAGCGCGCGTCCACCACCGTGAGCGACTTGAGGAAGTCGTCCACTCGCTCGCGCGGCACGTTGACCGTCAGCTTGCCGCCGGTCACGGTGGCGCGGCGCTCGTAGTACGCCACGCCGTTGCGATACACCACGACCCGGCCCAGGGCGACCTCATCGACCTTGACGAACGTGGCGTGCTTGGGCCCGCACGCCGACAGCGCGCTGGCAAAGAGGAGAGAGGCGAGCAGCTTTTTCATGACGTCCCAGGGTGGCCAGGAGCTGGCCAAGAAGGATGGCAAAGGGGAACAAGGCGAGCGTCTGCCGCCGACGTCTTTCGCCAGCGAGGAGACACCACCCGTTGTGGCCTTGACGCATGGCCCAGGTGGCAGGTCTAACGCGGCGGGCGAATTCACCCAAGGCTTGCCGCTTTACCGGGGTCGGGGACTTGGCGATGATGTCGCGGTGCAGCTCCTCACCGGTACCAGCGGCTATGCGTATCCGCAGTGGCGCGGCTCGTTCTATCCGGCTGATCTGCGCGATGAAGAGATGCTCGGCTACTACGCGGCGCGTCTGCCGACCGTGGAGATCAACAACACCTTCTACCGGATCCCCAAGCCGGAGGTGGTGGAGACCTGGAAGAGCCGGGTGCCCCCGGGCTTCACCTTCGTCATCAAGGCGTCGCAGCGGATAAGCCACCGCGCCAAGCTGCGAGGGGACGACGCGCATGGCTCCTTGCGCTACCTGTACTCGGTGCTCGAGCCCCTGGGCGACCAGCTCGGCGCGGTGCTGGTGCAGACGCCGCCGTTCGTGCGCGCGGACGCCGGCGTGCTCGCGGAGCTGTTGGCCGTGATCCCCGACGGCAAGCGCGTCGCCTTCGAGCTGACGCACGGCTCCTGGCACAGCGAAGAGATCGACCGGCTGCTCCTGGCGCGCGGGCACTGCCGGGTGGTGGCGGACAAGGAAGACGGCACCGTAAGCTGGCCGCTCTTGTCCGACTGGGCCTATGTGCGGCTGCGCCGGGACGACTACTCCCGGCCCCAGCTCACAGCCTGGCTCGCCGAGCTGCGCGCCCGTGGCCTTGGGCGCGCGTACGTCTTCTTCAAGCACGAGGACACCGCGCGCGGCGCCGAGATGGCGCTCGAGCTGGCGGCCCTGGCGGCGGACGAGACACCGCCCGACGCCGTAGCTCCCCGCCGCGCGTGAGTCCCTGCCGGCGCCTGAGTCCCTGACGGCACCTGAGTCCCCGCCAGCGCCGCGCGCAGGCCTACTTGCTGCCGCCGGTGGCGCCTGACAGCGCGGAGCCGCCCACCGTCAGGAGCGCCGAGAGATCCTCGTCGGAGAAGCGCAGCATGCCGCCAAAGAAGTAGTCCCGGCCGTAGCGCAGC
Organism: Myxococcales bacterium; assembly: GCA_016706545.1. GTDB lineage: Bacteria > Myxococcota_A > Polyangia > Haliangiales > Haliangiaceae > JABFXX01. The sequence goes on from JADJJK010000002.1 coordinate 93,529, forward strand.
TCGCTGAACTGCTCTGGCACCGCGGCGCCGCCGGTGCGGATGTCGAGATACGCGGGCGTGTTGAGGATCTCGTCCACGCCACCGAGGATGTAGAGGTGGTGAAACAGGCGGAGCGCCGCCGCCACCTTGACCCGCGGGTAGCGGTCAAAGGACGCATCGAAGACGTCAGCGGACAGCCGGAGGTCGCCGCTGCCAAACGGCAGCGCGTTGGCGAGCCACGGCAGATCGGCGTCCACGCCGACGCCGCCGGTGGACTCCTTGAGGCCGTAGCGCAGGGTCAGCCAGGAGAACCGCTTGGCGAACTGGAAGGTGAAGCGAAAGCTGTCGTCGATGGTGACCTTGCGGACGTAGCTATTGGCGTCCACCGTGGGGTCGTAGGTCAGGGACACCGAGGGGTAGTCGCCGCGCGGCCCCGTCTCCAGCTCGATGAGGTAGTACTTGTCCGGTCGGCTGTGCAGCTCCACCGCCACGTAGTTGCGCAAGAGGCCGGAGAAGACGTTGTACTCGCTGCGCAGCCCGACGTAGGTCTTGAGGCCAAACAGGGTGCCGAGGAACCCCTTGGCGTCTTCGGTGATGTCCTCGACGTTGTCGGCGATCGCGGGATCGTTGACCAGGCGCCCCAGCGTGCCCTGATCCTCGTCGATCTTGCGGGTGATGCTCTCGCTGCTGGCGATGACGCCGTCGAGGTGGTCGAGCTTGGCGCGCACCGCGGAGCCGGTGTCCGCGAGCTCCTTGCGCGCGGTCTCGACCAGCGTCTTGGCTTCCGCCGAGGCGGCGTCCAGGTTCGCCAGGATGGAGGTCACGCGCCCGTCCGCGCCCTTGGTCAAGGCGCGGATGTCGCTGGTGATCTGCTCGATGCGCCCCATCGAGCGGTTGGCGCGCTCGAGGATGTCCGAGACGGTGCCGGACTCGCGCTGGATGAGGCCGTCCACCCGGGTCGCCACCGAGGCCAGCGGCCCGTTGACGATGCGGCGGACGTCGTCGGACAGGTCCTTGACGGACAACAGCACCGCGTCCACGTTGGGCAGCGTGGCCTCGATGCGGTGCATGAGCGCGTCGGGGCTGGTGGACTCGATGACGCGCGGCACCTGGTCGCCGCTCTTGAGGAGCGTGTGGGTCTCGGTACTTCCGTCGGGGGTCACGGTGCTGGCGGCGCCCGGATCGACCTCCAGATAGTTGTCGCCCAAAAGCGACCGCGCCTTCTTGATCACGATGGCGCTGGACCACACCTGCACGTCACCGCGGACGCGAAACGTGACGATGGCGTAGCGCCCGTCGATGGACAGGCTGCTGATCGTGCCCACCGGCAGGCCGGCCACCACGACCTTGGTGCCAAGCGGCAGGCCGGAGGCGTCGCGAAACCGCGCTGACAAGGGATAGGCGTCGCCGCCAGCGACATCCGAACCAAGGCTCTGCCAGACAGCATAGGTGCCGCCGATCATCAGCAGGAACAACACGCCGACCTTGGCGCCAGCAGAGATGCTTTTCATGGCAGAGGCCTCAAATCACGAAGGAGCGCAGGCGCCAAGGTAGCGCACCGCACTCTCCCAGAGAACCCAAAGACGGAGAGGATGGCGGGACGACCCACGTCGCCGCGCTGCTCCATCGCTGCACAGGTGACGAAGCTCACGCGCCACCCTGCGGGGGAGACAAGATCTCGAGCAAGATCTGGCTCAAGAAGTAGTCGGTGACCAGCACCGTGACCGAGGCGATCACCACCGCGCGGGTGGTCCCCAGGCCGACACCACGTCCGCCGCCGCGGGCGTGAAAGCCCTGATAGCAGCCAATCAGGCACACGATGAAGCCAAAGTACGCGCCCTTGATGAGGCCCTGCAGGATGTCCTCGATGGTGATGAGATCCCGCGTGTACGCGGTGAACGGCCCCAGATCGACGTGCTTGACGACGATGGCGACGAAGTACACGCCGCCCATGCCGATGATGAAAAACAGCATGGTCAAGATGGGCCCCATGATGAGCCCAGCGATGAGCCGCGGCAGCACCAGGAACTGGATGGGATTGACCGCCATCGACTCGAGCGCGTCGATCTGCTCGGAGATGCGCATGGTGCCAAGCTCGGTGGCGATGCCCGAGGAGGCGCGGCCCGCCAGCATGAGCGCGGTCAAGACCGGCCCGAGCTCGATGGCCAGCGCCTTGCCGGTGGTGCCGCCGGCGTAGGCCTCCAGGCCGAACTGGCCAAACGCGATGATGGCCTGCAGCGCGGTCACCATGCCGGTGAACGCTCCCACCAGGAGGATGATCGGCAAGCTGCCAAAGCCGATGTACTCCGCCGACTCGAGGTAGTTGGCGAAGCGGAACGGCCGCCTGGGCAACCAGGCCAGCGCGCGGCCACACAGGAGGAGGTGATCCCCGAACACCTCGAGGAACCGCAGCACCGGCGAGAAGGCGTCGCCCACGCCGGTGCCCACCGCGCGCAAGACGGCCAGCGGGCGCGACGCGCGGGGCGGAGCTCCGGCCGGCTCGCGGCCCGGGGAAGGGCCTGGCTGGCTCACCAGAGCCCCTCGACGTAGGTGCGCGGCACTCGCTTGGACATCCCGCAGGTGACCTCGTACTCGGTGAGGCCACACGCCGCGCCGTACTCCGCGACCGTGATCGCGCCGCCGTGCCCGCGGCCAAAGAGCAGCGCGGCGTCGCCGGTGCTCACCGCGGGCAGGTCGGTGACGTCCGCGATGGCGATGTCCATGGAGATCGCGCCGACCAGCGGACAGCGCCTGCCGCCGATGAGCACCGAAGCCTGACCTGTCGCGCGACGAGGCAAGCCGTCAGCGTAGCCGATAGGGAGCACCGCGACCAGGCTATCACGCGCGGCTCGCCATACTCTGCCGTAGCCCACGGTGTGGCCGCAGGGCACGTGGCGAAGCTGCGCGATCTCCGCCACGAGCCGCATGGCCGGACGGCGCGGCGTCGTCAGGTCGCGCTCGCTGGCCCAGTGACCGTTGCCATAGAGCGCGATGCCGCAGCGGACCAGATCGAAGCGCGCCTCGGGGAACATCATGGCGCCGGAGCTGTTGGCGGCGTGGCGCACGGCGACCTGGATGCCGGCGTGCTGCAAGGCGCGCGACACCGCGCCGAAGCGGCGGAGCTGCTCGGCGGTGAACGAGTCTGGATCGGACGGGTCCTCGCTGTCAGCCAGTGCGAAGTGGGTCATGAGGCCCGCCACCCGGAGCCCGCGCGCCTGCGCCGCGAGCGCCACCGCCACTGCCTCCGCCTCGTCGACGCCGAGCCGCCCCATGCCGGTGTCGACCTTGAGGTGCAGGTCCACCGCCAGGCCGGCGTGGCGCGCCGCGGCCGCCAGCGGCTCCACCTCCGACGGATCGGAGACCACCGGGGTCAGGCCGCGCGCGATCATCTCCGCCTCCCCGCCGCGGTGGCTTGGCCCCATCACCAAGATGGGCATGTCGATGCCGCCGTCGCGCAGCGCCACGCCCTCCTCCACCAGGCTCACGGCCAGGCCGGCCGCCGCGCGCTCCTGCGACAGCCGCCGCGCCACCGCGAGCGCGCCGTGGCCATAGCCATCAGCCTTGACCACCGCGAACACCGCCGCGCCCACGTGGCTGGCGACGGTGCGCGCGTTGTCGACGATGGCGCCGAGGTCGACCTCGACCCGGGTACGGCGGATCACGAAGCGAAACTTGCCCAAGGACCGTACGCTGTCAAGCCGCCCCCGCGGCAAGCGCAACCGCGCACCGCAGAACGCTCACGAGGACGACACCGATCACGGCGTCGTCGCGCTTGACGCGCCTTGGCCCTTGACTCAGGCGGCCTTGCGCTTCTCGGCGCGCTCGATCAGGTTTGGCGTGACCACCAGCGAGCGACCGCGCGGGATGATGAGGCCATCGCGCGCGAGCTGGTTGAAGGCGCGAGAGATCGTCTCGCGGCACGAGCCGATCATGTTGGCCAGCTCCTGCTGGGTGGGCCGCCGGCGCACCACCAGGCCATCGGGGCCCTGCGCGCCCTCCTCGCGGGCCAGGCCCACCAGGCGAAAGATGAGGCGCTCGTTGACATCGCACAGCGCGAGCTGCGCGATGGTCTGGTCGGCGCGGCGCAGGCGACGCGCCATCTCCCCCAGCAGGTTCATGGCGGTGCGCGGGTGCGCCTGGACATGTCGCATCAGGTCCTCGCGCGACAGCGCCAGCAGCGTGGTCGGCTCCACCGCGACGCAGTTGGCGGAGCGCGGCGACTCATCAAAGAGCGCCATCTCGCCAAACGACTCGCCCGACCGCAAGAGCGACAACGTCACCTCCCGCCCGCTCTCGCCGGTGATCATCACCTTGATGCGTCCGGACATGATCACAAACAGCGAGTCGCCCACCTCGTCCTGGCTGACCACGACCGCGCCGGCAGCGACCCGACGCACCGCCACGCGCGCGGTCAGGTCTTCGATCGCAGAGATCGGGAGGGCGGCAAACAGCGGCGACCGCGCGATGGTCGCCCGGATGCGAGCTGGATCCTCGCCCGCGTGAGGGCCGTGCGCTGGCGGTGGACGCAGGTGCGAATAGCCCGCTGCAACAAGAGGAGCGGACATCGTTGGGGTCGGCAAGCTGGGGCGCGCGTGGAGGGTCATCGGCAAGCTCCTTAGTTTCGGTACCGATTGACTAAGCAGACATCGTGCCGACTTCACGGCGGTGATCGGATCGCAGAGTTACAAGCAGTTGAGGCTGATGGGGAGTGCCCTCCCCGTGTCCGCGTTTTCACAAAATCCGAGATAACCACGGCGAGTATGTCGTGGTCGTCACAGGTCACAGTGACCGCCAATGTAGGATGAACGACAAAAATCCGCCGGTCTTTGCCAGATCTTGCCAACCAGGTCCGTGCGCTGCGCGAGGCATGGCGCGGGTGAGTGGGCGGCGCTAAGGTCCGCCTCGATGACGGACATCGAAGTGATCGTCAATGGAGCGCCGCACCGGGTCGCCAGCGGCGCCACCATCAGAGATCTGCTGCTCGCCCTGGGGCTTGGCGCCAAGCCGGTGGCGGTGGAGCGCAACCGCGAGGTGGTGCCTCGGGCCCGTCATGATCAGACCTCGCTGTGCGCTGGCGATCGGCTGGAGCTGGTGACCTTCGTGGGCGGCGGCTGAGACGGCAGGTCAAAGGAGCGCGGTGGCGACACCGCACTCGACCCTGCTCCGAGCCGGATGGTTGGGCCAGGCCGCAGGACCGGCGCGCTCGCGCCCGGGCCGGATCCCCCGTCATCGAGTCGAGCAGCGGCCGCTGCTGTGCTACAGGTGAGCCATGAGCGACACCTGGACCCTGGGCTCGCGCACGCTGCGCTCTCGCCTCATCGTCGGCACCGGCAAGTACGCCTCGCTGGAGCAAACCAAGGCCGCCATCGAGGCCTCCGGCGCCGAGATCGTCACCGTGGCGCTGCGCCGCATCGACCTGACGCAGAAGGGCCCCACCGTTCTCGACGTCATCGATCGCAGCCGGTACATCCTCCTGCCCAACACCGCCGGTTGCTACACCGCCGACGAGGCCATCCGCACGCTGCACCTGGCGCGCGAGCTGGGCATGGATGAGCTGGTCAAGCTCGAGGTGATAGGCGATCCCAAGACGCTGTTTCCGGACAACGCCGCCACGGTGGAGGCCGCGACCCGCCTGGTCAAGGAGGGCTTCTCGGTCCTGCCCTACTGCTCGGATGACCTCATCACGTGCAAGCGGCTGGCGGACGCCGGCTGCCTGGCGGTGATGCCGCTGGCCGCGCCCATTGGCTCTGGCCTTGGCATCCGCAACCCGCACAACCTGCGGCTCATCCTGGACAACGTGTCGGTGCCGATCATCGTCGACGCCGGGGTGGGCACGGCGTCTGACGCCGCGGTGGCGATGGAGCTGGGCTGCGCCGCGGTGCTGATGAACACCGGCATCGCCGCAGCGCAGAACCCGGTGCTGATGGCCGAGGCGATGCGGCTGGGCATCGAGGCCGGCCGCAAGGCCTTCCTGGCGGGCCGCATGCCGCGCAAGGACTACGCGAACGCCTCGTCGCCCAGCGCCGGGCTCATCGAGTAGCCTGGCGCCATGCCCCCGCGCCTCGCCGCGCTGCGCCTGGTGGCGATCACGGATCCGGCCCTCCCGGCCGCCGAGCTCGTGACGCGGGCGCGCGCGCTGGCCGCGGCGTGCCCGCCCGGCGCGCTGCTCGTGCAGGTTCGAGACAAGGCGGCCGAGGGCGCCGCGCTGGTGACGCTCGTGCGCGCGCTGGTGGCGGCGGTGCGGCCACACGGCGCGCTGCTGGTGGTCAACGACCGGCTTGATGTCGCGCTGGCCGCGGGCGCCGACGGCGTCCACCTGCCCGAGGCCGGGATACCGCTCGCGGACGCGCGCGCCATCGCAGGGGCCACCCGCCTCGTGGGCACCTCGCGCCACAGCGCGGCGGGCGCCGCCGAGGCCGCGCGGGCCGGCGCGGATCTGGTGCAGCTCGGGCCGATCTGGGCCACGCCCTCGAAGGCCGCCTACGGCGCGCCGCTGGGGCCCGCCGAGCTGACGGCGGCGCGCGCGCTCCTCGACGCCGCGCGGTCGGATGCGTGCCTGGTGGCGGTGGGGGGCATCGACGCTGCGCGCGCGCAGCTCGCGCGCGAAGCTGGCGCCCACGCGGTGGCGGCCATCCGCGCCGCGTGGGCTGACGCCGGTCTCGCGCTGAGGTAGCCCGAGGTCGCCAGGCCCCGCGGCCCTGGCGCCCGGCTGACTCCGGCGCCCGGCGGCCCTGGCGGCCCTGGCGGCCGGCGAGGCGCGCTCAGCGCCAGGTGCAGTCGATGCGCGGCGCGGCCACCGCGGTGCGGTTGTCGCCGCGCTCCCAGAGCAGGTCGCCGCCTGAGCGACGCACCAGGAACTTGAAATCAAACGCCACGTCGAGCGGCAGATCGATCGCGACGCGCCAGAGGTCTTCCTCGAGCGTCATCGCCACCGCGTGCTCCGCGTTCCACTCGCCGAGCGCTGGCGGGCCCCCGCACAGGAGCACCTGCGCCCCTGGCTCGAGCGGGACACCAGCGAGCGCGAGCGTGACCGGGCCCATGGCGGCGGGGGAGTCGCCGGCATCGGCGGGCGGGCTGCGCAGCAGCCGCGGCGCTGTCCTCGGCCTCATCGACCGCTCATCGTCTCACCGGCGCGGCGGCCTCCTCGCCACCGGCCGCGGCGGCCTCCTCGACATCCTCGACGTCGGGTGCGGCGGCCTCATCGACCTCGGACGCGGGGCCAGGCTCGGCCGTCAGCTCGGCGACGGGCGCGTGTACCGGCGCCGCGGGCGCGGACCTCGGCGCCTCGTGCGCGGCCCCCGGCGCCGCGTGCGCGACGAGCGCGTCGAGCTGGGCCTCGACCGCGGTCAGGCGATCCCCGATGGCCAGGAGCGCCGTCCGCAGCGCCCGCACCTGGACGAGATCATACGCGGGCAGCTCCGGCAACCCCGCCCTGTTACACGCGAGCTCGAGCATCGCAGGAGCGGAGTAGTAGTCGTACCGCAGCCGCAACGCCTCGATGAGCAGTTCCCGTTGAATCGCTAGAGTCCCCATATCGTGGCGGCAGTCTAGCACTCCTGCGTCAGTCCATCATCGGCTGCGACCGTCGCGGCGCGGGCGGCGCTGCCCGGACCTCGCAAGGACGTCCACGGACATCCACCGGGCGTCCCGCGGCGCCGGGCGAGCGCTCAGTCCGCCAGCACGCGCACCGCAAAGCCGGCGCCGTCGTCGGTCGGGGCCACCGTGTAGATGACGCCGTCGTCCGCGCGGCGGTGGTTGGCGTCGAACGCCACCGCGCCGGTGACGCCTGCCAGTTGCAGGCCGGGCAAGCGCTCGACCACGGCCGCGGCGCTGCGCCCTCCCGAGGACGCCACGAGCTGCGCCGCGTCGTAAGCGTAGGCGTCGATCGCGCCGGGCGGCCGGCCGTGAACGTGGACGAAGCGCTCCACGAAGCGCTGCGCCACCGGATCGAGCGGATCGGCGTAGAAGCCAGGCGCCAGCAGCGCGCCCACCGCGTTGCGGCCCGCGTCGACGGCGAAGTCGTCGCCCAGCCCCTCCGCGGTGGACAACAGCACGATCGGCCGCCCGCCCTGCGCCTTCTTCTCGCCAGCGGGCCGCGGCACCAGCCCCGCGGCGGCCAGCGCTGGCGCGATGAGCTCCAGCATGTCCGCCTGATCAGGAACGAACACAGCCTGCCAGCTCCCCTCGACCTTCTTGACCACCGACGCGAACGACTTGGTGTCCGCCGGGTAGGTGTGGGTCGACACCAGCGAGCCGCCGAGGCGGCTGACCTCCGCCACGAACGCGGCGGACACCGCGCGCCCGTAGCCGCTCTCTGGCGACAGCACGGCGAACTTGCGCAGGCCCGCGGCGAACCCGCGCCGCGCCAGCGCGCGCGCCCTGGCCTCCGCCGAGTGCATCAGGTGAAAGACATAGCGACCGCTGGCTCGCTCCTCGGGGCGTGAGGCCAACGACAAGAGCGCCACCTGCGCCTGATCAGCGCGCGCCGCGGTGGCGTCGACCGCCGCGCCGCCGATGGGGCCGACCACCGCCACCGCGCCCAGCCCCACCAGCTCGTCGAAGGCCGCCACCGACTGCTCCGCGCTGTCGGCGTTGCGGACCTCCACGATGGCCGAGCCTCGACCATCACCGGCGCCCGCGGCCAGCGCCAGCCCCAGCGCCGCGGACTCCCCGACCCGGCTCTGCTTGCCGACGAGCGGCAAGATGGCCCCCACCGTGCCCGGCGCGCCCGCGACCGGCGACGCCGCGGAGGCCACCGCCGAGAGCCCGAGCTTTGCCCGCAGCTTCCCGGTCTGCTCGCGCACCTTGCGCGCGTCCTCCGGCTTGCCCGCCGCCTCACGCAGCGCGGCCACCCGCGGGCCGAGGATGGCGCGAGCGGGCCCCTGATCGTCCTCGATCACGTCCCACGCCTCCAGCACCGCGGGGTCTTGCGACAGCGCCACCAGCGCCTCCACCCGCTCGAGCACGTACGCGCGCTCGATGGGGGTGGCCACGCGAAACCATTGATCGTAGATCGGCAGCGCGGCCAGCGTCTCCTGCGCCGCGGTGCTCTCGGCCAGCGCCGCCAGGTACTCGCCGCGCTCGGGATCGCCGTCGATGGCGGCCTCGGATCTGCGGAGCAGCGGCAGCGCCTGCTTGCGCTCCCCGCGATACGAGAGGGTCAGCCCCAGATACAGCGTGGCGCGGGCCACGATGCGCTCGTCCGCCTCGCTCTCGAGCACCTCGCGCAACACGCTCTCGGCGGCGGCGTACTCCCGGGCCTTCACGTGGGCCATCCCGGCGTAGAGCTGCGCAAACGGCGCGATGGGATCATCGGGGAACTCGGTGGCGATGGCCTCCAGCTCCGCGGCGCCGGTGCCGTCGCGCAGAAACAAGGCACGAGCGTCGACGAAGCGGTTCTTGGCGGCCGGATCTCCGCTCGAGGGCAGCTCCGGCACCAACGTGCGCCGGGTGCCTCGAGGACATCCGGTCAAGAGCAGCGCGGCGAGCGAGACCAGGAGGCCCAACGCCATCGGCGTGGCGAGCCAGGACCTGCCCCGGCCAGGGAAACTTGCGAAGGACTCCATGACCTGACCATAACGGCCGGGGCCGCCCCCTGCAACGTGGCCGCTTCGCCGCGCGCGGCTTTCCGCCGGCGGCGGTGGTTCTCTGCGACGCGCGCTGGCGTCGCCGACCGGCGCGAGTATGCTGCGCGGCATGGCTCGTCAGCAAAGGCTCTCCACCATCATGGACCGCGGCTTCGCCGCGCTCGACGACGGCGACTACGACGCCGCCGAGGCCGCGTTGATGCAGGCGCAGCGCATCGATCGCCAGCACCCGGATGTCCTGGTCCTCGATGGCGAGCTCAACCTGATCGCCGAGGAGTTCGGCACCGCAGAGGAGAGCTTTCGCAAGGCGATGGCGGCGGCACCTGACGCCCTGCCGCCGCGGCTTGGCCTTGGCCGTACGCTGCTGTCCCAGCTCTTCGAGGCGCAGGACGCCGGCGATGAGCGCGCCGCGCGCGAAGCGGCGGACGAGATCTTGCAGGTGCTGGCGGTGGTGCCGCGCGATTCCGAGGACCACCCGGAGTCGCTGCTCACCCGGCTGGCGGCGCTCGCTGGCGTGGGTGGCAAGCACGAAGCGGGGCCCCAGCTGCTGGTCATCGCCGACGAGACGATCGAGGTGTTGCCGGAGCTGGCGCTGGACGCGGCGTCGCCGGTCGCGGTGTTCGATCTACCGCGCGTGCTCGGCTGGCTCGAGCGGGCCGCGGCGCAGCAAGAGCTGCGCGCCGACGCGCTGCACATGCGCGGGATGGTGCTGGCGGACAACGACCAGCGCGAGCAGATGATCGCCGCCTGGTCCGAGGTGTGGCGCCTCGATGGCGCCGACGACGCGCCGCCACCAGAGGTCACGGCCACCGATGAGGAGTTCGAGGAGATGGCGCAGGCCGCGCTGCAAGAGCTGCCGCCGGAGCTGCGCGAGCGCCTGCGCCGCGCCGCCATCCTGGTGGACGATCGGCCGCCGCTGGAGATGGTGGCCGAGGGGGTGGACCCGCGTAGCCTCGGCCTGTTCACCGGCACGCCCACCACCGAGGAGCAAGGCGGCCAGCCGGCGCTGACCCACATCTACCTGTTCAAGCAGAACCTCGAGCGCATGTGCCGCGACCTCGACGAGCTCGCCGAGCAAGTCCAGATCACGGTGTGGCACGAGACCGCGCACTTCTTCGGCCTGGACGAAGACGGCGTGAGCGACCTGGGCCTGGCCTGACGACGGCCTGGCGGCGCCCTGACGGCGCCCAGACGACGGCCTGGCGGCGCCCAGACGACGGCGCCGACGGCGCCTACTGTCCGGTCGCGCGTCGCAGCTCGGCCCAGGCGTCGGCGAGCTGCCACTCCGCGAGCACCAGGCTGCCTTGCGCCGCGGTCAGCGCCGCTTGCGCGTCCGCCACCTCGATCTGCCCGCCCAGCCCCTGGCCGTAGCGCGCCTCGGCCAGGTGCAGCGACGACTGCGCCGCGGACACCGCCTCGGTCGAGGCCTGCACGCTGGCCAGGTTGGCGACGATCCGCGCCCGCGCCACCTCCAGCGCCGCGGTCAGCGACACCAGCAAGGCGTCGCGCTGGGCCACCGCCGCCCGCAGGTTGGCCCGGGCGATCCGGACCTCGGCTTGCGCGCGACCACCGTCCCACGCCGTCCACGACAGCGAGACCCCGGCGGTCCATGACGGTTGCGGCGTCCAGTCCGACGAGTCGGGCCCCCACTGCGAGTTGGCGAACGCGGACAAGACCGGCCGCTTGCCCGCCTGCGCGGCCGCCACCGACGCATCGGACGCGGCGATCTGCCGGTCGAGCTGCGCCAGCTCGGGCCGCCGCGCCCGCGCCGCGGCCACCAGCGCGGGCAGCTCCAGGCTCGGCCCCTGCGTCGGCGCTGGCCAGGTCAGCTCCGTCACCACCTGCCGGGCCGGATCCAGCCAGCCGATGGCGGCGCGCAGGTTGCCCAGCGCCACCGCCTGGTTGCTCTGCGCCTGCGCGAGCTGCGAGCGCGCGCTCGCGGCGCGCGCCTGCGCCTGCGCCACCTCGATGGGATCGCGCGCCCCGGCCGCCACGAAGCCCCGCGCTTGCTCCAGGTGCAAGAGCTCGCTGTCGACCGCCGCCTGCGCCACCACCACCAGGTGATGCCTCGCCACCGCCTCGAGATAGGACTGCTCGGCCGCGGTCTTGACCTCCAGCTCGCTCACTCGAACGCTGAACTCGGCGGCAGACGCCGAGGTCTCGGCGGCGCGGATGGAAGCGGCGGTCTGGCCAAAATCGTAGAGCCGCCATGACACCTGCGCCGAGACGCCCGTCGAGGTGGCCGGATCGAAGAACCCACCGCAGCTCTGGCTCGGGTCCCCGGCGCAGGTCCGCACCGGCGTGGAGCCCACCGACGCGGTGGCGCCGAGCTGGGCGGTGGGGCGCAGGGGCACCCGCGCCAGCTCGACCCGCCCGCGGCTGGCGTCTTCCTGGGCCCGCACCTGGCGCAGCGAAGACTGCTGGGACAGCGCCAGCTCCACCGCCTGGGCCAGGGTCATGCGCACCACGCCGGAGTCAAGGACCTCCGGCGCGGTCACCGGGGCCACGACCGGACCTGGCGCAGCCACCGGGGCCGCCACCGGAGCAGGCTTGGCCACCGGAGCCACGACCGGCGCAGGCGCTGCCACGGCTGCAGGCGTCGGCTGCGCCTCGGCCGCCCCGGAGACCAGGCACAGCGTCAGGACCACCAGGGCAACGCGGCGACCTGCGGAGACTTCAGAGCTGCAAGCGATCATGACTCGTACCTCAGCGCGGTGATCGGATCGAGCCGCGAAGCGCGGATCGCCGGATACAGACCAAACACCACGCCGACGCCTCCCGAGACCAGGAAGGCGACCGCGGCGGTGGTGGCTGGGAAGAACATCTTCCAGCCGAAGTAGCCGGCCATGTACTTGGCGGCCAGCGCGCCGAGCGCCAGCCCCAGCACGCCGCCGAGCAGCGCCAGCGACATCGACTCGACGAGGAACTGGGTCATCACGTCGCCTGGACGCGCGCCCACCGCCATGCGGATGCCGATCTCACGGGTGCGCTCGATCACGCTCACCAGCATGATGTTCATGACGCCGATGCCGCCGACGAACAACGACACCGCCGCCACCAGCGCCAGCAACGTGGCGATGCGCTCCGTGGACTGCTGCTGGGCCTTGGCGAACTCGGCCGGGTTGCGGATGCGAAAGTCATCCTCGTCTGCGTCGGCCAGCTTGTGCCAGTCTCGCAGGTTGGCGGTGATCGCGGCCATCGTCGATTCCGCCAGCTCGTCCGAGGTCATCGACACCAGGATCTGACCGCGGATGTAGTTGGCCACGCCCTTCTCCAGCTTCTGCCGGTGCGTGCCAACCGGGATGATCACCGTGTCGTCGTTGTCTCCCATCGGGCCCTGCCCCTTGCTGGTCAACACGCCGACGACTTCATACGGCTGGCCTTGGATGCGGACGGTCTGGCCGATGGGATCGGAGCTGGGAAAGAGCTGCTTGACCACCGTCTGTCCAAGGATCGCGATCTTGGCGGTGCTGCGCCCGGTGTCCTCGTCGAACACCACGCCGCGCTCGGCCGTCCAGTTGCGGATGCGAAACCAGTCCGCCGTGCTGCCGAGCACGCTGGTGTTCCAGTTGGACTCTTCAGACGAGATCTGGGTGCGAGTTTGCAGCACGGGCGCCACCCAGCGGATGCTGGAGATCTCGCCGCTCGACAGCCGCGACAGATCCGTCCAGGTCAACGACTGCCGAGATCCGGCGCCGCCCGACGCGCCAAACGAAGGCCCCGCGCCGTTGGTGATGATGAGCACGTTGGTGCCGAGGCTCTGGAACACCTCGCGCACCGACTGCTGCGCGCCCTGGCCGGAGGCGACCATGGCGATGACCGCGCCGATGCCAAAGACGATGCCCAGCATGGTCAGCAGGGAACGAACCCAGGAACGCCACAGCGCTCGCCAGGCCAAAGACAGCGTGGTCAGAAGGCTCATGCCGCCACCTCCACGACGACCGGCGTCTGCTGCCGATCGTCAATGATGAGTCCGTCGCGCAGCGTCACCACCCGGCTGGCGTGCGCCGCGATGTCGGCCTCGTGGGTCACGAGGATCACCGTCTTGCCCTGCCCCACCAGGCCGCGCAGGATGCCCATCACCTCGTGCGCCGTGCGGGTGTCGAGGTTGCCGGTGGGCTCATCGGCCATGATGATGGGCGCGTCCCCCACCAGCGCCCGCGCGATGGCCACCCGTTGCTGCTGCCCGCCGGAGAGCTGGCTTGGGTGGTGGTCGGCGCGCCCGCCCAGCCCGACCTGCTCGATCGCCGCCAGCGCTCGACGATGCCGCTCGCGCGCAGGGATGCCCTGATAGATGAGCGGGAGCTCCACGTTCTCGAGCGCGCTGGTGCGCGACAGCAAGTTGAAGCTCTGGAAGACGAAGCCGATCATCTTGCCGCGCACCTCCGCGAGCTCCGCGCGCGACAACCGGGACACGTCGCGGCCTTGCAGGTGATAGCTGCCGGCGGTGGGCTGATCCAGGCAGCCCATCACGTTCATCAGGGTGGACTTACCGGAGCCGGACGTGCCCATCACCGCCACCGAGGTGCCAGCCTCGATGGTCAGATCCACCCCACGCAGCGCGGCCACGACGTTGTCGCCCATCTTGTAGGTGCGCTCGATGCCGCGCATCTCCACCAGCGCCATGTCAGAAGGCTCCGATCTTCCGGCTCGGCGCCGGCAAGCCCGTGATCTCGGTGATGAGCAGATCCTGCGGCGCCAGCTCGCCCTCCACCATCTGCGTCGCCGAGCCGTCGGTGAGCCCCGGCTTGACCAGCACCATCTTGGGCTTGCCGTTCTCCAGCTTCCACACCGGGCGCTTGTCGCCAAAGCGCGAGCTGCCGTTGGGCCTCGCCGCCGCGCCGCCCGGCGCGCCAGTGGGTCGCGCGCCGCCGGCGGGCGCCGAGCCGTTGGAGCCGCTGGCGCCGCTCGAGCCATTGGCGCCGGGACGCCGCAGCCCATAGACCTCGGCCATGGCGCGCATCTGATCCGGCGTCAGCCGCATGCGCAGCGCGGCGTTGGGGATCTTGACCACGTCCGTCACCTGCTCCAGCACGAAGGTCACGTTCGCGGTCATGCCCGGCTTGAGCGACAGGTCCTTGTTGTCCACGTCGATCACCGCGTCGTAGGTGACCACGCCCTGGGTGGTGGTGGGCGAGTTGCGGATCTGGCGCACCACCGCTTCGAAGGTCTTGCCGGCGAAGGCGTCCACCGTGAACGTGGCCTTCATGCCCTCGGTGAGCCGGCCGACGTCGGCCTCGGAGACCGCGGTGTCGATCTGCATGCGCGCCAGGTCTTCGGCGATGGTGAACAAGGTCGGCGCCTGCAGCGAGGCCGCCACGGTCTGCCCCAGCTCCACCGAGCGCGACAGCACCACGCCGTCCACCGGCGAGTAGATGGTGGCGTAGCCGAGGTTCGTGCGCCCCTGCTTGAGGCTGGCGGCGGACTGCGCGACCTGCGCCTTGGACGCGGCCAGGCTTGCGCGCGCGGTCTCGAGGACCACCTCGGCTTGCTCCACCACGGCGCTCGCCACCAGGGACTGCGCGGCCAAGGTCTTTTGCCGCGCGAGCTGCCGCTCGGCGTCCATGACCGCGACCTCTGACTTCTTCTGGTTGGCCACCGCCACCGCGTAGCCAGCGGAGATCTGCTCGATCTGCGCCTTGAGCACGGAGTCATCGAGCTTGGCGATGACCTGGCCCTTCTTGACCTTGTCGTTCCAGTCGGCGTGGATCTCGAGGACGCGGCCTGACACCTGCGCGCCGACCAGCACCGTGCCGCGCGCCGACAACGTGCCGCTGGCGGTGACCTGCGCCGCGATGGAGCCACGACCCACGCTCACGGTCTGAAACTTGATCGTCGGCTTCGACGACGCCCACGGACGTTTGAGGGCGAGATAGGCCACCACCCCAGCGAGGGCGGCGAGCACGAGGACACGCGGGATGAGCTTGTTCACGATCCACCTCTGACTGTCGGGAGGGCCAGGCGCGCGGTGGTGCCGCGGCCGGAAGACGATTGCAAGGTCACGTCGCCGCCGTGCGCCCGCGCGATGCGACGAGCGAGGGCCAGGCCCAGCCCCACGCCGCCGGTGCGGCGGGCGCGGCTGGTGTCCGCGCGCCAGAACGGCGTGAACGCGCAGGTCAGCTCTTCGGCGGTCATGCCGACGCCCTGGTCGATGACCGCGAACGCCCCGCCGTCCTCGATGGCCAAGGTCACCGGCGTCGCCGGCTCCGAGTACTTGGCGGCGTTGTCGAGCAGGTTGTCCAGGGCGCGCCGCACCAGCACCGGGTCGCACTCCAAGGTCAGCGCGCGCGCTGGGCGCCGCGCGATCCTCCAGCGTGCGCCCCGGGTGCCGGGCGACGAACTGCGCGGCGGCGCGCTCGGCGAGCTCCCCCACCGTGACCAGGCTGCGCCGCAGGTCGGCGCCGCCCGCGTCGAGCCGCGCGGTGGTGAGGATGTCTTCGATGAGGTGATCGATCTCGTCGAGGTCGGCGCCCACGCTGGACAGCACGTCGCTGGCGGCCACCGGATCCTCCGCGGCCAGCTCCAGCGCCACGCGGATCCGCGCCAGCGGCGTGCGCAGCTCGTGGGAGACATCGGCCATGAGCTGGCGCTGCGCCGCCAGCACCGCGGCGGTGCGATCGGCCATGTCGTCAAAGGCGCGCCCCACCTCGCCCAGCTCATCGGCGCGGTGCAGCCGCGCGCGCGCGGAGGTCTCGCCGCTGCCAAAGCGCCGCGCCGCGCTGGCCAGGTCTCCCAGCGGACGCACCAGGCGCCGCGAGAACCACAGCGAGGCGGCGCCGACGACGATGAGCACCCCGACGCCCAGCGGCAAGACGACGTGCCAGGGGAAGCCCGGCCGGTTCGGCACGTACACCGCCAGGAGCGAGCCATCGTCGCTGCGCACCACGATGCGGCCGTGCGCCAGGGACCACTTGTCCTTCTGCAGCCCGGCGAGCTCCCGCTCACTTGGGCCCGGCAGCGAGATCGCGGTGGA
This sequence comes from Myxococcales bacterium, assembly GCA_016706545.1. Lineage (GTDB taxonomy): Bacteria > Myxococcota_A > Polyangia > Haliangiales > Haliangiaceae > JABFXX01. The sequence continues at coordinate 110,068 of JADJJK010000002.1, forward strand.
CCCTAGCTCGCCGAGCCTCGCGTCAAACAGCGTCAGCTTGCCGCGCAGCCGCGGCGCCAGCCGCGCCAGCACCTCGCCACGGCGCACCGGATCGCGCTGCGCCAGGCGCTCCACGATGGTCTGCACCAGCGCGGCCTGCGGCTCCAGATAGCGCGGGCTGCCCAGATAGCGCGGCAAGATGATGAGCGAGGCCATCACCGCCACCGCGATGGCGGCGGTGAACGCATAGATCCGCAGCGCCAGCGAGCCCCGCGAAGGGCTCGGCGGGGCCACCGCGGAGGAGCTCGCCTGGACCGCCGGCGGCTCGTGGCCAGCGCCGTGGGCCGCGGTCATGGCGGATCCTTGGCGGCGCCGCGCTCGCCAGCGGCCAGCACGTAGCCTGCGCCGCGCACCGTCTTGAGCAGCCGGCCGCCGTCGTCGCCCAGCTTGGCGCGCAGGCGTGACACGTGGACGTCGATGGAGCGATCGAACGAGAGATCCGCCGAGCCTTTGGCCAGATCCAGGAGCTGCTCACGCGACAGCACCTGCCCCGGGTGCTGGGCCAGCGCGCGCAAGAGCGCCAGCTCGTAGGCGGTGACCGCGACCGACCGGCCCTCCAGGGACACCTCCATGCGCGCCAGATCGATGACCAGGCCACCCACCTCCAGCGTGTCCTTCTGGGGCCCCACCTCGCCGCGGCTGCGCCGCACGTTGGCGCGGATGCGCGCCAGGAGCTCACGCGCCGAGAACGGCTTGGTGACGTAGTCGTCGGCGCCGACCTCCAGCCCCAGCACCCGGTCTGACTCCGTGCCCCGCGCGGTGACCATGACGATGGGCACCGCCAGGTGCTGGCGGAGCTGGCGGCAGACGTCGATGCCGTCCCGCCCCGGCAGCATCAGATCGAGCACCACGCAGTCATACTGTCGCCGCAGCGCCTCCGCCTGCCCCGCCGGCCCGGTGGCCGCCACGGTGACCAGCACGCCGTGGCTCTCCAGATACCGCGCGGTGAGCTGCGCCAGCCGCTCGTCGTCCTCGACGAGCAACACCTTGATGGGCGGCGGCGCAGCGGTGGTCACGGAGCCAGCATAGGCCGCGCCGCGCCGCGGCGCACGCCGCTACACACTTCGCAATACTCGTCCTCCCCGGCGGCCCTCGCGCTGACCGCGCGCTGTCAGATGATATTCACGCCCGAGGTCGGCACGAACATGTAGCAATAGAAGGCGTATGAGACGATCTGGTCGTCGTTGTTGTCCGGCGCCTTCGAGTCGCTCAGGGGGCCCCTGGTTGACCGTCCACTTGGCGGTCGCCGGGTCGGAGATCGGGTTGCCGGCGAAGTCGAAGTTGGTGACCTGATCGCTGCCATCCTTCTGCGACCACGAGTTGCAGGAACCGGAGGAGTTGTCGCAGCGCGCCCAGTGGTAGTCGCCCGGCCAGTCGGCATCTCCCGCCGGCGAGATCATCAGCGCCACGAAGTGGCCGCCCAGGTAGCCAGCCTTCACCCCGGGGCCGGGGTTCGTGCCCTGCCGGCTGGACTTGAACGTCATCAGCTCGGCCATGCTCCGGCCAGCGAACACCAGGCCATCTCTGGTGGCGTACCCTGCTACCAGCTCGCCGAGCGCGGCGAAGGGCTGCTGGAAGTCTGCGGCGGTGAGCAGGTAGCCGCTCTGCCGGCCGGGCTGCGGAAACGTGTTCGGCGTGATGTTGCAGCCGTAGGCGTAGCAGTTGTTGTTCGGCTGGAACCTGGCAGACATGAAGTTACCGCCGCAGTCGGAGGCCGGGGCGAAGCCGGCGGGGAGACCGCCGTTGACCAGCGGGCTGTACTGCGGCACGCCGATCGTGCCCTTGCCGGGTGGCTGCACGATGGTCACCGGGATCGTCTGCGGCGCGATGTAGTGCTCATCCGGGGCGGCGCCGGCCGTCGGCGCGGCCGTCGCTTGATGAAGGCGGTCCTCCGGCGCGATCACGCCGCTGAACCTGAAGGACTTGGCTGGCTTGGTGGTCATGGCAGTCATGGAAGAGCTCCGGGGAAGCAGCGTTGGAGATGGCGTGCGTGCGTCAGGGATAGAGCGTGCAGGTGGTCTGCCCGCCTGAGTAGTCGAACACCGCGAGGCCCAGCGTGCCGTCACTCGTGGACCCGCTGAGCACGAGCGTGGATGAGGCGCCCGAGGCGACGCCGGTGTTGCTCGCCCACAAGGCGGCGTTGTACCGGCTGTAGAACACCAGGTTGCCGTCGTTCTGCATGATCAGGCGGCCGGGCAGCGTCGCCGGATCTGGCTGGGCCAGCGCCCGCCACAGGGTCTCGCCGGAGCTGCCGGCGCGCAGCACCGGCCCAAGCTCGGGATCGTTGGTCAGCGTCGCGCTGCCGTCGAGGCTGGTCAGCATCTGCCCGGCCAAGAGCGAGCTGTTCGTCCGGCTGTCGAGCCGGCTGACGCTGAGCATCTCGCCCAGCAGGTCGAGCTGCACCAGCGCGGCCACCGTGCTGGCGCTCCAGCCGTGATACCCGGCGGCGGTGAGCAGGATCATCAGCTTGGCCAGCGCCGCCATCGGCGTCATGTCGGCGGGGCTGAGCGCCCCCACCGCCGGCAGCCAAGCGCCAGCGGCGTACGCGCTGTCATTGACCACGCCGCTTAGCACCTGCGTGCAGTTGACGATGGTGACGCCCTGCGCGGTGGCGCGAGCCAGCGCCTGGTACGTGGCGCCGCCAGCGGGGTCATCTGGATTCCCGGACGGGAAGTTGCCCTCGCCGTACGACTCGAGCACGAGCCCCTTGATGCCGGCCGCCACGACCGCGTCGATCAAGGTGGCCAAGAGACCGGAGCAGGTGCCGGACTGCGTGTTGAACTGATACCAGGCCGGGAAGGCGTTGAACTGCATCACCGGGAAGCGGTTGATGTTGGCCTGGAGGTACGTGAGCTGCGCCTGCGCCGCGGCGCAGACCGCTGGCTCATCGAGGCTGATCGACCTGGCGACCGGCGGCGGCAACACGTTGTCCTGCGCGATCGTCAAGCTGATGCCGTACTCTCCGAGCAGCGGATAGTTCGGCGACGAGAAGGCGTCGAACTCGCTGGCGTTGGTCTTCTGCACGCGGTTGCCGCGCATGAGCTTGTCGGCGAAGAACACGCACACCTCGGGGATCCCGGACTGCGCGGCGGCCACCGCTCCGCAGAAGTTCTGGAAGGCGTCCGTGTTGAAGTTCAGGCTCAGCGCCAGGTTGGCCGGGTCCTGATAGAACATCGGCACCTGCGAGCCGGTGATCACCACCGGTTTGGACAGCGCCGCCACCGGGTAGCCCTGGGCGGACACCACCGAGAGCAGGAACGGCAGCGCGGTGCCCGTGAAGTCCATGCTGTCGGTGCCGTGCAGCACCACCCAGCCGTCGTACTGCGCGTAGTGCGACAGGATGTAGCCGGCGATCAAGCACCAGTCGGTGGGCTGCAAGTTGGTGCTATCCAGCGTCTGCGAGGCGGACTCCGGAAACGGCAGGTCGGTGATGTAGGTGACCGTGAGCCCGGGGAACTGCTGAAGCAAGATCGGGGTCAGGAGGCTCTCGCTCGCGGCGGCGAAGGCCTGCGCGGACATCGGCGCCAGGGGATTCCCGGTGCAGCTTATCGTGCCGCCGGTGTTGATGACCGCGATGGTGAGCGAGCTCATGAGACCAAGCCTTGGGTGAGGTGCGGAAAGAGACAGGAGAGACGACGAGAGACCAGGAGAGACGACGAGAGACAGGAGAGACGACGAGAGCCAGGCGCGAGTGACGCGGCAGCGAGCGCCGACGAAGGCGCGGAGCGGCTGCGCGACGAAGAGGCGCAGCCACAGCCGCCAGGCCATCACCTCCGCGCAGCGGTGCGGGGCGATGGGATGACGTTAGCGCATCGGCCCGCGGCGTCCATTACGCTGGATAACAGCCAGCCTTGCGCCGAAGCAACGCGCCCTGCCCTGGCGGGACCCGATTGACACTCGTTCTTGTTAGTGTTACTTGCACACTATGAACCGCTTCACCTTCTTCTTCACCGAGGCGTCTCCGTTCTCGCAGTGGCACCGCTGCGTGTTCACCGTGGGCGCTCACACGTACAACTGCGCCGAGCAATACATGATGCATGGCAAGGCGCTGCTCTTTGGTGACGTCGCGGTCGCGGAGCAGATCCTCAAGGCGGCGCATCCGCGCACGCACAAGGCGCTGGGGCGCAAGGTCACGCCTTACGACGAGGAGATCTGGCGCGCCAACCGCGAGCGGATCGTGCTGGAAGGCAACCGGGCCAAGTTCACGCAGAGCCCGGATCTCTTGCGCGCGCTCCTGGCCACCCGCCGCACCGAGCTGGTGGAGGCGAGCCCGTACGACAAGATCTGGGGGATCGGACTGGCCGCCACTGATCCGCGTGCGCAAGATCCTCGCAAGTGGCGCGGGCACAACCTGCTGGGCAAGATCTTGACCTCCTTGCGTGAAGAGCTGCTGCAGAGCTGCCCTTGAGGTCAGGCCTGCGCAGATGCGCTGATGGGCCGATGCGCACGTACGCGCGGTGGCGCGCGTGATTCCTGCGAGATCTGCTGATGCTCTGGCGACGCTCGGCGACGCGCCGGATCTGTTAGCCATCTCACTCGAAACCGGCGTCCGCGCAAAAGGAACCCTCGACAATGAGAGCTAGCAAACGCGACGCAAAGATTGGCAATCTGACCATCAATTAGTAAACATGAATTATGCATGATGATCGCCGATGAGCCGAGGTACGTTGGAGTCACATCACCTCACTCCAACAGGACCTCGCATGACTCGCTCTTCTCTGTTTGCTCCGAACGCGCGCCCATCTCTTGCGGCTTGCTTGCTCACTCCGCTCCTGGGGCTGGCGCTGGTCGCCTGTACCGACGACGCCGAGCTTGACGCCGCCGCGACCGCCAGCCAGACGTTCGCGTCGCACGTCGGCTCGCGGGCGCCACGCCTGCTGGTCTCCACCTCTCGCGGCAACAGCGTGGTGGAGCTGGCGCAGCACGGCGGCAGCGCGCCCCAGGTGCTGGTCGCCCCCGGCGCTGGCGGCCTGGATGACCCCGACGCGATGACCATCGGCCCGGACGGCAAGCTCTACGTGTCGAGCGGCCACACGCCGGAGAACTCGGCGATCTTGCGCTACGACGCCCGCACCGGCGCGTTCGAGGACGTCTTCGCCTCTGGCCATGGCCTCTACCGCCCCTATGGCCTGGCGTTTGGGCCCGATGGGCTCCTCTACGTCTCGAGCTTCCGCTCCGATGAGCTGTTTCGCTTTGACGCCACCACCGGCGCGTTCGTGGACGTCTTCGCGCGGGGCGACGGCCTGCCCGGAGGGCTCAACGGGCCCAACGCGCTGCTGTTTGGGCCCGATGGCAAGCTGTACATCACCACCGAAGGCAGCGTGGCCGGCGAGTTCCCGGGGTTGCCCAGCGAGGTCTTGCGAATGGACGTGGGCAGCGGCGAGCACAGCGTGTTCATCGCCCAGCCAGAGCCAGCGCCCTCGAGCTTTGGCTTCGTCAGCCTCCTGGGGCTAGCCTTTGGCCCCAACTGCCACGCACGCGCGCCCGGCGCCTGCGATCTGTTCGTGAGCGACTTCGCCAACGACGTGCGCCGCTTCGACGGCCAGACCGGCGCGCTCAAGGACCAGCTCGACACCAACTACACCGGCACCCAGCCCAGCAGCAACTTCATCGGCGGCCTGGCGTTTGGCGTGGGCAGCCGCTTGTTCGTCGCCGGCTTCGATCTCGCCGCCGAGGGCAACCCGGGCGCAGTGCTCCGCTATGACGGGTTCTCCGGCCGCCCGCTGCCCGCGCGCGGCAACGCCGGCGCGCAGTTCGTGGCGCCCACCCCTGCGCTGTCGCGCCCCATCGGCATCCTGGCCATCAACCCGCGTCACCACGACTGAGCCAGACTGAGCGCCCGAGCGCGGCCGAGCGCGGCCCAGATCCTGCTAGCGCGAGGTGCGAGGATGTTTTGACTGACGTTACGACTGACGCTGCGATGGGCGCTGAGTCGGGTGCTGCGGGTGGTCTGGCAACGGGCGGCCGACGGAGAGCAAATCGACGCCGCAGTGCGCCCTCGTCGGGGCGCAGGCAGGCCTTCACGCACACCATGCCCGAGGCCGTCGTCGTGTGCGCCACGTAGCGCTCACTGTCGTGCGGGCGCGAGGACTTGCCTGCTGCATCCGCGCCGGGCACGCCCACCTTGCGGCACACCGTCTCGAGGTGGCTGGCGGTGCAGTGCTGCGCGTAGCCATATTGGATAGCAGATCTTGAGTTGGTGAGGTCGTCCGGCAGGCGGACGCGAGCGAGCCGGGACGTGAGAGCGAGATCGCGGAAATCTCCGCGGAGACGTGGTGTGATCCAGGTCGCAGCGCGTTTCCGCGGAAGCCTCGGGGCTGTGGACGGTGTCGGGCTATGGACAACCGCGCCCGTCGAGCCTGGGCATGCAAGATGCGCGTACGCAGCGCGGTTGACCACAGCCCTTGGAGAGGCGCAGGGGGCCCGGTGCAGCAGGCGTGCCTGAGGGACAGCGCGCCTCTCCACACCGCCGCACAGCCCTGCTGGTTTCAGAACCCTGATTTTTTTTTCGTTTTTGTACCAGAACCCAGAACCCGGAACGGATCGCCAGGTGAGCGACGAGGGTAGGCCCAGCACGGTGGGTGGGGCGAGCACGGTGGGTGGGTCGAGCACGGTGGGTGGGGCGAGCACGGTGGTTGGGCCTGGCACGGTGGTTGGGCCTGGCACGGTGGTCGTGCCTGGCACGGTGGCCGAAGTCGAGCACAGTGGTCGTGCCTGGCACGGTGGTCGGGTCACACCTGGTGGGTCAGGCTCGTCGTCGGCGGTCTGCGTGCATGATGTGTAGGATCAGGAGAGCGCGGCCCAGGGCGACCTCGCCCTCAGTACGTGATCGTCACCACCACGGTGTCGCTGTAGCCACCGGCCGCCACGTTCTGCTGCGCCGCCACCCGGCCGTACACCGTGACCGTGGTCTCGCTGTCGAGCGTCGGGGTGGTGGGCCCGTAGTGCGCGGTGCTGCTGGTGCCGTCGCCCCACACGCTGCCGGTGCGGGTGGCGCTGAGATACAGGTTGTAGCCAAGGCTGCTGGCCCCATTGATGAGCGTGCGCTGGCCAAACGTGCCGGCGCCGGTGCTCAGGTCGATGGTGATGGGCCCAGGCGAGCCACCCGTACACAGGAAGGTGACGCTGCCGGTGGAGTCGAGCGGGGTCGCGGAGAACACGTCGTAGGCGCCGAAGGCCACGCCCACCACGCTGGTGAAGCTGCAGGTCATCGCCGCCGCTGGCGCAGCCAGCGCCCCCAGCAAGACGGCCAGCACCGCGAGGCGGCCAGGCGCGCTCATCGCCGCGCCTCCGGGGAGGGCACGCACGGGACGGGCCCGAGCTCGAGCACCGGCAGGTCGCCGCCCGCCCACGCGTCGGGGATGGTCAACGCCACCACGCAGCTCCCGCCGACGTGTTCCAGCACGCCGCGGTGCTGCCCGGGCGGCAAGTTGGCCAGCTCGAACTGGCCCTCGCTGCCCACCGGCGAGGAGTCCGCGCCGCCCTGCGCGCGCTTCACATGGAGCTCGCCGTACGCCGCCGAGGAGCGGCCGCCGTCGATCACCAGGTGGCCGCGCACCGCGTGCTGGCGAGCCACCGGGAACAACGCCAGCGCGCCGCCGCGGGTCCGCGGCGCGACCTGCAGCTCGGCGCGCGGCACCGCGGTGGCGAGCGGCAGATCGAGCTCGGAGATGGACAGCCGGTTGGCGTAGTAAGGGAGCAAGGTTGGCACCACGAGATCTCCTCTGGCGTCAGTTCGACCGACGAGCTGGTTGTCCAGGTAGCCACGCACGCCCGGCACGCCGGGCACACGAATCAAGCCAAAGGCGCGCGCCACCGGCCGAGTGGCGAACGCCCTGCCGCCGAGAAACACCAGCCCGCCTGCGGCACCGAGCGCCAGCGTGCCATGCTCGCCGTTCCACGACGCCTCCGCGCCAAGCCGGCCATGGGCGCCTTGCAGCTCCGCGCGGGCGTCGCCGCGCGCCGCGGATTGCTCGCCGAGCTGGCCCTGCACGCGGTAGCCGTAGTCGGTGGCCGACTGCAGGGTCCGCGACAGCTCGGCGGCGGACTCGCGCCGGCCCGCGTCCTGACGTTGCGAGAGCCCCGCCGAGGTGCGCGAGCCCAGCACCACGAACAGGCCGAGGAACGCGCCCGCCTCGACCGATTGATCGCGACCTCGGCCGACCGACACCGAGGCCGACAGCAGGACGCCGCGCGACAGGCTCATGGACGAGGTGAGCGCGGCGCGCTGGCGATAGCCACGGTCCCGGGAGCGCGTGTGGCTGGCCTGCGCGGTCAGGCTCGCGCGCCGCGGCAGCGGCACGCCGAGCGAGCCGCCGAGCTCCCGCTCGACGCGATCGTCGGCCGCGGCCAGCGCCGCGGTGGCGTAGCGGGCGGTGAGCGCGCGCGCGAACAGGCCCACGGTGAGGCGCCGGCCGGCGTAGCTGTAGCCCAGCGCGCCCGCGGCCCCGGCCCCGCCTTCGGCGTAGCTCGCCGCCAGTGCCGCCGTGACCTCGCCCAGCCGCGTGCCCGCGGCCAGGTTGACGCCGCCGCTCGCCAGGCCGAGCCCCGCCTCCAGGCGCAGGCCGCCGGTGAGCCACCGCGTGAGGCCCTCGCGGTGCTGGGCCACCAGCGCGGGCCCGCCGTAGCCCCACAGAGCGCGGCCAAGCTGGCGGCGCGCCAGGCCCAACGTGTAGCTGTACTCGGAGTGGCCAGGGGCGAGCAGGCTGGCCGGCAGATAGTAGGAAGAAGCGTAGGTCTCCTCGTTGCCCAGCGCGTCGCGCACCACCACGCGGGTCTCGCCGGCGCCGCTCTGGGCCGGCAAGTCGGTGGCCACGAACGGCCCCGGCGGCAGCTGCTCGCGCCGCACCAGCGCGCCGTTGACGTACACCTCGGCGGTCGACGGCGACCGCACGACGCCGGCCTGGCCCAGCGCCGGCCGGTGCACGCGGTACGGATCGAGCTCGAACGCGCGCGCGATCTGAACCCCGCCCAAGAGCGCGGCGCCGGCCAGGCTGTCGCCCGGGGTGATGGCGTCGCCCAGGAGCACGCGACGCAGGTGCCCGCGGTCCTCCCACGTCGCCTGCGTGAGCCCTCGCCCGCGGCTATGATGATCCATCATCGCCGTCGAATACAGCAGGTATGCGCCGCGCCGCGCGCCGACCTCCGCGTAGCCGTCATAGCCGTCGGGGGAACGCCAGTGCGCGGCGTAGTTCACGAAGGCGCTGGCGCGCTCGCTCATCACCAGCTCCGGCGGCGCGGCGGCCGCGCGCAGATCCAGCACGGTGGTGGGCAACCGGCGCGGATCCACCTCCACGTGCAGCGTCATCTCTCGCTCGTCCAAGGTCACCGTCACCGGCGGATCGATGGTCGCCAGCGATACATGTTCCACGCCGTCGAGCTCGCGGCGGGCACCGGTCACCAACCCGAGCCCCGCGGCGCGCAGGTCCTCGCTGCGCATGAGCACATCCGCGCCATCGAGGAAGATGTAGACCTCCCCGCGCGCGGATTGATTGAGCCACCAGGAGACGATGGCCGGCGCCGGCTCGACAGCGGGCTCAAGCGCCTCCTGCGCCAGCGCGCCCGGCGCGCGACCGCAGAGGAGCGCCGCGGCGAAGAGCGCGAAGCTGGCACCGCGCCCCTGCATCGTCAGTCTCCGCCGAGCGCGACGACCCGCTTCCAGGAGTCCTTGTCCGTGGTGACCTCGACCGCCACGCTGGCGAGCCGCGCCGCGACCTCGGTGGGCACCGCGAGCTCGAAGCGGCGGCGGCCGGCGGCCAGGAGGTACCACCCCTTGACCGAGGCGCTCCAGATCGAAGCGCCGAGCGCGTCTCTCCCGCTGACGCGAGCATCGCGCAAAAGCACGCTCACGGTGCCGCGGTTCTCCACCTCCAGCGCCAGCTTCTCGCCGACAAGCGTCGCGCCCGCGACCTCGCCCACGCGCACCGCGCGCACGGGCGACTGGAACACCGGGACGCTCATCCGCGTCAGCACGCGCAGGCCGACCTCCGCTGGCGACAGCGGGGACGGCAGCTCCTCGATGATCAGGCGGAAGGTGCGCTCGCGCGCCGCCGGGGCCACGGTGACCCCGACCTTCACCTTGCGTCGCTCGCCAGGCGCCAGCGAGAACAGCGTCGGGAACACCACCAGATCGGTGGTCCTGGCCAGCAAGATCTCGCCGGCCGCCGATTGATCCCAGGTGTTCGCGGTGATCTGCATCCGCATCGGCGCGGTGCCGGTGTTGGTGAGCTCGATGAGCCCGCTGGTTCCCCGCGCGGCCAGGTCGACCCGGGTGGGCGAGATCTGGAACGTGCCAGCTCGGGCCGCGCCGCCGAGCGCAGCCAGCGCGGTCACCACGGCGAGGAGGAGGGCTTGCGGCGACATGGGCGCTCAGAACGTGATGGTGGCGACGACGGTGTCGGAGTAGCTGCCGGCGGGCACGTTCTGCGACCCAGCGACGCGGCCATACACCGTCACCGTGTCCGAGGCCCCGGTGCCTGTGACCCCGACGCCGGTGCCGCCGGTGTTGCCCCAGGCCACCGAGTGATCGGAGATCTGATCCAGGGCATAACTCAGGTAGTCCGATCCGGCCTGCAGGCGGCGCAGCGGCGCGGCGTCGGTGGAGCCGGTGTCGGCGTGCAAGCCCTGGCCCAGCGTGATGGTCGCGCTGGCGCCGCTCGTGCATTGCAGCGTGATGGTCGCGGTGGCGTCGAGGTTGGTGCCGTTGGCGTTGGCGAGGCCATAGCTACCAAAGCTCAGCGCGCCGGCGCTGATGGTGCAGTTGTTGCTGACCGTCGCGCTGACCGACATGTTGCTGGTGGCGGTCGCGGCCTCCGTCAGGGCGGGAAACGCCGAGCTGGAGATCGCGATGAGAAGAAGGGAGCTGCGAAGGGTACTGGCTTTCATGGTTGTCACCTCGCTTACTGAACTCGACCAGCGACGTGCGCCATGAAGCACTTTTTCCGTCGACAACAGGGGTGCGCCGAGACCCTGGAGAAGGTCTCGGCTCGTCGAGATCTCTGGTTGCGCTGGCGACTCGCGGCCCCGTACGCCGAGGTGCCCTGGGAGCAACTCTCGAGTCGTCCGCGCGCCGGATCGTGTGAAGGCCCTGATGCGACATGCGCGGCGCTCGGCGCTGCGCTCGCCTCTGTGCTCGCCTCTGTGCTCGGCGCTGCGCTCGCCTCTGTGCTCGCCTCTGTGCTCGGCGCTGCGCTCGCCTCTGTGCTCGGCGCTGCGCTGGCCTCCGTGCTCGGCCCTGCGCTCGCCTCTGGGGCCGGCCCAAGAAAACCACCCCAGCGCGCGGCGAGAACCCGGCCGAGCAGCTTGGATCTGTGCGGCCACTGCTGGAATCTTGGGGCATGAACGCATCGTCCCGCCGCGTGATCGCGGATCTCAAAGAGCTCGCCAAGCTGACCTCCGACGAGCGCGGCGCGCAGCGAGTGGCATGGGGGGCAACCTGGAAGAAGGCGCGCGAGTGGTACGCAGCCAAGGTCGTCCGCGAGCTGGGCCTGCAGGTCTACCGCGATGAGGCCGCCAACCTGTGGGTGACCCTGCCGGGCGAGTCCAAGCGCAGCATCGTCCTTGGCAGTCACCTCGACTCGGTGCCTGGCGGCGGCTGGCTCGACGGCTGCCTGGGCGTGCTGGGCGGGCTCGAGGTCCTGCGGAGCACGATGGTCAAGGGCAAGCCGCCGGTGACGCTGCACCTGGTGGACTGGGCAGATGAGGAGGGCGCCCGCTTTGGCCGCAGCCTGACCGGCTCAGCGGCGGCGGCCGGAACGCTGGACGCGGAGAAGGAGCTGGCGCACCTGGTGGACCGCCAGGGCGGCAAGCTGCCCGACGCGCTGGCGGACAACGGCGTGGCGCTTCCGCGCATGGGGCAGGCGCACGCGGCCTTCTTGGCGCTGCAGGCGCAGGCGTACCTGGAGCTGCACATCGAGCAAGGGCCGGTGCTGGAGTCGATGAGAAAGCCGGTGGGCGTGGTGCTCGGGACGATGGGCGTGGAGCGGCACAACCTGCGCTTCGTGGGCCAGGCGGCGCACTCGGGCGCGGCGCCGATCCACCTGCGCAAGGACGCCTTCCTCGCCGCCGCGGAGTTCGCGCTGGCGTGCCGCGACATCAGCGTCCGACACTCCGGCAAGACCCCACGCACCCGCGTGGTGGCCACCTGCGGCGTGGTCAAGGTGGAGCCGAACTTCGTCACCGCGGTGCCGGGCTCCACGGAGATCTCCATCGACCTGCGCGCGCTCGACGGCAAGGTCCTCGGCAAGATGTTGACGGAGGCGCGGCGGGCGGCGCAGCAGGCGGCGCGCAAGCACCACGTGACCGTGCAGTGGACCCCGCTCTTGCACATCACGCCGCGGCCATTCGACGAGACGCTGATGGCGATGGCGCGCGCCTCGGTCAAGCAGGTCACCGGCGGCGCGCCGGAGCTGCCGTCGGGGCCGCTGCACGACGCCTCGGAGATGGCGGGCGTGGTGCCCACCGCCATGGTGTTTGCGCAGAGCAGCCCCGGCATCTCGCACACCCGCCTGGAGGACACGCCGCTGCCGGCGCTGGACAAGGCGATCCGCGCGTTCATGCTCACCGTCGAGCGCGCCGTCGAGCACCACGCCCAGCTCTCGCGAGCCGAGGACCGCCGCCGCGCTGGCGCGGTGCAGCGCCGCCGCAAGCGCGCGGCGTGATCCTTGCTCGCCAAGGACCCGCGCTTGCCCGCGTCGCGATGGCCGCGGCGGCGGTCCGGACGCTGGGTCAGGCCAGCGTGGCGACCCGGTCGCCGAAGACGCGCTCGAGCTTGGAGAGCAGCTCTTCGGTGGGCGCCACCTGGTAGCCCGTGCCCAGCGGGATCACGGTCTCCGAGCGCTGGCCGATGCGCAGGCGCACGACGGCGGCGCACCCGCCGGGCACGGTCTGCAAGATCGTCCGCAGCGCGTCGATCTGGTCCGGGGTCACCGAGTCCGCGTTGAGGTGGATGTCCACCTGGCTGGTCTTGGCGTTGCGCAGCTCGGCGAGCACCTGCGCGTTCTCGAGCAGCATCTTCCACTCCGACGCCTCGGCGGTGCCTTCGTTCTTGACCGCGCCGGAGCACAGGATGGGCTCGTCGGACACCAGCACGTGACGCACCCGCTCGAAGGTCTTGGGGAAGGCGATGACCTCCATCGCGCCCTCGGCGTCCTCGAGCACGAAGCGCGCCATCTTGTCGCCCTTCTTGGTGATCATCTCGCGGTACTGCGAGACCACCCCGCCGATGGCGGCGTCGCCCACCCCGCGTCGCTCCGCGGCGAAGTCGCTGGTGGTGGCGTTGGCGTAGCGCGCGAGATCGGCGCGGTAGCGATCGAGCGGGTGGCCCGAGACATAGAAGCCCAGGGCCTCCTTCTCGAAGGCCAGGAGCTGCTTGTGGCTCCACTGCTCGACCTCTGGATACACCTCGCCCAGGCCGGTGGGCGCCGCGCTCTTGGCCGGCGCCGCCTCGATCAAGCCAAACAGCGAGGTCTGGCCGCTGCGCCGGTCCCGCTGCTCGGTGGCGCCGCGCTCCATGGCGGTGTCGAGCGCGGCCAGGAGCTGCGCGCGGTGGTGGCTGCCCTCGAGCCCGTCGAGCGCCCCGCTCTTGACGAGCTGCTCGAGCACCCGTCGGTTGCAGCGCTGGTTGTCGACGCGCCGGCACAGCTCGTACAGGCTCTGGAACGGCCCGCCTTCCTTGCGCGCCTCCAGGATCGCCTCCACCGCGGAGGAGCCGACCCCCTTGACCGCGCCCATGCCGAACCGGATCACCTTGTGATCGAAGTTGCGCTCGGCGGCCGCCTCGGCCCGGGTCTGCTTGGCGCCCTCGACGCGGGGCTTGCCGCGCTTGCCCTTGCCGGTCTTGCTGGTCTCCGCCTCCTCGGCCGCGGCGGTGGCCTCCGCCGAGCGCGGCCGCACGGTGAAGTCCAGATCGGACTCGTTGACGTCCGGCCGCAGCGCGGTCAGGCCCATCGCCCGCGCCTCGGCGATGAACTTGACGACGTTGTCGATGTTGTCGGCGTCGCACGACATCAGGCCCGCCATGAACTCGTGCGGGTAGTGATGCTTGAGGTACGCCGTCTGGTACGTGATCCAGCCGTAGGCGGCGGAGTGCGACCGGTTGAAGCCGTAGCCGGCGAAGAAGGCGATCAGGTCAAAGACGGAGTCGGCGATCTTGGTGTCCACGCCGAGCTTCTGCGCGCCCTCGACGAAGCCCGCCTTCTCGGCGTCCATGATCTCCTTCTTCTTCTTGCCCATGGCGCGGCGAAGCAGATCGGCGCGGCCCAGCGAGTACCCGGAGAGCACCTGGGCGATCTGCATCACCTGCTCCTGGTAGACGATGACGCCGTAGGTGTCGGCGAGCACCTTCTCCAGCGATGGGTGCGGGTACTCGACCTTCTTCTTGCCGTGCTTGCGGTCGATGAAGTCATCGACCATCCCGCCCTCCAGCGGGCCCGGGCGGTACAGCGCGACCGCGGCGACGATGTCTTCGAGGCAGTCCGGCTTGAGCTTCTTTAGGATCTCGCGAAAGCCGCTGGACTCGAGCTGGAACACGCCGGTGGTGTCGCCGCGCGAGATCATGCGATAGACGTCGGCGTCGTCCTTGGGGATGAGATCGATATCGAACGGCGACTCCGGTGAGCGCTGCTGATTTATCAGCTTGACCGCGGTCTGGATCACCGTGAGGGTCTTGAGGCCCAGGAAGTCGAACTTGACGAGGCCGGCCTTCTCGACCTCCTTCATCGCGAACTGGGTGACGATCTCGTCGTTCTGGCCGCGGAAGCACGGCACGTACTCCCACAGCGGCTTCTCGGCGATGACCACGCCCGCGGCGTGCATGCCTGCGTGCCGGTTGAGCCCCTCCAGCGCCGCCGCGATGTCGAGCAGCTCGCGGTGCATGGGGCTCTCGTTGTAGAGCTGCTTGAGCTCTGGCGTCTGCTCGATGGCCTCGCGCACCGGCGGCGTCTTGCCGGCCACCGGCTCCGGCACCAGCTTGGCCAGCTTGTCCGCCTCGGCGAACGGGATCTCCATCGCGCGCGCGATGTCGCGGATGACGCCGCGGGCCTTGAGCTGGTGGAAGGTGGCGATCTGCCCCACCTGCTCGCGGCCATACTTGCCCTGCACGTACTTGATGACCTCGTCGCGCCGGTTCATGCAGAAGTCGACGTCGAAGTCGGGCATGCTGATGCGCTCGGGGTTCAAGAAGCGCTCGAACAGCAGCTTGAACTCCAGCGGATCGATGTCCGTGATGCGCATGGCCCAGGCCACCGCCGAGCCGGCGCCCGAGCCACGTCCGGGGCCGACCGGGATGCCGTGCTCCTTGGCCCAGTTGATGAAGTCCCAGACGATGAGGAAGTACCCGGAGAACCCCATCTTCTGGATGACGCCCAGCTCCACCTTGCAGCGCTCGCGGTAGAGGTCCGGGTCGAACTTGGTGCCGCGGGCGGTCAGCTCGATGAAGCGCCGCGCCAGGCCGCGGTCGACGATCTCGGTGATGTAGCTGTCCAGGGTGTGCTCGGACGGCACCTTGTACGTGGGCAGATAGGTCTGGTCGAGCTTGAGCTTGACCTGGCACTGCGAGGCGATCTTGATCGTGTTCTCGATGGCCTCGGGGCAGTCCTTGAACGCGGCGTTCATCTCGCCGGGGGACTTGAGGTAGTAGCTGTCGACCACGTGCTTGAGGCGCTTCTCATCCTTGAGGCTCTTGCCGGTCTGGATGGCCATCAAGACTTCGTGCGCCGCCGCGTCGGCGCGGTTAACGTAGTGGCAGTCGTTGGTGGCCACCAGCGGGATGCCGAGCTTTGGCCCCATGCGGCGCAGCTCGCCGTTGAGGGTCTCCTGCTCGGGGGTCGGCGTCGGCATCAGCTCGAGGTAGAAGTCACCCGGCGCGAAGATGCTCTGGTACTCGCGCGCCGTCTCCTCGGCGGCGGCGATGCCATTCTTCTCCAGAGTCTGCGCGACCTCGCCGCCGAGGCATGCCGACAGGCCGATGAGGCCCTCGCTGTGCTCGCGCAGGAGCTTCTTGTCGATGCGGGGGTTATAGTAGAAGCCCTCCAGGTACCCCATGGAGTTGAGGTAGCTGAGGTTCTTGTAGCCAGCGTCGTTCTTGGCCAGCAGGATCAGGTGGTAGTTGCGCCGGTTCGTGCGATCCGTGCGGTCGGTGGAGGCGACGTAGGTCTCGCAGCCGAAGATGAGCTTGACCCCGGCGGCCTTGGCCTCGGTGTAGAGGTCGATGGCGCCGAACATGTTGCCGTGGTCCGTGACCGCGACGGTGTCCATGCCAAGCTCGCTGATCTTGGGATACAGGTCTTTGACCCGGATCGCGCCATCGAGCAGGCTGTACTGGGTGTGGACGTGCAGGTGCGTGAACTCGGCCATGCGCTAGGCCGATCCATAGCCCATTCCCCCGACACTCCCGAGCCCTCATCGGAGGGATCTTTCTCGGGCGTCGCGGCGTCGGCGTGGCTCCGGGGCGCTTCGGGCGGCCCCGGGCCGCCCCAGACGGCTGGCGACGGCGGCTGGCGACGGCCCTTGGCTCAAGACAGACGCCAAGAGTCTTGCGCATTTTCCCCAGCGACCCCAGCCACAGCTAGCCAGCCTGATGGATACTGTCTGGCGCATGAGCCCTCCCCTTTCCTGCCGCGCGGCGCGCGCCGCCACGGTGCTCGCGATGGCGGCGGCGCTGTGGACCGGCTGCGGCGCGGGGCAGCCGAAGCCTGCCGGCCCAGCCGGCCCAGGCGACCCGGCCGGCCAGCCGAGCGCCGGGCCCGCCGCCGCGCCGGCCCCCATCCTGGCCGACGAGGCCTCCGCGCCGGGCACCGCCGAGCAAGAGTGCGCGCGGGTGGTGGCGGAGCTCGGGCGCTACGGGACGTGCGGCCTGCTCGACGAGGATCGCCGGTGGTACCTGGCGCGCTGGCGGGAGCTGGTGGAGACGGATCTGGCGCTGGCCAAGAGCCCGTCGGTGGACGACGCCGCCAAGGGCCAGCTCGCGGTGTCGTGCCGCAAGGCTTGGCTGGCGCTGGCCGACGCGGCCACCCGTTGCGCCGACCAGGCCGCGGCCAGCGCGCGATAGCCTGCGCGCGGGCGGCTCGCCGGCAGACGCAAACCGCGGTACACCCCGCGCCACCGTGACCTTGCCGAGCGAGCCCCAGATCCGCGAAGAAGCCGAGCGCTTGCACAAGCTGTTCAGCAAGGACCCCGCGCAGCTCGTGCAGTTCCTGTCCGGGCAGATCGCCACGGTCAAGACGTACGCCCAGGTGCTGGTGGGGCTGTGCGGACTCACCGTGACGGTCACCGGCTTCTCTGGCGCGCACATGATCCGCGCCGGCTCGCTGTCGGCGAGCTTGATGGTGGCCGGCATCGCGCTGGTGCTCATCGGGCTCATCTTGTGCCTGCGCACGATCACGCGGCTGCACTGGGTGAGCGAGGAGCTGCGCGACGACCTGGTCGAGACCGCGATGATCGTGATCCGTCGCCGCAACCAGCGCCAGCGCACGCTCGCGCTGGCCGCGCTGTTCGTGGCCGGGGGCCTGACCTGCTATCTCAGCGCGGTCTCGGTGGCAGCCCTGGTGGTTGGCAACGCCGCCGGCTAGTGCTTCGACCGGGTGATTCTGACCACACCAGACGTGCGGATGCATCGCCGATCACTGCGTTGCCGCTCCTCGCGGGCCGTCCAGGAACGCTTCGTCGCGGCGCCTTGCGCTCGGCGCGCCTCCACTCGCTGGTGGGATCACTATCACCCGGTCGAAGCATTAGAACACCGAACGGTTTGAAATGCCTGCTGCGACGAGATCTTGCGGGCGCCTTCGGGCGTACGTCCGATGCTCGCTCGTCACGTAGGGCCACTACGCTCCTCGCTGCGCTTCGGGCGTGCGCCCGAATCCACCTCGCAAGGTCTCGTCTCGCGACGGCATTCAAACCGTTCGGTGTTCTAGCCGCTCTCGGCGCCAAAGAGGTCGCTATCCTCGAGGCGCCGGCGCAAGGCGCGCGCGAGGCCTGCGTGCTCGGGCCTGGCCAACCGCGGATCTTGCTCCAGCACGGCCTCGGCGGCGCGGCGCGCCTGCAGCAGCAGCGCGGTGTGCTGCGACAGGTCGCCAAACCGCAGGCGAGGGACCCCGGCCTGGCGCGCCCCCAGGACCTCGCCTGGGCCGCGCAGGCGGAGATCCTCCTCGGCGATCCGGAAGCCGTCGCTGGTCTCGGTCATGACCTCCAGGCGGCGGGCGCCCTCCTCGGTGGTGGCGCCGCGCACCAGCAACAGGCAATGGCTCTTGCCGCCGCCGCGCCCGACGCGACCGCGGAGCTGATGGAGCTGCGACAGCCCGAAGCGATCTGCGTCGAAGATCGCCATCACCGTGGCCTCCGGCACATCGACCCCCACCTCGATCACGGTGGTGGCGACCAGCACGCTCAGCCGTCCGTCGCGAAAGTCCCGCATGACCGCGTCGCGCGCCGCGGGGTCGAGCCGACCGTGGACCAGGCCCACCCGCGGCAGCGCAGCGCCGAGCTCGGCGGCGACGGTCTGGGCGTCGCGCCAGGGCTCGTCGTCGTCCTCGTCGTAGCCCAGGCCGGCGTCCTCGGCGGGGCCGATCTTGGGGCACACCACGAAGGCGCGCTCGCCCGCGGCCACCCGGCTGGCGATGACGCGGAGGGCATCGGCCTCGCCGCGCGCGCCGCGCAGCACGCGGGTCTTGGCGGGCTCGCGTCCGGGCGGCAGCTCATCGAGGATCGACAGCTCGAGATCTCCGTACGCGGTGAGCGCGAGCGTGCGCGGGATCGGCGTCGCGGTCATGACCAGCAGGTGCGGCGTGGTGCCGCTTGGCCCCTTGTCGCGTAGCGCCACCCGCTGCGCCACGCCGAAGCGGTGTTGCTCGTCGATGATACACAGGGCCAGGCGCGCAAACGCCACGCCCTCGGACAGGAGCGCGTGGGTGCCCACCACCACGTCCAGCTCGCCGCGCGCCAAGGCGGCCGTGAGCGTGGCTGCCTCCGGCCGCGGCGTGGCGGCGGTGAGCAGCGCCACCCGCAGGCCCAGCGCCGCGGCGACGCCGCGCCAGCTCGCGGCGTGCTGCTCGGCGAGCACGGAGGTGGGCGCCATGAGCGCGACCTGGTTGCCCGCGCGCGCGGCTTGCACCGCCGCCGCCAGCGCGACCAGGGTCTTGCCTGCGCCGACGTCGCCCTCGAGCAAGCGGTTCATCGGGATCTCGGCGGCCAGGTCTCGCCCGATCTCGGCGATGGCGCGGCGCTGCGCCGCGGTGAGCGGGAACGGCACCACCGCCGCCACCTGGGTCGCGGCGTCAGGATCCGGGCACGCCGGCGCGCGGTCGCCTCGACGGTGCGCCCGGCGCAACGCCACCGCCGCCGCCAGCGCGAACAGCTCGCCGAACGCCAGGCGCCGGTGCCAGGGGCTGTCGCCGCGCACCAGCGCCGCGAACAACTCGGCCTCGAGCGACACCGGCGGCGCATGCAAGACCGCGAGCGACTCGCCCAGCGCCGGCAGCTCGCAGCCGCGCTCCGCGCTGGCCGGCACGCCGTCATCGACCAGGCTGCCGACGCGCTCGCACGCCAGCGCGCACGCCGCGCGCAGCCGCGTCGGGGGCACGCCGCGGACCATCGGATAGTGCGACGCGATGCGCGGCGCTGGCGCGCCTCCCTCGGCGAGGATCTCGACGATCTCAGGATTCGCCATCTCCGCGCGCGCCGCGCCAAGGACGCGCACCGATCCGGAGAGCACGACCTTGGACCCTGCCGGCAACCGCTGCTCGATCCCGGGGTGCCCACCGAACCAGCGCACCAGCAGCGCGGGGGGCGCCTTGGGGTCTTCCGGAGCGGCCAGGCGCGCCTCCGCCCAGCGCCGCCCGCGCGCGAACACCATGCGCACGCTGCGCACCACCGCCACGAGCGCGCCGACCACCGCCGCCGGCTCGTCCTTGGGACCTCGTGGGCGCGCCAGCACCTCGGCCAGGCTCGGCACCGTGCGCAGGTCGTCGTACCGCCGCGGGACCAGCCAGAGCAGATCTTCGACGGTGGAGAGGTTGCGACCAGCCAGCCGCGCGGCGAACGCTGGACCTATCCCGCGCAGCGCGCTGGTGGGCGCGGCGAGCGGATCTTCGTTCGGCGGCGGCTTGGCCGCCACCTTGGCCTTGGCCTTGGCCGACGACGGCGCCGCCGTGGCCCCCGCCCCTGGCGGCGAGGGCTCCTTGGCCGCTGGCGCAGGCGTCGTCCCCGTGCCCGCTGCCACCGGGGGAGCCTTGGCCGCGGCCGTCCGCTTGCGCCCGAGCGAAGCCGGCGTTGCAGCCGGGGTCCTTGCGGGCGTCGCCGTCGGCGTCGCTGCCGGGAGCCTTGTCGGCGTCGCTGCCGGTAGCCTTGCCGGCGTCGCTGCGCTGGGCGCGGCCAGGAGCGGCGCGGCGCTCGCGCTCGACCGTGGCCCCGGCTTGGGCTCCATGCTCGCGCTGACCAGGCGGCCTTGGGGCAGAGCGCGTCCCGCGCCCGCTGGCACCGGCGCGTACACCCCTCGCGCGCCGACTGGCTCCCGCTCCGCCGCCGCCGCTGCACCCTTGTCCTCGGCGGCGCCTCGATCCTCGCGCGCCAGCTCCACTGCCAGGCGAGCTAGGTGCGCGAGGCCCTCGTCCACCGCCTGGCGCCGCTGTGGGTCCGCCCAGGACTCGAAGTCCGCCAGCGCCTGCCGCCAGGCCGCCAGCGCCGCCACGGACGCCAAGAGCGCCGCGTCAGGCGCGGCGGCGCGCGCCAGCGCGAGCAACCGATCGCACGCCAACCGCAGCGCCACCGCCAGGCTCGGGATCTTGGCGTTGCGCTGCGCGAGCTGAAGTGGCCGGCGCAGCGCGTCCACCGCCGCGGCGCGTTCTGGCCTCACGACAGGAGGCGAGCTCCAGCGCGAGCGGCGCTGCCCAGAGCCCAGATCATGGGTCAGTCCTGGCGGTAGGAGAAGCGCAACTCGTAGTCGCAGAGGTGAAAAATATCGCCCTCATCGATCCGCTTGTTATCGATCCTCATGCCCTTGTAGTCGATGCCGTTGGTCGAGCCCAGGTCCTTGATATAGAACGTGCCGTTGCGCCGGATCACCGCCGCGTGCTTGCGCGAGATGTTGCCGTCTTTGATGGCCAGGTCCGAGGTCTTGCTGCCGCGGCCAATGATGAACTGGTCCTTGGTGACCGGATACCGCTGGCCGTTGTAGAGCAAGAACAAGGTCGGTCCGGCGCCCGCGACCGCGCCTGCTCCGGCAGCCACCGGCACGGGGGCCGGGGATCCGCTCGAGGCGGCGCCGTTGGCGGGCCGTTGATAGCCCCCCGGCGTGGGGGCTGGCTGCCGGCGGGCCGGCAGCGGGCTCGACGACGGCGGCGCGGAGCGCTGCTTCATGGCGCCGCCAGCCTGCGAGGTCATGGCGCCACCCATCTGCGCCTGCGGCTGCGAGGCGGCCGGGCCCGGAGCCACCGGGTTGCCGGTGACGCCTGGGTTGCCAGGGTTTGGCAAGGCGTAGTTCTTCGACCGCGCGTAGTACCGCATCGACTCGTTGACCAGGTAGTCGATGGAACAATCGAAGTCGTTCGCCATCTGCTCGAACGTCTCCCAAAGGACGTCTCGGCAGTAAAAGTGGCGCATCGTCTTCTTGCTCTGGTCCATTTCGAAATGCGCTCCTCAGGACGTGCCAGCCCCAACCGGCAGGCGTAAACACTACTACATTTGACGGCCGAAACGCGCGTTCTTGTGCAAGTTCAAGAGCCTTTGGCTGCAGCAAGCGTCGCGGCCAGCTCGCGGGCCCGTTCTCCAAGCGTGGGCTCTGCCTTACGTTCTTTTGAAGAGACGTCAGATTGGCTACCCCAGTACCCGGTGAGCTTGCGGCGATCGGCGGCGATGGTCTGCAGGACCCCGAGATCCTCGGTCGAGCGCAGCTCCGCGAGCGCCTCGATGGCCACCCAGCGGGCGAGCTTGCTGTTCTCAGCGGCCAGGTCGCGCAGCGCCGACAGGGTGGCCGCGCGCTCCTTGCTCTTGGCGATCACCGTCCAGATGGAGCCCCCGAAGTTGCGGTGCTCATAGGCCGCGTCCGGCAACGCCAGCACCACCGGCTTTATCGCGGAGGGCCCGCCACACGCCAGCGCCGCGCTGGCCCCGATCAAGCGGTATTGAGGATCCTCGTGCGGATAGGCCACCACCGCCAAGAGCGGCGCGATGCAGGTGGGGCTGCCGGTGGCCCGGACCAGCGCGATGGCGTCGTTGGTGACCTGCCCGTCCTGGTCCGCCGACGCGAACCCCACCAGGGTCTGCACGTGCGGGATGAGCGCGGCCGGATCGGCCACCGTGAACAGGCCGCGCGGATCGACATATGATCGATACAGGGCCGAGATGGCTCGCTTGCCGAGGCTCTTGTCCCCCTTGTCCTTGACGTCGAGCTTGGCCAGCTTGAGCAGGTACTCCACGCTGGCGGGGCTGCCCGACACGCCGATGGCCAGCAGCAGCTCGTCGCTCACGCGCAAGCGGTCCACCCCGGCGAGCGACTTGGCGACGATGGAATCGGCCATGGCGATGAGCTTCTCCGAGGCCGGCGCCCCGATGAGGCGGATCACCTCGGCCCCGGGGTGGCGGCCCGGGGTGGCGCGCGCGTCGTAGTAGCCGCTGGTGTACCAGTCGACGAGGTAGCCGTCGATGCGCGCGCGCTCCGCGCCCTCCACCATGCCGCGCAGGTCCACCAGGAGATCCTTGGCGGTGGCCTGCTCGCCGTTGGGCACCGCCAGGTCGCCGCCCTCGATGCGCGCCAGCCCCCACAGCCGCGGCACCAGCTTCTCTGCCACCGCGCTGCGCCGCGCGGGCGGCAGCTTCTCCAGCCGGGTGCGCGCGTCGCCCTCCAGGCCCTTGCGCAGGAGGTTCGTGGCTGCGTGCGCCGAAAGATCCGGATCGAGGGAGGCGTCGCTCACCGCGGCCCGGAGCTTGTCGGGGCCCTTCTTGGTGCGGGTCCACTTGTCGAGGTTGTCGTGACTGGGGCTGTCACATCCGGCGCCCAGAACGCAGGTCCAGGCCACGAGCGCGCTCACCAGCAAAGATCTCATGCCGCGCAGAGTACCCTGGCCACCGCGCGCGCGCCGGGCCCGCCGCGCGGTTTGCGCACGCGCCGTGACCAGCGCAGCTCCAGGCAGCGCAGGGGCCCGGTCGCCCGGTGGCAAGCGGGCCGCGCGCGTTCCCGGCGTCAGGCGATGTGGTAGCCTCGACGCGCATGCCCGCCTGCTCGCCCCTGTCGCTCCCGCCCGCTCGCCCGGATGGGCTGCCTGGCGGGCCCGGAGGTGGGGCCACCCTCGCGCCCCACGGCGCGGCCCATCGGCGCGCGGGCCGCCCGGCGGCCACTCTCGTCATCGCGCTGGCGTCGCAGCTCGTGGGCGTCGCGGGCGCCTCGGCGTCGCCGCGCACCGATCCGACGAGCGGGCGCGCCGTGTTCACCGGCGCCACCTCGACGCACGCCACGTCGCTGTACCTAAACCCCGCCACCTTGGGCCTCGAGACCGGGCTGCGCGTGTACCTGGCCGGCACGCTGACGGTGGACCAGGAGCACATCGATCGTCAGCTCGAAGACTCGAGCGGCGCGCTGGCCGACGGCCGCTCGATCTCGGACCTGCGCGCCCACGGCGGCGGCGAGCTCCTGGTGTCGTGGCTGCCCAGCGAGCGCATCGCGGTGGGCATGGGCATCAGGAGCGCGCCGGCGGAGGGCTTCTGGAGCGGAGGGGGCGCCGCCTTTCACTCGCTCGGCGGCGACCAGCGCGACTATGACTTCACCTTCGCCGGCACCTTCCGGGTGTCGTCGCGGTTCTACTTCGGCACGGCGCTGAGCCTGTCGTCGTCCTTGCTGCCGGACCTCATCAGCGATCCGCTCCACGTTCGTTCGGCGCTGCGGGTCTCCTTCGCGCGGGACACCGCCATCGCCACCGGAACGCCAGGGCTGATGTCGAGCTGTGGAGAGGCCGCCTGCGGGGTCGGCAACCCCGAGGCCACCGAGCGCTACCAGCTCGACGTGTCGCCGTCGACGCTGCTGTCGAGCCTCATCCTTGGCTTCGTGGTCCGGCTCGGCACCGAGACCTACCTGGGGCTGTCGTATCACACGCCGCCGGGCTTCTCCGTGCAGTCGTCGCTCGACGGCACGGTGACCATGACGCAGGCGCCGCGGGACGGCGGGCTGACCCTGCGCGGCGACGCCAGCATCGACATCTCCTATCCTGCCAGCGTCGAGGCGGCGGTGTCGACGCCGCTGCCCCGCGAGACCACGCTGGTGGCGGGCCTGCGGTGGGAGGACACCTCCCGGCTGGCGGTCTACGACGTGAGGATGCACGGCAGCCAGCTCGCCGCCCGCGGCGTCCCGGAGTGGATCCGCCGCGCCCGTGGCCTGCGCGACTCGGTGGCGATGTGGGCCGGGGTCGAGCAGCGCGAGCGCGAGACCTGGCGTCTGGGCGGACGCCTGGGCTTCGAGCGAGGCGCCGTCGCGCATGAGCACCTGTCGCCGAGCAACAACTCCCCCAGCTCGCTCACCCTGGATCTCGGCGCGCAGTGGCGTACCCGAGGGTCGCGCTGGGCGGTGCAGCTTGGCTATGGCCTCGCGTACTTTCTGCCGGCGTCCGTGACAGACTCCGCGTACTCCGTGCGCAACCAGATCGACTGTGTCGACAGCGGCTACGACTATGCGTCCCGCGCGTGCCGCGCCACCCGCAGCGGCTACGGCATCGAGACCGCGGCAGGAGACTACGATCGCCTGCAGCACGCCTTCCGGCTAGGCCTGCGCTATGAGCGCTGACCTGGCCTCCTCATCGCGGCCGCCGAGGGTGGCGGTGTACGGGGCCAGCGGCCTGGCCGGCGCGTCGCTGTGCCGCGCGCTCGCCGCGTCCGGGATGCAGGTCCACCTGGTGGGACGAGACCGCAGCAAGCTCGAGGCCGCCGCCGCCACCTTGCCGCCGGGCGCCGCGTACGAGATCAGCGTGGCCGCGGTCGAGGACCGC
Organism: Myxococcales bacterium; assembly: GCA_016706545.1. GTDB lineage: Bacteria > Myxococcota_A > Polyangia > Haliangiales > Haliangiaceae > JABFXX01. The sequence continues at coordinate 135,069 of JADJJK010000002.1, forward strand.
GCCAAGCTGGTGGCGGCGTTCGTCGGCGCGCGGGTGGTGGTCAACGCCGCCGGGCCGTTCGCCAGCGTCGGAGATGCGGTGGTGACCAGCGCCATCGCCGCGGGCTGTCACTACCTCGATCTGTGCGGCGAGCAGGCGGTGCTGCGCCACGTGTTCGAGCGCTGCGACGCCGCCGCGCGCCACGCCGAGGTGGCGGTGGTGCCCGGCGCCGGCTTCGCGGTGGCCATGGGCGACCTCCTCGCGGCCACCGCCGCGGCGCGCCTCCTCGAGCACCACGACGATGGACCAACCGTGCGCCACATCGCCGGCAAGCGGCTGACTAGCGCCGAGCCGCTCGCGATCTCGGTGGCGTATCTGTTCGACGATCTCACGCTGTCTGCCGGCGCGCAGGCCTCCGTGTTCGCCAACCTGCACGCGCCCATGGTGGTGTGGCGTCGCGACCGGTGGGACACCGAGCGCGCGGGGCGCCGGGCGCGCAGCTTCAACCCGGGGCCGCCGCCGGCCGACGACGCGATCGCGCCGCGCCGCGCGCCGACCGCGGATCCGGCGCCGCCCCAGAGCCGCCCCCCTGGCGCGGACGCGCACGGGTCCGCGATCTCGCCGGCAGGTGTCGCGGCGAGCTACGAGCGCGAGGCGTTCTCGCTGGGCGGCGGCGACAACCTGACCATCCCCCGCCACATCGCCGCCACCTCGGTCGACACCTTCCTGTCCCTGAGCCGGCGCCCGCAGGTTCATCAGGCGCTGCGCCTCGCCGCCATGGCCGCCTCGTTGCTGCCGGCCGCTGCGGCGTCGCTGCTCGTGCCCTCGCCGCCGGATCCGTCCGCCTACGCGGCCACCCGATTCGCGGTGGTGGCCGCCGCCGAGCACCCGTTCGACGTGCGGTACTCGGTGGCGCACGGCCGCGATCTGTACGCCACCAGCACCGTCATCACCTGCCGTCTGGCGCTGGCGCTGGCCCGCCGCCCCCAGGGTCCCTGTGGCGTGCTGGCCCCGGCGGAGATCGTGCGCGCCCCGAGCTTTCTCGCCGAGCTGGCCCGCGACCGCGTGATCGCGCTGCGCTAGCGCCTCGAACCGTCGCGCTCGCGACCGCCCACGCCGCGAGGCCTTCAGCCTGCGCCCAGCTCGACCCGGCGCGTGTCCAGGCCCCGTAGCTGCCAGGCCGCCTCGATGGCGGCGGCCAGGGCGCTCGCGCCCGGCGGCACGAGCGCGATGGCGCAGCCGCCGCCACCTGCCCCGGTGAGCTTGGCGCCGAGCGCGCCCGCGCCTCGCGCCAGCGCGCACATCTCGTCGAGCCGGTCGGTGGAGACCCCGAGCGCGGCGAGCTGGCCGTGCGCGGCGTCCATGGCCGCGCCGAGCGCCGGCAGATCGCGCGCGGCCACCGCGGACAGGCCGCGCGCCGTGGCCTGCCCCAGCTCGCGGAGGCGCACGTCGTCGCGGTCCCCCGCGGTGCGCTCGGCGACCCGCGCCACCATCGCCGCTGTCGAGCGCGGCGCCCCGCTGTGACCGATGACCAGCCCTAGCCGCGGCAGCGGCAGCGGCACCAGACCGCCCTGCCGCTCGAACACGCCGGCCCCGCCGGAGGTGGCCAGCGCCACGTCGAGCCCGCTTGGCTGACCGTGAAACACCCGCTCCCCGGCGCTCGCCGCTGCGCGCACCGCCGCGTCGTCGAGCGCGCGCCCTGCCAGCGCGCCCAGCGCCCGCGCCGCGGCCACCGCGAGCGCCGCCGACGAGCCGAGGCCCGCGCTCGGCCAGATCTCCGCCGTGCCGTGCAAGCGGACCGCGCCCCCTGACCACGACGGGGCATCGCCGCCCCAGCCCTTGACCAGCTCCGCGGCGATGGCGCACAGCGCCTGTGACACCGGGTGCTCGGGCAGCGCGGCGGTGTCCACCGCGAGCCGCCAGCTCTCCAGCTCGAGCGTCAGCCGCAGGCCATGCGCCCCGCGGTCGCCGGGCTGCAGCGCGGCGACGAGCGTCACGCCCTGCGGCAGCGCGGCGGCCAGCGCCGGATAGCCATAGACCACGGCGTGCTCGCCGAGCAGGATGACCTTGCCAAAGCCCACCCCGACCGCAGAGGTCACGGCTGGTCTCCCGCCTTCGCCGCGCCGGTCACGCCGAGCTCGTCGAGAAACGCGCGCAGCGGCGCCCCCAGGTGGCGAGGCGCGCGGTGAAGGTCGGTGGGCCGTCGGCATCCGGTGAGCATGAGCACGGCGCGGAGGCTGCGGAGCTGCTCGCCGAGAAACGCCTCGGCGCCGGCGCGGCCGCCCTGCTGCGCCGCGCGCAGCACCGGCGCCGCCATGCCGCCGGCGGTGGCGCCCAGCGCCAGCGCGCGCGCCACGTCGAGGCCGCTGCGCAGCCCGCCCGAGGCGATCACCGTCAAGCCCTGGGCAGCGCAGGCCGCGACCGAGACCGCGGTGGGCAAGCCCCAGTCCCAGAGCATGCGCCCGAGCGCCTCCTCGGGCGAGCCCTTGACCGCGCGCTCCGCCTCCACCGCGACCCAGCTCGTGCCGCCAGCGCCCGCCACGTCCACCGCGGCCACGCCGAGCGCGCGCAGCCGGCGCGCCGCCGCAGGCGACAGCCCGCAGCCGGTCTCCTTGACGATGAGCGGCATCGGCAGCGCGTCGCGCAGGCGCGCCAGCGTGTCCACCACGCCGCGGAAGTCTCGGTCGCCGTCGCGCTGGATCATCTCCTGCGCCGGGTTCAAGTGTACCGCCATCAGGTCAGCGCCGATGCGCCGGGCCAGCTCCGCGACCTTGGCCGGCCCCAGCTCGCGCGCCTGCACGCCGCCGATGTTGCCGATCAGCACCACGTCCGGCGCCACGCCCTTCACCGCGTAGGTCTCCGTCAGCTCGGGGTGCTCCGCCATCGCGCGCTGCGAGCCCACCCCGAAGGCCAGCCCCAGCGCCGCCGCGGCGCAGGCCAGCTCGCGGTTGAGCGCGGTCGCCACCTCGGTGCCGCCGGTCATCCCCGTTATCACCAGCGGCGCGCCGAGCCGGACCCCTGCGAGCTCCGTGGACAGATCGATGTCGCTGTCTGCCAGCTCAGGCAGCGCGTCATGGACGAGGTGGACGTGCTCCAGGAGGTGCGAGCGCGTGAAGTCCGCCCGTCCCGAGGCTGCGATCTCCAGGTGCTCCGACTTGCGCCGCGCGATGGCGGGAGCGGGGGGCTCGGACATGGCGGGGTTTGTAGCACGAGGCCGCCCCGACCCAACCCCGGCTAGCCTGGCTCACCGACTCGCTCACCGACTGGCTCACCGACTGGCTCACCGGTGGCTCACCGACTCGCTCACCGGGCGGCGCCCCAGCCGGCGAGCACGCGCGCCACCCCCGCTGCGTCCGCCGCGCGCCCGACCCGCGCCGGGTCGAGCGTGCGCTCGCTGGCCATGGCGTGCCGGCCAAACCAGATGGCGCGCAGCCCCGCGCCCACCGCCCCTTCGACGTCCGCTGGCCACGAGTCGCCGATGTGAACCGCTCCTGCCGCGGCGTGGCCCAGCCGCTCGAGCGTGAGGCGAAAGATCCGAGGATCCGGCTTCTCCACCCCCACCCGTCCGGAATCGGTGATGACCTCGAAGTCGGCGGCCCAGCCCATCTCTTCGAACAGCTCGGCGAGGCGCCCCTCGGAGTTCGACAGCACCGCCACCGCCACGCCCTGGCGCCGCAGCGACCGCGCCAGCTCGAACATGCCCGGCACCTCTCGCCGCCACAGGTTCCGCGTGGGCTGCTCGCTCCACAGCCACTCCACCAGGTCGCCTAGCTCGCCCGGCTCGCTCGCCCTGGTCGCCATGGTCGCGAAGGCCTTGGTCGCCTTGCTCGCCCGGCTCGCCCTGTTCGCCGTGCCCCGGGGACCTGGCCACGCCAGCGCCGGCGAGCAACGCCGCCATCAGCACGCGCCAGGGGTGACCGCCGCCTGCGGCCACCGCCGCGTCGTAGCGCCGCCACGCCGCCGGGGCCGCCGCGGCCAGCGCCGCCTCGGTCGCGTGGACCCCGCGCTCGGCCAGCCGCGCCGCCAAGAGCGCGGTGTCGAGATCGATGAGCGTCTGCCCGGCGTCGAACGTCACCGCGGTCACGGAGCCGGCCATCACAAGCTCCCGGCTGCCGCCCGCGCCACCGCCGCCCACGCGCCGCTGGGATAGGCCTTGGCGTAGACAGCGTACGCCGCCTTGGCCTCTGCCTTCTTGCCCAGCACCTCCAGGAGCCGCGCCGCGTTGAACGTGGCCGCGGCGGCCGCGCCCTTGCTCGCGGCTGCCTGCGCAAAGGCCGCCTGCGCCTGCGCGTGCTCCCCGCGCTCGGCCAAGATCACGCCGCGCACCACCGCGAGCTCGCCCTCGCTGACCCCGCGGCCGGCGCACGCCAGCGCCAGGGTCTCGGCCGCCGCGTCGAGCCGGCTCGCGGCGAGGTAAGCAAGCGCCAGGTTGAGCCGCGCCTTCTGGTAGCCCTCGTCGGTGGCCAGCGCCTCCTTGAACATCGAGATCGCCTCGCGGAGCTGCCACGGCATGCGCGCCTTGTCCGCGCCGCCGCGCTTGGCCGACTCCTCTCGCACCAGGCTCTTGTACTGGCTCGCAGACTTGCGCTCGATGGAGAAGCGGGTGCGCCAGCGCCCCAGCGGCGACTCCGCCTTGCCCAGGGCCAAGACGCCCAGCTTGGCGTAGACCACGCCGAGGTTGTTCATGACCTCGCGCTGCGCCAGCACGGTGGTGCGAAACCGCTGGAAGTGATCGGCGGCGTCCTGGTAGGCCTTGGCCGCGGTGTCCACGTCCAGCTCCTCCGCACGGGCCGCCTGATCCATCGCCGCCACGCCGAGCCCGAAGCTCACGTAGGCGTAGCGCACGTCGTTGGTCCAGTACTCTTGCAGAAACGACACCCGCTCCTCGAACGTGGGGTGATCGAGGTGACGAGGGATCTCCTGATCCTTGCCCAGCCGCTCCATCAGCTCGATCCCACCTCGGGGATGAAAGCCGGCCAGCGACGCGATGACGATGCCATCGCGATCCGCCTCGATCTCCTGCAGCCGCGTGACGTGAGTGAGCACCGCTGGATCGATGGGCCGCGACGCATCCTTGAGCGCCTCCCGGTAGATCACCCCTTGCACCGTGTGGCGCCGCAGCACGTGCGCGAGCTCATGCGCGAGGACGTGGCCCAGGGCGTCGTGCGTGGCGTCCACCGGACGGTCCGGCCAGGTCCGGCGCAGGAAATCGAACATGCCGCGCGTGACATAGACGTGGCCATCGGGCATGGCGATCGCGTTGATCGAGTCCGAGCCCAAGATGGCCACGCGCAAGGTCAGCGACGTGCCCACGCCGGCGGCCGCGGCCAGGCGCGCGACGATGTCCTCGACCGCGCCGAGCTCGGGGGCGTCTTTCTCGACGCCGCCGAGCGCCTCCTCCACCAGCGCGACCGCGGACTTTAAGCGCTCGGTGGAGAACACGTCGTCGGAGGCGCCGCCCATCGCGGTGGCGCGCACCACCAGCGGATGGGTGGGGCTGACCTTGCCCAGCTCGCCCAGCGCGCGCTCGGCCAGCGCGCTGTCCTGCGCGTGCTCGATAGCGCTCACCAGCTTGGCCACCGCCTGCTGCTCCTTGCCCTCGAGCTTGTCGAGCACGGCCAGCTCCAGGAGCGCCACCGGATGCTCCGGCTGCAGCTCCAGCGCGCGCTGCAGCGCCGCGCGCGCGGCGTCGTTGCTGTCGCGCAGCCGGTGGAGCCGCGCCGCCTCCACCTGCGCCGGCACCAGGTCCGGCGCCTTGGCGAGCTCCGCCAGCGCCTGGTCCACGTCATAGGCCTCTGACGCCTTGACCGACGAGTACACCAGGCCGAGCTGGTAGTGACACTCCTGGTTCTTCGGCTGACGGCTGACGCAGAGCTCAAAGCCCCGCTGCGCCTCGGCCATCTTCTGGTTGATGTCGCCCATGCGCGCAGACTCGAACGCGGCGAGGTAGGCGGCCTTGGCATCGAACACCACCAGCGCCACCGGGTCATCGGACAGCTCGACGACCGTGCGCTGCGCGAGCGCCTGATGCGGCCCCATCTGCCGCGACGACGCCAGGTAGTCCCGGGCGGCCGCCAGGAGCTCGTCCTTGACCGCCACCTCGCCGCCGCGATACCGGCGAGACGCCACCTCGAACCGCGCGGCTTGCACCGCCGGATCGCGCGGCGCCAGCGCCACCGCCCTGGCGATCGACGCGGACTGCGCGGCCCGATCGCCGCTGGCGCCCTGCGCGTCCGCCAGCGCCAGCCACACCTCGAGCTGCCGAGGGTTGCGCTTGGTCAGCTTGCCGAGCGCCGCCAGCGCGTCCTTGGGCTTGCCGCTGCGCTGATACAGCGTGGCCAGCGCCAGCCCGGCGCTCACCCGGTGCTTGTCCAGGCGCAGCACCGCCTGATACTCCCGGATCGCCGCCGGCAGATCGTTGGCCCGCATCACGTGGTACTGCGCCATCCACTCGTGGCGCTCGATCTGCAGGTCCTTGCGCGACAGCTTGCGCGACGCGGCCTCTCTGGGCGCGCGCGGGCGCGCCTCTGCGGTGGCGCCGCCAAAGAGCACGAGCGCGGCGAATACGGCGAGCACCTTCGTCCCTGTCATCATCTCCACTCCTTGATCGGACCGCTGGCTCCGGCGGGTTGAAACGCCGCCCAGAAATACGGGTGTGACGTGGCCGGCCTGGCCAGCGTCTGGAGCTGCGCCGCGCGCAGCGCCTCGCTGCGGCCATCCCCGGCCTCCAGCTTGCGGTAGTAGCGCGTCATCAAGTCGCGCGTGGCGCTGTCGTCCACCTGCCACAGGCTCATCACCAGGCTCTCTGCGCCAGCGATGACCAGCGCTCGGCGCAGGCCATACACCCCCTCGCCGTTCGACACCTTGCCCACGCCGGTCTCGCACGCAGACAGCACCACCAGCCGCGTGCCCCAGAGATCCAGGCCAGAGGCCTCGAGCGCGGTCAAGATCCCGTCGTCCTGGCCCGACTGCAGCGCGTTGGCGCCCGCGAGCGCCAGCCCGGAGCGCAGGAGCGGGTGCTCGGCCCCTGCGCCGGCACCGGGGAGCGGAAGCGGCCCGGCGCCTGGCGGCGATCCTGGCCCGGCTCCTGGCGGCGATCCTGCCCCCGCTCCGCCCCGGCTCGCGCCCGGCGCCTCCCCTTCGCCGGCGGTCGGCGCCAGGAAGAAGCCATGCGTGGCCACATGCAGCACCACCGGCGCGGCGATTTGCTTGACCGCGCTCTCGGTGGCCTGCGCGCCCAGGAGCAGCCGCGCCTCGGTGAGGAGCCCGGAGATGGCCTCGGCCTCCTGCCCGGTGCCGGGGAGCTGCCGCCACGAGGTGATCGTCAGGTCGCGAGACCGGCGGCCGCGAGCGAGCGCCGCGTCCACCGGCGCGGGCGAGGCCGCGGCGGGCTGACTGCCGGCTGCGGCGCCCTGGCCGGAGAGCTGGCCGGCGCCCTGACCGAACGCCGGATCGGCCACGATCACCGCCTGGCTGCGCGGCCGCGCGGTGATCTTGCCGCGCAAGAGCTCGCGCCCGGAGGTCAGGTACGTGATGGTGAACCGCTGCACCGCGAACTTGCCGCTCGGGTCCACCAGCGCGGCGAACGGCACCAGGTTGAGCTGACCGTCGGGCGCCAGCGCCAGCTTGACCGCGCCGCCAAGCGCCGGCCCGAGCTTGCCGAGCGTCTGATCGTAGAGCGCGCGACCGCGCTCCACCACGCGATCGTCGTCGGGATCTGCCACCGCGGCGCGAAACGTCGCCACCGCGGCGTCGAGCTTTGTCACCGGCCCCAGATCCACGAACACCGGCGGACCGCGGCGCGCCACCACGTAGGCGCCATAGCGCCGCGGCGCTGGATGCGCCGGGTCGTACACCGCGCCGTAGGGCTGATGGCTCACGATCTCCACCAGCCGGGTGTCGTCGGGGATCGCGGCTTGCACCGAGGCCAGCTCCACCGGCTGCGAGATCGCGCGATACGCCGCGCTGCGCTTGCGAATCAGCTCCTCGAGCTCGCGCGTCTCGGCCTCCACGCCTGCCACCGCCTTGGCGTAGCTCTCGGCGCCGGTGGCCTCGGGCCCCGCGACGATGAGCTTGGCGAGCCTGGCGCGGGCATCGTCGAGCCGCTCGAGCACCTGGGCGTCCTGGGGCGAGAGCCGCCCACGCAAGGTCGCCATGGCCCCGGCCGACGCATCGAGGATGCGGCCCTTGCGCCGCAGCACCGTGGTCAGCGCCAGCTCAGCGGCCCGTCGGCTCGTCCGGGCGTGCGCCACATGCAGGTTTATCGCCACGTCCTGGACATAGGCGTTGCGCTGGAAGTACACGGCGTGATCGGCCTCGCTGCCGGTGGACAGGATGAGCGCCAGCTCGCGCTCGGAGATGTCCAGCCCGCGCGCCAGGCTCGCCTCCGCATCGCCGGACCGGCCGGCGGCGAGCTGCAGGTTCGTCAAGAGCAGGTAGGCGTTGCCCACCAGCGGATGACGGGGCCCCATGGTCTGCTCCTGCCGCCGCAGGTACGCTCGCAGGAGCTGCTCGGCCTCGTCGAAGCGCCCCAGCTCGCGCAGGATCTCGGCGCGCGTCGTCGCGTACACGGTCTTCATCGACGGCCCAGCGGTCTTGAGCAAGTAGGCCTCGGCCTTGTCCACCAGGGACAGCGCAGCGCGCGGATCGCCCGCGGCGCGCTCGATGTCGGCCAGCACCGAGTACCACGCCGAGCCGCCCTGGCCCGACGCCTCCTCGATGGCGATGGCGCGCTCGAGCGCGCGCCGCGCCGCCGGCAAGTCGCCCAGGCTCTTCTCCAGCATCGCCAGCATGGTGTACGGCGACGACAGCAGCACGCCCGTCGCCCCGGCTCGCTCCTTGGCCGCGATCTCCTCGAGGTAGATCGCCCGCGCCTTCTCAAACAGCGGCCGCGCCAGATCGGGCCGCCCGCCGTACTGGTAGGCCGACGCCACGCCGTACACCGTGGCCGCGCGGCTCTGCGCGTCGGCCTTGGGCCGGCGATCGTTTAGGGCCAGCGCGCGCTCGAAGGTCTCGATCGCGCGCGGCCGCTGCCCGGTGCTCCAGTACGCCCAGGCCAGGGTGTGCAGCGGCGCGATGAGCGACGGATCCTCGGGGCTCTTCGCCAGCGCCTCGTAGATCCGCAGCGCGTCTTCGTACACCCGCTGCGCGGCGCCATAGGCCGACCACGAGCTGAGGAACGCGCCGTAGCCAAGGAGCTGACCGGCGTAGACCTCGCTGTTCTTTCCATGCAGCTTCTGCCAGAGCGGCAACAGCCGCTGGTAGATCGCGTCGACCTCGGGATGGCGCCCCTGCACCCAGTACACGCCCAGGAGCCCCTGCAGCGCCATCGCCACCTCGACGGAGTCCTTGGCGTGATGCCGCTCGGCCACCGCGAGCCCCTCTCGGTACAGCTCGGCGGCTTCACGGTACGCGCCGGTGGAGAGCAGCATCGCGCCGAGCTGCACCCGGGTCATCGACGTTCGCGCGTCCGCCAGCCCCAGGTGCCGCACCTGCAAGGCATGCAGCTTGCGCAAGGTCGGCACCGTGGCGTAGCTGCGGCGCGCGAGCTGCTGCGCCCGCACCTCGGCCTCGACCGCCGCGATCTGCGCCGCCGCGCGAGCTGCGGCGCCGCGGCGCCGCGGCGCTGCCTCACCGGGCGCTGCCCCCAGCACCAGCACCCCCAGCACGATCAAGACCAACAAGGCTCGCACCCCGCGAACCTAGCAAATCCCCGGGTGGCCGGGCGTGTCTTGTCGGCGCTACTGCAGCCCCAGCGGCCGCAGATCAAACCAGCCATCCCACACGCGAACTCCGCTGATCCGGCGATGCACGAGCCCCTGCGGCGCCGCCGCCACGATGCCGGCGATGGGGACCTCGTCCTCGAACGCCTTGACGAGCTGCGGCGCCAGGTCGGCTCGCTCCTGGGGGCCCCAGGCGGCCGCCAGGCTCGACAGCACGCGGTCGATCGCCGGCGAGCTGACCCGCCCGTAGTTGAACGCGCCTCCGGTGCCCACGAGCTCCCGCAGATCCGAGTCCACCATGCCGCGCCACTCCACGATCGCGAGCTGAAACTCGCCATCCGCCAGCCGCTTTTGCAGCACCGCCTCGGTCCCGATCTTCTGCTCGATGGCCACGCCGGCGCGCCGGGCGGCGGCGAGAAAGCGATCCGCGTCGGTCGCCGGCGGCGGCTCCGCGGTGCTCGCCAGACCCGGCCGCTCCAGCCGCAGCAACGTCAGGCGCAGCGGCTTGCCGGCCAGCTCCCGCACCCCGTCGCCGTCTCGGTCCGAGAAGCCAGCCGCCTCGAGCAGCTTGCCGGCGCCCGCCGGATCGAACTCCGGGATCGCCGCCGCCACCCCGACCGCGGGCCCGCCGGGCCACACCGGCCACAGCGCCGGCCGCCACAGGCCGTCGTACACGCTCTTGGCGATGCCCCGCCGGTCCACCAGCAAGGCCAGCGCTCGTCGCACCCGGACGTCGTCCAGCGGCGGGCTTTGCACGTTGAACGCCAGGTAGCGCAGCCGCGGCGGCGCCAGCTCGATCGGCGCGAACGCGCTGGCCAACCCCGGCGCGTTGGCCTGCTCTGGCCAGTGCGCGGCGATGAGCGAAGGCACCACGTCCAGCTCGCCGCGCTTGGCGCGCGTCAGCGCCTTGGCCGCGTCCGCTTCATGGACGAACTCCACGTCCGAGATCGAAGGCTGCGGCCCCCAGTACTTGCCATACCGGGTCAGGCGCACCGTCCCTGCCTTCTGCGACGCGACCTTGTAGGGCCCCGTGCCCACCAGGGCGCCGCCGGCGGCCAGGCTGCCGCCGTAGATGTGCATCGGCAGGATCGGGATCTCGGCCAGCGCGCGCAGCACCCATCCACCGGGGTGGCGCAGCCGGATCCTCAGCTCGCGCGCGGTGACGAGCTCCACCGCCTCGACCTCGGAGAGCAGGCCGCGGAGATGATCGATGCCGCGGCGCGGATCGCGGATGGTGTCGAGCGTGAACTGCACGTCGAGCGAGGTCATCGAGTGACCGTCGTGGAACGTCGCCGGCTCGAGCTCGACGCGCAGCTCCAGCCCGCTTGGCATCACCCGCCACGAACGGGCGAGCCGCGGCGCGTACCGGCCAGGCCCCTTGCCGTCCTCCGGCGGCTGATACGCGAGCAGCGGCTCGAACACCGTGCCCAGGGCGATGCGCCGGGTCGCCACCGTGGGCGCCAGCAGCGGATGCAAGCGCGGCGGCTCGGCGTCCAGGTGGATGCGGAGCGTGTGGCCGCGCGCGCTGCGCACCAGCTCGCCGTCGTCCTCGGGCGTGAGCGCAGCCGAGCGCGGCGCCACCGCCGCGGCGCGCAGCGGATCTTCGGCGTGGCGCCAGGGCTTGCTCCGGGTCGGGGACTCACACCCCACCTGGACCACCAGCGCGCCAAGGCACAGCCCCATGGCGACCGTCCGGCGTCCTGCTTGAGAGGGGGGGGGCCGCATGTTATGACCGCTCCATGTCCACGTTCCGAGTCCTCGGAAGAGCCGGCGCTCCGGCGCACCCGTTTGCCCTGCTCGCCGTCCTGGCCGCGATGCTGCCCGCCTGCGCCAAGGACCAGCTAAAGGGCCCGGCCGCAGAGGTCAAGGCCCACAACGTCAAGCTCGATCTGCCGGCGGTGCCACCGTTCGAGATGCCGCCCCCGAGCACAGATGGCTCGCATTCGGTGAAAGAGCTGCGGGTCAAGGGCAGGAAAATGCTCAACACCAAGCTCACCGTCAAGGGGTTCGTCACCTGGGTCTACGATTGCCCCACGGCGCTGCGGCAGCCGGGATGGACGGACAAGCAGGTCGCCGCGTACATTGACGAGAACCCGGACAAGTGCCAGCGCCCCAAGTTCTACCTGGGCGACGCCCCCGACACCCCGCCTGAGCGGAGCCTGTGGGTGGTCGATGTGCCGCGCCCTCCCAACAAGCTGGAGAAGCAGCGCATGTCGCGCGACCAGCTCCGCTTCTGGCAAGCCGTGCCGCCGTACAAGACCGGCGACGAGATGGTCGTCAGCGGGGAGTTCCGCCTGTCGTCTCCGCACAGCGAGCGCAACACCGACGGCCTCCTGGTGTACGAGTCGCTGAACAACATCACCGAGAACTGGCAAACGCCGCCGCCGAACCCCGATGATCCGCGCAACCAGGCGCCGCCGGCCACCCGGCCGCCGCCGCCGGCTGCGCAGTAGCCCCCGGCCGGTCGCTGGTTCACTCTTCGTCTGGCATGCTGTCGGCTGTGCTCGACTACGCTCGGCGGCGAACGTGCCACCGGCGCAAGGCTAGCCCCGCTCTGCCATCGCTCGCCACACCACCATGGTCACCGGAATCCGCTCGGCGAAGCGTCGCCCGCACTCCTCGGCGAAGCGCCGGGCCAAGCCCTGCGTTTGCTCGGGCGAGAGCAGGGTCATGTCATACGCGCTCGCCAGCGTGAGCCATACCTCGTCCAGCGTGCCGGACAGATCGATCTCGTGACGTTCCCACGTCACCTGGTACCCTCGCGCGTGCCACAGCTCTCGCCAGCCTTCCGGTCGCCCGGCGCGCCTGTCGCCCAAGCGGCACCGCGCGCGCCCGGTCAGCGCCTCGCCAAGCAGCGACAGGAAGACCTCGAAGCCGTCCTCGGTCGGCTGGTCCTGCCGGTCGGGCTCGCCGCCGCTCTGCCTGTCGGGCTGCCGGCCCGTCGACGCAGGCAGCGCCGGCCCGCCGCCGACCACGGCGGCGAAGCAGCCCGGCGCCGCCAGCACCCGATCGATCTGCGCCACCACCGCCTCTGCATCGTCCATGACCGAGAACGCCAGGTGGGAGAGCACCAGGTCAAAGCTCCCCGCGCGCAGCGGCAGGGCCGCCGCCTCAGCGCGCACCACGGTCGCGCCTGCCTGCCGCGCCAGCGCGAGCTCTGCCGCGCTGCAGTCGATCCCCACGCCCACCCCACCGCGGCTGGCCACCAGCTCCAGCAAGACGCCGTCGCCGCACCCCAGATCGAGCACGCGACTGCCGGGCGTGACCAGCTCGGCGAGCAAGGCATAGGACGAGCGCCCCGCCGCGTCGCGGCCGCGGGCCAGCGCTCGCCGCGTGATCCCCGGCTGGCGCTGGTGGAGCTGCTCCATCGCGGGCGCGCGCGGCATACCCGCGCACTATGCCCCAAGCCAGCCTTCGTCTGCGCCAGCGCAGCGCGGGCGCCGGGCTGCTCGCGCAACGCGGCGGCCTCCAGGGCGTGGAGCGCGCCCATGACGGGGACGACGACCGCCGGCGACGCGAGCGACCGCCGCCAGCTCTGGGGCGCGGTCATGGTGACCGCCGCCGCCTCGTCGTGGGGGTTGTGGAGCTTGTTCCTGCGGCCCACCGGCTTGCCCGGCGCCATCAGCGCCCCGCTGGTGTTCTTGTTGATGGGCCTGTTCGCCTTGCCGGCGGCGCTTCGCGCTCCCGCCGCCCCCTTCACCCGGCGCACGCGCTGGCTCCTTCTGGGCAACACGATCTTTGACTCGCTCAATGTCTTGACCTTCTTCTCCGCGATGGACCACACCTCGGTGGCCATCGCGGTGCTCACGCACTATGCCGCGCCGGTGCTGGTGGCCCTGGCGGCGCCGTGGATCGACCGAGAGCGCAACCCGGCCGCAGTGGCGGCCGCCGCGCTGGCTCTGGCCGGCCTGGCGCTGATCCTGGAGCCCTGGCGTGGCGGCGGCTCGCTGGGGTGGGGCGCGGTCCTTGGCCTGACCAGCGCCTTTTGCTACACCGGCAACGTGTTCGTGATCCGCCGGCTCGCCGCCGAGATCGGCCCCGCTCGAGCCATCAGCTACCACTCTCTTCTGGCCGCCGTGTTCTTGGCACCGCTGGTCCTGCTTACCCCGGTGCCCGAGATCGGCGCGCGCTCGCTCGGGCTCATCGCCATCGCGGCCCTCACCATCGGCGCCGGCTCGGGTGTGGTGTACGTCGCGGGCCTGGCGCGCATCGGCAGCGCTCGCTCGGGAGTCCTCACCTTCGCCGAGCCGCTGGTCGCGGTCATCGTCGGGATCACGGTGTGGGGGGAGCCGGCGTCGGCCACCATGCTGGCAGGGGGCGCCCTGGTGATCACCGCAGGCCTCTGGGTGGTGCGCGGTGGGAGATTGGCCACGTTGCGCGACACCGACCGCCTGCGCACCTGAGTGGATCGCCGAGCGCCAACAGCGCGGCGCCCCCGCCTTTCGCGTTACGCTTGATGAGATGACAATGTCGAGCCCGATGCCGATGGTGACCATCGCGATGCCCGCCTTCAACGAAGAGCGCTTCATCGAGACCTGCATTCGAAGCGTGTGGGAGCAGGACTATCCCAGAGAGCGCATCGAGATCCTGGTCGCCGATGGCCGCTCCACGGATCGCACGCGCGAGATCCTCGAAGATCTGGCCCGCCAGGATCCGCGGATCCGTATGATCGACAACCCCGAGCGACTGCAGGCCGCTGGCCTTGGCCACATCGTCAAGCAAGCGCGCGGCGACATCATCGTGCGCATGGACGTCCACTGCGAGTACGCCACCGACTACGTCCGCAAGTGTGTCGCCACGCTCGACGCCACCGGCGCGGATAACGTCGGCGGCGCCCAGCGCGCGAAGGCCAAGACCTCGTTTCAAGAGGCGCTGTGTGCGGCCCTCGGGAGCCCGCTCGGCGTCGGCGGCGCCGCGTACCGCTCCGCCACCGCCGAGGGCTTCGTCGACACCGTGTTTCTGGGGGCCTTCCGCCGCGCGGTGTTCGAGCGCGTCGGCCTGTGGGATCCTGCGGCCGCCACCAACGAGGACGCCGAGCTCAACCAGCGCATCCTCGAGACCGGCGGCAAGATCTATCTGTCCCGCGACATCGTCGTGCACTACTTCCCGCGCGACTCCTTTCGCACCCTGGCCAAGCAGTACTTCCGATATGGCCAGGGCCGCGCGCGCACGCTGCTCAAGCGAGGCGCCTTCCCCAAGCTTCGCCCCCTCATCCCGTTCTTTTTGGTCAGCGGCGCAGCGGCCATGTTGCTCTTGCCACCCGCGTGGCCGCTCTTGCCGCCTGCGGTCGCCGGCTACCTCCTGGCCTCGGGCGCCGAGGCGGTCCGGGTGGCCGCGCCGCTGGGCCCCCGCGCGGTGGCCACCGCCATGGCCATCTTCCCCATCCTGCACTTCTCCCACGGCAGCGGCTTCGCCGCCGGCCTCTGGCGGTACCTCCGCCAGCCGGACTGGCCGGCAGAGCCGGAGCTCTTGCCCCCGCGCGCCCACCTTCGCGCGGTCTAACCCAGCGCCGCGCCTCAGCGACGACGACGACGAGCCAGGGCCAGGAGCCCCATCAGCAGCAGCGAGCCGCTCGCCCCACCGCCAGCGGAGCACCCTCCGAGACCTCTGCTGGCTCGCCGGTGCCATCGCCGCCGCCACCACCGCCGCCGCCGCCACCTCCGCCACCACCACCGCCACCGCCACCGCCACCGCCAGAGACCATCACCGTCACCGTGGTCGTCGCGGTGGTCGCTTGCTCCGCGAGATCCTTGGACGTCACGCTGATGGTGTGGCTGCCTGGCGCCAGGCCAGACACCTGAAAGTCAAACGGCGCTGCGGCCTTGGTCCCGATCACCGCGCCGTCGAGCGAGAGCTGCACCGAGGCCAGATTCACGTCCGTCGCCGCGACGCTCACCATGAACGAGGAGCTCACCGTCGCGCCCGCGACGGGCGCCATGATGGCGGCCGTCGGCGGCACGCTGTCCACCATCCGCGTGTTGAGCAGGAGATTGGGAGATCCTTGCGGGTCGGTGATCTTGTTCTGCCAGGCCTTGGCCTTCATCGCGGCCTCCACCTGCGCGGGCGTCGCCGCGGGGTGGGCCGAGCGGTACGCGGCGATGGCGCCCGCCACGTGCGGCGTGGCCATGGAGGTCCCGCTGATGGTGCGAGTCGCCGTGTCGTTGTCGATCCAGGCCGACGTGATGCCGGTGCCCGGCGCGCTCAGGTCCACGCACGTCCCGAAGTTGGAGAACGTCGATCGCGCGTCGGTGATCGCCGTGGCGCCCACCGTGATCGCGTTGGGCGCGCGGGCCGGAGAGTAGTTGCACGCATTCAGGTTGTCGTTGCCCGCGGCCACCGCCATCACGATGCCCGCGGTGATGGCGCGCCCAACGGCCTGGTCCACCGCGTCAGACGCTCCGCCACCCAGGCTCATGTTGGCCACCGAGCGCGGCGTCGCTTGTGCCGTCACATAGTCGATGCCCGCGATCACGCCCGCGTTGGTGCCGCTGCCCTGGCAGTCGAGCACCCGCACCGGCACGATCTTGGCTTTCTTGGCGACGCCGTAGGTGGTGCCGGCCGCCGTGCCGGCCACGTGGGTGCCGTGGCCATTGCAGTCCACCGTGCCGCGTCCATCATTGATCGCGGTGAACCCGGGCAACATGCGGCCCGTGAACTCCGCGTGAGTGTTGCGAACGCCGGTATCGATGACATAGACGATCGCGTCATCGCCCTGGCCCAGGTGCGCGAACTTGGTGTCCAGCGGCAGCGCGCCTTGGTCGATGCGATCGAGCCCCCAGGTGGCGCCCGCCTGAACGCCGCTGGCCTGCACCACGCCGTTTTCTTCCACGAACGCCACCGCAGGATCCTCGGCCAGGACCTTGGCATCGGCCTCGCTCATCCTGGCAGCGAAGCCCACCACCGAAGACGTGTAGCGCTGCGTCACCGCGGCCTTATGCTTGCTCGCGAGCGCGTCAAAAGACGCATGAAGCGCAGAGATCCCGGCCCCATCCCCCTGGACCAGGGGGGCCGCTTTCATCACCACGATGTACTCGCCGGCGACGGCCGCCGAGCTGCGGAGAAACTTCGCAGAGGGGTCGGCCTGCGCCGTGAAAGCCACGCTCAGCACGGCCACCGGAGCGGTGGCCATCAGAACTCGGTGTGCGTAGGAAGCGAAACTGCGCATGGTAGCTCCCAGAAGTTCAGGTTTGATGACTTCCTCCTACAGCAATCGCCGCACCAAGATTCCCTCTCCCTGAAAAAGCGCCTCGCGTTGTGCAAGTCCCTGAAACGGCATCGTTCGACAACTTGCAGCACCTCCCGGCATGGGGCGGCACACCTCACCGAGAACCGCTGATTGGTGGATTTGTCCCCAGACAAGCTCGCAACCCCGACGCATCCGATGGCGCGGACGTCGCTCCTGCTGGGTCCTGCCGGCGCCCATTTTCCGCGCGCGGCCTCGCCACGTGCCGCGATGCATGACGGGCCGCGTTGGTTCGCGGTTTGGCGGTGTCGACCAGGCGAGATCGCCTCCGCGCCGGTCGCCCGAGAGTTCACAGCACAAGCCGCGCGACGAGCCCGCGCGACGGCGACCAAGCCCGCGCGACCAAGCCCGCGCGACCAAGCCCGCGCGACCAAGCCGCGCGACCAAGCCCGCGCGACCAAGCCCGCGCGACCGCACGATCGGCACCTGATGGCAGCAGCGAGCCATGCGCCGCGCAGCGCGACCCTCGCGGCCACCTGCAGGTCGCGCTTGCGGCCCACGCTGCGCTCGCCCCGTACTAACCAGACCAATTCAAGGCGCTGGCCATGCGGCGTTTTGGCGCGTCGCCTCGCGAGATCTTCGGACCACGGCTGCGCATTCCCCCTCTGCCTGCCATATCATGCGCCCGAGGAGACCCCCCTATGAAGTCTGCAAAGCACGTCGCGATCCTGTTGTCACTGGCCTGGATTGGCTGCGGCCCCCTGCCCGCCCCTCAGTCCAACACCCCCGCTCCCGCCGCTGCACCGACCGCGGCTGCGCCTGCCGCTGGCGGAGCAACTGCGCCGGCCGCCGCGCCGGCCGCGGACCCAAGCGCCACCGCGCGTGGCCCGCAGATCACCGCCAAGGGTGTTCGCTTCAACTTCAAGCCTGACGGCAAGCCGGGCGAGATCTTCCTCGCCGGCAGCATGAACGGCTGGAACCCGGCCAACAACGACTACCTCCTCAAGGACGAGGATGGTGATGGCATCTACAGCATCATCCTGCAGCTCGCTCCGGGAACCTACCAGTACAAGTTCGTCATCGACGGAACGTGGACCAAGGACCCCTATGCCCCCATGTCCACCGATGATGGCTTCGGCGGCATGAACGGCAAGTTCTCCATTCCCTGACCCACCCAAGCGCGCAAGAGCCCGCCTGCACGGGCGATGGAAGCGCTGCAGCGCCAGGAAGCAAGATGCATCGGAGCGCGGTGCCAAGTGCCCTACGCCCCGGAGACTGGTGTCAACCCGTCTCCTGGCCGAGCCGCCAAGCTCGCTCAGGCTGTGCCGCCCACCTCGCCGAGCGCGCGTGGGCGTCCGTCCGGTGGGCTTGCCCATGAGGCCAGGAACGCAGTGGTTGACACCACGCTCCTGGGAAGCCACCGGGCGCTGGCGCTCACTCTCGTGGCGCCGGCCTGGCGACCACGGCTTCCAAGCTGATGCGTCGTCCCAGAGGAGCCGCTCGGTGACATGGTGTCTAAGCGGTGTCTAAGTGGCGCCGCGCGTGAACGCGCCGGGACGACGCGGTTCTGGGCGGCGCGCGAGGAGTGGCAACGCGGCTCAGACGATGGCTCGGCGTCCTGCCGCCGAGCTCCTCACGCACCAGCGCGCCGCTCACGCACCAGCGCGTCGCCCACGCACCGTGGCGCCGGTCGAACGCGACGAGCAGCGTTTGACCTGGTGCGCGTGCCCTGCGACTCTGCGCGAGTGCAGCCCGGCAATCGACTGATCGTAGCCTTGGACGTGGCCACCCGCGCACAAGCGGAGGACCTGCTGCGCCGCCTGGAGGGGGTCCCTTCCTGGGTGAAGATCGGGCTTGAGCTTTTCACCGCGGTTGGCCCCGCCATCGTCGAGGAGATCGCGGCCAAGGGGACCTCGGTGATGCTGGACCTCAAACTCCACGACATTCCGGAGACCGTCGCGCGTGCCACCGCCTCGGTGGCGCGCCTGGGGGCTTCGCTGTGTACGGTGCACGCCGCTGGCGGGCGCGCCATGCTCGAGGCTGCCGTCGCCGCGGCCGGCAACATGAAGATCTTGGCCGTCACTGTGCTGACCTCCCTGGACGAGCGAGATCTCGCCAACATCGGAGCGATGGGCCCCATGAGCGAGCTGGTGGTCAAGCGCGCCCAGCTCGCGATGGACGCCGGCTGCGGCGGCGTGGTGGCCTCCCCCGGCGAGGTTTCAGCGCTGCGCGCCGCGCTGCCCCCGGAAAGCTGGCTGGTGACCCCAGGAATCCGGCCCACCGGCAGCCCGGCTGGAGATCAGAAACGAATCACCACGCCGGCCCAGGCGCGCCTCGCCGGCGCAGATCTGATCGTGGTGGGCCGCCCCATCCGTGACGCGGCAGATCCCGCCCAGACCGCCCGCGCCATCGTCGCCGAGCTGGCAGCGGTGCAGTCGTGAGCCGCCGTCGCGACCGTGACCGCGGCGAGCCCGGTCGCGCTAGCTCTCCAGGTCCTGGCCGCGCAAGCCGGACTGGCCCACCCGCGCGTGACCGCGGCGGGCCCGGTCGCGCTAGCTCTCCAGATCCTGGTCGCGCTGGCCTGACGCCTGGCTCCACCGACCGCGGTAGCTGGACACCTGGTCCGCCAGGCCGGACCAGCCACGCCATGGTTGACCGTGCGCGTCAGGAACGTGGCCCCAGCCACTTCAACCGCGCTGAGCCTTCGGCCTCCGATCGCCTGCCCCATGACCGTGGCCCCGACGGCGCCGACTCGTCGACGCGCGTGGTCTATGGAGTCGGACCTGTGCGGGAACTCCTCGCGCGTGGCGCCGTCCATCGCCTCTTCATAGATCGAAGCCGGGCCAGCAAGGCCGGGCAAGATCCGGTGGTGGAGCTGGCGAAGCAAGCCCAGGCAGCCCGCATCCCGGTCGAGTTTTGCCCGCGCGAAGAGCTCGACCAGCTAGCTGGCGAAGACGCGCGACACCAGGGCGTGCTGGCCCAGACCGCGGGCTTGCACTATCGAGCCCTCGACGAACTCTTACCTGCCAGCGGACACGCGCTCCTGGTGGCGCTCGACGGTGTCGAGGATCCGCGCAACCTCGGAGCCATCCTCCGCTCGGCGTACCTGCTGGGCGCGCACGGCGTGATCATCCCCGAGCACCGTGCCGCCGAGGTCACCCCGGTGACCACCAAGGCCTCGGCCGGTGCTAGCGAGCTGCTCCCGATCGCCAAAGTGGGAAATCTGGTGCGAGCCCTGGAAGAGCTCAAGGCTGCAGGCGTGTGGACGGTCGCGGTCCATGACTCGCCCACCTCCCGGCCCATCGCCACCATCGACGCCGCCATGCCCGTTTGCCTGGTGCTCGGCGCCGAGGGACATGGCGTGCGCCCCCTGGTCGCCAAGAGCTGCGACTTTCATGCGGTCATCCCCATGGCGCGCTCCGAGATCGGCTCGTTCAACGTGTCGGTCGCCGCCGCGCTAGCCCTCTACGACATCGCCTCTCGCCGCGGCCGCTGAGCACGCGCCACGAACCTCACGAGCCCGCGGCTCCTCGCGGGCCGCCTGGCCACGCGATGCAGAGGAGGCTGCCGGTGGCCCGGAGCCGCGCGCCTTCCGCTCGGCGCTGGCCGAGTTCGGCGCTGGTCGAGCTCGCGCTGCCGAGTTCGGCGCTTGGATGAACTCGCGCAGCGGGTTCGGCGCTTGGCCGAGCCTGCGCTGCGGCGCTGGCCAAGCTCGCGCTGCGGAGCATGGGCCGAAAAAGGTGAAGGGCCGAATCGTATGATTCGGCCCTTCAAAACCCCGGCAGCGACCTACTCTCCCACAGGCTTGCGCCTACAGTACCATCGGCCCTGGAGAGCTTAACTTCCGTGTTCGGGATGGGAACGGGTGTGACATCTCCGGCATTGCCGCCAGGAAAAAACATTCGAAGTGCGAAGCGGTCAAAGTCTCGTCAAAAGACCTGCGTACTATTTCTCTCGTCTCGAAGACTCGTCGCAATCAGATAGAACACGAACCAGAAGCGACAGCCTGGCACCTATTTCCCGGCGCACTTCGATGCTAGCGGTGGGGCCGCTAGCTGCGCCTGCCTTGTCCCCGCAGGGAGTCCGGCAAATATATAGGTGGTCAAGCCTCACGACCGATTAGTACGGATTAGCTCCACGCATTGCTGCGCTTCTACACTCCGCCTATCAACCACGTAGTCTACGTGGGGTCTTCAGGAGCCTTGCGGCTCGGGGACGCCTAATCTTGAGGTGGGCTTCCCGCTTAGATGCTTTCAGCGGTTATCCCTTCCGGACATAGCTACCCGGCGATGCGGCTGGCGCCACAACCGGAACACTAGCGGTCCGTCCAACCCGGTCCTCTCGTACTAAGGTCAGCTCCTCTGCAGTCAAGCCCCCTTATGCCATTACACTCGGCGCCTGGTTTCCAATCAGGCTGAGGGGACCTTCGCGCGCCTCCGTTACTTTTTGGGAGGCGACCGCCCCAGTCAAACTACCCATCAGACAGTGTCCCCCACCCGGCTTACGGGTGTAGGTTAGGTTTCCAAACCAATCAGGGTGGTATTTCAACGTTGGCTCTGCCAGGACCGGAATCCCAGCTTCATAGCCTCCCACCTATCCTACGCAAACTGCTTCGAAAACCAATGTCAAACTGTAGTGAAGGTTCACGGGGTCTTTCCGTCCTGTCGTGGGTAAAGGGTATCTTCACCCCTAGTGCTACTTCGCTGAGTCCTGCCCGAGACAGTGGGGAAGTCGTTATGCCATTCGTGCAGGTCGGAACTTACCCGACAAGGAATTTCGCTACCTTAGGACCGTTATAGTTACGGCCGCCGTTTACTGGGGCTTCAGTTTGGAGCTTCGCTTGCGCTGACTCCTCTCTTTAACCTTCCAGCACCGGGCAGGCATCACACCCTATACGTCGTCTTGCGACTTCGCAGAGTGCTGTGTTTTTGGTAAACAGTCGCTACCCCCGATTCTCTGCAACCCCCGTCCGCTCCCCGCGTTCGCGGTTCACGTAATGAGGGCACACCTTCTCCCGAAGTTACGGTGTCATTTTGCCGAGTTCCTTAGGCAGAGTTCTCTCAAGCGCCTTGGGATCTTCTCCCCGCCCACCTGTGTCGGTTTGCGGTACGGTCACGTCAGCGGTTAACTCTACCGGAGCTTTTCTTGGAAGCTGAGGATCGCCGAGTTTGTGAGCGCCTAAGCGCTCTCCTCATCACCTCTCGGCATTGATTCACCGTTTGTGGCACTAGGCCTCCTAGTGAATCTGCCTACTGGCTTGAACCGGTATCCATTATCCGGCTCGGCCGCCTTTCTCCGTCCCTCCTGTAGAAACCATCCAACATGGTGCAGGAATATTAACCTGCTTCCCATCACCTACGCATGTCTGCCTCGGCTTAGGGACCGACTAACCCTGGGAAGATTAACTTGACCCAGGAACCCTTGGGCTTACGGCGAACAGGTTTCTCACCTGTTTTATCGCTACTCAAGCCTGCATAAGCTCTTCTCTGCGCTCCAGCCATCGTTACCGTTGACCTTCGCAGCCCATGGAATGCTCGCCTACCACGGG
>JADJJK010000002.1:162500-343695 GCA_016706545.1 Myxococcales bacterium
TACCATGTTCCACAGTGGCTTCCGTGCATCGTGAGGAACGCGGGTTCCTGGCAACCTGGCGCTGGCGAGGATGGGCCGCGGCGATGGTGGTGCTGGCGGTGGTCAGCGGCCTGGTGCCCCTCGTTGGGGTCCTTGGCTACGAGCTGGCGCTGTGGGCCGCCGTGGCAGCTAGCTTCGCGGGGCTAGATCTGGGCGCGGCCTGTGCGCGCCACGAGATGCGACGGTCCGCGGGCGCGAGCGCCGACGTGGCCGGCGCAGGGACGCCCCGGGCGCCAACGCTCGATGGGATGACCTTCGGCGCTCGCGCCGTGGGCCACGTCGCGAGCCTCGCTGTGCGCGCGGTCCTGGCGACCTGGCTACCGCTTGCCCTGTGGGCCGCGATCGGCGCGCTCCGCGGCCTGTGGATGCCTACCTGCGACTGGTGGTTCGGCGTGACCACGTTCGCGGCGATGCCGCTGGCCAGCGGCGCGCTGGCCGCCGGAATGGGGGTGGCCATTGGCCTGGCGGTCGGCCCTCGCCCCATCCTGGGCACCCTGGCGCCGCTCGCGGCGGCGCTCGCCGTGATCGCCGCGGCGGTGGCTCGAGGGTACAGCGCGCCCCCGGTGTTCAGCTACAGCCCGCTCTGGGGCTACTTCCCAGGCAACCTCTACGATGAGCAGATCGAGCTGTCCGCGGCGCTGGGATGGGCTCGGCTGGAGACGCTGGCCTGGGTGCTCGGCGCGCTGAGCCTGGCCGCCGCTGGCCTGGACCGCCAGGCTGGCCGCTGGCGCCTCGCGGCGCTGGTCGGCGCCGGGCGACCGAGACGCGCGCGTGTGCTCGCCCTTGGCTGCGCGGGGCTGACGCTGGCCGCGGCGAGCTGGCTCCATCTGCAGAGCGGAGCGCTGGGATACCGGCCCGAGGCAGAGGACCTGCAGCGCGCGCTGGGGGGCCGCAAGGAGACCGCGCACTTCGTCATCCACCACGCGCAGACGCCCGCGGTGCTGCGAGACCTGGAGCTCATCGCGGAGGACCACGAGTTCAGGCTGGCGCAGGTGGTGACCACGCTCGGGGTGGCGCCGGGCGGCAAGATCCACTCGTACTATTTTGCGGATGACGACGAGAAGGCGCGCTGGATGGGCGCCCGTCACGTGGAGATGGCCAAGCCGTGGCGGCGGGAGCTGTACCTGAGCCACGCGGACTTCCCCCACCCTTCCCTGCGTCACGAGATCGCCCACGCGGTGGCGGCGGAGTTTGGCGACCCGTGGTTTCGCGTCAGCGCTCGTCGGATCGCAGGGTTACCGCTGCTGGTCAACCCAGGGCTGATCGAAGGCCTGGCGGTGGCCGCGGACTGGCCCGGCTCGCAGGCGGCGCTGACGCCACACCAGGCGGCACACGCCATGCAAAAGCTCGGGTTTCAGCCGTCCATCGAGGCGCTGCTGTCGCTGCGCTTCCTGGCGGTGTCGTCGGCCCGCGGCTACACCACCGCCGGGTCATTCATCCGCTTCTTGCTCGACACCCACGGCGCCGCCGCGCTGCGTGAGCTGTACCGCAGCGGCGGCGACTTTCCGCGCGCCTACGGCAAGCCCCTGGCCGAGCTGGAGGCCTCATGGCTGGCGATGATCTCGTCCTTGCCGATGGCCAAGGACGAGGTGGAGGCGGTGCGCGAGCGGTTCCGCCAGGTGGCGGTGTTCGACCGCCCCTGCCCCCACGCGGTGGCGTCCCGCCGCGCCCGCGCGTTCGCGGCGGCCCGCGAAGGCGAGCTGCCGCGCGCGGTGGCGCTGCTGCGCCAGGTGTGCGGCGACTCGCCGATGGAGCCCCGATTCCGCCTGGAGCTGGCGGACTTGCTGGCGCGCGGCGGCGAGGCCCACCAGAGAGAGGCCGCCGAGCTGTGGCGAGAGCTCGGCGAGAGCAAGAGCGTGACCTCGGCGTTGCGCGCCGATGCGCTGGAGCGCCTGGCCAGCGTGGCCGGAGCGAGCGGGAGCTGGGACCAGGCGGGGAACCTGCTTGACCGCGCGCTCGCGCTTGCCCTGGGGGACGACGACCGGCGTCAGCTCGAGGCGATGCAGCTCGCGCTCCGGCACGGAGGCCCCGCCGGCCCGGCGCTGCGCAGCTACTTCTTCGCGCCACTGACCGCGGCGCCAGCGCCGCTCCTGTGGGCCGACCGGGCGGTGGCGGCGGAGCCGACGCTAGGCCTGGCGTGGTACCTGCGCGGGTTGCGGCAGGCCGAGGTCTTTGCCTGGCATCAGATGACCGAGGATCTTGCCCGCGCGATGCAACGAGGGTTGCCGTCGCTCCGCTTCACGCGCAACGCAGCGCGCCGCATGGCGGTGGCTGCGTTGCGGAGCAGAGACGCCGGCCGGCTCCTGCAGGCCATCGAGGTGCTGGAGGGCCCGCAGATGTCGCAGACCGATCACTTGCTGGCCGCCGACTTCCGCGCGCGGCTGGCCTTTGCTTCTACCGGCAAGGTCGCAGACGGACCCAGGTCACATGCCGGCGAGAAATAGCCACTTGTTGCCGTTCCACTCCAGCAAGAACTCGCCCTGATCTCGCTTGTCGGGCCGGCGCTCGTTGCCCAGCGCGTCGACCACGGTGTAGCTCGCGTCGATCATCACCTCCACCGACGCGCGGCAACCTTGCTTGGGGGCGTTGCCGCAGTTCGAGCGCATGGTGACGTAGCGCATCGAATAGCGGACCTCGCTGACCTTCGACAGGCGCTCGGAGAGGACGGCGCGCAGCCCCTCGAAGCCATAGTCGTCGCTGCCCGAAGGCGTGCCGCTGTCCTCCCAGTACGCCTTGGAGGCCATGAGCAGCAGGGCCTGGGTGTCTTGCCGCTCCAGCGCCGTGCGATACGCCTCGACGGTCTCGACGACGCCACGGCTGAGCGCGGTGTCCTCAATCTTGCTGTTACCGATCATCCGTGGCCGCCCCGCACATGCGGACAAGGCCACCACCAGGAGAGCAAACACGCGAAACGATGTCATGGGCGTCCGATGCCTTTGCAGGTTCCGCGCCACGCTACACCGCCTCCAGAAACTCGCCAAGGAGGGGGGATTGCCAAGCTCCTAGCCTTGCCAAAAAGTCGCGGAAGTCTTTGTCTGGGTTGGCGATGCGTGCCAAATAGACATCCGTGATGCGCGTGACGGTGAAGCGCATCGCAGCCGCGCAGACCTCGACCGGGAGCGCGGCCCGGTCGCCCTCGGTCAACACGCGCTCGCGACGGTACCCGTCGAGCATGGCGGCGGCCAGGTCCGGTCTGGGAGCGCCGTCCCAGCACCAGTCGTTGAGGCACACCGCGAGATCATAGGCAGCGGTCCCACCGGAGGCCTGCTCGAAATCGAGGACCGCGACCAAGGATCTGCCTCGCCACAGCACGTTGTCGCGAAACAGGTCTCCGTGGACCAGGGTCTCCGTCGAGCCGACACGTCGAGCGGCGTTGCGCTCCAGGTATTCGAGCGCCTCACGGATCCACGCCACCGCCGCGCCGAGCGCGGGATCATCGGAGGTCGCGAAGGACGAATAGCGCTCCCGGAGGTTCTGGTGATCGTACTGGCTGCGGCGACGCCACGACGGCGGCGCGAGCTGGCCCAGGCGGTGGAGCTGACCCAGCGTCTGGCCGAGCCTGGCGGCGTGTTCGGCGGTCACCTCCGCGGACGACAGGTGCTCGCCCTCGTACCAGGGAAACAGCGTCAAGAGCTTGTCTCTCCAGCACAGGTAACCGGCGCCGTTGCCCGCCTGCAGCGGCGCCGGGGTCGGCAGGCCGTGGCGCGCCAGCCACTCGACGAGCTGGGCCTCCCACGCGACGTCGTCGACGGTCTTGCCTTCGTTGACCCGCAGGAAATAACGGCCGGACTCGGTGCGAATGGAGAAGTTCGAGTTGATGGTCCCCGCAGCGATCGCCTGCGTATGGACTGGATGACCGACCTGGTAGATCGCGCAGATTTCGGCGAGATGCAGAGGCTCGAGGACCGTAAAAAGCGCCACCGCAGCACGATAGCCGCCACGGCCCGCGCAGAAAACCACAAGGTCACGGTATCGTCCTCTCCCGCGTGGGTGGTAACGATCGTCTCGTAGAGCAACACCTTGACCTCGCTCGCAAGGCTGCGGCGATGGTCTATCCCCGCGTGAAGGATCACGTGGAGTTCGAGGACCTGGTGGCGCTGGGTCAGATCGGGCTCGTCGAGGCGGCCAGCCGGTACGACGCGACCCGCGGGGCCTCCTTCGCGACGTTCGCCTGGTACCGCGTGCAAGGCGCCATCATCGACGGCCTGCGCCGGCAGACCACCCTGCCCCGACGGGTCTGGGCCAAGCTCGTGGCCCTGCGCGCGGCCAGCGACTACCTTGAGACCCAGGCGGAGCGGGAGCGAGGCGCCGGCTCGCAAGGGCTTGCAACTACGAGCACGACGGACGCCTTGACCAGGGTGCATGACGCGATCTCCGCGATCCGCACAATGTATGTCACCTCACTCGATGCGGCGCGCGAGCGCGGCTTCGACGCGGTCGATGACGCGGGCGGGCCAGAGGACAACCTGCGCGCCTCTCAGCTCAGCTCGCGGCTACGCAAGGCCATCGACTCGCTGCCAGAGCGAGAGCGTGCGCTCCTGACCAAGCACTACTGGGAAGGCAAGAACCTGGTCGAGGCCGGGTCAGAACTGGGGATCTCCAAGTCCTGGGCGAGCCGGATCCATGCCCAGGCGGTGGACCGCTTACGCGGCGAGCTAGAGCGAGACGAGTAGCGGCGTCAGGCGCCCGCCGGCCCAGAGGCAGCGCCGGGACCGGCCAGGGTGCCGCGCTGCTGGTACTCCGCGAACAGGTGGCCCCACGAGGTCGTCTGCAGCCAGGACTCGAACACCTTGCGGTCCTTCAGCGGCCAGCGATAGTAGTCGTGATAGGCCTCCGAGCCAGCGACGAAGACGTTGACCAGCGGGGTATGAAAGAACAGCTTCTGAAAGCGCTTGAGGGGACCAAACCACAGGAGGTCCCCCACCATGGAGGCGCCGTTGTCGCCGACCGAGAACCCCCAGCGCTCGCTGGCCAGCGACTCATCTCCGACCACCTCGATGGCTTCGCGGCGACCGCAGCCGAGCCCCTGCTCGTCCGCCATCCGGATGTACGGGATCGACATCGGGTCAAAGCCCATCATGGAGGCCGCCACCGCGTCGATCGCGACCTGATCCTGCGACGCCAGCATGACGTCCTTTATCACCGGCCTCATCGTGCGCGGCCCCGGGCCGTCGCCTGCGGTGGTGCCATCCATGACCGCGTAGAGCCCGGCGTGGATCTCGCGCTGGATCGCGAGCAGGTCGACCAGCGTCTCGTGGATCCAGCTATGCGTGTAGTGGCGCTTGGTGTTGAGCAGGCCACCAAAGGCGTTCTTCATCGCGCCGGTGGTGGTGGTGTAGATGTGGCACTTGACGGTAGGCAGGTGCACGATGTTGGCGCCGTGGAAGGCATCCGGGATCAAGATCCCTTCGGGGAAGATCTCATCGAGGACCTTCATCTTGGCCTTGGGCCGGTACACCGACCAGCTCATGTCCTCGGGCTTGAAGTTGTAGCGGACCGGGATGTCGTAGGCCTTGAAGATCGGGAGGTAGCCATTTAGGTCCTCGCCCTTGAAGGCGTCCGTCACCACGGTCTTGTTCTGCACGCACACGAGATCGTCGAAGTCTCGCGCGATGAGGGCCTTGGCCACCCCCTCGAGCTGCCACGGCGTGGTGTTGGCGCCGGGGAACGGAAAATGCCAGGAGATGTTGTCCTTGAGGATCGTGGTGGCGCTGGGGTCGAGCGCGGTGCGCACGTCGCCTAGCTCCATCAGCCGGTCGATGTCTTCCAGAACATGCTGGGGCCGAACGCGGAGCACTGCCACTTTGGAGCGAGCCATTCCCACTAGCTAGCAGGTTCGCGGGCCCGGTTGGGCTCGGGGCATCCGCCAAAAAGTTGCCCTCGCGGATCTCGGGTGGGAGGGTCAACAGGATGCAAGCCGAAACGCTCTACGCTAGCTCGTACTCGCCCGACCCGCGGAGCGCGGTGGACGTGCTGGCCTTCGTGCTCACGCCGGCGAGCGCGTTCGCCGTCGGCGGCGACGCCGAGGAGCTAGCGGCGGTGGTCGAGCTGCTGGGCGAGGCCAAGAGCGTGGCCATCCAGCGCTGGCTCGATCTGCGCATCAGCCCGCTGCAGAATTGAGCCGGCGGCGGACGGGCGGCAGAGACGGCAGCGCCGACTTGAGCGGAGGCAGAGCCGACCCGGAAGCTGCCCCTGAGCCGAGCCGAGCTGACGGCGACCGGCGCGGATAGCGCGCCGTCTTGGCTGTTGAAGGCGAGGCGCCTAGCCAGCGTAGGAAAAGCGCATCTGCTCCGTGTACAGCTCCACCTTCACCTGCTTGATCTCCTCGGTCGAGGCGTCCGATTTGTCGGGCGTCACGCTGAGCACGTCGCAGTTCTCCATCTGGACGGTGAACAGCTCCTTGCCTGCGTTGTCGAACGTGGTGAGCGTGCCCTTGAGCCCCGCCGGCAGCGCCACCGACCACGCCCGCCTTCGCCTGATCAAAGAACGGCTGCGCGTCGGCCTCTGGGATGTGAAACGAGATGTTGGGGAACTCGATCACCGTCGGCGCCTTGACCGGTCCGCGGAACCCGCCGCCGTGATACTCGGCGATGTTCTGCTTGAGCGTGAACGAGTCGACCTTGGTGACGCGCTTGCACGCATCCTTGAAGCCATCGATGAGGAAGGTGAAGTTGGCCGCGGTCCACAGCTTCTGGCTATCGAAGCCCTTGGGCGGCTCCATCTTCGAGCCAGATCCCTTCTTGAACTTGATGTCTTCGACGGCCATCGCCACGCCCATGTACACGGCGTTCTTGTCGGTGCCGGAGAGCGCAGGGAAGGTCAGCTCCTTGATGAGCGCGCCGGTGAACTCACGGACCGCGCGCTCGCCGTAGTAAAAATCAGCGGCGATGATCGAGCCGTTCTTGCGGGTCGGCTTCTTGTCGAAAAACGCGCTGATCCACTCGTAGAATGGCTTGCTCATGGCCATTCCAACCTGAAGCTTGATGTCCTCGAACTTGGGCTTGCCAAGCTGGCGCCAGCGATTGAATTGCCCACCCATCTGGTACGACGCGACGTCCGCGCGCACGCCTCCTCCTTCAATCGAACGAAACAGGCCAACGTCCTTGGACGCCGAGCTGCCCTCATCGTCGAGCGTGAGGCCAAAATGAGCCGCGGAGTACGCACGGGTGTTGGATTGGTTTTGGCTCATGCTCAAGACCTCGGTACCATTGTACAACGGCTGACGTGACCAGCGGATCACGGGCCGTTTTTTGAGGCATGTTACGGTACTACACTCGGGTTTCTTCCTCGACCACCGCGATGCAAAGCTCGAAGCCGATAGCGCCAAGTGCCCGTAGAAGCAGCGAGATCTCGCCAGAGCGTCCCGCTTGGGCATTCTCCAAAGGTTTGCTCGCCGGGGGGGTGCTCGAGATTCCTGCGATCTCTGCCGCCGTCTGGCTGCTTGGCTACCTCAGCACCAAGACCCCTCTACCAGCAATGGAAATCGTGAGAACCACCACGGTTTTTGCTGGGGTTCCGGCCCTGCTCACGGCTGGCGGGCTCGGTCGGCTGGCCGCCCATGAGGCGATGGCCGGCACCCGACGAGCGGCGATCGCGCGCACCTGCGCCGCGCACGGCGTCGCGAGCGTGCTGCTGGCGTTGATCGCGGCGATCCCGCATGGCCTGCTGCCGAGCTCCGTCGCGTCGTGGGGCCTGCTCGTCATCCTTGGCGCGATGGCCGGCGCGCTGTGCGGCGCCGCGATCGCCCTGGTCTGCGCCGGAGCCACGCCACGTCAGGTGACGGATGTCCTGTCGCTGGTCAAGCTCCCTGCCGCGACGCTGCGGCAGATCATCGACTCGGAGGATCTCGGGCGGCTGGGCGCTGCGGTGCGCCACCGCGCCTCGATGATGTTCGATGGACTGCTCGACCCGGCCGTGCCCCGCCCGAGCACGGAGACCCAAGGGGCGACCGACAGCGCGGCGACCGCGACCTCCCCTGCTCCGTCGCCCGCGGTGGCCGCGCACGATCCCGCGGCGGGCCCAACCGAAACTCCATCCGCGGACGCTCCTTCGTCCCTCCCGCCTGCGTGACCGGCGCTCCGTCTTGGGCGCTGCGCGCCTGGGCCCTGGCGCTCCTCGCGTCGCTGCTGCTGTGGAACCTGCCGTTTGGCGGCGTCATCCTCTATCCATTCAAGCTGCTCGCGACCTGGCTACACGAGCTGTCACACGGCGTGGCCATGGAGCTCGCCGGCGTGGGGCTCCGCGGGCTCGCCATCTATCCGGACTCGAGCGGGATGGCCTACGCCCAGGGGGCGGCGACAGGCTTCGCGCGACCGTTCATCTCGGCGGCGGGATACATGGGCACGCCGCTTTTGGGAGGGCTCTTGCTGGCGCTGACCCGCACGCCGGCCCAAGCGCGCTCGGTCTTGCTCGGGCTCGCCGCGGTGATCGCGCTGACCGCGGTGACCGTGCTGGACAACTCCTTTGGCCGCAACGCGCTGGCGGCGATCGCGCTGGCGTTGCTCATCGCCGGCTTGGTCGCCCCGCCCGCCTGGAGAGTGGGCGCGGTGCAGTTCCTCGCCGCCCAGGCGTGTGTCCACGCGCTGCTGGATATTCGCGTGCTGTTTCGCCCGGTGCAGGTCGTCGGCGGTCGCGCGGTGGCGCTCTCCGATGCGCACGCGATGGCGGCGGCGACGTTTGGCACCACCGAGCGCTGGGCGGTGTGGACCTGGGCGAGCGTCTGGCTCCTGTGGTCGCTCGCGGTGTGTTTCTTCGCGGTGCGCCAGGCCGCTAGTACCTCTCCACAGAGGAAATGACTGGTTGAGGGTGCCGAGGCGCGCCGAGCGCAAGGCGCCGCGACGAAGCGCTACCGGGCGTACCGCGAGGAGCGGCAACGCAGCGTAAGGCGATGGATCGGCAGCCTCAAACGGTCAGAACCTCTGTGGAGAGGTACTAGCTCGCGCCCCGGTCAGTGAATCGCCGGCGTGTCGCTTCGCAGGCGGGCCCGCGCCGACCACGGCAGCACCTCGAGGTGCAAGTGATCGTGGTGCGCGTCGTCGTAGTCCGGCGACAGCACGAGGTGAAACAGGCCCGAGCGCACGAGCTGGCACAGGGCGACGCGCAGCACGGCTCCGCCTGGAGTCACCGGCGCGCCAACACAGTCCACGGCGTCGCCAAGGCCTTGCTCGTAGTCCTGGTCCACCCGGACCTGGCCAAGCTCCTGGCCCTCGAAGGACGGCACATCCAGGGCCAGACCAAATGAATGCTTGGACAGCCGCGTGGTGCCGCGCACGTTGCGGCGAGAGTGCGCCGAGGCGATGTGGACGGTGGCGACGCCGAGCGCCCGCAGGTACCGCCCCGCCTCGTCCATCGACACCGCCAGCGAGCAATCGATGACCAGCGGCTGCCGATATCGCAGCTCCACCCCGCCGACCGGCCCGGTGATCTCGACGGCGAGCGCGATGTCCCTCCGCTGCACCGGGCGATAGGGCACGCCGCGAGCGGTGAGCTCGTCCAGGCACGACGTGGGGAGCTCCTGCCCGTCGCCGGGCGATGACGAGGGCACGTCGCCGCCGCGCGAGGGCGCGCCGGCTGGCGGCGCTGCGGCCGGGCTGCGCTGCGCCCAGGCGGGATGGACGCCAAGGCTCGCCACCAAGGCAACCCCGGCGACCCCAGCAACCCCGGCAACCCCGGCGACCCCGGCGACCCAGGTCGAGTGACGGCGGCGGCGGACCATGACCTCACGGTACGCACGCTGGCCGGTCGGCACAAATTTTTGCAGCCGAGGGGTGCCGAGCAGCCCCGCGCGACGCAGGTCCCCGCGGTCAAGGCTGCAGGCGAACCGTGGCGACGATGGCCGCCAGCTCCGCGGCGCCCTCGTCGACCAGGCTCTGCGGCGCGTACAGCGTGCCGACGATCCAGCCCTCTTCGGTGGGCCGCACAAACGACACGGCGCGGAAGTGCTGCGTCCCGGCGAAAGGATCCGAGGCAGACAGCGCGAGCTCGCGTGAGTACCAGCCCGCGGGCAAGGCGAGCTGACTCGGCGCGGAGGTGCCGACCGTGTCGAGCTCTCGCGCGCGTGCGCGCGCCGGTTCGCCGGCGTGCCATTGCGCCAGGGCCTCGGACGGCGCTGGCCTGACGCGGCCCGGCGCACCGGGCGCGGCGCGGGCGGCCGGCTCGAAGCGAGCCGTCAGGACCACGAAGAAATCTGGATCTACCAGCTCGCCTTCGACCAGTTGCCACCGCCCGGGCACCTCGACTTCCAGCTCACCTAGCTGGACGAGCTTGGGGGCGCCAGACAACGCCGAGTCGACGAAGGTCAGCCGCGCCGCGCCCCACGCTCCCCACGCCAGCAGGCCGACGAACGCCGCCACCAGCAGCCCGGCCGACGGCCCGAGGGCCCGCCCGAGCCGATGGCGAGGAGTCAACGCCTGGCCGAGCGCGACTCCGCACAGCAGCCCCGCGCCGTGGGCCCATTGATCGATGCCGGGCACCAGCGCGCCGATGGCGAAGGTGGCCGCCACCACGAGGAGCATGGAGCCGAGCAGCCCGCTGCGTCGCGCGTACGCCAGGCGCTGACGGTTCATCGCCAGCTCGGTGAGCAGGGCGCCCAGGAGGCCCAGGATCGCCCCCGAGGCGCCGGCGGCGACGCCTGGGGGTCCTCCCAGGTGACTGGCGAGCGAGCCAGCCAGGCCGCAGCCGGCGAACAGCGCCGCGGTGCGGAGCGTGCCAAAGACCCCCTCGGCCAGCCGACCTATCACCCACAGCGACAGGACGTTCACCGCCAGGTGGGTGGCGCCGACATGAAGCAGCACCGCGGTGGCGAGCCGCCACCACTGCCCTTCCGACACCAGGCCCTGGACGAGCGCGCCGGCGCGCACCAGCATCGCGATGTCCGTGGAGGAGCCGACCAGCGCGATACCGCCCGCCACCGCCAGGCACGCGCCGCAGGCGATCCAGGTGAACCAAGGGCGAGGGATGGGACGAAAAACTGGCACCGGGAGCGCGGCCACGTGATCCGCCAGGCTGGCGGCTCGCGGCGAGACCTCCACGGGTGGCTCGCTGTCCAGCTCCGCCAGCGCGGTCTCCGCCATCCGCCGCCGCCTGCCTCGAGCCGCCACGGCGGACTGCCGGAGTTCCTGGGTCGCCAGCGCGCGGTCGCCAGCGCGCCCTGCGGCGACGCCCAGCCAGTAGCGGCGCGCCGAGCGCGTCATGAAGCTCGAGTGTTCGCGCTTGGTCAACGTTGCCACCGCGTCCACGCGACCGCAGTAGGCGAGGTAGATCATCCGCGCGCGGTGCAAAAGCGGCGCCGCCGCAGCGCGGGCGCCGAGTTCGGCCTCCAGCGCCTCGAGCATCCCGCCGGCCCGCTCCAGCTCGCCGACCCGCCCGTATGCGCCCATCAGCTCCACCCACAGCGAGGGGGAGATGTCGTGGAGCGGCACTCGGGGCGGCGAATCGGCCGCGGTCGCGGGCTCGAACAACGTGGCTTCGACGTGCGTGAGCGCGTCGCGCCAGCGACACGCGGTCAGGTAGATCATCGCGATGTGTTCGTTGAGCATGCGCCTCGCCCCGGGCGGAGAGCCGTCGCGTAGCCGCACCAGCGCCTGCACGGCCTCATCGGATTGACCGGCCTGGATGCGCGAGAAGGCCGCGGCGAGGTGCTTCTCTTCGCGTACCCCAGTCGCGGGCTGCAAGACCTCCGCGAGCTCGTAGCACACGCGAGCAAGCCCCCAGCGCTCCCAGGTGTTGGCCTGCCGCGCCAGGCGCCGCGCCGCGGGCCCCAGCACCAGGAGGCAGACCCCGGCGCCAAGGCCAATGGCCCCCGCGATCGAGAGCACCGGATCTTCTTGCCCCCGCCCCACCAGGCCCAGCCCGCTGGCCGCCGCCGCGGCGATCATCATCCAGGGGAAGATCGAGCTCGGGTACGCGCGCCGCGTGAGCAGGTGATAGCCCCAGTACCCACCGGACAGGAGCACCCAGATGAGCGCGGCTTCGTAGAGCATCGAGATGCGATCGACGCGCCCTAGGGCGACTCGACGAACGCCCCCCATCTTGCGAAACTTCTCGTACCGCTGCGCGACCAGCTCGGGACCGGACAAGGTCTGGAGCTCCCGGAGGTGCCGCTTGAGCGCGACTCGAACCTTGGCCGCGGTGATCGCGACATCGCGATGCGCGCCCCCCGGCGCCTCGGGGATGATCTCATCGCAGATGCCGAGCTCGACGAGGTCCGGCGCGGTGAGGCGAAGCTGGGTCGCGGCCTCGGGGATCTTGGCGGCGTCGCGCCACAAGATGGAGGCGCAGCCCTCCGGCGTGATGACGGAGTAGATCGCGTACTCGAGCATGAGGATGCGATCCGCGACGCCGAGCGCCAGCGCGCCGCCGGAGCCGCCCTCGCCGATCACCACGGCGACGATCGGGCACTCCAGGCTGGACATGACCTGTAGCGCCTTGGCGATGGCCTCGGCCTGGCCGCGCTCCTCGGCGTCCTTGCCGGGATACGCCCCCGAGGTGTCGATGAAGCACAGGATCGGCCGGCGAAAGCGCGACGCCAGGCGCATCAAGCGGGTGGCCTTGCGATAGCCCTCGGGGCGCGCCATCCCGAAGTTGCGGTGCAGGTTCTCCTTGGTGTTGCGGCCCTTCTGATGGCCGAGCACCAGCACCTCCCACTCGTCGAACTGAGCCAGGCCCCCGACGATCGCGGGATCATCGCGAAACGCGCGATCTCCGTGCAGCTCGAAGAAGTCGTCCATGAGGAGCCGGACGTAGTCGAGCGTGTACGGGCGGCCAGGGTGACGGGAGAGCTGCACCTTCTGCTGCGCGGTGAGGTCCGCGAAGACCTCTTTCTGCAGCCGGCGCGCCTTCTGCTCCAGCTTGCGGATCTCGGCGGTGAAGTCGACGTTCTCCGTCGACAGGCCACGGAGTTCGCTGATCTTGCGCTCGAGATCGATGATCGGGCGCTCGAACTCGAGGATCATTCGATCTGGGGTGGGCTCTGACCGCTGGATGTCACTCATGGCACGTCGGACCCTGTGAGGTACCGCTCCAGCTCGCGTTGGTCAACCGCATCCGGCTGCGGGAACCACGACACGTCCGCATCACTTCGGTACCAGGAGACCTGACGTCTAGCATAACGCCTTGAATTCCTTTTGATGTAGTCGATCGCCTGCGACAGCTCCAGCGCGCCGCTGAGGTGCTGGTGGAGTTCGGCATACCCGATGGCCTCCTGCGAACGCATCGGCGGAACAAAGCCCTGGCTCCGCAACCGGGCGACCTCGTCCAGGAGGCCACGCGCCATCATCTCATCGACCCGGGCCTCGATCCGGCGGTACAGCGCCTCGCGCTCGGGCGCCAGGCCGATCTTGCGCGCGGCGTAGCGCGGGGGCGCGGTCCGGTGGTCATGGCGAGCCTGATGGACGCTCATCTGCACGCCAGTATCGAGGTACACCTCGAGCGCGCGGGTGATGCGCTTCTCGTCGTTGCGATCGATCTTCGCGGCGATCACGGGGTCGACTTCGGTCAGCCAGCGGTGCAAGTGCGCCACGCCCTGGGCGCGCGCGATCGCCGACAGCTCGGCCCGACGCTGGGGGTTGGCGCCCGGCCCCTCGAACAGGCCCAGGAGCAACGTCCGGATGTAGAGCCCGGTGCCGCCACAGACGATGACCGGACGGCCCCGCTGCCAGGCATCGGCGATCGCGGCGTCGGCGAGCTCGACGAAGCGCGCCGCGGTCATCTCCTGGTCCGGGCGAGCGACATCGATCAGGTGATGGCGAACCGAGGCTCGCTCGTCGGCGGTGGCCTTGCCGGTGCCGATGTCCATGCCCACGTACACCTGCTGCGAATCGCACGACACCACCTCCGCGCCCACCCGCCGCGCCAGCGACAGCGCGAGCTGGGTCTTGCCGGAGGCGGTCGGCCCCACGACCACCACCAGGCGCGCGGGCGCGACGCTGCTGAGCGTGGCGCTGGTCATCGGCCAAACCGCCTCGCGATCTCGTCGAGCGAGAGCCGGAGCAGGACCGGCCTGCCGTGGGGGCAGTGCGCGGCGAAAATCCACCGAGTCGAGGGCGCGCAGCAAGGACTCCACCTCGCTGCCCAGGAGGCGGTCCCCCGCGCGGACCGCGCAGTGGCAGGCGATGGTGGAGAGCAGGTTCTCGAGCCGGCTCTCCACCGCGCGCGACACGCCGGCGTCCACCCAGTCGTCGAGCAGCTCGCGCAGCACCTGCGCAGGATCGGCGCCGCGCAGCCCCGCGGGGACCGCCTTGATGGCGACGGCGGCCTTGCCGAAGGGCTCGATCTCGTAGCCGAGCTGCCCCCACAGCGAGGACACCTCCTCGACCACCGCGGCGTGCGCCGGCGACACCTCCACGGTGGTGGGGAACAGCAGCCGCTGGGTGGCCACGCCCTCGCGCCGCTGCCGCCGCTGCATCAGCTTCTGGTACTCCACGCGCTCGTGCGCGGCGTGCTGATCGATGAGCACCAGCTCGCCGGCGGCCTCGCAGACCAGATACGTGAGCTGGAGTTGCCCCAGAAACCGCAGCGACGCGAAGAACCCCGGGGCCGACGCGACGGCCGCTGAGACGTCCGTCGCGACAGACGACACGACAGACGACGCGACAGACGACACGACAGACGACGCGACGCCCGACACGACCTCCGACGCGACGCCCGCCGCGCTCGCTGCGGTGTCCTCGGCCGGGGCCAAAGCCGGGCCCCCGGCCCTCGCCGCCGACTCGCGCTCCCGCGCTGCGACGTCGAGCTCCGCCAGCTCGCCGGCAAGCGCACCGTAGAGCTCTCGCGGTGAACCGAGCCGGTCGGAGATCTCGGCCGGCGCAGCGACGGCGCGTGACGATGGCGGACGCGCAGCGGACGAGCCGACGCGACCGAGATCGTCGACGTCGTCGAGCTTGTCGACCGTGTCGACCGTGTCCGGGCCACCGGAGCGGTCAAAGAGGGCCAAGCGATCGGCGCCCTGCGCGGACGTCTCGGGCGCCTGCCGCTGCTCGACCGCGCGGACCGCCGCGTTCCAGCGCACGGGCCCTTCGGCGGCCCGGCTGGCCTGGCGCGGCTCGGCCCGGTCAAAGCGGAGCTGCGGCGAGCTCCCTCGCTCGAGGTGAGCCGCGTAGCGATGGGCGAGCGCGCTCGCCAGCGCAGGCCCTTGCTGTTCCGGCTCCGCCCCAAGCGCCCTCGCCGGAGCGCTGGTGCGCACCGTCATGCGCAGCGTCGCCGCCTCGGGAGACTCCCGTAGCCATGGCGCGCTCGCGACCCCAGCGCGCACCACGTGCCGCACCGCCGCCGCTGCCGCGCCGGCGTCCGCGAAGCGCACCTCCGCCTTCTGCGGATGCACGTTGAAGTCCACCTGCCCCGCTGGCGGATCCAGCATGACGATCGCCACCGGATAGCGCCCCCGCCCTACCAGCTCCCCGTAGCCCATGGCCACCGCGTGCAAGAGCCCGCGATCGCGCACCGCACGGCGGCCGACGAAGAGCTGGACGCCACGAGCGGTGGTCTGCGCCAGCTCCGGCGCGGCCAGGAGCGCCTCCACCTTGAAGCCCTGCTCCTGGCCGACCACGCGGTGCAGCCGCTGGCCAAGGCGCGCGCCCACCAGGGCCAGCGCCCGGCTGTGCCCGTCGCGATCCGGCGGCACGTCGATGACCGAACGGCCGTTGTGGCGCAGCCGAAAATGCACCGCCGGATGCGCCATGGCGAGCCGGGTGACCGCCTCGGTGACGTGGCTCGCCTCGGTGGGCTCGCCCTTTAGGAACTTGAGCCGCGCCGGCACGTTGCCAAACAGCTCCGAGACCTCGACGGTGGTCCCCACCGCTGCGCCGACCTCGGTGACCAAGACGACGCGGCCGTGCTCCACCACCACCCGGGTCGCCGCCAGATCTGCCGCGCGGCGCGTGGTCAACACGGTCCGGCTGACGCTGGAGATGGAAGACATGGCCTCCCCGCGAAAGCCCATGGTGGCCAGATCATCGAGATCTGCGAGCGCGCGGATCTTGGACGTGGCGTGCCTGGCAAAGCAGCGCTGGGCGTCCGCGGAAGACATGCCAGAGCCGTCATCGGTGACGCGGATCCGGACCTTGCCCCCGGCCTCGCACTCCACCGTGATCGTGGCCGCGCCCGCGTCCAGGGCGTTGTCCAGGAGCTCCTTGACCACCGACGCCGGCCGCTCCACCACCTCGCCAGCGGCGATCTGATTGATGACGTCGTCGGGCAGCATCTCCACGACGCCGGGGCCGGCAACTCCGCCGCCGGCCGCTATGAGAGACGGCTCCATGCACCTGGCCTAGCACAAAGCTCCGACATGGGGGCGCACGCTGGGGGCGCGCGGTGCCCCGGCCCAGGCGGGCGGCGCGCCGCGGCACGACCAAGCGGCGCCAGGCGGCGCGGCAACAGCTCCGATACATTGCCTCGCGCGCGCACCTTCTATAAGGTCGGACCATGACCAGTCCGGCGAAGCAAAACGGCCGCGCGATCGCCGTCACCGGAGCCTGCACATATCTCGGCTCGGAGCTGCTGCGTCGCCTGGCGGAGCAGCGCCGCTTTGATCGCATCCTGGCGCTCGATATCCGGGATCCCGCCACGTTCGCCTCGGGCCTGCCGCGCGGCCGGATCCAGTGGGTGAAGCTCGACCTGACCCAGCCCACCATCGACAGTGAGCTGGCCACGCTGTTCGAGCGCGAGCGCGTGGACACGCTGGTCCACGCGGCCTTCCTCTCACACCCCACCCACGCCACCGAGTGGGCGCATGAGCTAGAGGACGTCGGCACGATGCACGTGCTCAACGCCTGCGCCGCGGTGCCGCCGCGGCGCATCGTCATGGTGTCGACCACGCTGGTCTATGGCGCTCACGCCAAGAACCCGAACTTTCTCACCGAGCGCGCCGAGCTGCGCGGACATCCTGACTCCCGCTTCGTCAACGACAAGGTCCGCGCCGAACAGCAGCTCCTGCGGTTTGGCGCAGAGCACCCGGCCACGCAGGTGTGTTCGCTGCGCTTTGCCCCGGTGCTCGGCCCCACGGCCGACAACCTCTACACGCGGTTTCTTCGCCGCTCGTTGGCGCCGGTGATGCTGGGCCACGATCCGGTCATGCAGTTCGTGCATGAGATCGACGCGGCGTGGGCGCTCTGGCAAGCCACGCTATCGGAGTGCCGCGGGCCGTTCAACATCGTCGGCAAGGGCGTCTTGCCATACACCACCGTCCTGGCCATGCTCGGCCGCGTGCCGGTGCCGATGCCGCTGCCGATGGCGCGGCACTTCATCAAGGCGCTGTGGGCGACTCAGCTCGTGGGCTTGCCGCCGAGCTTTCTGGATTTCCTGCTGTACCCCTGCGTGGCTGATGGCAGCCGTGCCGTCACTGACCTGGCGTACGCCCCCCGCTTCAACATCCAGCGCACCATCCTGGATTTTCTCGGTGTGCCGCCCGAAGACGGAGCCATCGACGTGGCCTCCGCGCACGGGTAGAACGGGCAGAGAGGAAGACGCATGTCCGACCAGGACCCCACGATGCCGGCCGACCCGGCCGACCAGCGAGTTGACGAGCCGTCAGGCGACGAGCCAAGCCCGTCACGCCAGGCAAGCGCCGCGGCGCATGTGGGACGCGACGCGGACGACGCCGACGACGCCGACGACGCCGACTTCGACGAATACGGAGACAGCGGCGTCGGCGCGCCGGATGCCACGACCTGGGCCCGCGATGCGCGAGGCGATCTGCAGTTTCTCGAAGACGAGGTGTATCTCGGGGAGGAGGCCGTGGTGCCGCCTGGCGAGTACGCCGCGGTGCCCTCGTCGATGCCCGGCGAGGCCGACGGCGCCGAGTTCGCGGAGCTCGAGCGGCGCATTGACGCTGACCGCACGCCGATGTTCCCGGTGGACCTGCGTCGCCACCTGCCGCTCGAGGCGCTCTGGCGCCGCTGGCGCGCGCTCGCGATGTGGGGGCGGTCTGACGTCGTCGACGATTTCGGCCGAGATCCCAAGGCCACCGCGCGCTGGGAGTGGCTGCTCGAGTTCCTGTACTCGAAGTGGTTTCGCGTGGAGTGCCAGGGCGTCGACCACGTGCCAGCCAAGGGTCGCGCAGTCCTGGTGGCAAACCACGCCGGCACGCTGCCCTACGACAGCTTGATGCTGGTGCATGCGGTTCGCAGAGATCACCGAGCGCGCCGCGACGTGCGCCCGCTGGTCGAAGATCCGGTGTTTCACTTGCCGTTTCTT
Source organism: Myxococcales bacterium (assembly GCA_016706545.1). Lineage (GTDB taxonomy): Bacteria > Myxococcota_A > Polyangia > Haliangiales > Haliangiaceae > JABFXX01. The sequence goes on from JADJJK010000002.1 coordinate 180,732, forward strand.
GGCCCGATCATGAACCGCATTGGCGGCGTCCGCGCAGATCCGGACAACGCGGAGCGCCTGCTCCTGCGCGACGAGCTCGTGGCGGTGTTTCCCGAGGGGGAAAAGGGCATGGGCAAGCTGTGGCGAGATCGCTATCGCCTGCAGCGCTTCGGGCGCGGTGGCTTCGTACGCCTGGCGCTCCGCACGGGCGCGCCGATCATCCCCGTCGCCATCGTCGGAGCCGAAGAGGCCGCGCCGATGGTCGGCAAGATCACCTGGTTTGCCAAGAGCGTGGGCATCCCATGGGTGCCGCTGACCGCCACCTTCCCCTGGCTTGGGCCAGCCGGCCTCTTGCCGCTGCCCAGCAAGTGGCGCATCCGCTTTGGCGCGCCCATCGATGTCGCCGCGCGTTACGGGCGCGCGGCCGCTGATGACCGGCTGCTCGTCAACCGGGTCGCGGACGAGATCCGGACCGGCATCCAGACCTCCATCAACGAGCTGCTGGGCACCCGGCGGTCGCCCATCCTGCCGGCGTTCTTCGGCTAGACCGCGCTGGGCAGGCACCTAACCCGGCACGACGACACGAGGTTGGGACCGGGTGAAAGATGCGGCAACCAAAGATCGCCCATGCTACCGTCAGCGCGAAGTGGCGAGTCACGAGGCAACCGCTGTCGAGAGCTTGCTCGAGCGCGCTCGAGAGCTGCTCACCGAGGACGGAGCGCTCGCCGCCGCCAACGCCATCGTCAACCAGGCGCTGACCTTGCGCCCCGACAGCGCGACGGCGTGGATCGTGAAATGCCAGATCGCCTCCGCGCAGGGCGACGATTTCTCCGCCTTGGCCGCCATCGAGATGGCAGTCAGCCGCACTCCGCACCGCGCCGAGGCCCTGTACTGGCGCGGCGCCGTGCTCGGCGATCTGGGGCGCAACCGCGAGGCGGTGCGTGCGCTCGATCGAGCCTTCGCCGCGGTCACCACCGACGATGGCTGGCTGCTGGATGACCTGTACTACGAGAAGGCGTGCGTACTCGACGCGATGGATCTGCACGACCAGGCGCGGCGCACCCTGGAAGAGGGACTCGAGCGCTGCCCTTCGTCCTCTCTGCTGGCGCTGGCGCTGGACGAAGGACGCGCTTCACGCTCGCGTAGCCTGCTGGCGGAGATCCCCGGTGACAGCGGCGAGCAGCCTGACCGCAGCGGCGAGGGATCCGAGGGCGCCGAGGGATCCGACGACCTCGCCTCCACCGCGACGAGGATCCAGCCCGATGAGTCGTCCACCGCAGCCCTGGTCGGGCGTCGGCCCGCGCTCAAGGTCCTGCGCGGCGGGCTGCTGCCCTGACCTGCCGCGCCGCCGCCGCGCCTTGACGACGCGAAGCAGGCCTCACCGCGGGGGACAGGCTTCGCCCTTTGCAACGGCGGAGGGGGCGGCCTCCGAGCTCTGCGGCGCGACCTCCGATTCCGTCGACGCCAACGGCGCGGCCACGTGACGCGGGATACGGACGACGAACACCGCGCCCAGCTCACCGCGCGACTCGACGCCGATGCGGCCCTGATGCGCGCTCACCGCCAGCTTGCAGAAGTAGAGGCCCAGCCCGCGATTGGCTCGCGCCGAGGCGCGGCGGGCTTCGAGCTGATAGTAGCGGCCAAAGATCGCTTCCAGATCTCGCGCCGCCACCGGCGGTCCGTTGTTGCCGATGGCCAGCTCCAGGCCCTCGCCCACCCACGCCACCTGCGCGCAAACCCGCCCACCGCGCGGCGCGTAGCGCGCCGAGTTGTCGAGCAGGTTCTCGACCACGCGGCCGATGAGGTCCACGTCGAGCCACACCTGGTCGTCGATGGCGCCGTCCACCGACAGCGTCAAGCCGCGCCGCTCGAACTGGCGCATGTGCCCGGCCAGGGCCCGGTCCACCAGCGCCCGGAACGTGGTCGCGGTTGGGCGCGCGTGCAGCATCCCATCTTCCAGCTCCTCGACGTCCAGGATCGTCGACACCAGCCCCAAGGTCTTGTCGAGCAGCGTCGTGACGTCGTCGAGGTATTCGCGCACCCGCCCGGCCTCCCCCAGCGTCCCAAGCTCTTCTTTGGCTAGCTGCACGTAGCCGTGCGCGGCGGTGAGCGGGTTGCGCAGATCATGGACCACGAGCTGCGCGAGCGCCCGCTTCTTGTCGATGAGCGCCTGGGCCGGGGTCTCTCGAGCGGCCCGAGGCACCAAGGCAGGCACCGAGGCGGACGCCGAGGCGGGCGCCGCCGGTGACGCGCCCTTTGACGAGAGCCCCGACGCCTCCCCCTGGGGGGTGTCATCAACATCCATGGGACTGACCGCTCTTCCGCTCTCTTCGTTTGGAACTCGTCGTTTCATGGCCAGGGTCGCAAACGACCGGACCCTTAGCCCACCACGCGGTTGCGCCCGGCTTCCTTGGCAGCAAACAGGTTGTCGTCAGCGGCCTTGATGAACTCCAGCGCGTCCCCGACCTCACCGCGAAGGCTCGCCACGCCCACCGAGACCGTCACCGGGATCAGCAGGTCTTCAAACCGAAAGTCGGCTTGTTCGATCAGCCGTCGAACCTTCTCTGCGAACTGCATGGCGTTGTAGTTGTCGATCTCAGGAAGCACGATCCCGAACTCCTCGCCGCCATAGCGAGCCAGGACGTCCTCGCGCCGGATGCGCGCGCGGATCACCGAGGCCAGGTGCTTGAGCACGTAGTCTCCGGCGAGGTGACCGTGGGTATCATTGACGGTCTTGAACCGGTCGACATCGAACATGATGAGCGAAAGCTCGCGCCGATATCGCAGCGCCCGCCCGATCTCACGCTCCAGCGTCTCCACGAAGTACCGCCGGTTGAAGATCTGGGTCAGCCCATCCACCGTGGTGAGGCGGTAGATCTCTTCGTGGTAGGCGTTCTCGATGTTGTTGCCGGACAGGAACTTGAAGATGCAGCGGCCGACCTTGATGAAGTCTCCGTCGCGCAGGACGTACTCATCGATCATCTCGTCGTTGACGTAGGTCCCGTTGGTGGAGCCCATGTCCCGCAGCAGCACGGCGTTGCCGGTGTTGAGGATCTTGCAGTGGTTGCGAGACACCGCCTCTTGATCGATCTGGACGTCTGCCTTGGACGAGCGACCGATGATCATCTGGGACCGGGTCAGGTTGAACTTCTTGCCCAGCTCCAGCCCATAAATCACGACGAGGCAGGCCTCCTTGGCGACCGGTCGGTCGCTGATCTTGGAGATCGCCGTAACGACCGTCTTGCTGCGTCCCGTATCGGTCAATCCGGGACAGATCCTAGCAGGAATCAAGACGCACCGGAAACCAGCATCCGTCCCGCGAAAGGATTTCCCAGGTACGGAGTTTCGAGGAGCGCGCCGCCCAGCGGCGCGAGGCGTGTACCGTTGCTGACGCCAAGCGTGGTCAGTGGCCAGCCTACCGCGCCGCCTCTTCGACGCATTCGAGCCGATCGTCGTCGGTGCTCCTACACAGGAGCGCGTCCAGCACGCGATAGCCGCCGCGACTGAAGCGGTAGTCCTGGACCAAGGTGCGACCGGAAGCCAGCGTCCAGTAGGCGCGGATGTCTCGCATCCCGGCCGCCCCCATGGAGGACATGGGCTCCAGCGCCGAGGCGGAGAGGGTCCCGGCGTAGCGGATGCAAGACTCCTGCCCAGGTGACCGCACGAACACGTTCCAGTGGCAGTTCCCGGCGCGATCGCACAGGGACTTGTCAGCGACGATGCGCTCGATCTCGGGTCCCCCGCCGAGATCCCGATCCGCCGCGACGAACCGCGGTCGCGGGCCAACCACCCCAGCGTGCTCCGGCTCCGCACACTCCCCGACCCCCACCGACGAAACGACCTGCGGCTGCGCGGCAGCCGGGGGCCTGCGACCACCACAGGCAGCCGCCGCCACGGCAAACACCAGGACGGCGGCGCCACGCTGCCATGGCCGAGCAAACGGCGCAGGCCCGGCGATCCCCAGGAGCTCCGCGACCAACCGACGCGGCAGCCTGGGACCAAACGGGCGGTCCCGCCCTGGGAGGATCGAGCTCATGGGGGTATCATAGAGGGGCAAGTCCAGGGCACGGCAGCATGAAGCGGCGAGATCCTGGCAAAATCTTGTAACCAGGCGCCGGGCGCGCTACATGGGGAGAGCTGATGCGACAGATCGCGGCTCTTGGTCTTTCCATCCTTGCGATGGCCGGCCTCGCGTACCACGCGAAGGCCAACCGCAGCGCAGAGGCGCTGGCGGCAGCGCAGGGCCAGGTCACCGCGCCCACGGCGCTGGCGCACGCTGGGTCCTTCTTTCCGGTGGCCGGCACCCCGAGCGGCGCGGTGGCCCCGGCTGGGCCGCTCGTCCGGACTGGCGCAGCAGCAGCGACCGCGCAGGTCGCAGCGGCTGGGGCATCCGGGCAAGCCGGCACGTTCGGGGCGCTGGATCTGAGCCGCGCCGTGCTGCGCGACGGAGCCTATGAGATCGACCTGGGCAGAGGGCGACGAGCCCGGCTGACCCTTGACCCCAAGTTGCAGCGCGCCGCGGAGAAGCTCCTGGAGCGAACCCGCGCCCCGCGGGCTGCCGCCATCGTGATGGCGCCGGATGGCAGGATCCTGGCGCTCGCCGGTCGTCGTACGGAGTCGCCACGCGGCGGCAAGGAAGGCACCACCGATCCGCGCCTGGTCACCGAGGTGTGGGCGCCGGCTGCCTCGATTTTCAAGCTGGTCACCGCCACCGCGCTGGTGCGCGCAGGGGTCACCCCGAAGAAGAAGGTGTGCTTCCACGGGGGCGTACGCTCAGTGATGGAGTCGAACCTCGCCGATAGCCCGCGCGACAACCGCTGCGAGGACCTGAGCTTCGCGGTCGCCCACTCCCAGAACGCCATCATCGCCAAGCTGAGCCACAAGCACCTCTCGCCCAAGGCGCTGTCGCTCGCCGCGGAGGACCTGGGCTTCACCGGCGCGGTCGAGGCCACCGGGCTGTCCGGAAACGCTGGCTCCATTCTGCTGCCCGCCAGCAACGGCATCGAGCTGGCCAAGGCGGCGGCCGGCTTTCGCGGCTCGGAGCTGTCGGTCCTGGGCGGCGGCGTCCTGGCCAACACCTTGGCCAACCGCGGCGTCGAGGTCACCCCAACCCTCATCGCCGCGGTCATCGAAGGCGACGAGGTCCGCGCCACGCCACCGGGCAAGCGCCGCCGCGTGGTGGACGCCAAGGTCGCCGACGCGGTCGCCGACATGATGGTGGGGACCTGCGCCGAGGGCAGCGCGGCCAAGGCCTTCCGCTCTCGGGAGAACTCGCTGCCCAAGGGCCTCAAGGTCGCCGGCAAGACCGGCACCCTCAGCCGCAGCGAGCCGTTCCCGATGGAGTACTCGTGGTTCGTGGGCTTCGCGCCGGCGGACGCGCCGCAGCTCTCGGTCTCCGTGCTGATCGGCAACACGGACGACTGGTGGCTCAAAGGTCACACGGTGGCGCGCGAGCTGTTCGAGGAAGCGCTCCACGACAGCCGCCCCTGAGACGGTCGCGCAGGCCGTGCCGCTTGGCCCGCCCACGCAGGCGCGCGCAGGCACGCGGGCCGGCGCCGGCCCCACACGGGACGAGCACGGGACGACCGCACGAGGCCCTAGCAGCACCGCCGCCTGGCGCGGCCCGCCACGTGGCGCTTGGCGCTGGCGATTCGTGTCGCCCGGCTGGCCCCGCCCCAGGAGGGATGCGATACTCAGGGCCGACGTCCGTCCAGCCGTTTCGCCGGGAGACTCACTTATGCTTCGTCACGTGCTTGCCTTGACCACGAGCCCACCGCGCCCACCGAGCCTGTGGCCGTCACGCCGCTCGTCGCGACCCCACCTGTGCACACCATCGACGCTCGCGAGCCTCGTGCTCGCGCTGCTGATGAGCGCCGCCACCTTGGCGCACGCGCAGTCGCAGGAGACCATCGCAGAGCAGCTCAACGAAGAAGGCAAGGCGCTGATGGTCGCGAAGAAGCCGGCCGAGGCTGGCCAGCGCTTCCTGGACGCTGCCACTCGCTCCCCCAACCCGCGCTACTTCTACAACCTGTGCAAGGCGTACCACTTTCAGGGCATGTTCTTCGAGGCCATGGAGGCGTGCGGCAACGCGCGCAAGAAGAACCCGGATGACTCTCTGAGTAAGAAGATCGCTGACCTTGAAGGGGTGATCCAGACCGCCGCCAAGGAACAGAACATCGACCTGAGCAAGCCGCCGACGCAGCCAACGGATCCCACCAACCCGATCGATCCGAGCAACCCCAATCCGACGAACCCGACCAATCCCGTCGACCCGACGAACCCGGCCCATCCGGTCACGCCCAACCCGCAGCCGCCGCGCGGCGTGCCGCCCAAGGACCTCTACGCCGCGATCGCGCCGAGCCATGAATACGTGTGGACGGTGGGCGCTGATTTCCTTGTTGGATCCGCCAACTTCGACAGACGCGGCGGATACGGCGAGTCGTTTGCCGGGGTCCGCGTGCGCAGCGACTACATGCTGTCGCCGCAGCTACAGCTCGGCGCCCAAGGGTACCTCGACTTCATCAACATCGGCGCCGACACCAACGGCGAGGACCTCCGCCTCTTCAACTTCGGCGGGGCGCTGTACAAGCACCTGTGCTTTGGTAGCGTCTGCGCCACGCCGCTCGCTGGCGTGCAGATCGGCGCGCTGGATGTCGCGAGCCTCGGCGAGAACGAAGCCGAGACCGCCGCGTTTGGCGCGCGCCTCGAGGGCGGGCTGAGCTACGCCTTCGGCAGCCGGCACGAGCATGTGATCGGCTTGCAGATCGGCGTTCTGGCGTACTCCAAGCCCGCGGACACCGACACCTTGATGTTCAACGAGGGCGGCAGCTTCACCTACTTCGGCTTCGGCTACACGCGGCGCTTGAACACGCCATTTGGCTCGGCGCCGATCCTCGGCCTCGAGTAGGCGCTACAGCGGCGCCAGCCGCGCCACCGCGCCACGGCGCTGCTTGAGCAGGTGCTCAGCGGCCTGCGCCGCGCCGCGATCGGCGAACGGGCCGTGGACCACCGCGACCCGCCATGGCCGCCCCACCCGGGTAGAGCGGGCGCCGCCCGCGAGTTCGCCGTTGTGCTGGCGCGCCCGACGCGCCACGTCGAGCGCCACCCCGACGTAGGTACGACGGACCCGCTGCGCGCCGAGCGGGCCAGCGGGATCCTCCAAGGAGACCAGCACATATGCGTACCAGCGCGCCAGGGCCATGGAGCGCTGACGGTATCGCGGCGGCGGCGTATGGGCCAGTCTGGAACCCGGCAACCACCGCCCGCTTTGCCGGTCCGGCCGGCCCGCCCCGCCCGGCCGTGCCGCCCCGTGACCGGAGCCACCGAGCGTGGCTCCTTGGATGCATCGATGCACGCGATCTGCTGGGGTCCTGGAAACCTCCCCAGGAGATGCCCGCAGCGAGCAGGTGGCTCGAAGCCGAATGACGACGCGCCGCGTTTTTTTGACGACGCGGCGACGGACCGCGGTTTCAGATCAGGTATGGTTCGGCCGCCCGGCGGCCCCGGGCAGAAGTCAATGGAGCTGACATGTCAGGCAAGACCGCAAAGCTGACCCTCCCCGACGGCCGAGAGCACGCACTCAACGTCATCGTCGGATCCGAAAACGAGCACGCGATCGACATCCGCTCGCTTCGTCAGGACACCGGGTACATCACCCTCGACTCGGGGTACATGAACACCGGCGCCACCACCAGCGCCATCACGTACCTCGACGGTGAAGCCGGCGTCTTGCGGTACCGCGGCTACTCCATCGAGGACCTGGCGGAGAAGTCCAACTTCGTCGAGACGAGCTACCTGCTCATCCACGGCCGCCTGCCGACCGCCAGGGAGCGCGACGAGTTCTCCAAGCAGCTCACGTACCACAGCCTCATCCATGAGGACATGCAGCACTTCTTCGCGGGCTACCCGCCGACCAGCCACCCCATGGCGGTGCTCTCGGCGATGGTGACCTCGCTGTCGGCGTACTACCCGGACTGCCTGGACCGCGACGCGCCGATGGACCTGCACATCACGCGCCTGCTCTCGAAGGTCCGCACCATCGCGGCCTTCTCGTACAAGAAGAGCATCGGTCAGCCGGTGATGTACCCGCGGAACTCGCTCAAGTATGCGGCGAACTTCCTGCACATGATGTTCGCGGTGCCGGCCGAGGACTACGAGGTCTCGCCGGTGCTGGAGAAGGCGCTAAACCAGCTCCTCATCTTGCACGCGGATCACGAGCAGAACTGCTCGACCTCGACCGTGCGCCTGGTGGGCAGCTCCGGCGCCAACGTGTACGCGGCGATCGCGGCCGGTGTGCTGGCCCTGTGGGGCCCCCTGCACGGCGGCGCCAACCAGGCCGTCATCGAGATGCTGGAAGACATCCAGAAGGCCGGCGGCGACTACAAGAAGTTCATTGACGACGTCAAGAACAAGCGCGGCGAGCGCCGGCTCATGGGCTTTGGCCACCGCGTCTACAAGAACTACGACCCGCGCGCCAAGATCTTGAAGAAGATGGCGGACGAGGTCCTCGAGCACCTGGGCATCCAGGACCCGCTGCTGGACCTGGCCAAGTCGATGGAAGAGGTCGCGCTGCGCGACGACTACTTCATCTCCAAGAAGCTCTACCCCAACGTGGACTTCTACAGCGGCATCCTCTACCGGGCGATGGGCATCCCCACCAACATGTTCACCGTCATGTTCGCGCTGGGACGCCTGCCCGGCTGGATCGCGCACTGGAAAGAGATGGTGGAGAGCAAGGACACCAAGATCGGTCGTCCCCGCCAGATCTACACCGGCGAGGTCGAGCGCCGTTTTGTCCCGATCTCCGAGCGTCCGTAAGCGCTCGCAGCCGCTCCAGCTGTCGCCCAACTGGAGCGCCGGGCACGCGATAGCTTGCATGACGGGCCGACCCTTGCCAAAGTGCGCGCGTGCCCGACGTAGCTGAGCCAATCTCGTGTGCAGTCACTCGCGGCGTGCGGGTCACGGTGCGCGCGCAATATCTCCCCGAGCAGTCCTCGCCCCGCGCCGACCGCTATGCGTTCGCCTATACGGTCAACATCTCCAATGAAGGCACGGAACCAGCGCAGCTCCGGACCCGTCACTGGATCATCACCGATGGCCGCGGCGTGATTGAAGAAGTGCGCGGCGACGGCGTGATCGGCGAGCAGCCAAACCTCCACCCAGGTCAGAGCTTCCAGTACACCAGCGGCTGCGTGATCTCGACGCCGGTGGGCACGATGCAGGGCACGTACCGCATGTGGCTGCAGAACGGCACGTACTTCGACGCCGATATCGCGCCGTTCTCGCTGGCCTCGCCTCGCAAGTCGTCGTCGCTCAACTGACGCCAGATGACGCCGGATCACGGCCGATGACGCCGGATGACGCCGGCTCGCGCCGGATCACGGCCGATGACGCCGGCCGGACCTGCCGACCTCGCCGAGGGTACCGGGCTACCCTCGGGGGCGCGCGACGTCTCGATCGAGCACGGTCCTGCGGCCATCTGCTGACGCCACCCGGATCGCGTCATCACACAGCGCGCGCAGGTGATCCGAGAGCGCGTCGGCCACCGCGTCGCTGCAGTTCATGCCGGACCGATCGCGGATGTACTTTTTCATCTTCGACACCACCACCAGGACCTCGCGCTCGACGTGCTCGGTGAGCGCGAGCGCACCAGGTGCGGCGGCCGGCGCGGCGGCCGGCGTCGACGCGGTCTCGGCCACGATGCGGCGCCGCACCGCCTCCCCTGGCGCCGCAGCCGACGACGCCGTCGAAGCTACCGACGGGGCCGACGACACCGACGATGACGACCGACGATGAGGCAACGACGCCCGCAGGGGATGGACCTGGCGCGGCCACCGCGACCGGCCGCGAGGGCGCGCTCGAGGCGGTCGACTCGACCTGCGCCTGCTCGGCCTGCCACTGCGCGCGCGTGGGGCTGCGCGCCTCGACCGCCCAGGCTTCACGGTGGCGCAGCGTGGCCACGTGGCTGTCCCAGCAAGCCACCGAGCAGAACACCAGCCGGGTGCGGTTCCGGTTGCAGGTGGACACGCTGCAGACCCAGTGAACTGTCTGGAAGCCGATATCCTTGCGGCACGCGCTGCACTTCAGCCAGAGGTCGCTCATTGCAAAGCTCCTTGGCAGCCAGCGCCGCCTCGGGTGGGACGATACCAAAAACCACCTCGGACAAGGGGCGGAGAGACCTCAGGGTTGAGGCGGGGACCAAGGCTCAAGGCGCCGGCACCAGCTCGAGCACGAGCGTGGCCACCTCTTGCCCCGGCCGCAGAAACAGGCGCATGTCAGCCTTTGCGCCGGCGTGCTCGGCCGACAGCGACAGCTCGCCGGTTGGACAGTCGCGCAAGCGAAACTCCCCTCGCGCGTCGGTGCGGCCCTCGGCGACGGCCCCTTCGGCGTTTTGCGCCAGCACCCGCGCGTCCGCGACCCTGGCGCCGCGATGATCTCGCACCGTCCCCGCTGCCACCGCGCCGCGCGCCAGCGCCAGCTTGACATCCCGCTGGGTGATGGCGCCGCGCGCCGGGCCAGCGACCACCTGGATCGTGCGAACCACCGGCAGAAACCCTGCGCGCAGCACCGACAGCTTCCAGGCGCCCGGGCGCAGCGCGCGCAAGGCCCACGCCCCGTCACGCTCGGTGGTGTCCTCGGCGCTCTCGCCCTCGGGGCCGCTGCCGAGCACGCGCACGTGGGCAACTGGCAGCCCGGCATCATCGACCACCCGCCCCTCGACGCCTCCGCCAAACGGCAGCGCCAGCCTAGCTGGCGCGGATGGATCTGCCGTGCCGCGGTAGGTCGGCAGCTCGGGGTGCATCACCTGCAGCCTCGCCGGCCCGGCAGGGAGCTGGTCGATGGAGAACGTGCCATCGGCAGCGGTGGTGACGACGCGCCCCTGCGCCGGCCCGTGGGTGATGCTGACCCTGGCACCGGCCACGGGCGCGCCGCGCGCGTCATCCACCACGCCGCGCAGCACCGCGTCGTAGATCTGAAGCTCGAGGTCCTCTCGCCGCTCCGCGGCCACCGAGCCCGCGACCTGGCCGGTGTCCAGCCGACGGGTCACTGAAGCATGGCCCGACGCGGTGACCTCCACCTGCACCGCGCCGGTCACCGGCGGCAAGCGATAGCTACCGTCGCCGTTGCTCCGCGTCTCCACGTCCGAGGTGGCCGAGGTGGCCACCACCCGCGCGCCGACGATCGGCGCGCCGCGCTGGCTGCGCACCACCCCATGGATGACGGTGCCGGGCGAGAGCGTGAGGTCCACGCCGCGCTCGACGCCGCCCGCCATCACCACCAGCCCGGCTCGGCGGCCCTCGGCGTGCATCGGCGCCCGCGCGATGAGCGTGTAGCGGCCGGGCGGCAGCCCCCGCAGCACGTAGCGGCCTTGCTCGTCCGTCGTCCACTGCGAGGCGCGCTGCGAGGGCACCGCGAACACCGCGGGCCGCGCGAGCTGCGCCACCTCTGGCGGGAGCTCCGAGACGTCCATCGCGCCGCGCCACGCCGCGCGCGCCCCCGGCGGCGGGATCAGGGGAACGGGCCCGAGCAACACGCCAAGCTCGCCGCGTGGCACGAACCGGGGATCCAGCCGCGCGGCGGCGCCAGCGTCCCACGCCGCCGCGGCCACCATGGTGCGACCGCCAAAGTGCGCCAGCAGCGACTCCTCTCGTTCGCCGGAGAGCTCCTGCTGGCGGCCCGCCGCCAGCGCTCGCAGCGTGGCGCCGGGGAGCGGCTTGCCGGCGCCATCGAGCACGCGGCCTTCGAGCACGCCGCCGGCGGCGACCGCCAGCTCCACCACGCCCTGCCCGGCGTCGATCTCCACCGGCTCCGGCAGCACGTAGCCTGGCGCCACCGCCGAGACCACCCAGCGCCCGCGATGCACGCCCTCCACGCGGAAGCGCCCATCCGCGCCGCTCTGCGCGTAGCGCGGGGGCTGGTCGTCCGCCAGCGGACGCAGCTCGATCGCCGCGACGACGCCTGCGCCCTGTGCTTGCCCTGCGGCCTCCGCTGGCGCCTCGAACACCCTGCCGCTCACCACCGCGGCGGCGCCAAGCTCTAGCTCCACGAGAGGAAACGGTCCGGCGCCGAGGCGGAGCAGGTGCAACGTGGGCGAGGCGAGATCATTGCGATACGCCAGGACGTCATAGGCCCCCTCCGGGAGCACCGGCAGCGCGAAGGCCCCCGCCGGCCCCGAGCGAAGCTCCACCGTGCCGCCGATGGCGTCGCCGGTGACCTGCACGGTGGCGCCGACGACCGGCTGGCCGCGCTCCACCACGCGCCCGGAGATCGAGACCTTGCGCGCGACCACGATCGACAGCGACTCGCCAGGGACCTCGACCCGCTCGACCTCGGACGAGAAGATGCCCGCGCCGGCCACGCGCAGACGGTGCAGCCCTGGCCCCAGCCCCTGCAGCGCGAAGCCGCCATCGGCGGCGGTGGGGCTCGACGCCACCGCGGCAGGCGCCTCCCCCAGCGCAGCGCCCTGGGCCGGCGCGGTCGGCTCGAGCGTCGCGCTGACCTCGACCGCGACCACAGGCGCGCCGGCGCCGTCGACGACGTAGCCCGCCAGCCGGTGGGCGCCCGAGCCTTCTTGCAGCCGCGGCGGCGGCGCCCCCGCCGAGTCTTTGGCGCGGCCCGCGACCACCTCGAGCGAGGGCGCCTTGGCGACTTCGCGAAAGCGCCACCACGACCAGACGCCCAGGCCGATGCCAGCCAGCAGCACCACGCCGAGCACGCGCAACGCAAGGTCCTGCAGCCTGGTGCTGCCAGCGCGAGGCGCTTCCTTGCCGGTCACCCCCTGACCATAGCCGCGCCAGGGGCCGAAAAGGGAGGCCGCTGCTCTGGAAGCTCGGAGGCCGGCAGGGCTCGCCACGCCGGCTCGGAGGCACCTGCGCTGGATCGCACGCCATCGCGCGCCAGGGGAAAGGCCCGCCTCGGGTGCTTTCACGTGCTCGCCGGTGCATAATGACGGTGGAACTACCGGCATGACGGGACTGTTTGCAAACCAGCGCCAGCTACACCTGACCTCCACGATCCACTTGATCGAGCAGGCGCTTCGAGGCCTTGGCCACGACCCGCACGGCTGCCGCCTGGAGACCGACGGGGACGGAGCCGAGTGGCAGTTTCGCCACGGCTCCGCGCTCACCCGGATCCAGCTAACCGGCGAAGCGGCCACCGGTGGACTCGGCTTGGGCTCGGTGGTCGCCCCACATGGCAGCCACGCCTATCTGCGCGTGGTCTCCATCGTGATGACGATGGACGGCTCGGTCGACCGACTGGCGTTGTTCGCGCGCCTGCTTGGCCTCAACCGCGAGCTGCGCGGCCTGACCTTGGCGGTCGAGGGCGACCGCGTGGAGCTAGCCGCCGAGCGCCCCTGTCGAGACCTCGATCGCAGCGAGGTCGACGATCTGCTCACCCGGGTGTCGCGGCGCGCCGACGAGCTGGACGATCTACTGGTCGCCCAGTTCGGCGGTCACCGCGGCGACTACACCGCGCCCTGACGGCCCTGGCCGGCCCTCGCGGCCCGTGACCGGCCTCGCGACCCCGGCCGGCCTCGCGGCGCCCTTTTCCGGAAATCTGGCAAGGTACAAGACCGCCACCGCCGCGCCACGAGAAGATCACGGAGCTGCCACGAGCGCGTGCGACCTTGCCATCATGGCGGCACACGCGGCGCGATCTCAGGGCAGCCTGAAGCTCTCTTCGACGTCCCAATCCGGGCCCGGCCGGCAGTGGGGAACGCTGGCCGTGCGTGATAGGGTCAGGCCCGTGTCCCGGACGATGATCGGCGCCATCGATGCAGGATCCAACGCGATCCGCTACATGATCGCGGAGGTCACGGCGTCCGACATCGTGAAGGTCGAGGCAGACCGCATGCCAGTGCGGCTCGGCGGGGCCGCCTTCACCCAGGGCGAGCTCGAAGAGGCCACCATCGCGCAGGCAGTGGAGGCCTTCTCGCACTTCCGTAACCGCTTCAGCCTGCACGGCGTCTCCGCGTACCGCGCGGTCGCCACCAGCGCGGTACGGGACGCGCACAACCGCGACGTCCTGCTGCACCGCCTGTATCACGAGGCCGGGATCGAGGTGGAGGTCATCGAGGGCGACGAAGAGGCCCGCCTGGTGCGCAAGGCGGTGCTGCAGCAGCTCGGCGCCGCCACCCCGTCGTGCATCCTGGACCTCGGCGGCGGCAGCCTGGAGATTAACCTTCGCAAGGGCACGTCCTGGAAGGTCGCGTCGCTGCCGGTGGGGACGGTCCGCCTGCTGTCCACCTTTGGCCTCAGCGGCGCGCTGTCTGACGCCGAAGCCGCGATGGTGCGACGCTACGCCGCCACGTTGACCCAGTCGCTGCCCGCCATCAGCGACAGCGTCGCCGCCGCCACCGGCGGCAACGCCGAGGCGCTCGCGCAGATGCTGCATGGCACGGCGGCGCAGAGCTTCGAGCTGGCTGCGCTGGAGAGATCCCTCCCCGACCTGGTGAGCGCCAGCGTGGAGGAGCGCATGCAACGGCTCGGCGTGCGGCGGGATCGCGCGGAGGTCCTGGCGGTGGCCGCGCTGGTGTTCGCGACCGTCGGCCGCCAGCTCGGGATCTCTCGCTTCGTGGTGCCAGGCGTGGGGATCCGCGATGCGCTGCTGCTGGAGCTCGCCGAGTCCGCGCGGACCTCGCAGCAGACCCACGACGGCAGCCACGACAAGGCGCTCATCACCGCCGCCCGGGCCTTCGCCAACCGCGCCCATCACGACATCGCCCACGGCGAGCAGGTCCGCAGGCTCGCCGCCGCCCTGTTTCGCCAGCTCCGCGACCTGCACCAGCTCTCGGACCGCCACGGCGTGCTGCTCGAGGTCGCGGCCTTGCTCCACGACATCGGGGAGGTGGTCAACCTGCGCGGTCACCACAAGCACAGCGAGTACATGATCCGCTGGGGCCGCATCCCCGGCCTGCTCGACGAGGAGCGCGAGCTGGTCGCGCTGGCCGCGCGCTGCCACCGCAAGCCAGTCGGCGACGTCAAGAAGTTCATCAGCGAGACCGCGTTGTCCAAGGAGCAGCGCAGCCAGCTCCGGCGCATGGCGGCGCTGCTCCGCCTGGCCGATGGGCTCGACACCGAGCACCGACAGCGGATCTCCCAGCTCGTCTGCACCCGGATGGGAGATGAGCTGGTGCTCGACCTGACCGTGCGAGATGGGCCAAGCCGCGACGACGGTCAGCTCCTGCGCAAGGCGGATCTGTTTCGCGAAGAGCTGGGCCTCGGCGTCAGGATGACCGTGGTGCGACAGGAAGAGCCCGCCGCCAGCGTGGCGCCCGCTCCGCGAGCCACCCCGGCTCCGGGGCTAAACGGCACGCACGCGACCTGACCCACGCGACGCCCCAATCATCCGACCACCTGGCGCCAGGAGCGCCAGAACTCGACTAGAACCCGCCAGGAACTCGCCTGGAACTCGCCTGGAACTCGCCTGGAAGCCGCCTAGAAGTCGCCTAGAACTCCGAGCGAAACCCCGCGATGAACCGCAGGCGTCCGCGGCCCGGGCCGTCGAGCGGGAAGGCAAAGTCAAAGCGCATCAGCTCCCGGGAGAGCTGCGGGATGAGGAGGCGAAGGCCCAGGCCCACATCGTGGTGCAGGCTCAGGTCACCCAGGCTCTGAGCCGCGCCGCCCACGTCGTAGAACACGACCCCGCCGAACCGAAAGAAGGCCAGCCGCCACGGGCGGCTGCGCGCCTCGAGCTGCGCGACCACCTTGCGCTGCCCCGTGAACTCACCGATCGAGAAGCCGCGGAGGCCGTTGTCGGAGCCGATGGTAAAGAAGCGGTTCTGCGTCTCGCGCCAGCGGGTGAAGGCGCGCAGCTCTGCCACCAGGCGGCCAAGCCGCAGGACCGTCGGGCTGATGAAGCGCAGCTCCGCGGCCGCCACGTTGTCGATGAGCTCGCCGCCGTCCAGCCGCGAGGCCACGCTGGCAGCGAGCCGGGCCACGCCGTCCTGCCCCACCGCGCGCGCGTACGCAGCCGACATCGAGCCGCGAAGAAACGTGTTGTCCGAGCCGAGAAAGCCAAGCCCGGCCCCGACCGAGGCGTCGACATCGACGCCAAGCTGCGAGTCCTCCGCCAGATCGTAGGTGGAGACGTTGCGCAACGTCCGGTAGCGCGGCAGGAACAGGCCATAGGACACGAACGGCAGCGAGGTCCGCTCCGAGCGTGGGAGCACGTCTCGGCGAAACGCGGCGGCCAGGTCCACGTCTCCGACGAAGTCATCCGCCAGATCCGGGCGCTGGCTCTCCACCGCGTAGCCGCCGCCGATGCGGTGCTTCACCCGATCGCCAAACTGCCGCACCAGCGAGGCGGAGAGGGCCCAGCGCCGCAGATCGTAGCGCCACGGCACCAGCTCGCGGTCGGCAGTATCCGGGTTGTCATACGTCGCAGGTTGGCGCCGCGGAACGAGCGCTCCACGGCGAAGCGGTGCGAGAACGAGACGCCAGCGCCCCAGGTCTCCCCCAGGTTCCACAGCGGGCGCGACACCTCGACGGCGCTCTCGGAGCCCTCGGAGTCGAAGGTCCCGTCGGCGAGGAGGCTGTCGCGCGCGAACAGCCCGGCCACCCGCGCGCGCACCTCGACGTGCCGGCCGAGGAGGTTCTTGTCGAGAAACAGCGGGCCAATGCCGACCTGTCCTTGGTCCATGTCATAGGCAACGGAGAGCACCTTGCGACGCCCAAGGAAGTTGTTCTCCGAGATCGACACCGCCAGGAAGGTGAGCGAGGAGTCCTGGTAGCGATAGTTGGTGTTGAACCGAAGGCTCCAGATGTCGCGGGTCACCACCAGCACGTCGACGGTGTCTGGGCGCTGGCCCCGCACCGGCACCACCACGGCCACCGAGGAGAACACCGGATCGCGCAGGCGCCGAGCGGTCTCCTCGGCGCGCGCTTGATCCCACGGCTGACCACGCCGCAGCACCACCTCCCGCGCGACCACGTTGGGCTTGCTGGTCACGTGAAAGACGTTGAAGAACTGCAGAAACCCGCGCTCGGCGAACACGTCGTCGTTGTGGACGAGCACGCGACCGACGAGCTTGCCCCAAGGCGCCGGCTCGAGCGTGAGCTTCTGGGCCGCGAGCGCGCGCAGCACCGAGGACACCTCGAGCGAGCCAAGCGTGGCCAGCCAGTCACAAGGCGCCGGCGCCGCGCAGTCTCGGGAGCTCTCGTCGGCCGCCGGCACAGGCAAGGCAGGCAAGACGGCCTCTTGGCTCTCGGAGTCCGCCCCTTGCGGGATCGGTGCGCTCGGGCTCGGCGAACTCGGGCTCGGCGAACTCGGGCTCGCGCTCGGGATCGGTGCGCTCGGGATCGGGCCGGCGCTCGGTGCGCTCGGGATCGGTGTGCTACCGCTCGGTGCGCTCGGGCTTGGCTGCGCCAGCCCTGCTCGTCCAGCGACCGCCAGCCCCGCGCAGCACGCAAGACACGCGAGCGAGACCGTCCACTTCGTCCTCAGAGCGCGGGTCATGACCGTCCATGCTACGAGGCGCTGCGGGGCGCGGGGAAGCGACTACCTCGCGAAACGCGAAAAATCCGCTCGCTGCGGTGAGCGCTCGCGCTGCTCTCAGCGAGCGCGTCGACGTAGCAGGACCAGCCCCAGGCCCAAGAGCACCAGCAGCACCGGTGCGCCGTGGTTGCCGGTGGCGCAACCGCCATAGAGGTCCTGGCCATCGGATCCGGGGCCGCTGCTGCAGTCGCTGTCATTGGCGGGGGTGCATGCCCCAGGACAGCAGCCATCCGCGTTCGCGCACTCGGTGACCGCTTGCACCACGCAGGCCGCGGTGCAGACCGAAGCGGACCCGAGCAGGACGTTGGGCATGCAAGCATCGGTCGCCACCGCGCAGCTCGAGGGGCAGCTCCCCGGCGGATCGCAGGTCTCGCCAGCGTCCAGCCTGCCGTTGTTGCAGGTGGAGGCAGCGGTGGAGTACGTGATGGCGACGTTGTTGAAGCCGCCGCCCGCCGTGGTCTGCGTGGACCCGGTGGTGTTCTTGACGAACGTGAACGTGCCCTGGTGGTTCTGCGCGGCGGTGGTGGAATTACGGTCCGCCAGCTCCATGCGGATCGTATAGGTGCCGTCTGGAACCTCCACGCCAGCGCGGTTCTTGAGATCCCACGTCACCGTCAGCCGGGTGGCGTGATTGAGGCGGGTCGCGCCGGAGACCGCGTCCGCATCGGCAGCGCCGGAGGCCGCGGTCCACGCCACCAGGCTGGTCCGCCGGCGGTTGGCCCAGCGGCCGATGGTCTTGACGAAGGCGCCAGCGGAGCTCTCGATCCACACCGAGACCACGTTGTCAGGCGCGTAGTTGCCGCCGTTGGGCGTGGTGTCGAAGGCCACGTTGAGGGTGCCTGCCGCGGCGACGCTGGCGTGCAAAAACAACACAGCGCTGGCCGCCAGGAGCATGGTGCGAAATCTCATGACTGGGACCTTTGCAATCGCCTTGCCGGATCTGCTGGCCCCAAGCGGGGGGGCCGCCGCCGCGCTGTGAAGCTCTCCCCGCGCTCCTCGACACGGTTTCTGAGGCCCTCATGAGAGCTCTTGCGTCACGATCCTGTTGGGTTACCCGGATCTGTGGAAGGCGCTGCAAGAAGCTCTGACCGCGGGCTTCGGACTGTGCAAACCCGGGACATGGGACTCGACGTGGGGACCAAATTCTCCACTGCCCACCGGTGCCCACCGGTACCCACCGGACTCCCGTGGGTCCCAAGACGATGGGTCCCAGGCCGCAGCCGCTACTGGCCGCCGCTACTGGAGGACGTGAACATACGACGCCGGGCCGTCCGCCGAGACCTCGATGATGACCTCTCGCGAGATGCCAAGCGCGGGGTTCTCGAAGCGAAGGCGATGCTTGCCCAGCGCGAGGACGACGTTGGCCGGCGTCTCGTACCGCTGCGGGTCGTCATCGATGGTGACATTGGCCCACGGCTTGGCGCCGATGGTGAAGGGCCGCCGTGGCGCGACCGCCGCGGCGTCGCGCGGTGGGTCCCCTCCTAGGCGCGCGCGCTGCACGGCGGCGTCGACCGGCAAGGCGCTCGCGTGGCCAGCGTCCCGCCGCGCCCTCGGAGGCGGGACCTCGCCCCGAGCTCGCCTGGCATCCGGGGCTGTGCGCTGCGCGTCGTCGATTGCGGCCTCGGCCGCGGCGTCGACCTCAGCGCCGACCGCGGCGTCGGTGCGCCGAGCCGCGGCAGCCGTCGCGCGGTCGGCCTCCTCCTCGGCGCGGCCTGCGGCGTCGACCGGAGCGCCAGCATCGACGCCGACGCCGAGCCCGGCCGTGGCCGCCGCCCCCGGCCCGCCAGCGCGGCGCAGCCCCGCCACCACCCCAGCCGCGGCCAGCCCCGCCACCAGCGCCACCGCGGCGAGCGCTCGCCTGCGGCGCGGCGCCGCTGGCCTCGCGACCCCGACCAAGCCAGCGACCGTGCCAGCGCCCGAGCCAGATCCCGAGCCAGAGCCCGAACCAGAGCCCGTGAGGAGGCTCGCGCGCTCCTTGCTTTCCGCCGCCGCCACCGTGACAAGCGCGCCCGCCAGCGCTGCCTGCGGCGGCTCGCTGCCGTGCGCCGATGGCCCGCCTTGCGGCGCGTCTGGGGGCTCACCCTCGGGCCCGGAGGTCACCGCCATCGAGCGCAGGGTGCCCGTGCCCAGCACGCCCTCGGCGCCGTCGTCGAGAAACGTCAGCATGCGGCCGCCCTCGACCTCCGGAAGCTCCAGCGGATCTTCGCCTGCGTCGGCCCAGCGCTCGGCGAGCCACGCGGCGAGCTGCTGCGCTGGCGCCGCGCCGCCGTGACGAGCGCGCTCGCCCACCATGAACGTGTCGAGCGCGTCGGCCATGGTGCGCGCGCTGTCGATTCGCGCCGCCGGAGACAGCGCGGTGGCCTGCCGGAGCAACGCGGCGAGCGCCTCGGGCAGCCCGTCCGGCACCGGCGGCAGCGCGTTGCGCTTGGCGGCCTCGAGCAAGGTCGCCGCGTCGGCGCCGCGCCGCACGTGACCGCCGGTCAGCATCTCCCAGAGCACCAGCCCCAGCGAGTACAGATCTGCCCGCGCGTCGAGCGGCTCGCCGCGCGCCTGCTCCGGCGCCATGTACCCCGGCGTGCCGACCAGCGAGCCGTCGACCGCGCCCATCGCGGAGGCGATGCCAAAGTCAGCGAGCTTGACCTCCCCGGCCCAGGACAGGAGCACGTTGCGCGGCGTGACGTCCCGATGCACCACTTGACGTCCCGCCACCCCCGAGTGCGCGTGGTGCAGCGCGTGGCAGCACTCCGAGACCACGAACGCGGCGACCAGCGGCGGCATGCCCACGCCGCGCGCCCGCGCCAGGGTGGAGCCGAGATCCTTGCCGTCGATGTGCTCCATGGCCAGGAACACGTCATCGCCGATGCGGCCAAAGTCGAACACCGGGACGATGTTCTGCTGCACCAGCGTCATCGAGAGCTGCGCCTCCTTGACGAACAGATCCAGAAACCGCGGATCCGAGATCCGCTCGCGGCGCAGCCGCTTGATCACCAGGCGCTTCTCCACCCCCGCGACCCTGCGCCTCGCCAGGTACACCTCCGCCATGCCGCCGCGGGCCAGCGGACGGAGCAGCTCATAGCGGCCGAGCGTGCGCACCGCGCCCACTATAGCGCAGGCCCTTCGCCGGTGCGCGACGAGCGGCGCCGTCCCACCGCGGCCAACGGTTGACCCCGTCGGCTGTCTCGGCGGATAGTGCGAGGGTGCGACGAGCAATCCTGGCGACCGCCCTGGCCTCCATCGCGTGCCTCGTGTACGCGGCGAGCCCGGCCGCGGCAGCGCCAGCCGCTGGGCTCGTCGTGGTCTGGGCGCCGGGCGCCACCGAGGCCTTGGCGCCGGCGCTGGCACAGGCGCGCCGCGCCGGCGCGGCGGTGATAGACACCACCCCCAGCGTGCTGCCCGAGGCCGCCGATCTGGCCGCCTTGCGCGCGGGCCAGACAGCCTATGACAACCTGCGCTTCGACGACGCCGTCGCCGCGCTTGGCCGCGCGGCGCAGTCCGTCGAGCTGACCGGGGGCGCGGGCCTGTCCCAGCGCCAGCTCTCGGATGTCTTCCTGTACCGCGCGCTGGCGGCGGTGGCGCTCGGCACGCCAGAGGCCGCGTGGGACGACTTCGTGCGCGCCGCGGTGGTGGCCCCCTCGAGAGAGCTGGATCCTGCGCAGTTCGCGCCCCGCGCTATCGAGCAGCTCGAGCGAGCGCGGGGACACGTCGCCGCCCTGCCACGGATCCGCGTCCGGTTGCTCCGCGAGCCCGGCTGCGTGGTGTCGCTCGACGGAGCGGTCACCGCGGAGCCAGAGGTCGCGCTCGTGCGCGGCCATCACTACCTGGTCGCCGCCTGCCCGGGCCGCCGCGCCGCGCAGCGGGGCTTCGACGTCGTCGAGGAGGCGGAGCTCGGGCTCGTCGGCGCGCCGCTGCCTGCTCCGTCCGATGACGCCGCGCTGGTGCAGGGGCGGACGCTCGGCGTGCCGGCGGTGCTCATCATCACGGCGTCCGCCAACGCGGTGCTGATGCGACGCCTGGGCATCGAAGGGCGGGAACAGGCGCGCAGCGCGGTGCCCCTCGGCGCCGCGGGCTCGGACCGCGCGCTAGGCCAGGAGCTTGCCCGCTTGCTGCGGAGCCCGTCGCCCGTCGCGCCGTGGTATCGCTCGCGCTGGGCCTGGGCCGCCGCCGGCGTGCTCGCGGCCAGCGCGGTGCTCGTCCCCCTGGTGCTGCAGAACAACGATCCGCCCACCGTGGTGATCCGCCCCGAGGGCGCGCCGTGGTGAAGCGCGCGCTCGCGAGCCTCGTGCTCGGCGCGCTCGGCGCGTGTACCGACGAGATCATCGTGGCCCCGGTGATCGACCTGCCAGCCGCCACCTCCGACGCCAACCCGTTCCCCTCGCTCGATCAGCTCGAGCTCAAGCTCGGCATCGAGGGCAGCGATGATGTCCTCTTCACCGCGCTGGTTGGCCGCGGCGAGCCGCTCGAGCTGCGCGGCGTGCCGTACAGCGAGCGCCTGGTCCTGCACATGACCGGCCGCATCGGCAACAGCGAGGTGGCGTATGGCCGAACCTGCCCGTTCGCCATCCGCGCCGGCCAGGCCGCGCCGCGCCCGCACCTGTACTTCTCGCGCACCGTGCTGTGGGCGGAGTCCGCCATGCCCAACGAGCCGGTCCGCGTGGGCGGCGCCACCGCGATGTACCACGATGGCAGCGGCATGTTCATCGGCGGCACCGGCGAGAACGCGGCGCCCTTGACCGCGGTCGAGCGGTTCAACCCGTCCACCGGCGCGTTCGAGCTGGTCGGGCAGCTCACCGCGCGCAAGGACGCGCAGGTCGCGGTGCTCGGCGACGGCCGCGTCCTCATCGCCGGGGGCCTCGACGCCGCGACCTCGCAGCCGGCCCCCTACCTGGAGCTCATCGAGCTCGACACCCCGGAGCGCCGGGTGGAGCGGTTTCCCGCGGCGTCGCTGGCGCTCACCGGCCTGGCGCTGGCCGCGCTGCCGGATGGCCGGGTGTTCTCGTTCGGCGGCGCCGACCCGCAAGGCGTGCGCGGTCGCACCATCGAGATCAGCAACGATGGCGCCGGCATCTCGGTGCGCACCCTCAACGCCAGCCTGACCACGCCGCGGCGCGATCACTCCGCGGTTCGCCTCTCGGACGCTGACGGCGCGCCGGTGCTCATCACCGGGGGCCTCGACGCCGCGAACAACCCGGTGGCCCAGGCCGAGCTGTTTCGCCCGCTGCAGGACTCCTACGCCCAGCCAGCGCAGTTCGCGCCCGCGATGGTGGTGCCTCGCCGCGGCCACCAGACCGCGCGGCTGGCAGACGACAGCGTGATCGTGCTCGGCGGGATTGGCGCCAACGGCTTGCCGGTGACCACGGTGGAGCTGTTCTCCTTCGATCGCGGCTTCGTGGCGGCCGGCGAGCTGCCGCCGGATGCCGGTGTCACCGGCCAGTCGATCACCACCCTCGCTGACCGGCGCTTGCTGGTGACCGGCGGCCTCGGCGCCAGCGGCCTGCCGGTGGACACGTCCTATATCGTCCGCATCGATCCGGTGGACGGCAAGGTCGACCTCATCGGCACAGACTCGCTGGCCACGCCGCGCGCCGGCCACGCCGCCACGCTGCTGTGCGACGGCACGGTGTTGCTGGTGGGCGGGACCGCCGGTGCGTCCACCTCCGAGCGATACAACCCGCCACCGTCGGGCCGCCGCGCCACTGGCGTGACGACGGCCCGCTGACGGCCGCTGACGGCCGCTGACTCGACGCCGACTCGACGCAGCTCAGGCCGACGGCAGATGCTCCGCGCTCTTGGGCGGCGCCTTGAGGCCAAACTTCTCCATCTTGTAGATCAAGGTGCGCCGGGAGATCCCCAAGCGCTGGGCGGCGTGGGTCTGATTGCCGCCGGTGGCCTCGAGCGCCTCCACGATGGCGGTGCGCTCGATCTCGGCGAGCTGCTGGCGGATCTTGCCGTCGCCGCCCAGCGGCGCCGAGACCGGCGCCGCGGCCCGCAGGCGCTCTGGCAGGTGCTCGATCCCGATGACCCCGCTGTTCTGCATCACGATGGCCCGCTCCATCGCGTTCTTGAGCTCGCGCACGTTGCCGGGCCAGTCGTGTCGGAGGAGCGCAGCCCGCGCCGCGTCGTCGATGGACGGCGGCGCGATGCCGCTCTCCGCCGCCACCTTGCGCACGAAGTACTCCGCCAGCGGCAAAAGCTCCGCCTTGCGGTCGCGCAGCGGCGGCACGAACACGGTGAAGCCAGCGATGCGAAAGAACAGATCCTCGCGAAAGCGACCCGCCCGCACCTCGGCGTCCAGATCTCGGTGCGTCGCCGCCACCACCCGCACATCGACCGAGATCTCCTGGGTGCCGCCAACCCGGGTGATGGTCTTGCGCTCCAGCACCCGCAGGAGCTTGGCCTGCAGGGTCAGCGGCATCTCGCCGATCTCGTCGAGGAACAGCAAGCCACCGTCCGCCGCCTCGAAGAAGCCGACCTTGCGGCGATCGGCGCCGGTGAACGCGCCGCGCTCGTAGCCAAACAGCTCGCTCTCGAGGAGCGACTCGGGAAGCGACGCGCAGTTGAGCTTGACCAGCGGCTTGTCGCGGCGCGGCGACGAGCGGTGCAGCGCCTCGGTCACCAGCTCCTTGCCCACGCCGGTCTCGCCGAAGATGAGCACGGTCAGCGAGGCCTCCGCGATCCGCTCCACCGTGGCGTAGAGGTGCTTCATCGCCGGATCCGAGACCACCAGGTCCGAGGTCTCCGTGGGGGTCACGGGCGGCGCGTGCATGAGCGAGCTTGGCACCCGGACCCGCCGCAGCGCGGCCCGCGAAGCCTCCAGCAAGCTGTCCGCGGTGATGCCGTCCTCCGGCGCCATCGCGATGCCGACGCGGACATCGGTGCCGACCGCCTTGGCCTCCTCGATGAAGCGCTGCATGGCGGTCTCGATCTCGGAGCGCCCAAGCTCCGGGGCCAGCAGCGCGAACTGGTTGCCGCCGAGCTCGGCCAGCAGATCCATGGGGCGCACCAGCGTGGCGAGCGCGTCGACCACGTCTTCGTCGCCGCTGACCTTCATGGCGACCACCGCCGCGCGCCGGTGGTAGCGCACCACGCGGTCAAGCTCCGCGGCCAGGCGAACCTCGAACGCCTCCGCGTCCGCCACCCGGCCCCGCGGGACCAGCGCCGAAGACGCGCCGAGGATCGCGGTGACCGGCCCAACCGTGACCTCGCCGCCACGCGACAGCGCGGTGGCCTCCGAGATCTTCGCGCCGTCGACCCGCGTGCCGTTGCGGCTGCCCAGGTCCTCCACGTCGATGGCGTCGCCGCGGCGGCGAATCCGGGCGTGCAGCCGCGAGACGCTGTCGTGGTCCACCATCACGGTCGCCGAGCGCGAGCGGCCAAAGGTGACCTCCGCGCCATCCGGCAGCTCGACGATTCGCGACGACCGCTCCGCGCCCTGAACGTGAATGAGAAGAAAGACGCGCGGGCCCTGGGCGCCAGAAGCCGAGGTGAGCGCGCCAGCGTCAATGGTGAACGTTGTGGTCATGAAGCTCCGTGGATCACATGTACCCTTTCAAGAGCGGTGCCGAGCTGGTACCGTGCTTGCTTAGGCTGGTCCTGTGTCTCGAGTTCTGGTGGTCTTGATTGCGGTCGCCGCGGTGTCCATGACCGGATGCCCCGGCGAGGACTCGTCCGCGCCGGACGCTGGTGTCGATGGGGGCTCTCGAGGACTGACCTTGCGCTGGCGTGGCGTGCCCGAGGTGCCCACCGGACAGGATAACCCGAACGTGCAGCGCGCGACGTTCAGGGTGCGCACGCTGAAGGTCATCGGCGACTCTGCTCCCGGTGAAGCGGCGACGACCAGAGAAAACCTGTCTCTCGAATGGCGCCGAGACAAGACCCCGCAGCCTGTGCTGTTTGACCAGGCCCCACCAGGCAAGTACGCGAAAATAGACCTTGTGCTGCGCGGAGATGACCGCGACACGTTCGAGATCTCCGGCGTGGTTCGCCGCAACGACATCGACTACATCTATGAGATCGAGGATTCGTCGCAGCTCCTCGTCTCGGTGCCGCTGCCAAGCTCTGCCACCCTGCGCCCCGGGGGCGCGCTGTCCATCGGGGTTCGCATCGACATCCGGGACATCGTCAAGGACCTCGATTTCGGCGCGGCGCGGATCGAAGACGACAAGCTCAAGATTGACGACGACACCCCCGCCTTGCAGGCGCAGGTTCGCGCCAAGGTGATCTCGTCGATCCGGCTCGACACCGAATAGGGCGAGGTTCCTGTACGGTTCCTGCGCACCGCTGGCCGGTGACTGCACAGCGACCGGCATCAAGCGGCGCGCCGAAGGCCGCCAGTCAAGGCTGCCAGCGGCCCAAGGTCACGCGCGGGTTCTTGCCCAGGTCGGCCACGGTCTCGACGTCGGCCAACCCCGCGGCTCGCAGCGCGGCGGCCACGGCGTCGGCCTGGTCAAAGCCGTGCTCCAGCGCCAGCAGGCCACCGCTGCGCAGGTGCCCCGACGCCTCGGCGATGATGCGCCGGTAGAACGCAAGGCCATCGGGGCCACCGTCGAGCGCCATCCGTGGCTCCGCGCGCACCTCCGCGGAGAGCGTGGGGATGACCTCGCTCGCCACGTACGGCGGGTTTGACACCACCAGATCAAACTGCTCGCCAGCGACCGGGGCCCACAGATCGCCCTGCCGCACCTCCAGGCGAGCGCTCACCCCGTTGCGCTCCGCGTTGCGCACCGCCACCGCCACCGCCTCGGGGGAGAGATCGGTGGCGACCCCGGTCAGCTCCGGCAGCTCATGGAGGAGGCTCACCGCGATGGCGCCCGAGCCGGTGCAGAGATCGAGCACGCGGCCCTGCCCCGGCTTGGTGGTGACGGCGCCGCCACGCGCCAGCACCACCTCGATCAAGGTCTCGGTGTCAGGCCTGGGCACCAGGACGTGCGGCGTGATCCAGAAGGGCAGCGACCAGAACTCATGCTCGCCCACCAGGTACGCGAGCGGCTCGCCTGCCAGCCGACGACGGATGAGGCCGCGATAGCTGGCGAGCTCGGCCTCGCTCATCG
Organism: Myxococcales bacterium; assembly: GCA_016706545.1. Classification (GTDB taxonomy): domain Bacteria; phylum Myxococcota_A; class Polyangia; order Haliangiales; family Haliangiaceae; genus JABFXX01. The sequence goes on from JADJJK010000002.1 coordinate 207,254, forward strand.
GCCGATCGAAGTTGGTGTACAGCTCGATGCGCTTGCACGACAGCGCGTGCGCCAGCAGCACCTGCGCCTCGAGCCGCGCCGCGCTCACCTGAGCGTCCTGGAACCGCTTGGTGGTCCAGTCGAGCACCGCCAGCGTGGTCCAGGTCGACACCGGCCGCTCATAGCACGGCTTGGCCGCGCAGGCGGGGCGCCGCGGCCTTGCCGCGTGGCTCGCCGCGCAGGATCCCTGGCGTTCGTGCTCCTTCGCAACCTGGCCAGGGCTCTTTGCAAGCGAGCCAAAGCCCTAGCTTTCGGCGAGCTCGTACACACAGAGAATACACTTACGCATCTCAGATCAGTCATAACCATTTGCACTTCAATGAAGTTTCCTTAGAGTCACTTCAGGAGGAAATCGAAATATGACGAAGAATAGAATACATCTTCTCGGCGCGATGATGATCCTGACGGCGGCCTGCGCAGACGACGCAGGCACTGCTGGGCTTGCGATGTCAGCGCTCTCCAGAGACGGCAAGGCGCCCGTGCCCACCGACACCGCCGGCACCTCGTTCACCCTGCAGCAGGGCCTGCTCCACCTGCGCCACATCGAGATCGACCTGCCGCAAGGCCAGCGCTGCGCCGACCTCGGCGACACGCTCGCCGGCGCGACCTGCCGCGACCCGAGCGTCGCGGGCGAGGAAGCCAAGATCCGGATCGCCGGGCCGATCGTGGTGGATCTGGTGGCAGGGACCTCCACGCCGACCTTGGCCAACGTCGTCATCCCGGCGGGCTCGTACAAGCGGATCGACCTGCGGGTGGACGATGGACAGCCGTCGCAAGGGGTGGTGCAAGCCGGCAGCCCGCTCGACGACAACGCCCTGGCAGTGATCGCGGCGTTCGATCGCGGGGGCGTCCAGGCGGTGCTCGACCTGCGGCTCAACTTCGACGAGGACATCCGCATCGAGCAGCCCGGCGGCGTCAGCGTGGCTCCAGGCGATGACCTCATCGCTCGCTTCGCGGCCACCAACTGGCTCTCCGGCGTCAACCTCAAGGCGTGCGTCGACACGCTCACCGCCAGCGCCGGGCGCTACGTGGTCGACGATCGCAACGACGGCGCCTGCGCGGGCATCGAGGACACGGTCAAGCGCGCGATGAAGGAGAGCGGCGACCTGGACTCGAACTGAGGGGCGCGCCGCTCAAGGCACGTCGGGCAGCGGGCCAGTGGCCCACGGCACGGGCCAGGCGCCCAGCGGGGTTTGCCACGCGGTCTCCGGCAGGCGCGGCACCGGCACCAGGCGAAGGAGCAGCGGCAGCGCCACCCCTTCGGTCACCTGCGCCATGTGACCAAACTGAGAGCGGACCGAGAGATGCCGCGCCGCGCGCTGCTCCTGCGTCCAGTCCTCGGGCGCCAGCGGGAAGCGGTCCGCGATCACGGTGCCCTCCACCATGGTCGCCAGCTCCTCCGTCCAGCGCACGGTGTCATCGCCGACCGCCACCACGCGGTGCTGCGGCGACTGGGCGAGCCACTCGGCGAACACGTCCTGATCGCCGTACAGCGAGTCGACGAGGATGGCGATCTCCAGGAGCGGCTCCGCCAGCCACCTCTCCAGGGTGCGATAGGCGCCGCTGTGGCCCACCGCCACCAGCGGGCCGGTGCCGCGCCAGACCCCGGCGCGCGCCTCCACCTCCTGCACCAGCCCGAGCAGATCCGGAAAGTGGACCGGCACGCCGATCCCCTCGGGCGCCTCGGGGGCGATGAAGAGCGCGTTGAGCCCGGCGAGCGCGAACTGCTCTGGCAATCGGTGGTTGGTCCACGCCTCATCCACCGAGTCGTAGTAGCCATGGACGTACACCACGGTGGCGGCGCCGTCGGGGTGGTAGCCAGACGGGATCCAGACGTGGACCGGCCCTTGATCCAGCGTCAGGCGCAGGTGCTTGCCAGCGCGCACGGCCTCCTCTGCGGTCAGCGCCCGACGGGGTGCCGCAGCGCCAGGCGCGCCAGCGGGCAGGCCTGGCTCCGACGGCGCGGCGCCGCCTTTTGCCAGGAGGCCGACCACGCCGACGAGCCCCAGCCACAAGAGCGAGTGCCTGCGTTTGCTCACGGCGCCACCCATGGTAGCAGACAGCCGAGGCCCGCTCGACAGGTCACTTGTTGGGCGGATACTTCTGCAGCTTGCGCTGCAGCGACCGACGGTGGATCCCGAGGCGGCGCGCCGCCTCCGAAATGTTCCCCCCGCAGTCCGACAGCACGCGGTTGATGTGCTCCCACTCGGCGCGCGCCAGCGAAGGCGCCTTGTACTCGGTGTCCGGGGGCTGCAGCGGCGGCGCCTCGGCGCGGGCGAACGCCGCGACGATGTCGTCGGCGTCGGCGGGCTTGGACAGGTAGTACGCAGCACCCAGCCGGACCGCGTCGATGGCGGTGGCGATGCTGCCATAGCCCGTCAGCACGATGGTCTTGGTGGAAGGATCGATGTCCTTGAGCGACTTCACCAGCTCGAGGCCGCTCTTGCCGGGCATCTTCAGATCGACCACGGCGAATTCCGGAGATTCGACCTGGGCGTGAGCCAGGGCAGAGTCGAAGTCCTGTCCGGTGCGGACGTCGTAGCCGCGGTCGACGAAGGCCCGAGCCAGGCGGTTGCGGTAGACCTCGTCATCATCGACGATGAGGATGGACGGGCGATGGGAAGAGGATTCGGTCATGTGGGCTTCCACGCCTTGCTAGCCTTGCTAAAGAGAGCGGACGACGATGCAACCGGGCTCTGGGGGAGAGTAACCTTTACGGTGGTCCCGCGTCCGATGGCAGATTCGATGTGTAGCGTCCCTCCGACCCCTTCGACCACCGCGCGAGCCAGAAACATACCGAGTCCCATCCCACGCCCAGGCGCTTTGGTGGTGTAAAATGGCTCGCCGATGCGCGACAGCACGTCGGCATCCATGCCGGAGCCGCGATCGGTGATGGTGATGACCACGTGCGCGCCCAGGGGGGCCGTTCCGCTCGCGCCCATGCTCGTCATCGAGTCAGCGGCGCCCTGGCCGCTCTCGGCGCGCACCCGCACCACCACCGCCTGATCCGGCGCCGAGGCGTCCTGTGCGTTGGTGAGCAGCGAACGAAGCGCGGACGCCACGGCTCGTCGCGGCACCTCCAGCGGCGCCTCCGAGACCACGTCGGGCAGCTCGCGGTGGATGCTGGGTTGCGCGCGCGCGCCGGTGGCGGCCTCGGCGATGAGCTCGCGCACGGTGACGTTGGCCAGGCTCTCGCCGATGGTGCCCGCGCCCTGGGCCATCTGATCGAGGATCAGGCGACAGCGGCCGACCTGCTCACGAATGAGCCGAGCATCCTCGATCAGCGGATCTGCAGGCGGTGGCCCGCCGCCTTCATTGGCGTCGGCGGCGCCGCGCTCTTGCTGGCGACTCGACAGCGCGCGCTCGAGCTCCTTGGCCGCCAGCGCCACCGTGCCAAGCGGCGTGGACAGCTCATGCGCTGCGCCCGCGGCCATGGTGGCCAGGGACGCCAGCCGCTCCTGGCGCGCCGCCAGGTGGCGCGCCGCCGCCAGCTCGGCCTCGCGCGCGGCCAGGGCGCCGGTGATGCGCAGGAGGAAATGGACGACGAACGCAGACGCCACGCCGAGCGCCACCCAGCCGCCGATCATGCGGGTGGCGTCTGGCATGAGCAGCGGCTCATGGGCGACGAGCAAGACCCCGTAGCAGGCGAACGAGAGCACCACCAGCATCCAGCTCCACGCCGCCCGCACCATGACGGTGGCGAGCGCGATCTGCACCAGGTACAGCGAACCGAACGGGTTGAGCGGGCCGCCGGTGAGAAACAGCAGGGCGGTGAGCAGGAAGATATCGAGCGCCATCACCGCCGCGAGCTGGCCCTCGCTGAACGAGCCGGGGCCTGGCGACGACGACGCGCCCTCGCCGGCCGCCGCTGCGCTCGCGGCGCGCCGCGCCGATTCGCCTCGGCCCAGGCGAACCTCCAGCGCCAGGTTCGACAAGAGCCCGATGCCCACCACCGCCAGCAACGCGACGATGGGCAGCGCCACGCCAAAGAGCACCTGCGCGGCCAGCACGGTCGCCGACTGACCGACGATCTCGGCCCAGCGCAGCCGCACCAGCCAGTCGATGTTGACCGCGGTGCGCTCCGGGATCACGCGCAATCGAGGGAGGATGGCCATGGTCTATCCACGCGGTGGGTCGCCGGGGGTCGTGCCCGAGGCGTTCGGCGCAAGGGGGGACGCTGGGTCGGCGGCCTCGGCGGCGGCCTGCGCCTCCGTCGGCCGGGTGTTGGGCACCGCGGCGCGCTCCACCGGCAACACCGCGGCCATCGCCGGAGAGACCGCGACGTGCGCGTCCGACTCCTTGCCGAAGAACGCGCTGGACTCGTAGTACCGGATGGCGTGCCGCACCAGCACCCCCACGGTGGCCGCCAGCGGCACGGCGAGGACCACGCCGACGAAGCCAAGGAGCTTGCCGCCCGCGAGGACCGCGAACAACGCCGAGGCCTCCGACAGGCCGACGCGGTGCCCCACGATCTTGGGCGTCAGCACCGCGGCCTCGAGCAGGTGCAGCACGCCGATCACCGCCGCCACCTGGACGGCCAGCGACACGCCGCCGCCGTCCGAGGCCAGGGTGATGATGAGCGCGATGCCAGCGCCGACCACGGTGCCGACGAAGGGGATCACCGTGAGGATGCCAACCACCAGGCCGATGGGCACGGCCAGCGGCATGCGGATGATGGAGAACGCCAGCGCGTACAGCACGGCCAGGATCATGGTGACGATGGCCTGACCGCGGACCCACCCTGAGACCACGCCGTCGATCTCGGCGAGCACGTCGAGCACCTTGGACCGTCGCCGCGGCGGGATGATCGACTGGATCTTGGCGACCACACCGGTGTAGTCCACCAGGAAGTAGAAGGAGAACACGGGGACCAGCAGCGCCTCACCCAGGACGCTGAGGAACCCGAACACGCCGCCGAGCGCGGCGGCGGCCAGGCGCCGGAGCGGCTCCGAGGCGCCGCCGACCATGCCCTTGACCTCGTCGCCGGTGAGGTAGTGTTTCCAGTCGTCGGGCAAGGAGAACCCGAAGGTGCCCTCGGCCCAGGTGTTGAGGTTCTGCAAGAACAGCGGCAGCTGCTGGACGAACTCGCCGAGCTGCTGACCGATGCGCGGCACCGCCGCGGCCACGCCCAGCCCCACGCCGCCCAAAAAGCCGATCAGCAAGCCAGCCGAGGCGATGCTCCGCGACACGCCGCGCGCGACCAGCGCCTCCGCCACCGGGTGCAGCAAGTATGCGATGGCCAGGGCCGCGATGAGCGGCGCCATGATCACCGCGATGTACTTGAGCGCGATGTAGCCGAGGATCACGAAGACGCCGATGAGCAGCCAGCGCAGCATCGCCACCACGCGGCGCTCGTCCTCGGTGCGGACCGCACGATCACTCATGGGGCGCGCCTCCCTGCGACCTGACGAGCGTCCCGCGACGGTCGCCAAGGCGCGGAGCCGGGACGCAAGCCGATGCGGAAGCCGAGACGCAAGCCGATGCGGAAGCCGGTGCGGAGCCGGGACGGAAGCCGGACTCCGGGGCGTGAAGAACGAACGAGCGGGCAGCCCCGCCGACGAAGACCATGCGCGCAGTCTACACAGCGAGGGTGAGCGCGAGCTTGCAAAACGGCAGCAGATCGGCGCGCGGCTGCCCCGGAGATCGGTCGCCGAGGGCACCCGGGAACGCCAGCGCACCGCCTCGCTCAGGGCAAGATCGGAAACAGCTCGGCGGCGATGGTGCGCCGCTCGGCAGGCTGGAGCTCCAGCTCGAGAAAGCGGGACAGGTACTCCTGATGACGCAGCTCGACGCGATGGCTCCCCGGCGACACCGCGACGCCGCCGCGCAGCAGGCCAACCGGCGCGATGAAGCGGCCATCGACGAACAGCGAGGCCTCCGCGACGTTGCAGGTGATGAGCACGACGGCGTCGCGCCCGCGTTGCGCCGCGCCCTGGGACGCCCCGGCGCAGCCGGAGGTCCCAAGGACGACGCTCAGGAGCGAAGCGGCGGCCAGGCCGGAGACGACGCCGGAGGCGAGGCCTGAGGAGAGGCCAGAGGAGAGGCTGGCCGACACCTGGCGAAACCGACCAGCACCGGCGCGTTGCCCCGCGATGCCCGGGCTCACGGCTCCTCGACCCGCGCGGTGACCACGCCGCGATCGTTGCGCACCTTGAGGACGCCAGCGCCGGTGGGCAAGACCGTGGCGCGGGCCGCCGCGGCCACGCGCTCGATCCCGCGGTCGGACTTGACCAAGATCAGGTAGCCGGCGGGCGAGAGCCGCCGCAGCTCGGCCGAGGTGCCCGCTTGCTTGCCCAGGTGGCGCTGCACGGCCGACACCACCTTCCACGAGGTGCGCGCGTGGACGCGCAGCCACACGCCACCCTCGATGACGGGCAGCGGCTCGTCATCGGCGGTCAGCACCGGCAGCGGCTGGGCCTGGGTTGCCAGCGGCAGCGCATCGCGGACCGCCGCCGACACCGCCCGATCCAGCGCGCTGCTCGCCACCGTGCGCTCGTCTTCCCCCGCCGCCACCACCGCGGTGCCCTGGCCCTCGCCTTCCACGTCGTCCTTGCCGGCGGCCACGACCCGCGCCGTCGCCCGCGCCAGGATCATGGGCGTGGCCACGCCGCGCACCGCCTGACGATCCGAGAGCTGGGCGCCCACCAGCACGGCCAGCTCCGCGCGGGACTCGGTGGCGAGCGCGCGCGCGGACTCGTCGGCCAGCGGCAGCTCACCGTCGCGCCGCGGCGCCGGGCCGACGAGCGCCGCCGGCTTCACCACCAGGCCGCGCTCGGCCATGACCGCGGTCGCGGCCGAGGCGCCGGGCACCGAGCGCTCCGCGGCCGCGCCAAAGGTCGCCGCCGCTCGCGTCCCCCGCTTGCTGCGCAAGAGCAGCGTCGCGGTGCGGCCTGACCAGCGCGAATTTCGGCTCGCCGATGGCTCCGGCTGCGCCACCGGGCCATCGTCGGGCTCTCCCGCGGGCTTGGCGCCATCGCCGGAATCTGCGGCGGCGCCGTCGAGGATCTGCAGCTCCACGAGCCGCGCGCGGAGCGCCTGGAGGTTTATCCTCACGGTCACGGTGAGCGTGCGCCGCCCCGCCGCGGTCTCGTCGGTCGCGACCTTGTACGAGGCGACCCAGCGCCGGGCGCGCCCGATGATCTCCTTGCTGAGCGTGGCGCGGTGCTCGGTGCGCTGCGCGCGGGTCAGCAGATCCTCGACGGCGTCCTTGGTGGCCTCGGCGAAGGCGTCATCCACCGCGACCGCTCGGGGATCGCTGGCGCCGGCGTCTGCCTCGCCGGTGACGTCGTAGGTCTTGACGTCACCCGCCTGCGCCTGCGCCTGCGTCGCCAAGGAGGCGATCAGCATCCCCACCGCCAGCAACGGGGACAGCACGTGCGAGCCCAGCGCTCGAGAGATCCGAGAATGCACCATGAGCTATTGTCCTAGCACGATCAGGAACAACGTCGCATCGGTGACCCGGATCCGGCCGGTGACCGGGAGCCTGGCGACGCGCAACCCCGAGCCAGCGCCGACCAGGCTGGCCTCCACCACCGGCGCTCGCTCGAGGAGCTGCGCCGGCAACCCCGCGCCCTCGGTGGAGCCGCGCACCCACAGCGTGGCGCCGCGGCGCGAGGTACCTCGATCTTGCACCGCGATGCCGAGCGCGGGCTTGGCGGCCGCCGGCGCGCGGACGATGAGCAAAGGCAACGCATCGGCGTCGTCTGCGGCGCTGGCAACAGCGCTGGCGGCGGCGCCCACCCCAGGTCCGTCGAGCACCACCGGGCGCGGGCCGGTGACAGCCTGCCGCAGCGCCTCCAGCGGCAGCGCCAGCTCCACCCGCCAGGATCCATCCACCAGCGGCTCCGCGTCCGCGATCTTCGCGCCCAGCGCCGCGGCGGCGAGCGCGCGAGCGTCCAGATGATCTCCCAGCGCGCCGCCGTCGGCCCACGGCAGCGCGCGCGCCGCGGCGACGAGCTGGCGCTGCGCATCGGCCACGGCTCGTCGGCGGGCCGCGGCGCGAGCCGTGGCGGGGCCAGGGGCGCGCCGGTCAGCGACCCCGAGCCCGCGAGCGCGCAGCTCGCCCGCGGTCCAGTCGACGGTGACTCCGGAGGGATCGACGACTCGCAGCGGAGAGGCGGAGGCCGCGGTCAGCGCCGCCCAGACCGTCAGCGCCATCCCGACGAGCAGCGTGGCGTGCCCCCTCCGGCCAGGAGGGAGGCCACGCGGGGCAACGGGGCGGAGCGTGAGAGGCATGGGCGTCCAGGAGCGACCGACAGCAGCAGGGTCAGCGAGTTCCTTGCAGCGACCATAGCGCGCGCAGCACCATGACTTCCACTGCGTCGAGCCCAGGGAGCGTCGGGTCCCGGCTCGGCGGCGGCGGCGCGCCGTAGCCGGTGATGAGGTAGACCCACACTTCGCCGCTGGCAGGATCGAACAGGGCGCCGCCTTTGAGCCCGTAGGCATCGCCGAAGTGAGCGCGCAGCGCGCGGCCGTCGAACTCCAGGCGATGGTTTCCGAGCGCGTAGTCTCGGTAGAGGCCGCCCTTGAAGTCGCCAGCGAGCGGAGCCGCTCCTGCCGACCCCGCTGCTGCCGGCCCTGCCGGCCCCGCTGCCACCGGCCCCGCCGCCCCCGCTGCCGCGGGCCCCGAAGCGCCGACCAGCATCGCCAGGGACGAGGGCAAAAGCAGCGGAGGCGCCGCGCCGTGGCCCCGGAGCACGGCTCGCAGCAAGCGCGCCAGGTCCGCAGCCGAGATGCGCAGGCCGCCGTGCGGAGAGAACGCCTGGGGGCGGGTCCCCGGGACGTAGTCCGCCGGCACCGCGGGTGCCTCGGGCGTGGCGTCGACCTGCGCGATCCAGGGCCCCGACGGCGCCCACTCCCCATCGATCGCGCGGCGCCGAACCGGCGTGCCCCACGGGCGCGCCGCGCCCGCGCCGTCCCAGCCGTAGCCAGCGACGACGCCAGCGGGGGTCAGCACCTCGCGCTCGGCCACCACGTCGAAGCGCTGCCCGGTGACCTTCTCCACCACCGCGCCGGCCACCACGTAGTTGAGGTTGGCGTAGTGGAAGGACGTGCCGGGCGGGTGCGCCAGATCGAAGCGCGGCGCCAGCGCCATCCACTCGGACAACGGCGTCGCTGCCGGGACCGGCTCCGCCGCGTCGCGCAGCGAGGAGGTGTGAGCCAGAAGCTCCGCCACCGTTGGCGAGCGCTGGCCCGCCGCGCTGGTTGCCGGCCCTGGCCCAAGCAGCGCCGCGAGCGGCGCGTCGAGCCGTAGCCGCCCAGCCTCCACCAGCCGCAGCACGGTGACCGCGGTGATGAGCTTGGACAGCGAGGCCACCCTGAACCTGGTGTGCGGCGACAGCGGGTGCGCGCAGCGACGGCCATCGGGCGCGAAGCGCGCGCAGCCCACCGCCGCGGTGTGGAGCTCCCCATCGGCTGCGATCCGCGCCAGCGCGATGCCCGAGACCTCGGCCCCGGCGGCGCCAGCGAGCACCTGCTGCAGGTGCTCCTCGAGCGCGGCGCGCGGGGTCAGCGGCGCCTGCTCGGCGGGCGAGCTGCCCCGGCAAGCCGACAGGCCCACGCACAGCAAGGCCCAGCGCGCCAGCCCACGCGCCCGCGCGCCCGCGCGCGGACCTGACGAGGTCGGCGACCGGACGTGGCGCCCGCTCGCCTTGCCCCTCGCGGGCCTGGCCCGTCGGCGCCGAGGACTCACGCGACGACGCAGACGCGGTCGCGCCCGCTGCGCTTGGCCGCCAGCAGGCGCTCGCTCACCCGCTCCATCAGCGCGGCCGGGTCGTCATCTTCCGGTCGCAGCGTCGCCGCGCCGATGCTCGCCGTCACTGCAAGCGTCTGGCCGCCGCGTACGAGCACCGGGCTCGCCGAGAGCGCCGCACGGATGCGCTCGAGCACCAGCGCGGCGCGCGACGAGTCGAGCCCGTGCAACACGAGCGCGAACTCCTCGCCGCCGTAGCGAGCCACCCAGTCCTCGGCGCGCACGCCCTGCGCCACCCGCGACGACAGCTCGACCAGGACCTGATCGCCCACCGGCCAGCCGTGGGTCTTGTTGACCGCGCCGAAATGATCGACGTCGAGCAGGGCCACGGTCAGCGCGCGACCGGCGTCGCGGGCGGCGTCGAACTCGGCGCGCAGTCGCAGGTCGAAGTAGCGTCGGCTGTAGAGACCGGTGAGCCCGTCCAGCTCGGCCTGCTCGCGGATCTCCTGGAACAGCTTGCGCCCATGATGCGTGAGCACCGCCGCCACGCGCTCGGTGATGACGCGGGTGAGATCCTCCAGCTTGGCGGCCTGGATCGGCACGTCGCGCTCGAGCGCCTCGCGCTCGAGCTGCTCCAGGTGGACGACGCGATCGCGACCTCGCGCCTTGGCCGCCATCATCGCCTCTTGCGCGGCGCGCAGGAGCAACTCGGGCTCGCCCTCGCCCTCCAGCGTGGCGACGCCGACGCTGATCGTGACCGTCTCCGCCGCCTCCTCGAGCCGAAACGGCTGCTCCCGCACCGCCACGCGCAGCCGCTCGGCCAGCGCCAGCGCCTCGTCCTTCCTGCCCTCGCTCAGCAGCGAGAAGTCCTCGCCGCCCACCCGCGACAGCTCGCTCCCTGGCGGCACCAGCGGCGCCAGGCGAGCCGCGAGCTCGCGCAGGATCTTGTCCCCCGCGGCGTGACCGTGCCGATCGTTTATCCGCTTGAAGTGATCGAGGTCCAAGGTCAGCAGCGACAGGGGTCCACGGCGCGCGCCGAGGCAGCGCTGGCTGAGCCGCTCGAGGAACTGCTTTCTTCCGGGCAAGCCGGTCAGCTCATCGGGGGCGGCGTGCGCGGCGCGCGCAGCCGCGGCGCGGGCCACCAGCCGGCGCGCGCGATGCCAGAGCAGCAGCGGAGGATCCCGACGCAAGACGAGATCGTCGCGCTCCCGGAGCCGCGGGAGCTGTGGGGGGAGCGGAACCAGCGACGGCAGGTGCTCGGGCTCGGCGAGATACAGCACCGGCGCCGGCGACTCCGCGGCGGCCTGGACCGCCGCCGCCGCGCTGCTCAGCGCGCGGACCTCGAGCACCACCAGCTCGAGACCTGGCGCAGCAGCGGCGGCGCGTAGCTCCGCTGGACCGCAACGCGCGAGCGCTGGCCCCACGGCAGCGCCCTCGGCAAGGTCGGCCAGCCAGGTCGAGCTAGCCACGAGCGCCTGGTCGTCAGGGCCGAGGCACCACAAGATGCGTGGCGAAGAGGTGGACACCGTCACGGCGCAGGGCTCGACTTCACCAGGACAGGGTATCACGACGCGCCGAGGCCCCCCGCGCGAGGCGCGAGCAGGCAAGCGCAAGGACGCACCTGCGGCGACATCGCCAACGGCGTCTCAGGCGCGAGCAGGCAAGCGCAGATCGATCAGGTGTCGTGCATGCGGACCTGCGGTCGACCTCTCCGCTCCCTTCTTCGCTGTCCATCGGTTCCAGGTTCTCGCAGGTACCCCTCACGCACGCCTTGTAGGCGCTCCGCCGCATCCACATCAGCGACGCTGCGAGCACTGCCCAGGCGGTGACTCTCTGCGCAGAAATCGTACGTCGCAGACGACGATTCGCAGGAGCTATGCTCACGACATGACCTCTCTTCGCCTCGCCTGTCTCCTCGTGGTTGGCCTGATCTTCGGTGCGTGTGGCAGCGACGGACCGCCGCCGCCAGACTGCACCGGCACGTCCTGCACCTGCCCGGCTGCCAGCGAGTGCGATCTCGGCGACTCCGGCTGCGCTGGCGCGAGCTGCACGCTGAGCTGCGCCAGCGACAGCCGCTGCACCGGGAGCTGCGGGCAGTCATGCAGCGTCACTTGCGCCGGGAGCTCGGAGTGCGATCTCACCGTCGGCCCGAGCGGCAGCGTGGGATGCACCGGAGGGTCGACTTGCACCGTGCGCTGCGAAGGATCTTGCTCGCTGTCGTGCAGCGGAGACTCCACGTGCAAGCTGCAATGCGCGAGCGACACCGCCCCGCGCGCGGTCACCGGCAGCGCGCAGTGCGGCTGAACGCTGGCTGAGCCTGGCTGTCCGTGGCTGACCCTGCCTTATCCGTCTGTCCGTCCGTCAGTACCAGTTGAGCGCGCCGTTGGGCGTGTAGGTCAGCGCCGGAACCGCCTTGTTGTAGAGCCGCGGGGTGGTCGCCCACAGCGCCGCGAACAGCGCGGGCGCGGTGATGTCCGGGTAGACAAACTGCGCGACCTGCCCCAGCCGCGCGATCATCTCGTCCGCGGTGCCGACGAACAGCTCGCCGACGTAGCGCTCGCCCCGCGCCTCCGTCGCCTTGCGCTCGGCGACCGCGGCCACGTCGAACTGCAGGAAGGTCCCGTCCAGCAGGACGTCGCCGATGCGCAGGTGCGTGTGGTCGCCCTGCTGGTCCTTGGCCTGCATCCGGGCCTTGTACTGCACCGCGCGCCAGCCAAACCGGCGAAAGATCATCTTGCCGACGCGATCGGCCCAGGGCTCACAGGTGCCCGCGGTGGCGGTGGGCAGGCAGTTGAGCAGCGTCTCGGGCGTGCCGAGGCCCGCCAGGCGGGCCAGGATGTCGTGCGCCGAGGGCATGCGCGTCTCGAGGTACACCACCGCGGACTTGTCGAGCTTGCCGATCAGCGCCTGGTCGTTGATACGCACGAGCTTGGCGTCGATGCGCCAGTCCAGCGCGATGATCACGTCGTAGTCCGCTGGCTTCTTCTTGTGCGCCGCGGCGAGGTGAGCGACCAGCATCTTGTAGTACCGCGCCGGGTTGACCTGCCCCGCCATCCATTCGTCGAGCTCGCCGGCGATCAGGTTGGCGGCGAGATACGCCTCCCAGGCGGTGCGCTCTTCGCCGGTGGAGAGGTCCAGCACGCCGTCCTTGGGCTGCTCGAAGTCAACCTCGTAGACCAGCGCGTCCGGAAGTCCGGCGGTCGCTGGCACGTGGACCTCGGGCGTCACTAGCTGAGCCCACTGATCGAGGAACCGCGCCTGCGCGTGGATCCGCGCCGCCGACAGCTCGAACGTGTAGTACACGCCGGGTCCCAGATCGTGCAACGCGGTGGTGGCCTGCTTGCGCCACGCCGCGGTGGTGCCGCGAAAGAGCTGCTGTCCCTTGAGCTCGCTGCGCCGCGCGCGCGCGACCAGGGTGTACGACACCGCCTTTTCCTTGTCGCTCGAGACCTTGTGGTAGCAGCGCTTGTCGCCCGCGTCCGTGTCCTCCAGCCGGTCCACCACGTACTTGACGCCATGCGCCTCCGTCTGCTTGAGGAAAGCCTCACACGCCGAGCGCGCGCTGCCGTGGAGCGTGTCGCTGTTGCCGACCGACCAGCCGGTCTTGTCCGCCAGCGAGGTCGCCGGCAGCGCCAGCACCAGCCAGAGGCCAAGCCAGAGGCCAAGCCGGAGACCAAGTCGCGGGCCGGGCCGCGGACCAGGCTCGCGACCAAGACAGCGGCCAGACGACGAGGGGACGACGCAGCGATACACAGGGGTCATGGGACCAGGCTCCTTGGACAAGGCGTCAGCTTATCAAGTGGAGCAAGGTCATTGGGGGCAGGCCTTCGGGCGGCGCGAGATCGCCGCTCAGCGCCTCGCGAGCTGGCCTCGTCTGTTACATCGCTTACGTATCGCCTCCCACGCGCCCGACTCAGCCCCAGTCACTCCCACTCGATGGTGCCTGGCGGCTTCGAGGTGATGTCATACACCACGCGGTTGATGCCGCGGACCTCGTTGATGACGCGCGACGAGATGCGGCCCAGGACATCGTAGGGGAGCTGCACCCAGTCCGCGGTCATGCCATCGCGCGAGTGGACCGCGCGCACGGCCAGCGCCTCTTCGTACGTTCGCGCGTCGCCCATCACGCCCACCGAGCGCACCGGCAGGAGGACGCCAAACGACTGCCAGATCGACTCGTAGAGGCCGGCGGAGCGGATCTCTTCCTCGATGATCGCGTCGGCGCCGCGCAGGACGTCGAGCCGCTCCCGGTTGAGCGGGCCCAGGCATCGCACCGCCAGGCCCGGGCCGGGGAACGGCTGGCGCCACACCATGTGGCGAGGCAGCCCCAGCTCCAGGCCGAGCTGACGGACCTCGTCCTTGAACAGCTCGCGCAGCGGCTCCACCAGCGCCAGCGCCATGCGCTCCGGCAAGCCGCCGACGTTGTGATGGCTCTTGATCACCGCGCTGGGGCCCTTGAGCGAGACCGACTCGATGACATCCGGATACAGCGTGCCCTGGGCCAGGAACTTGGCGCCGTCGATGGAGCGCGCCTGCTCCTCGAAGACGTTGATGAACTCGACGCCGATGATCTTGCGCTTGCGCTCCGGGTCGGTGACGCCCTCGAGCGCGGACAAGAACCGCTCCTCGGCGTCGATGACCCGCAGATCGACGTGGAAGTGGTCGCGAAACACCGCGGCGACGTAGTCGCGCTCGCCGCGGCGCAAGAGCCCGTTGTCCACGAAGATGCAGGTCAGCCGGTCGCCGATGGCGCGGTGGATGAGCGCCGCCGCCACGCTCGAGTCCACGCCGCCCGACAGGCCGCACACCACTCGCCCGGTCTCGCCCACCTGGGCGCGCACCTTGGCCACCGCCTCCTCGACGAACGAGGCCATGGACCAGTCGCCGGCGAGGCCGCACACGCCGAACAAGAAGTTGCCGAGCAGCTCGGCTCCGCGCGGCGTATGCACCACCTCGGCGTGAAACTGGACGCAGTAGATCTTGCGCGCCGGATCCGAGAAGGCGGCCATGGGGCAGTTGTCGGATTCCGCGTCATGGACAAAGCCCGGCGGCAGCGCGTCCACGTGATCGCCGTGGGACATCCACACCGTCAGCTCTTCGCCCACCGCCGCGGTGCGAAACACGCCCTGCTTGCCGGTGCGCACCCGCACCTGGGCTCGGCCATACTCCCGCTTGTCCGCAGAGCGGACCGCGCCGCCCAGGAGCTTGGCGGTGAGCTGCGCGCCGTAGCAGACGCCCAGCACGGGGATGCCCAGCTCGAAGAGCTCGGGCGACACGGTGGGCGCGCCCTCTTCGTACACGGACGAAGGACCGCCCGAGAGCACGATGCCGGCGGGCCGCGCCGCGCGCACCTGCGCCATGGAGATCGTGCATGGCGCGACCTCGCAGTACACCGCTTGCTCCCGGATACGACGCGCGATGAGCTGCGTGTACTGGGAACCAAAATCGAGGATGAGGACGCTTTGATGGGCCATGGGGATCACTCGACGCGGTAGTTGGGGGCTTCCTTGGTGATGATCACGTCATGAACGTGGCTCTCGCGCAGCCCCTGCGGCGAGATCTTGATGAAGCGCGCCTTGTCGTGCAGCTCGGAGATGGTGGCGCAGCCCAGGTAGCCCATGGACGACCGCAGACCGCCGACGAGCTGGTACAGCGAGTCGCGCAAGGAGCCCTTGTACGGCACGCGGCCCTCGATGCCCTCGGGGACCAGCTTCTGCGGCGCCTCCACGTCGGCCTGGAAGTACCGGTCCTTGGAGCCTTCCTTCATGGCGCCGATGGAGCCCATGCCGCGGTACGACTTGTAGCTGCGGCCCTGGTACAGGATGATCTCGCCGGGGGCCTCGTCGGTGCCGGCGAACAGCGAGCCGATCATGACGGTGTGGGCGCCCGCGGCCAGGGCCTTGGCCACGTCCCCAGAGTACTTGATGCCGCCGTCCGAGATGATGAACGCGCCGGAGCCCTTGGCGGCCTCGGCTGCGTCCGCGATGGCGGTGAGCTGCGGGACGCCGACCCCCGCCACCACCCGGGTGGTGCAGATGGAGCCTGGTCCCACGCCCACCTTGACCGCGTCCACCCCGGCGTCGATGAGCGCGCGCGTGGCCGAGGCGGTGGCCACGTTGCCAGCGACCAGCGAGATCTTGGGGAACCGCTGCCGGGTCTCCTTGACGGCGTCGAGCACGCCGCGCGAGTGCCCATGCGCGGTGTCGATGCAGATGACATCGCAGCCGGCGGCCAGCAGCGCCTCGATGCGCGCGTCGCGGTCTGGCCCCACGCCCACCGCCGCGCCGACGCGAAGGCGCCCGAGCTCATCGACCGCGGCGCTGGGGTTCTCCTCCGCCTGCTCGATGTCCTTGATGGTGACGAGCCCCTTGAGGCGACCCTCGGCGTCCACCACCAGGAGCTTCTCGATGCGGTGTCGATGCAGGAGCTCCTTGGCCTCGTCGATCTCCACGCCCTCGCGCACGGTGACCAGCTCCTTGGTCATCATCTCCCCGACCTGCTGCGACAGCCGGCGCTCGAAGCGCACGTCGCGGTTGGTGAGGATGCCGATCGGGCGGTGAGCGGCGTCCACCACCGGCAGACCGCTGATGCGGTGGTGCCGCATGAGCTGGAGCGCCTCCTCGAGCCGGCGCTCGGCGGTGATGGTCACCGGGTCGACGACCATGCCGGACTGGGCCTTCTTGACGCGCAAGACCTCGCGCGCCTGGTCGTCGATGCTGAGGTTCTTGTGGACAAAGCCGATGCCGCCCTCGCGGGCCATGCGAATGGCGGTGGCGGACTCGGTGACCGTGTCCATCGCCGAGCTGACGAGCGGCATGCGCAAGGAGATCGAGCGGGTCAGGTGGCTGCCGACCTCCACATCGCGAGGGAGCACCTCGCTGTACGCGGGCACGAGCAGCACGTCGTCGAAGGTGAGCGATTCGCGCAGCGCGGGTTCCAGCATGACGGCCTTTCGTCGGGTGAAGGTCCCGAAGTGGCGCGGAACATACTGGCCGCTCGAGACCGAGGCAAGCGCTGGCAGGGCGAGCTGCAGACAAGCGCGAGGCAAAGGCGCCGCGCCAGCCGACTCGTGGCCGACGCCTGGCCGACAAACCAGTCGATCCGGGTCCCCGCGCAGGCTCGCGCACGCAGAGTTTCTCGAGGCCGCCCGGCGCCAGGCTCGCCCCCAAGCCGATGTCGCCTGGTGTTACCGCGGGATCGTGCTCAGCGCAATCTGCGCCAGCGCCGCAAGGACCAGCAGCGCGTCCAGCGTGCGGCCGTAGCTCTGCAGTCGCTGGCGCAGCGGGGCCGGCCCTTGGTAGCGCGTCACCGGCAACCCCACGGTGGTCATGGCGCGCGCCATCGACTCGAACCGATCCCAGTCTCGAGCCGCCAGGAACCAGTGTCCGCGCTGGCTTCGCAGGGTGGCGCCATCGCTGTACACGCGGACCTCCAGCACGCGCTCGGCGGCCTGGCGCACGCTGAGCGCGCGCCATCCCCAGCGCACCCCCTCGCGGCCGATGAACACGGTGGCCCGCCGCACCGCCACGCCCAGCAGCGCCACCGCCAGCAGCGACACCGGCAGCACCACCAGGGTCGAGGCGTGGCGCTGATATGGGTGTCTGCTGAGGCCCCACCAGGTCAGCGCGCCAAACGCCAGCGTGATGAAGAACACGGCGTTGGCCAACCGGCGTGCGCGCCGCGGAGCGCCGAACGTGGCGAGCGCGGTGCCTTCGAGGCCAAGTCCCGGGGGAACGTCGACTGCAGACATGAGGGAGTGAATGCGCTGGCGAGCAGGTCGTCGGAGCCTGCGATGACCTCGCAGGTCGCCGTGACAGAGTACACAAATCCGCCCCGCGTGCCCCGCGAGCGACGCCAGGCCGCGCGCGCGCCGCAAAGAAAATCCGGGCGCAGGCGATCTTTCGTCAACCGCGCGTGCAGGTCGCGGATCCGTGAGGGCGTGGACATCCCCTCGGCTGTGATGGGGCGCGGGGCCAAGCGGCGGCGACCGCTGGCGCCGCCGCCGCGAACCGTGACGTGGATCGCACCTCGAGCGGGCGGCCCCCGGCTGCCGCGCGCCCCGCACGTGGTCCCCCACGCGCGCGGAGACCTGCCATGACGCGGCAACCGCTCTTTGATGGTGAGCCCGTCGCCGAGCTGCGCGGGCTGTCCTCCCTGACCGATCCAGACGAGGTGGGCGGCGTGATCGATGTCGCGGTGTTTGGCGCTCGCGGCGACGGCAAGACCCAGTTCATCGTCCACGCCATCCGCACGCTGCGCGCGCACGCGCCGCAGCTCGGACAGGTCGAGCGCGGCCTCAACCGCGAGGTCTTGCGGGTGGTGCTCGATCCGCGCGCGCCGCGGCCCGACGCGACCCCGCCGGGCTTCGTGCCTCACTACACGTTCCGGGTGCGGCCAGGCCAGGTGATGAGCCGGCTGCGGTGGCTGGCGGCGTTGCGCGTCCTCGGGCGCGCCGCGCCGGTCAAGCTGGCGCTGGCGATGCTGACGTTCGTCGCCGGGATCGCTGCCGTGGGCGCGCTGGGGCAAGCGCCCAGCGGCGCCGCGGCCGGGCTCTGCCTGGCGCTCGCGGGGGTGACCGCGCTGCTGTCACGCGCGGCGGTGCGCAGCTTGCGCCACGCCGAGGAGCTGGAGGTCACTTTCTGGGACATCGCCGGAGAACACGTGTACTCGGCGGGCGCCGCCGACTACTACAGCCTGCTGTCCGAGCTCATCGCGGCGCGCAAGCGGCGCGCGACAGAGCTGGGCCGCCGCTATGCGTTTGCCCCCGTGCTCCTGTGTAACCCCATCGCGCTGGGCACCAAAGAAGCGAGCAGCCCGTTCGAGCGACTCCGCCAGCTCCTGCCGCTGTTCGCGGCGATCGACGATCAAGGAGGACGCGCGCTGATCGCGATCAACCGCTGGTCGGTGGTGGATCCGATCTGCGCCCGCGGCGCGCTGCGCGACGAGGTGGTGGACGTGACCGCGCTGGCGCTGGGAGAAGACGGCGCGGCGCCCCGCCAGGTCGCGCGCGACGTGGTGCGCAAGCACTGCCTGGACACCGAAGATGGACGAGACGGGGACGTGGTGATCTCGGTCCTGCGCTACGACACGGCGATCCGCTGCACGGTGACGGCCGACGATCCCGCGGTCCTGCAAGCGCGACCAGCGGGACCACAGGCGAGACGAGACGGATCAGCCGAGGGACCAGCCGACGGATCAGCCGATGGATCAGCCGACGGATCAGCCGATGGACCAGCCGAGGCCAGCGACGCGGCGCGCCGCGAGCACGCGAGGCAGCACGAGCGTGGCGACGACGAGCGCGCCTCCGGAGACGACGAGCGCGACGCGGCTGACGATGAGCTCGCGAGCGCGACCGCGTTGACCTACCGTTACGACGAAGGGCCTGGCGCCTTCACCGGCGACGCCGCCAGCCGCTTTCTGGACTGGCTGCTGCGCGGCCTGCGCCATCCAGAGCCGGCCCCGGCGCACGCGCGGCGCGCGCGGCGCGCCCGGCACGCCGCGCACGAGGAGGCCTCGGACGACAACGTGCGCGAGCGCGCGGGAGTTCTCGCCCAGGAGTCCTCGCGCTCGTTCGCAGCCAAGGGCGTGCCTGGCGGCGGCCCGAGCCAGGCGAGCCCGGCGAGCCTGGCGAGCCCAGCGAGCCGGCCAGCGTCCGCCGACCCCGCGCCGGCCGCCTTCGCGCGCCCGCGCCAGGGCAGCGCCGCGACCATGCAGTTCCCGGCGGTGGCGGCGGCGGCACCGCCGACCGCCGAGCTCCGCGCAGCGGAGGCCCGGCCCTCCCGGGCCACCGCCGCCGAGCCGGTGCCGCCGGAGATGTGGGCGCGGCCGGTGGAGCCTGGCACGCTGCCGGGCGGCCTCGCCGGCGCGGGTGGCTCGTCTGGGGTCCTGCGATGAAGGCGACCGGCGAGCGACTCGACGCGGAGCCCCGCTCACGGACGGCGCCGGCCGCGAGCCCCGCGCCTTCCGTGCGCGTCGGCCATTGCTGGCTGCAGAAGCACGCGACGCCAGCGGCTGCCGACGGCGAGTTTCACTGGTACCCCCCGGCAACGAGCGGCGAAGACACCGCGCTGCGTGGCTGGATCGTGGAGCAGCTACAGGGCCTGGCCGCGCCCGCGGTGTGGTGGGAGCTGTCGCCCGGCCGCCTGCTGTGGGCATCGCTGTTTGCAGCGATCGGCGACGACGGCCGGCCGTATCGCGGCGTGGCGCTGAGCGTGGTGGAGGGGGCGGTGGCCGCGCCCGAGCTGCTGGCCGCGCTGGCGCCGGTGGCGGCGGGGCCGTACGCGGGGCAACCGGTGCGTGAGCACGCGCCAGATGGCGGCGCTGCGCTGGGCCACGCATCAGATGGCGGCGCTGCGCCAGAGGAGCTGGAGGCGCCGAGCTCCGACACCGAGGCGCGCGCGCTCGCCAGAGGAATCCTGCGCGGGGGCGCGCACGCGCTCGACGCGCCGATGGAGCCGACGCTGCCGCGGCGACTGGCCGCGCTGTGGCGCTGGCTACCGGCGGGGACCCGCGGCGCGCGACGCGGGGTGTGGCAAGAGACCGGCGTCGAGAACCGAGCAGAGCCGGACGCGGTGGCGACGCTGCTGGCCACCGCGTGGCGTGCGCCGAAGGACGCGAGCGGACGACGAGCGCGGCACGCCTGGCACCTGACCTGCGAGCTGGCGCAGACCGACGGCTGCACGCTCGACGAGATCGTGAGCCGCAGCGACGAGGCCGCGACGCGCGAGGATCTGCGAGTCTTGCTGACGGAGTCCCAGCGACGCGCGTGGGAGGCCCATGGCGGCGCGCGACCGCCGAGCTGGCGCTCGCTCCTGCATGGCTTTGGCCGCGGCTGGATGGATGAAGGCCCCGGCGCGCCGGGCGCCGAGGCGCCGAGGCCGGCGCTCGTCGAGACGCTGGCCCACGAGCTGGCGCTGCGCGCGCTCTCGACCCTGCGCGCTGGCGGCAGCGCCGCCGCGGTGATGGCAGAGGCGCGCTGGCACGCGCTGCTGCCAGCCGACCGCCGCGGCGCGCTGTGGCGCGCGCTCGCGCTGTGCGCACCTTCGCTGGCCGCGGAGCCGCTCGGCCGAGCGCCTGCGCTGCCTTTTCCCGGCGCGGCCTCGATGGGTCCGGCGGCGAACGCAGCCCCTGACGCCTCACCTTACCTGGTCGCTAAGCGCCACGACGCGCTGGAGAACCCGCCCCATGTCGCGTGAACGCATCTCTGCTCAGGTCACCGATTCGCGCGCGTCAGCGCGACGAGCTGGACGCCCTGCCGGGGCGATCTTGGCCGCCGAACCAGGGGCCGCTGGGACCCGCAGCGCCACCGCGGCGGGGATCGGCCCGCCAGGCTCGTCGTCGGGGGCCGCTGGGTTGCGTGCCGCGTCGTCTCCTCCGGGCGCGCTGCGCGCCAAGCCGGCTCCCGCGAGCGGCGGCGGCCCGCCGACCGACCCGACCGGGCCGACCGGGCCGACCGGGCCGACCGACCCGCTCGAGTTCGGTCACGCCGCGGCGACGCCGGTCGACGCCGATCGGGACGCCCTGGCCATGGACCAGGTCAGCGATCATCTTGGGCAGCTCTTGCTTCACGCCGATGCGCTGCTGGCGGAGTGGTCGAGCTTTGGCGCCCGCGTGCAAGCGCAGGTGGCGCACGCAGCCGGGAGCCTGGGGCACACCGTGGCGCAGGCGGTCGCCACCTCGGTGGACGAGGCTGCGCAGCGCGCCGCGGTGGGCGCTGGCGACGCGGTCGAGTCCGCTGTCCGACGGTGTCTGGAAGAGCGCCTGGCAGGTCAGCTCCGCGCGCTCGGCGCCGAGCTGGCGAACCTGGAGGCTCGCGCTCGCGCCGCCGCGCACCACGCAGCCACCGCCAGACGTCGCGAGCGCGGATGGCTCCTCGGCGTCGTGCTGGCGCTGGCGCTCGCCAACGTGGGCCTGGTGCTGGCGCTCACCGTGTGGCGACCGACGGTGCCGGTGGGGATGCCCGCAGCGACTCCGGGCGACTCCGGCAGCGACACCCGAAGCGAAAACCGAAGCCACAACCGAAGCGACGCCAGAAGCCAAACCCGAAGCGACAACCGAAGCGACGCCAGAAGCCAAAACCGAAGCGACCGAAGCGACGCCTGGCGCCGAGCAGCCGAGCGCTGCCAGCGCCAGCGGCGCGCCGGCAGCTCAGGCCGCGCCGGTAGGCGCTGTGCCGGCGGCCCCCGGCGCTGCCCGTGAGCTCGCGCCGACGCCTGCGACAGGCGTGCCGCCCAAGGCCGCGACCGCGACGAGGAGCCGCCGCGGCGCCCCGAAGAGCCCGACACCGCCGGCCCCCGGCGCTGGCGGCGCGCCGACCACCAACGCGACGCCGGCCGCCGAGATGGGGCCCGCGAGCGAGCCCGCGGGAGACGCCAGCGCGGCGCCCGCTTCTTCGACGACGCCAGCGCGCGGGCGAGCCCGCAAGGCGCTCTGACGGGAGCCATCATGACCACAAGCCTCCTCTGGCTCCTGGGGTTTGGCGCGCTGGTGGCGATGGCGGTCAGCGCGACCGCGCGAGCCCGCGTCCGCGGCCACCACCTGGAGCGCCGCGCGCCGATCGTGGCGGCGCTGCTCGTGAGCGGCGCGGTGGCGGCGCTGGGCGTGTGGGCCTTCGGCGGCGCTGCCGCGGTGGACGGCGAGCAGCGCCGCCTGCGCGAAGGGATGGAGGTCCTGCTCTCGATCGAGCAGACGAGCTACCCGCTCGACCGCGAGGACGACGAGCTCGTGGTCGGCTTCGCAGCTCCGCTGCCGGCGGCCGCGGCAGCGGAGCCAGCGGCAGCGGCGCCGGCCCACGCCAGCGACGGCGGTGGGGCACGAGGCGACGACCCCGCGTCGCCAGCGGCGCAGCCCGCCCGCGCTGGCGGCCGCCGCGCGCGGGCCGTCTCGTTGCCGGGCACCGGCCCTGGCGAGCTCTTGCGGCTGCGCCGTCTGCCCGACGCGACCTGGCGCGTCGTGGTGCCACCGGGCGCCGCGCTGCTGCAGCTCGAACCGGCGACGGCGCTGACCACGCCGCCCGCCCTGGCAGGCGCGATGTCGCCTGGCGGCGCGGCGCTGCGCCAGCTCCTGAGCGCGCGCTGCGCCGAGGCGGCGAGTCGGTCACCAAGTCCACGCGCGGCCCGCGCCGCGGAGCCCGTCCCGCCCGCGGCGGCGACGCGCGAAGCCGACCTGCCGAGCTCCGGGCGCCTGGCCGCGATCTGGTGTTCGCCGGGGCAAGAGCGCGCGGTCTTGCTCGGGCTGTCCGGGCAACCGGACGCAGGCGCGTCAGCGCTCGCGCTCACCACCCTGCGCGGCCCGCGCTGGCAGCCGCCGCGCCTCACCACCACCGCGGGCTCGCTGCTGCACCTCGACGGCGGCGAGCACCCGCTGCCGGGGGTGCGGACCTGGAACGTGGCCGGCGACGCGCGCGATGGCTGGCTCTTGGCGGTACCAGACGATCCGCGCGACTGCGCGCGCTGGGCCGGCCCTGCTGGCGGCGCCGGCGGCGCCGATGCGCGCGCCGGTGGCGACCTGCGCGCCTCGGACGATGGCGCGGGTGGCTGTCATCTGCGCCGCGCCGGCGCCGTGGTGCGCGCCACCCCGCTCGTTCCTGATGCCGCCGGGGTGGTGACACGCGGCGCCGTGGCCACCGCGCTGGTATGTGGCTCGTCGCTGCTGCTGCTGAGCGCGCTGCCGCTCTTGCGCGGCAGCCGCCGCCGGACGCCGCTCCTGGCGGCGGCGCTGCGCCACGGCGCGCTGGCCGTCGGCGTCGCCGCCCTGCTGTGCTGGCGCTTGATGTGGGCCCATCGGATCGACCTGCTGCGCGAGGAGCACGCGGTGGACTGGCGCGTGACCGCCAACCTCGCGGCCGCCGTCGCGGTGGGCGCCGCGCTCGCCGGGCTCGCGGTGGCGTTCGTCATGGGACCGGCGACTGACCGCGCCCGCCTGGCCCGCGCCCACCTGTTGCGCGGCCTGGCGGTGCTGACAACCTGGGCGCTGTGGCTCGGCGCGGGCACGTGGCTCACCGAGCTAGCCTCGCCAGCCGCCGGCGCGCTGGCGGCCGCGCGCGCGCGGCCCGCGCTGACCGTGGCCATGCTGCTCGTGTCGGCGAGCCTGGCGCTCGCGCCCCTGCTGTGGGCGCGCGCGAGCCGCGCGCTGCGCAACCTGGCGACCGCCGGCGCCGACGCGCGGCGAGCCCAGCGCTGGCACCTGGGGCGCGCGCTGACCAGCCCGCTGCTGCCGCTCGCCGCGCCGCTCGTGCTGGGCGCCGCGGCGCTCGCCGGCAAGCTGCTGACGCCGCGCCTGGTCTTGCTCAAGCTGAGCCTGGCCTATGCCATCGCGCTCGCGGGGCACGCCGCGCTGCGCTCCGCGCTGTGCGGCCGCACCGCGCCGTGGCTGCGGCTCTCCCTGGTGGCCGCCACCTTCGGCGCGGCGCTGGCCATGCTGATGTTCGATGGCGGCGTGGGCCTGGCCATCACCGGCGTGGGCCTGGCCATCGCGCTGGTGGTGGCGGGGCACGACGCGGTCTATCGCGACACCGCGGCGCCCAAGCTCGGCGTCCTCGAGCGCGAGCACGCGCGCGTGCTGCAAAGCTATGGCGTCGCCATCGCGGCGGTCGCCGCGGGCGCTGGTCACCTGGGGCCTGGCCGCCAGCGATCGCTGGCTGGTCGAGCACACGTCGGACCTGGTCCTGCACCTGCCGCTGGCGATGGCCGGCGCGTTCACGCTCGGCGCGGCGCTGGCCCGCCGCCACCGCCAGCCCGCCGCGGTGTGGCTCGCCGCCGCGCTGACCGCGCTCGCGCTGTGGGGCTGGCGGCAACCAGCCATGGAGCACGTGATGGCCGGCGAGGGCGTGTCGGCGCACCGCGTGTCCTCCGTGATCGATCCGGGCTACGCGCTGCTGCGCGATGACCGGCGCTTTCTCGCGCAGACCTCGGCGTGGCAAGCCGCGACGCTGCCCGCCGCGGCGCCCGACGCAGGTGCCCCGGGGACGTTCGAGGACGAGGACGACGACGTATCAGGCGCGGCCCGGCCGCTCGCCCCGTCTGCGCAGCAGCGATGGCGAGGGCAAGGGCTGGTCGGCGCGCGCATCCCTGATCCCGGCGTCAGTCGCTCCATCGACAACGACTACCTGCCGGTGCTGGTGGCGCGCGAGCTCGGCGTGGCCGGCCTCATCCAGACCATGACGCTCCTCCTGGCGCTGCTGGTCGCGGCGGCGGCGCTGGCCAGCGCGCGCTTGCCGCACGCCAGCTCCGCCGCGCGTGGGCGCTCCTTGGTCATCATCATCGCTGGGGTCTTGTGCGTGTACCAGCCGCTCGCTGCGCTGGGGATCCTGCCGCTCACCGGCATCAGCTGGCCCGGCCTTGGCATCGACAGCCCCGTCGATCTATGGCTGACGTGCCTGGGGCTGGCGTGGCTGATGCTCGCGGACGCGACCTGGGCTACCCAGCCGGCCAGGGCGCCCAGCAGAGAGCACCTCGGCGACCCGGCCGGCGACCACGCGAGCCACCTGACCAGCGATCGGGCAAGCGATCGGGCAAGCGATCGGGCAAGCTCCCGCGCCGAACGCACCCCCACGCTAGCGCCCGCGTGGCCGAGCGCGGATGAGCGCGTGCGCGCTGCCCCTGCCCTGCGACGCGCCCGCGTCGTGGCTGGCCTCGCGCTGGCGGCGTGTACCGTCGCCGGCGTGGCCATGGTGGCGCGCGCCGGCGATAGCGCGCTGGGGCGCGCGGCCGCGCACCGCCAGCGGCCAGGTTCAGGAGAGCCGCGCGTCGACCGCGCCCTCGCGTATGCCCGCAGCCTGCGGTGCGGGGCGATCGGCGCCGACGGCCTCCCGGAGATCACCGGCGCGCCCAGCGACGACGCCACGGCGCGCTTTCACGCGGAGCTGGTGGCGCTGTGGCAAGCGCAGCGGCGCACGCTGGCCGGGCATTGGGCCAGCACGCTCTCCGCGGCGCGAGCGCGCCCCCCGGAGGATGACCGCGCGCCCGCCGCGCCCGCCGTGCGCCCCGACTGCCTCGGCAAGCTGGCGCGCTGGCGGTTCGAGCTTTTGACCGACGACACCTGCCGCGCCACGCTCGACGCTGGATGGCCCCAGCTCCGCCTCGAGCGCGCTTCGCCCGCGCCCGGCGCACCTGACGCGGCGGCGCTGACCTGCCATGTCGACTTGCCCGGAGATGCAGCGGCCAAGCTGATCCAGCGCGCCCCCGCCGTGGCCAGCCGCCGCATCCGGGTGGTCAGCCGCGCCATGGGGGACGCGGCCAGCGATGTCGGCGAGGTGCAGATCGGCGCCGCGATCATTCGCTTGCGCCCGGGCGCACCGCCGCTCGATCTCTCGACGCGCGGCACGTCGGCGCGCGAGCAAGGCGCGCTGGCGCCAGGCCTGCATCACACCGAGCGCCTGCGGCTCGGCGCCAGCACCACGATCGCCTTGCGAGGCGACCGCGTGATCTTGCTGGGCGCGGCGCAGACCTGGACCGCCGGCGCCTCGACTCGCCTCGGCCAAGGATCTTCCTGGCAGCCGGGAACGCCTCGCGCGGCTGCATCCGCTGCATCGGCTGCGGCGGCGCGCGCCCCGACCGCTGGCGCCCCCGCCGAGGTCGAGCTGACCCGGGTCACCCTGCTGGCAGGAGATGGCCCAGCGCCGCGCGTCGCGCTGGTTCGTCCGCGACGAGCCTGGGACGATCTCGCGAGCGCCGCCACGCCAGCCCGCGCGCCGGCCACCGGCGCCGCCACCGGCGCCGCAAACGACGCAACCACCGGCGCAGCCGCCCGGCCGCCAGGCAAGCTCGCGCCGGCGCTGCCCCCTCAGGTTCGTCCACCAGCCAACGCCACCGTCGATCCACTGCTCGCCGATGACGTCTTCGCGGCCGATGGCAGCCGCCGACGCAGCTACCCCTACGGGCCCACCCTGCCCCATCTGGGCTGGGTCAACCCCTTCGCCGTCGAGCGCTCGCTGGGGCTAGACGGATGGATCCACGCCGCGCTCGCCGCGGGCACCGACGGCGCGGCGCCGTCCTGCGGCACCCTCGAGCCTCCGCCTTCGCCCCGCGCGCAGGTGTGCAGCACCAGCCCGCTCGACGGCGTGCTCGAGTGCCGCGTGTCCCTGCAGCCCGAGCTGTCCCAGACGCTGAGCCAGCACCTCACCCAGCTCTTGCGCGAGCCCCGTGGCCCCAAGGGCCGCGCGGTCACGCCGCTGCGCGCGCAGCTCACGCTGATGCGCGGCGACACCGGCGAGCTGCTGGCGCAGAGCGAGGCTACCTGGGGCCGCGCCCCTTCCGCCTATGCGCCGCGCACGGTGGCCGATGAGCTGCGCCTGATGCGCCTGCGTGAAGACCGGGATCCAGCGACCGGCGAGCCCGGGCAACCAGGAGAGAGCGATCCGGAGCGCGCGGACTGGAACCTGCCCATCGCCGTTGGCTCTGTGCTCAAGCCCGTGCTCGCGCGCGCCGCCGAGCTTGCCTTTCCTGACCTCGCCCCGACCCTGGTCCTTGGCTTTGGCGGCGTGCAGGCTCAATGCAAGGGGCGCCGCGGCGCTGGCTTCGCCGCGCTCGCCGGTCACTGCCCGCCCACCTCGCTCACCAGCGAGCCTGCCGCGGCGGACCTGCACGACTTCCTGGCCCGCTCGCCCAACTGGTACCAGGCGGCGCTCGGCCTCCTGGGCCTCGGCCTGCCCAACGCGCGCCTGGCCACCGGAGACGTGCCGCGCTCGTTCCTCGAGCTGGTGACGTCGGACCTCTCGACCTGGCCCACCGAGGCGCCGCTCACCATCCGCGACGAGGTGGGGCCGATCCTCGGCAAGCGCGGCCTGGTGCTGGCCGGCCTGCGCCGCGCCCCGTTGTGGCAGGCGGTGGAGCGGGTGCTCGGCCGCCCGCTTTGCGTGCTGGGCAACCGCGCGAGCTGCGTGGCGGCCGCGACCCGACGCGATGTCTGCGCCCTGCGCGCATTGCCGATCTCCGCGCCCAGCGCAGACCTCCGGCACCTGGTGGCCTTGGGCCCCGACCGCTTCGATTTCTACGGCGACAACCGCCCGCGCCAGACCCAGGTGCCCACGCGCGAGTACCTGCAGTGGCTGCGCGGATCCGGCGTGCATCCCGCCGGCTCGCTGGCCCAGCTCACCGACGCCTTCGCCCGCGTCGTGTACGAGCCGGATCCCTCCGCGCAGGATCCGGCCGCGCAGGCTCCCGCCGCGCCCGGCGACGCCTCGCCTTTGCCTTCGCCTTCGCCTGGCGCCCCGCGCCTGGCCGCGTCGTACTTCCCCTCCCCTGTGGTGGGCGCTCTCCCAGCGTGGCGCTGCGTGGAGACGCCCACCGGCCGCACCTCCAGCGTGCGCGGCGCCGATGGCGGCCTGTGCGCCGTGCTCGGTGAAGGCGGCACCGCGCATCGCACGCTGGCGCCGCTCTTCGCCGACGCGCGGCTGATCCTCTATGGCGGCAAGACCGGCACCATCGACTCGCTGGCCACCGTGGCCCGCAAGCGCGCCGCTTGCGATGCCTGGAACCGACGCCACACCCTGCCCGACCGCCCCGCCACGCTGGCAGCGCAACCCGGGTGGCTCGCGTGCGGCAAGGCACCCCCTGACGACAGCCTGCTGGTCCTGGCCTTCGCGGTGGTCACGCCCACCGAGACCATCCCGCTGACGCTCGGCGTCGCGCTGCAGCGCGGAGGCAAAGGCAGCGCCGCGCGGCTCGCGCCTGAGCTGGTCGCGGCCATCGCCGACTACTTCGATCCAGCGAGGTGATGGCGGCCATCGCTTCCCTTGAGAGCGGCTCTCTCAGGGTCTCCCCGAGCTCACCGCTCCTTCGCAAAATCTGCAGTGTTTCAGCAGATTTTGCGGTGTTTCAATCCGTATCATCATCCGGCCGCGACCGGGCATCGTGCGCTTCCTCGACGAGAGGACGGCGCGCAGCGGGCGGCGCAGGCGGCGCGTGAGCCCCGGCCAGCACCAGTCCGTTCCAGGAGCGTGATGCGCCAGGCTGGCCCTGTGATTGCATTCTCTCGGCGTCATGAGCCTCGACGCCGCCAGCGCTCCACGACATCACGCATGCGATGGCCTGCAGAGGCGGTCGAGGCGTGAGCTGCCAAGGAGCTTCTCGTGACTCAGCTCTCGCGTCGTCGGTTCCTTCAGATCGCCGGGGCCAGCGCCGGAGCAGTGGCTGCGGCCGCCACCGGTGCGGGCCTGAGCGCCGCGGGGGCGCGCGCCACCTCTGCGCGCGCCAAGGGGCTGCGCACCGTCCCAACCTACTGCGATATCTGCTTCTGGAAGTGCAACGCGATCGCCACCGTCGAAAACGGCGTGCTGTGGAAGATCGAGGGCAACCCCGAAGATCCGCTGTCGCGAGGTCGCTTGTGTCCCCGTGGCACCGGAGGGGTCGGCGCGCACCAAGACCCCGATCGGCTGCGCACCCCGCTGATGCGCACCAAGCTGCGAGGAGAAGACCAGTGGACCGCGGTCACCTGGGACGAGGCGCTTGGCTACATCGCCGACAAGATGCAGAAGATCAAGGCCAAGTACGGCCCAGAGGCTGTGGCGGGGTTTAGCCACGGCATCGGCGGCACGTTCCTCAAGCACACGCTCAAGGCGTACGGCGCGGTCAACCTCGCCGCCCCGTCCTTCGCGCAGTGCCGCGGCCCGCGCGACGTCGGCTTCGAGCTGACCTTCGGCGAGGGAGTTGGCTCCCCCGAGCGGACCGACATCGCCAACGCGCGCTGCCTCGTGCTCATCGGCTCGCACCTGGGCGAGAACATGCACAACACCCAGGTGCAGGAGTTCGCCGAGGCGGTCGGCAACGGCGCCAGCATCATCGTCGTCGATCCGAGGTTCTCCATCGCGGCCTCGAAGGCCAAGTACTACCTGCCGGCCCGGCCAGGCACGGACCTCGCGCTGCTCCTGGCGTGGATGAACGTGATCGTCACCGAGGGCCTCTACGACCGAGACTACGTCGCGCAGCACGGGTTTGGCTTTGACGCGTTCGTCGCGGAGCTGGCGCAATGGACGCCGGAGCGGGCGTTCCCGGAGACCGGCATCGAGCCGGAGGTGATCCGCGCCACCGCGCGTGAGATGGCGCTGCACCGGCCAGCCACGCTGGTCCACCCTGGCCGCCACGCCTCGTGGTACGGCGACGACGCGCAGCGCAGCCGCGCCATCGCGCTGCTCAACGCGCTGCTGGGGAGCTGGGGCCGAAAAGGCGGCTTCTACCAGCCAGCGAGCATGGAGGTACCGGGATATCCGTACCCGCCGTATCCCAAGTCGGCCAAGGGCAAGGTCGACAATCCCGCCAAGAAGTACCCGTTCGCCAGCGAGGCGCTCACCACCGGCATCCGCGACGCCACGATCAGCGGCAAGCCGTACCCGATCAAAGGCTGGTTCGTCTACGCGACGAACCTGCTCCAGGCGCTCCCGGATCAGGCGGCCACGCTGGCGGCGATCCAGAACCTCGATCTCCTGGTCGTGGTCGATGTCGTCGGCAGCGAGACCGCCGGCTGGGCCGACGTCGTGCTGCCCGAGAGCACGTACCTCGAGCGCTACGACGACCTCAACGTCGAGCTGTTTCGCGAGCCCTTCGTCGCGCTGCGCCAGCCGGTCGTCGACTCGCCGCATGACCAGAAGCCAAACTGGTGGATCGCCCGCGAGCTGGCGATAAAGCTCGGCCTCAAGGACTACTACCCCTGGAAGACGATCGAGGACTACCTCGATCACCGCCTGCGAGGCGCGGGGCTCAGCCTCGAGCAGCTCCAGCGCCAGGGCCTGGTGCGCGGCGCCAAGCAGCCACTCTACTACGAGGACGGGGTCGTCCCGCAGTTCGCCACGCCATCGCAGAAGATCGAGTTCTACTCGGTCCAGCTCAAGGACGCCGGCTTCGATCCGGTGCCCAGGTACACCCGCCCCGATCCCGGTCCGCCGGGTTCGTTCCGGCTGCTCTTTGGCCGCTCGCCGGTCCACTCCTTCAGCCGCACCCAGACCAACCCTGTGCTCGCGCAAGCGATGGGCGAGAACGAGCTCTGGCTCAACGCCGCCGTGGCGGAGCGCATGGGGCTAGCCGGCCGACGGGTCTGGCTGCGCAACCAGGACGGGGTGCGCAGCGACTTCAGCATCAAGGTCCGCGCCACCGAGGCGATCCGCCCCGACTGCGTCTACATGGTCCACGGCTTTGGCCACACCTCGAAGCTCCTCCCCACCGCCCGTGGGCGCGGCGCCAACGACGCCCAGCTCGTGACCCGCTACGTCACCGATCCCCTGATGGGTGGGACCGGGATGAACGTCAACTTCGTCACCCTCGAGCAGGAGGGTTGAGTCATGGCTCGTCTGGGAATGGTCATCGACACCAAGCGCTGCGTCGGCTGCCAGGACTGCGTGGTCGCGTGCAAGACGGAGAACCGGACGCCGGAGGGGATGAACCGCGACTGGATCACCTACGCGACGACGGGCAAGTTCCCGAAGCTGTCGCTCAAGATCCAGAGCGAACGCTGTAACCACTGCGATGACCCGCCGTGCGTGAGCTGCTGCCCGACCGGCGCCAGCCACGTCCACGACTGGGGCGGCGTCGTGCTCGTCACCAAGGACGAGTGCATCGGCTGCAAGGCGTGCGTCGCGTCATGCCCCTACGACGCGCGCTACATCCACCCCGATGGATACGCTGACAAGTGTACGTTCTGCATCCATCGCGTCGAGCAAGGCAAGGACCCGGCGTGCGTCTCGGTGTGCCCGACGCACTGCATGTACTTTGGCGATCTCGATGATCCGGAGTCCGAGGTCAGCCGGTTGCTGGCGTCGCGGCGCCACTATTCCATCCTCCCCGAGGCTGGCACCAAGCCTCGCATCTTCTATCTGGAGTAGACGATGACGCCTCGAGAGTTCGTTTCGACCGCGCACAGCCCCCTCACGGATGGGCACCTGCACGCCTGGGGATGGGAGATCCCCGTCTACTTGTTCCTCGGAGGGCTGACCGCCGGGATCCTGGTGCTCTCTGGCCACGCGCTGTGGAGTGGCCGGCGAAACCGCGGCGCGGCGCCCAGCTTCGCGCTCGCCTCGAGCGGCCTGCACCTCATCGGCCTGGGCACGATCTCGCTGGGCATGCTGGCCCTCTTCCTCGACCTGACGCACAAGCCGTTCGTGTGGCGGCTGTACCTGACGTTCAAGCCGCTGTCGCCGATGTCGTGGGGCGCCTGGATCTTGCTGATCGTCTACCCGGTGCTCATGCTGGGCGTGCTGCTCGATCCGCCGCGCTGGCTACGCGACCGGTTCCCCACCGCCACCCAGCGCTTCCTCTCGTTCGCCGATCGCGGCGCCATCCGCCGCAAGATCGGCATGGCCGCGGTCGCCAGCGGCGTCGCGCTCGGCATCTACACCGGGGTGCTGCTGTCTGCGCTCGGCGCCCGGCCGCTGTGGTCCAGCTCGCTGCTCGGCCCGCTGTTTCTGGTCTCCGGCGTCTCGACCGGCGCCGCGCTAGCGCACTGGCTCTCGCCCGACGCCGCCGAAAGCGACCAGCTCCTGCAGCTCGACAACGCCCTGCTCTCGATCGAGCTCGGCCTGCTGGCGCTGCTGCTGATCGGCTTCTCGTCGTCGAACGAGGCGCAGGTCGCCGCGGCGCGGCTGCTGCTCGGCGGCCCGTACACCGCGGTGTTCTGGGTGGGGGTGGTGTTGCTCGGCTTGCTCGTGCCGCTCACGCTGCAGCTGCTCATCGTGACCCGGCGCATCGCGCACACCGCAGTGGCGCCCTTGCTCGTGCTCTCCGGCGGGCTGATCTTGCGGTTCATCTTCGTCTTCGCCGGACAGGCGAGCCACTGGGCGCCGCCGTGAAAGGACATGCCATGGAGTCGAACGTGCATGGGAGGGCGGCCCCTTCCCCGTACCTGAACCCTTATCTCGCGGGCATCGGGCTCGGGCTCGTCCTGCTCGCCGCGTTCGTGCTGGTCGGGCGAGGGCTCGGCGCGTCCGGCGCGTTCAACTCGCTGATCGCCTGGCTGGTGTCGAGCGCGGCGCCGGACTACGCCCACTCCAATAGCTTTCTCTCCGGCTACCTCGACGACACGCACCCGCTCAAGTCGTGGCTGGTGTTCGAGGTGCTCGGCGTCATGGTCGGCGCGCTGCTCTCGGGGCTGCTCGCGCACCGGGTCGGCGCCTCGGTCGAGCGCGGCCCGCGGATCTCGGTCGCTGGCCGCCTCGCCCTGGCCTTCGCGGGTGGCATGGTGATGGCGTTTGGCGCGGCGCTGGCGCGCGGCTGCACCAGCGGCCAAGGGCTCAGCGGCGGCGCGCTGCTCAACCTCGGTAGCTGGATCTTCATGCTCAGCGTCTTCGGCGGCGGGTACGCCGTCGCCTGGATCGTCAGGAGGCAATGGCGATGACCGCACCTCTGTACAAGCTCGGGTTCTTCGGTGACGAGGTCAGCCTCATCATCGCCTTCTTGCTCGGCATCGGCTTCGGGTTCTTCCTCGAGCGCGCCGGGTTCGGCAGCGCCAAGAAGCTGACGGCCCAGTTCTACTTCCGAGACATGGCGGTCTTCAAGGTCATGTTCTCGGCGATCGTGACCGCGTTGCTCGGCGTGACCTACCTGTCCTGGATCGGGTTCCTCGATCTGTCGCTCGTGTACCTGGTGCCGACCTACTGGGTCCCCCAGCTCATCGGCGGCCTGCTGCTCGGCGTCGGCTTCGTGATCGGCGGATACTGCCCGGGCACCTCGATCGCCTCGGCCTCCACCGGCCGGATCGACGGCTTGATCTACGCCCTGGGGTTCACCGCCGGGACGCTCGCCTTCGCCGTCAGCTCGCCGCTATTCGCCGGATGGTTCGAAGCAGGCGCGCTCGGCCAGACCACCCTGCCCGAGTCGCTCGGGATCTCGCACGGCGTGCTGGTGCTCGGCGTCGTGGTCATCGCGGTCGCTGGCTTCGGCGCCGCGACGTGGGTCGAGAAGAGGTTCGCCGCGCGCGACGCGGTCGCCACCAAGTGAAGGAGCCGCCATGACCTGGACTGCCAGCCTGACCCTCAACCACAAGCTCGGCCTGTTGGCGCTGGGGCTCGGCGTGCTCGCCCCGCTGGCCACGGTCAAGCACGACCGCACCGTCACCATGCATGCCAAGGAGCTGCTCACCCGCGTCGACCGGCAGGAGGACCACGTCACCCCCGCGGAGCTGGCGACCTGGATCATCGAGGGCCGCACCGACTACCGGTTGATCGATATCCGCGACGCCGCGGCCTACGCCGCCTACCACATCCCGACCGCCGAGCACCTGCCGCTCGCCGAGCTCACGGATGGCGCGCTTGGGCGCACCGACAAGATCATACTCTACGGCGACGGCGGCATCCACGCCGCGCAGGGCTGGATGGTGCTCAGCGGCATGGGCTACCGCCACGCCTATTCGCTGCTGGAGGGGCTCGACGCATGGAAGGAGGACGTGATGTTCCCGACCGCGCCGGCCAACGCCTCCGCAGCCGAGCTGGCGCGCTTCGAGCGCACCGCGCAGGTCGCCAGGTTCTTTGGCGGCCAGGCCCGCGTCGCCGCGGCCCCTGGCGCCGCGGCGGCGGCCCCCGGAGTCGCGCCACCAGCCCCCGACGCGGCCCCGCCGCCGCCGATGCCGATGCCGCCTGCGCTGGCCCCGGCGCTGCCCGGCCGCTCCGGCGCGGCCCCGGCCCCGGCCCCGGCCCCGGCAAAGAAAAAGCGCGAGGGGTGTTGAGCCGCCGCCCCAGAGCGCACGCCGGCTCGTCAGGCACGACCGAGCGGCAGCTCGTCAGCGCACGACCGAGCGGCAGCTCGTCAGGCACGACCGAGCGGCAGCTCGTCAGGGCACGGCCGAGGGCTGCGGCGCAGCGGGGACCGGCGGCGGCAACACCGCGGCGCGCGGCGCCGGCTCGTCGAGCACGCAGCCGAGGCGGGCAACCAGCGCGTGCTCGGCGCGCAGGTCGTCGGGGCCCCACAGGCCCAGCGCCTTGGCCACCTCGCTGGGCTTGGCGCTACCGTCGGACGAGATCGACCGGATGCGGATGCGAACCAGCGCCTCGCTGGCCGGCCAGTCCAGGGCGGCGCACAAGGCCTGCGCGGCCTCGTCGGCGAGCACCGCCGCGTCCACGGTGAGGGCGCGCACGTCCACCGGGCGCGGGGGCGACGCCTCCGCGGCGGGCCGGCCGTGGCGACCGTGAGCGGCGGCAGCCTTGCCCGGGCGCACCACCACCGCGCTGTCCTTGGCCAAGAAGGCGCGGACGACGCGCTCGAGGCGCGCGGGGTCCATGCGCAGGCCATCAGGAGCGGGCCGCACCAGCAGATCCACCGCGTTCACGAGCTTGCCGAGGCCGCGATCTCCGGCGAGCACCTCGACCACGTCGTGGATCTCGAGCCCAGGGGGCGTCACCGCCTTCATGCGGCGCAGCACCTCGCTGGCGGACAGATCTTGCGGCGAGCCGTCGAGCCGAATGTGCTCGAGATCCACGTCCATCAGCTCGGACAGGCTCGGCACGCCAAGGCCCAGCGCCGGACCGAACGTCAGGCGCGGCTTGGGGGAGAAGCCACGCGACATGGCCAGGGTCAGCTCGGCGCGACGGAAGGTGCGCGCCAGCAGGCGCACCAGATCCAGGTGGCCCAGGAACGCGGCGCGGCCCACCTTGGCGTAGCGCAGCCGGTACGAGGTGTACGGCGCGTCAGACCCAAAGAAGCCGGCCTGGCGAACCCGCTCGGCGCGAGCGTCGTTGCGCGCCTCGGCGGCGTTGCGAGCGCCGCGCGGAGGCGCGGCCGGGATCGCCGACGACGCCGGGAGCTCCGAGGGCGCCGGGAGCTCCGACGACGACGACAGCTCGGCGCCGTCTCCCATGCCCAGGCGCTCGGCCGGCGAGCCGCCGCCGCGCTCGCTGACGTCGAGGGTGCGGGGCTCGTCCAGCGCGGACACCGGAGAGCCCCCAGGGCGATCCTCACGATCGGCCCCCGGCTTGTCCCCTGGCGCCGCCGCCGCGCCAGGAGCCGCGACCTGAGGTCCTGCCGCCGCGTCATCGACCCGCCGCGCCGCCTGGCCCAGGCCGCGCAGCGCCACCAGGCGATCTTGCCGCATCTGCGTCAGATCGCAGGCCACGCCGCAGTCGTAGCAGACCAGGCGCCGATGATCTTCCTGCGCGTCCTCGAGCGTCGTGTGGTGGATGAGCTGCCCAGCCACCTTGCCGCACGGTGGGCTGGCGCGGCCCTTCATGGCCCGTCGGTACTCGCCGAGCAGGAAGCCGTCCTCGAGCCCGACATCCAGGTGGTCCCAGGGCAGCCGCGCCGAGATCGGGCGCGTCCCAAGGTACGACTCCACGTCCACCCCGTGCGCGTCCAGCGCGCGCTGCCAGCGCGACACGTCGAACACCTCCTCCCAGCCATCGAAGCGCCCGCCGTCCCGCCACACCGCCTCGATCACGTCAGAGAGGCGGCGATCGCCGCGCGCCAGCACGCCTTCGATGAAGGAGATGCCGCTGTCATGATGCTTGAGCCGGACGCCCATCCCCGCCTTGCCGAGCCCCCCCGCGGTGCTGCGCAAGAGCGCCTGCTTGCGCCGGATCTCCTGCAGCGGGTCCTGCGCGCACCACTGGAACGGGGTGTGCGGCTTGGGCACGTGCGAGCTCACCGAGACCGTGATCTCCGCGCGGTGGCCCACGTGCTGGCGACCGATCTTGAGCATCCGCATGCCGGTGTCGACGATGCCGCGCACGTCGTCGTCTTGCTCGGTGGGCAAGCCGATCATGAAGTACAGCTTGATGCGGTGCCAGCCGCGCTCGAACACCTTGCGCGTCGACTCCTCGACGTGCGCCTCGGTGATGTTCTTGTTGACCACGTCGCGCATGCGCTGCGTGCCGGCCTCCGGCGCGAAGGTCAGGCCGGCGATGCGCGTCAGCGCCAGCTCGTCGAGCAGATCGCTATTGAGCCCGTAGGCGCGCAGCGACGCCACCGACATCGAGACGCCGCGCCGCCGCAGCTCCTTGCCGAGCGTCTTGATGAGCGGCGTGATGCTGGAGAAGTCCGCGGTGGACAGACAGGTCAGGCCGGTCTCCTCGTACCCCGCCGTCTCCAGCCCGCCCATCAGGCTGTCGGCGATGCTCGCCGGCGAGCGCTCGCGGACCGGCCGGTAGATCATCCCGGCCTGGCAGAACCGGCACCCTTCGGTGCAGCCGCGCGCGATCTCGACCGACGCGCGCTCGAACACCGCCTCCGCGTACGGCACCGGCGCGTCCTTGGGGAAGGGATAGTCATCCAGGTTGGCGACCATGGCCCGCCGCACCGTGGCCGGCACCCGCGGATCTGTGGGCGCCCCCACCACGACCATCTGGGTGGCCTCATCCACGAAGGTCTCGTACAGCGAGGGCACATACAGCGCGTAGCGCGAGGCCAGCTCGGCCAGCGCGTCGGCGCGCGTGCGCTGCCCGGCGCGGATCTGCTTGCGCATCGCCGCCCACTCCAGCACCAGCGGCGCGAGCTGCTCCTCCGCTTCGCCCAGGAACGCCGCGTCGATGAACGCCGCCATCGGCTCCGGATGCGACGCGGTGGGGCCGCCCACCAGGACCAGCGTGGCGTCCTCGGCGCGGTCCTTGGCGCGCAGCGGGATGCCGCCCAGATCGAGCAGCGTGAGCACGTTGGTGAAGGTCAGCTCGTACTGCAGCGAGACGCCCAGCACGTCGAACTCGCACAGCGTGTGCTGACTCTCCAGCGACACCAGCGGCAGGCCGCGCTCGCGCAGCTCCGCCTCCATGTCGAGCCACGGCGTGAACACGCGCTCGCAGGCGATGCGCGGATGCGCGTTGAGCCCCGAGTACAAGATCTTGGTGCCCAGGTGAGACATGCCGATGTCATAGACATCGGGGAAGCCCAGACACACCCGCGCGTCGACGGTGGCCGGATCCTTGGTCACCGAGAGGTACTCCCCGCCAAGATAGCGTGCGGGCTTGCTTACGCGATCGATGAAGTCTGCATACACGTGACGCATGGGGCGGTGGACGCTACCGCACGCCCTGGCGCTCGGCTATCGCAAAGCGTGGGCTTGGCGCCGCCGCGGCGCGAGCATGCGTCCGGAGGCGTGGCCCAACCGTGATGCCAGGAGTGGGCGCCGGACAGCCCACGCGCCTGGCGCCTGGCGCCGAGGTTGCGCGGCTGGCCAAACGGTGTAACTTGCCGGTCCATGCAAGCCAAGCTGCTCGCCCTCGCCGCGCTCTCGGTCCCCGCGCTCTCGGCGTGCTCGAAAGAGACCAAGCCCGCCCCGGAGCCAACCCCTGCCGTGGTGCAAGGCGCCACCGCCGCCGCTGAAGATCCGGCCAACTTGCCCGCTGCGGGCACCGCGCCTGCGGCCACCACCGTCACCGGGAACCAGGAGATCTCCGCCATGTGGAATGCGTCCATCAAGACCCTGCAAGGCCAGCCCACCACCCTCGCCGCCTTCCAGGGCAAGGCGCTGCTGGTCGTCAACGTGGCCTCCAAGTGCGGCCTGACCCCGCAGTACTCCACGCTCGAGGCGCTGCAGAAGAAGTACGCCGCCAAGGGCTTCACCGTCGTCGGCTTCCCGTGCAACCAGTTCGCTGGTCAGGAGCCGGGCACCGCCAAGGACATCGAGACCTTCTGCTCCACCACGTATGGCGTGACCTTCCCGATGATGGAGAAGGTGGAGGTCAACGGCCAGGGCCGGCACGAGATCTACAAGGCGCTCACGCCGATCGCGGACGCCAGCGGCCACGCCGGCGACATCCGCTGGAACTTCGAGAAGTTCGTCATCAGCGCCGACGGCAAGAAGATCACGCGCTTCTCGCCCAAGACCACGCCGGACGATCCGTCGGTGATCGCCGCCATCGAAGCCTCGCTGCCCTGACACCGGGCGCGACCAGGACCGCGACCGCGGCGGGCGCTTCGCGCCTACCGCTTGCGCTTGGGCTTGCCCGGCCGCTTGCTCTTGCTCGGCCCCTTGCCCTTGCGTCCCCGCGGCGCGTCGTCGTCGCCAAAGCGTGGGTCCCTGGGTGAGCCGCGCGGACACGCCTAGCCGCAACCGACCGCCGGCCTTGGCGCGGCCTTGCGCTCCCTCCACCGCCTTGGTCACCGCGTGCCCGGCCCGCCGCTTCGCGGCGAGCCCCGCCGGAGCCGGCGCTGGACGTTCGGGGTGGGCGCCTCGCGCCGCGCCGCGCTCGCCGCGCGGCCCCGGCCCGCCTGGCCCGCCGCGCCCGCCCCTTCCACTGTCGCCGCGCTCGCCGCTCGCGCCGCGTGG
The DNA here is from genome assembly GCA_016706545.1 of Myxococcales bacterium. Classification (GTDB taxonomy): domain Bacteria; phylum Myxococcota_A; class Polyangia; order Haliangiales; family Haliangiaceae; genus JABFXX01. The sequence goes on from JADJJK010000002.1 coordinate 246,156, forward strand.
CCCGCTCGCGCCGGCGGCCGCCCGCGGTCGCGGCGCTGGCTTGGCGCGCGCCTCCGCCAGTTCGGTCGCGCTGGCGATGCGTTGCTGCGCCACCGACAAGAGCCCGAGATCGATCCGGCGCCGCAGCACCGAGACATCGCGGATCTCGACGGTCACCGAGTCGCCCAGGCAGAGCTGGATGCCGGTGCGCTGGCCGGTCAACCGCAGGTGGACCTCGTCGAACACGAACGGCTCGCTGGCCAGGCTGTCGATGCGGATGAGCCCCTCGACGAAGGGCTCTTCGATCTCGACGAACACGCCGAAGCTGGTCACCGCCGACACCACGCCCTGATATCGCTCGCCGACCTGCTCGCGCATCATGTACGCGCGGTACATCGAGACCGCCTCGCGCTCCGCTTCCATGGCGCGCCGCTCATGCAAGCTGGAGGCTGCCGCCAGCTCGCTGAGCTTGTCGGCCTCGGGCGGGGCCTTGTGATAGCCGCCTCCGGACGCCTGCCCTTCCTTGTGCAGGTAGTGCTTGAGCAGGCGATGCACCAGCAGGTCCGGATAGCGTCGGATCGGCGAGGTGAAGTGGAGATAGTCTCCGGAGGCGAGGCCGAAGTGGCCAATGGGCACCGTGTCCCACACCGCCTGCGTGAGCGTGCGCAGGACCAGGAACGACAGCGCGCGCGCCGCCGGGTGGACCGCCAGTTCGTCGAGCACGCGCTTCATCCCCAGCGGCGTGCCCAGCTCCTCGGTGGAGGTGGCGATGTTGTAGGCCGACAGCAGCTCGGCCAGGATCCGCCGGCGCTCCTCCTTGGGCGGCGCGTGGACGCGCCACACCGTGGTGGCGGCGCGCTGGCGAAAGTACCGCCCCACCGCCTCGTTGGCGGCGATCATGAACTCCTCCACCAGCTCGTAGGCGCTCTTGACCGCGGCGTCGCCCTTGGCGCGCACCACGTCGCGCACCAGGCGGGCGTCATCGGCGTCCAGGATCACCTTGGGCTCGCCGATCTCCAGCTCCAGCGCGCCGCGGGCCCGTCGCCGCGCCCGCATCTGGACCGACAGCGCCGCCAGGCGATGCAGCTCCGCCGCCCATGGCCGGTAGGCCTCGCGCCGACCGCGAAAGTCGCCGCCCAGCGCCGCCGCCACGCCGGGATAGTCCAGGCGCGCGTGGGAGCGGATCACCGCTGCGGCGAGCCCCGCCTCGACGATGCCGCCGTCGCGGTCGAAGTCCAGCCGAACCACCATGGCGCAGCGATCCACGTCCGGGTTGAGCGAGCAGATGCCGGCCGACAGCTCGATCGGCAGCATCGAGATCACGCGATCTGGCAGGTACACCGAGACGCCGCGCAGCTCGGCCTCGCGGTCGAGGGCGTCGCCCCAGCGCACGTAGTGCGCCACGTCCGCGACCGCCACCCAGACCCGCGGGCCGCCCTGTGGACCATCTTCCACGCACAGCGCGTCATCGAAGTCTCGCGCGGTCTCCGGATCGATGGTGCAGAACCGACGCGAGCGCAGATCGATGCGGTCCGCGAGGTCTGCTGGGCCCAGCGTCTGCGGCGTGCTCGCCGCCTGGTGCAGCACCGCCTCGGGGAACTCCAGCGGGATCGACGACACCGCCAGGATCTTCTCGATCTCGGTGCGCGGATCTTCCGGATCCCCCAGCACCTTGAGCACCCGCCCGGCCATCGTCATCTGGGTCAGCGTCGGGTACTGCGTGATCTCCACGACCACCGCCTGCCCCTCCTTGCCCAGCTCCACGCCGTCGAGCGCCACCCGGCCGTAGTCGGTGGCGATGCGCGGATCATCTGGCTCGAGGTACATCCGCACCGAGCCGGCGCGGCGCAAGATGCCGGTGAGGCGCGCCCGACCGCGGGCCAGCACGGTCTCCACCCGGCCCTCGATGCCCTTGACGCCCGTCCACGTCGCCACCAGCACCTTGTCGCCGTCGAGCGACAGGCCGCGGTACTTGGCCGGCACGAACACGGTCTCGCCGCCGTCGGTGGCGACGAAGCCGTAGCCGGCGGGGTGGATGGTGATGCGACCGCTGACCTGGCCGTCGGTGCGCGGCAGCGGGATCGCCACTGGCGCTGCCAGGGCGACGGCAGGCGCAGCCACCGCGACGCCGGTGTCCGCCGGGACGCCCGACGCGGCGAAGCTCGGCGCCGCGAAGCTCGGCGCCGCGGGGCTGGCGCTCTTGGCCGTCGCGCGCGCGGGCGGCTCAGGCGTCATGTCGGGGACGGTCCAGCCTGGCTCCGCGGCCTTGGGCGCTGCGGAAGGGCCGCGCAGGCCACGCGGGCCGCGCGGACCGCGCGCGCCCTCGGCGCTACGCGCTGGCGACGACCCCGCGGCGACGCGCGGCGCCAGCCGCACCGCAGGGCGATCCGCCGCCAGCGGCACCGGCTTGCGCCCGGGCCGCTTGGCCACGGTCGCGTCGGACTGGTCGGCGGCAGCGCCGGCCTCGCTGGCCCGGCCGCGCTCGGCCCGCGCCGCGCCACGTCGGCCCAAGGCCGCGGGCTTGCCGTGCGGATCTGCGTTGCGCCCGCTGGGCGCCAGCGCGAACGCCCCGCCCGGCAGCACGTGCAACACGCCCTCTTCTCCCAGCGTCACCAGGAGCGCGCGAAGCTCGGAGATCTCGTGCTTGCGCAACCCCAGCTCGTCGGCCAGCGCCGTCAACTTGATGCCAGGGGTGACCTGGCGCGTCAGGGCATCGAGGATGTCCTGGCGCTGCAATGAACCTTTCATGTCTCTCTCTTTTCTTCTCTAACGAAATGCATGCACGCGGCCGTCGTCTCCTGCGACGTAGAGCGTGCCATCACCGGCGATCGCCGGCGTCGTGTCCACGTCAGTGGAGAGAGACAGGAGCCATCGTATGATGCCGTCCGTCCCCACCGCGTAAAGATGATCGTCCTGGGACCCCACCACCACCACCTGGTTCTGCGCCACGGTGGGCGCGCCGTGAAAGCGCTCCGCCGCCGCCACCTTCCAGCGCACCTCACCGGTGGGTGAGATCGCGTACAGCGCGCGGTCATAGCTCCCCACGTAGATCGTCCCGTCGGGCCCCAGCGCCGCGGCGCCCCGGATGTCGCCGCCGGTGATGACCTTCCAGCGCACCGTGCCATCGGGCGCCACCGCATAGAACAGGTCATCATCGGAGCCCACGTAGATCGTGCCGTCGTCGGCCACCAGCGGCGCCGCGTCGATGTCGCCGCCGGTGCGCAGCTCCCAGCGCTTGGTGCCATCGGGCGCCACCGCGTAGAGCGCGTGATCCTGACAGCCCACATAGATCGTGCCGTCGGCGCCCAGCGCGGGCGTGGACGCCACGTGATCGGCGGTGGCGAACTTCCAGCGCAGCGTGCCGTCTGCCCACACCGCGTGCAGGCCGTCTCCGCCCACGTAGATCGTGCCGTCGGGGCCGATCGTGGGGCCGCCGTCCACATCGCAGCGCGAAGACTCCGGCCCAAAGCCCTTGGGATCGCAATCGCCAAGTCGCAGCTTCCACTTCAACGTGCCGGTGCGATCGACCGCGTAGAGGTGATCATCGTCGGAGCCGAGGTAGACCGTGCCATCCACCGCCACCGCCGGGGTGCTCCAGGAGCGGTCGCCGGTGGCGAAGCGCCAGCGCACCACGCCCTCTGGCGCGATGGCGGACAGCGACCCATCGTGCGCTGCCACGTACACGGTGCCGTCGGGGCCGATGGTCGGAGAGCCCGCCACCGTGGCCCCCAGCGACACCGACCAGGCGGCCTTCGGCGAGCGCACCGGCGCGGGCCCGGCGGCCCGGCCGCGGTGCTGCGCGTCGCCGCCGAACATCGCAAACGGCGGCGCGCCGGTCGGCCGAGGCGGCGGAGCCGGCGGGCCCGCCTGATCTGCAGCGCCCAAGGGCCCTGACGGCCCAGCCGGCGTGGTGCCAGCCACGCACGCTCCAGAAGGATCACAACGGCGCTGATTGGAACAGTCGCTGTCCGTCTTGCACACATGGCGCTGCGTCCCGGTGCAGGCCACGAGTCCCCAGAAGAGCCCCAGAGCGAGCGCGACAGGCGAGACAGGCAACGACCGCAACATGCGGCTACGCCTTGGGAAGATCATTCGAAAAACGTTCAGCAAGCTTCTCAAAATAGCGTCGAGTCTCTTCCAGAACTGAAGGATCCTGGTCCGGATACATCCGGATTCCATGCGCGCCGAAGGGATCCGTGGTCACCGGACCAACCGGCAAACCTCCGACGATCCCGGTTTGCTCGTGATAGAGCAGCGCGAGAACTTCAGCATGACTTTCGGGCACCAAAAACGTACGCCGCCCAAGTTCGGGGCGTCCATCCTTAAATCCCTCGACCAGTTTGGCCATGGGTACGAGTGATAGTAACGGGCCAGGGGCCCGCGCGGAAGCTGCAAAGCGCACCTTCGCTCGCCCGCGTGTCGGTTGCCTGCTTGCGTGGTGAATCCTCGCACGTCGTTTGTGCCAAGCTGACCGCTGTGCGACTTGACTTCTGGTTTGATCTCTCCTGCCCCTATGCCTATCTCGCGTCGCAGCGCCTCGGTCAGGTATTGAGTGGTCGCCCGGCGGACCTGCGCTATCGGCCGATGCTGCTAGGCGGCGTGTTCCGGGAGATCGGCGCAGGCGATGGTCCGATGGCCACGCTGTCGGACGCCAAGCGAGCCAACCTGGCGCGCGATCTGGCGCGCTGGGCGGCGGTCGCCGGCGTCCCCCTCGAGACCCCGGCCGCTCACCCCATGCGCACCGTGCGCGCGCTGCGCACGCTGCTGGGCTTGCCAGAGCCGAGCTGGCCGGCGGCCACGCACGCGCTGTTCGCCGCGTACTGGCAGCGCGGCGAAGACATCACGCAGGATGAGGTGATCGCGGCCGCGCTGACCGGCGCTGGCGTGCCGGCGACCGCGGTGCGGAGCGCGCTGGCCGAGGCGGACTCGGACGCGCGCAAGCGAGACCTGCGCGCCCGCACCGACGAGGCGGTCGCGCTCGGCGTCTTCGGCGCCCCGGCCTTCCTCGTCCACGCGCCGCCCCAGGAGGGCGGGCCGCGCCTGTTCTGGGGCCAGGCCCGCCTGACCTGGGTCGCCGCCATGCTCGACGGCTGGCGCCCGCCGGCCGCGCCTCCGCCCGCCGCGTTGGCCGCGCCGACCGCGCCGACCGCGCCGACCGCGCCGCACACCATCGACTTCTACTTCGACGTGGCGTCGCCGTTTGCCTATCTCGGCCTCACCCAGATCGAGCGGATCGCGGCCGGCCACTCGCTGCGGCTGCGCCCGATCCTGCTCGGCGGGCTGTTTCGCACCATCGGCACGCCCGACGTCCCGCTGCTCACGTTCCCGGAGGCCAAGCGCCGCTACATCGCAGGCGAGCTGGCCACCTGGGCGGCGTGGTGGTCGCAGCCGTTTGCGTTCCCGGCGCGCTTCCCGCAGCGCACCACCACCGCGCAGCGCATCTTGCTGCTCGCCGCCGAAGATCCGCCGCTCCAGCTCGCGCTGGCGCTGGGCTTTGCCCGCGCCATGTGGGCCCAAGGCGAGGTGCTCGAGGACGCCGGGACGCTCGCCGCGGTGCTCGAGCGCGCGGGCGCCCCCCAGGAGCTGCTGGCCATGGCCGCCGAGCCCGCGGCCAAGGCCGCGCTCATCGACGCCACCGCCGCCGCTGCCGCCGCCGGCGTGTTTGGCGTCCCCACCTGCGTCATCGACGAAGACGCCGCCCAGCTCTTCTGGGGGCAAGACCGGCTGGTCCTGGTGGAGCGGGCCCTGGCGGCCTCGAGCCTGAGGATGTGAAATCCCCAATCGCAGCTCACTGCTGACGGAACATCGCGTCGATGGCGCGCGGCACCACCAGGGCCGACAGCAGCGCCGCGACCACGACCACCCCTCCATGGACCACGCCGACGTGCCACGGATCGGAGACCGCGCAGTGGAAGTGCAAGAGCAACCCGCCCAGCGCGCCGCCCGCGGCGCCCAGCGCCGCCGCCGCCCAGCGCGAGCCCACCGGGAACGCGCCGCGCACCGCGATGGCGGCCAGGAGCACCGGCACCAGGGCCGCCGCCAGCCCCAGCTCCAGGCAGGCGTGCTGATGAAACACCCCGCCCACGCGCGGCATGCTGCTGGGGCCGCTGGGCTGGATCATCAAGCCGCTGACGATGAACAGCACCGCTGACACCCCGGCCGAGATCGCCGAGGCGCGCCAGCGCGCGATGACCTGACCGCGCGGCGGGACCACCGCCAGGTACGCCGGCACCAGGAAGCCCAGCAGCCAGGCCAGCGACATCGCGAGCAGCCAGGAGGTCGGCAGCTCCAGCAGATCGCGGCGCACCCGCATCATCGCCAGGAGCCCGCCAGCGACCGCCAGGCCGCCGCCAAGGATGAGGAGCGCGTCGCGCCAGGGACGCCGCGGGGACACCGCGGTCAGGCGCGCCAGCTCGGCGTCGAGCAGCGCGCCGAGCTCCGGCGGCGGCGGCGGCGGCATCACGCCTTCGAGCAGCTCGTTGGGGGGCGTCGACAGACTCATTCTGGCCTCCCGAGGACCTTGCGCAGCGCGCTGTAGCCGCGGTGGGCTCGCACCTTCATCGCGCCGACCGTGGTGCCGGCGATCGCCGCGGCCTCGGCCACGCTCTTGCCGTCGAGCTTGGTGAGCACCACCGCCTCGCGCTGCTGCTCCGGCAAGTTCGACAGCGCGGCGAGCGCGGCCTTGGTCACCGCCGGATCGTGGCGCGGCTCCTCGGCGGTCCCTGGAGAGCGCCCCAGCAGATCCGCCGCGATCTCGGGCAAGTCCTCTGTGGTGGCCACGCCCACCACCGCCCGCTTGCTGCGGCGCGCCTCATCTAGAAAGGTGCGATGCGCGATGGAGTAGATCCAGGGCACCGGATCGGCTCCCGGGACAAAGGCGGCGCGGGCCCGGTGGACCTTCAAGAAGGTCTGCTGCAAGAGGTCATCCGCGGTCGCGCGCTGCCGCGCCATGCGGAGAAGATATCCGTAGAGCTTGGGAGCCACGGCTGCGTACAGCTCGCGAAAGGCGGAGGCGTCGCCAGCGCAGTACCTCTCCATAAGCTCCTTGGGATCGGCCATGCGGACCGTGCGGGATATACGACGTTTCTCGGCGCAGTTACAGATGGCCAGGCAAACGCAGCCCCCCGGATCTTCCCTCACAGCGCGCTAGCGACAAGAGTTTCAACTACCTGGCGTGCGCGCGGCGAGCCACCGGGGATTCGCGCCATCCCGTGCCATCTTGGGCCAGGTACGGTTACGGCCCTGTCGACTTGACCTGGATGCCCGAGATCAGAGAAGAATCGGGCACTTTTTTCAAAGGAGCCCGCCGTGGCCTCTGGACGTCGCACCAAAAGCAAACTGTCTTCCCGCCCCAAGCACAAGCGCGCTCGCTCTCTCAAGGACCGCCGCATGAAGGCCCGCAAGGCCGCGGCCCACAAGCGTGGGCTCGCCCGCAACAAGGCCAAGCGTCGCCGCCGTACTGGGCAAGTCTCGCTAGCTACGTCCGGTCTGCACGCACGCAACGCACGGCACGCACGGCATTGACATGCTCGGTCTGGTCCTGTCCTGTGAGCATGCATCGTGGACGACCCCTCCTGGGGTTGATCTTGGCGTGGCCATCGAGGACCTGCAATCGCAGGCCGGCTGGGATCACGGGGCCTACGAGATCGCCGCTCAGCTCGGCGAGGCGCTTGGGTTGCCGGTCCACCACGGCGCCTTCACGCGCATGTTCGTGGATCTGAACCGCGCCGCGAGCCACCCGGACGTCATCCCGGCGGTCAGCTATGGCGCGCCGGTGCCCGGCAACGTGGCGCTGTCTGCGCAAGACCGCGCCGCGCGGCTAGAGCAGTTCCACACGCCATACTGGAACGCGGTCCGGCAAGACTGCGCGGCGCGCCTTTTGGACCCGGGGCGCTGCCTGCACCTGTCCTCGCACAGCTTCGATCCAGACCTGGACCAGCACGCGCGCTCGTTTGACGTCGGGGTGCTCTACGACCCCGACCGTCCGTTCGAGGCAGAGCTCGCCGAGGCGCTGATGTTTCGCTTGCGCGGCAGCGGCCTGTCGGTGCGCGCCAACCAGCCGTACCTGGGCACCGCGCCCGCGCTGGTCACCAACCTTCGTCGCGAGCTCGGCAGCCCGTACTACGCGGGCATCGAGATCGAGGCCTCGCACGCGGTCACGTACTCGCGCGGCGGCTGCACGCGCATCGCCAACGCGCTCATCACCACCGTCGAAGCGCTGCGCGACGACGGCTGAGCACCCGCGGCCTGCACGCCGCCGGCGACCCTGACAGGCGACGATGACCGGCGCGGCGAAGCCGCACCAGTCTCCTAGAACGCCTCGTCCGGCAGCGTCATCAGCTCCAGGTCGCTCTTGGCCACGAGCTGCCGGATGAGGCCGATGCCCGGCAGCACGTTCCGCACGTAGAAGCGCGCCGCCGCCAGCTTGCCGCGATAGAACGCGGCCTCGCCCTCGACGGCGGAGGCCACCTTGCGGTGCGCCACCTGCGCGCCCACCACCAGCCGCCAGCCGATGACCAGCTCGGCCACCGCGAACAGCACGCGATTGGCCTCGAGCCCGACGAAGTAGATCGACTGCGCGAGCTTGCCCAGCATCACGCCCAGGATGCCGCGCAGCTCCAAGAGCCCCTGCTCCAGCGCGGCCCTCTCCTCCGCCAGCTCCGGCGTGCCGGCCAGCTCCTCGATGGTGGTCTTTATCTGCCCGAGCAGCCCCTCGAGCGTGGCGCCGCGGTCGCGGCCGATCTTGCGCAGGAACAGATCCAGCGCCTGGATGTGCGTGGTGCCCTCGTACAGCGAGTCGATCTTCTGATCGCGGATGTACTGCTCGATGGGGTAGTCCTCGCAGTACCCCGAGCCGCCAAAGCACTGCAGCGAGGTCGCCAGCAGCTCGTACACCTTCTCCGAAGAGTAGCCCTTGACCAGCGGCAACAGCAGGTCGTTGAGCGCCTCGGCGGCGCGCGCCTCCGGTGCGTCGGAGCCGCCGCGCAGCATCACCTCGTCCTGCGTCTTGGCGGTGAACAGCACCAGCGCGCGCAGGCCCTCGGCGAAGCACTTCTGCAGCATCAACATGCGCCGCACGTCGGGGTGGCGGATGATCTCCACCCGCGGCGCGGCCTTGTCCGTCACCTTGGTCAGGTCCGCGCCCTGCTTGCGCAGCTTGGTGTACTCGAGCGCGTTCAAGTACGCCGTCGACAACGTGGCCATCGACTTGGTGCCCACGCCCATGCGCGCGTACTCGATGACCTGGAACATCTGGGCGATGCCGTTGTGAACCCCGCCGACCAGGAGGCCCCGACACGGCGTCTCCGCGCCCAGGGTCAGCTCGCAGGTCGCCGAGCCGCGGATGCCCATCTTGTGCTCGAGGTTGGTCACCACGGCGCCGTTGCGCGCGCCAAGCGATCCGTCCTCCTCCACCCAGAACTTGGGCACCAGGAACATCGACAGGCCCTTGGTGCCCGGCCCCGCGCCCTGGGGCCGCGCCAGCACCAGGTGGACGATGTTGCTGCCGTAGTCGAAGTCGCCGTTGGTGATGAAGCGCTTGACGCCGGTCAGGTGGTACTCGTCGCCGGCCACGTGGGTGGCCGAGGTCGTGCCCGCGCCGACATCCGAGCCGGCGTCAGGCTCGGTGAGCACCATGGTGCCGCCCCAGTGGCCCTTGAGGATGCCCTGCACGTAGCGGCGCTTCTGATCCTCGGTGCCCAGGCGATCGATGAGCTTCACGTGGAAGTTGCCGAGCAGGTAGTACACCACCGCCGGGTTGGCGCCGCTGAGCAGCTCGAAGCCGGCCCAGGACACCGACGGCGGCGCGCCAAAGCCGCCCAGCCGCTCCGGCAGCTCCAGGTTGTTCCAGCCGCCCTCGTAGAAGGCCTGCAGCGCCTTGAGATATCCGGCCGGCAACGTGACCGTGCCCTTACCGTCGAAGTGCGTGCCCTCGCGGTCGCCGGCGGCGAACGACGGAGCCCACGCCTCCTGCACCATGTCGAGCATGCCGGTCAGCGCCTCACGCGCGGTCCCCTCGTCCATGGCCACGAACGGCCCCCGTCCAAGCGTCGTGGCGCCGATGTCGAGCACCTCGAACAGGTTGAAGAAGATGTCGCGGAGGTTGGCCTTGTAGTGGTGAACGGTCGTCACGGGCGCAGTGTACCTGACGCCGTGCGTTGTGATCCGCCCTTGGGGCCAATGCCGAGAAGATCGGCGTAAGCTTTTGACGCCAATCTGGATTTCACTGAGCGGCGAGCGGCGGCGAGCGGCGGCAGGGCGAGCGGCGGCGAGTGGCAGCAGGGGCGAGCGGCGGCTCAGGCAGCGACGCCGATGGCGCCGATGGCGCCGCCCGGCGACGTCAAGGACAGCCCACCGCGCCCTTCTGATACGCCAGGCCGATGTCGACGGTCAACGTTCGCTGCAGCGGCGGGATGTCCGCGAGCTGATCCGCGATCCAGCACGGCGCAGCGCCCTGGAAGCCCCGCACTCGCACGACATAGGCCCCCGAGCCCACGGTTGTCGTCACCGCTTGATCGCGCTCCACGCACCCCGTGGTGGGCGCGGGCACCGCGCAGGTCGACACGTAGGTCGAGGCCGGTCGCCCTCCCGCGGCGGCGATGGCAAACGTCGCCGGCACGCACGCGCCCGCCTTCTCGAGCACCAGCGACAGCGCGGTGAGGTTGGCGCCGGCCGCGGCGCAGTTGGCGGTGGGGCCGGCGACGAGGCCCGCGTTCAGGGAGCCCTGGGCCTGGAGCTGCAGCGCCAGCGGCGCGGCGGTGACGGTGCCGTCTCTTGGGATGGTCAGGCGTTGCGCTGGCGGCGTGGACAACGAGCCGCTGCGCCCCACCAGCTCGAAGGTCAGATCCACCACGCCGACCGGGAGCTCCTTGCTGGTGCCCACGCCGTTGGCGCATGTGAAGGCCTCCGCGTAGCCGCCGCCGATCGCCGGGCCGGTCACCGTGACCGTCAAGAGCTGCGCGCCCACGTCCTCGCAGGTGAGCACGCGCGCGCCATCCGCCAGGGTCCACGCCACCGTGAAGCGGCCCGAGGGCGCCGGCGCATCAGGCACCCCTGCGTCCGGAAGGCCAACGCCGCCACTGCAACTGGCGACCCCCACGAGCAGCGCCACGAAAAAAACGCACGTACGAACCAACGGCATCCCTCATCATACTGATCTGCCGGTCGGTTGCGACAAAAGCCTACCGGCCCGTGCCCCTGGCGCTGGCTACGACGCCAGGGCCTTGGACATCTGGATGAAATGACAAGGCCGCTTGAGCTGCCGATCGACGTATGGGACCGCCTGGGTCTCCTGATAGCCCAGCCGCCGGTACCAGGTGCCCAGCTCGTCACGAAGGTTCACGATCTGCAGGCCCATGGCGCGGCAGCCCAGGGCGCGGCAGAACGCCTCCGCGACCGCCACCAGCCGAGTTCCGAGCCCCTGCCCCTGGTGCTCCGGCGACACCGAGAGCATCTGAAGCTGCGCCTGCTCACCGTCGGTGCGCACGTACACCGCCGCGGCGTGTCCGCCTTCGCAGTCGAGGACGAAGAACCTGCCGCACTCCTGCATGGCGGCGACCTCCTCCTGGCTGGTGCGCTCGCCTTCGACGAAGAACTGCTCCACCTCGTACGCGCGGTTGATGAGCCGGGTCAACGAGGCGGCGTCTCGGTGGCCGGCGAGGCGAACGGTGGCGGCGATCTCTTTTCCTCTCATGCTGCTCCCGAAGGTGTACGTGGAAGGACCTGGCGGACGTGCTGGTCTGCGATCGACCGGGCCGCAAAGACGTCAGAGGGTTCCTGCGCGCGATCGCTACCAGAAGGGTCGGACATTTGCGATCATCGAACAGTGAAGCCCTGGTCGATGTGGCGCGTTCTACGTCTCATGCGCAGCCGACTCTCCGTCTCGACCGTCTCGACCATCGGCCTGGCCACCTTGGCGTGCGTGTCGATGGCCGGGATCTTCCTGCGCCCCTCGCCGCTGGTGGCGGACATCACCGCGGCGCTGCCGCCCGCCACCGAGCCGCCGCGCCTCCTGGGCGACCCCGCGGTCCAGGGCGGCATCCTGTCGGCGCGGGTCATCTCGGCCATCGCGCCGACGAGCCTGCCGCCCGGCGCCCCACCCGTCGGCGCGGATGACCTGCCCAAGCGGGTGCGCGCGGATCAGCCCGTTCGGCTCTACGCGCTGGTCCAGGCCGAGGTCGGCGGCGTCAAGCGCTGGTACAGCGACGCGCCCACGGTCACGCTCGCCGGCAAGCGCCTCAGCCACGCGCCGATGGCGGACCTGCCCCAGGCCTCGCTGCGCTGGCTGCGCGTGGAGCCCGCGGTGGCGACCATGTCCAACACTGAGAGCGGCCAGTTCCGCTTCGAGCCCATCGACTACCGCTTCACGGAGCTCTCGGGCGCCCAGGGGCAAAGCTCCGTCGCCGCCAGCGTGACGCCCACGCTGACGCCGGATCATGGCCGCGGCGTGGGCACCATGCGCTACGCGCTGGCGGTGAGCCGCGGCGGCAAGACCGTGGTCAGCCCAGGACCGGAGGCGCGGCGCGGCCGAGGCTCCGGCGGGCTGCTGGACACGGTGCATCGCGTGTCCATCCGTCGCGACGACACGTACCTGGGGTACCTCACGGAGATGTTCGGGCAGCCGTACATCTGGGCCTCCGCGGGCACCACGGACCGCGCCCACCAGAGTGAGCGGCTGGAGGGCTCGGACTGCGCGGACTTCATCATCTACGGCGTCCGCCGGATGGGCAAGCCGCTGGCCTACACCTGGAGCGGGGGCCTGCCCAGCGTCACCAAGCTGCTGGCGCCGCGCGGCGAGCGCGGCGAGGACGGCGTCTACCGCGACGCCAAGGGCAAGCCGCTGCCGTTCCCCGCGGTGGGCGACATCATCTTGTTCCCGCGCCATGTCGGCGCGCTGGTCGCGGACCGCGGCCAGCCCGGCATCCTCGATGATCAAGACATCATGATGCACACGCTGTTTGACAGCCCCAAGGAGCAGGCCATCGCCGAGTCGGGTTACGCACAGACGTCTGTCGAGCTGCGGCGCTGGAAGCGCTGAGCCCGCGCCTGCTCAGCGACGGCGCCTGCTCAGCGACGGCGCCTGCTCAGCGATAGACATAGACCGCGCCGGCGCCCACGGTGCGGTCGTTCGCCTGGTCGCCGCCCACCCCGACGGCCCCGCTGTCCTCGCTGGATGCCCCCACCGCCAAGGTGGATCCGTCTGCAGACAACGCCAGGTCGTTGCCGAAGAGGTCCCCCGTCCACGTGTTGGTGGCCTTCACGTACGCACGCTGGCGCCACGTGATGCCGCTGCGCCCAAACACATACGCCGCGCCGGCCCCCGGCTGGGAGTTGTCGAGCTGATCGCCGTCGCGGCCCGTGGCGGCGCTACGCTCGTACCCCGTGCCGAAGACCACCGTGGCACCGTCCCCCGACAGCGCGAGGCCACGGCCGAGAAAGTCGAATGCTTCGGCGTTGGAGGCCTTGAGATAGGCCTTGCGCGTCCAGGTGGTGCCGGCGAGCGTGAAGATGTAGCCCGCGCCCGAGGACCATCCCGAGTTGTCTTCAGAGTCCCCGTTGACCCCGGTCGCGGCGCTGCTCTCGCGAACGGCGGTCACCGCCAGGGTCGCGCCGTCGCTCGACAGCGCCACACGAGAGCCAAAGGCGTCGGATCGATCGATGGAGGGGGCCTTCACATAGGCTTGCTGCGCCCAGGTGCCGCGGTGGCGCATGAACACGTAGACCGCGCCGGCTTCGTTGGCGCTGTTGTCCATCTGGTCGCCGCGAAAGGCGCTTGCCTCGCCTGTGGAACCCACCGCCAGCGTCGAGCCATTGGCGGAGAGCGCCAGGCTCGCGCCAAAGTAGTCGTAGCGCTCGCTATTGGACGCCTTGACGTACGCCTCTTGCGCCCAGGTTCCACCGCTGCGCGTGAACACATAGACCGCGCCGGCATCGTTGGCGCTGTTGTCCGCCTGGTCGCCGCCCACCCCGTTGGCCGCGCTGTCCTCGTCGGGCGACCCCACCGCGAGCGTGCTGCCATCGGCAGAGAGCGCCAGGCTCGCGCCAAAGTAGTCGACGCTCTCGCTATTGGACGCCTTGACGTACGCCTCTTGCGCCCAGGTTCCACCGCTGCGCGTGAACACATAGACCGCGCCGGCCATGTAGGCGCTGTTGTCCGCCTGGTCGCCGCCCACTCCGTTGGCGGCGCTCGCCTCGCCGAGGGCGCCGATGGCCAGCGTGGAGCCATCGGCAGAGAGCGCCAGGCTCGCGCCAAAGTAGTCGGCTCTCTCGCTATTGGACGCCTTGACGTACGCCTCTTGCGCCCAGGTTCCACCGCTGCGCGTGAACACATAGACCGCGCCGGCACCGTAGGCGCGGTTGTCCACCTGGTCGCCGCCCACCCCGGTGGCAGCGCTCGCCTCGCCGAGGGCGCCGATGGCCAGCGTGCTGCCATCGGCCGACAGCGCGATGGATCTGCCAAAGAAGTCGCCACTGTCCGTGTTCGACGCCTTGACGTACGTGATGGAGGCCGGCCTGCACGTGCTATCGCAGCTATCGCCCACCGCGCCTTGGCCATCGTCGCACTGCTCATCGCCCGCCTTGACCCCGTCGCCACACACCGGCTTGCACACGGGGGTGTCAGCGCAGGCAGGGTCGTCGCAGTCGGCCGCGCCGTTGCCATCTTCATCTCCGGCCTCGGCGCAAGCCTCCATCGGACCAGCTACAAACGGCGGGTCGTCGGTGGAGCACGTGGAGCACGCCAGCGCGGCCAAGAGCAGCGCCGCACCGCCCATCGACGGAGCCTCCCAGCGCCGCACGATCAGAATCTCCCCATCAGGTCAATGCCGGCGCCGCCCGCCACGCGCGGGCTCACCGCCACGGACGACTCGGAGCCGCCCAGGAGCCACAGCACCGCGCCGCCCACCAGCGCGCCAGCGGCCACGCCGTATGCGAGGTTGGCCTGGGTCGCGCGGCTCTGGCCGCGATCGATCAGCGAGTTGGCCTCGGACGCGCGCGCGCAGTCCGTGGGCACCGGGCAGAGCTCGTACGCATCGTCCTCGAGCTGACCTGACTTGAGCCCCAGCGCGACCCCGGTGCCCAGCGCCGCCACGCCCACCCCGGCGGCCACGAGCGCCAGCTTGCGGCGACGGCCAAGGCCACCGCTCGCGGGAGCGGATCCGGCGACCACCGCGACCTCTGGTTGCAGCGTCAGCTCGATCGCCTTGGCCGGGTCTCGCGGGTCGGGGAGCCGCACCCGCCGCTCCTTGAAGCCCTTGGCTCGCCCCACAAGCTCCTTGGCTCCAGCGGACACCGCGAGCTTGCCGTCCTTGAGCTGCACCCGCTGGCCATCCAGCGTCAGCTCGAGCTCCGCGGGCGACACCCGCACTGACAAGAGCTGCGACAGCGCCGGGCTCAGCGCCACGGCCTGGCCGCCGCGCGCCACCACGTCGAGCTCTTGCGGCTCGTGATCTGCGGCCACCACCACGACCTTGTGCGGCCCGGCGGTCACCCGCATGGGCCCAGCGTAGGCCTGGCCGTCCACCGTGACCGTGGCCGAAGCCGGCGAGGCCACCACCGTGAGCTGGGAGGGCAGCTCGGTGAGCTTGATCTCGAGCGTCGTGGTCTTGCCGGCCTCCACCGTCACGCTGCCAGTCCAGCGCTCAAAGCCAGCGCGCTCCGCCTCCACCTTGTAGACTCGGGGAAACGCCTGCCGCTTGCAGGTGGGCTCCGCCACGCAGAAGAGCCCCTCGGTCTTGAGCGAGACCTGCACCCCTGCCGCAGGCGCCACGTCGCCCGCAGCGCCAGCGGTCGTGATGATCTCGAGAAAGGTGTCCTGCGCCCGGGTCAAGATCTTGATCTTCTCGCGCGCCTCGCGGCGAAAGTCGCCGGTGATCCCGGTGGCCAGGTAGGCCTGATACGCGGGCAGCGCCGCCGCATAGTCGCGCAGCTCGAACAGCGTGGCGGCGCGAAGGCCGATGAGCTTCACGTGCTTGGGATCGAGGACCAGCCCCTCCTCGGCGGCCACCAGCGCCTGCTGGAAGTCCTGCTGGGTGAACAGCTCGGCGGCGGCCTTGTACTTGGCCTCGGCCTCGGCGCCAGGCGCCGCTCCCGCGACACCGACTCTCACACACATCACGCACATCAACACCATTCGCAACCAGACCTGCATCGACATCTCCATATATGAATTCGAGACAACCGCGGTGTCTCGAAGTCCAGGCGCGACAGAGCGACACTTGCGCGGTCACCATACTCTGCCAGGCCAGGTCGTGGCGACGCCATTTCATACGATCCCGGATCTTCCACCACGAGCTCGAATCACCCTCGGAATTCCAGCGGCACTGAACCCGTCCACCGCCAGCCGTCATGGGCTGCCAGCATCACCGTGCTCGGCGTGCTCGGCCAAAAGACTGGTTTGCACCA
This sequence comes from Myxococcales bacterium, assembly GCA_016706545.1. Classification (GTDB taxonomy): domain Bacteria; phylum Myxococcota_A; class Polyangia; order Haliangiales; family Haliangiaceae; genus JABFXX01. The sequence goes on from JADJJK010000002.1 coordinate 262,536, forward strand.
GCCTCTTAGTCGTGCCAGCGCGCAATCTGGATCTCGGGAGATCCAGCGTTCATCTTTCGCGGCGCGAGCCTTAGGAACTTCTTGTCTCCCTGACAACGCTTGCGCTAGCTTGCAAGGCGCGGGCTATGAGGGTGTGTCCAACATGCAAGAGCATCTTGCGGGCGTCTGCCATGCAGTGCCCAGCGGACGGCTCAGCCGCGCTGTCAGTGGAGACCTTGCCACCTGGCACCCCGCTGGGCGCGTACCGCATCGAGCGCGTGCTGGGCGACGGCGGCATGGGCTTTGTCTACGAGGCGGTCCACGAGGTCTTGCAGCGTCGCACCGCCATCAAGATGCTGCGCCCGGAGCTGGCCAGTCACCCGCAGATCGTCACCCGCTTCCTCAATGAGGCCAAGGCCGTCAACCTCATCAACCACGACAACATCGTCAACGTCTACGACTACGGCGACAACGCCGACGAGAGCGTGTACTTCGTCATGGAGTACCTTGAGGGCGCCACGCTGGACGTGCTGCTGTACAAGCGGCGCCCCATGCAGGTGCCGCTCCTGGTTCACCTGTTCCGGCAGATCGGCAAGGCGCTGGCCGCGGCGCACGCCAAGCAGATCGTGCATCGCGATCTCAAGCCCGCCAACGTCTTCGTGATCGCGCGCGAGGGCAACCCGTACTTCGTGAAGCTCCTGGACTTTGGCATCGCGCAGCTCCGCGGCGCCGGCTCCGTGCAAGGCCTCACCATCGCCGGTTCGGTCATGGGCACGCCGCAGTACATGAGCCCCGAGCAAGTGTCCGGCGGCGCGGTGGACGCGCGCAGCGACGTCTGGGCCTTTGGCGTGATGATGTACCGCGCGGCCACGGGGGAAGCGCCGTTCAAGGGCGAAGAGTTCGCCGAGCTGGCCGGCAAGATCCTCTATCAGGTGCCGCGCCCCGCGGGCGAGCTGGTGATCATGCCGCGCGCCTTGTCCCAGCTCATCATGAGCTGCCTCGAGCGCTCCGTGGACGCGCGCTGCCCGTCCATCCAGGCCGCGCTGGCCGGGCTCGATCAGGTCTTGCAAGAAGCCGGGCTCACCGAAGACGCCCTGATGGCAGAGATCTACGCCGACGCTGGCGCCATCAGCGAGGCGCCTCTGCCCGCGCGTGCAAACCCGACCCACGGCAGCCTCGCGGAGTCGCGGCCGGAGAACCAGGGCGCGCGCGGCTGGAAGCGCGCGAAGAACGGCGGCCAAGCAGGCCACGCAAACCAGGCAAGCCAGGCAGCGCCCGCGCCGCGCGCCAGAGCTGGGCTCCTGGCGGTGGTGGGGCTGGCGGTGGTCGGGGTGGGCGGCGTCGGCGGGTACACGCTCATGAGCCGCGGCAAGGCCACCACGCCGGCCGCGTCGTCGGAGACCACCGCCGCGCCGGCCCCGGCAGCGGTCGCAGGTCCCGGGCCTGCCCCCGCCGCGCAGGCCGCCACGCCGCTGCAGACCGCGCTGGCCACCGGCGGCGTGGCCGCGGCGCGCAGCGTCGCAGAAGCGCATTTGCGCGCCGTCTTGACCACCGGCACCTTGCAGGCGCGCGGCCTGGCCATCGACGCGCTGGCCCTGGTGCGAGCGCCCGGCACTGCGCCGCTCTTGCACCTGGCGCTGCAAGGGCCCATCGAGGTCCTGAGCAAGGCGGCGCGCGCGCTGGCGGAGCTGCGGCTGCCGGACTCCGCCCCCAAGCTGCGGGCCGCCCTCGGGCGTGACGCTGGCCGGCACACGAAGGTGGAGCTGACCGCGGCGCTGTGGCGGCTAGGAGATGAGCAAGCGAGGGCTTCCCTGGTGGCCGCGCTGGCCGAGCCAGCCTCTCAGCTCACGGTCGCGCTGGCGCTGGCCGACCATGACGATGACGCCGGCAAGGCCGTGTTGACCGCGGCGCTCGGCGGCCCGGCTGGCACGGCGAGGTGGCGTGACGCCGCCGCTGGCCTGCTGCGGCTCGGCGACGCGGAGGCGCGGCGGCTCCTGCAAGCCGAGCTGGCGAACGCCGACCCCGCCCGGTCCGTGCCGGCCGCCGCCGCGCTGGCGCGCGCTGGCGATGCCGCCGCCAAGCAAGTCCTGCTCCGCAACCTGGCCGACGCGGACTTCGCCGCGCCGGGCGACGCCGCGCTGGAGCTCGCGCGGCTGGGCGACCGCACGGCGCTCACCTGGGTAAAGAAAGGCCTGGCCAGCGCCGCGCCCACGGAACGCCAGCGCGCGCTCGCCATCTGTGGCGCGCTCGCCGCGGCCGATCACGCGCAGGAGATCGCGCGGCTCGGCGACCACGACGACGACGCCCAGGTCCGAGCCACCGCGGAGGCGGCCCTGCTTGGCCTGTAGGCACCCAGCGTGGGCCCAGCGGCGACGGGCCGACGCCCTGCGAGACGACCCGACAATCCCGCCGGCAACCAGCGACCGCGCGGCTGATGAGCTGGCAAGAGCGGAGCGAAGAAGACCATGAGCGAAGAACCGAAATCCAAGACGATGATCGGGACGATGGCGCCCATCACCCGTCCGCCCACGCATGGACCGGCCGCGCCCACTCACGGTCACCCGGCGCCCCATTCGTCGGCACCACCGCCCATGACCGGCCCGCTCATGGGAGCGCCCGGCGCCCCGTTGGCCACGCAACCAAGGCCGCCCTCCGAGCAGCCGGCCACCGCGTGGATGCACGCCGGCTCGCCGCCGCAGGCGATGCCGCCTCCGACGTCGCCGCCGTTTCACACCTCCGCCCCCACCGCGGGCCTGCCGCCCGGTCAGGCGGCGGCCTGGGCGGCGGCCGCCGCAGCGCCGGACGCGCTCATCGGCCAGGAGCTGTGCGGCTACACCATCCGGCGCAAGCTCGCCGAGGGCGGCATGGGCGTGGTGTACGAAGGCCAGCACGAGAAGATCGGCCGCACCGGCGCCATCAAGGTCCTCAAGCTCGAGCTGTGCCGCTCCGAAGAGGTCATCGAGCGCTTCTATCAGGAAGCGCGCGCGGTCAACTCCATCCGACACGAGAACATCGTCGACATCTACGACTTCGGCCGCGACCCATACGGTCGCGTGTTCTTCGTGATGGAGTACCTCGAGGGCGAGCCGCTGTCGCAGCGCATTCGCCGCGGCGCGCTGCCCTGGGTGGAGGCCTTCCCCGTCCTCGATCAGACGCTGCGGGCGCTCAAGGCGGCGCACGACAAGGGCTTCGTCCACCGCGACCTCAAGCCCGACAACATCTGGCTCAAGTACTCAGACGGTCGCATCCAGGTCAAGCTCCTGGACTTTGGCATCGCCAAGCTGGTGGGCGAGGACAGCCCCAAGGAGAAGCTGACCCAGACCGGCTCGGTGATCGGCACGCCGCACTACATGTCACCGGAGCAGATAAACGGCGCGCGCAACATCGACCACCGCACCGACATCTACGCGATGGGCATCATCCTCTACGAGATGTTCACCGGCGCCACGCCGTTTGGTGGGGACACGCTGCAGGCGATCATGACCGGCCACCTGTTCAAGGAGGCGCCGCGGCTGGCTGACATCCCGCCGATGCTCGGCGTGCCGGCGCCGGTCGCCGAGATCGTGGACCGCATGCTGGCCAAGGACCCCGCGGCCCGCTACGAGAACGTTACCCAGGTCCTCACCGACCTGCACGACATCAACCGCCATCAGCGGCCGAGCAACGCCTCCTCGCTGCATCACACCCGACCGCTGCGGCAGACCGCCGTGTTGCTGCCGGCCGGCGCAGCGCCAGCGCCGGCGCCCGCCCCTGCGGCGCCGCGCTCGGGGCGCTCGGGGCTGGGGCGCCCCCTGCTCATCGGCGGCGCGCTGGGCGCGGTGGCGCTCACCGCCGCCCTCGCCGGCCCCGCGCTGTGGGGCGCGCAGCAGGGCACAAAGAACACCTCGACGAACAGCTCGACGAACACCTCGGCGAGCGCGCGGCGGGAGGGCGCGAAGACCTCCGCAACGGACACGTCAGCGACGTCAGCGACGCCCGCGACCCCGCGACCCCGCCGGCCGAGCCCATCATCAACGTCGAGCAGGCCCGCAAGGACTCGCTGGCGGTGCTGAGCAACTCGCTGGCGCGGGTCGAGCCCGAGGTCCGCGTCGACGGGGTCCGCGCGGTGACGCGGGTCAAGGATGGGAGCTCGGTCCCCAAGCTGACCGAGCTCACGGAGAAGGACCTGGACAAGCAGGTGCGCGCCAGCGCGGCCGAGGGCCTGGGCAAGCTCGGCGCCAGCGCCGCCGCGCGGCTGCTGGCGGAGCTGGAGCAGACCGCGGCGCCGCCGCTGCAGGTCCACTACACCGCGGCGCTGGCGCGCCTGGGCGACAAGGCCGCGGTGGGGCGCCTGCACAAGCAGGTCAAGCACAAGGACCTGGCCATCGCGTTCCCCGCCGCGATGGCGCTCGCCGAGCTCAGCAAGCCCGGCGACAAGAAGACCCTGCGCGCGCTGCGCGCCCTCACCGAACACGAGGCCGAGCTCAACGCACAGGTGCCGTACGCCGGCGCGGTGCTCCTGACCAAGCTGGCCGCCCTGCGCGATGACCAGGCCCATGAGGTGCTGGTCAGCCTCCTGTCCAGCACCGACGAGGGCACCCAGCTCGCGGCCGCCGAGGGCCTGGTGAAGCTCGGCGACGATCGCGGCAAGCAGGTGCTGGCCGCCGTGGTGGCCAACCCCGCGTCTCCCAACCGGCTGGTGGCCGCGGTGGCCCAGATCCCGCTCGGCGAGTACGGCGGCCTCGAGCTCATCAACCAGGCGCTCGCCGGCAAAGATCTGGGCCAGCGCATCCTGGCCGCGCGCGCGCTCGGCGACATCGCGCAGAAGAGCAGCCTGACGGCCCTCTTGCCGCTCATCACCGATGGCGACTGGCGCATGCGCGTGGCGGCGGCGGCGGCGGCGGTGACCATCGCCGCCCTCATCGATCCGGGGCAGCTAGCGCAGGCCTCGGTGAACTGGACCAAGGGCGCGATGGACTCCGAGGACTGGGCGGTGCGCCAGGCCGCCGCCGGGGTGCTCGCGGATCTGCCCGCAGCAGACGCGGTGCCGCTCCTGGCCCGCGCCATCGCGGACAAGGAGAAGGGCGTTCGCCTGCGCGCGTCGCGCAGCGCTCGCAAGATGAAGACCGCGGAGGCGGCGCGCGAGGTCGTCGCGGCCATCCAGACGGAGGCGGATCCGGAGGTCAAGGAAGAGCAGATCATCGCGCTCGGCGAGATCGGCCACAGCGACGCGCGCGCCACCTTGGCCGCGCTGTCCGAAGAGCCGGGGCGACTGGGCGTGATGGCCGCCGGCTCGCTGATCTCGGTCGGCGACCCGTCAGGCGCGCTCAAGCTGGAGGCCGCGGTCGCGGCGCCGGCCACCGGGATGCGCCTGGCGGCGGTGCAAGCGGCGTCGCGGGCGCAGAAGCCCATCGTGCTGCCCACGCTCAAGCTCGGCGCCGGCGACCGCGTGTTCGATGTCCAGCTCACCGCCGCCGAGGGCCTCTCGCTGCTCAACCTGGAGAAGGCCCTGGCCTTGCCCATCTTGACGTCGGCGATGAAGGCCAAGGACACCGCCACCGTGAGCCGCGCCTTGACCGCGCTCACCCGCTTTGGCGAGGCGCCCGACGACGCGCGCACGCCAGCCCAGATGCTGGAGTCTGCGGATCCTGCGCAGCGACTGGCGGCGGTGCCGGTGGTGCAGGAGATGCCGATGGCCGAGCGGCTGCCGCTCCTGCGCCGGCTCCTGGCCGATCCGGACCAGCAGGTGCGCCGGGCCGGCGTCGACGCGGTGGAGAGCGTGGTCAAGAAGGCGCCGGAGGAGGCGATCAAGCTGTACAAGCCGCTGGTCACCGATGCCGATCCCGTGGTGCGCTCCAAGGCTTCCGGCCAGATGTCCCGGCTGGTCGTCGAGCCGCCCAAGACCGCCGCGACCCCAGCGCCCGCGCCGGAGCCTGTGCCCGCTGCCGCGCCTGCGCCCGCGCCCGATGACGCCTTGCCCAAGGTCCTCGAGTCGCTGGCCCAGGTCAAGACCGCGGCCGCCGCGGCCACCGCCGAGATCGAGGCGCTGGACAAGATCGCCGCCGAGGTGTCCAAGCGCATCAAGGACGACGACGACGACGCAGACAAGCAGGTCGCTGACGCCGTACGGCGCCTCAAGGCCGCGAGCGAGCGCGTCGAGCAGACGACGGCGCAGGTCGAGTCCGCCGCCAAGACCACCGCGACCACGGCGGGCGCAGCGCCGAGCGCGGAGTCCGCCGCCGGCCTCAAGGAGGCGCAGGGCCTGGCCGCCGCGGCGCGCAAAGCGGCAGACGCCGCGCGCAGAGCGGCCCGCGACGCCGAGGAGAAGGGCACGGCCTTCATCGACTCGAGCAAGGGCGACGTGACGACCCTCTTGAGCGCCGCCGCGCTCAGCATCCGGACCGGCGAGCTTGGCAAGGCGGACAAGAGCCTGGCGGAGGCCGCCAAGCTGCTCAAGAGCTCGGGCGCGCGCAACCCGACCTTCGACCAGCTCCAGGGCAAGCTGTATCAGGCCCGCGCCGATGAGACCGAAGACCCGGTGGCCAAGCGCAAGCACCTGACGCGCGCGCAGGCGGCGTACCAGCGGCTCAGCGGCAGCGGCGGGCGGCTGCAAGCAGACGCCGCCAAGCAGCTCCAGAGCATCGCCAGCGAGCTGTCCGCGCTCGACGCGAAGTAGCCGGCAGCCAGGTCGCCGGCGGCTCGCTCGCCTGCCGCGCGGTCACAACGCTGGCAACAGCCAGGTGGCGCTGGCGACCAGCGACAGCGACTCCCCGACGCCGCTGCCCAGCGTGCGAGACAGCGCCAAGGCCGGCGCCCACGTGCCAAGGTCCGCGCGAACCACGACCCCCAGCGCATGCTGGGAGCTGTCGCGCTGCGCCGCGTCCACGAAGATCACGTTCATCAGCTCGAAGCCAAGCTGAGCGACGCCCCAGCGCATCGCCGCGCCCACGTTGAGCCGCACGACGGACCCTGGCGCGAAGTCGTCGGAGCCGCCCACCGCAGCATCGAGCCCTAGATCGACGCGCAAGATCGTATCGGGATCGGCGCGCCACCACGACGCGGAGGCCCGCAGCCAGGTGGTGTCCGGCTCGATCAGCGCCAGGTCCGTGAGTCGCGCGTCTCGCCCCAGGTCGTTGGCCAGGATCCGATCTTCGCTGCCGCTCGCCGTCGGCAGCGCCAGCCCCACCCGTCCCAGGAGCGTGCCCCAGGAGAAGCGCTGCGCCAGCACGCCGCCCGCCTCTGCTGCGCCCATCGCCAGCGCGGAGAACGACTCCTTGCCGGTGGCCCCGGCGGCCAGCTCGAAGCTCGTGTAGGTGAAGCTCAGGTTGGCGTAGCCGCCGAAACCTCGGGGGTCCATCAGCTCGCCAAACAGGTTGAGCCGCACGGGCACGATCTTGAACTCGCTGTCGCCCTGATCGAAGCGAGTGGTCCCAAGCTGCACGTCGAGCCGGGAGCTCGCGCCCACCAGATCCATGCCGACGAAGGGCTCGAAGCGCGGCGCGGGCACCCCCGGGTCGCTGGGCCCGCGGGGCCCGCGGGGCCCTGGGCCCGGCGCGAGAGCGGGCGCCGGAGGCGGCGCGAGCGGCGCGGGCGGCGCGCTGGCGGCCTCGGCTGCAGCAGCAGGCGCGAGCGGCGCGCTGGCGGCCTCGGCAGGCGCAGGTACTGGCGCTGCTGGTGCAGGAGGTGCTGCTGCTGGTGCGGGAGGTGCCGCTGCTGGTGCGGGAGGTGCTGCTGCTGGTGCGGGAGGTGCCGCTGCTGGTGCGGGAGGTGCTGGCTCGCTCGGACCGGCCTGCGCCAAGGCACCCGCCGGCGCGAGCCAGGCGACGCAGGCCAACGCTCGAGCCAGATGGCGACGTCTCGCCGGAGCCTCGGCGACCAGCCGCGCAGGGCTTGGCCGCGCCGGGCGTGGCCGCGCCACCGTTGAAGACACGAGGAGTGGGCTCCCCAAGTCCTCGAAAAACTGAGGCTCCAGGCAGCAGGCCGACGCGCGCTGGTGGTCGGCGTCACGGTCCAAAGGGGTGGCGATGTCGAGGGCGGCGTGCGGCCGAGACCACGTCGATGACACTTGTTTCACGATCTTGCTCCAGAATCTGGAACAATACCGCCCGGCAGCTCCATGTGGCTTGAAGAGACTCATTTGATGACTCGCGCGCTCCGGCGTGCCAGCGCCGTGCCAGGCGTGCTCGTGGCCTCACTGGTCGCGGGCTGTGTGTTCACCTCGCTGGGCCGGACGCACGAGCTAGCCGGCGAGGTGCGAGGGCTGTGGGCTGGCGCGGGGGAGATCACGGTGCGGGTCACCAGCGAACGCGAGACGTTCTTGACCAGCCAGTCGCGCAACGGAGAGATCGCGTTCACGCGCGGGCTGCCGGCCGGGGTCGCGTACACCGTGACGCTGGAAGAGGTGCCGGAGGACCATCGCTGTCAGGTGGTGGCTGGCGCCTCGGGCGTGGCGCAGGCAGAGGCGTCCGAGCCCATCATCATCACCTGCGTTGGTCCAGATGCCCGGGTCGCGTTCGACAGCTCCTGGGGCTGGACCTTTGACGCGACGCTGGATGAGCAGACCTTCGCGGGCTCGGTGCTGACGCAAGAGGTGCGTCTGCTTACCGCCAGCGACGAGGAGGGGATGACCGTGCAGCGCGACGGCCAGGACGTGGCGCTGGGGGAGCTGACGGTGGCGCTGCCCATGGGCACCACCACGGTGACGCTGGCGTTCACGCGGCTCGACGGTCTGGGGCGCAGCTATCAGCTCGTGTTCGAGCGGGGCGCGCGGGAGATCGAGCTCGTCAAGACGCTGCCTGCCAGCGCGCAGGTTCGCAGCCTGGCGCTGGAGCACGGGGTGCTGGTGTTCGCGGCGCGCGCCAACGGCGACAACGACGCGCCGCTGGTGACGGCGCACGAGCGCGACGGCGCGGGCTGGTCGGCGGGGTCGACGCGGGCGCTGACGGCGCGCGACGTGAACCTGGGGGAGCAGGTGTTCCCGCTGGTGATCCACAAGGGCATCGTGTCCCTGGTGCAGGGCCGCTACATCGATCAGTTCACGCGCACGGGGCCCGGCATCTTCACGGGGCGCACCGATCTCATCTCGCGCAGCAACGCCATCTCGTCGATGGTGGCGGCCGACGAAGATCTGTACATCTGGAACCGGTTGGGGGACGCACAGGTGAACTGCGGCGTCGGCGACTCGCCGCACACCATCCGCAAGCTCGCGTTGCGCACCACGAACTACGTGGATTGTGTGCGGCCGCCGCTGCACCAGACCTCGAGCCAGGCGGCGGTGCTCGCGATCAACGCGACGAACGTGTTCGCGATCGAGAGCGGGCTCGACGAGCTGCACGTGACGGACCGGAACCTGAACCAGCAGACGACGCTGCGGCCGCCCAACCCGGTGACGTCGTTTCGAGATGCGCTGGTGGCGGGGCCCGGGCTCCTGGCGGTGCGGGCCGCGGTGGCGGGCGGCACGGTGGTGCAGCTCTTCGAGGCGGCGGGGACGGGGTGGAGCGCAGGGGCACGGCTGACGCCGCCTGTGCTGGAGGCTGGGCAGACGGGGTCCGCTACTTTCGGGAGCGCGCTGGCGCTACGGGGCGACGTGCTGGTGGCGGGCGAGGCGGCGGCGCAAGGCGCGGCACCAGGCGCCGTGCATGTGTTCCGCGGCGGGGGGGCAAGCTGGGCGGTGGCGAAGTCGCTGGCGCAGGCACCGGCGAACCCGAGCTTTGGATCGATGGTGGTGCTGGCGGGCGACACGCTGGCGGTGGGCTCGAACACGGCGGTGTACGTCTATCGGTGAGGGGTAGGCGCGTGGTGCGGCGGCGTGCGTGCGCGGTGCGGGGAGGCGTGGCGGCGAGGTGGCGGCGAGGAGGCGGCGAGGTGGCGGCGGCATGCTACGAAGTCGTCATGTCGCTCAAGCCCCCTGCCCTCGATCCTGCGCTCGCTGCTGTGCGGTCCACGTCCGGCTACCCGGAGCCTTTTCGTTCGCGGGTGTTGCCGCGGGAGAAGCGGGCGCTGGGCGACCCGCTGGGGCTGACCAAGATCGGCGTCAACCTGACCACGCTGCCGCCTGGCAAGGAGTCGTCGATGCGGCACTGGCACACGCTGGAAGACGAGTTCGTGTTCATCCTGGAAGGCGAGGTGGTGCTGCGCACGGACGCAGGCGAGCAGGTGCTGACGGCGGGGATGTGCGCGGGCTTCCCGGCCGGGTCAACAGATGCTCATCAGCTCGTGAACCGCAGCGACCAGCCGGCGCGCTATCTGGAGGTGAGTAACCGCGATGAGCAAGACGGCGCGGCGTACCCTGACGTCGACCTGACCTACCAGCAGGGGGAAGACGGCAAGCCTATCTTCGGGCGCAAGGACGGCTCTCGATACTAGCGGCGAGCGGCGAGCGGCGGAGAGAAGAGAGAGAGAAAGAAAGAGAGAGAGAGAGAGACGGAGGTGAGAGGGGATGGGGACGGGACGGGGACGGGGGATGATCGGGCGGGGATCTGGTGATGCTTTGCGGGGAGAGGGCTACGGCGGGGGCAGTCGCTACGGGCCTGCCCGCTGACGCGCCCCCCTGGGGGTTCCAGATCGGTTCCTCGCCTGGGGAGAGCATGAGAGGGAGAGCTCGAGCGAGATGGGGGATTGAGCCACTCGGGCGTTTCGAGCGTGGGGCTGCGCACGATCTGTCACCCCAGGGGGGCGCTTCGCGGGCGGGCGGCCCTTCGCGCCTTCGCGCTCGCACCACCGAGCGCAGAGCGCAGAGACGGGGAAGCAGAATGCAGAATGCAGAACTGAGAACGCGGAGATCCAGAATACGGAACCGAGAACGCGGAGATCGAGAATACAAGAACGCGAGATCGAGAATCGGAAATGGGCAGTGCCAGGTGCTGCGACATTGCGCCCGATTGCCAGCTACGACTCGTGTACCAACTCTATGGGACGGTGCAGGGGTTTCGGTAGCTCATCCCGGAGTCACTTCGACTCCGGCCGCGGCCCCGCCAGGAGGTCTCGCATGTCGTTTTTTCGCTCGACACTCATCCTCGTCTCCGCGGGCGCTGGCCACGGGCTGCGGAGGAGGACAACACCCTGAGCCCGTCGCGCGGCGCGGCCGCCTCGATCGCAACTCGAACTTCATCGAGGCGGTGGGGCGCAACCGGATCCGAGTGGTCGCCTTCGATTTCGGCGGCGTCGAGCTTGGCCAGTGCACCACCCCCGAAGGTGATCTGCGGTCGAAGGTGTGCGTGGAGGTACCGAGGAAAAAGAACGACGGGAGCACCAGAGTAGTCAGCCGAGATGGAATACCGGAGACGGAGGACAGCAGCACACTCTCCAAGCTCAACTCCGGCATGTTCCGTCAGTACAGCCTGCGCACGGACAATAACGGCTCTGTCAAGATCAGCGTCCCCTCCCCTGTCGAGGGCAAGGCAGACATCAAGATCTCGATCTCGAGACACATGCTGGTGTTCGAGTGGCGCAGGTACAGCCTGGACGCGCTCTCCACGCCCAAGGACCTCGAGGACCAGGAGCCATATGTCAGCGCGCTCGAGCGTGGGGTCGCCGTTCGAGTCGTCTTCAACGTCTCGCTTCGGTCGACGGACGCCAACGCTGCCCTTTCGTTTGGCTTTGGCAGTCTCGCCACGGCGCTGGCGCGCAGCGAGGCGGAGGTCGAGGTGGGCTACGAGCTGATCGGGACTACGATGGACATCTTGCCGGAGCGGGCGACCAACATCACCAGCGTCGATGGTTACATCGACGCGATGACTCGGTTCTACGACGCTGTCCGGCGGATCTCCACGGCCTGGGAGTGTGTGGACCGCGGAAAAATGAAGGGCAAGAAGTCCAGCGACCCTGTCGAGATCGCCAGTCAGACGGCTTGCACCAACAACGGGACCCCCACGCAAGCCGGGCGTGATGCAGGCACGTTCGCACCTGGCATCCTGGCCTACTACGTCACCGGGGTCCGCAGCGACACACTCGACGATGCCGCGGGGTTCTCGTACGGCTATCAGTTGGGTCTGCAGGCGACGAGCAAGGGCCTCAAATGCCAGTGGGCCACCGAGCAGATCCAAAGGCTCACCGGTACCCCCGACAGGACCAAGGAGAGCATCCGGGCTGGACTGAAGCAGGCGCTGGCTGACATCCGGGGAGGAGGCGGGCACTGTGATGACAAGTCCTTTGCGCCCGGGGTCGATGACATCAACCGGGCCAAGGCCGTGCTGCTGCCCACGCCGGTTGCACCGGACGAGGCAACGCTCTCGCAGCAGTCCGGCGCCTCTGCCCCCAAGCCCCCTCCGGCCGCTCCGACTACAACCACTCCGGCAGCCCCGCCAGCCAAGCCGTAGTCGTCGCAGGCTTGTGGTCGCAGGGGTGGCGAGGAGGGGGCGCTGGGGCGAACATGGGGCCAAGGACGGACCATGACCACGAGCAACGTGCGCGGACGGGTGTATTTGCGACAGGCCGACGGCGGGATCGGAGGGGGGGTGGCGGGGACCAGGCTGACGTTTGTGCGGGAGGGCAGCGGGCAGATCTATGAAGCTGCGACGGACGCGCAGGGGAGCTACGCGCTGGTGCTGCCGCAGGCGCGGTACTACGTGCGCGCCACCCACGTGGACTACGAGGACTACGCCAGCGTGCCGGGCTTCGTGAAGGCCACGCCGCCGCTGCAGATCTGCAACTTCTTCCTGCGCGCGCCGCAGATCACCACCGCGCTGGTGGTCCGGCACGCGGACCGCGATGGCGAGGCCGACGAGCTCAGCGAGGCGGGGACGACGCGGGCCAAGGAGCTGCGCGACATCCTGTTTCGCAGCGGGCTGACGGAGATCTATGCCAGCGGAGCGCTGAGGGCGCAGGCCACCGCGGCGCCGCTGTCGGAGGCGCTGCGGCTGGCTACGCAGACGTATGGCGCGAGCGGCGAGGTAGCGCAGCGGGTGTTGACGGTGCATGCTGGCGATCTGTCGCTGGTGGTGGCGCACAGCAACACCGCGACCGAGGTGATCGCGTCGCTGGGCGGGACCAGGCTCCCGGCCAACCTGGCGGGCTTCGACAACCTGTTCGTGGTCAGCCGTCACGGGGCCCAGGTCCACGTGCTGCGGCTGGCGTATGGCGACAGCAGCGCCGCCGCGCCGGAGCTGGCGTATCCGCCGCAGGCGATGACGCTGCTGCTGGTGGGCACCGGTCAGGGCGCTGGCGACGCGCCCGAGCGGCTACGCCACGCCGCCAGCCGCGCCAACATCTCGGCCATCTACACCAGCGGCACACACACCGCCATGGTGGCGCCGCTGGCCGCGGCGCTGGGCAAGGAGCCGGTGAGCTACGACCCCGCCGAGCTCCTGAGGCTGGCCGAGAACCTGGTGACGGATCACGCGCAAGAGACGGCGGTGGTGTCTGGCACGCACCAGGACCTTCGCGAGCTGATCCGGCTGTTGCGCGGGCGAGGTCCGGTGCTGGGCTCCACTGACACGGCGCACCTCTTAGTGCTGACGCGGTTTGCCAGCGGCGAGGTGCGGGTGGTGCCGCTGCGGCTGTAGCCGAGCGGTAGCCGCTCAGTAGCTGCTAAGTAGCCGCTCAGTAGCCGATGGTGACGTCCGCGGTGTAGCCCTCGGCGGCGAAGCCATGGACCGCCACCGAGATCCAGTTGGTGCCGGTCCAGAACCACGAGGTCGTGCCCGGCAGGCGCTCGGGGCCGCCGTTGGCGGTCAGCAGGATGGAGATGCCGTTCGAGACCCGGTGGACGAGCACGGTGGCGCGCGGGATGCCCTGGTCCCAGCCGCTCTTCATGCGGTACTCGACGGTGTAGTGATCCGCGTCGTTGCTGCCGATCCGCACGTACAGCGGGCCGCTCGCCTCTGGCCGGCCGAGCGCGGCCAGGTTCATCCGCACGCTCTGCGATGAAGTCGAGGAGTTGAGCTGCACGCGGCGGTGCGCTGGGATGAACGACATCTTGTGCAGGTACGGCGTGTTGATGCCGGGGCCAGCCGCGCCAAGGCTGGTGGTGAAGGCGTGGACGTTCATCGCGCTCATGATGTCCCAGTGATCGTAGTACTCGCCGGGTCCCGACCAGGACGCGTTGCGACGACCGCTGTCGTCCCACGAGTGATCCCAGTACCCGAAGGTGTGGCCGGTCTCGTGCGCCAGAAACGTGCTGTTGCTGCTCCCGGGAGTCATCAGCACGCGCCCGCCGTGGTTGCCCGCGTCGCCCTCCCCGTTGACCAGGTTGATGGTGTTGACGAAGCCGGCGGTGGAGCCGCCGTAGGCGTTCATGCAGGCGCCGGCCCGGTCCCAGCGCGACGGCAAGGCGATCCAGGCCGCGTTGGTGATCCCCATGCCGTACCAGGTGTCACGCACCGTGCTGCTGTACGCATCCCAGGCGCCGTAGGAGTTGTCGAACCAGTAGTGGGCCAACCCCCAGGTGCCAAACACCATGTCGCGATAGAACTGGTCCACCCGCGGCGTGGTGGCGATGTCCGAGAACTTGCACTTGAGAAACAGCCACGGCTTGGCGGCGATCGCCGGCCAGCCAGCGTGGTTGTCGGGCGCGACCTGCGAGTACGCCCACCAGTACGTGAGCTGCGTGCCGCTAAAGCGTGCGTCGCTGCGCACGAAGCCGTTCCAGCCAAGCTCGTACACCAGCGCGTCGTCGCGTCGGGTGGCGCCGGGCTCGCCGCTCAGGTCGTGCATGGCGCCCCAGAACAAGAGGCTGTTGCCCGAGGCGCTGAGCTGACCGGTGGGCACGTGGGTGATGGCCGGCAGCGACGCGCCCGCGTACTCCATGCGGAAGAAGCGCGTGACCCCGGTGACGCGGTTTCGCAGCACCACGTCGTCGTCGTTGTCGTCGTCGATCCGCGCGATGGTCACCTGGTCGTTGCCGGTGACCATGGCGCCGGTGGTGAACGCCCACCAGAAGGTGTGCTGCGAGCTGGCGTACACGGAGACGTAATAGAGGATCTGCCCCGCGCCGTTGATCAGGGCCACGTCGTCGCGGCCGTCGGCGTTGAAGTCACCGGCGCGCACCTGCTGGCCGGCGACGGCGGTGCCCAGGTTCCCCGAGGCAAAGCCTGGGGTGGCGCCAAAGAAGTAGTCGCCGGTGAGCGAGTACATGCGCCAGGCGCCGCCGGCGCGCGGGTAGACCAGGACGTCGTCGCGGCCATCGCCGGTGTAGTCGCCGATGATGAAGTCTTCGCTGTCGGACAAGAACGCCCCCTGGGTGAACCACCACCAGAGCTCCTTGCGGTCCGCGCCGATGCCAAAGCAGACGAGCGCGTTGTCGTCTTGCACGACGCACGTCTGATCGTAGCCGTCGCCATGGAAGTCGCCGGTGAGCACGCGCTTCATCGGCCGGCGCAGGTACAGGTGCAAGATGCCGGTCTTGGCGTAGTCGGTCTTGCTGGCGAACAAGCGGTTCTGCGCCGTCTGCACGAAGTCGGTCTTGCCGTCAGCGTCGATGTCCGCGAGCGTGAGGCTACGCGGCACCGCGAGCTGGCTGTTGGCGCCGCGCGACCGGCGGCCGTTGCGCACGAGGTTCAGGGCGCCGGGGCCGCCGCCATCCGGCAGCGCGCCCTGGCAACGCTCCTTGGCGCCGCAGTCGCCCAGCGCCTGGCCCGGCTGCTCGATGGCGGGGGCCAGCGGCAGCGTGCTGGCGACCGGCGGGTGCTCCTCGTGCGAGGGCGCGGCGGGCTCGCCCGGCGAGGCAGGGTCGCCCGGCGCGGGAGCGCGCGGCCCGTCGCCCTCGAGATCGAGACAGCCGACCAGCGCCGCCGCCAGGAGCGCGGCCGGAAGGACCGAGACCACACCACGAGCTCTGAACCATCGAAACCATGAACGCGAGACCCTCATTGATATCCTCCAGCTTCAAGACAGGTGTTGACGAGCGCGTCGACGGCGGTCCGGGCCCTGCCCGGCCGCGCCACGCGCCCGATGAAGCGACTGGGCGCGAGCTGGTGAGTCCCTGGCGGCGCTCGCCCGGGCCTCGTGAGGCTCGGCGGTCCAAGGCGGTGCGCGCTGGCTCCCCAGCCGCCGCGCGTCGCCAGGCCCGACGTGCTACGCGCGGCCAAGCTCGCCGCGCGCCTCGTTTTCGCTTCGCGCTTCGCCTCTTCTATCCAGCAAGACGGAGAGCGTCGTGGATCTTCCTGCTGCCCCGGAGGTTCCTGCGCCACGCGCCGCGCTGCCGAGCGCGCCGCTGCCGAGCGCGCCGCGTGCCGAACGCGCGGCTGCCGAGCGCGCCGCGTGCCGAGCACGCTATCCGCGCACGAAGGGGTTGGCGCGCGCCTCGTCGCCTAGCTTGGTGGTGGGGCCGTGGCCGGGCACCACCAGCGTGTCCGGATCTCGCGTGTACAGCCGCTCCTTGATGGAGCGCGCCAGGGTCGCGCTGTCGCCGCCGGGCAGATCCGTCCGTCCGACCGAGCGGCGAAACAAGGTGTCTCCGGCAAACAGCAGGCGACCAGCGTCAGGATCCGCGATCTCGAAGCAGACCGAGCCCGGCGTGTGCCCCGGCGTGTGGATCACCGCCAGCTCGCGCTTGCCCATGGCCACCCGATCGCCGTGCTCGATCCAGCGGTCGACCGGCGCCGTCGTGCCGGGGCGCCAGCCGAACATCGCGGCCTGCGCGGCGAAGCCGTCATAGAGATACGTGTCGCCCTGGTGCAGGCAGATCTCGCCGCCGTGGACCTGCTTGACCTCGCGCGTGCAATAGATGTGATCCAGGTGGGCGTGGGTATGCACGATGGCGCGCACCGTGAGCGCATAGCGCTCGACGATCGCCGCGATGCGCTCCGTCTCGCCGCCGGGATCGATCACGATCGCGTCCTTGGTGTCGCCGCACGCCAGCACGGTGCAGTTGCATTGAAACGGCCCAGCGGCGAAGGTCTCGCGCAGCAGCATGCTCCTGGGTAGCACACCCGCGGGTCGCCGGGGTCGCCGGAGCCGTTCTGCTGATCGCCGCTCCCGTTTGACGTGGGTCGCCAGCGTCACTCGCGCAAGAGCTGGCGCAGGAGCGCCAGGCCCTGCGGCCACGGGCCGTGGCCCGACTCCACGTTGATGTGCCCGGCGTCCTGCAGCACCACCAGCTCGCTGCCCCACTGCCTGGCCAGGGTGGTGGCGTAGTCCAGGGTGGCGTACGTGTCATTGGTGGAGGCCACCACCACGGTGCGCAGCGGCAGGCGCTGGCGCGGCACCGGCGCGAAGGCGCGCAGCGCCTCCGGCGCGCCTTCACGCTCCACGTCCGGCGGCGCGACCAAGAGCGCCGCGGCCACCGGCCGCCGCACCGTGCCCAGCCATCGCGCGGTGGCGATGCAGCCAAGCGAGTGGGCGATGAGCACCGGGAGCTGCGAGTCGGGCGCCTGCGACGGACCTGGGTGCGCGACGGCCCGGGCCACGGTGCGATCGATCGCCTGCACCCAGGCCTCCGGGTCCGGCGCGAACCAGTCCGGCATCTCCACCCGCCGAGCGCCGCGCGACCGCGACTGCCACAGGGTCTGCCAGTGCCCAGCGCCAGATCCGCCCCACCCCGGCACGAAGATCCGGGGCTTCATGTGACCCCTCCGAGCGCACCCTCACCCGGCACCAACGCGCGGCCTGCCCGGGACCTTTGCCTTGCGAATCGCATATCAACCGTTAAAACGGATGACCATCCGTTGTCAAGGAATGATGCACGACGCCGTGGCCACGCGACACAGCGTCACACGCCGCGCGCCGCGCGCACCAGGCGCACCACGCGCACCACGCGCACCACGCGCACCACGCGCACCACGCGCACCACGCGCACCAGGCCGCCTGGCGACCGCGCCTCAGGTCGAGAAGCGGTCCGCCGCCACGTTGGTGATGAAGCCAGCCTGGGCCCACAGCTCGCCCGAGTCCAGGTTCATGGCGATGGCGCCGCAGGTGGCTGCGCCGTGCGGGTTCTGCGGCGTGGCGAGGTTGGTGGACACGCTGCGAGGCCAGCCGTCCTGCGAGCCCAGCCGCTGCCAGGCGTCCTGTAGATCTGCCACCGGCCGCGCCGCCAGGCTCTGCCCCAGCCATCGATATCGATCATGGGTGGTGCTGGTGGGCGGCACCTTGGACACCGCCGCGACCTCGGGGTCCAGGCAGTGGTTGGTGTGGCAGTAGCTGGCGCCGCCCGCGAAGATCTGGCGACGGCGATGCCCCGAGGTCTCGATGGCGAACGCCTCCTGCCGGTCGGCGACGAAGTAGTGGTGCCCCGAGCCGATGGGGCTGTGCAGCACCACGTCGCGCGCCGCTTGCGCCGAGCGCTGCGCCAGCGCCTTTCGCACCATCGCCGGCCACACGATGCCGAGCGTGGCGTCGGTGGAGAACAGGTTGTTGATCGCGATGGCCACGCGCGCGCTGTTCATCCCCGCCATGCCCAGGCAGCCGGTGACGGTGAGCACGCGATGTGCCGGCCGGTCGCCGGCCGCCGGCACGCCCAGCACCATCACGTAAGGGATCGCGGTGGCGTGCATGTCCCAGGTCTGCGCCAGCACCCGGCCGGTCGGCGTCTCCGCCCAGATCACGCTGCAGCCATCGCCTTGCGAGTCCCGCGCGCCGCCGGCGGCCGGCGCCGCAGCCGAGGCCGAGGGCGCTAGATCGGCGGTGGGCGCTGGCGTCCACGCCGCCGGATCCGGAGACAGATCGCGCAGGTCGGTGTAGTGGTTGGCCACCACCAGGTGCTCCGGCGACAGGCCGGCGCCCTCGGCGGTCCCGCACAGCTCCTCGAACAGGTCCACGTCGTACGTGCGCAAGACGGGCAGGTGCGCGCGCGCCGCGGTCAGGATCTGCTCCTCCGTGGAGAAGCTCCCGACCTTGGTACACAGGTACATGCGAATCTCGGTGAGCGACTGGATCTCGCCGCGAAAGCTCTCGCCGTGCAGGTGCCCCCAGCGCCGCGGGCTGGCGCCGGCCGGCAGCTCGAGCACGCGCATCAGAACGCCCCGCGCAGCGCCGAGGTGAGCGCGTCGGCGGCCGCCTTGGCCTGATCGAAGGCCGGGGCGAACGCGAGACGTCCGCCCGGGAACTGGCGCGCCCGCACGCCGAGCTTGACCAAACGCGCGGCGATGGCGCCGGCGCGATCGCCCGCGGTCGCCACCCGATAGAGCCCCAGGCCCGCGGTGGGCACGCCATGCTCGGTGAACACCGCCATGGCCCGGTCGAGCGCGGCGATGCCCGGCGCCAGATCCACCGACCGCGCGGCGCGCAGGAAGTGATGGTGACGGACGAGCGACAGCTCGTCGCCGTCCCACGTGGACACCAGGGTCAGCGGCCCCGGCACGTACCAGCGCGCGGTGCAGTGGACGTAGCCGGTCTGCCCGCCTGGCCACCACACCAGCACGTCCGGCGTGAAGCCCGCCGAGGAGGACAGGAAGGGACCGCGACCGCTGCGATAGGTGTGGCTCGCGTGCTCCACCGCGACCAGCGGCAGATCGAGCTCCCGCCGCAGCACCACCAGCGCGTCCAGGAAGTCCTGCGGCAGCACCAGCCCGGTGCGCTCGCCCACCAGCTCGTAGCACAGGCCATAGCAGTGCGCGCCGCCGCCCGCCGCCTCCACCGCGGCGCGGATCGCCGCCACCGAGGCCGCGGTGCCGACCACCGCCGGGTGAGGCACCCGCGGCCACGCGAAGTGCCCCGGGCCGCCCTGATGCGTCGAGGGATCCGAGAGCGAGCGCGTGGAGCCCACGGTGTGCCCGTAGTAGTTGCCCTCGAGCGCGATCACCACCTGCGCGGTCTTGCGGGTGACGCGGATGAGGCGCAGGGCCTTGTCCAGCGCCTCGTCGCGGCTGGAGGTCAGGTACATGTGCGGCAGCTCGGGGAGCAGCGCCGAGATCCACTCCATCGCGCGCACGGTGGCGGGCGTGGTGTAGTTCATGAGCGTGAGCTTGTTGACCGCGGGCCCGTACAAGAGGCCCTGCTCTTCGGCGTTGCGCAGGCTGGCGGGACCTTCCGCGAAGGGCTGGATGAGCCCGGTCGCCAGATCGAAGCGCGGCCCCGGATCCGTCGACCGCAGAGCCTTGACCTCCGGATCGGGCCGCAGCGCGCCCAGCGGGATGCGGTAGTAGATGGCCTGTCCTTCCGGATCGTCGTACTGGCCGGTCAAGACCGACACCACGTGCGCGCCGAACACGCGGTTTAGGTGCGTCATCTGCGCGGTCCGGCCCACGCGGTTGCGGCCCGTCACGTAGCGGTAGCGCGCGCTGCCGTCGGGGCGGCGGCGCGACATGGCGTCGCGGAGCTGCATCTGCTTGAGCTTGCGGCCGATGCCGGAGCTCTGGTAGCCGGCGGCGACGGTGATGGACACCGAGTACATGGTGTTCTGCTTGCCCAGCATGCCGTCCTCGTGCGGCCCCTCCACGGAGGCGGCGTGCTCGAGCGGCGTGCCCAGCCCAAAGCCGATGAGCTGGCGACCGCTCGGGCCCGCGGCCTCGGCGACCACGGTGCTGCCCTCGGGGTCCTCGAGCGCGGCGCGGATCTCCGCCGGCGGCGTGCGCCGCGCAGGCTCGTACACCTGGTACTCGATGTCCAGGATCGCCGGCAACAGCGCCATCGCCTCGGCGGCGGGCACCTGGCGGAAGGTGACGTCGGCCGCGGGGTCACCGTGCGTCGGCGCGGACACCGCCACGTCGTCCCACTCCGGCGGCTTTCGCCCGGGGTTGGCGTCGAGCCACGACAGCGAGCGGCGGATGCAATCGAAGAGCAGATCGATCTCGCGCACCAGGAAGCTGTCCGAGAGCCGGTAGCGCGCGGTCTTGGTGCCCGCGGCGAACACGATGGCGCCGCGCCAGAACCGCTGGTTGATGAAGGCCTCGAGGTCCGCCGGCGTCGGCAGGTCGAACGCGAACGCATAGCCGACCGCGCGCGGGTGCTGCACCAGGTGCGGGTACGCGCGGGCGATCTGATCCAGGCGCGGGTGCACCAGGCGCTCGATGCGCTCGGCGGCGTGGGTGGTGGACATCATGTCGGCGTGGATGCGACCGCGCACCAGCGAGGCGCCGTGCGCGAACGCCGGCTCCGGATCGACGAACCGGCTCATCACCACGCCGACCTGCGCGCGCTTGGCGAACGCGACCGCGTCGGGGTAGTCCGGCTGGCCGCGGCTGGACAGCAAGCGAAACTTGGAGTGCCACGCGAACGGGCCGCCGAGGCCAAAGCCCACCTGGACCTCGTCGAACAAGAGGAAGGTCTGGTGGAAGCGGGTGAGCAGGCGCAGCGCGCGAAAGAAGCGCTCGGTGGCGTATCGGTCGCCGCCCTCGGACTGCATGGGCTCGATGATGACGCAGAAGTACTCCCCGGTGACCAGCGCGGCGTGGACCGCGGCCAGCGACGCGACCTCGGCGGCAAGCAGCGGATCATCCTTGGCGTCGCCGAAGCGCTCGGTCAGGTCCGCCAGATCTCCGGAGGCGGCGGCGGCGTAGAAGCCGCCGGGCGCGGCGGGCTCGTTCCGCGGATCATTCCACACCGGGTACGGCGCGAACACGCACTGATAGCCAGCGATCTCGTACGGCACGCGCTTGGAGGGCGAGTGCGTGGCGTGCAGCGCCAGGAGCGTGCGGCCGTGGAAGCTGCCGTCGAACGCCAGCACCTTGGTGGCGGCCGGGCGCCCGCAGTGGATGCGCGCCAGCGCCAGCGCCTTCTCGTTGGCCTCGGCGCCGGAGGCGACGAAGGTGACGTGCGGCAAGCCGGGCACCAGCTGGCGCAGCGTGTTGGCGTACTCGGCGGCGGCCCAGGTCTCGCCCAGGGACGGATCGTCGTCGCGCACCAGGGTGTCGCCGAACTCGCCCTCGGTGTACGCGCGCACCACCGGATCCTCGGAGAAGCCGCCGCACACGGTGGCGGTCTGGCTCATGCCGTCGAGCACCGCCAGCGGCTGGTCGTCGATGGACACCATCCACGGCCCCACCGAGCGCAGGTGATCGAACACCGGCGCCTTCTTCTCCCGGGGCACCCGGTCGCCGGCGTAGAGCCGGATCAGGTAGGCCTCGCTCTGCGGCAGCTTGCCGCCCACCGGCTTGGTCACCGACATGGGCCGCGGCAGGTCGACGAAGTTGCGCTGCGCCTCCACCGCTTCCTCGGCGGTGTGTTGCGCCTCGAGCCGGTCCAGCTCCGGCGGCGGGATCAGCGCCGCGAGCTGCGGGTGCGCGGTGACCGCGCCCAGGGCGTTCTCGAGCAGCGCCACCGGCGAGGTGACGTTGCGGTGCGCCCAGGCGCCGGCCGGGCGGTAGTTGCCGCTCTTGCCCACGCCGCCAAACGGCAGCCGGGGGCTGGCCAGGTTGGTGGAGCGGTTGCGGTTGAGGATGCCGACCTGTGTCCCCTTGTAGAACGCCTCGAAGCGCGCGGCGCTGGCGGTGAACACCGCGTTGGCAAACCCAAACGGGCTCTTCTTCAAGATCGCGATGGCCTCCTCGTCGGAGTCCACCACCTCCACGCAGAGATCCGGCCCGAACACCTCCAGATCGGTGTAGCCCGGCACGTCGTGAACGCCCGGCGGCAAGCGGTGCAGCGAGGCGCTGCGATAGAACCCGCCCGGCAACCGCGCGCCCTCCACCACCGCCTCCGCGCCGCCCTTCTTGGCCGCCACCAGCGCCGCCTCGAGCTTGTGCAGCGCGCCCTCGGTGGCCATCGGCCCGGCGAACACCGACGGATCGTCGGGGTGGCCAAAGCGGAGCTGCCTGGCGGCGTGCGCGAGCGCGGCGATGAACGGCTCGGCGATCTTGCGGTGGACCAGCACCCGGTCGGTCCCGGTGCAGCGCTGCCCGGCGGAGAGGTACCCGCCGACCAGCACCTCGTGGACGGCCTGGCGCAGCGAGCAGTCGTCGAGCACCACGCACACGTTCTTGCCGCCCATCTCCAGCGCCACCAGCAGCTCCGGGCGGTCGAGCGCCGCTTCGAGGATGCGGCGGCCCACCGCCCAGCTCCCGGTGAAGCACAGGCCGTGCAGCTCCGGCCGCGCGACCATGGCGGCGCCGATGGTGCCGGTGCCGAGCACCAGGTTGAAGACCCCCGCGGGCAGCCCCGAGGCGGCCACCGTCTCGGCGTAGCGCTGACCACACAGCGGGCTGATGTCCGAAGGCTTGACCACCACGGTGTTGCCGGCCAGGAGCGCCGGCACCACGTGCGCGTGACACAGATGCAGCGGGAAGTTGAACGGCCCGATCACGCCCACCACGCCCAGCGCCTGGTAGCGGAGCTGCTCGCCCGGCGCGACCTGGCCTTCCTTCAGATCAGCGGTCATCGCCCCGTTCACCAGGTCGAAGCGATTGAGCAGCGTCTGGATCTCGGTCTTGGCCTCGCCGCGGATCTTGCCGGTCTCGAGCACGATGGCGTCGGCGAGCCCGTCTGCGGCGGCGGCGAGCTGCGCCTTCCAGCGTATCAGATGATCCCAGCGCTGCGCGCGCGTCAGCGCGGCCCACGCCGGCTGAGCCGCCGCGGCGGCTGCCGCTGCATCTGCAACCGCGCTTACGGCCGTGCCCGTCTCGAACACCACGGCGCCGTCGGCCGCCGGGTTGCGAGACACCAGCGCCTGGCCGGCAGGGGCAATGAACGATCCGCCGATGAAGTTACCCTTGGCTTGCACCGGCGGAGTACACCGCCAGGACGGCGCGGGGTCAAGTCGACGCCCGCCCAAGCCCGGTCCAAGGCAAAAACCGGGCCTAAGAATTGGGCCTGAGAATCGGCTCCGATCCGCGCCGATCGGGGGAACGCCAGCCGGCTGGGCGCGGCCATCTGCGCAGGTTCCCACGCGCCCCCCCGCGCCGCGGCGCCACCGCCTGGCGGGAAAGCGCCTACGAGTAGGCCTCGCCGCGCAATTCTTCGGCAGATCGCGGGGCGCTGCGATCCGGACGGGTTTTTCTCTGCCCGAGAATCGTGATATCCACCTTTCATCGCATGCCGTCCTTGGTGTTCGTCGCGGGGCCGATCGCCGGGCGCCGGTATCGGCTGGCGCAGGGCGACTACATCATCGGCCGCCGGTCGGACTGCCAGATCTTCGTGCCCGACATGCGGGTGTCGCGCCAGCACTCCCGCATCCGCGAAGAGAACAACGGCTGGGTCATCGAAGACCTGGGCTCCAACAACGGGACGTTCCTCAACGGCACCAAGGTGCAGAACGCGCCGCTGCGGCCCGACGACGAGATCCAGATCGCCGGCAACCGCATTCGCGTGGAGGAGGTCACCGGGACCCCGGGCACCGACCGCAAGTTTCCGGAGGGCCACGTCACCATCGTCGACGTGACCTCACGCTCCATCCTGCGCAGCCGCGAGGAAGAGAACAAAGGCGGCGCCTTCAAGAGCTCCACCACCCAGAGCCTCCGCCTGGTGGAGCGCAAGCTGGCCGCGCTGACCGACATCTTGCACGCCACCGCCTCCGCCAGCGGACCGTCCGCGTTGATGGAGAAGCTGGCGAACGCCGTGCTCGCCATGTTCCCGCAGGCCGAGAGCGTGGGGGTCCTGGTGGAGGACGAGCACCGCGGGGATCTGCGCGTGGAGTGCCAGCGGCACCGGCGCGATAGCTTTCACGGCGAGCTGCGCGTGCCCGGCGCCATCATCTCGCACGTGGTGGCAGATCGCCGCGGCGTGCTGCTCGATGACAGCGTCGGCTCGGGCGACGAGGCCGGCGGCAACCGGATGGGCGCGCCGCTGACCTACCAGAGCTCGACCTACGGCGTGGTGTACGTCGAGAGCAGCACGCAGCGCTTCCGCCAGGACGACGTCGACCTGCTGGCCACCGTGGCGGCGCAGACCGGCATGGCGATGCACGCCACGCGCATCCAGTCGGAGCTGGCCAAGAACGAGCAGATCGAGCGCGACCTGCGGGTGGCGCGGCAGATCCAGCGCTCCCTCTTGCCAGCGACCGCGCCCAACGTGGTCGGGCTGTCGTTCGCCATGCACTACGAGCCCGCCTACCACATCGGCGGCGACTTCTACGACTTCATCTGGCACGACGCCTCGCACCTGGCGCTGGTGGTGGGCGACGTCGCCGGCAAGGCGATCAGCGCGGCGCTCTACATGGCCCGCCTGACCTCCGAGCTGCGCTCGCGCGCAGGCCTGGCCAAGACCCCGTCGCGGCTCATCCGCCGGGTCAACCAGGAGATGGCGCAGATGGGGGAGGACGGCATGTTCGCCACGCTGGCGTACTGCCTCTACGATCTCGACACCCGGAGCCTGGTGTTCACCAACGCCGGCCACTGCGTCCCGCTCTTGCGCCGCGGCGACCGCGTGTTCCCGCTGCACGCCGAGCGCGCGCACGGCGCGCCGGTGGGCGTCTTGCCGGACCTCGAGATCGGCGAGGCCCGGGTTCAGCTCCACTCCGAGGACATGATCCTCCTGGTCTCCGATGGCATCCTCGAGTCCCGCGACGCCAAGGGCAACGAGTATGGCCTCGCCCGGCTGTCCCGGCGCGTCCGCTCGGCGCGCGGCGGCCCCGAGGACCTCATCAAGGTCATCCTGCAGGACATCGACAGCCACACCGGGGATCGGCCGCAGGCCGACGACATTACCCTCCTGGCGATGGCCATCGACGATCGCCGCGCCAAGCGCAAGACCACGACGTTACAAGGGGTTGCGCCCGCCGAGGCGCACGCGAGGCTAGGAACCGAGCCACCAGACGACACGCTGACGTAGTGAGGGTGGCGAGAGGCCCCGGCTCGCTCCCCTCACACCGCAGCGCCAAGTGGCTTGCAACCCGGCCGCTGATCATGCAATAAGCACCGTCCCGCGGCACCCCTTGGGTACCGCTCTTGGTCACAGGACCCACGTCATGGCGAAAAAAAGCAAATCCGGGCGCGAGCTCATTCGGTTGGTTTCCACCGCGGATACCGGCTACTTCTACACGACGTCCAAGAACCGGAAGCGCACCCCCGATAAGCTCGTGCTCAAGAAGTACGATCCGGTGGTCAAGAAGCACGTCGAGTTCAAGGAATCGAAGATCTAGGCCCAGGCCTAGGCTTCTTGAAAGACTCTGGAGACACGCCATGTCGCGCGAATGTCAGGTCACTGGGAAAAAGCCCCTCGTTGGTTCGAATGTCAGCCACTCGAACCGGCACACCAAGCGGCGCTTTGAGATCAATCTCCGCATCAAGCGGTTCTGGATCGAGGAAGAGAAGCGCTGGATCACGCTGCGGGTGAGCGCCCGCGGTATGCGCCGCATCGACAAGCTCGGCCTGGCCGCGGTCTTGTCGGAGCTCCGCGCCCGCGGCGAGAAGCTGTAGCTCTCGCCATGGCCAGGTGCGGAGGTTCGACGCAAGTCGAAGTCCGCTCCCCGCAAGTCACTCCCGCTCGTTCGTTGTTCGCCTTCGGCGGCGCTGCCCTTGATCGGGTCGGCGCTGTTTTGACGTCCGGACGCACAGCGCTCGCCCCTGCCTGGCTGGCGACATCGACCGCGCTGCGGGCGCTGGTCGTCATGATTGTCCTGGTTGTCCTGTTCGCTCCAGGATGCGGCGGACCAGCGAGGTCGCGCCCCGCGGCCCTGCCCTCTGCGCAAGATCACAGCGGGGCTGGGCGGCAGCTCCGAGCCCTGGCGTGGGCACATGGCAACCCGCTCTTGGCGCTCAACGCGCCCGCGGGCGGCGATACCGCAGTGATGCGCGGGCGCCTGGAGTCGCCGGGCCGCTGGAGCGCTGAGCTGCGCGGCGCCGCGGGCGCGCTGGCTGCAGAGGACGGCGGTGGCCTGGTCATCGAGCACGCCGGACCAGCCAGCGCGGACGCGCTGTGGTTCGATCCGCGCGTGGGTCCCGCGGCCACGCCCGACACCTCGCGCCGCGTCCCGCTGCGCGCCACCGACTACGTCGTAGTGGCAGATGCCGCGATGTGCGGCGACGGCGGCGCAGTGATCGCCGGCAGCTTCGGCGGCACCTTGCGGGTCGGTAGCCAGGTGGTCTCGACGGGCGGTCAGCGCGACGGCTTCGTGGCGCGGCTCGACGCACGCGGCCAGGTCAGCTTGCTGCTGCGCATGGGCGGCGACGGAGACGATGGCTTTGGCGCCGTGGATTGCCGCGCGGACGTCCTGGCGGTGGCGGGCACCTTCTCCCAGGGCGCCGAGCTGCGCGGCGCCCTCTTGCAACGCATGGTGGCTCGCTCGCCCTACGCCGACGCGGTGGTGGTGCTCTTGCGTGGCGGGGACGTGGTGTGGACCCGAACCTTCGGCGGCGGACAGCAAGATCTGACCGCGGAC
Source organism: Myxococcales bacterium (assembly GCA_016706545.1). Taxonomy (GTDB): domain Bacteria; phylum Myxococcota_A; class Polyangia; order Haliangiales; family Haliangiaceae; genus JABFXX01. Next base: position 289,618 of record JADJJK010000002.1, read on the forward strand.
CTGGCGCTGACCGCGCGCGGCGACGTGGCGGTGGTGGGAGTGGCCCGCGGCGAGCTGGCGGCGGGTGACGTGACCCTGGAGGCTCAGGGCCAGGCGGACGGCTACCTGGCTCGGTGGTCCGCCGCTGGCGACGCACAGGGCGCGCTGCGGCTTGGCGGCCCGGACTACGACGGGGCGAGCCAGGTGGTGGCGCTCGGCGAGCTGCTGATCGTTGGCGGCTTTTTCACCGGCACCGCGGAGCTCGGCGGCGTGCCGCTGACCGCGCGCGGCGGCGACGACGCGATGCTGGTGACCGTGCGCGACGGGATCCCTTCGGCCACCGCCATCTCGGGCGACGGCCGCGAGGAGATCGTGAGCCTGGTGCGGGCTGGCGAGGGCGTGGCGCTCGGGATCGCCCACACCGCCGGCTTCGCGGCGTGGAACGTGAGCGCCGCGCCGCCCGCCGATCCGCTGGGTGGCGTGACCGTGGTGCTCGTCCCGTCGCTGTGACGCGGCCGTTGCCGCGCGGTCCACGCGGCGACTCGCGGCGCCGTCCAGGTGGCGTCCTGACGTCCTCACGGCACGTCGCTGGCGCTGCGGCGACCTGCCTCGATCGCGTTCCCGCGCTATAGCTTCTGCCATGACGCGAAGGTTGTCGTTCACGCTGCTGGCCACCCACCTGGCAACGCTGCTGGCGGCGTGCGGCGCGGCGGCGCCGTCGTCGCCTCCATTGGCTCCGTCGCCTCCGTCGGCTCAGTCTTCGGGGCCAGCTTCCGCGCAGACTTCGTCGCCGACGGCCGGCGGCGACAGCGTGCGGCCCGCGCAGCGGCGCGCCGCCGAGATCCTGGAGGCGGCGATCACCGCCACCGGCGGACGAGACGCCAAGCGAGCGATGGTGGCGCTGCAGGGCCGCGGCCGGGCGCGGCTCGTGCAACTCGGGCTGACCGGAGAGGTGACCTGGCTGTGGGCCGCGCCCAGGCGGATGAAGACCACGCTCGAGCTTGGCCGGCTGGGGACCGTCGCCAACGGCACCGATGGCCAGGTGGTGTGGGACCAGGGACCCATGCAGGCCCCCGGCGGATCGTCGGCGACGAGGCCGCGCGGCGGCTGCGCGAGGCCACGTTCCACGGCGAGCTGGATTGGAAGGAGCTGTGGAGCAAGGTCGAGGTCACCGGCGCGACCACCATCGACGGCGCCGCCGCGGACACCGTGGTCGCCACCGCCGCCGACGGCCAGACCATGACCCTTCACTTCTCGCGCGACTCCAAGCTCCTCGTGGCCACCGAAGCCGAGGTGGAGGGCCCCGCCGGCCGGGTCCGAGCGCGCACCACGTTCCACGACTACCGGGTCGTAGGCGCGGTGCGCCTGCCCTTCCGCACCGTCGTCGAGCAGGGCCCGGTCACGGTCGAGCTGTCCTTCGACGAGCTCACGCCCAACCCGACCTTGCCGGCCGACGCCTTCGCGCTGCCGCCAGGGGTTTGAGCCGGGACCCACGGGACCCCACGGGCCGCAGGGGACCCACGGGACCCAGGGGACCCACGGACCCAACGGATCGCGCGCGCGGCGGCGACCCGAGCCATCGGACGCCGCGATTCTCGACCATTTTCGCAACCAGCGCGGCGCTGGCGTTGTCTCGATCCACGTGCCGACTCATGCCCCTTGGGCCTTCCGCGCCTCTCCTGCGTCTTCGGTTTCTGGAGCTTCTGGGGCCTCCGGGGCCAACGGGGCCTCTCGTACGTCTTCGGCCTCCGGGGCATCTTCGGTCACCCCGCCCTCCGCGTTCGCCGCAGCCGCGTCGCTGGCCCGGCGCGCGCTGGCTTGCGCGCTCGCGCTGTGGCTGCTCCCCCAGGCCGGGTGTGCCCGAGGCGCCGGCCACGGCGGACGCATCGCCTCGGCGGGCTCCCCCCAGCTCCCGGCGCCGTCAGCGGTCGGCGCGCCGGCGGTCGGCGCGCGCTGGCGCGTCTCCGCGGAGGTCAAGCGCTGGGGCTCACACGGAGTGGAGGTCCTTGGGCCCTATCCCAGCGCCGCCAAGCAGCTCGCCGCGGGGGAGGCGTGGTTCATCGAGCCCACCGAGCTGCTCGAGGGCCCAGCGCTGCTGCAGCTCCTCGAGGACGTCGCCGCGTGGAACGTGCGCGGGCTGTCGCTGCGCGGCCAGGCCCTGCCGGCTGGGTGGACCGCGGCCTTGCAGCGCGCCACCGCGCTCACCGCCCTGGATCTGTCGGAGACCGCGGTTGGCGATGACGACCTGCTGACCGGCGCGCTCCCGGCGGGGCTTCGCCGGCTCTATCTCGCTGGCTGCGCGGTGACCGACAGGCTGGCCCCGCTCTGGGCCGCCCACCCCCAGCTCGAGGTGCTCGACCTGTCCGATACCACGATCGGCGACGCCACCTTGGCCGCGCTCGCTGGCGGCTCGCTGCGGGCGCTCGCGGTGGCCGGCACCTTGACCAGCGACGCCGCCGCGCCGGCGCTCGGCAAGCTCGCCCGGCTCGACGTGCTGGACGCCAGCCGCACCACGATGGGCGCCGCCGCCGCCGCCGCGCTCGGCAAGCTGGCGCTGCGCGAGCTGTACCTTGCGCACACGCCGGCGGCGGCCGCCGCGCGTCAGCTCGCGCCGCTCGCCGCCACGCTGGTCCGGCTCGATCTCTCGGACTCCGCGGTGGCCGACGGCGAGCTGGGCTGGCTGCCTGCCGCCAGCGAGCTGCGCGAGCTCTTGCTGGGCGACACCCTGATCGGCAGCGCCACGGTGCAGGCGATCTCCGGGCTGTCGCAGCTCCGCGTGCTCGAGCTCAGCGGCACGCACGCCGACGCCCGAGCGCTGCGCGCGCTGGCCCACCTGCCGCTGCTCCAGCAGATCGATCTCGCGGACACCCAGGCCACCGACGAGCTGGCGATCGCGCTGCTGGCGCGGCCGGGGCTGCGCCAGCTCCGCCTCGACGGCACCGCCGTGACCAACGCGGGCATGCGCGCGGCCCCCGCGGGGCTGCGCGAGCTGTACCTGTCGCGGACGAGCGTCGGCGATCTCGGGGTCGCCGCGCTCGGCCCGCTGCGCGACCTGGAGGCGCTCGGGCTCGCCCAGACGCCGATCTCCGACGTCACGCTGGCCCGGGTGGCCCGCCTGACCGGGCTGCGCACGCTGGTCCTCAACTCCGTCCGCGGCTCGCCGCAGGCGTTCGCCGGCCTGGGCGCGTTGACCGCGCTCGAGCGGCTCCTGCTCGAGCACACCGCGGTTGGCGACGACACGATGGCGGCGCTGGAGCCGCTGCGAGGCCTGCGCGTGCTGCACCTGCACGACTCCCAGATCTCCGACGTCGGGCTGGCCACCGCTCGCAAGTTCGAGGACCTCGAGGAGCTCACCATCGGCGACACCGCGGTGACGCGCTTCGCGGAGGCGCTGCCAGCCTGGCCGCTCTTGCGCTCGCTCTCCGTCTATGGCCTGCCGGTGACCGACGGCGCGCTGCCTTCGCTCCTGACGCTGCGCCGCCTCACGCTCGTGAACCTGGGCGCCACCGACGTGACGGATCCGTCCGCGCTGGGAGCGTTGCCGCGCCTGCGCTCGCTGGGCCTGTCGGAGACCAAGCTGCGCCCCGGCGCCCTGGCCGGCCTGGGTGGCGCCGCGCTGCTCACCGAGCTCTCGCTCGCGGGCGCCGAGCTGCCGCCCGGCGCCGCCGCGGAGCTGGCCCGGTTGCCGGCGCTGCGGCGCCTGGACCTGCGCGGGGTGCAAGGCGTGCCGGGCCTGGAAGGCGCGCAAGGCCCGCAAGGCCCGCAAGGCGTGCCGGGCGCTCGAGGCGCCGCGCCGGCCGCGACGGGTCAGCCCGGCGCAGATCCGCTGGCGCCCCTGCTGCGCCGCCACATCGACATCCTGCGCGACGCCGCGGGCGAGATGTAGCACCGGCTACATGAGCGAAGTTTTCGATCCAGCGCGCCCCACATCAGCAGGCCGGGCGATCACCGCCGTTGTACCATCGGTGGCTTGACCCCACCGGCCTCCTCTCCACGCCCTCTCCTCGTCCTTGCTGCCGCGATCGCGGTGATGGTGCTCATCCTGGTGGGCTGGCGCTCCATGGTAGACGCGCCGAGCACGCCAGGCGGCACCGGCTTCTCCAGCGCGGCGGCGCACGCCACCTTGACCGAGCTGCTGCGAGAGCAGAAGCCGCATCCGGTGGGCTCGCCGCAGAACGCGGTGGTCCGCGATCGCATCCTGGCGGTGTTGCGCGCCGCCGGCTACCAGCCCGCGGTGCGCGCCGCCTTCCAGTGTACGGCGTTTGGCTGCGCGCAGGTGGAGAACATCGTCGCCGTGCGCGCTGGCACGGATCCGAGCAAGGCCATCTTGGCCAGCGCCCACTACGACAGCGTCCCCGCCGGCCCCGGCGCCGCGGATGACGGCTCTGGCACCGCCATCTTGCTCGAGCTGGCCAAGGACCTGGCCAAGCGCAAGCCGCCGCGTAGCGACGTCATCTTCTTGCTCAGCGACAGCGAAGAGTATGGCCTAAACGGCGCCCACGCCTTCGCTCGCGATCCGGACATGGCCAGGGTGCGCGCGGTGGTCAACCTGGAGGGCCGCGGCGCGGCCGGTCCCAGCGTGATGTTCGAGACCGGCGCCGGCAACGCGGCGCTCATGGAGCTGTACGCCGACGTCGTGCCCTACCCGGTGGCCAACTCGCTGGCCTTCGAGATCTACAAGCGCCTGCCCAACAACACCGACTTCACCGTGTACCGCGATCGCGGCATCTTCGGCTTCAACCTGGCCTTCGTGGGCCACGCCTCGCTGTACCACACGCCGCACGACGATCTGGCGCACCTGGACCGCGACACCCTGCAGCACCACGGCGACAACGCCTTCGCGCTGGTGCGCGCGCTCGCTGACGCCAACCTCGACGAGCTTCGCGCCACCGGCGACGCCAGCTACTTCGATCTCTTCGGGCGGGTGCTCATCAAGTGGCCCGGCGGCCTGAACCTGCCGCTGGCCGGCGCCGCCTTCTTGGCCCTGGTGGCGCTCCTCGTGGTCCGGCGCAGCGAGCTGCGCCTGCGCGCGGCGGCGTGGTCGCTCTTGCTCGCGCTCTTGACCCTGCCCTTGCTCTTTGGCCTGGGCTGGCTCCTGGCCTTCCCGCTGGGACGCTGGCCGGGCGCGCTGATGCTCGACCATCCCTCGCCGTGGCCGGCCCGGGCGGCGCTCGCCGCGGCGGCCCTGCTGTGCTCGGTGCTCCTGGGCGCGGTGGCCGCGCGCCGCGGCGCAGGGCACTACGGCGGCTGGGTCATGATCACGGTGCTGGCGGTGGTGACGTCTGCGCTGGTGCCCGGCGCGGCGTATGCGTTCCTGTGGCCGGCGGTCGCCTTCGCCGGCCTGTCGTGGGCGCTGGCGCGCGCGCCGCGCGGCGCGTTCTGGGCGTCCGCCATCGGGGCGGCGCTGGCCGCGCTGTTCTGGCTGGGCCACATGGTCATGCTCGAGTCCGCCATCGGCTTTCCCCAGAGCGCTATCAAGCTGCTGGCGATGGCGCCCCTGGTGTGGGCGGCCACGCCGCTGTGGGCGCGGCTCTTGGCCCAGCCAGGGACCCGGGGCGTGATCCCGGTGGCGCTGTGCGCCGTCCTCGTGGTGGGCGCCTCCGCGCTGGCCGCGCTGCAGACCACCACGTCGCCAGACTTCCCGCGCGGCCTCAACGTCACCTATCAAGCGGGCGACGGCGGCCCGCCGCAGTGGATCTTGCAGAACGTGGGCCAAATCGATCCGACCTATCTCTCGACGCACGGCTTCCTGGCCGCCGGGGCCAAGCAGACCAAGGTCCGCTCGCTCGGCGCCATCGCGTTCGCTGGTCCGGTCAAGGCCGCCGCAGATCTCGGCCTTCCGGCGCCGAGCTTCAGCGGCGCGATGTTGCAGCAGGAGGACCGCCGCGTCGTCCTGACCGGGAAGGTGCGCTTCTCGCGCGAGTCGTTCATGAGCGGCCTGGCCATCGGCGCAGCCTCCGGGGTCCTGAGCCTGCGCATCGACGGCCAGGAGCTGTGGAGCGCAGGCGCGGTCGGCGCGGGCAAGGAGAAGCGGGGACAGGACCTGAGCAAGGAGCGCCACGTGCGCATGGGCAACCTCCCGGACCGCGAGCTCTCCCTGGAGCTGGTGCTGGATCCAAGCGCCACCGGGCCCGTGACCCTCTACCAGCGCCTGCCGCTTCCGGATTCGCCGGAGATCCGCGCGATGGTGCAAGGCCGCCCGCCGGACACGCTGCCGTTTGGCGCCGGCGACAGCGCCGTCATGGTGAAGACCCTGTGGCCGCCTGATCGCGGAACGCCCGTGGCGCCCTGAGCTCGAGCTCGAGGTCTCCCTCGAGACCTCGATGACCTACCTGAGCTCGATGACCTCGCTGAGCTCCCTGAGCTCCCTGAGTTCATCGAGCGCCAGCAACAGCTCGCCCAGGAAGCGCCCGCTGGCCTTGTACACCTGAGGCCGCGTCACCGAGCGCACCAGCGCCGGCAGCCGCGGCGCCAGCTCGGCGCGCGCCTGCGGAGACGCCGCGCAGAGGCGCAAGAGGAAGCGCAGCGCGCGGACGTTGTCCTCGAACGGCTCCCGCCGCACCGCGAACACGCCCACCGCCGCCGGATCTCGCGTGCTGGCATAGAGCCCGCCGCTGACGTCGCCCGCCAGCTCGGTCATCATGAAGCGTCCGATCTCGATGGCGGGCTCGAGGTACTCACGCCGGCCGGTCGCCTCGAACAGGCGCATCAGCGCCAGCCCGAACGCCGCGTTGTCGGCGAGAAACAGCACCTCCGGCGCGGGCCCGTCCTTGCGGAGATCGTGCGTGATGCCGCCGCGCGGGTCAGCGTGCGTCTCGAGGATCCGGCGCGCCGCCTTCTCCGCCGCGGCCAGCACCTCGGGCTCCCGCGTGACCTCGAAGTACGTGACGTACGCCGCGATGGCCTGGCCGCTGTCCTCGCCGTACTCGTGGCGGTCGACGCGCGGCACGCCGAGCGCGAGCCGCGAAGCTTGCCCCAGCGCGTAGTAGTCGCGCCCGGCGACAAACGGCTTCCCCGGGTCATGCGCGTTGAGGTCCGCGTCCTGGGTGCCAAAGAACGCGCCATGCGGGCTCTTGAGAAAGCGATCCAGGTAGCCGTGCATCGCGCGCGCGCGCGCCAGGTGAGCGGGGTCGTTGGTCAGCGCATAGGCGCGCGCGTAGTTGTCGAGCGCTGGCGCCTGATACGACATCAGCTTCTCGTAGTGCGGCCGATCCCAGGTCCCGCTGTCCGAGTACTGGTAGATCCCGCCCCACACCGGATCGATGAGCTGGGCCTGCTGCTCCAGGGTGAACAGCGCGCGTCGCCGCGCCTCCGCGTCGCCGCGAGCGGCCCGGCTCAGGAGCCAGGCGTTGTTGGCGCCCACCGGCGCCTTTTGCCGCACGCCCCAGCCGCCGCGCCTGGGGTCCCAGTAGTCCTCGAGCTCCACCGCCACGATGTGAGCGATCGCGTCCACCAGCTCGCGCGACAGCGGCGATCGCGCCGGCACCTCCCGCTCGGTCGCCACCGCCGCGGTGGCCCCGTCGCCCTCGGCGGCCCCGGCCGCAGCGGCGCGCAAGATCTCCAGGAAGCGGTCGGCCTCCAGGAAGCCTCGGAACTTGCCCAGCTCCTGCCCGTCTGCCGAGAAGAGCACCGTCGCGGGCCAGCCGTAGTCGCCGTAACGCTCTTCGATATCGGGCCGCGCATCGACGTCGACCTTGACCGCGATGAAGTGCTGCTCGATCAACGCCCGCACGCGAGGGTCATGGTAGGTCTCGGCCTCCATCACGTGGCACCAGTGGCACCACTCAGCCGAGCCATCCAGGATGATGAGGCGGCGCTGCGCCTTGGCCCGCGCGAACGTCTCGGGGGAGAAGTCCGCCCACGACAGCTCCCCGCGCGGCGCCCCACGCGGCGCGGGCGCGACAGCTTGCGCGAGCGCCGGCGGCCCGCCACCGCGCTGCGCCGTCGACAGCGGCGCGCGGGGCGTGCAGCTCCCCGCGGCGACGAGCGCGCTCACCCAGACGACCACGGAAGAGAGAGATGGGCTCATCTTCCCGGTACGAGCCAGCGTGGCCGTCGGTTCGCTCGCTTGATCTCCAAAAACGACATTTCGTGTTGCCACACCAAACGCTCCCGGTTGGTGGCCAAGGTCGCAATGGATCACGTACCAAGTACGAAGTTGACTGACCATACGTTGACTACCTGGCTCGCACCCGGCCCACGCCCTCCCCACATCTGACGCAAAATCGCCGCGCTCCGCGATGCTCTTCTTCGCGCGCTGATTGCAGCGCGTTTGATTTGCATGCTAGTGGGCGAGGCGGGGAGGTACTTGATGAAAGAGTTCTGTTCTGGTGCGCCGAGATGCGGCGGCACCCCGAAAGTCGCCGCGGGCCTTGCGGCGCTCTTGCTCTCGAGCGCGGCGTGCTCGCCTGGCGACGACGTCGACGGAGTGGAGCGCAGAGAGTCCCACGTCGCGGACGTCTTCGATTCCATTCGCACCCAGGCCGGCACGTTCGAAGACTTCCTGTTGCTCATGCCCAAAGGTGGCGACTTACACAGTCACACTTCTGGCGCCATCGTGACCGAGAAGCTCATCCAGTGGGGCAGCGAAGACGGCGCGTGCGTGAACACCACCACGTTCGCCGCCAGCAATCCGTGCGCGGCCAACACGGTGCCGCTGTCCTCGGCGCCCCCGGGCTCGGCGCTGTACAACCAGGTCCTCGGCGCCTGGTCCATGGAGGGCTTTGGCGGCCCGCTGCTGGCCGCCCACCAGCACTTCTTCGACACCTTCGGCAAGTTCGGCGCGATCCAGATAAACGATCGCAACGACGACAGCTACGCCAACGTGATGTCCGCGGCTGGTCGCAACAACCAGATCTACATCGAGCTGTTGCAGGGCTTTGGCTCGGGCGCGGGCGCGGCGATCGCGAACACCGTGTTCCAGCCGACCGACGCCTGGGACCAGACCACGCTGCTGGCGCGCCGGCAGCAGATCATCGCGCACCCAAACTTTGCGCCCGCCATCGCGGCGCAGGCCGCCAGCATCGCGGCGACCTTCAGCGGTGCCCGACAGCTCCTTGGCTGCGCGACCTCGAGCCCGGACCCCGGCTGCAACGTCGAGGTCCGCTTGCAGGTGGCGGCCAACCGCACCGGCACCCGGGTCGCCGTGTTCGGCCAGTGGGTGTTTGCGTACGAGCTGGCGCAGGTGGTGCCGGAGATGGTGGGCGTGAACCTGGTGTCGCCGGAGGAGCACCCAAACTCCTTGCAGTTCTACAACGACGAGATGTTCGCGCTAGGCGTGCTGGGCGACGCCAACCGCGGAGTCGTGGGCCGCAACCCGGTCCACGTCTCGCTGCACGCCGGCGAGCTCATCCCCTCGGTGGTGCCAGATCCCTCCCACCTGACGTTTCACATCCGCCGCGCGGTGGACGTGGCGAAGGCCGAGCGCATCGGCCACGGCGTCGACGTGCTGGGGGAGACCGACGGCGATGGCGCCGCCGCGCTCCTGCGCAAGATGAGCGACGACCACGTGATGGTCGAGATCTGCCTGACCTCGAACCGCGTGCTGCTCGACGCCGCTGGCGACGATCATCCGCTGGCGAGGTATCGGCAAGACAAGGTCCCGGTGGCGCTGGCCACCGACGACCAGGGCATCTTCCGCGGCGACATCACCGACGAGTACGTGGCGGCGGTGGTCGACCAGGGGCTGGGCTATCGCGAGCTCAAGGAGATGGCGCGCGCCAGCCTGGAGCACGCCTTCGCCCAGGGCGAGAGCCTCTGGAAAGAGCGCGACAAGTTCAAGCGCACCGTGGACGCCTGCCACCACGACGAGCTTGGCAGCGCGACGCCGTCCATGGGATGCAGCAGCTTCCTGGCCGACAACAAGCGCGCCGCGCTGCAGTGGAAGCTCGAGCGCCAGTTCGCCGACTTTGAAGTCAAGACGCTCCGCTGAGCACGGGTATTCTCACCACACCAGCCGAGCGGCGGCATGCCGATCACGCGCTGGTGGGATCGTTGACACTCAGTCTAGCCGGCAGTAGCCGCGGCCGCCTTGGTCGGCTCCGCGGCCGCCTTGGTCGGCTCCGCGGCGGGCGGCGTCAGCTTTTGCCAGCAAGTCCCGCACACGGTGGCCTCGCGCATGCCGGTGGCATGGCAGTGGGGGCACTCGGCGACCAGGGGCGTAGCCTGCAGGTCCATGACCGAGAGCAGCGCGGACCAGGACAGGCGCAGCGCGCCGAGCGCAGCGTCGGGGGCTGCGGCATCCGAGCCCGCGCCTGGCGCAGGCCAGCTCGCGAGCTGACGCTCGATCTCCTCGACCGCGAGGTGCAACTTCGCGTTCTTCTCGTCACGACGCTCGAAGTACTTTTCCATAGGCCACCTTCCAACTCGCGCGACCGCCGCGCCAAGGAACCAGTGTGGGACCCAAAGGACCATTCGCCAACCACCGGGTGACACGATCGTGTCACGATCTCTCGACGAGCATGAGGGCCCGCCGCCGGATCGCGGCGAGGATCGCGACGAGGACCGCGCAGGCCCTTCTTGCGCCCGAGGCCCCGATAGCCCAGCCCCGGCGCCGACATGTGTGCGACAGCATGTCCGCCAGGGCCACCGTTGACGAGGCTGCGCCCGACGCCTAGCGTACCGCCCTTCCATGGAAGACCTGCAAACGTCCATCGCCATCGCGCCTGGAGTGTACTGGGTTGGCAAGCGAGATCCGGAATCGATCTTCCACGCCAACCCCTTTGTCCGGGTCTTCGAGAGCGACGCTGGTGGCGCTGTGCAGTGGTTCACCATGCTCATCGATCCAGGGTCCCCTTCGGACTGCGCGGTGGTGGCGTCCAAGGTCGCCGGGGTGCTGGGCTCCGCAGCCCGACTCTCGGCGTTCTTCCTAAATCACCAGGATCCGGACGTCGCCAGCTCCACGTCCTTCTTCTCGCACCGGTTTGCGCCGCGCGCCCATGTGCTGTGCTCCGAAGACACCTGGCGCCTGGTGGTCCACTACGGCATCACCCACGATCGCTTCCGCGCCACCGAGCGCCACTTGCGACGCGGCCTGACCTTGCCCACTCGTCACGTCGTGACCTTCGTGCCCACCCCGTACTGTCACTTTCGCGGCGCGACCATGCTGTACGATCCGCAGACGCGCGTGCTGTTCTCCGGCGACCTGCTGGGCGGCCTGTCACCCCGCGGCGAAGGCTCGCTGTGGGCCGACGAGACCGCCTGGCCTGGGATGCGCGCGTTTCACCAGATCTACATGCCGAGCCGCGTCGCCATCCAGCGCGCGGTGGCGTCCATCCGCGCCCTGTCCCCGGCGCCCGAGATCATCGCGCCACAGCACGGCGGCCTCTTGCGCGGCGAGTGGATCGAATACTACCTGCGGCGCCTGGAGTCGCTGCCGGTGGGCGTCGAGCTGCTCGATGAGAGCGACGACGACGTGCCCGCGTGGAACCATGTGCTGCGCAAGATCCTCGCCACCGCCGGCAACGCCGGCGCGGATGTGGAGCGCATCCTGTCCACCGACGAGATGCTCGCCGACACCACCAGGTTCGAGCAAGGCCGCCGCATGATCACGCACCAGGGCCGCTGGACCGTGGAGCACACCATGCAGACCCTCGGCGGAGCGCTCGACCGCGAGACCATGAACGTCGTGGTGCTCGAGGCGCTGGCGGCAGCCGACGTGCTGCAGCTCCCGACCCCGCAGCTCGACCTGGAGGGCATGGGTTACACGACTCGCCCCATCCAGGGCAACGACGACCAGAGCGACTGAAGACCGACTGAAGCCCGACGACCAGACCGACTGAAGCCCGACGACCAGACCGACTGAAGCCCGACGACGAAACCGAAATAGCTGCCCGGCTGCCGCGTGCGCAGCCTGCGTCGTCAGGTGCCTGAGATCGCTGCCAGTTGGCACCAAGCAGAGCACCCGGCAGCGCCTCGGCAGCGCCTGGCAGCACCCGGCAGCGCCATCCAGCGAGAAAAAACCCAAAGCCGCGGGCTCCCGCGAGTCTGACCTCTACCGGTCCGACGAAAGGAGCTGCGATGACCTCTTCGTATGCTGCGCTGTGCCACGCCGCGGGAAGGCCCCATGTTTCCTGACGACGGCACCTTCGATCCAAGCCCGGTCCATCTCCCGGTGTCGAGGGCCGCGCGACGTCGAGCCCGCCGGATGCGGTCCACGCCGCCGCCATCGCGTCCGCCGTCGCCGCCCGCGCCGCCGCCCTCTGCGTCGCCATCGCCGTCGCCGCGATCGCCGCGGCCACCCCACGCCCCAGGGCTGTGGCGGTCGCTTGCCAAGGTGGGCCTTGTCCTCCTGGGCGTCGCCGCCGTGGTGATGGCGGCGCTGCCGCTTGGGCGCCTGCCCAGAGACCTCCTCCTGGCCTGGCCGCTCTACCTGGTGGCCAGCGCGCCGCACCTGGTCCTGGTGACCAACCGCCTGCTCTTGACCTATCAGCACAGCACGCTGACCGGGACCTCGTTGCCACACACCGCCGGCCAGTGGGTCAAGTCGCGCGCCCGGCGACTGGGCCTCTCTGCCCTCCGCGTCGAGCACCTGGGTGACCTGGGCGTGGGCAGCTTCTATCACGGAGCCTCCAACGCGATCGGCCTGGCGGGCCCGGTCCACGACGCGCACTCGGTGGCGGCCCACGCCACCGCGGCGCACGAGCTTGGGCATGCGTGGGTCACTCGACATGCCCCGGTCCGGGCACGCCTTGGGACGTGGAGCCGCAAGTACGCGGGCCGGTTGTTTCACTGGGGCATGGGCGGGCTCTTTGGCGCCGCGATGATCGGCGAGCCGGCGATCCTGCCTGCGGCGCTGGGGTTTCTCGGCGTCGCGCTCGGCGCCCGGCTCTTGATCGTCCTCGAGGAGGCCAGCGCCAGCGAGATCGCCCTGCGTGAGCTGCAGGCGGTGGGCTTTAGCGCCGCCCAGATGAAGGAGGCTCGCCACGACCTGCGCTGGGCGCTCTCCACGTACGGCCTCCACGCGCTGGGGCACGCGGTGCCGCTGCTCCTGGCGCCTTACCTGTGCCAGTTCTTCGGCGACGGCCTGCTAACGCCCGGCCACGGGTGGTCCGCGCTGCACGCGCAGCTCGCCAGCGCGACGGCGTGGGTCGCGCTCGGGTGCAGCGCGTGGCTCTTGGCGACGCTCGTCATCGCCACCTGCTTCCGCAACTCCTTCGCCAAGCTGGGGCTCGGCTCGTGGGCGGTGCTGCTCCTGGGGCTCTTCTGCGCCACCGTGATGACCCTGCTGACCTGGCATCAGCCAGTGGGCCAAGCTGCGCCCGTGGCGGCGGCGCTGGCGGCGTGGGCGCAGTGGGCGCTGGTGTTCGCGCCCATCTCCAGGCTGCTGGGGTTCCTCGGCACCGCGGTCGTGCCGTCAAGCGCCAAGCCCGACCAGCCAAGCACCGTCCTCGCCGCCCTCCGCCTGCAACAGCTCCTGGCGTGCGAACCGGAGCCCGGCGCGCGAGCGCAGCTCCTGTTTCCGCTGCTGGCGCTCTTGCCCACCGCCCCCCTCGCGCTGACGATCCTTGGGAGCTGACCCGAGCCAACCCTCGGCTCGCTCGAGCTGGCCCGATCGCACGCCGGTGCGAGAAGCCTTCCTTGCTTCGACCTGCTGGCCTGCGCTAGCCTCGAAGCTGCACCGTCAGCAACCAAGCACGTGTGCGGGAGAGAAGTGATGAGAGCTCGCTCGTGCTTCGCCGCCATCGTCTTGCACGTGGGGTGGATCGTGGGATGCGCCACCACGGGATGCACCGTGGACGGCGTCCGCTTCTCAGCGGGACAACCGGACGCGGGCCTCGACGCACCCGCGCCCCCCCGCTCGAGCCTCGCGGTGACCAAGGTCGGAGATGGGACCGTGACCTCCTCCCCCGCCGCCATCGACTGCGGCACGACCTGCACCTCCCTGTTCCTCACCGGGACCTCGGTCACGCTCACGGCGACGCCGAACGCTGGCTCCGTCTTCACCGGCTGGTCGAGCGCCGACTGCCGCGGCACCGCGCCCTGCTCCGTGCTCCTGGCCGGCGACACGACCACCATCACCGCCACGTTCGTCGCGCGCGGCAGCGCCACGTTCGCCGCCTCTGGCGAATTCACCGTCCCCGCGGGCGTGGCCAAGGTCCGCGTCCTCGCCATCGGCGGCGGCGGCGGCGGCGCCAACGGCCATCAGGGCGGCGGTGGCGCTGGCCGCGTCGCCACCGCCGTGCTCGACGTGACCCCGGGGACGGTCGTGCCGGTGACCGTCGGCGCGCCCGGCCTCGGCGCCGCCGCGTGCGACAACTGCAACGACATCCTCGGAAACACCGCGGGGGGCGCCTCGTCGTTTGGCGCGCTCCTGGGCGCCACCGGCGGCAGCACGCCGACCGTGGTCAACGGCCCCGGCGGCAACGGCGGCAGCGGCGGCGGCGGCTCATGCAACTCCGGCCCGCGCGGCGGCGCCGGCGGATCCGCTGGCGCCAACGGAGGCGCGTGCTCGTACCAGGGTGGCGCCGGTCAAGGCAGCTTCGTCGCCGCCCTCGCCGACTTCACCCAGCACACCCTCGCCGCGGCTCCCGGCGGCGCTGGCGGCGCGGCCTCCCACGCTGGCGGCGGCGGTGGCGGCGGCGTCACCCTCGACAGCAACGGCCCCAACGCCTCCGACGGCGCCAGCCCCACCTTCAGCGCCAAGGGCGGCAAGGGCTACGGCGCTGGCGGCGGCGCCGGCAGCTACGACGGGAGCAACCCCGTCCGGTTCGCCGGCGGCAACGGCGCTCGCGGCCTCGTATACGTGGAGTGGTGACCACCGCGGCCACCGCCCTTGCTCACTCCTCCGCGGCGACGGTCTCGCCGGCGAGGCGCGCGGCGTCTTGCGGCTTGATGCGGCCACTGAGCGCGCCGGCCATGGTCTCGAGCAGGGGCATGCGCACCTTGAGGCGGCGCGCCAGGCGCTCCACCGCGAGCGCGGCTCGCGCGCCCTCGCAAACCATGGCCTCGCTGCCCAGCTCTCCTCGCGCCATCGCCAGCCCGACCTGATACTCGGTCCCCTGCCCGCGCGGCGCACCCTCGCTGGCGGTGGAGGCCACCTTGCCATCGGCCGACGGGATCGCTCGCACCAGCAAGTTGCCTAGCCCGGCGAGCCCTGCGAAGGTCTTGACGTCGCCGCCGGCGGCCACGCCCAGGCGCCCGGCCTCGGCGATCGCGCGGGTGATGAGCACCGCGCGCGGCCCCGGCCCCAGGCGGAGGCCATCGCACAGCCCAAGCGCGATGGTGTAGGCGCCCGCCATCGCAGAGGCAAGCTCCACCCCGATGACGTCATGCGAGCCGTACACGCGCAGGCCTGGCGGGGCGCTGATGAGTCGCCGCGTCTCGCGGATGACCTCATCGAACGCCGACGCCACCACCATGGACGCAAACTCGCCTTGCGCCATCTCCAGCGGCAACGCCGGGCCGGCCAGGACGCCGATGCGCTGGGTGGGGACGCCCTGCGCCACCGCGTCGCTCACCCGCTCGTCGTCCACCGGGCGATCCCCTGCCCCGCCGCCTCGCGCCAGCGCCCCCACCGCGTGGACCACCAGGTGGCTGCCGTCGAGCACCGCGCCAAGCTCTCGGGCGCGCGCGCGGACATCGGTGGACGCCACCGCCAGCACCACCAGGTGTGACTCGCGGGCCAGCACCGCAGGATCCGTGGTGACCTCGAGCGGCGGCGGCAGGAGCGCCTCGGGCAAGCGCGCGCAGCGTCGGGTCTGGCGAACCTGCTCCACCACGGCGGCGTCCCGGGACAGCAGGAACACGCGCCGGCCAGCGCGCGCCACCACCGAGGCCAGCGCCACGCCAAAGGGCCCCGCGCCGACGATGCCCACCGTGTCTGCGCGCTGGCTCATAGGGCCTCCGTCGCCCCCGGCGCCAGGACGTGCGCCGTGCGGTTCTGGTAGTAGTAGAGGAGCTGCACGTCGTCGACGTGGATCACCGAGCCCTCGCGCACCGCGGCGCGCCGCGTGTGATACGACGACAGCCCGCGCAGCGCGTCGTCGAGCACGGCCTCGTCGTCCTGGCCGGTGAGCAGCGGATGCTCGGCGCCCCACTGCGGGTTGCCGATCAGGTGGGTGCGCAGCGCGCTCAAGCGCTCGAGCGCGGTCTGCATCGGCACCACCATCCGGCTCTTGGGGCTGCGCATCAGCCGGTAGACATCGCGCGTGCCGTTGATGGCCGCGATGGCGTCATAGAGCATGCGCGCCACCAGGTGCGTGGCGTGGAACACGGTGAGCCGCGGGTAGGCCGCGGACAGGCGCCGCCCCAGCGCGCGCGTGTACTCGGCGTCGCGCTGATCGTCGTCGGTGATCTCGCCATCGGCGCCGCGCAAGAAGGTCGCCGGATCGACCACGCGCCCGGCCCGATCGATCGACTCGCCGTCGTCCGTGACGTCGTTGCCAAACGGATCCAGCGGCCGGCCAAAGCGGACCATCACCGACCCCTCATGCACCAGCATCTTGCGCACGAACTCGATGATCCGGCCGATGCGCGAGAACTCGTCGTCGGTGATGATGTACCGGTTCTTGCCGGTCTCGGCCAGGTAGTCCTCGATCAGGGTCTCGGCCTCCAGCACCAGCCGATAGTTGATGGTGGCCGGCACGATGTAGATCCGGCGGTGCGAATGCCCCGCGCGCAGGTTGTTGCGATACGCGGTGACCGAGGTCCCCAGGAGCCCCAGCTTCAGGTGTTTCTCGATGATGTTCGAGCGGCAGCGAGTGCCCCCTGGGAAGAACAGGGAGTGGTAGCCGTTCTCGAGGAGCACGGTCGAGTACTCCTTGAGCACATCCTTGTACAGCTCGAAGCGCAGGCGGCGGTCCACGCGGTACGCGCCGAGGTTGCGCATGAAGAAGCTGATGAACGGGTTGGTGAACAGGTTCTTGCCGGCGCCGTAGGTCACGGGCGGCAGGCCCGCGGCGAGCAGACCAAAGCCGATGACCGGCGAGTCCATGTTGGAGGAGTGCGTGGGCGTCACGATGACGGTGCCCCGCTCTGCGCAGGCGCGCGCGACCTCCAGCTCGCCGTCTACCGAGATCCGCTCCTCGAGCTGGGCCAGCGCGCGCACGCCGTCGCGCAAGCCGCCGATGGGAGAGAACACAAAGCCCAAGATCGAAGGCGCCAGGCCCGTGATGAAGCGATAGACCTTGGGATTGAAGCTCCCCACGACATCGCGGCTGTAGTGGCCGACGAGCTGCCGCAGCTCCGCCTGCTTCTCCTGCTCGCTCATCGACAGCAGGCGCCGCGACAGATCGCGCCAGCGCTCCGCCTGCGCCGAGTTACCGCTGCTCTCGAGGCGCTTGGTCTCCGAGAAGCAGACGTCGTTGATGACGTACTCGAGCGACGACTCCGCGCCTGTCTTGGACGCGGCGACCTGCCTGCTCACCACCCGCCGCTCGACCTCCGCCAGCAGACGCTCGCGATCGTGGTTGAAGTGTTCCAGGCGATTTTCGGCCTCTCGAACCGGCCGCGGGTCGGGCATGCCTGGTTCTACCATGCGGCGGCGCGCACAGCCGAGCCCCGCTGGCCACGCCCCGGCGCCCACGCGAAGGGCTCCGACCGAGAAGCAGGTGGGACGGCCAAGCAAACTGGGCCATTAGCCCTTGCGGCGGCCCCAGAACCTGTGCTTTGGATCAGTACCACGCAGCTCCTTGGGCTTTTGAGGCGCTGTGGAAGGCGATGGACCGCGGCGCAGGACAGCTCTTGTCCTCGCGGAGGGCCAGGGCGCCTGTCCAGTAAGGAGACGTGGGACCTCCGATGGCCACGACCAAGCGCACCCGATCCACGAAATCACCGACTGTCCGTGCCACTCGAACGTCCGGCTCCTCCGCCAGCAAGACGAGCAAGGCTGCCAAGTCCGGTAAGGCCACTGAACGGAGCCCCGCCAAGGCCAGCACGCCGCGCCGCGCGGCGGCCCCGCCTGCCGCTCATGCGCGCAGCGGCGCACGCACCGGCGCGCACGGCGCCCACGGTGCCCACGGTGGAGGGAAAGACGAGCGCGAGGGGAAGAGCTCCATAGCCGCGCGCAAGACCAGCCCCGAGCCAGCTTCGCTGACGCGACGCGGTCGCGGCGCCGGGCGGTCGGGAGCCGACGAAGCAGAGCCAGAGAACCTGGAGCAGGCAGAGAATCTCGAGCAGCAGCAAGAAGAGAAGTCGGAGAACGAGGAGACCGCGACGAGAGGGCGAAGGCGACGCAGCGTCGAGCAAACAGAGCAAGCGGACGGCGACAGCGCGACGACACCGACGACGACACCGACGACACCGACGACACCGACGACACCGACGACACCGACGACACCGACGACACCGACGCCGACGACGCCGACGACGCCGACGACACCGACGACAAGCACACCGGCGAGCCCCACGAGCTGCGCGCCAGCGAAGCCGAGCGAGCCGAGCGGGCCGAGCAGGAGCAAGACGAGCTCCCAGAAGCCGCGGCCACCGCCACCTTGGCCCCGGTCGATGCCCCCGATGCCGGCTCCGGTTCGCCGCGCCCAACCTCCCGCAAGCGCGCGGCCGCCGCAGCCAGCGCGCGCGCGCCGTTTGCGATCTCCACCGGGGTCCCCGCTGGCGCCGCGTACTCCCTGGATCGCCCCCCGGCCAAGGGCTCCGAGCGATATCCCGGCAAGCTGGGAGCGCTCTTGTCTGTTGGTCAGGAGGTGCTGGGCATCCGCTCGTATCGCCCCGGACAAGCGGAAGCGCTGGAGCCGATCCTCGCCGACAAGGACGTCCTGGCGGTCATGCCCACCGGCAGCGGCAAGTCGATGCTCTACCAGCTACCGTCGCTGGTCTCGGCAGGCGTCACCGTGGTGGTCAGCCCGCTCATCGCGCTCATCAAAGATCAGATCGACAAGATGGTCGCCAAGGGGGTGGCCGCGGTCCGCATCGACTCCACCTTGACCGTGCGGCAGCGCCGCGAGGTCGACGCCATGGTGTCTTCGCCTGGCGGCAAGCTGCTCCTGACCACGCCCGAGCGCATGGCCGATCCGGACTTTCGCACGTTCCTGCGCGCGGCCGCCGGCAACCTGGGGGTGTCTCGCTTCGTGGTGGACGAGGCTCACTGCGTCTCCCAGTGGGGCCATGACTTCCGCCCCGCCTATCTGTCGCTGCGCAAGGCGCTGGAGGACGTGGGCCGTCCGCCGGTCCTGGCCACCACCGCCACCGCGCCGCCGCACGTGCGCGCGGACATCCTGCACCAGCTTGGCATCGAAGACGCCACCATCATCACCACCACCTTCGACCGGCCCAACCTGCACTACGAGGTGATCGTCTTCCGCGACGAAGACGAGAAGATGAAGACCCTGGTCACGCTGCTGCGCAAGCTGCCGCGGCCCGGCATCGTCTACGCGGCCACCGTCAAGAAGGTGGAGGAGCTGCATGAAGCCCTCAGCCGCTGGGGCCTGCCGGTGTCCAAGTACCACGGCCGGATGTCCAAGAACGACCGTGACACCGAGCAGCAGCGGTTCATGGACTCCAAGGACGTCATCATGGTCGCCACCAACGCCTTTGGCCTTGGCGTCGACAAGTCCGACATCCGCAACGTGCTGCACTACCACGTCCCTGGCTCGCTCGAGGCGTACGCGCAGGAAGCGGGGCGCGGTGGCCGCGACAGCCGACCAGCGCGCTGCGTGCTGCTGTTCTCCCCCGATGACGTGGCCATCCAGGAGTACTTCCTGTCCGGCACGTACCCGACGCGGCGACAGGTCCGCGCGGTGTACGAGACGCTGGAGGCGTTTGGCGCCAGCCGCGGCGCTGACGATTCGCTGCCGACCACCGCGAACATCGCGGTCAGCTCCGGGGTCGGCTCGCAGCGGACCCGCACCGTCTTGTCCTTGCTCAAGGACGAGCACTTCGTGGTGGAGAAGGAGGGCGGCCTCTTCGAGATCGCCAGCCCGCCACCAGATCCGGCCCTCCTGGCCGAGCGCGCGCGCCAGTACGAGGCGCGACGCATCGCCGATCGCCGCCGGCTCGATTCGCTCCTGGCGTATGTGAAGGCGCCGGGGTGCCGCAACCAGGTCATCCTGGAGTACCTGGGAGAGATCGATCCGACGCCCTGCGGGCGCTGCGACAACTGCCTGCGCTCGCGCGAGGTGGCGCTGGCAGCGGCGACCGAGGCCACCCGGCTGGGCGCGTCGGTCACCCGCCAGCTCGACGATGAATCCGGCGAGGTGGTAAAGCCCAAGCGCGAGGTCAAGGCGCGCGTGGTGCGCATCGACCAGCCGCCGGCCGCGCCGCCCACCCCACCGCCGCCACCTGCGCCGACCGTGCTGCGCCGCAGCCCGGGAGCAGCGGGCGTCGGTGGCCCAAGCGAGAAGGGGCGCCCTGCCCCGTTGCCGCCACCTGCCCCGGCGCGCCCGAGCGTGATGGTGCGTCACGCGGCGCCCGCGCCGCTGGCCGGTCCGCCGTCCGGCGCGCCCAGCCGAGACGCAGGGCCGCAACCGAGCCGAGCCATGGATCGCGGCGCGCCGCTGGCCGGGCTGCAAGGCGCCACCGCGCGCGCGCTCGCCACCGCCGGCCGAGGCTCGATGGCCGCCGATGCCCCGCTGGCCAGTGCGTCACCGACGACTGCAGGCCCCGCCAGCGCTGATCCTGCCGCTGTCCCCCCGACGCCGCGGGCGCCCAAGGACGGTGAGGACGACGAGCTCGATGACGACGACCTGGACGACGACGAGCTCGATGACGATGAGCTGGACGACGACGACGACGATGACGACGAGCTCGGCGACGAGGACGGCGAAGAAGGCGACGAGGACGACGACGAAGACGATGATGACGATGGTGACGAGGACGACGACGAAGACGATGACGACGACGAGGATGACGACGACGACGACGACGACGATGACGAGGATGATGAGGATGATGACGACGACGATGAGGACGACGGCGACTACGAGATCATCGACAAGACGGCCGCCGAGCTAGCAGAAGAAGGCATCGAGGGACCTGGCGAGATCACGATCCTCGCGCGCAAGCGCGTGCCCAAGGCCGCCAAGGTGCGCTCGCAGGGAACTGCAGAAGACGATCGCTCCGAAGCGGCCGCCGAGGCTCGCCGGCGCAGGCGACGCAGGCGACGCAAGCGGCGCGCCATGCTGCCGCCCAAGAGCGCGTTCACGACCCCCGTCCTGTCCACGCCCGCGCCGACGCACTCTGGCTCTTCGATGCGCGGCCGCGGTGGCGGAGGCCCGGTGGTCGAATACGTGCGCGGACCCATGCGCATCGCCATGGCCCCGGTGGCCTCGGCGAATCCCAATGACGCCGGCACCGAGCGACGGCACAACAAGCGGCGCGGCGGCGGCAACGGCGGTGGGAGCTGGGCGCGCGACCGGCGTCCTGGCTGGACGCCACGCAGCGAGGGCGGCCAGCGGCCTGGCGGCGGCAACGGCGGCAACCTGGCGGCCGGTGGACCGGGGAGCGTGGGAGGGCCTGGTGGGCCTCCGCAGAATGGCGGGGTCGAATCTCAGGAGCGGCGCAAGCGACGGCGACGCAGGCGCAGGCCACAGCAGCTCGGCATGCCCGGCGCGGGTGCTGACGCCGGCATGGCGGTGTTCCAGCCGTCGAGCGGCCCGCTGCCTCCGCCGATGCTGTCGCTGTCGCCTGACGGCGAGCCTCGTCGGCGCAGGAGAAGGCGGCGACGCGGGCGGCGCAAGCGCGGGCCCGGAGGGCCAGGCGGCGAAGGCGGCGCGGCGCCCGGCGGGGGCACGTCCGGCCCACCGGCTGGCGGCGGCGAAGGCTGAGCCGGAGCGGCAGCGGCAGCCCGAGCCGCAGCGGCAGCCCGAGCGGCAAGCCGCAGCCCGAGCCGCAGCCTGAGCGGCAGCGGCGTGCCCGAGCCTTCGGCCGCTGGACGATGATCCATCGGCCAGCGGCCGAAGCCGTCCTACGCCCAGTCAGCCGCGACGATGCGATAGCGCTTGAGCTTGGTGGCGAAGGTGCGCAGCGGCATCTCGATGAGGTCCGCGGCCCGGTTCTGCACGCCACCTGTGACGCGCAAGGCCTCCACCATCCGCCGCCTCTCGAGCTCTCGCACCTCGTCTGCGATGGGGCGAAACGACGAGCTCGGCGCCGCGCCCGCGAGCGGCACCGCGAGGCCCTCGGCGTTGCCGCGCGGCTCGCTCGGCGGGTCACTCGATCCATAACTCGGTCCGTCACTCGGTCCGTCCTGGCCTCTCGCGATCCCGCGGGTGACGGACGTCGGCAGGTGCCAGGTCTCGACCTCCACCGCGTCATCAGGCGCGGCGCTGACCGCGTACTGCACGGCGTTGCGCAGCTCGCGCACGTTGCCCGGCCAGGCATAGGCGAACAGGGCCTGCGCCGCGGCCACCGACCAGGTGAGCGGCGTGCGCTGGTGGGCCCGGCACAGCTCGTCGAGGAACCGCTCCGCCAGGCAGGCGAGATCGCGGGGCCGATCGCGCAGCGGCGGCAAGGTCAGCCGCGCGGCGCCCAGCCGAAAGAACAGGTCGCTGCGGAAGCGCCCCGCCTCCACCTCGGCCTCCAGGTCGCGGTTGGTCGCCGCCACGATGCGCAGGTCCACCACCCGCGACGTCACATCGCCCACGCGGGTCACCTCGCCGCTCTCCAGGGCGCGCAGGAGCTTGGCCTGGATGGACAGCGGCAGCTCGCCGATCTCGTCGAGGAACAGCGTGCCGCCGTGCGCGGCCTCGAGCTGGCCCACCTTGGACGCGACCGCTCCAGAGAACGCGCCGCGGACGTGGCCAAACAGCTCGCTCTCGGCCAGGCTCTCCGGAATCGCCGCGCAGTTGACCGAGACGAACGGCCCCTCCGCGCGCGGAGAGAACCCATGCACCGCCGCGGCCGCCAGCTCCTTTCCGGAGCCGGTCTCGCCCAGGACCAGCACCGGCAGCGTGGAGCGCGCCAGCCGGCGCGCCAGCTCGTAGAGCCGCGCCATCGCCGGATCCGCGATCTGGATCCGGTGGTTGACCGCGGACACCTCGACCACCGCGTCCCGCGCCAGCTTGCGCCCGCCAGCGGAGGCCGCGGCCGCCGCCGCGCGCGCGGAGCCAAGGAGGGTGTCGCCGTCGATGCCGTCAAACGGCGACACCGCGATGCCGATCGCCAGCTCCGACGCGGACGCCTCGCCAGCCCGCCCGGCGCCGAGCATGGCGTCCAGCGCCGCGCCGACGTCATCCACGCCGACCTCGGGCATCAGCACCGCCACCGTGCCATCGCCGAGCGGCGCCACCAGATCGATCGCGCGCAGCCTCGGCAGGAGCTGCGCCACGAGCTGGGGAAGGTCTCGGCGCCCCAGCATGCGCAGCACCACCAGCGCCAGCTCTCGCTGGTAGCGGAGGGCGCGATCGGTCTCTTCGCTGACCCGGCGCAGCAGCGCGCCGACCTCGGCCACGTGGTTGGCGGAGGTGACGCGGGCCGGCCGTCGCACCACGATCACCGTCTCGCCTAGCCCGACCACGTCTCCGGATCGCAAGAGGCGCATGCCCGCGATGCGCTCGCCGTTGACCGAGGTGCCGTGCCGGCTCCCCAGGTCGGTCAGGCGCAGCCCCTCGGGGACCAGCAAGATCTGGGCGTGGGCGCGAGAGACCAGGTTGTCAGTCAGGACCAGGCCCACGTGTGGATCGCGACCGATCACCAGCTCGCCGGAGACCGGGATCCTCACCGTCCACGAGCGCTCCCCTTCGATGCACACGAGGTAGTCGCTGATGCCAGCCTGCGCGGAGGCCGGCGTCTCGCCGTGCTCCGCCGAGATAGCCGTGGTTTCCATGACATCATTCCCGCAGACCGCGCGGGCTCCTGGACCGATGAGCCTACTACACATCGCGGACGGTGCGCGCCGGATCACTCGTCGAGGGCGCGGTCCGCGCGAGCCTTGCGGCCGCGGGAAGCGGCGGAGGCGATCCCCAGCTCCTGCAGCTTCTTGCGCAGCGTGTTGCGGCTGAGCCCCAGGAGCTCCGCGGCCTTCACCTGGTTGCCGCCGGTGTGGGCCAGCACCACGTCGAAGAGCGGCCGCTCCACGCGCGAGAGCACCTTCTCGTATAGATCGTCGACGGGATAGCCGTCGATCCGGGCCATCAGGCCCTTGAGCTTGGCCTTCACCAGGTCCTCGAGAGACAGATCCTCGAGCGGCACCCGCTCCGCCACCACCGGCAGGACCTCGTCCACGTCCCCGGCCTCGATCCGCGAGCCAGTCACCCGCAGCACCAGGCGCCGGGACACCGACTTGAGCTCCGCGACGTTGCCCGGCCATGGATACGCCTGCAGCCGCGCCACGGCGCGCGACGACACGGCGATGGGCCCCCGCCCGATCTCGACGGCGTAGTGCATCCGCCAGCGCTCGAACAGCTTCGGGAGATCGTCCGCGCGGTCGCGCAGCGGCGGCATGTCGATGCGCTGGCTGGCGATGGCGTTGTAGAGGTCCACCGACAGCACCTTGGCCGCCACCGCCTGCTCGAGATCCAGATCCGCGGTGACCACCAGGCGCACGTCGTAGCCGTCGCTCGCCTCCGGCCCGCCGGCGCGCAGGTCGCCATCGACCTCGCCCTTGCGCCCGTCCCGTCCGCGGATCGCGCGGCGCAAGGTGCGCTGCGACAGCGCGGACATATCGCACACGTCCTTGACCAGCAAGGTGCCACCGCGCGCGGCGTGCAAGGCCGGGCGCGCGCGCGCGCAGGCATCGTCCGCCGGCGCCTGCTCCGGAGGCACGTCGGCCCCCTCGAAGCTGGGTCGCACCGCGACGAACCGCCCGCCCCGCCGAGACCCGCGCTGGTGAAGCACGCGAGCCACCAGCTCGCGGCCAGTGCCGTGCTCGCCGCAGATGAGGACCGGACGTTCCCCGGCGGCGTAACGCTCCACCGCGGCCATCACCTCGCGCATCGGCAGACTCTCGGCGACCATGAAGTCGGCGGCGCGCAAGGTGGGCGATAGCATCGTCTGATTCCTCGTCGAGCGCGAGCGCGGCTAGGCCGCGTCGCCGATGTCATGGCCGGGGTTGCCGCGCTTCGCGAGGTCGCCAGCGCGCCCCGCGTCATCCTCGCCGCTGCCGCTGTCCTCGAGGCCGATGGACTCCTCGGCCGGCGATCCGGTACCTGGCTCCGGGTCAGCGAGCGGCGCGAGCACGTCCCTTGCGCCGCGCCGCTGGCGAGGCGCGTTGGCGAGGCGCTCGACGAAGAACCGCTCGACCTGCTCGATGGCCGCCTGCGCCGTGGTGGCCGCCCAGACCTCGATGCGCAGCGCGTTGCAGCCGTAGAGCCCGCGCGCGTACCAGCCGCAGGCCTTGCGCACCTCGTGCAACGTGCGCGGGCCGCCCTTGAGCTGCAAGATGAGGCCGACGTGGCGTCGGAAGGTGGTCAGGCGCTCCTCGAGCGTGGGCGGCCCCGGATCCACCTGGCCGGCGCACACCGCGCGGATCCGCGCGAACAGCCACGGGTTGCCCATCGCGCCGCGGCCGATCATCACCGCGTCACAGCCGGTGGCCCGGCGCATGGCCAGGTACCCCTCGACATCGACGACATCGCCGTTGCCCACCACCGGGATCTCCGACGGGACCGCCGCTCGGACCGCGGCGATGATGCCCAGGTCGCTCGCGCCCGAGAAGCCCTGGGAGCGCGTCCGCCCGTGGACCGTGATCATGCGCGCCCCGGCGTCCACCATGGCGCACGCGAACTCCGGCGCGTTGCGCTCGTCCTGGCTCCAGCCAGCGCGGTGCTTGACCGTGACCGGCACGTGCGCCGGCACCGCGGCGACCACCGCGCGCACCAGCGACTGCGCCACCTTGGGCTCGCGCATCAGCGCAGAGCCGCAGTCGCCGGCCACCACGCGCTTGGCGGGGCAGCCCATGTTGATGTCCACCAGCGACGCGCCGATCTCCACCGCCATCTCGGCGGCGCGCTGCATGGGCTCTTCCTCGCGGCCGAAGATCTGAACGCCAAACGGGCGCCCCCCGAGGCTCGCGGTGAGCTTGCCGGTGGTCTTGCGGTCGCCCTTGGTGAGCGCGTGCGCGCTGAGAAACTCTGTGATCGTCAGGCCCACTCCGAACTCCTCGCACACGGTGCGGAAGGGCAGGTCCGTGACCGCGGCCATCGGCGCCAGCAGGACCGGAGGATCGATGGCGATCGGAAACGGAGACATGGACCAACCGAACGTATACCGAAGTGGTCCGCGCCTCGCAACGCGAAGCTGCTACAACGCCGCGGCGGCGGCCTCGTCGTTGACGTTGGCGAAGGCGCGCAGCGTCGGATCGACCGCGCGCACCTCGTCCTCCTCGATCCAGCAGCCCCGCAACTCCGGATCTTGCAAGGCCGCGGCAACCTTGAGCTGGCGCGCCGCCAGCCGGCGGCGCACCACCGGCAAGCACCGAGGTCCCCACAGCGCCACCAGCGGCTCGAGCCGTCCGCCCAGGCGAAACGCCACCACGTCGACCTCGGAGGCTGCGTGTGCGCCGCGCGACGTCACGCGCCCAAGCAGCAGGTCCAGCACCGCGCCGCCGAGGTGCGGCATGTCCACCGCCACCGCCAGCAGCCAGCCAGGCGACTGCGCCAGGCCTGCGCCGATGCCCGCTAGCGGCCCAAGGCCGGGCTCCGGATCGATCACCGTGGGGTGGGTGGTCCAGGCCGCGGGCTCGGCCACCGACACCAGGATGCGGCTTGCTCGCGGCGCCAGCTCGGCGGTCAGTCGGTCGAGCAAGGTGACGCCGCCGGTGCAAAGGAGCGCCTTGTTGCGGCCGTCGAGCCGCCGGCTGCGCCCCCCCGCGAGGATGAGCGCCGTGAGCTCGGGGACCTTGGCCTGCGGACTCGTCATCGCCATCGTCTTCGCCTTCGTCAGCGCGTTCGTCGGCGCCTTCGTCATCGCCTTCGTCATCGCCTCAGGGCGCGAGCAACGCCTGCACCGCGGACTGCGCCGCGGTGGTGACCTGCGGGCCGCTCGGCGAGAGGAACACCGTGACCTCGGAGCAGAGCCCCAGGTCGCCGGTGAAGTACAGGCCCGGGCCCACGGTGACGCCGGTGCCGGCCACCAGCGAGCGCTGATCCTTGGCGGCGAACCCGTCGAGGTCCGCGCCGGCGCCATCCAGCGAGGTGTCGATGGAGTGTCCCAGCGCGTGCGCGAAGCGGTCGGCCGGGTGCGCCTTGCCAAGCAGCGCGCGCGCCGCCGCGTCCACCTCGTGGCCGCGCAGCGGCTGACGTCGACGGTTGCGCTCGGCCATCAAGGCCACCGCCTGATCGCGCGCGCCGGCCACCGCGGCGAACAGCGAGCTCACCCGCTCCGGCACCGTCTCGCCGACGAACGCCACCCAGGTCTGCGCCGCGAACACGCCGTCTGGCCGGTCGACCTTCACCGCGAGCTGCAGAAGCAGCAGGTCCCCCACGCGGATGGGGGTGGCCGTCTTGGAGGTCGGCTGATACGCCGGGGTCGCGGTGTTGACGCCCGAGGCCACCGATGGATCAGGCCCCACCACGCCGCGCATGGTCATGTTGCGGAGTAGCCGCTGCTGGACCTCGTAGTCCGTCACGGTGACGCCGGCGCGGACCTGCGCAGCCACGTACGCCAGCGCCTCCTTGCGCAGCTCCATCAGGTGATGCGCGGCCACGTGGTGCGCCAGGTACCCAGGCTCGCCCCACACCGCGCTGGTGTACTGCACCAGGTGGTCCGAGCTGACCGCGGCGATCCGGAGCGCGCGAAACACGGCGCGCAGCTCCGCTGGCACCTGCACCACAGCCTTGCCGCCGCCCGCCACCCGCGGACCGCCACCGAGCAGCTCCAGCGCGACGCTCTTCTTGCCCTTGAGCAAGGCGCGCAGCGCCTGCTCGCGCTCGCGGTCGCTTCGATAGATCACGCGCTTGGCCGCCACCTTGTCGAACGCGGCGGCGTCCGAGTCGTGGCACACCACCGAGGGCTCGCCGCTGACGGGCAAGAGATAGACCCAGGGCTTCTCCGGGCGCGACGCCAGCGCCAGGAGCCGCAGCGCCACCGGATTTGACCCCGCGCGGTCCTGCAGCAGCCAGCCGTCGAGCCGCTGCACCGCCAGGAGCCCCTGCATCGCCGCCACATCGCCAAGGCCAAGGCGCGGCGGCACGATCACCTTGCTGGCGTCGCCAAGCTCCGGGCTCGCGTAAGGATCGACGGGGACCTCGGCCGAGGTCGGCGCCGGCGTGGCCGGCGTGGCCGGCGTGGGCGCCGGCGCCTTGGCCTTGGCCGGACGGCGGGCGGGCCTGGCTGCCTTGCCGGCCTTGGCCGGGCGCCCCGAGGCGGGCTCAGCCTCGGCGGCCTTGGCCGGCGCCGCCGGGCGCGCGTCGTCCGGGGCCTCCGCCGGCTGCGCCAGCGCACCGCGCAGCCAGGGGCCGGCGGGCCCGCTGCCAAGATCGAGCGTCATCCCAAGCAGCAGGGAAGCGAGAGCGAGCGTACGAGGTCCGATCATGGGTGGCGTCTCCAGAGCAACACGAGCCCAAGGCATACCACCCCGGCCGACGCCACGCTGTTGCGGCGGCGCGGGCCGGCTGTGTTCGGGATCACGGCTGGCCGCGCGCGCGCCGAGATCGGCCGAGATCGATCGAGCGCGGGCCAAAGGCGGGGTAGCGAGGCCTGGGGCGAGGGCGAGGTCTGGCGAGATCTGGCGAGGTCTGGCGAGGGCCAGCGCCGCTCACACGTCGAGTCGCATCGAGACCAGGTTCGAGCTGCCAGACTGCGCGAACGAGGATCTCCGAGACGCGCGGCGACACGGTCGATGGATCGATGACGCGAAAGCCCAGCTTGGCGGCGAAGAAGTCGCTGGCCGTCGCGGTGAGCAGGTAGATCCTGCGGACCCCGCGGTAGCGCGCGTGGTTGACCGCCGTGTCAGCCAGGATCCAGCCGTATCCGACGCCGCGATGCTCCGGATCCACCGCCAGCGCGCGCAGGATGCCGTCGTCTCCGAGCACCTCCAGCGCCACGCAACCGGCCAGCCCCTGCTCGTTGCGCAGGGTGAAGAACGCCGGGAAGCTGTCCTCGGCGGCGTCCTCGCCCAAGAGCTCGGCGCGGGTCAGGAGCGACTGGATCTCTGGCATGTCCGAGCGCTTGGCCGGGCGGATCGGGTCGCCGATGGCGTCGAGCAAGCGATCGTGGATGCCGTCGAAGCTTCCGGAGGACAGCACGCACACCACGTCGCCGGGGCCGCTGCGCTGCGCCACATGGCGGACGATGTCCGGGACCTCGGGGATGTACGTGGCGGGCGTGCCCCCGCGGTGCAGATCCAGCGCGAGTCGCTCGGCATCGAAGCGCTCGTCTTCGGGGATCTTGCTCGGGTCAAAGAGCTTGCCGACCACGACCTCGTCCGCGTGGGCGAAGGCCTCGACGAACTCCTGCTGGAAGGTCCGGCGCCGTGAGGTCGCCGAGCGCGGATCATAGATGGCCAGCAGCCGGCGCCGCGGGAAGCGCTTGTGCAGCCCCTTGAGCGTCTCGCGCACCGCTGTGGGGTGGTGCGCGTAGTCGTCGAGCACCGTCACCCCGCTGGCCACGCCGCGCAGCTCCTGCCGCCTTCGCACGCCAGCAAACGAGCCCACGCCCCGCACCACGGCGGGCAGCGCCACGCCGCGCGACAGCGCCGCGGCGATGGCCGCCAGCACGTTGCCGATGTTGTGACGGCCCACCAGCAGGGTCTCGAACCGCTCCAGCCGCTCGCGATCTCGGTGGACGTCGAACGCCACCCGGCCGGACTTGAGGTACGTGACGTTGTCCGCCCACCAGCGCACCTGCGGCGGATGCTCGCCGCCGTCATCCTCGGACACCGCGTACTGCTCCACCTCACACTGGGCGCTCTGGGCCACCTGCAGCGCCGCCGCGGAGTCCGCGCACACCAGCAGGCGACCGCCCTCCGGAATGAGCTTCACCATCCGGACGAACGCCTCGCGCACTGCCTCGAACGACGAGAAGATGTCGACGTGATCGAGCTCGACGGAGGTCAAGATCACGGTCTTGGGGTGGTAGTGCAGGAACTTCGAGCCCTTGTCGAAGAAGGCGGTGTCGTACTCGTCGCCTTCGACGACGAACTCGCGGCCCTTGCCGAGCTGCCAGCCGTGCCCCGAGGCGATGGGGACGCCGCCCACGAACATGCCAGGGTCGCGCCCGGCCTCCGTCAAGATGTGGCCCAGCAGAGACGTGGTGGTGGTCTTGCCGTGCGTGCCGGAGATGATCACCGCGTGGCGCTCGCGCAAGAACTGCTCTCCCAGCCAGGCCGGGAACGAGGTCAGCTTGATGCCGCGCCGCTGGCACTCCGCCACCTCCACGTGGTCCTTGCCGTGGACGTTGCCCACGACCACGACGTCTGGCTCCCAGTCGAGGTTGTGCGCCGCGTACGGCGTCATCACCGGGACTCCCAGGGCGGCGAGCTGCTCGCTCATGGGCGGATACACCGCCGTGTCGCTGCCGCGAACTTCGTGGCCAGCGCTCGCAGTGAGCCCTGCTGTAGCACCCATGCCAGTGCCACCGATGCCGATAAAGTGGACCTTCACACCGGCGCGCAAGGTACTCGCAGCATTCCGACAAGACAACCGGCGCGGTCAGATTCCGGTATCGTCGCGCAACCCCATGGACCCTCGCGCAAAATCGCCCGATCCGGCGGCCCCATCGCGGCCGATGCAGCGACGTCATCGGGGCGCCGGATGCAAGGCGCTCGTGGCACTTGCGCTGAGCGCTGCGTGGAGCGCGCGCGCCACGACAGCGAGCGCCCAGCCGGCCTGCGAGGCCCTCGCTCCCAGAAGAAGTCTGGGTCGCGCCGCTGGAGGCCTCGATCGTCATCGCCCGCGAGGCGCTGCTCGACTCCATGCAAGCCCGGCTACGCGGCCACGTGATCCGCCGCGGCGATCACGTGCTCTTGCTGGAAGACGTGGCCGGCCACGGCCGCCCTTGGGTCGGCGTGGTGACGGCGCGCGGCGGCGCGCTCTGGCTCGCCACGTCCATGGGCGAGCTGCGGCTCACCGGTCCGCTGGCGCGCCCTCGCCTCGCGGGGCCGGGCTACCTGCTCTGGGCCGTGGGCCGGCGCGACGCTGGCGCGCTGCGGCTCGTGCGCCTGGGCGTGCTGGCGCGGCCCGATGAGCTGACCGAGGCCGTGAGGTAACGCCGCGCGGTGACGCCGCCCGATGAGCTGACCGACGCCGCGCGGTGACGCCGCGACGCGCGGTCACGACATGCGTAGATCACGCACCAGGCTGGCGTGAAAGTCCGTCACCGCTGGATCCGCCAGGTAGGTCTGCAGCGAGAAGCCCGAGCTGTCCGGCGGCGGCGGCGGCGGCAGCGGATCTTTCTCCGGATCCACCTGCAGCGAGAACACCGGCTCTCCGCCGACGAACTGATCGTCCGTGGTCGCCGCGATCGCGGCGTAGGCGTTGGCGGGCCGCGTCGTCGCGCTGGTGCCCAGCACGCCAGCGCAGCCCGCTTCGTCATCGCTGTAGTACCAGACGTGATAGTTGGGCGCGCCCACGCAGGCATCGGCGGCGACCGGAGTGAGATAGCGGTAGTAGAGGGTCCTTGACATGACGAGCTCCAGTGGTTGAGGTGTACCCGTGAGACGAGCTGGCCCCAGGCGATCCGACAGCGACTTGCGCCATCCACGTTTTTTTCGGTCGCGGGGCCGCACGCGCGGATCCGTGGTCGCCCTGGGCGCGGCGCTCGCGCTCGGCAGCCTGCTAGCCTGCGCCACGCCGCCCTGCGAGGCGCCAGTCACCGACGACGAGCGAGACTTCACGCCCGCGCTCGCCCGGTGCGCCGAGCGCTACGCCAGCTCCGGCGCGCTGGAGGACCTCCAGCAGTGGGGGCACGTCGCCCTGGCTGGCGAGAAGCCAGCGGAGGTCGCGTGCATCGCCGCGCGGATGATGAAGAACGAGGCTCTCGAGGCGGGGTACACGCTGCTCTGCAACAGCGCCCTGCGACGCAGCGGCGCCTCCATCGAGGACGCGAAGCTCGCCTACGACCACGGCGAGCAGGCGTACAACGTCGGCAAGGGGCGCGCGGCACCCGAGGCCCTGGCGCGCGCGGCGCTGTGTACCTCGCAGGCGGCGTGGAAGGCGGGGAGGTTCGAGTCCGCGGGGCGCTATGCGACCCTCGCCATCGAGCACGGCGGCGAGATCGGGAGCGCCCGCAGCCGGGCCAAGGAGGACCTGCTGCGCGGCGCCCGCATCGCCCGGGCCGATGCCTATCGCCGGATCGGCGACCTGCGACGAGCGATAGAGGATCTCCGCGTCGCGCTCGAGCACGCCACCGACCCTTGCGACCAGGTGCTGGTGCTGATCAAGCAGTCGATGGCCCTGGACGAGGAGTGGGATGGCAACAAGGACGGGTCCCCAGGGACCCCGCGAGACCGCGACCTCAAGCCCCCGGGGACGCTCCTCGACAAGGCCGCCGAGGCCAACCGCAACGATTGCGCACAGCGCGTCAGGAACGACGACGCCATCGCGCTCAATCGAGCGTCGCTGCTGGCGCTGAGAGAACCGCAGAAGGCGATGAGCACGCTCGACGCGCGCTTCGCCGGCAAGGAGCCCAAGCACGATGAGCTGTTCCTGCGCGCGGTGATCGCCCTCAACCTCGGCGACGAGCAAGCCGCCAGGGGGTATCTGGATCTAGCCGAAGCAGCGGGGGCGAGCGACGCCGACTGGCGCTGGGAGCTACAGAACCTGCGCGGCGAGCTGGCGGCGATGAAAGGGGACTTCGAGGCCGCAGAGGAGGCCTTTCGCAGCGCCATCGCGTCGGTGGAGTTGCTCCTTTGCTCCGCTTCGGACCACGCATCGGATCACGCGCCGTTCCTGCTGGCCAGTCATCGCGCGCCATATGAGGGCCTGATCATGCTGCACGCCAAGCGCGGCCAGTGGGAGCAAGCGTTGCAGGTCGTGCTGGAGATGGACCGCATGCACCTTTTGACCGCCACCGGCAGCGGACCGCATGAAGGGGCGCCCACGCAGCGAGGCGACCGGCCGTGCGCTGCGTCCGAGATGGTGCCCGTCGACGATGTGTTGAAGGCCTGGAACGGCCGTGAGGTGACGATCTTGCTCGCGCCCTCCACCACTCGCGTCAGGCGCACGCGCCAGGTGGTGCGCTTGGAGCTGATCGCTGGCAAGGTCACGGGCAGGTTGGTCGACCCCGCAGCGACACGCAACGACACAAGGGCGACGGCAGACCGCGTGCTGCAAGCGGCGAAGGCCCTCCACCTCAAACCCGGTGACAAGACCGCGGCCCGCGAGCTGGGAGAGCTGATCGCGCCGCCGGAGGTCCGCGCCAGGTCCGGCACCCTGGAGATCTTGGCCATCGGCGCGCTGAGCAAGCTGCCGATCGCCGCGCTGCGCGA
Organism: Myxococcales bacterium; assembly: GCA_016706545.1. Classification (GTDB taxonomy): domain Bacteria; phylum Myxococcota_A; class Polyangia; order Haliangiales; family Haliangiaceae; genus JABFXX01. Next base: position 322,856 of record JADJJK010000002.1, read on the forward strand.
CGCGACCGGACAGCTCCTCTCGAGCAGCCGTCCGCTGGCGCGCGTCCCCTCCCTCCTGCCGAGGAGCCGCCCTCGCTCCGCTCCCACCGACGAGATCTCGGTGCTCTACGCCGACCTCGGCGACCTCCTCTACCTCCCGGCCGCCAAGCTAGAGGCCATCATGGTCGGCTGCTTGACCGCACCGACCTCGCCAGCTTGCACCAGCGCTCCAAAGCCGGCCAGCGTCGCGGATCTGGACCGAGCGCGCGGGCGACTGCTCCACATCGCCGCCCACATCGAGGCACCGGACGAATGGACCCCGCCCAAGCTGAAGCTGCAAGCCGGGCAAGACGGGCAAGACGGGGACGTGTCGGTGGCGAAGATGAAGGAGCTCGCGCTGGCGCCGCGCCTGGCCGTGCTGATGAACTGCGGCTCGCGCGACGCTCGCGATCAGGAGGGCTGGGGCTCCCTCGCCATGGCGCTGCTCGAGTCCGGCACCGCGGCGGTGATCGCCACCGACCACAGCCTCAGCGACGTCTTCAGCCTGCGGTTCTCCATTCGCTTCTATTTGCAGCCAGACTGGGAGGCAGATCCTGCGCGCGCCCTGGCCCGGGTGCAGCGCGACGGCGAGCTGGCCGAGCACCAACACCCGCCGACACCGACTGGGCGCGGATCAGCGTGCTGCTGGCGCCGCCCTTTGCGCCGTGAGCCGGCGCCCAGCCGGCCCGTGAGCCGGCCCAGCCGGTGAACGCCGCATGGATGACAACCGGCCCGTGAGCCCGGCCGCGAGCAAACCAGCCCGGCCGGCACCCAGCGATGCACAGTCTGCGGGCCTTCCGCTCGACGGCCGTCCGGCGATGGCAGTAAGCTGCGCCGGTGGAAGGTTCCGGGGGCAAAAGCACCGAGCCTCCGTCCCTCGAGGACGGAGCTGGGCTTGGCCGCGCGCCTGGCGCGCCTGGCTCACCTCTCCCGCCTGCGCCCCCCAGGCCCTCCCGCATCAACGCCGAGCGAGAGGCCGAGGTGCTGCGGTGCTGGCGCCAAGGGGACAAGGACCGCGCCCTTCGCCTGCTGATGGACACGTATGGACATGGCGTGCTGGCGTACGCGCGCCGCATGGTGCGCGAAGAAGACGCCGCCAAGGACGTACGTCAGCAGACGTTCCTGGAGGTCTGGCGCGGGCTCGATCAGTACGAGGCCCGATCGTCGCTGTGGACGTGGCTGTGCGCCATCGTCCGCAACCGCAGCGTCGACCAGGTGAAACGACGAGCCCGCATCAGCGCGCGCGAGATCTCCGCGGAGGGCGATGTATCAAACGCCGCGCTGGAGACGCCAGATCCTTCGATGACCGCGAACAGCCTCAGCCAGCGAGACGCCCTGAGCCACTGCCTCGACAAGTTGCCCGGCGCGCTGCGCGAGCAGGTGCTGCTGCGCTGCCACCTGGGCTTGAGCTATGATGAGATCGGCGCCATCGTCGGTGAGCCCGCCGGCACCATCCAGGTGCGCATCGCCCGGGCCCTGCCCAAGCTCCGGCGATGTCTCGAAGACCAGGGCGCCAACGACCCTTCATGAGCCCCTCCGACCCCGACTCCGCGACGGATCCGCTGGCCCTGCCGCCAGCCGATGACGCGGAGCGCGCCGAGACCCGGTGGCTCCTGGCCCGCGAGCAGGATCCGAGCGCGCCGCCGCCCTCCCCGGAGGTGGCCAAGGCGTACGATCAGCTGGAGGCGCTCCTGGCCGCCGACGGCAGCGCCGCGCCCGACAGCTCCTGGCAAGACGACGTCTTCGCCGCGATCCGGGCCGACGCCGCCGCGGCGCCGATTTCCGCCTCACCGGGTCCGGCCCTGGTGTCGGCTGACGCGGCCGCAGCCGCCGAGCTGCCAAGCCCCGGCAACTGGCGAACGCCAGCGGGCGCGCCCGCGCGAGCTCGCGGCGCCGCACCCAGGTGGCTGCGCGTCGCTGTGCCCGCCGCCACCGCCACAGCCATGGCGGCCATGATGGCGCTCTGGCTGCGCTCCCACCGCGACCCGGCAGACGACGAGGTTGCCAGCGGCGGCGATGAGACCGCGGTGCCCGGAGGTACCGCCAAGGGAGCTGACGAGCCGGAGCTCCTGGCGGTCGTCCAGCGCGGTGGAGCCTCGCGCGGCACTCCGGGCAAACCTGGCAGCGGCAAACTGGGAGACCTCTTCGAGCTCGAGACCGATGGCGGTTCGGGCGTGGAGCTGCGCGTGTTCGCTGACCGAACGCTCGTGCGGCGCTGTCCTGGCCCCGGGTGTCAGGCCTCCGCCCCGCGGTGGCGAGTGACCGTGAGGCTGGAGCAGCCAACCAGGTACTTTGCCGTGCTGGTGCGAGGCGAGGTCTCCGTGTCGGACTCCGCCACCCTCGACGAGTACCTGGACGCGGTCGACAGCGCCAAGCTGCGCCGGACCGTCCAGAGCGTCCAGGTGCAGTGAGCCGCCGGCCGCGGGCGGAGCGAACCCTCGCCGCACGTCACGTCACGTCACGTCGCCTCGCCTCGCCTCGCCGCGGTGGCAGCCCTGCCATGGTAGCCGCCTTGCCGCCCGGCGCCTTTTTGGCTGATCGCCGTCTGATTCGCTGCCGCCGCGACGTCTAGCTGGATAGGCCGTGCGCCTGACGCGCGTCAGTCGCGCGTCAGGCTCGCGCCCGTCGCGCGCCCGACACCCGCCCGATAGGCGCCTGACACCCGCCCGATAGGCGGCTAACGCACGGCGACCCGAGACAAAGGACCCAGCGATGAAACGTGCGCTCTTGTGTGGCTCCCAGATCGAAGGCCTGCGTGGTGTTACCCAGGACGTCCAGCGCATGGCTGCGCACCTGGCGCAGCGCGGCTTCGAGGTGCAGACGCGAACCGGCGAGCGCGCCACCCGCGCCGGCATCCTGGCTGGATATGACGAGCTGATCGCCGCCTCCGCGCCGGGCGACGCCGCGGTGTTCTTCTACGCCGGGCACGGCGGCCGCGCCACCCTGCCCGGCGAGCACGGCCGCACCTGGCGCTGCATCGCGCCCACCGACCTGCGCGCCGGCACCGACGACGACTGGCGCGGCATCACCGGCTGGGAGCTGTCGATCAAGCAGGCCCAGCTCACCGCGCGCACCGCCAACGCGACCGTCATCCTCGACTGCTGCCACGCCGCGATGATGAGCCGCGACGCCGCGCCCCGGCACGCGATCCCGCGCGCCCTGCCGCACCCGCTGCGCGCCGGCTTCGAGGCGCACCTGTCGGCGCTGCGCGCGACCTACGGCGCCGACTGCGAGGACGTCGACGTGCTGGGCAGCGCGGACGCGGTGCGGCTGGTCGCCTGCGACGAGCACCAGACCGCGTGGGAGAGCCCCGACGCGAAGGGCGACTTTGGCGGCGTGTTCACCCGCGCCCTGCTCGCCGTGCTGCAGGAGGTCGGCGAGGTCGCGGTGTCCTGGGCGGCGCTGGCCGACGCTGTGCGCGCCCGCGTGCTGCGATCGTTCGCGCACCAGCGCCCGGACGTGGAGGGCCCCCTGCATCGGCAGGTGTTCTCCTTGGTCGAGGCTGACGATCGCGGGGTCTACACCTTCCTGCCCGCGCGCCACCGCGCCAGCGGCTTGCGGTTGCCGGTGGGGCGCCTCACCGGCGCGCACGTCGGCGATGTGTACGGCGTGATGCCGGTGGGATCGCGCGAATACGACGAGCCGCGCGCGCTGGCCACCATCGAGCTGGTCGAGGTCGCCGCGCTGACCTCGCGGGTGGGCCGGCTGGCCGACGCGCCGGCCCTGCCGCCCGACGCGGTGGCCATCGCGCTGCACAAGCGCGCGGAGCGGCGCGCGGTCGCCCTCGACGCGCCGAGCTGGGCCCTCGCCTCGCTCACCGCCGCGCTGGAGGCCACCAGCACCCTGCGGCCGCTCGCGGACGGCGAGCCCCCACTCGCGGACGGCGAGCCCCCGCTCGCCACCGTGCGAGTCCGCGCCAGCGAGGCCGCCGCGGAGGGCGCAGCAGAGGGCGCGGCAGACGGCGCGCAGACGCACCACGGCGCGGCAGACGCCCAGCAGACGGCCGCCCAGCCCCCCGCGCCGTCTGCCACCGCGCCGCCCGACGCCGAGCTCGTCATCGAGGACGCGCGCGGCCCCTTGCGCGGCCCTCTGCGCTTCCCCGACCAGCTCGCGTTCGCGGTGCGGCAGCTCGTGAGCCTGGCGGTGGCGCAGGCGCTGCGCGAGCTGGAGGGCGCCGAGGGCGCCGAGGGCGCCGAGGGCGTGGAAGATCACGAGCTTTCGCTGGAGCTGGGCCTCGTCGACAGAGGGCACCTGCGCCCGCTGCCGCCGCACGGCGCGCAGGTGGGCCTGGGCGACCACCTGGCGCTGCGCGTGCAAAACCTCGCCGCGCGCGACCTCTACCTGCACGTGCTCGACGTATCCGTCGCCGGCGACGTCACGCTGGTCACCAAGCTGGCCCCTTCCGGCGTGTGCCTGCCACGCGGCGGGCCGCCGTTCGTGCTCGGCCAAGGCGAAGACGGGCGGATGATCGGCTTTCAGTTCGACTGGCCTGGCGACGTGCCGCGCGGCGCGCCACGGTTCGAGGAGCTGATGGTCGTGGTGACCGCGCAGCGCGCGAGCCTCGCCGATCTGGAGGGCCCCGGCGACGCGCCCGCGCCCGCCCCGGCGCCCAACACCGCAGCCAACGCCGCAGCCGACGCAGCGGCCGTCACGCGCAGCGCGCGCACGCGGCTCGAGGAGCTGGTGACGCAGCTACGCCATGGCGTGTGCCGCTCGGCGAGCCCGCGACCAGGCGATGGCTTTCTGCTGCGCCGGCTGTCCGTGCTCCTGCATCCAGGCCCCGCCGCGCCCGGCCGCCCGCCCTCCTGACTCGAGGCCACCGGCCTGGGCACGCGGTTCGCGTTGCCACCGCCGCACCGCCCGCGCGCGGCTCGATCGAGCCGCGCGCAGCTCCCGCCGCCGCCCCGGGTGTCGCATAGTGCGGCGATGAGCCCCGCGGAGCTACTGGCCCATCTCTGGAGCGACTACGTCTCCTCCACCCCGCAAGCGCGGCGCATCCAGGAGCTCCTGGCCGCCCGCCAGGAGCACGTGCGAAATGATCACGTGGCTGCGCAGCTTCGGCGTCGGCGACCTCGGGATCCCCGCGCTGGCCCGCCCGTTCGAAGCGGCGGGATGGAGGCCGCGCGAGAGCTACCGCTTCGGCGACAAGCACCTGCGCGCGCGCTACTGGCAGCACCCCGATCCCCAGCTCCCCAAGGTCTTCATCAGCGAGCTCATCGTCGACGAGCTCTCCGCCGCCGCGCAGGCGCTGATCGCCGGGCTCGTCGCGCAGGTGCCCGCGGGCTTCTCCGAGCGCGCTGACCTGCCGTGGAGCGGCCGGCCGTGGCGGCTGGCCCAGGCCACCTACCAGCAGCTCCTCGCGGAGAGCGAGTACGCCGCGTGGATGGCGGCGTTTGGCTTCCGCGTCAATCACTTCACGGTGGACGTCGGCTCGCTTACCAGCTTCCCGGGCCTGGTCGAGCTCAACGCCTTTCTGCAGGACGCGGGCTTTGCGCTCAACGCCTCCGGCGGCGTCATCAAGGGCTCCGCCGCCGATCACCTCGAGCAGTCGTCCACGCTGGCCGACGTCATCGACGTGACCTTCGACGACGGGGTCCTTCGCCTGCCGTCCTGCTACTACGAGTTTGCGCTGCGCCACCGCCTGGCCAGCGGCGAGCTCTTCCAGGGCTTCGTGCCGGCGTCTGCCAGCAAGATCTTCGAGTCCACCGACGTGGCCCAGCAGCGCTGAGCCCGGCCCACGTCGCCGCGCTGCGTGCCTACAGGCTCAGCCCCACCCGGCGGCGCGCGGTCAGGCAGTGCTCGCTGCCCAGCGTGAAGTCGCGGCAGGTGCGCGGCCGGTCGTCATAGACCTCGCACGCCACCGGCAACATGCGTCGCGTGGTTTGGGTGATCGCGATCTCACCGCCGGTGAGCGCGGCGCAACGATCTCCGCGCCGCGCCACCTCGAGGAAGCTGCCGCGGTCGACCACCAGCGCCGGTCGCTTGCGCACGAACGGATCGCGCCGCGCCACCTCCACCGAGTGATAGGCCTCGCGGCAGCACGCGCCGCAGGTCTGGCAATCGAGCGCGGCCTCGAACCGCTCACACGCCGGCCAGGCCAGCTCGACCTTGCCGCCTGCCTGGCGGCACCGGGTGACGCCGCGGGCCTCGAAGCGCCACGCGCACGCACCGCACGAGCCGCCCAGCGCGGACTGCCCGCGCTGCAGCCCCGAGGGGTGCAGGCCAGGCGAGGCGTCGACCTCGCGCCACAGCGAGGGCAGCTCGTGCTGCGCCGCGCCTCGCCCGGGCGCCCGCGGCAGCGACGCGCGCACCGCCGCCGCGACCTGCGCGGTGGCGGCCAGCGCCTCTGGCAACGCCGGCGCCCACGGCGGCTTGTCGGCGCGGCCGAGCGCGACGATCGCGGCCTGCACCGACAGGTCGCCGCGATCCACGAGCACGTCCTCGCCGAACTGGTCCCACAACGCGCGGAAGTCCGTCGTCGGCGCCAAAAGCGCGCGAAGGCCGTGGCGCCCCGCCAGGATCCACTGCACGCGCAGGCAGGCGTGCTCCCGCCACTCGTCGTCGGGCCGGGTGTTGTCGAGGCCCCAGTCCGCCACCGCGAACGCGGCCTCGCCCTCGACCAGCGAGTGGCAGAGCTCGTGAAAGATCATCTGCGCCAGCGAGTCGTCGGCGTCCAGCGCGGCGTCCTCGGCGATGAGCATCTCGCCAGCGCCGTCGGTGGACGCATAGGCGTCGGCCACCCGGCGCACCCGCAGCCCCACCCGCGCCGCGGCGCCAAGCCAGATCTCGGCGAGCGGATCGGCGTAGCTGTGCCGCACCTCGCGGGTCACCGCGGCCCCCAGCATCGCCGGGCTCGAGGCCGCCCTCGCGAGCCCAGCCGCCTAGCGATCGCCGGTGGGCGCCGACGACATCGCCTGCGGATATCCACTCTCGTACGGCAAGCCTTCGTATTCATCGCGAAACAGGAGGCCGAGGTGCTTGCTGACGAACACCTCGATCAGGTCAGGGTCGTACATCTTGCCGGCATGTCCGCGCAAGAGCCGCTCGCACTCGTCGATGGGGATGGACTTCTTGTACGGACGGTCCGTGGACATCGCGTCGTAGGCATCGGCGATGGCGACGATCCGCGCGACCAGCGGGATGCGTGAACCCCGCATCTTGTCCGGGTAGCCGCTGCCATCCCAGCGCTCGTGGTGGTTGCGCACCGCGGGCATGATCGGCTGCAGCATCTCGATCTTGGACGCGATCTCGTAGCCCTTGACCGGGTGCTCGCGCATGTGAATCCACTCTTGATCATCGAGCGGCGCAGGCTTGAGCAGGACCGAATCGCGCACGCCGATCTTGCCGATGTCGTGGAGAAACGCGCCGAACTCCAGGGTCTCCAGACCGGACTCCGGATAGCCTGACTCCTTGGCCAGGACCAGCGAGTAGGCCGCCACCCGGCCGCAGTGGCCCTTGGTGTACGGGTCCTTGGCCTCGATGGCCTCGGCCAACCCAAACAGCGCCTGACGGTTGGCTTGCTTGAGCTTCTCGTAGCTCTCCTCGAGCTCCTTGGTGCGCTCCTTGACCACCACGTCGAGCAAGGTCTCGCGCAGCCGCAGCCGATCGTTGGCGGCGCGGATGTTGCGAACCAGCTCGCGCTCCTCTTCGAGCAGGTGCAAGAGCTTGATGCCCTCGCTGACCATCGCCACCAGGCGGCTGCGCTCGCTGGGCCGCGCCACCAGGCGCATCACCATGCCGGCGCCGTTGGCGCGGGGCCGCTCGAGCTCCACGCCCTCGTTGGGGTTCGAGACCAGGAGGATCCGCAGCGCCTCCTTGACCAGCCCCGCGGACCGCTCGACGAACGCCACGCCGTCGAAGGTGGGCGGCACGTGTCCGGCGATGATCACGTGGACCGGGTGCGACTGCACCTTGTTGACGGCCTCCACGGTGGAGCGCGCCGTCTCGACGATCAAGCCGAGCCCGCCCACCAGCTCGGCGAGCTCGCCGAGCGCTTCGGGTTGCGGGTGTGCCACCAGGGCACGAAATCGGTGCGCCACCGGCGAACTATATCCTCGGACCCCGAGGTTTCAACGGTCCTTCCGTTGCAGCCTCGAAAGAACGTTTCCATACTGGGAGACTCTCCTGCGATCTCGCTTACGCACGATCAGGGTTGGATTCGACGGGCCATGGACGAAGTCACCGGCAATCTCACAGGGCTCGCTCCCAGCGAGCTGCGCGCCCTCGAGCGCATCTACCGTCGACGAGTGGCGCCCTCGGAGGTCGTCTCCGCCGAGCTGGCCGCGTTCCTCGCCGAGCAGAGCGCGGCGCTGCACCGGCAGATCGGCGTGTTCCTCGACCGCCGCGGTGCGGTGACGCACGTGATGGTCGGGGACGCTTCAAAGATTCTCTTACCTGACCTGGGCCGGCTGCGCGGCGGCGTCGGTCGACTCCGCGGGCTGCGGCTCGTGCATACGCACTTGCGAGGCGAATCGCTCACCCGGGACGACCTCACGGACCTGGCGCTGCTGCGCCTGGATCTGGTGGCGGCGATCACCGTCGACGCAGCGGGCCGCCCGGGCAAGCTCTACCTCGCCCACCTCTTGCCGGACGCGCCGCCGGAGCGACCGTGGACGGAGCTGCCGCCAGAGCCGGCCACCGCCCCGGCCACGGATCTCATCCAGCTCATGGCCGGGCTCGAGCAGAGCTACGGCCGGAGCCACCGCCACGCCGAGAGCACCGACGGCAAGGCGCGCGCGGTGCTGGTGCATGTGGAGCTGGGCAAGCAGCGCGGCAGCAGCGAGGCGCGCGTCCAGGAGCTGCGCGAGCTGTGCCGCACCGCGGGCGTCGCGGTGGTGGACGTGGTCACCCAGCGGCGGCCGGAGGCGGACCCCAAGTTCCTGGTGGGGCGCGGCAAGCTCGACGACATCTTGCTGCGAACCATGCAGCTCGGCGCCGAGGTCGTGATCTTCGACCCCGACCTCTCGCCCGGTCAGGCGCGCGCGATCAGCGAGGCCACGGACATGAAGGTCATCGATCGCACGATGCTCATCCTCGACATCTTCGCGCAGCACGCCAACAGCCGAGACGGCAAGCTCCAGGTGGAGCTGGCCCAGCTCCGCTATGCGCTGCCGCGGCTCATCGAGAAGAACACGATGATGTCGCGCCTCACCGGCGGGATCGGCGGCCGCGGCCCCGGCGAGACCAAGCTGGAGATCAACCGCCGCCGCGCCCGAGACCGCATCCACCTGCTCGAGCAGAAGCTCGAGGCGCTGGCCGCCGACCGCCGCCTGCGCAGGCAGCGTCGCTCCCACCGCGAGGTGCCCATCGTCGCCATCTGCGGCTACACCAACGCGGGCAAGTCGACCCTGCTCAACTCGCTGACCGAAGGCAACGCCCGCGCCGAGAACAAGCTGTTTGCCACGCTCGATCCGATCAGCCGCCGCCTGCGCTTCCCGCAGGAGCGCGAGGTGGTCATGACCGACACGGTAGGGTTCATTCGAGATCTGCCGTCCGAGCTCGCCAACGCCTTTCGCGCCACGCTCGAGGAGATGCACGACGCCGATCTGCTCTTGCACGTGGTCGATGCATCGGACCCTGACCGCGAACAGCACATCCAGACCGTCCACAAGATCCTCGACGATCTGGAGCTGGCCCAGACCCCGCGCATCGTGGTCTGGAACAAGAGCGACCGGCTCGATCCATCCAGCGCGGAGCACCTGACCAACCACGGCGGCGGCTTCGTCGTCTCCGCGCACGACCGCGGCACCTTCGGCCCGCTGCTCCTGGCCATCGAGCGCGCGCTGTGGTTGCACGGCGGCAAGGACGCGCAGATCACCCGCAGCTACCAGCACCCCGGCGCGCCAGACCTCGCCGGCGTCGGGGCCCTCGGGGCCGGCGCGGCTCTCGGGGCCGGCGCGGCCGTCGACGCCGCTGACGCAGCCCCGGGCCGGGACCCAGGCTGACCCTGCGGCGTCGCTGCCGAGGCTGCGCCCTGCCGGCTGCGACGACTCACCGCAGCCACGCCGCGAGCGCGACCGCGACCGCGTCCTCATGTTGTCCGTTGCGCCATGGGGCCACGACGCCCGCGAGGTGACGACCTGCCACCAGACGCGGCCCTGGGCCGCCGCCGCGGGCAGCGCGCTCGGCGGGCCCACGTCGCGCTCATCCTGAGCGCCGCCCTGGTGGCGTGCGAGCAGACGTCGCTCGCGCCGGACGCCGGCCTGCCCGACGCTGGCGACGGCCCAGGCACCTGCACCGAGCTGCCAAGCGAAGGGCTGTGGGCGACGTTTCGGGTCGCCACCACCCCGGTGCGCCACTTCCGCGCGCTCCTGACTCGCCCCGCGGCGATCGCCTCGGCGCTGGATGGATGGGCGCGCCACACCACCCCGACCATCCCCATGGGCGAGCTGCGCTGCCGCGCTCCGGTGGGCTGGAACTGCGGGTGGCGCTGGCACCAGGACCCAAGCAGCGTCGAGATCGTCGAGGCCGCCATCGAGCTGTGCGATGGCGCCCCGCCGATCACCGACGCCGACTGCGATGCGCTCTCCGCGTTCGCGGAGGGCCTGTGGTGCCCGTGGATGGCGCAGCTGGTGGAGCTGCGCGACTGCCGCGCGGGTGCAGCCTGCGAGCTCGTGCCGCGCTGACCCTCGCGCGCGGATCGCGCTGGCACCGCTACGGGCGCGGTGCCAGCACGCCACCGGTTGAAAGGACGGTCCCGCCCGCTACCCCGCCCCACGCGATCATCTCAGCGCCGGTCCACGCCGCGACCGGGAAGCGACGTGCGCCGGGCGCGTTGAAGTCACTCACGGTGTGCCACGTTCCGGTGGCTCGGCTCCAGCGCGCTCCGGAGCGCAGATCCGCTCCTGCGGCGCCACCCCAGATGATCATCTCGGTACCGGTCCAGACCGCGCTGTGGCCACCGCGGGCGCTCGGAGCACCGGTGGCCGGGAGGGCTGTCCAGGTGTTGGTCGCCGGGTTGAAGCGGCCGCCGTCGTTGTAGAGAGCATCGCCCTGGATCGAACTCATTCCTCCCCAGATGATCATCTCGGTGCCGGTCCACACCGCGCTGTGGGCGCCCCGCGAGCCCGGAGCTCCGGTGATGACCAGCCGGCTCCACGTGTTGGTGGTTTGATTCCAGCGAGCGCCGTCGCCGATAGCGGTGAAGTCGTTGTTGAAGCCACCCCAGACGATCATGTCGGTGCCGGTCCACACCGCGCTGTGGCCAGCGCGGGCCACCGGCGCGCCGGCGGTCGGCAGCGCGGCCCAGGTGTCGGTGGTTGGGTTGTAGCGAGCTCCGTTCCCCAGCGCCGTCAGGTCCCCGTCGAACCCGCCCCACACGATCAGCTCGGTGCCGGTCCAGACCGCCGAATGCATGCCGCGAGGCGACGGGCCGCCGGTCGCGGTGATGGCGGTCCAGGTGCTGGTGGCCTTGTTGAAGCGGCTACCATCGCCGACCGCCGCAAATCCGGCCCCCGCAAACCCGCCCCACACCAGGAACTCGGTGCCGGTCCATACGCCTGCGGGTGCCCACCGCGCGGTCGGGGGCTGCGCGGTGCCCTGCCAGCTCCACGTAGTCGGGGACAGCCGCGCCACCGAGGTGGCGGTCGCGTCGCCGGCGGCGGCTCCGCCCCAGATCAGGATCTCGTCACCGGTCCACACCGCGGCATGGCCGCTGCGCGCGGTCGGGGCCCCGGCGGTGGGGAGCGCGGTCCAGGTGCTGCCGCCTGGGGTGACACGAGCGCCGTCGCGCAGGGGACCGGTGCCGTTGGTGCCACCCCAGATCACGAGCTCGGTGCCGGTCCACGTCGCGCTGTGCAAGCGGCGGGCAGACGGCGCGCTGGTCGTCGGTAACGCGGTCCAGGCGTTCGAGACCGGGCTCCAGCTCGCACCGTCCGCGAAGTCGAGGGTATTGCTCCCTCCGCCCCACACGATCAGCTCGCTCCCGGTCCAGGTCGCGCTGTGGCGCGCTCTCGGCGTGGGCGCGCCGATCGTGGGCATCGGGGACCACGTGTTGGACGCAGCGTTCCACCGGGCTCCGCTATCGAGCGCCTGGATGCCCCAGGTACCGCCCCACACGATGAGGTCGGTTCCGGTCCAGGTCACGCTCGCGTACTCGCGAAGGCTGGGGGCGCCCGCGGCGGGCAACGCGGTCCAGGTGCCAGCGGCTGGATCGAACAGCGCGCCGGTCGAGGTGGGAAGCCCGTTCTGATCGTAGCCGCCCCAGATGATCATCTGAGTGCCGGTCCAGAGCGCCACATGGTCCCGGCGCGGCGAGGGGGCGCCAGTCTTGGGCAGTGGCGTCCACACGCCGGTGGCGGCGTTCCATCGAGCGCCGGCGTTGGTGAGCCCGACGATCACGGGGTCGTTGGACATGCCTCCCCAGATGACTAGCTCGCTGCCGGTCCACACCGCCGAGTGGCCATAGCGCTCTGCCGGCGCACCAACCGCGTTGATGTCCGACCACGTACCGGTGGACGGGGCGTAGCGCTCGCCGTCATTGCTGAAGACGGACGAGGGGCCATGGCCGCCCCACACGACCAGCTGATCACCGATCCAGGTCACGCTCGCACCTCTGCGCGGCAACCGAGCCTGGCCGGCGAAGCCTTGCCACTGCCAGGGTGCGCTGAAGATTGCGCGGACAGGGGGGCGAGGATCGAAGGTTCCCCGGAGCGCTTGTGGGGGAGTCGTGGTGCACGACCGTCCGGTAGAACAACCACCGCCCGACCAACCGAGGAACGTGCTGTCTCCCGAGGCAGTCGCGGTCAGCGTGATCGGCAGTCCAAAGGGAAAGTGGGCATAGCAGCCCACCCCGCAGTCGATGCCAGCCGGGGTCGAGCTGATCAGGCCAGTGCCTGCACCATCGAGCTGGACGCCAAGGTACCCCGGCGCCATGCACGAGCCCTGGGCGCACAGATCGATTCCGGTGCACGCGGTCCTCGCCCCCCAGTGGAGACAGACATCCCCTCTGTGACTCCGCAGGTCTTCATCGCCGATGTGCCATCGCACATGCTCGTTCCGGCCACGCAGTCGTCCTGGCAGCCACGCCCGCAGGCACCGCCGCCGCAGATCGGGATGTACGCAGGACACGCGGTCGGGGCGCCCCAGGCTGGGCACTGGTCCACACCTGGACCACAAAGCTCGACGCTGTTGCCGTTGCATCGCTGCGCCCCGAGATCGCAGACCTCCGGGCAGCTCGCGTCGGGCTCTGGCTCGGGCACAGCCTTACTGCGGTCGTCACCACACCCAGCCAGCGCGAGCGCGCCGATCGAAAGCACCCGGGCTAGCAGCACAGGCCAGCTGCGGTTGTGGTCCGGCGGCAGAGGTTGAAGCCAATGATCTTTGGACACGTCTCCCATAATCGCACCATCCATTCGCTCGGGTGATCGGCGCGTGACGTAGCCGACGCCGCATTGCCCCTCATCTCACAACGCACGGAACCGAGCAAATGCAACGAGCTGAGGAGCGATGATTGCCGAAATCTGCAGCAACCCACTTCGTGTGAGCGCGGCTACGGTGTGGCGGAGATCGCGACGTGGCGATGTGTCAAAATGACTGGATGGAGCCCTGGTGCTTCGACCGGGTGACAATGATCCTACCAACGAGGGACGCGCGCCGAGCGCAAGGCGCGACGACGAAGCGTTCCTGGACGGCCCGCGAGGACCCGCAACGCAGCGATCGGCGATGCATCCACTGGTCAGGTGTGGTCAGAAACATCCGGTCGAAGCACTAGGAGCGTGGTGTCAAACACCACGCTCCTAGCCTCATTGTTGGGCAAAGCCCTCCGGACGGGCGCACTCGCGCCCGGGCTGCGCCGCCAACCTCGCCGAGCGAGCTTGGCGTGCTCGGCCAGGAGACCGTTTGACACCAGTCTCCTAGCTGCCGCCGGGGCCGCGCGGTCGCAGCGGCCCCAGCAGCGGACCGCTGGGGCGCCGCATGGCCTGCGACTGCAGGTAGCCCGCCAGCACGTCGAACAGAATCTGATCCGCCGCGCGCTCGGGCACGTCCAGCGCGGCGGCCAGCCGGTGAAAGAACCGCTGCTCGGCGCCGAGCATGCGGCCGTCCACGCAGACCACGTGCGCCAGGCTCCGCAAGAGGTCGTAGCGCTCCTCGCCAGCGTTGTCGCGCAGCCACTGCGCGCTGCGCGCCAGGCCCGCCTCCGCCTCCTCCGCGGTGGTCATGCGGATGAGCTCCGCTTCCGGATCGGCGCACAGCGGCAGCAGCATCTGCACCAGCGTCTCCCACTCGTCGTGCGTGACCTCCGCTTCGTCGGACATGGCGGCCAGGAGCCCGCCCGCCAGCAGAAAGTCGCGGGCGTGGACGTCGAGCGGCCGCGACGCCTCGAAGTCCATCAAGCGGGCCAGGCGCAGGACCTCTTGATCGACCGTCGCCAGCGCGCCGGCGCCGCCCGCGTCATCGTGCAGCGGCGCGAAGAGCTGCAGCGCGCGCACCCGGATCGGCGTGGCCGGGTGGCTGAAGATCGAGAGCAGCTCGCGTCGCTCCATCGCCTGCAGGCGGGTGAGCTGCTCGAGAAACGCCTCCACGTCGAACCGCAGGTGCTCTGGCCCCAGGCCGCTCTGCAGCTTGAAGAACACGCGCACCACGGTGTCCAGCCGGCCGCCGATGACGCGCAGCCCGGCTCGGTCCGCGGACAGCTCCGCCAGCCGATCCCAGCTCTCCAGCCGCCGGGCCAAAAGCGGCGGCACGCGCGGGCGCCCGTCCTCGGTCTCGCCGAAGGCCGCGCCGGCCAGCCGCGCCCGGTAGTGCGTGAACCCCAGGTGCCCGAGCTCGTGCCCCAGCACGAAGCGCAGCTCGTCGTCGTCCATGCGCTCCACCAGCGCCGAGGTCAGGCTCAGGACGTGCGGTCGCCCGTCCTTGATCGAGTGGACCGCGCCAGCGTTGATCTCGGCGCTCGGCGCCACGAACAGCTCGATGTCCTCGGTGAAGCCCAAGGTCTGCCGCGCCTCGGACAGGAGCCCGATCAGGCGCGGCGAGACCACCGGGGTCAAGCGGAGCTGAGAGGCGAGGACATAGTCATGCATCTCGAGCAGCGAGCCCTGCTCCACGAAGTGCTCGATCAGGGCGTCGAGGCCAAAGCGCTCGAAGAGCTGGTCGATGAGTTCTTGCTCTGGCTGAAAGCGAATCCCGCGCAGGATCTCGGACGTGGCAGGGGCGTTCACCCGGGGACCTTACCGCTGCCGCTGGCGGCCTGCGCCCGCGGGGCTCGCACAATCGCATCGTCCCGGCCCTGCCCGACCCTGCCCCGCCCGGCTGGAGAGCCCGGCTGGCGAGCCCAGCGAGCCCCGGCCCGGTCCAGCCTGGCGAGCCCGTCAGCGGTTGTCTCCGCTACAGCTTGCGGGCATGGCGTCGAAACGGCCGCTCCAGCTTCTCGGACCACTCGGGGGCCTGAATGTCGCGCGGCGCCGTGATGGTGAAGTGGGAGCCGGTCTCGTCGACCTCGGAGGTCACGTCGCGCGTGCTGGTGACCTTCAGGGTGATGAACAGCTTGCCGGACGCCGGCGGGTAGTCGGCGAAGGCCTCGGAGATCCCGTACCAGTAGCGGATCCACAGCGCCTCGCGGTCCACGCCGCAGTCGTCGCCCTCGACCTCGATGGTCATGTGAAACCGCGACGCGAACTGATCCATCATCGGCTCGACCAGCTTGCGGTTCTTGGCCCGGTCGCTGTTTTGCCCCTCGATGCTGCCCCAGTCGTCGCCGGTCCAGGTCTTGGCCAGCTCGTGGACGTTGCGGACGTAGTAGCTCGCGTTGTTCACGGCGTCGGACTTGGGATCCGCCATCTTGGCCCAGCACGCCTTGCCCACCTTGAACGTGGTGAACTTGGTGATGGTCCACGGGCCGTAGTACGTGCCCTCGCGTTCACGAACCGCGAAGGCGTAGTCGTCCCAGCGCGGCTCGCCCTCGGTGGCGACCGCGTCGCCTGCCCCCGGGCCACCCGTCGCGCCAGAGGGCCCGCCATACGAGCTTTCCGGAGCGCCGCCGCCAGCGCCCGTACCAGCACCTGTGCCGCCGCCGCCAAGTTGCAGGCCTCCTTTGGCGAGACACCCCGAGCAAGCAAGCGCGAGAACAACCAGAGAACGCAGTGTGGTCGACATATGTGCTCCATGTAGCGCCTCGGGAGCCAAGGGTATTCCCGTAAAGCGGCGACGGCGCGGCGACGGCGACGGCGCGCCGCGCTCAGGCTCCGCGGCAAGACACCCTCCCATGACCCCAAGAGCGTGCGGTCGCTTGCGGTATGATCGCCGCCGATGCCGAAGATCTCGTTCGAGCACGATCACAAGACGGCGGAGGCCAACGTCGACGACTGGCTCTACGACGTCTGCACCGACGCTGGCGCGTCCGTCCCGTTCTCCTGCAAGGCCGGCGCATGCGGCACCTGCGCCACCGAGGTGCTCGGTGCCCATGACGGCCTTGGCCGCTTGACCCAGCGAGAGCTGCGCACGCTCGAGACCGCGGGCCTTGACCCGGCGCGATATCGCCTGCCCTGCCTTCACTCGGTGGCCGGAGACATCGTCTTTGGTGGCCCGGCCAAGGGCGGGGCCGCCGCGGCGGCGCTGCCGGTGGTCAAGGCGCAGGTCGAGTCCTTCCGCCGCCTCAACCTCAGCGTGGCCGAGGTCCGCTTCTTCGTGCAGTCGCCCGGCTTCGCGTTCCTGCCTGGGCAGTACATGGTCTTCCAGATCCCCTCCGCTGATGGACGCGAGGTCATCCGGCGCTCGTACAGCATCTCCACGCCGCCCTCCGACGCGCAGCACTTCGAGATCTGCGTGCGCGCGGTCGCTGGCGGGCACGGCTCCAACTGGGTCCATCGCCTGCGGCCGGGGCAGCTCGTGAGCTGCGAGGGCCCGGTGGGCGACTTCGTCCTGGCCGACAGTGATCGAGACATCGTGATGGTGGCCACCGGCACCGGCGCCTCGCCGATCAAGTCCATGCTCCTGCACCTGCTCGACACGCGCAGCAGCCGGCGCGTGCGCCTGTTCTTTGGCGTGCGCTCGCACCAGGACCTGTTCTACACCGACCTCTTGCGCGGGCTGGAGGCGCACTACCCGAGCTTCTCCTCGGACATCATCCTGTCATCGCCGGATCCCGCGCAGTGGGCCGGCGCGCGTGGCCGCGTCACCGACCTGGTGGAGAAGAAGGTCCGCCCTGCGGACGCCGCCACCACGGAGGCCTACCTGTGTGGCAGCCGCTCGATGATCGAGGACGTCTCTGCGATCTTGCGGAGCAAGGGCTTCGCCGACGACCGCATCCACTTCGAGAACTTCTTCTGACCGCAGGCTGACGCTAGCGCTTCTTGCCGCGCCGCTCGGGCGCGGACGGTGCCGACGGCGCGGGCGGCGCCGATGCGCCTTCCGCCGCCGGGGCCTGGGGACAGCGCACCGCCATGTGCGTGAGCCGGCCCTTGGCCGCGACGCCGAGCACCACCTCGTAGCGCAGGGAGCCTTCCTGCGAGACGCACGTCTCGGCCTGCGGATCGCTCGACGACTCGGACTTGGTGATCGCCTTGCTGTCGAGATCGAAGAGCCGCACCGTCAGCGCGGTGTGGCTCGGCCCACCGGCGGCCAGGACGCGCAGACACCCTGCCTGGCCGGCGGCGGCCGGCGGCACGAGCTGCGACACCGTCCCGGTGGCATACAGCGACGCGGCCGGGACCACCACATGGCATCCTCGCTCGGCGAGCTGCGCGGCGACGATCTTCAGGCGATCTTGTCCGGCGTCTCCAAAGCCCAGGCGCGCCGGCAGATCGAACACGGTGATCGAGACGATCACCGGCGCCAGGAGCATGCTCGTCAGCGTGAACACACGGCCCCAGCGCGTGCTGCTGCGGCGCTCCTTGTGCTCCCGATGGTCGCGCGCGGCCTCGCGCGCGGCCTCGTCTCGCCGGTGCGCCGCGGCGATCGCCAGGTCTCGCTCGTAGACCTCCAGCCGGCGCCGCTCCAGCATCGCCGCTTCGCGCTCCGCCAGGTCGGGCACCGACACCACCGCTCCGCAATAGGAGCATTTCATCGTCCGCGCCTGCAGCGAATCAGGCACGGGGATGGACGCATGACACTCGTTGCAGCGGACCAAGGACACTGTGCCTCACCTTCGCAAACCACGCGGGCAAAAGGCAAGCGCCGCAGCGAGCCCCTCAGATCGCGCGTGGACGGCCTGCCGCCACCCAGGCTTCTTCCTGGTCGGCGGTGTACTGGTACCACTGCTCCATTCGCCGCCGCACCTCCATCTCGAGGTCCCGCCCGAGCTCTGGCTCGAACCAGGCGCGCGCGGTCAGGTAGCGCCGCCAGTACGTGATCTGCGCCGCCTCCGAGGCCCGGAGCACCGCGAGAGGCCTCGGCGACCGCGCCGCGCGCATCCGCCGGTCGGCGGCCTGCATCGCCAGCCACTCGCTGCGAGCGGCCTCTTGCGACACCGCGTGGGTCCCGATGGCGCCGGCGGAGCGCATCAGCTCGTCGGGATCATAGCTGACCTGCGCGCCGCAGTTCCCGCACGGCCACTCCACCAGACGGAACGACTGCGGCGGGTTGTACTGGGCCTGGCAGCGCCCGCACACGATGGGGCGCAGCGCCGCGGAGGCCACCTGGTAGCGAGCCCGCGCCAGCTCCGCCATCAGCGAGATCTCCAGCTCATCCCGCGCGTCCTCGAGCTGATGCCCCTCGTCGATGCCCTTCTGGCATGCCGCGTCGCGCACCGGCACCGGGTTGCCCTCGTTCAAGATCGCGTCGTCCACCTGGGCGTGCCAGGTGTCCATGATCTTGCTCTCGAGCTCCTGCAGGCGATGCTTGACCGCCCCGAGCTGATGCGACAATGGCTGGTAGTCGCCGCCTGCGGCGACCTGCGAGATGAACTGCCGCCCCGCGGTCAGCGCTTCCGCGCGGACCTGCTCATGACGGCCTCTGATCTGGGCCAGGAACCCATCCCAGCGAGCGAGCGCAGACATCAGAACTTGATGTCGACGTCAGAGGTCACGCCCGGGTACTTCGCCGCGAACTTGGCCTTCACCCGCTCGTGCATGGCGTTGAACTGCTGCCAGTTGCGCTGCACGGTGCGGTTCATGTAGTAGCCCATGAACGACGACAGATCGGTCCAGTCGACGATCGTCAGGCCACAGCTCTTGAGCACCTCCACCGGGTTCTTGCCCTGCTTGGAGCCGTAGTCCTGCTCGTAGAGGATCTCCCAGTACTGCTCGATGGTCATGGGCGGCTCCATCGCCAGCTCGCGGTTGCCAGCGCGCGCGGCGTTGGCCTCGCGCGCGTAGTTGCCGTACTTGCCCTGCGACGCAGCCTGGAACGCATTGCCATACACGGTGGTGATGGCGAAGGTGGTGTCACGCGCCATGCGCGCGTTCCACTCGGCGGAGGCCCGCTCCCAGCGTCCCTGGTCGAGACCGTTGCTCTTGAGCAGGTCCTCCAGGCTGGCGCCGCTGACGATCGCGGCGTTCATCGCCGCCCACTTCTCGAGCGAGATGCCCTCCACCGGGTTCAGCTCGCCCGAAGCGGCGGCGCGCTGGGTCTGAGCCTGCTGGTGGCGCTGCATCTGGCCCATCCGGAAGTTGACCTCGCGCTGCGAGACCTCTTCAAACGAGCCGTACTTGCGGGCCAGCACGGAGTACACAGAGTCGCGCACCGTCTGCCAGTGCATGCGGTCGCGGATCCCAAAGCGCGCCATGATCTCCGCGCGGCTCTCGTCCGTGCCGCCGTGCATGCCCTCGGACTCCATGTGCAGCACGGCGTTGAAGAACGTCTCCTCGTCCTCGGGGTTGAAGCCGGCGGTGTCAAACGCCTCCTCTTGAGACTCTTCTTCCTCGTGGTCGTGACCGTGCCCGTGATCGTGATCATGCCCCTGCGCGTGCTGGTGGCCGTGATCGTGGCCAGGATGCCCAGGGTAGCCCTGCTGGCCAGGGTAGCCCTGCTGGCCAGGATGACCGGGGTAGCCCTGCTGGCCGGGGTAGCCCTGCTGGCCAGGGTAGCCCTGCTGGCCAGGGTAGCCCTGCTGGCCAGGGTGCCCAGGGTTCATCTGGTTCATCGCCTGTTCGGCCTTGGCCTTGGCGCCACCAAACAGACTCTTCAACATGTCGAGAAAGCCCATGCGTATACTCCGCAGCGTTGACTGGTCGCAGGGTGTCACATCCGCGAGCATTTCAAACAGCAGGAGCCTCCAAAAACGTTGCCTTCGGCACCGAATCTCCGCCCCGTCCTGGTGGCCAAAGGAAACCCCTCAGGGCCTCGCCGTACCGAGGACAACCCGCCCCGCCTTCTCAGGGATCCCTGGAGAAAGGCCGCACCGGGCGCACCACCTCCACGAACGCGCTCGCCTCCGCCGCCAGGACACGCCCGCGGGCATCGGCAGGCTGCAAGCAATAGCGACCAGGCGCGCCGGCCACCGCGACGAACAGCTCCGCGGCGTCCGCGTCCACCGGGAGCACCACCGGTCGGCCCTCCGGCCCGGTGATCGCACACCACTCGGCGCGCTCCGGCTCCCCGAGCCGGTGGACCAGCCATCCCTTGACGAGCGACGAGACCGCGAATGACCGCCCGCGCCGATCGTACGCCAGCTCGACCTTGCGCGAGCCAGAGGACGGGATGGCCGGCGCCACCCGGCAGCGCCCCAGCTCGTCGACCCCTGCGAACAGATCTTGCGCCGTGATGGTGCGCGACCGCGCCGTCATTCTCGAGCCCCCTCCCCGGAGGCCGCCGCGGAGACGAGGGCCGTCCGGGCGACCGCGCCCGGGCCGTCGAGACACGCCTCGAGCTGGGCCTCCAGCTCGGCGACCCAGACGCGGAGCTCGTCGTCATCCACCGTGTCCAGCGCGCGGGCGGCGCGGCCCACG
>JADJJK010000003.1 GCA_016706545.1 Myxococcales bacterium
AGCTGCTCTCGTGCGGGTGGCGGAGGTGGAGCGGGGCGGGCAGGTGCTCCGGCTGGCAGGTCGTGGAGGTGGGGGTCCCTTGAGCTGGTTGTAGGTGGTGGTCAAAGCCGGAGTCGGTGGCGAGCAGGTAAGCGCGAAGCGTCGTACAACTGCTGGCCGATGGGCTCGAGGGAGGCGAGCTGGGCCTCGGGCGGGAAGGGGAAGGTCTCGAAGCACTCGGAGGCGGAGTAGTTCAGGTCGGTCTTCATGGTGGAAGACAGGAGCCAGGTCCAGGCGACGTGTAAGCGCGACTGGAGCACCGCGAAGTGCGTGAAGCTTGGCAGCGGGAAGACAAACAGCTTGTGGGAGAACACCCGGCCGGTGGGTTGGAAAGAAAACATCAAGTGCTTGCTCACGATGCCTGTAACCAGGCAGCGGGGTAGCGGGGCAAGTGCCGCAAACAGTGCGGGTCGCTTTTCTCCGAAGTGCCACCAGAAAGTACGATAGGTCTCACGATTGTTCTTGTCCGCTCCGGGCTTCACCTTCTCCACCACGAGCTGCAACTAAGTCGACCAGCGTCCAGCCTCCTCAACGTCAGGTCGCCAAAGTTGATCGCGTAGCGCTCGAAGGCTTGGGTGGGGCTGGAGTTGACCTCCTTGCCGCCGAGAACGGAAGATCCGCTCGGCGTTCTTTGGGTTCCTGGCCACCAGCCGGTCGCGCTCCTCGGAGTGAGGATGAAGCCCATCCAAGAGGGTGCAACCCATGAGCTCTTGTCCTCGTTGGCCTTGAGCTTGACCGGATCCGGACGCTCGCTGCCGGCGCGCACCAGGAGGTTGATCTCGGGACGTCGACGCCATCCAGGGTCAGGCGCTGGCTATCGCAGCGGCCCTTCTCCAGATGGACGGCGGACACGGCGACCGCAGCCTCTCCGGGCCAGGGCATGGAGCAGCTGGCATGAGATCTTCGTGCCGCCTGGCGACGATGGGCCTGCAGGCCGCTGCCGCGGGTGTCGCCTTGCGCGATCGTGTTGGTGGCGAACAGGCCGATGGTGCCGTGGTCGCCGATCAGGTACCAGGCGCGGCGGAAGAAGTGAGCAACGAGGTCCGCGTTCGTGGCTGCCAGGTGGTCTGCCACTCCAGTCAGCAGGCATAGCCTGTCGCCGCCGGGCATGCCGGCGATGGTTCTCGCCGAGGAACGGCGGGTTGCCCAGGAAGCCATCGATCCACGCCTTGCCCTCGAGCCGGTCCTTGTTGAGCGGGTCCTTGCGGCGGGCCCAGAAGATCTCGGGCAGCTCGATCATCCAGTGAAAGGCGGGGACCTTGGCGCGGAAGTCGGCGGCGAGCTGGGCGGCTCGGCGGGGACGGTGTCGCGCGCGCTGGCGAGCCAGGCGTCGACGAGGTCGCGGCGGCGCAGGCGCTCGGCCTCGCGCTCCTTGGGCTTGTCGCTGGCGAAGAAGGCGCCCAGGACGAGGTCGCCGATGAGGCGCAGGCGGCCGACGGCGTCGGCGGCGTCGCGCAGGAGGAGCTCCTTCTCGCGCTCGGCGGCGGGAGAGTCCTCGGCGGCCAGGGCGGTGATGCGCTCGCGCGCGGCGACGGCCTCGTCGAGCACCTGGCGCAGCTCGCGCTCCACGCCATCCACCTGGGCGCCCGGCTGCCAGTGGAAGGCGGTGAGCTGGTCCAGATCGAGGCCCACCAGCGAGTCGCCGTGGCGCAGGGCGTGGTCGAGGAAGGTGAAGGGCTTGTCCTTGGCCAGGGTGAGGGAGCCAGAGCGAGAGCTTGGCGAAGTGGACGGCCTGCGGGTTTCGGTCCACGCCGTAGATGCAGCGCTGGGCGATCAGGCGGCGGGCGGCGGCCACGGAGTCCTCGGCGGCGTGGGCGGGGGCCGTGCGCGGGCAGCCGGCCCTGGCCCTCGCGGCGCCAGGCGGCGACGACGGCGTCGCCGAGCTGGCGCACGGCCTCGACGAGGAAGGCGCCGGAGCCCATGGCGGGATCGCACAGCTTGAGCGAGAGGAGCTGGGCGGAGGTGGGGGCGGGGCCCAGCGAGGCCAGGAGCGGGGCGAGGGTCTTGCCGACGATGGGGCCGGTGAGCTCGGGCGGGGTGTAGTGCGAGCCGGAGCGGCGGCGCTCGGGGCCGGGCTGGATGATGTACCGGCCGGCCTCGCGGCGCGGCGGGATCACGGTGGCGAACGGGGCGAGCGCTTCGAGCACGGCGTCCGCTTTGCGGACCGCGCCGATGGCCTTGGCGAGCTTGTCGGCGTCGGCCTTGGGCAGGGCCAGGTGTCAGCGAGAGCTTGGCGCCGGCGCCGGCGGGCTCGGCGGCGAGCTGCTCGCCCGAGAGCCAGACCCGCGACTTCTTGAGGCAGACGGCGGGGGCGGTGAGCTGCTCGACGGAGAAGCCCATCAGCGCCTCGTACACGGAGCCGAGCTGCTCGACGCTGAGGGCCTTGTACGACAGGCGCTCCTGGCCAGGAACAGCAAGCGGTGCAGCACGAGGTTCACGGTCTCGTCGTCGATGGCGGGCACGGTCACGCGGCGGCGGCCGTCGGCATCGGCGGGGCCGGGCGACGAAGGATCGGTGACGCCCTCGAGGAAGGGGTACTCGTGCGGAGAGAAGAGCTGGCCGTGGCGCGGCGGCATGCAGCGTGCCGTGCGGACGCCGAAGTAGATGGCGCGGAACAGCGCGAGCAGGTGGCCATACGCGCCGTGGCGGCAGGCCATGGCGTCCGGGAAGGCGCCGGCGTCGGCGGTCAGCTCTTCATGCAGGGCCAGGAGCGAGAGGTGCTGGGCGCACAGCGGGTGCTCGGTGGGGGAGCAGGCCGTTGTCCTCGGCGTAGGGACGAAGACCAGGCGCAACATGAAGGTCAAGGAGGCCGGCGTGGACGTGGTCGCCGCCGCGATCGGGATCGCGATACGCGGCGCTTTCAGCGCGTCGCTGGCGTCGCCGGTGGCGCTGGCGGCGGCGCCAGCCTGCGCGGCCTCGAAGCCGGCGAGCAAGAGGTGCAGCGCCTCCAGCACCTGCTCGGCGAGGTCGCGGGTGACCTTGCCCTGGGCCTGGCGCGAGGCGGCCAGGGCTGCGGAGCTGCTTGTCCGCGGCGACGCCGAACCACTGGCGCGCGTGCAGGAGCATGATCAGCGCATCGAGCAGGGGCCGGCCGGCGGCGGTGACCAGATCTGCGAAGCGGAAGGTGAGGGCGCCAGAGGCGGCGCCGTGCGGCGCGTACAAGAGGCGCAGGTGGGTGCCGTTGGACAGGCCGATGGGCACGCCGGCGTGGCGCAGCAGGCGCTCGAGCTTGGCGGACGGCGGATAGTCCCAGGCGCCGGTGACGGTCTCGCGCTCGTCGAGCGGCAGGCCGGGCGGCAGGTGCCAGGCCAGGGCCAGCGGCGCGGGGGCGTCGGCGCTGGCGGCGCGCGCGTCCTTGACCAGCGCGCAGGTGGCGCGCAGGAGCTGGCCGGTGTCGGGCAGCGCCAGGGTGAAGCGCTCGGGCAGCGCCTCGGCGGGCAGCCAGCGCTCGGGGCCCAGGCCGAGCAGCTCGGCGTACAGGCGCGGCAGGTCGGTGACGGCGAGGGCGTCGGGGTCGTCGGGCTCGTTGGGGGCGTCGGGGGCGTCGGGGGCGTCGGGGCGTGGGGCTCGTCGCCGCGGTCCGCGGTTGCCGCGGTTGCGGCGCTTGTCGCGCTTGCTGCTGCGGGCAGCGGCGCGAGCAGGCGCTGCAAGAGCAGGCGGTGCTCCTTGCTGGTCTCGGGGCGCGCGACCTGCGCCTCCAGCAAAGCCTGCTTGGCGACGACGAGTCCCTCGATGGGGCGGGCCAGGCCCATCCACTCGTCGTGGAAGCGCTCCATGGGATCGCGCGCGGCGGCGGCGCGCCTTGCGAGGGCGGGTCATGGCGTGCGGCTCGCGGGCAGGGGAGAGGGGCCGAGTTGTTCGTGGGAAATCAACGGCTGACCAGGTACACTGATGGCCATGCAACCTGCTGCGGACATTCGCGCGGCCGCGCTATGCCTGACGGACGAAGAGAAACTTGAGCTGGCCACAGAGCTCCTGGACAGCGTCGAAGGGCAACCCGACGCGGAGTGGGAACGGGCCTGGGTTGAGGAGATCGAGCGCCGGGTCTCCGCGGCTCGCTCCGGATCTCCCGGGGCTCCCTGGGAAGAAGTACGTGCTCGGCTGCTGACTCGCTTTGCCAGATGAGACTTCGCGTACGCGTCCTGGCACAAGCTGAGGCTGATGCGACGGCTGCGGCCGAATGGTATGAGTCCAGGAGTCCTGGGCTTGGAGCACGCTTCCTGGCAGCCGTGGTGGCAACTCTCGAACGTGTCGCCGATGGGCCTGCGCAGTACATGAGGTTCTCGCGCGCGCTCAAGCATCGGCGCGCCAACGTGCAACGGTTCCCCTATGCGGTGGTGTTCTCGGTGGAAGGCGATGAGATCGAAGTCGTCGCAGTGGCGCATGGACGACGCAGACCTGGGTACTGGGTTCGCTGAGCACCGGCTCATCGCCGCTTGTCCTTGCCCGGCGCCGGCCAGAGATAGACCAGGCCCACCGGCGAGAGGCGGCGCAGGGCGACCTGATGGGGGCCTCGATGCGGGCGGGCTCGCGCTCGCGCTCCTGCGCCAGCTCGGCGAGGCGCTCGGTCATGGCGCGGGTGTCGGCCTCGTAGGCGGCGCGCTCGCGCGGGTCCGCGTCGAGCGACAGGGGAGCTGCTGGCGGGCGGTCAGCTCGGCGGTGATGGCCTTGTCCTGGCTGGCGAGCAGGGCGCGCATGGCCTGGGACTCGGCGAGGGCGCGGGCGGAGAGCATCTTGCCGGCGCGGTCCTCTTCGGCCTCGGCCTCCTCGCGCAGGGCGGGCCAGAGGGCGGCGAAGTCCGCCGGCGCGGCGGCGGTGAGGGTCTTGCTGATGGCAGCGGGCAGGAGGCGCGGGGCGCGCTCGTGCAAGCAGGACTCGAGCGCGCTGCGCAAGGTGGCGGTGTCCTTGTCCGGAAGCGGACGGAGCTTTGCGCCGTGGCGATCTTCGTCCCACCACGCGGCGAGGGCGAGCAGCTCATCGTGCAGGCGCGCGGCGCTGGCGCCGAACAGCGACAGCCGGCCCAGGGCCAGCACGGCCGGGCGGGGAACGTCGGCGTGCAGCGCGGTGACGCGCGACAGATCGCGGGCGGAGAAGCCCTGGGCGAGCAAGCGCGAGAGCAGGCGCTGGGTGACCGGGTGCGAGAGGTGGAGGTGGGCGACGTCGTCGGTCAGGACGTCGGGCGGGGTGAAGACCACGGGCATGGGCGGGCGCGCGCGCCAGTCCCACAGCTCCTCTTGCCGCTCGCGCGGGGGCGGATGGTGTCGAGGGTGCGCTGCCAGGTCTCGGGCAGGGCGGGCAGCGAGAAGGCGCCGTCGCGGGCGCCGCTGGCGGCGGGCACGGGCGTGAGGTTGCCGGCGCCCGCGAGCTCCAGGGCGACGTCCAGGGTCTCGCGCAAGAGCTCCGGCGAGAAGGCGAGCTGGGCCTCGGAGGAGGCGCGGAGCTTCTGGTTCTCTTCCAGATCCCGGCGCAGGCGGGTGCGGTCGCGCTGCTGCTCCAGCTCGTCGTTGACCACGGAGAGGCGCAGGTCGCTGGCGCCAGCGTGCTCGAGCGCGGCGAGCGCGCGGTCATCCAGGCCGCGCGCCAGGGTGCTCCAGCTCGTCGAAGACGACGGTGGCCAGCGAGCCCAGCTCGCGGCCGATGGTCGCGACCTTGGCGACCAGCGCGGCGAGCACGCGATCCTCGGGGCGGTGCTCGTAGACGAAGTAGTGGCAGCGCACGGTGGGGGCGGGCTGCAGCGCGCGATCGATGCGGCCGTTGCGCTGCTCCATGCGGGCGGGGTTCCACGGGATGTCATAGTGGAACAGGTCGGCGCAGCGGGCCTGCAGGTTCAGGCCCTCGCGGGCGGCGTCGGTGGCGATGAGGATGCGCACCGGGTGCTCGGCTGGATCGCCGTTGAAGGCGCGCTGCACGGCCTCGCGCTGCGGCTCCGACATGCCGCCGTGGAAGACCAGGATGCGGGCGTCGCCGTCCTCGGTGTGGCCGACGGCGCGGGTGAGCTGCTCGACGAGATAGTTCTTGGTGTCCCCGTACTCGGTGAAGACGAGGACGCGGCGATCGGTCCATTGCAGCGGGGCCTTCTTGCCGGCCTGCGGTAGGCCGGCGGCGGGGCACTGGTGGGCGCGGATCCAGGCGAGCAGCGCGGCGAGCTTGGCGTCCGGGGCCTCGCGGTGGCGGCGGGCCAGGCCAGCATCCGCGCGACCTGCGCGCGGGCATCGGCGGACAGCGCGGGGGCGAGGCGCTGGGCGCGGGCGGCGTCGGCGGAGATCTCGGAGAGAGAGCAGCTCGTCATCGGGATCTTCCGGGCAGCTCGCCGGACAGGTCGGGCTCGGCCGACTCGGCAGGCGCGGAGGACTCGGCCGACTCGGCGGGCTCGGCCGGCTCGGCGGGCTCGGCCGACTCGATGGGCTCGGTCGGCGCGACGCCGAGCGCGCGAGCGTGCGCCTCCAGGGTGCGGGCGAAGGCGTGGACGCTGGAGAGCAGGCGCTTCTGCAGGTTGATGAAGACGAGGCGGTCCTTGCCGGATCTGGCGGTGGCCGCCGCGGCGGCGGTGTAGTCGGCGAGCAGGCGCGCCAGGGTGAGCTCGGGGGCGTCGCGAGCGGTGAGGGTCATGGCGACGACCTCGCGCTCGGGGAAGCCGTGGGCATGGTCGAGGGCGCGCAGGTCGGACTTGAGGCGGCGCACCATGACCTGCTCCAGCGCGCGCGGGCTGGCCTTGACGCCGCGGGTGAAGCGCTGGCGATCGAGGAGGGACAGCAAGGTGGAGAAGCTGGAGGAGTGGCCGTTGTGCGGGGTGGCGGAGAGGAAGAGGCGGTGATCGAAGCGCGGGGCGAGCTGGGCGATGGTGCGGGTGATGTCCGAGGGCACGGGTACGCGCTGCCGGAGGCCGGGGCGGCGCGGTGTGGGCCTCGTCGAGGATGAGCAAGGTCTTGCGCTCGCCCTCGGCGAGCATGGCGGACAGCGGCGCCTCGTACTCGGGGCGGCGCAGGGTCTGATAGGAGATGATGAAGCGCGCGTGGGTGAGCCACGGGTTGACGGAGAAGCCGCGATCCTGGCGGCGGCGCTGCACGAAGGCGCGGCTATAGATCTCGAAGTGGAGGCCGAAGCGGGTGGCCATCTCGCGCTGCCACTGTCCGCACACCGAGGCCGGGGCGACGATGACGACGAGCTCGACCTGGTTGCGCAGCAGCAGCTCCTGCAGGACCAGGCCGGCCTCGATGGTCTTGCCGAGGCCGACGTCGTCGGCGATGAACAGGTTGGCGCGCGGCAGCTCGAGCGCGCGCTTGAGCGGCGTGAGCTGGTGCAGCATGAGCTGCACGCCAGCGCGGAACGGCGCCTGGAACAGCCGGGCGTCGGTGGCGGTGACGCGGTTCCAGCGCAGGGCGTTGTAGTACGCGCCAAAGACGCGCGGCGGATCGAGGCGCTCGATGGGCGGCAGCAACTCGGCCTGCGCATCGAGGACGCGCGCGCCCAGCTCCAGAGGCCAGGGCACGTCGGTGCGGCGGCCCTGGTGGTCGTCGTCGCGGCCGATGCGGCTGGCCCGGGTGGCGTCGGTGGGGCCGGTGGCGGGGTGGAGCGCCGCGACGAGGAACTGGCGATGGCGGACGATGACGAGGTCGCCCTGCCGCGGCAGCTCGCGCGGCTGGGGGGGCGTTGGCGAGGTGGCGTCGTCATGCGGCTGGTGACCGGCGGCGCGCAGCAGCGCGGTCACCAGCTCGCCGCGCGAGCGGCTGTGGGCGTCGAGGCCGTGCTCGCGGCAAGCGGCGCGCAGCTCATCGCGCACCAGGTGGCCGAGCCAGGCGGGCAGGGCCAGCGGCGCGCCGTCGAGCAGGCGGGCGATCTGCGCGTCCTTGCGCGCGGTGGCGGGCAGGGGCACGCCAAGCTCGCGCGCCAGCTCCACGAGCCGGGCCTGGGTCAACGACCGCAGCACCGAGACAGACGAAGGCGCCTCCACCGCGGGGCAGGATAGCGCCAATCGCCGCGGGGCAGCGGGAGGGCAGCGGCAAAGTCGACCGGGAGGAGCCGTTCGTCGTCAGCGCGCCAGGGCGGCGCGGCTGCACCAGCGCTGGATGGAGGGGCGCTGCCAGTTGGCCTCGGCGTAGGCCGCCAGCTTGGCCGGCAATGCGTCGCCGCTGTGGTGCAGGCGCTGCAGCATCAGGGCGAGGTCGGCGTCGGCGATGCACCAGGCGGCAAACAGGGTGGTCTGGCCGTCTGCGATGAGGGCATCGCAGTACCGGACCAGGCGGGCGGCGGCCTCCTGGGCCTTGGCGGAGAGGGGCTTGTCGGCGGGCGGGCCCCACACGGTGCTGGTGGGGCGCTCTTCGCGGATGGGCAGGAGGTCGCTGCGGATCCAGGCCATGAGCTCGCGGCAGATGGCGCGCTGGCGCAGATCTTCAGGGAACAGGCGGGGATGGGCGGGGTAAGGGAAGATGTCAGCGAGGTACTCCACGATGGCATGGGACTCGGCGAGCCACAGCGCGCCGTGCTGCAGGGCAGGGATGCGGCCGGTGCGAGCGCGAAAGCTCGGGTCCTTGTGCTCCCCGGCGGCCAGGGACAGCTCGCGCACGGAGTAGGGGAGCTGCTTCTCCTCGAGCGCGACGAAGACGGACATGGCGTAGGGCGAGATCCACTGGTTCTCGAGGTGGAGGATGAGCGGTTCCATGAGCGGGTCCATGGCCGGCAGTGTGCCACGGTGGGCGGCGCGGGGTGGCGGTGGCAGGCACGGGCTGTGGCGGTGTGGCGGTGTGGCGCGCTTGCGTCAGCGCATGACGTGCGGCACAACGCCCGGAGCTTGGACTTGCTCGGGCTTGCTGTCGTGCGGCTTTGTGGCCATCCTTGCTCATGCGCAATCGTCTACACGGCCTGGTGGTCAGCTCCCTTCTGGTTGGCGGGGTGGCGGCCTCTGGCTGCTACGGCGGGGTCCACGGGCACGTGGGCTTTCGCGGCGGCAACGCGATCAGCAACCTGGCTGCAGCCGCGGTCACGGTGGCGGCGGTGGCCATGATCGTCTCGTCGCCGCCGCCGGTGGTGACCAGCGTCGAATACTACGACTATGGATCACGCCCTGGGCAGTGCTGGGTCAACGGGCGATATGTCTATTCGGGAAATCAGTGGCACTGGCAGAATGGCTATTTCCAGCAGGACCAGCCGGGCTATTACTGGGTGCAAGGGTACTGGGGGCAACGCGGCAATGACTATGTCTGGGTGGAGGGGCAATGGGCGCAGCCGCGCGCCGGATACACGTACGTCGACGGGTACTGGGACTATCGCGGCTCCGGATATGTGTGGATGCCGGGATCGTGGGAGGCGCAGCGTCCGGGGCATGTGTACGTGGGCGGCTCGTGGACGACCCATCAAGGGCGGCGGGTGTGGAGCCGCGGCGGCTGGCAACGAGACGACGGCCGCGCGGAGTGGAACCACTGGCGCGTGCGTGGGCGCGGGCAGGCGGTGATCCAGGGCGACGCGAGCAACATGCCAGGTGGCGTGTACGTGGCGCCGGGGCGCTGAGCGCGGCGTCGGAGCTGCCAGGGCAGGCGCGGTCAGGCGCGGTCAGGCGCCCGGGGCAGGCTCAGTCAGGCACGGGCAGGCGCGGTCAGGCGCCGCCGCCGTCGGCGGGGCCGCTCGGACTCTGGGTGTGCTTGATGAGGGGCACGGAGCCAAAGGGGAGGTTCATCACCTCGAAGAGGCCATGGGTGATCTTCTTGCCGGCCTTCGAGCGCCCCTCGAGCAGGTAGTCGAAGATCCCCTGGGCGTTGAGCGACAGGCCCAGGTACATGTGCTGGCTTTCATTGTAAGGCTCCGCGCCGCGGGGCGGCTCCGGCTTGTAGCCGCGAGATCCGAACCCGGCGACGACGTCCACGAAGCGGGTCAAGGTGCCAAAGCGGGAGTTGCGCAGGCGCGGGATGCCGCCCAGGTGCAAGGCCAGCAGATACGTCTCGCCGCTGTAGTCCTCGGCGATGTTGAGGTTCTTGCCGGTGTTGCCCTCGGTGAACTGGGCGCGATAGGCGTCGCTTGGCCAGTACTCGACGCGGAAGTCGATGAGGTCGTCGAAGCGCGGCCACGCGGACATGGCCATGCCGAGCGCGACGCCGAGCGAGTTGAAGGTCAGATCGCCGAAGGAGAACTCGTAGTAGAAGCCGTCCTTGATCTCCACGCCGAAGAACAAGACCTCGGCGAGCGCGCCGCTCACCAAGGTGGAGGTGGTGCGGTCAAAGCCGCCCCACTGGTTCAAGATCTCGACGCCAGCGCGAGTGAGTCCCATGGTGGCCCAGGCGTGCCCGAGCTTGTCCGCGCCGCCAGCGTAGCGGCGGGCGCCGAACCAGCCGTTGCCGTTCCACAGCTCGTAGTTGCCGTCGTTGCCGTTGCAGAAGAAGCAGCCGAAGCGGAACTGCTCGAGGGGTTTGTGCTTGCGATACCAGGCGAAATACGTCCAGGTGGTGAAGCCGGCGTACAGGCCACCGAGGGTGAGCGCCGAGGCGAGCTTGTGATCTCCCTCGGGCTCCTGCCTGGCGCTGAGCGCGAGCGCGCGCGTCGGCGCCAGATCCAGCCAGGGCGATTCGGCGGCGGTGAGCGTGGTGACCGTGGCGGCGATGGGCGCAGGCGGTCCAGCCGGGGCAGCCGCCGGCGTGTCGTCGGCGCCGACCTGCAGCGCAGGCGCCGGCTGGGCTGCGGCCACGGTGGGCAGCGCGGCGATCAGCGCCAACAGGACCAGGCTTCGTCTCATCCTGGGGTCATCTCATGAGGCCCGGGGCCGTGACAAGCGACGGCGCGGCGGCGCGCGGCTCAGGTCACGCTATGCGGCCGGGATCATGCAGCACGGCAGCGGCGAAGCGCTCTGGCTCGTCGATGGTCAGCGCGATGCGGTCGGCGTGGCGGCGCAGGCCAAAGGGACCGCGCAGCTCCATGGGCTGATGCAGCTCCACCAGCACCGACGGCTCCAGCAGCGCCAGGTCGCAGGCGTGCTCGGGGCGGGACGAGATCTGGGTCACGGCGCGCACCGCGCTCAGGGGAACCTGGCCGCGCCAGCGCACGCCGAGGCGGATCCACAAGGTGCCGTCTTGCACGGTCACCGGATGCAGGCGGATGGCGTGCCAGTCCGCGGTGAGCCAGAGCAAGGCATAGAGCGAGCTGGCGGTGGCGAGCCACGCGGCCAGGTGGCTCCAGCGCGCCAGGAGCAAGTGGAAGGCCACGGTCTCCACGATCAGGAGCCAGCCCAGGATCGGCGCGATGAGCAGCCACTGGGTCCGCCGCATGGAGAACAGCGCGGGCTCGGCGCGGTGGGCTCGGCGCGCCCAGCCGGTGAGGACGAGCCAGAGCACGCCGAACTCGCTGGCCAGGATGGCTGCCAGGCGCGCAGGCAGGCGAGCCGTGGTGAAGCCAACCTCCAGGGCGCCGATGGGGCCGTGCAGGCGCGCGGCGCGGGCGGTGCGCAGGATGAGCGGTAAGCGCGACACGACAGCGCCCAGGATGCTCACCTCCAGCGCGATCCCGGCGGCGGCGAGCGCAGAGGTCGGCGCGTACGGGATGCGGGTGGCAATGGCGGCGCCGAGCGCGACCGCGATGGGCACGACGATGGAAGGCAAGCCGGCGCGGCGCACGCCCAGCCACCAGATCAAGGCGCCGGCGGTCAGCGTCAGATCGATGGCGATGGCAGCGGCGACCAGCGACGGAGCCTGTAGCTGCGCCAGCGAGCGCGCCAGCGCGGCGCACACGCCGTACACGACGACCAGGGCGACCGCCAGCCAGGTTAGCGCGGCGCGATCTGCGAGGCGGGGCTGCATCATCAGCAGGTACGATGCCACGGTCCAGGGCAGCGTTGCGGCAGATCTTCGGGGCGCGAGGGCAAGCGCAGGCGGCCGGCGCAAATGTTCGCTGATCTGTCAGCGACGCGGGAACATGTGGGGTAGCTGGCGTTCCAGGGGCATGCTGAGACTTCGCACTCTCCCACTGCTCCTCCTGCTCCTGGCTCCGGCGTGCGCGTCCGACGACGGCGCCGAGCCTGACTCCAACGATGCGGCCGACCCCGAGGTGGCGCCCGTGCCCGATGGCACGGTGGGCACCCTGCGGGTCCACACACCGGATGGTCCGATGACGATCCCCTACGTCGTCCAGGGTGGCCGGGCCATCCACGAAGGCGACATTGATCTAGGGTCGGCGGCGGATCTGCAGCGGCTGCGCGGCGGCGCCGCCAACCTCGGCGACCGCTGGCCTAGCGGCAACGTGTACTGGCGGTTCGCGAGCAGCTTCACCGGGCAGGTGTGCGGCTCGGCCATGACCAACTGCCAGAACGTGCGCACCAAGGTGCGCACGGTGATCGACGCGATGGAGGCCAAGCTTCCGCTCAACTTCATCGAGGACACGGGCCAGACCGCCGACAACTACATCACCATCGACTGGGCGCCGGCCGACAGCAGCTTCGCCGGGGTGGCCAACAACGTCGGCATGGCTGGCGGAGAGCAGACCATCAAGTTCCGCTCCGGGCACCTCAACGACACGATGAACCCCAACTGGTTCCAGAACTACAACATGCAGCCCTCGTCAGGGACGCTGCGCCACGAGATGTTGCACGCGGTGGGGCTGTGGCACGAGCAGAGTCGCCCAGATCGCGACTCGTTCATCACGGTGAACAACTCGTGCATCATCGACGACAAGGAGTCGCAGTTCGCCATCAAGAGCGGCGCCACCGCGGTGGGGCCTTATGACTTCAACTCGATCATGCACTACGGCGCCACCTCGTTCTGCGTGGCCTGGCCCGACGTCCTCGGGCCGGATCCCGACGGCGACGGCTGCGTGTGTCGGCCGATGACGCCGACGGTAGCTGGCGCGACGATCGGCGGCGGGAGCCGACCGGCGGGCTTCAGCATCGAGGACACCAACACGCTCTACCGCATGTACGCGCGTGACTACGCCACCAGCTCTGCCTCTGACCACTATGGCAAGGCGATGGCCATCGGCGACTTCGACGGCGACGGCTACGACGACCTGGCGGTGGGGCTGCCGGATGAAGAGCGGCTCACCGGCATGTTCCCCAACTTCGTGACGGTCACCAACGCCGGGGCGGTGCTGCTGTACAAGGGCACGTCGAACGGTCCGGTGGAGTGGACGGTGCTGTCGGAGGGCAACTACTCCGGCGACTACACCACCAACGGCCACTTTGGCGCCTCCCTGGCGGTGCTGGACATTGACGCCGATGGCATCGACGACCTGGCGGTTGGGGCGCCTGGCACCAACGGCAACGCCGGCGCGGTGTTCACGTTCCTTGGCAACCAGAGCGAGAAGCCGGCGGCGCACCGCATGCTCACCCAGTCGCTGGGCGGCTACACCGACGAGGCGGGCGACCGCTTTGGCGAGGCGCTGGCGGCGGGGCCGGTGACCGGCCTTTCGCGCACCGATAGCTGCAACGCCGGCTTTAGCGGCAACCCGTATCACGCGCTGGTGGTGGGCGCGCCTGGCGATCGCAACGCGGGCCTGCTGGGCGGCTCCTCTCGCGGCGGCGCGGCCTACATCTTCCAGGAGTTCGTGCCGAGCTGCAGCAGCGCGGTGCTGACCGCGACCACGCGCCTGGCGCATGGCTTCTCGCACGCGGCGGCGACCGGCGACGACTTTGGCGCCGCGGTGGCGGTGGGCGACCTGGACGCAGATGGCAAGGCGGACGTGGCGGTGGGTGCGCCGTCGCGCTCGTCGGACACCGGCACGGTCTACACGTACAAGGGCAAGCTCCCCCCGGAGTCGAGCCCGCTGTTCTGGTCGTCGATGGTCGACGCTGTGGGCACGCTGGTGGGCGGCACCGGCAACCAGTTCGGCACCGCGCTGGCCATCGGCAACGTGCTGAGCACGCACGGCGGCGCGGAGCTGGTGGTGGGCGCGCCGGGGAACAACGGCCGCGCCTACGTGATGAACGGCGGGCTCTCGCCGGTCAACGTCAAGACGCTGGAAGACACGACCCTGGAAGCGGGAGACCGGTTTGGCGCCGCGCTGGCCATCGGCAACGTCGACCGCACGGACAGCAACCTCGACCTGGTGGTCGGCATCCCGGGCGAGGACTCCAGCGCTGGCGCGATCGCTGTCATCCGCGGCGGCCTGATGACCACCCGCACCACGCTGCGCCAGTCCGACCTGCTGTTCATGTTCGACAACGATCCGAACGACCAGTTCGGCGCGTCGCTGGCCATCGGTCACCTGGACGGTCGCGGTCCGGTTAGCTCCACCGCCGCCGCGGGCTCGCTGATGCTCGACCTGGCGGTGGGCGCGCCGGGCGAGGCGCCCGAGACGGTGTTCCCGCTGGAGGGGCCGGCGGGCGCTGGCGGGGTGACCCTGCTGCGCGGCGCCAGCTTGACGGTGCCTGCGGTCTGGAAGCAGATCTCGCAGGACTTCCTGGGCAAGCTGTAAGCGAGCGCCAGGTCGCGCCGACATCGCGTCGGCGCCGAGGTCTCAAGATGCGGCGGCGCTGCTGTGCAGCGACCGCCGCTGCGGCGTTGCGGCGGCGCTGGCGTCGGCGAGGCGGCGCTGGCATCGGCGAAGCGGCGCTGGGGCGTCGGCGAGGCGGCGCTGGCATCGGCGAAGCGGCGCTGGGGCATCGGCGACGCGGCGCTGGCATCGGGGCGCTGGCATCGGTGACGCGGCAGGCATCGGTGAAGCGGCGCTGTGCGGAGACGCACGCCGCGGTGGGCCGCGCGCTACAAAGACCTCGCAGGCGCGGACCGCGAGGCGCCGACCGCGCGGATCGCCACGGCGCTGGCGGGCAGCCTGGGGCGCGCGGTGCTATCGTGCCCGCATGAAGCGGATCTTCTCTCTCTCGGCCGTCCTGGGCCTGGCCCTGGCCACCAGCGCCTGTTTCGTCACCACCTCGCCTCGCCCGATGGGCTCGCCTCCCGGGACCCCGTCAGCGCCAGCTCCGGCCCCGGCGGTCAACGGCATGCTGGTCGGCACCATCATCGATGTGGCCACCCAGCAGCCCATCGATCGCGCGGGCATTGAGCTCAACGGCGGCGGCGGTCGCGGCACCGGCAAGAACGCGCAGACGGACACCACCGGCACGTTCAAGATGCCGGAGCTGACGCCGGGCGCGTACGGCATGCGCTGCTCGCGCGAGGGCTACCTGCCACAGGAGCAGACGATCCAGATCCGCGCCGGCGAGACCACGCAGATCAACTGCGCGCTGCGCAAGAAGTAGCTTTCCGAGCGTCCCTGGCGCTGGCGCACGAGACTCAGCATCCGGGGATGGAGTCTGGAGAGTTGGCGCGGATCCAGGTGGCGACCAGATCGACGCGCTGGTGTACGCCGCCCACGCTGGTGCAGTAGGGCCAGCGCGTGGCGCTTGTGATGCCGATCATACACATCGACGAGCCCACGAACGCTCCGCCGGGTCCGCCCGGAGTCGCCGAAGCAGATCTGGCATCTGTCCCCGTGGCGCCAGTGTGGGAAGAGCGGGTTGTCGACTGTATCGATCTGATTGGTGCCTGAGCGAAGCGAGCCTGTAGTTGTCGCCGGTGGCCGAGGTGGAGCCGTAGCCGGAAACGGTGATCCCGATCCCGGCAGAGGTCCACCCGGCGAGTGCAGCGGTGGGGAAGTCGAAGACACCGTTGTCGAGAATGATCGTCGCGGCGTCGGTGCTGCCGACACTGCTCCATCCAGGGTGCCGAGTAGCCGTCCCGGTGCGGGTGAAGGGGATGGTCGACACAAGCTGTCCCTGTGGATCGGCGTCCCGGAACCGCCCGGAGACGCTGATGCGTTCGCCGTTGAACTGTACGCAGTGAGCGGCGGTCACCCACGACAGCGCGCGGGCCCACGAGCGTGCTGGTACAACGACTTGCCACCTTCACGACATGTGGCCTGGTACTCTCGAGGTAGCCGCTGACGTTCTCCTGGTCGCTCTCTGATAAGTCGACCTCGGTGACGGTGCAGGCGGCGGCGGACTGCCATGAACAACGCAAGCTAGGTGATGGCGCATTGCCTGTCTCTTTCTCGGTGGATCGAAGTTCCGAAGGACTGTCATGCGGTATCTCGGATAACTTGTGATCACGATCTTCTGAGCTGGAGATGTGGCAAGGCGTCTCATCGACGGAGGGTTTGGTAGCCTGATAGATGAAGAATTTAAGAGAGACGGTTCATCGTGCTTGGATTTGTACTCCGCCGTGCCGTGAGCGAGTCCGCGTTTCTCCGTTGCCAGATCTTGCCGCCTCGAGCCGAATGGCTCAGATACGGAGAGCTTCGTCAACGTTCCGTCAGGGAGCTGGTAAGTTGCACACGGAGTTGACGATCGGCTGACACCTGGTACGGAGCGATGGCGGAGCCCGCTGAGGTGGCAGACGGCAAGTGTCGGCAGGGGGCGGTAAGGTCGTGCCTCGCTCGGCCTCGATTGGTGTTGTACGCGCTAGTTCGAAGCAGGCACGCGAGTTGCTGAAGCGAGTGGTGACCATGGCGGCACGTACGCGCTTCATCGCTTCGCAGCGTCGGCTTGGGCTGCCGCTGGTGTTGGCGCGTCAGCCCAAGGCGCTCGAGGTTCGGCTCTGGACACGTCGGTTCTCGGCTGCCAGGCGCGCCTTGACGGCGCAGGAGCGAGGCTTCCTGTCGAACGCTGGCTTCGATGGGCCGCGACGGGCGGAGTGGGTGCGTGGTCGGGTGGCGGCGCATCACCTGCTGCCGGCCGGCGCGAGCGTGCTCTCCTCGACGAGCGGGGCGCCGCGGGTCGTGGGGACGCGCGGGGGCTCGCGCTCGGTCTCGGTCTCGCTCTCGCACGAGGGGCAGGCGCTGGCGGTGGCCGCGCGCGTGGGCGGGCCGGTGGCGGTGGACGTGGTGCCCATCGCGCACGCCGCGCGGCTCGCGCGGGTGCTGGAGCGGCTCAGGCCGCGGGGCGCCGCGGCGGCGAACCCGGCGCGCGCGTGGGCGGCGCTGGAGTGCGCGCTCAAGCTGCGGGGCAGATCGATCACCACCGTGCTGGGGTTGCGGCTAGGGTTGTGGCGGCGCGGCGACGACATCCTCGTCACCGGAGTTGGCCCGACGGTGCGTGTGCGGTTCGCCAGCGCGGCTGGCGTTGGCGCCTTGGTCGTGGCGGTGGCGTGGTGAGGGCGCTGCTTCCTCGCTGGTTTCCGCGCTGGCTGGTGGTGGCGGCGCTGCTGGCGGCGCTGGTGCTGCTCGCCGACCGCGGCGTGATTCCGCTCCTGGCGTGGACGCGGCGGGTGTTCCCGGTGGAGCGGCTGCCGCTGATGTTCGCGCTGTACTTCGCCGGCTACCTCGCCGCGCGCCGGGTCTCGGCGCAGCGTCGGCCACAGGTCTTGCTGGCGCTCTCGCTCGTGCTGGCGGCGGTGTTCAGCGCGCCGTTCTTGCTGCTGTCGCTGGCGTGGCTTGGGGCTGTATCACCGCGTGCTCTATGCGCCGGTGTGGCATGGCGCCAAGGTGCTGTTCGTCGCGGCCACGTTCGCGGCGTGGATGCTGGCCTGTCACGTGCCGCTGGCGCCGCGCTTTCACGCGGCCCACCCAGCGCTCCTGGTCTGGGGCTACGTGTTCGCGGCGGGCTTTGCGTTTCGCATCGTCTGGGTGCTGCATCAGGCGCGGATGGCCAGCGCGCCGCCGCCGCTGCGCGACTTTCTCCTCTACTTCTTGTTCGCGCCGTTCTTCCTGGTGCTGCCGTACATGTTCGCGATCCCTCGGCTCGACCGCTTTCGCGACGGCCTGATCGAGCGCGATCCGGAAGTGGAGGCGTCCGGCGTGCACATGCTGGCGAGCTCGCTGGCGCTGGGAGTAGCGCTCTTTGCCTTCACCACGTACGTGTGGAGCCCCCGTCACGCCTTCGAGGCGGCGCTGCGCGCTGGCCGGCTGGGCGAGGCGGCGCTGGCTGGGCTGGCGTACTACCCAGGCGAGGTGACGGCGATCGCGGTGAGCGGCTCTGGCATCTTGATCGGGCTGGTGCGGATCCTGGGCATCGCGCTGGCGCCGTCGTTCGACCGGCCGCTGGCTGCGCGCAGCATCACCGAGTGGTGGCAGCGCTGGAACACGCACTTTCGCGACGTGCTGGTGGACCTGTTCTGGTACCCGGTGATGTTGCGGCTACGTCGGCGTCCGTACCTGAGCATCTGGGCGGGCTGCGGCTCGGTGTTCCTCGCCGGCAGCGTGCTCTTGCACTGGGTGGCCAAGCACCCGTTCCACCACGGCAGCCTGACCGCGTTGCCGGTGGGCATCGCGTGTGAGAGCGCGGTGATGACGGTGGTGGTTGGCCTGGCGATGACGCGCGCGCAGTGGCGCAAGCGGCGTGGCCTGGCGCCTCGCGCCAGCTCGCCGCTGCACGTGGCGCTGGCCCGGCTTGGCACGTACGCGCTGGTGTTCGCGACGGTGGTGGGCGCGGGCTACGGCGCGACCTATGTGGCCACGGTGCGGCCGTTCGAGCAGCTCGCGCCGCTCCTGGCAGAGGCGCGGGAGCTGGTGGCCGCCGGCCGGTTGCAGGACGCGGCGGGCAAGCTCGCTGGCCAGGCGCAGGCGCTGCGCGCGCTGGCGGACGAGGAGCCGCTCGCGCCGCTGCGGCAGAGCGCGGCGGCGCTGGCGCTGGCGCTGCCTTCGCCGGCGCAGGATCTTTCGGCGGCGGCGGCGTACCTGGCGCTGGCCCGGACCTATGGCGATCCGCTGGTGCCTGTCCACCAGCTCTGGTTTGCGACCGCAGAAACCCTCTTGAAGAGAGAATCTTCCCATGATGCGACTCGATAGCTTGCGCGTAGAGGTCAGGCGCTACCTGACCACCCTGGTGGAGCGGGGCTCCACGCTCGATGACCACACCGACCTCTTTGCGTCTGGCGCGGTGAAGTCGATGCAGGTGCTGGAGCTGGTGAACCACCTGGAGGACCACTACGGGCTCCTGGTCTCGCAGCGCGATCTGTTCGGCGGGCGCCTGCGCAGCGTGGACGCGATCGTCGAGCTGGTGCTCGAGCAGCGGATGAAGAAGGCGTCATGACGGCGCCCGAGCTCAGCGAGCACGTGACCTTGCGCTGCGCGCGGCTGTCCGGAGCCAGCGCCGCGGTGCTGGCCGGCGTGCGCGCCGATCTGGCGTTCTGCCACCCGGCGATCCGGGAGGTGACGCGGCTCGATCCAGACAGCGCGACGCTGGAGCTGGCGGTGGACCCGGCGGTCGCTGGCGACGGCGCAGATCTGACGCAGCAGGTGCAGGCCGTGGTCGGCGCGTCGGTGGCGTCGTACCGGTTCGTGCCCCAGACCCCCGCGCTGTGGCAGCGGACGGCGGGCGCCGCGCTGGCTGGGTTGCCGGCGCTGGCCGCGTTCACCTCGCGGTTCTTGCGGCCGCTTGGGCCGGGGCAGTGGGCGCTGGTGGGGCCGGCGGCGCGGCTGCGGGCCGCGCTCGACGCGCGGGTGTCCGCGCTGGCGGCGCAGATCGACGCGGAGCCCTGGCACCTGCCCTCGATCGAGATGGCGGCCGATCTGTTGCCGGCCACCGGATACCTGTCCTCGCACCCGCAACACGTGACGTTTGGCTATCACCTGCCGCCGCACTTCGCGCAGCTCCGGGACTTCGCGGCGAAGGCCCGGAGCGAGGCGCTGGCGGTGCCGGCAGATCCGTGCGGGCTGCAGCCGACCGGCTTCAT
Source organism: Myxococcales bacterium (assembly GCA_016706545.1). Lineage (GTDB taxonomy): Bacteria > Myxococcota_A > Polyangia > Haliangiales > Haliangiaceae > JABFXX01. The sequence continues at coordinate 19,620 of JADJJK010000003.1, forward strand.
CCTGGAGCCGTTCGTGTGCCACAACGTGTATCGCGCGCTGCGCGGCGCGCGCCTGGCGAGCGGCCAGGCCATCACCGCGCTGGGCAACGCCTACCGGTACGAGGGCCACCGCTTCGAGCCGCTGCTGCGGCAGTGGGAGTTCTCCATGCGCGAGGTGGTGCTGGTGGGATCGGCGGAGTACGTGGCCAGGCAGCGGCAGCGCATGGTGGAGCTGACGCAGGGGCTGGCCGAGGACCTGGATCTGGCGGCCAGCCTGGAGATCGCCACCGATCCATTCTTCGTCAGCGAGGCCGGCTCCGCGCGCGCGTTCCAGCTCCTGCAATCGACCAAGCTGGAGCTGCGGCTGGGGCTCGATGAGCGCCACGCCACCGCGGCGGCGTCGTTCAACCTGCACGCGCGGCACTTCACCACGCCGCTCGACATCCGCGGCGTCAGCGACGGCGACGCGCGGGGCGCCTCGGGGCCCGAGCTGCTGGAGACCGCGTGCGTGGGCTGGGGGCTCGAGCGCTGGATGGCGGCGTTCGTGGCGCGCTGGGGCGCTGAGCCGGCGGACTGGCCTGGGCTCTGACGCGGCCCTTCTTGGCGCGCGGGCCGCTCTTTGGTGAGCGCCGGATGGCGCCTGCCAGGGCGCGCGGCGACAGCTCGCCGGCCCAGATCAGGAGCGCTCCGCAAAGGCCGAGCACGACCACCGTCAGCACGCCCAGCCGAGCGAGGGGGCCGAGCGTCTCCGGCAAGCTCGCCGCGACCACGCCGCCGACGAGCGCGGCGACCAAGACCAGGGCGCCGATGCGGGCGAGCGGGCGAGCGAGCTTGGCCACGGGCAGGTCGAGCTGGCCAAGGACCATGAAGGCCAGGGCCGCGAACGCGAGCGGATAGCCGGCGGCCCAGGCCAGGGCCACCGCCAGGTAGCCGAGCGACTGCCCGCTTTGCCCGGCGACCACGAACGCCACGCCGAGCACGAGCGCCGCGATGACGTGGTAGCGCAAGGTCAGCTCCGGCCGGCCCAGCCCATCGAGCAGCGGCGGGCCCAGGTGCGAGAGCGCGCGCAGGACGCCTACCACCGCCAGCACGCGCGCGGCGGTGGCGGCGGGCGCGTAGGCTGGTCCGATGATCACGGTCAGCAGCTCGCTGGCGGCGACCACGATCAGCGCCACCATGGGCAAGACGGTGGCCACGTTGTGGCGGGCGAACTTCACGAGCTGCGCGGTGACGGCGCCGCGGTCGTGGCGCAGCCGCGCGAACGCAGGGAAGGCGACCACGGTGACCACCTCGGAGACGAAGCGGACCGGCTCGATCACCAGCTCGAAGGCCGCGCGATAGAGGCCCAGCGCGGTGGCGCCGAAGTACGCGGAGACGATCTGGTAGTCGAGGTTCGAGTAGACGTGAAACAGGATCTCGCCGGAGCTGGTGCGCAGGCCAAAGCGCAGATCCGCGCCGCAGCGCCTCGGCGCGCACAGGAGACGGGGCCGCCAGCGCAGGCGGGTCGGGATGGCGAGCGCGTAGACCAGCTCGCGCGCCAGCGGCGCGACCACCAGGCACCACAGGCCGTGGCCAGCGGCGGCGACGCCGAGCTTGACCACCAGCTCCACGAGGTTGGCGATCATCCGGATCACGGACAGCTCCTGGAACCGGAGCTGCCGGCGCAGCAGCGCGCGGTGCATCAGGTACGCCGGCCGGATCACGAGCATCAGGCCGCCGACCTGAAACAGGCGGGTCATCTGCGGCTGGCCCTGCGCGGCGGCGACCACCGGCGCCAGCAGCACCACCGCGGCGTAGAGTGCGAGGCCCGCGGCGACGGTGAGATAGAACGCCGTCGACAGGCGGGTGTCGTCGGGCTCCGCGCCCTGGATCAGCGCCGCGGGCAGGCCCAGCTCGGCCAGCAGGGTCAGCGCCGGGAACACCGTGACCACGGCGCTCACCACGCCGAACGCGGTGGCGTCGAGCCACAGGTGCAGGATCAGCGCCAGCGCGACGACGTCGCACACGGCGACCAGCGCGGTGGCGGTGGCCACCCAGGCCAGGCCGTGGTCGATGGTCTTGGTGAGGCTGGGGGAATCCATGGGCGCCACCTCGCCGGCGCGGCTGGCAAGCCTACGCGGTCCGCGGCGCGATGTAGCTGGCATTGGCTGGAAACGCTCGGGCTGCGGTCAGCCTTGGGGCCGGCGCAGCGGCCACCAGATCCAGGCGCCCACCACGAGCAGGGCCGGCACCAGCATCAGCGCGGTGGCCATCGGCGCCAGGTCCGCGAGCGCGCCAACCAACGCGGGCGTCCACAGATCTCCGAACGCATGGATCGCGAAGAGGCCGATCGCGATCGAGGCGGCGCGCAGCTCGGTGGGGACGCTGCGCATCATCGCCGAGCTCACCGGGGCGATGGCCACGAACAGGAAGAGTTGACCAAGGAACGAGAGCGCAAAGAACAAGGTCGCGTTGGGCACCAGGAAGGAGCCCACCACCACCGGCACCGCCAGCCACATGCCGACGCCGCAGATGCGCAGCAGCGCGGCCACCACGGCGCCGTTGTCGGCGGACAGGTGGGAGTCCGCCGCGCCGGGCATCTGCGCCACCGCGCGGTCGGCCAGGCGACCGCCGCCCAGGATGGCGACGAAGCCCGCCACCACGGTGACCAGCCCAAACCAGAAGTTGGCGGCGTCCAGCGGCAGGGCATAGCGGTCCACCAGGAACTTGGGGGCCCAGTGGCCGACGGCTCCGAGGGCGCCGGTGTGGGCGCAGTACCCGAGCAGGGCACGTCGGTAGAGGGGGATCTTGGCGAGCGCGCGCACCGCCTGGCGAACGTTGATGTGCTGCACCACGTGCCTGCGCGCCGGCTCGGCGATCACGAGGCACAGCAGCGCCAGCGCGAGCCCCGGCGCGCCGCCGACAAAGAACGCAGCGCGCCAGCCCCAGCGGACCTCCACGAAGCCGCCCAGCAGGTACCCGAACGCCGAGCCCACCGGCACCGCCATGTAGAACAACGCCAGGTTGCGGCCCTTGCGCTCCGGCGTGCTCAGATCGTCGACGAGCGTCGGGGTGATCGCCGAGTAGGCGGCGTTGCCTAGCCCCACCACCATGCGCGCGGCCAGCATCGTGGTCAGCCCCATCGCCAGCCCGGAGGCCACGGTGGCGGCGCTCCACACCACGACGCCGGCGGCGATGATCCACTTGCGCCCGCTCTTGCTGGCTTGCGCGCCGACCAGCGGGGAGCCAATCATGTAGCCCAGCAAGAACGCCGTGGCGAGCGCGCCGCTGGCCAGGTTCGAGAGCTGCAGCTCAGCCTGCATCGGTTGCAGCACCGATGACGGCAACATCCTGACCAGGTAGTTCAAGAAGTTGAGTCCGGCGAGCACCACCAGAATGAGCACCGGACTGCGCACCATGCGGCGCGATTGTAACACGTTGTGAGGACCCGCCCGGGCGACGGGTATGGGGAGCTTCAGAAGCGACGCCTGCGGTGAGTGTGGCCACGTTCTCGGTTCGCCGCCGCGGCGAGGCGAGCCGAGTGTTGACGCGACGAGACGGGCGCTTCTTTCTCCGGGCAGCGAGAGCCGCGTGATAGCTTGTGCCTCCATGTCCAGACGAGCTGTAGGTGCAACGCTACTGATGATCGCGGCCGCCGGCTGCAACCAGCCAACCGGAGACCAAGGAGACCCAGGAGAGCCAGAGGGCCAGGCGACCGCCGGCTCTGAAGCACTCGAGGCCACGGGCGCAGGCCCCTGGGCGGTGCGCGTCACCTTCGCCGATCGCGCGGCGCTGGCGGTGCTGGCGGCGGACTACGCACCCTGGGAGGTGAACCACAAGGAGCGCGTGGCGATCATCGAGGTCGGTTCGCGCGAGGAGCTGGCTCGCCTCACGAGCGCCGGCTACGGCGTGGAGATCGACCTGGCGCTCACCGCGACCCTGCAGGCGCCTCCGCGTCAGCCGGGCGTGGCCGCGATCCCCGGGTACCCCTGCTATCGCACCGTCGAGGAGACCTACAACACCGCGGCGGCCATCGCCACCAACTTCCCCAACCTGGCCACCTGGACGGACATCGGCGACTCCTGGGTCAAGCAGGCCGGCGTGGGGCCCGGCTACGACATCCGCGTGCTCCGGCTGACCAATCGCTCCATCACCGGGCCCAAGCCGGTGATGTTCGCGATGGGCGCCATCCACGCGCGCGAGTACGTCACGGCGGAGACCTTGACGCGCTTCGCGGAGTACCTGGTCAACAACTACAACACCAACGCGGATGTGACGTGGCTGCTCGACCACCACGACTTCCACTTCGTGCTGCAGGCCAACCCCGACGGGCGCAAGTTCGCCGAGACCGGCAACTCGTGGCGCAAGAACACGAACCAGGCCTACTGCGGCTCCACCTCGACGTCGCGCGGCGCCGACCTCAACCGCAACTACCCGTTCTTGTGGGGCGGCGGCGGCTCGAGCGGCAGCGCGTGTAGCCTCACCTACCGCGGGCCCACGCCCACCTCCGAGCCCGAGACCCAGGCCATCACCACGTACGTCCGCTCCATCTTCCCCGATCAGCGCGACGAGGGCGCTGGCCTCAACGCGCCGGCGCCGGCCAACGCCACCGGCCTGTTCTTCGATCTCCACAGCTACAGCGAGCTGGTGATGTGGCCGTGGAGCTTTGGCAGCAACGTCGCGCCCAACAACACGGCGCTGCGCACGCTGGGGCGCAAGCTCGCGTTCTTCAACAGCTACACTCCGATGCAGTCCATCGAGCTGTACCCGGCCGATGGCGTCACCATCGACTTCTCGTATGGCGAGCTGGGCGTGGCGTCGTACGTCTTCGAGATGGGCACGTCCTTCTTCCAGACCTGCAGCACGTTCGAGAGCACGATCTACCCGACCAACCTGCAGGCGCTCCTGTACGCCGCCAAGGTGCCCAGGACGCCGTACCTGACGCCGGCCGGGCCCGATTCGCTGGGCACCACGCTGTCGGCCGCGACCGTGCCGCGCGGCGCGTCGGTCACGCTGACCGCGGCGCTCAATGACACGCGCTTCAATGGCTCCAACGGCGCGGAGCCGGTGCAGAGCGTGGCTGGCGGCGAGGTGTACGTGGACGTGCCGCCGTGGGCGCCGGGCGCGACCCCGCTGCCCATGGCCGCCGTCGATGGCAGCTTCAACCAGACCATCGAGACCGCGCGCGCGACCATCAACACCGGCGCGATGACGGTGGGCCGCCACACGCTGTACGTGCGCGGGCGCGACTCGCTGGGCAACTGGGGCTCGGTGAGCGCGGCGTTCCTGACCGTGCAGGCCGCCGCCAACGCGGCGCCTGCGGTGACGATCACTCAGCCGCGCAAGGGGTCCTCGGTGGTCGCCGGTTCGCTGGTGACGCTGCTGGGCTCGGCCACCGATCCGGAAGACGGCACCATCAGCCACAAGCTCGTGTGGACCTCGAACCTGGCCGGGCAGATCGCCCTGGGCGCCAGCGGCACCGCGTTCCTGATGGGCGGGGTCCACCAGATCACCGCCACCGTGACCGACAGCCAAGGAGCCTCCAGCTCCGCGTCGGTGTCCATCAGCGTCGGCGGCATCACCTCGATTCCCTGAAGCGGAGCCCGGGCGCTCCCGGCCTGGCCGGCCTGGCTGGCTCGCCTGGCTCGCCTGGCCCCGTAGCAGGGATATCAGGCAGCGAGGTGGCAGGCTGGCAACCGTCGTGCCGCTTCGTGGTACCGTCGCGTCACGCCTGGGGCGGCGCACCGCAGCACCTGCGGGAATAGCGCTTGGTCGTTGGGCGTAAGGCGGAGATACCCATGCGTCACGTTCTCGTGCTCCTGGTGCTGTGCGGCTTGGTTGCGTGTGGTGGCAGCAAGAAGGTCAAGGGCGACCTCACGGTCACCGCCACGCCGACGGGCGAGGTCACCGGGCCGGTCAAGCTGGTCCTGGCCTTCTCGAAGCCGATGGTGGCGAGCGCAGCGCTCGGCAAGCCGGTCGCGGCGCCGCCGGTCAAGTTCGCGCCAGACCTGGGCGGCGAGGCGCGCTGGCAAGATGACAAGACGCTGGTGGTGGTCCCCACCAAGAGCCTCCCGGTGTCGACGCGGTACGTGGCCACGGTGGCCTCCAGCGCCAAGGCGCTCGACGGCAGCGCGCTCGGCGAGGCGGTCACCTTCGAGTTCTTCACCGAGCGGCTCGCTGGCGCGGTGGAGGTCATCGGCGCCAAGCGCCACGCCACCCGCGATCAGCTCGTCAAGGTGACGTTCAACCAGGAGGTGCCGTTCTCGCAGGTGCTCGAGCACTGCGCGTACGAGGCCAAGGACAAGCGGGTGAAGGTCAAGGCGGCGCCGGAGGCCGGGCCGGGCACCGGGGGCGTCGCCGAGGCCGCCGGCGAGCGCAACGACCTGAGCGCGCCGGCCAAGGTCTTCGCGGTGATGCCGGATGGCGAGCTGACCATGGACACCGACTGGGTGGTGGCCTGCAGCGCGGAGCTGCGCGGCGCCATCGGCAACCTGGGGCCGGCCGAGAAGCTCAAGGATGACTTTCACACCTACGGCGCGCTCAAGTTCGTGAGCCTGGAGCCAGACGCCGACGACATCGTCCCCGACGAAGACCTGCACCTGGAGCTGGCGTTTAGCAACCCGCTCAAGGAGCCCTACAAGATCCAGATCCGGCCCGCGGTGCCTGGGTTTCCGGAGCGCTGCTACGCGCTGGGGGAGACCACGCCCGGCCTGCGCTGCGCGGTCCAGCTCGAGGCGCGCACCTCTTACACCATCACCGTCGACGCGGCGCAGGAGGACTTGTTCGGGCAGAAGCTGGGCGCGGTGCAGACGCTGGACCTGCGCACCACCGACGCCAACCCGACGATCTCGCTGGAGTCGGGGTACTTCGTGGCCGAGCTCAAGCGGCCGGTGTTGCCGCTGTGGACGCGCAACGTCCAGGAGCTCCAGCTCCGCATCGTCGACGTGACACCGGCGAACTTCCACGAGCTGGCGCCGCTGCTCAACTGGTGGGAGCCCGAGCCGATCGATCTGGCCAAGACCAAGACCAAGCTCAAGGCGCATGACGTCAAGCTCGCGGTGGCGGGACAGAAGAACCTGTGGGGGCAGCGGCCCATCGATCCGGCGGCCCAGCTTGGACGCAAGGCCGGCCCCGGCATGTACTACGTGGAGATCGGCTCCACCGAGGTCAAGCGCTGGCCCTACGAGGACGGCGGCCGGCAGAAGGTGCTGGTCAACTTCACGGACATCGGCGTGGTCAGCAAGCTGTCACCCACCCGCGGCCTGGTGTGGGCCACGCGGCTGTCCACCGGCAAGCCGCTGCCCGGCGCCGAGGTCACCGTGCGCGATGGCTCTGGCAAGGTCACGTTCACCGGCACCACCAACGCCGAGGGCGTCGCGATCTTGCCCGGCACCGGCAAGCTCGACCGGAGCGGCTCGGGCGCCTCGTCTGGCGCGGCGGAAGCGGACGGCGACGATGGAGGCGAAGAGAGCGGGCGAGCCGGGCTGCGCGTGTTCGTCGCGCACCAGGGCGACTTCACCATGGTGAACCCGACGCAGGCCGGCGGGCTCTCGCCGTGGGCGTACAACGTCTCGGTGGACACCAGCCCCGGCACCACCCGGCTGCGCGGCTTCATGCACACGGACCGCGGGCTGTACCGGCCGGGCGAGACGGTCCACGTCAAGGGCATCGCTCGCGTCACCAAGCTCGGCGAGCCGCTGGCCGTCCCCGGCGAGGGCAAGAAGGTCAAGGTGGTGGTGGATGGCCCCCAGGGCAAGACCTTCACCGAGACCGAGGCCAAGCTGAGCGCGTTCGGCGGCTTCTGGTTCGACGTGGCGCTGCCAGGCGACGCGCGCCTCGGCGACTACAAGGTCACCGCGCAGCTCGATCAAGGCACCTTCACCCGTGAGTTCACGGTGGAGGCCTTTCGCGCGGCGACCTTCGAGGTCAACGGCAAGGCCAAGGAGAGCCGCGTGGTCCGCCGCGGCACGGTGTCGGCCAAGATCTCCGCCAACTACTTCTACGGCGCGCCCCTGCGCGACGGGCAAGTCGAGGTCGCGGTCCACAGCCGGCCGCGCCAGGTGGAGTTCCCGGCGTTCGAGGACTTCCGGTTCCAGGACGAGCGCCGCTACGAGGCGTACTACTACGGCGAGTCGGAGCACTCGCAGACGCTGGTCACCGAGGACCACCTCACGCTCGACAGCGAAGGCAACGCCGCGCTGTCGGTGGCGGTGAGCCCCAGCGACATCAGCACGGACGCAGATCTGCTCATCCGCGCCAACGTGACCTCGCCGGCCAACGAGGTCATCAGCAAGACCTTCACCGTGCCGTACTACCGCACGCGCAAGTACTTCGGCATCAAGTCGCCGGGCTACTTCCTCGACGTCGGCAAGCCGCAGCGCTTCGAGATCGTCGGGGTGTCTCCGGACGGCAAGGCGGTGGAGGGGCCGGCGAAGGTCAAGGTGATCCGCCGCGACTGGAACTGCGTCTGGGAGGACTGGGGCTACCGTGGCTCATACCAGTGCAAGGAGGCCACCGAGACGCTCATCGACAAGACGCTGCAGCTCGCGGCCGGCGTGGCCACGCCGCTCGAGTTCACGCCGGTGTCGGGCGGGGACTACTGGGTCATCGTCGAGCCGGAGAAGGACAAGGACGAGGCCTCGGTGGCGGCGGTGCAGGTCTACGCCTGGGGCGACGGCGGCGGCTCGTGGCGGAGCAGCGACACGCTGTCGTTCGACATCGTGGCCGACAGGAAGCAGTACAAGGTGGGCGACACGGCCACGCTCATCCTCAAGACGGATCTGGCGCAGGCCACCGGCCTGGTCACCATCGAGCGTGACGGGGTGCTCGAGCAGCGCCTGATCGACGTGACGCCCAAGAACAAGCACGTCACGGTGCCGATCACCTCCGCCCACGCTCCCAACATCTATGTCTCGGTGGCGCTGGTGCAGGGCCGGATGGGCGAGGGCAACCGCGGCAAGCCGCGCATGCGCATGGGCCTGGTGAACCTGCCGGTGCAGCCCGAGGACAACACGCTGACGGTGGCGGTGGCGACAGATCGCCAGGACTATCGCCCAGGGGACCCGGTGACCGCGACGGTCAAGGTCACCGACAAGGCAGGGGCGCCGGTCTCGGCCGAGGTCTCGCTCACCGCCGCCGACGAGGGCGTGCTGTCGCTGATCGCGTTCGCCACCCCCAACCCGGTGCCCACGTTCTACTCGCCGTGGGGCCTGGGCGTGACCAGCGCCACCCAGCTCGAGTTCATCCGCGACATCCCGGGCCCCAACCTGGAGCGGCCGGCCACTGGTGGTGACGCGCCGGGCACCGTGCGGTCCCGCTTCGTCTCCACCGCGGTGTGGGCGCCCTCCGCGGTGACCGACGCCGCGGGCCAGGCCACCGTGAAGTTCGCCGCGCCGGACAACCTGACCGCGTTCCGCGTGATGGCGGTGGCCGCGGACAAGGGCTATCGCTTCGGCTCGGGGGACAAGCGCTTCACCGTGTCCAAGCCGCTGCAGCTCCACCAGTCGCTGCCGCGCTTCCTGTCGCTGGGCGACGAGCTGACCGGCGGCGTCATCGTCCACAACGAGACCGGCAAGGCCGGGACCGCCACCGTCAAGCTGGTGAGCGACGCCAGGCTGACGGTGACCGGCGGCGCCGAGCGCACGGTGACCCTGGCCAAGGGCGCGCGCGCCCCGGTGCTGTTCACGCTGACCGCGGCGGAGCTCGGCGAGGCCACGTTGAAGTTCTCGGTGTCGATGGGCGGGGAGCGAGACGCGGTGGAGTTCAAGCTGCCGATCCAGCACCCCTCGCCGGTGCAGTCGCAGGCGGTGGCGCACGGCACCATCAAGGAGGCCACCACCATCGCCCTGACCTTGCCCGCGGACGCCATCCCCGCCACCGCGGAGCTGGTGGTGTCGGTGGATCCCGATGGCCTCTCCGGGATCGACGAGGGCCTGCGCGATCTCATCGGCTACCCGTACGGCTGCCTCGAGCAGACGACCTCGAAGGTGATCCCGATGATCGCGGTGCGCGACCTGGCGGAGTCCATGTCCATCGCCGGCCTCACCGGCAAGAAGCTCGAGGACTTCGTCCAGGCAGGCATCGCCAAGATCGGGCGGCATCAGACGGCGTACGGCGGGTTCTCGCTGTGGCCGGGCGGCGAGCCGGAGGCGTACTACACGGCGTACGCGCTGTGGGGGCTGCACCTGGCGCGTCGCGCCGGGTACCAGGTGGATCAGGCGCGCATCGACGACGCGCTCGGGTACCTGCGCAACGACGCGGAGCGGCCCGGCGAGGAGCACCCGTACTACAGCGAGTCCGGCAAGCTCGGCTCGCAGGCGTTCGCGCTGTACGTGCGCGCGGTCCTGGGCGACAAGGACGGCCCCGGCCCGGCGGCCACCGCGCTCCTGGCCAAGCCGGCGCTGCCGCTCTATGGCAAGGCGTTCGCCGCGCGCGCGCTGGCCGCGGTGACCAGCCCCAAGGATCCGGCGGTGGTCAAGCTGGTGGGCGAGCTGGCGGAGGCCGCCAACCTCGCCACCGCGAAGGACGCGCTGGTGCAAGAGCCGCTGGACTTCCAGGGCTACATGTCCAGCTCGCTGCGCACCAGCGCCATCGTGCTGGCCGCGCTGGTGGAGCTCGACGCGAAGAACCCCGCCATCAAGCCGCTGGTGCGCGCCATCATGAAGCACCGCCGCAGCACGCGGTACTTCGACACCCAGCAGAACCTGTACTCGCTCTTGGCGCTGACTAGCTACGCGCGCTCGGTCACCGGCAAGCCGCCCTCGGTGGCGGTGGCGCTGGGCGACAAGCAGCTCTTCGCGGGCACGCTGTCCGGAAAGAGCCGCATGCGCTCCATCACGGTGCCGTTGCCGGCGGCTGCGTCGCTGGTCTTGCAGCCCACCGGGGAGATCAACTACAGCGTCGCCATTCGCCACCGGCGCACGCCGCGGTCGCTTCAGCCCGAGTCGAACGGCATCGTGCTCACGCGCGCTTACCTCGACGAGGCCGGCCAGCCCAAGACCACGTTCCAGGTGGGCGACGTGGTGGTGGTGCGGGTCACCACCGAGCTGACGGGAGACGATGAACACCTGATCGTGTCGGAGCCGCTGCCCGCCGGGTTCGAGGCGCTCAACACCCGGCTGGCCACGGTCGGCGACGCGGGCATCAAGCAGTCCCAGCAGTGGGGCACCTATCGCGAGATGCTCGATGACCGCGTCAACTTCGCGTCGGAGTGGACGTACCGCGGCGGCTACACCTACGAGTTCACGATGCGCGCCACCTCGGTGGGCAAGTTTGCCCGGCCGCCCACCGTGGCCGAGCTGATGTACGACCCGGCGGTCAACGCGCGCGGCGGCCTCGACATCCTCGAGATCAAGGCCAAGTAGTGCGGGGCGCGCGGCTCGCAGCGACGCTGGGCGCGTTGCGCCGCGCAGCGCTGGGCAGGCGCTGGCGCTGGCCGCGGCGTGTCCTGGGGGCGGGCGCGCTGGCGCTGGCGCTGTGCTGCGCCGCGTTCTGGATCTCGGTGCGCGCGGCGGACTTTCCGCTGGCGCTCCTCGACAAGACCGCGGCGACCTCGCTGCTGGTGACCGACGACAACGGGTTCTTGCTGCGGCAAGAGGCCACCAGCGCCGGCCTGCGCGAGCGCTGGGTGCCGCTGGCGCGGATCTCGCCGCACCTGGTGAACGCCGCGCTGGCCTCGGAGGACAACGACTTCTTCGAGCACGGCGGCGTGGACTGGTCGGCGATGGCGCGCGCGCTGTGGCTCAACGTCCGAGGCGGCGAGTTCGGCGGCTCCACCATCACCATGCAGCTCGTGCGGCTCACCGCCGGCACGCCGCGCACCCTGGCGGGCAAGCTGCGGCAGATGGTGCTCGCGGCGCGGCTCGAGCGCGCGCTCGGCAAGCGCGAGATCTTGGAGCAGTACCTAAACCGCGTGTACTACGGCAACGGCGCCTGGGGCGCCGAGCAGGCGGCGGCGGTGTACTTCGGCAAGCGCGCCAGGGAGCTGTCGGTGGGCGAGGCCGCGCTCCTGGCGGTGCTGCCGCGCGGCCCCACGTTCTACGATCCGTTCCGCGACCAGGCGCGCACCATGAAGCGGCGCGGCCACATCTTGCGCCTGATGGAGAAGCACGGCTACCTCTCGGGCGAGGAGCGGGCGCTCGCCGAGCGGGTGCCGCTGTCGCTGGACAAGAACCGCCCGCACTTTCGCGCGCCGCACTTCGTGGAGCTGGTCAAGCAGCGCTTGCCCGAGTCGCTCGCCAAAGGCGCCTCGGTGCGCACCACGCTCGACTGGGACCTGCAGCAGAAGCTGGAGGTGGCGCTGGAGACGCACCTGGCGCGGCTGACCTCGCTCAACGTCACCCAGGCCGCGGTGCTGGCGATGCGCAACTCCGACGGGGCGATCCTGGCCATGGTGGGCTCGCGCGACTTCCACGGCTCGGCCGCTGGCGCCTACAGCGGCGTCACCGCGCGCTTGCGGCCGGGCTCCACGCTCAAGCCGTTCGTGTACGGCACCGCCATCGAGCACGGCGACACGCCGGCCACCATGGCCGAGGACGTGATCCTCCCCGAGGACGCTCATCAGTTCTACAGCAAGGACGTCAAGAGCCACGGCTTCGCGCGCTATCGCGAGTCGCTCGCGGGCTCTTACAACCTGTCGGCGGTCCACACGCTGCAGCGCGTGGGGCTCGCGCCGGTCCTGCGCAAGCTGCGCGCCGCCGGCATGACGTCCATCGATCGCCCCGACGACGAGTACGACTGGGGCCTGGCCATCGGCCACGCCGAGACCCGGCTCATCGAGCTGGTGGGCGCGTTCTCCACCTTCGGGCGCGGCGGCCGCGCCATCACGCCGCGCGCCATCGAGCTCGCGACCACGCCTTCGGGCGCGTCGTGGACCGAGCCCACGCAGGTGCGCGAGCCGGTGTTCTCCGAGGAGGTCTCGTACCTCATCTACGACATCCTGCGCGATCCGGACGCGCGCAAGCCGATGTTCGGCGACCGGGTGCCGCTGGCGCTGCCGTTCCCCGTGGCGCTCAAGACCGGCACCACCAAGGCGTACACGGATCTGTGGGCGCTGGGCGTGACCCGCGAGTACACGGTGGGCGTGTGGGCCGGCAACTTCGACGGCACGCCCACCCACCAGGTGATGTCCACCGAGGGCGCGACCCCGCTCGTGCGCGCCGCCTACACCGCCATCGCCGCGCGCTACGGAGACCCCACCGCGCCGCCGCGCCCGGCCACCGTGGTGTCCGCGGAGATCTGCCCGCTGTCCGGAAAGCGCCCCGGGCCGCACTGCGAGCATCACAAGCGCGAGCTGTTCGTCGTGGGCCACGTGCCGGAGGAGACCTGCGACTGGCACCAGCTCGTGTGTGGTCAGCCGGCGGTGGTGGTGCCCAGGTCCTTGCGCTCCTGGGCGCGCGCCACCAAGAAGGCGCCGCCGCCGAGCTGTGAGCTGGCGCCGCCGGCTGGCCGCGTCAGCATCACCTCTCCGGTGCAAGGGGCTCGCTTCGTGCTCGAGCCGCATCGCGCGGCCACCTCGCAGCGGCCGCCGCTGAGCGCGGTGCCGGCGGGCGATGATCTGCGCTGGACCGTGGACGGCCAGCCGGCCAGCACCTGGATCCCGGCGCCGGGCCCGCACCTCGTGCGGGTGGCGCGCGGCGAGGCGTCCAACGAAGTGACTGACGAGGTGACGATCACCTACGAGTGATCGCCGAGTGATCGCCGAGTGATCGCCTGCGCCTCGTCGCAGCGTCGCAGCGCGCGGAGGCTAGCGTCAGGGGCTCGTCGGCCAGCGCCGGTGTCACGTCGGCTAGCGTCGGCCGCTTCAGTGCTGCTTCAGGCCTTCTTGTGCTTGCCGAGCAGGCCCTTCTTGAGGCCGCCGTTGGGCGGGCTCGAGCCCAGCCAGATGGCAAACAGCGAGCGGCCGAAGTCGTCGCCCTTGATGGTGCCCATGTTCTTGCCCTTGACGTCCACGCTGACGCCGACCTCGGGCACGTAGGTGAACACCAGGGTGTCACCCTCCTTGAAGCCGCTCATCCAGCCGTTGAGCGTGTCGATGCTGGCCTTGAGCGTGTCGACCTTGACCGTGGCGTTCTTCTTGAAGCCGCTCTTCCAGGCGTCGGTGATGTCGCCCTTGTCCACGTCGCGCACGAACTTGAGCGACAGGCGCTTGACCTGCGTCGAGGTGATGAGCTCCTTGGCGTCGGAGGAGACGGTCTCCACATACAGCCCGGCGACATAGACGTCGATGTCGAGCCAGGTCGCCTCACGAACCCCCATCCCGTTGAGTTGCAGCTTCTTGCCGGCGACTTCGATGGAGTCCGGCATCTTGACGCCGCCCTTTTCTCCAGCGGACGCAGGCCCTGCGAGCGCGACGACCAAAGCAGTTACGAGGGCGGACAACGTGGCGATTCTCATTAGCTTCCTCCTGTACGAATCCTAACAAAAGTTCTCTGGCAATGCCGCGTTGTTGACCAGACCGGTGGCCCGCGCATTCACTTTCAGCCTCAAATCGTGTTTCGTGCCGCACTGCGGCGTGAACTCCGCTCGTGGTTCCTCTCAACGAGGATGCCCGTCGCTCGACGGTCGCCCGCTGGGCGAGGGTCGCCCGCTGGGCGAGGGTCGGCCACTGGGCGAGCGTCGCGAACGCGAAGCATCCGGATTCGAGCGCCGCGTTGGCCGCGTGCGTCCTGGATTCCGCGTTCCGCATGCGCCGTGCGACTGGCTGCCCTTGTTGCAGGGCAGCCGGCAGACCCTGGCGCAGCGCGCGACCAGCTCACCACGTGAAGGTTGTAGCAAAGTGAAGAGCGAGCACGCTTGCAGTATGCGGGCTTCTGCGAGCAGCGATGGCTTGTAGTGCCCTTTTGCAGGGCAGCCAACGCCTTTTGACACAGACGAGATCTGCTTCGAGAGTTCAGGTGCCTGGCGCATGGTTCTGTGAGCGTCACAGGATCAGCGCGCGCGCTGTACAGTGCGACGCTGCGCCAGGTGCTGGTGTTATTGATATCTCACTTGTGGAATTTGCTAATTAGCGATCTCGAGATCGACTATTTGATTGCCAATCTAGACACGTCGATCCAATGTTCACAGGTGAGGTCGATGTGAGGGACAAGCGAGACGCAGGTCGTGGGGATCGCGGCGCGGCTGCACAGCAGCAGGCGCCGGCCAGCCCCGAAGCAAGCCCGGGAGCACCGGGCCCGTCGACCGCCGGGCCGAGCCCGGCGGCGGGGCGAGGCCAGGGCGGTGGCGGCGGTAGTGGCGGCGGCGGCGCGGCGCCGGGCGCGAGCCTGCTGCCGGCGCTGTCCTTGCCCAAGGGCGGCGGCGCCATCCGCGGCATCGGCGAGAAGCTCTCCACCAACCCGGCCACCGGCACCAGCTCGCTGAGCATCCCCATCGGCACCTCGCCGGGGCGCGGCGGCTTCGAGCTGGGGCTGGCGCTGTCGTATGACTCCGGCGCCGGCAACGGCCCGTTCGGCCTGGGCTGGAGCCTGTCCGTGCCCGCGGTCAGCCGCAAGACGGACAAGGGACTGCCGCGCTACGGCGCCGGCGAGCCGGACACCTTCGTCCTGTCCGGCGCCGAGGACCTGGTGCCGGTGCTGGCGGCCTCGGCCGGCGGCACGGGGCCCGAGGTGCCTGAGGCGCCCGAGGTACTCCACCGCGCCGGCCACCGGGTGGAGCGCTTCCGGCCGCGCACCGAGGGCCTGTTCGCGCGCATCGAGCGCTGGACCCGGCACGACACCGGCGAGGCGCACTGGCGCGCCACCACCCGCGACAACGTGCTCAACGTCTATGGCCGCACCGCGCAGGCCCGGATCGCGGATCCGGAGCACCCGGCGCGGGTGTTCTCCTGGCTGCTGGAGGAGACGCGCGATGACCGCGGCAACGTCGTCCGCTATTCGTACAAGGCCGAGGACGGCGCCGGCGTCCACCCGACGCGGGCCAGCGAGACCGGCCGCTTCGCGCCGGGGCCGGGCGGCGCGCCGCGCTACCTGGCCACCGCGCAGCGGTACCCCAAGCGCGTGCAGTACGGAAACCGGACGCCCGTGCTCGATCGCGAGGCCGCGGTGCCCACCGGCGACGACGACTACCTGTTCGAGGTGGTGCTGGACTACGGCGAGCACGACCTGACCGCGCCCACGCCGGCCGAGGCGCGGCCGTGGCCGGTGCGGCAGGATCCGTTCTCCACCTTCCGCGCCAGCTTCGAGGTGCGCACCTTGCGGCTGTGCCGTCGCGCGCTGATGTTCCACCGCTTCGCCGAGCTGGGGCCGGCGCCGTGCCTGGTGCGGGCCACCGAGCTCACCTACGACGAGGGCCCGGCGTTCACCTACCTGACCGAGGCGACGCAGGCCGGCTTTCGCCAGGGCGAGCCCAGCGGCGCGTATGTGCGCGCCGCGCTGCCGCCGCTGTCGCTGCGCTACGCGCGCGTCCAGCTGCACGACGAGCTGCGCACCTTGGCGCCGGATAGCCTGGACGGGCTGCGCGGCGGCGTCGAGGGCACCGGCGCGCAGTGGGCGGATCTCGACGGCGAGGGCGTGAGCGGCGTGGTCATCCCCGGCGAGCGCGGCTGGTTCTACAAGGCCAACCTCGGCGAGGGCCGGCTGGCGCCGCCCGCGCTCCTGCGCGCGCTGCCATCGCCGGCCGAGCTGGGCGGCGGCGCGCAGCAGCTCACCGATCTGGACGGCGATGGCCACCTGGAGCTGGTGAGCTACGCGCCGCCGCTGGCCGGCTACTTCGCGCGCACGGCCGACGACGGCTGGGCGCCGTTTCAGCCCTTGCCCAACCTGCCCGCGCTGGACTGGGACGATCCCAACCTGCGCTTCGTGGACCTCGACGGCGACGGCTTCCCCGACGTGCTCATCACCGAGGACGCCGCCTTCGTCTGGTACCGCTCGCGCGGCAAGGACGGCTTCGAGCCGGCGGTGCGCATCGCCAAGGAGCTCGACGAGCGCAAGGGCCCGGCGGTGCTGTTCGCCGATGGCTCGGAGACGGTGTCGCTGGCCGACATGACCGGCGACGGCCTGTCCGACCTGGTGCGGGTGCGCTGCGGCGAGGTCTGCTACTGGCCCAACCTGGGGCACGGCCGCTTCGGCCGCAAGCTCACCCTGGAGCTGCCGGCCAGCCTCGACGATCAGGCCCACTTCGATCCGAAGCGCGTGCGCTTCGCGGACGTCGATGGCTCCGGCCCCAGCGACCTCCTGTACCTGCACCGCGACGGCGTGCGGGTGTGGCTCAACCAGGCCGGCAACGCGCTGGCGGCGCCGACGACGCTGCGCTCGCTGCCGCCAGTGGACCCGCTGTCGAACGTGGGCGTGGCCGATCTGCTCGGCCGCGGCACCTCGTGCGTGGTGTGGTCCTCGCCGCTGCCTGGCAACCGCGAGCGGCCGCTGGCCTACATCGATCTGATGGGCGGCAAGAAGCCGCACCTGCTGGAGTCCTTCATCAACAACCTGGGCGCGGAGACCCGCCTGGCCTACGAGTCGTCGACCAAGTTCTACCTGGCCGACAAGGCCGCGGGCCGGCCCTGGCTCACCCGGCTGGCCTTCCCGGTACACGTGCTGGTGCGGCTGGAGCGGCTGGATCACGTGACCGGCGCGCACCTGGTGCAGCGCTTCGCGTACCACCATGGCTATTACGACGGCCACGAGCGCGAGTTCCATGGCTTCGCCTGCGTGGAGCAGTGGGACGCCGAGAGCTTCGGCGGCGGCGCGAGCCTGTTCCCCGGGCGCGCGGACGCCGCCCCCGAGGACGCACTTGAGGACGACGCGCTGCGCCTGCCGCCGGTGCGCACGGTGACCTGGTTCCACACCGGCGCCTGGCTGGAGCGCGAGCTCCTGGAGCAAGGCCTCTCCCGCGAGTACTACGCGCTCGACGCGCTGGCGCCGCGCCTGCCGGACACCCAGCTGCCGGCCGGGCTCACCGTGCGCGAGGAGCGCGAGGCGGCGCGCGCGCTGCGCGGGCAGATCCTGCGCCAGGAGATCTACGCCGAGGACGGCACCGCGGCCAGCGCACACCCGTACACCGTGTCCGAGCGCAGCTACCAGGTGCGCGTGCTGCAGCGCGCCGCCGGGCAGGAGCACGCGGTGTGCTTCGTGCATCCGCGGCACAGCCTGGAGCTGCACTACGAGCGCGACCCGGCCGATCCGCGGCTGCAGCACCAGCTGGTGCTGGAGGTGGACGACTTCGGCAACACCACGCGCGCCGCGGCGCTGGCCTATCCGCGCCGGGTGCCGCGCGAGCCGGAGCAGGCGCGGCTGTGGGCCACCGTCACCGAGAGCCGGTTCGCCAACCGCGCCGCCGAGGCGGACTGGTACCGGGCCGGCGTGCCCATCGAGGAGGTGACGCGCGAGCTTGGCGGCCTGCGCGCGCCGGCGCGCGGCGTCCTGTCGGTGGCCGAGGTGGAGGCCGCGTTCGCCGCCGCCGCCGAGCTGCCGTACGAGGCCGAGCTGTCCCCGGCCGCGGCGCAGCGCCGGGTCATCGAGCACCAGCGCCACCTGTACCTGCGCGACGATCTGGGCGGCGCGCTGCCGCTGGGCCAGATCGACTCGCGCGCGCTGCCGTACGATCACGAGAAGCTCGCGCTCACCCCTGGGCTGCTGGCGCAGGTGTACGGCGAGCGCCTGGAGCCGGGCGTGCTGGTCAGCGAGGGCGGCTACCGCCGCGACGACGCCGGCTGGTGGGCGCCCGCCGGCCAGGTGGTCCCAGACCCGGCGCGGTTCTTCCTGCCGGTGCAGTCGATCGATCCGTTCGGCCAGCGCCACTTCCTGCGCTACGACAGCCACGCCCTGCTGCCGCTGGAGCTGGAGGACTCGCTGGGCAACCGGGTGACGGTGGGCGCGCGCGACGCGTCCGGCGCCATCACCCGCAACGGCAACGACTACCGCGCGCTGGCGCCGGCGCTCCTCACCGATCCCAACCGCAACCGCACCGCGGTGGTCTTCGACGCGCTGGGCCTGGTGGTGGCCACCGCGGTGATGGGCAAGGAGGAAGAGGCGCTGGGCGACCAGCTCGACCGCTTCGCGCCGGAGCTGTCCCGCGCCGCGCTGCAGGCCTTCCTGGCCGATCCGCGCGGCCAGGCGGCGGCCCTCTTGGGCAACGCCAGCACTCGCGTGATCTATGACCTGGAGCGCTTCGCGCGCGCCGGGCAGCCGGCGCTGTCGGCGGAGCTGGCGCGCGAGCACCACCTGCACCAGGGCGGCGCCAGCAAGATCCAGATCGGCTTTTCGTACTCCGACGGCATCGGGCATCAGGTGCAGCAGAAGCTGCAGGCCGAGCCCGGGGATGCGCCGCTGCGCCAGGCCGCCGCGCCGCGGCCCGGACGGCGAGCTGGCGCCGGGCGCGCTGGTGCGCGACGCGCACGGCCAGCTGGTGCAGGCGTTCACCGCCGAGCGCTGGGTGGGCACCGGCCGCGCCGTGCTCAACAACAAGGGCAAGCCGGTCAAGCAGTACGAGCCGTTCTTCAGCGCCACGCCGCTGTACGAGCCCGAGCGCGAGGTCACCGACACCGGGGTCACGCCGGTCCTGTTCTATGACCCGGCCGAGCGCGTGGTGGCCACGCTGCACCCCAACCACACCTACGAGAAGGTCGTCTTCGACGCCTGGCAGGAGCGCAGCTACGACGTCAACGACACCGTCGCCGCGGTGGGCGCGCAGACCGGCGACCCGCGCACCGATCCGGATGTGGCCGGCTACGTCGCCGGCTACTTCGCCACCCAGCCGGCGAGCTGGCGGCCGTGGTACGCGCAGCGCATCAATGGCCAGCTCGGCGTCGCCGAGCGCGACGCGGCGCAGAAGGCCGCCGCCCACGGCGACACGCCCACCGTCAAGCAGGTGGACGCGCTGGGCCGCGCCTTCGTCACCGTGGCGCACAACCGCTTCGCGCGCGGCGGGGTGCTCATCGAAGAGCCGTACGCCACGCGGGTGGCGCTGGACATCGAGAACAACCAGCGCGCGGTGACCGACGCGCTGGGCCGCGTGGTCATGCGCTATCGTCAGGACGTGCTGAGCCGGCCCATGCACCAGGCCAGCATGGAGGCGGGCGAGCGCTGGACCCTGGCCGACGTCACCGGCAAGCCGCTGCGCGCCTGGGATAGCCGCGGCCTGGTGCGGCGCATGACCTATGATGCCCTGCGCCGGCCCACCGGGCTGTACGTGCAGGAGGCCGGGCCGGGGCAGCCGGGGCCCGAGCGTCTGGCCGAGCGCACGGTGTACGGCGAGGCGCGCGGCGAGGCCACCAACCACCGCGCGCGCGTCTACCAGGCGTTCGACGGCGCCGGCGTGGTCACCAGCGTGGCCTATGACTTCAAGGGCAACCTGCTCGCCGGCACGCGCCAGCTGCTGGCCGATTACAAGCGCGCCGTGGACTGGCAGGCGGCGCCGGCGCTGGAGGGCGCCAGCTTCGTCACCTCCGCCAGCTATGACGCGCTGAACCGGCCGATCACCAGCACCAGCCCCGACGGCAGCGTGCAGCGCCCGGTGTTCAACGAGGCCAACCTGCTGGACCAGGTGCAGGTGCAGCTGCGCGGCGCCGCGGCGCTCACCCCGGTGGTGGCCAACCTGGACTATGACGCCAAGGGGCAGCGCCTGAAGCTTGTGCACGGGGGCGGCGCGGTCACCACGTACACGTACGATCCGCTGACCTTCCGCCTGGTCCGCCTGCGCACCACGCGCCCGGCGGCCGCGGATCCCACCGCGTCCACGCTGTTCATCGACGCCACCGTGGTGCAGGACCTGCACTACACCTACGACCCGGTCGGCAACCTGACCGGCATCGAGGACGCGGCGCTGCGCACCGTGTTCCATGACAACCAGCAGGTCGAGCCGGTCTGTCACTACACCTACGACGCGGTGTACCGGCTGATCGAGGCGCAGGGCCGCGAGCACGTGGACCAGAACGCGTTCTCGCTGGCGCCCGCGGGCGGCAACCACCGCGACTATCCCTTCGCCGGCCACCAGGTGGCGGCGGGCGATGGCCAGGCGCTGCGCCGCTACACCCAGCGCTACGAGTACGACGCGGTCGGCAACTTCGAGGTGTTCCGCCACCTGGCCGGCGGCAGCGGCTGGACCCGCCGCTACGAGTACAGCGAGCCCAGCCTGCTCGAGCCGGGCAAGGTCAGTAACCGCCTGAGCCGGACGATCCTGGGCAGCAGCGTCGACGTGGTCGAGCGCTACACCCACGACGCGCACGGCAGCATGACCAGCATGCCGCACCTGGCGGCGATGGACTGGGACTTCAAGGACCAGCTCGCGCGGGTGGATCTGGGCGGCGGCGGCACCGCGTACTACGCGTACGACGCCGCCGGCCAGCGCGTGCGCAAGGTGATCGAGAGCGTCAATGGCGCCCGGCAGAAGGAGCGCCTGTACCTGGGCGGCTTCGAGATCTATCGCGAGCTGGGCCCCGGCGCAGCGACCACGCTGGAGCGCGAGTCCTTGCACGTGATGGACGATCAGCAGCGGGTGGCGCTGGTGGAGACGCTGACGGTGAGCGGCGGCGCGGCCGTGCCGCTGCCATCGCCGCAGCTACGCCAGCAGCTGGGCAACCACCTGGGCTCAGCCAGCGTCGAGCTCGACGCCAGCGGCGCGCTGATCGCCTACGAGGAGTACCACCCGTACGGCACCAGCTCCTTCCAGGCCGGCCGCAGCGCCGCCGAGGTCAGCCTGAAGCGCTACCGCTACACCGGCAAGGAGCGAGACGAGGAGACGGGGTTTAGCTATCACGGGGCGAGGTACTACGCGCCGTGGATGGGGAGGTGGACTAGCTGCGATCCTGCACCACTTAGAGCATCCACTCCAACTCCAATAGCACAAAGATTCGCACTGTATAATTTCGTAGAAAATCAACCGATTGTTCGCATCGATCCAAATGGAGAACAGAGCACTCCCCCGAACCAATCTCGAGGACCAAGAGGCCCGCTGCCATCGAAGGAATCCGGCAATCAGGCAAGCGTAGAAAAATCATATTCCGATAAACAACAGCAACTGCGACAGGCACTTTCCAAGCCAGCGACCGTATACGACGGCATCGGGATATCCACCAATCGTTCAGCCTTTGCTGCTAGCATTGACATTGCAAATAATGCCATAAGTTTCGCGAGAATGGTTAACGATTTAGATTCTATGCGTGTTCAGAATAGCGAGCGACGCGCGTTCCTCAGCGAGGTGGCCAACTACTTTGATCGAAAGATTTATACAAATGCGTCGATTCAAGAAATTAGTGAAAAACTATCCGTTCCATTTTCACTAAAAACAAGGGTTGAACTTAAAACAGTAGAACAGGAACTCTTCTATCAAACAGTGACGTCCACAGGGTGGGGCACCAAAGGATCGCTAGTCTACGCCGGAGGAGCAGTGAGGGACTCCTCGAGGAACCCGAATCTGCATCCGGACGAGATATCTCTTGTTTTGATAAACATTATCCGGAATAGAGTTGAACGTTTGCATGCGTCGGAGAAGGAGAAAGATCCAATCGCACACCTGGCTCCGCCTTTAAATTCATATCAAATTATTGAAGAAATGCAAATACTCATCTCCTGTCCATCAACGGGCTGGGCCGCTTCAGCGCTGGAGAAGAAGACGCGGAGCCTCAGCCGGACCCACTTCCGATCCAGCAGGCCTGCCAGCGCCTCCTCCACATCCTGCCGCCCGGCGAAGAGTCGCGCATCTCGTCGATGCTGGAGATCGGGCTGCACTCGGCGGTGCAGATCGCGGGGATGGCGAAGCCGGCCTTCCTCGAGCAGTGGACGATATTGTATGCGGGCGAGGAGGAGCTGGGGGAGATCATCTATCAGAACGCAGTGGCGCGGCGGGCGTTTGTGGTATTGCACCACACCCGGGCGGAGCAGGACCAGGAGCCGCACTATCTCGCCGCGCGCTTTTAGTGACCGCATGACCCCGTTGGGTCGCTGCTCCTGACCGCCGCGCTGACCGTGCGCTGACTGCCTCGCAGACCGAGCTGCCTCGCCCGCCGCCTCTTTCGAAGCCACGCCATGGCTCGACGCCTTGCGCGCGCCGCGAAGGCGCGGCTCTCTTTGTGCACGATCCGCGCGCTGCCGCCGCGCCCGCGCCGCCGCTCGACGGCGCGGCGCCCCTCGAACTTTCACTCACCCACGCTTTCCGATCCTCTGCGTCACCGCAGAGCTCGAACAACCGTTTTGACCACCCTCACGGGAGGATCTCTTCATGTCTCGCCAGTCCAAGGCCGAGGAGGCCCAAGCTATGTCTATCTCGTCGGCCGACCTGCCCAGCTTCACCGAGCTGTTCGGCGACATCGATCAGGCCGAAGGCCAGGCCGCGCGCTCGGTGCTGTCGCCGGCCGCGTACCTGGTGGATCTGCTGCAGCTGCGCGACAGCGTGGTCTCGCAGGTGCCGGGCAGCGATCCGGACGGGTATCACGCTCGGCGTCCGGACGTGGCGCAGCTCCCGCTGGACGAGACGCGGACGTTCGGCGAGGTGCCGCACCTGGAGATCTCCAACGCGGTGATGAAGACGCTGGCGGAGCGCGATCTGCCGGGGGACGTGCGGGCGCAGCTGGCCAGCGCGCTGTTCCCGGCGCCGTTGCCGTTCTCGCAGGAGCACGAGCGCTTGGCGCTGGCGCTGCGCAAGCTGGACGTGGCGCCCAGCGAGCTGTACCGGCGCTATCAGCAGCCGCTGGATGGCCTTACGCTGGCGCGGCTGCGGCTGGGCCTCAGCGAGGCGGAGCTTGCGCTGTTCACCACCCGGCGCGACACCGAGGCCGGCGTCGCCGAGCTGTGGGGGCTGCGCGACGAGGCGGAGCGGACGGCGCTTCTGGCCGGCGAGCTGCCGCTGGTGCAGCGCAAGCTGGGGCTCACGCTCAAGCAGCTCAAGGCGCTGCTGTTTCAAGATCTCAGCGACGCCGAGCTGCTGGCCGGCGCGGCCAGCTCGTTCTTCCACAACCAGGATCTGGCGCACCCGGGCCAGCACCTGACGCTGGTGGACGCGGACCCGGCCAGCCCGCCGGCGCTCGATCGCGTGCGCTGGTCCGATGGCTCGCCGTGGGGCCTGCGCCAGCTCGACCGGGTGATGCGGGTGGTGCGGCTGGCGCGGCGGCTGGGGCTGTCCGCGGCGGAGCTGGACTGGGCGCTGCAATCGAGCCTGGCCGGCGAGCTGGATAGCCAGGCGCTGGTGGCGCTGGCGGTGGCGCTGGAGCTGCGAGCGCAGACGCAGCTGCCGCTGGACGAGGTGTGCGCGCTGTGGGCGGTGCCCAAGCGGCACGGGCACGGCGATGGCCCCGAGCCGGCGGATCTGTTCGACCGGCTGTTCAACCGCGGCTACGCGGTGCGGCTGGAGGACCTGCTGGCGCAGGCGCCGGGCGCGGGGCTCTCCGACGCGCTGACCGGCCGGCTGGTGGCGGCGCTGCGGATCACGCGCGCCGAGCTCGACGCGCTGACCGGCGGGCTGGCGGCGCGCGGGATCGCGGCGGCGTCCACGCTGGCGTACGTGGCGCTCCTGCACCGCCTGGTGGCGCTGGGCCGGATGCTGGCGCTGCGGGTGGGCGAGCTGTTGCCGCTGCTGGACGTGCTGGACGCGCAGTGGCGCACGGCGGAGCACGAGGAGCTGGCGGTGACCGTGCCGCTTCAGGACACGGCGGGCGCGGCGGCGCGGCCGAGCTTCCACGCGCTGGCCGCGCCGGGCGAGGGCGGCAGCATCGCCGCGACCTTGCTGGTGCTGCAGCGGGTGTTCCGGCTCCAGCAGTGGGCGCAGCAGCGGCAGCTTTCGGCGCGGCAGCTGGCGTACCTGTGCCTGGAGCGCTTCGACGACGGCGCGGTGATCGACGGGGTGGCGCCGGACGGCGCGCTGGAGGCGGCGCTGGACGAGCTGTACCAGGCGCTGCTGGGCCTGCTGATCACGCCGACGGAGCTGCAGACCGCGTCGCTGAGCGCGCGCGGCGCCGGCGAGGTGTTCGCGGCGCTGCGCCAGGCCGCGGTGCTGGCCCAGCTTCCGGACACGGCCTCGGCCTCGTCGCCGCGCGCGCTGGTGCGTGCGCAGCCGCTGCCGGCGGAGCTGGAGGCGGCGCTGCAGCGCGGGATCGACGAGCGGCTGGAGGTGTACGGCGGCGAGCTGACCGGGGTGGGGGTGTCCGCCGAGGCGGTGGCCGGCGTGCTGGCGCTGCTGGTGAGCCGCGGCTACCTGGAACCGGCGGGCGAGGGCCTGCAGGTGGCGCGTGGCGCGCGCAGCTTCTTCCTCGACCGCGCCAACCTGTCCAGCTTCTACCTGCCGGAGCAGGCCGAGCGGCAGGAGGCGATCTTCGGCGCGCTGGCGGAGAAGGTGCAGGCGTACCAGCGGGCGCAGGCCAGCCTGGCCGCCGAGGCCGCCGAGCTGAACTCACGGCTCCTGGCGGTGGTGGAGCAACAGGCGCGGGCGTTGCAGCGCATCCTGTCGAGCCAGCTCGGCCTGGCCGATGACCTCACCGGCTTTTTGTTCCAGCTAGTGTTCGGAACGCCCGAGGAGGACACCGCGCAGACGCTGGCCACCCTGACCCTGCCGCTGTGCGAGCTCAAGGCGCGCGCGGGCGCCGCCGGCCGCGCGCTGGGCGCCGCCGCGCTGGCGCTGGCCTTCCGCCGCCTGCGCCAGCTTGCGCTGCTGTTCGGCAAGGCGGGGCTGGGCGCCGCCGAGGCCAAGGCCTTCGCCGACAACCAGGGCCTGCACCGCGAGCGACCGGACGCGCTCAAGCTGCCGGCCGGCTTCTTCGACGCCAGCGCGCAGCCGCCGCGGCCGGTGCGCATCGACGGCATCACGCCGCTGCCCGGCGGCGAGGTGGCGGTGCTCAGCGGCGCGCGGTACGCGGCCTTCTCCGGCGCGGACTACCGCCTGCTGGGCACCGGGGACCTGGCGCAGCTGCCGGGCGTGACCTTGCCCGCCGCGTTCCAGGCCGGCGTGGACGCGGCCTGGCGCGACGCCGACGGCGTGACCTACTTCGCCGCCGGCGACTCGTTCGTCTCGGTGGCCGGCGCTGGCGCGCCGACGACGGCGCCGACGCGGCTGGCCGAGCGCTGGGGCAAGGTGAAAAACCACCTGCAGGAGCAGCGGCGCATCGACGCCGCGCTGCTGGACGATCGCGGCCGGGTGTTCCTGTTTCGCGGCGATCAGTACCTGCGCACCAGCGACGCCGCGGGCCTGCTCGCAGGCACCGCGTTCGCCGACGAGGGCTACCCCAGGTCCATCGCCGGCTCGTTCGAGGCCGAAGGGGTGACCCCGCTGCCGGGGGTGATGCACGGCCGGGTGGACGCGGCCTTCCGCGACCGCGACGGCTCGTACGTGTTCTTCGCCGGGGACCGCTTCATCCGCTCGACGGCGCCGTTCGCGCTGCAGGACGTCCGTGGGCGCTGGGGCAAGGTGCGCAACTACGTGTTCGATGACGACCGGGTGGACGCCGCGTTCGTACACGGCGATCACACGTACCTGCTGCGCCGCGATCAGCTGGTGCGCTACACCGGCGGCGAGTACGGCTATGCCGACGAGCGCACTCCGGTCAGCTTCGGCAACCTGGCCGAGACCGACGCGCTGCTGCGGGTGCTGCGCCGCTTCCCGCAGGGCGTGGAGGCGACGATGACCGGGCGCGACAGCGCGCTGTACGTGTTCGGCGACGGCGGCTACGCCAGCTCGGCGGCGCCGGATCTGCGGCAGCCGATCCGCGAGCGCTGGGGCCGGGTGCGCAACCTGTTCGTGGACCACGCGCGGGTGGACGCGGCGCTGCGCCACGGCGGCAAGACCTTCCTGTTCTGCGGCGATCAGTACGTGCGCTACTCCGGCGCGGACACTCAGCACGTCGACGAGGGCTACCCCAAGCGGGTGCGCGGCAACTGGAACCAGCGGGAGGGCGCGGGCCAGATCCCGGACGCGCTCGCCGAGCCGATCACCGCGGTGGCCACCGGCACAGCGGACGAGCTGTACTTCTTCGCCGGCACGCAGTGCGCCGCGCCGGACGGCAGCCGCGCCGAGATCGCGCAGCAGTGGGGCCGGGTGCGTAGCGAGCTGGAGCGGCTGGGCCGGGTGGACGCGGCGCTGGTGGACGGCGCCGGCAAGCTGCTCCTGTTCACCGGCGATCAGCTGCACCGCTACAGCTCGCCGGAGCAGCCGGTGGCCGACGAGGGCTACCCGCTGCGCCTGGCCACCGGCTGGCCGCTGCAGGGCACGGGCTGGGCGGTGCCGCCGGCCTTCGAGGCGGGCATCTCGGCCGCGCTGCGCACCGCCGACGACCGCACGTACTTCTTCAGCGGGCAGCAGTACGCGCGGGTCGATCTGACGGGCACGCCGGCGCCCATCGCCGGGCACTGGGGCCAGGTCCGCAACGCGCTGGCCGCCTCCAGCCGGGTGGACGCCGCGTTCCGCGATCCGCAGGGCAAGACCTACCTGTTCCGCGACGATCAGTTCGTGCGCTACAGCGCCGGCTACGATGGCGTGGTCGACGAGGGCTACCCGCTGGCCATCGGCGCTCGCTGGGGCGCGCTGCCGGCCAGCTTCCAGAGCGGGATCGACGCCGCGCTCACCTACGTGGTGGACGGCGTGCCGCGCCTGTACCTGTTCCGAGGCCGCCAGTACGTGCGCTACAGCACCAGCAACTACGCCCAGGTCGACGCCGGGTACCCCAAGCTCATCGCCGACGGCGACAACGTGGAGGGCGCGTTCTTCCGCGGCTTCGCGGTACACGATCCGGATCACGGCAGCGATCACGACGACATCGATCTCGACGCCATCTACGTGGACACCTTCGCGAGCCGGCCGCGCATCTGCGTCTTCTACCGGCGCGGCAACAACGGCGAGCAGTGGCAGCGCGAGTATCGCTACGAGAACAGCCGCTTCCGCTGGAACAACGGCCGCCGGGTCGACGGCATGTCCGAGTACGCGCCGTACACGTTGTTCACCGCTGCCTTCGTGGCGCCGGACGGCACCTTGCACCTGTTCACCGATGAGCGCTGCACCACCCGGCCTGCCGCCGGTGGCGCGCTGACCCCGCCAGTGACCACCCGCGATCGCTGGGGCAAGGTGCGGAACCGGTTCGTGGAGCTGGGCCGGGTGGACGCCACGCTGACCTTGCCGGACGGTCGCACCTACCTGTTCTGCGACGATCAGTTCGCGCGCTACAGCGGCACGTTGCGGCCGGGCGACGCGACCTTCACGGTGGACGAGGGTTACCCGCGGACGACCGCCACCGGGTTCGCCGGGGAGGGCCTGGCGTTCACGCCGCCGTCGGTGGCGCAGCCCCAGGGTTTCGCGCTGGCGCGCGACGCCAGCGGCCGGATCCACGTGTTCGACGGCGCGCAGTACACCTACGCCGGCAACCCGGGCGCGCCGGTGGCCCTCACCAGTCGCTGGGGAAAGGTGGACAACCGGATCGCGCAGCTCTCGCGCGTCGACGCCGCCTACCGCGCCGAGAACGGCAAGCTGTACCTGTTCTGCGACGACCAGTTCACCCGCTACAGCGGCGCGCTGGTCCCCGGCGCGCCGGCCTTCTTCACCGACGAGGGCTACCCGCGCCGGCTGACCAGCTGGGCGGGCGAGGGCCTGCCGGTGGCGATGCCGCCCCGCTTCACCGCGCTGGGCTCGGCGATCTTGCGCGATGACCAGGACACGTACGTGTTCTCCGGTAGCTCGTTCACCAGCGCGCAGGCGCCGGTGCCGCGGCCGGTGCTGGAGCAGTGGGCGCGGGTGCGCAACCAGCTGCAGGCGCAGAACCGGGTGGACGCGGGCTTCGTGCTGGCGCGCGGCGCCGGCACGGTGACGCTGATGTTCTGCGACGACCAGTACGTGCGCTACAGCGGCGGCTACGACGACTTCGTGGACGAGGGTTATCCCAAGCAGCTGGCGCGCCTGGCCGAGACCGAGGGCGTGTTCGCGCTGCCGCCGGAGCTGCTGGGCGGGGTGCGGGCGATGTTCGCCGGCGCCGACGGCGCGCTGCACGCCTTCGATCGCGCGGCGGCGCCCGGCGCGGCGCAGCGCTACGTGTCGTCAGCGGCGCCAGCGCAGCTGCGCGCGCCGCGCGAGGTGTGGGGCAGGGTGGAGAACCAGCTCTTCGATCACAACTTCGTGGGTGCGGCGCTGACCCCGGGCAGCGGCCCGGGCGCTGACAAGCTGTACCTGTTCAGCGGCGAACAGTACGTCCTCTACTCGGACAGCCAGCAGGAGGTGGTGGACGAGGGCTATCCGCGCAAGGTGGCCACCGGCTGGGCCGGCGAGCTGGGGGTGGGCGCGTTGCCGCCCATCCTGCTGCCCATCCTGGCGCGCGGGGTGGACGCGGCGCTGGCGCTCGGCGAGGCGCAGGTCCTCTTCGTCGAGGACCAGGTGGTGGACAGCCGCGAGCTTGCCACCCCGCGGCCGCTCATCGAGGGCTGGGGCCGGGTGGACAACCGCCTGCAGCAGACCTCGCGCGTGGACGCCGCGCTCTTGGCCCCCAGCGGCGCGCTGGTGCTGTTCACCGGCGATCAGGTGTCGCTGTACTCCGGCCCGGCGCGCGACTACGTGGACGAGGGCTACCCCAAGGTGCTGGCCGGCAGCCTGGGCACCGCCTGGCCGGCCGCGTTCCAGCGCGACCTGGACTCGGCCTGTGCCTTCGAGGGCCGGACGTACCTGTACAAGGGCGCCGAGCACGTCCGCATCTCGGACCTGCGGCTGCGCACGCCCGACCGCGACTACCCGCGACCCATCCTCGACAAGCTGGGCGACCGGCGCGACTTCACGCTGGGCGCTCTGCCCGAGGTGTGGAGCTTCGCCGAGCTGGCGGCGGACCACGCCTCGCCGCCGCTGACCCTGCTGGAGTACCTGAGCCTGGAGGCGCCCACGGTGGCGCAGCTCTCCGCGATGACGCGCTGGCCCGAGGCGGAGCTCACGCAGCTGCTGGCCCTGCCGTTGACCGCGCACGGCACCGCCGACCGGCGGTTCTTGTCCACCGCGCTGCCCGGCGCCGGCCTGGGCGATCTGCGCACGCTGGCCGCGCTGGCCCGGCACTTCGCGTTCGCCGACGGGCTGGGCGCGACGCCGTCGAGCCTGCGCCGCCAGCTCTCGGACCTGGCCTATGGCGCCGGCCCGCGCGACCTGGCCGCCGCCGCGGAGCTGGCGGAGAGCCTGATCAAGGCGCGCACCGGCGCGGCCGAGTGGCCGGCGGTGCAGAAGGCGCTGCGCGATCCGCTGGGCGCCGCCACCCGCGACGCGCTGGTGGCGTACCTCCTGCACGCGCGCTCGCTGCGCGAGGCCAACGATCTGTACGAGTACCTGCTGCACGACGTCAGCATGGGGCAGGAGGCGACCACCTCGCCGATCGTCGAGGCCATCGCCAGCATCCAGCTCTACTACCACCGCGCGCTGATGAACCTGGAGGAGGCGCCGCCGGCCCTGCTCGGCGAGCTGCAGGCGTGGTGGTCGTGGATGAAGAACTACCGGATCTGGGAGGCCAATCGCCGGGTGTTCTTGTACCCGGAGAACTACCTGCGGCCGGAGCTGCGCCCGGTCAAGAGCCCCGGCTTCGAGGAGCTGGAGCAGAACCTGCTGCAGGACGAGATCACGGTGGCGGCGGTGCAGAAGGCGTACACCACGTACCTCGACAAGTTCGCCGAGGTGTCGCGCCTGCGCATCGCCGGCGGCTACGTGTACCGCGACGATCTGGGCGAGGCCTTCGTGGCGGTGTTCGGCTTCGCGCGCACCGAGCCGCTCACCTACTACTTCCGGCGCGGCAAGCTGCCCCAGCAGGCCAGCGAAGCCATCTCGTGGAGCCCGTGGCAGAAGCTGGAGATCTCCATCAACGCCGAGCGCGTGCAGCCGGTGTACGCGTTCAACCGGCTGTTCCTGTTCTGGCTGGAGCCGCAGACCACCAACGACACGGAGTTCCGCACCGGCGGCAGCTACGGCGGCTCGGACGCGCCGCAGACCGCCAGGCCGGTCATCAAGTACTCGTTCTACAACATCAACGAGGAGTGGATCGCGCCGCAGACCCTGCGCGCCGAGCTGCGCAAGGACCCGCGCGACGGCAAGCGCGAGCGCTCCTGGCTGACCACGGAGCTGGAGGAGGCCCGGCTCTACGTCACCAACCCGTCGCTGCAGAGCGAGTACGATCCGGAGGCGTACATCTACGTGCTGGCGGCGCTGCCCGACTTCAGCGATCCGCTGGTGGGCCGGCTGACCGCGGCGCTGGACTTCGAGCCGCGCGCGGCGATCGGCGACGCCGAGGCGCGGGCGATCACCAGCTCCATCGATCTGCGGCCGGGGTTCCCGGCGCGGCTGGGGCTGACGCCGGACGCATCGTCGCGCTGGGGCGCGCACTTCCGCGGCGTGATGACCGCGCCGTGGTTCAGCTTCGACGCCAGCGGCGGCAGCTTCCTGTGCCGACCGGTCGAGCCGGCGCCGATCTCGCTGGACGATCTCAAGCCAGCAGATCGAGCTGCGCGGCAAGGCGTTCGCCAACGTCGACACCGGCTTTGGCCTGGCCGACGGCGACCTGCACGTGTTCGCGCACGAGGACGGGCGCGCCGTGTACCATCGGCACGCGGCGCCAGCGGGCGGCGGCCTGCGCGCGTGGCAGCCGCCGGTCTACGCCGACAGCCTGCTGCCCGACGGCCAGCCGGCCTGGCCGGCCGGCCTGCTGCGCCGGTTCTTCGCGGAGCGGCCGCAGGAGCGCATCCGCGAGGTGATCGCGGCGGCCGGCATCACCTATGTGGTGACCGGCAGCGGCACCTTCACCTATGGCTCCAGCGCGTACCGGTTCGTGGACCAGGCCTACGAGCCGCTGCCG
Source organism: Myxococcales bacterium (assembly GCA_016706545.1). GTDB lineage: Bacteria > Myxococcota_A > Polyangia > Haliangiales > Haliangiaceae > JABFXX01. The sequence goes on from JADJJK010000003.1 coordinate 51,289, forward strand.
CTGCGGCCGTCGCTGGAGCTGCTGGTGAGCGACGCGCCGCTGGCCGAGGACTGGACCACCCTGTTCGACGGCCAGCACACCTTCGTGCGCGCGTTCGCGCGCGATGGTCAGCTGGTGCTGGTGACGCGCACGCCGGCCGGGGACCTGGCGTACGCGACGCTCGACGTGGGGCAGCTGCGCGCGCGGCCGGGCGTGCCGGCCGGGGCCTTCGACGGCTGGAGCCAGCTCGACACCGCGTTCCTGGAGGAGCGCGACAGCGGCCAGCACCTGACGTTCACCCACGGTCGCGCCGTGGTGCGCCTGCGCTGGCAGGACCAGACCTGGTCGGCGACCGACCTGGACGCCTTCGGGGTGAGCGAGCCTGGCCTCACCGCCGCCTTCACCAGCCCGGATGGCACCCTGTACTTCTTCAGCGGTGATGGCTACGCGCAGATCACGCCGGGGCAGGCCGCGGCGTTCGCGCCGGTGGCCGGGCGCTGGGGGCACTTCCCGCCGATGGCGCCCGCGGCCGCGGTGCTGGGGCTCGATCAGCGCCTGTACCTGTTCTGCGACGGCTATTGCCTGCGCTACTCCGGCGCGCTGGTGGACTTCGCCTGGGCGCTGGACGCTGGGTTCCCGCGCCGGTTGCATGACGTGTGGGGCACAGCGTTCCCGCGCGTCACCGCGGCGCTGCGGCTGGACGGGCAGGTGTTCCTGTTCGGCGAGCGCGATGGCCAGGCCCGCTACGAGCGCTACTCCGCGATGCCGGCCAGCGGCTTCTTCGCCGCCGACGCGACGTACCCCAGGGCGGTGCAGGGCGGCTGGGGCAACCTGCCCACCGGCTTCAACCTGGGCTTCGACGCGGCGATCGGCCTGGCCGGCGGCGGCGAGCTCGCGGCCGAGCTGGTGCTGACCAAGGACCAGGAGGCGGTGGCGTACGGCGGCGACACCGGGCACCAGATCTTCGAGGTCTCCGAGGTCAAGTACTCGATCCTGCGCCTGACCAGCAACACGGCGGCGCGCTTCAGCCAGCTCCTGCTGGGGCTGGGCGTGCCGGGGCTGCTCTCGCTGTCCACCCAGAAGACGCAGGAGCTGCCGCGCTTTGGCACCAACCCCGCCGATCGCGGGCAGGCGGTGGTGGTGTGCCGCGACACGCGCTACCTCGAGGACTTCCCCGACAAGCCGACCACGCCGCCGCACGGCACGACGCTGGACTTCGACAGCGCCAACGGCTTCTACTACTGGGAGATCTTCTTCCACATCCCGTACCTGATCGCGCAGGCGCTCAATCAGGCGCAGCGCTTCGAGGACGCGCGCACCTGGTACGAGCACGTGTTCGATCCGACGGAGAAGGTGACCACTGCCGACGCGCGGCCGTACTGGAAGTTTCTGCCCTTCCACGACGCCACCGACGGCCGCGATCAGAGCTACCTGGAAGACCCGGATCAGCTCAGCCGGTACCGCGACGACCCGTTCGATCCGCACGGCCTGGCGCAGCTGCGACCGGTGGCCTACCGCAAGGCCTTCGTGATGAGCTACATCGACAACCTGCTGGACTGGGGCGACCTGCTGTTCCAGCAGTACACGCGCGAGACCATCGGCGAGGCGGTGATGCTGTACGTGCTGGCCGCCAACCTCCTGGGCAAGCGGCCCGACGAGCTGGGCAAGCGCAAGCTGGCGCTGCCCACCCAGAGCTACGCCGAGCTGCGCGATGCGCAGCCGCTGGACGAGGAGCTGCTGGCGCTGGAGCGCGAGCTGCCGCCCACGCCCGAGAGCTTCCTGCTGGCGGCCACGCCCAACGACAGCATCACCAACCCGTACTTCTTCATCCCGGAGAACCAGCAGTTCATCGACTACTGGGATCGGGTGGCGGACCGGCTGTTCAAGATCCGCAACGGCCTCAACCTGGACGGGGTGAAGCAATCGCTGGCGCTGTTCTCGCCGCCGGTGGACGTGCTGGCACTGGTCAAGGCCTTCGCCGGCGGCGGCGGGCTGGCGCAGGCGCTCTCGGACTACAACGCGGCGGTGCCGCACTACCGCTGCACGTTCCTGCTGGCCAAGGCGCGCGAGCTGGCCGGACGGGCCAGCCAGCTCGGCGGCGCGCTGCTCTCCGCGCTGGAGAAACAGGACGCCGAGGAGCTGAACCTGCTGCGCAACACGCAGGAGCGCGGCATCCTGGAGCTGACGCTGGACATCAAGCAGCAGCAGCTGGAGGCGGCGCGGCAGTCTGCGGCCGGCCTGCGCGCGAGCCTGAACAGCGCGAGGACGCGGCAGGCGTACTACCGGCGGATGCTGGCGGAGGGGCTGTCGGGGTATGAGATCTGGCAGCTGGTGGCGACATCCATAGCTCTCAACTTGACCTACGGGGCAGCCTCGCTGAGTCATGCTTCATCCGGTGCCGCCCTGATCCCGAACCTTGGTTCGTTCTTCGCGATCACGTTTGGAGGGTTGCAGATCGCTCCGTCTCTCAAGGCGACATCGGAAGCACTAGGGGCCGCTGCGAGCGCGAACTCATCGATGTCCTCGCTCGCCTCTCTCCTCGGCGGCTGGGACCGCCGCCGCCAGGAGTGGGAGCTGCAGCGCGACCTGTCCGGCCACGACATCGAGCAGATCACCCGGCAGATCAACGCCGCCGACATCCAGGTGGAGATCGCGCGCCAGGAGATCCAGGTGCAGCGGCGCCAGATCCGCAACAACCAGTCCATCGACACGTTCATGAAGTCCAAGTTCACCAGCCAGCAGCTATATCGCTGGATGGTGGGCAAGCTGTCGGCGCTGTACTTCCAGACCTATCAGCTCGCGCTCGACTACGCCAAGTCGGCGGCGCGCGCGCTGCAGTTCGAACAGGGCTGGACCGAGGGCGAGGCCCCGACCATCGGCGCCTACTACTGGGACAGCCTGCACAAGGGCCTGCTCGCCGGCGAGCGGCTGCAGCTCGACCTGGACCGCATGGAGAAGACGTACCTGGACAAGAACAAGCGGCGCTTCGAGATCAGCAAGACGGTGTCGCTGATGCTCACCGATCCGCTGGCGCTGGTGAGCCTGCAGCAGAAGGGCAGCTGCGAGTTCGAGCTGCCGGAGGCGCTGTTCGATCAGGACTTCCCCGGGCACTACTGCCGGCAGATCAAGTCGATCTCGGTGTCGTTCCCGGCGGTGGTGGGGCCGTACGAGAACTTCAACGCCACCCTGACCCAGCTGGGGCACCGCACGCTGCTGCGCCCGGACCTCGACGGGGTCAAGTACCTGCTCACCGGCGAGGGCGAGCAGCCGGGCTCGCTGCGCTTCGACTGGCGGCCGACCCAGCAGGTGGCGCTTTCCCGCGGGGTCAACGACAGCGGCCTGTTCCAGCTCAACTACCAGGACGAGCGCTTCCTGCCCTTCGAGGGCACCGGCGCGGTGTCGCGGTGGCGCTTGCAGATCAACGGAGTCGACGGCCAGCAGCACCGCGCGCACCTGCGCGACGTGATCCTCACCGTGCAGTACACCGCGCTGCCGGGCGGCGATGACTTCGCGGACAAGGTGAAGACCGCGCTGCCGCCGGTGGGCCGCGCGCGCATGCTCAACTTCGCCTATGACGCCCCGCAAGAGTGGCAGGCCTTCCTGATGGATCCCAGCCGCGGGCTCTCGATCCAGCTGGACCGCGCGCAGCTGCCGGGCGCCACCCGGGCCGAGGTCACCGGGCTGTACCTGCACTACGAGCTGACCGACGACGGCGCGAGCGCCATCGGCCGGCAGGCGCTGCGGCTGGAGACCAGCGGCGGCACCCTGGAGCTGGCGCCCGACACGGCGCGCGGCGAGCTGAGCCTGCCGCTGGGCACCTGGACGCTGGTGCCGACGGCGCGCGCGGACCGCTTCACCGCGGCCAACCTCAAGAACGTGGCGCTGGTGGTGACGTACACCGCCAAGGCGGTGTTCTAGCCCGAGGCTCGCCGCGTGGTCCGTCCCGTGGTCCGTCCCGCCGGCGAGTGCGAGAGGGCCACGTGCGCTGCGGTGGTGTAGCCTTGGCGCCATATGAGCTTGAAGGTCAGCGAGCTATCGGCGCAGCGCGATGGCGCGGAGATCGCGCGGTACCTGCGGCTTCTGTACGCGGAGCTGTTTGGCCCTGCGGCGGTGCTGTCAGCGCAGGACTTCGAGAAGGCGCTGGGGCAGTGGGCGCAGGGCGCGCGTCCGCACTGGGCGTTCTTGATGCAAGACGAGTCGGCGCGAGGGGTCGCCTTCTTCACGCTGGCAGAGTCCTTTGCGTTCTTCGCGCACGGCAGCTACGGCATCCTCAACGAGCTCTGGGTCAATCCAGAGGTCCGCTCCGAGGGAGTTGGCGAGGAGGTGATCGGCTTCTGCGTGCAGTTCGCCAGGCAGCGTGGCTGGGAGCGCATCGACGTCTCGGCGCCGCCCGACGCGGCCTGGGACCGCACCTTCGCCTTCTACCAGAAGCGCGGCTTCACGTTCACCGGGCGCAAGCTCAAGATCTTGATTCCAGCGACGCCAGCGACGCCAGCGACGCCAGCGACGCCAGCGACACCAGCGACGCCAGCGGGCGGCTCCTGAGGCAGGCCTCGCAGAGGGCCCGCGCCTACAGCGCCACCGGCACGACGTTGTCGCCTGGGGCGCGGTCGATGAGCTTGTTCAGCGGATCGATGCCGGCGGTCAGGGGCTCGCCGTCCACCACCACGGTGACCTCGTTGTCTCCGCTCGTGAGCCGGTGCTTCTTCAGGTACAGCGGACCGTCCTTGCCCATGACGCCCACGTCGATGACGTCGGTCACGGGGACCTCGGTCTCGGCGCCGAGCTCGGCGCTGCGCACCTTCTTGGCGCGCAGGTGCAGGGTGACCTGGGTGCGGCCGTCGGGCAGCTTCTTGGCGCTGGCGCTCTGGGCGCGGTTCTCGAACAAGACGATGCGCTCGAACAGGTCCTCGATGAGCTCGTGGTGCTCCGGTGGCGCGGCGCGGCGCAGGTGCTCCACCAGGGTCAGGCTGGTCGGGTACGGCGGGCCCTGGTACGCGGTGGCGTCGCGGAAGCTCCTGATGGCGCGGTTGACCACGTCCTCGCCGAGGACATCCTGCAGCGCGTACATGACCAGGCTGCCCTTGGCGTAGTGGATGTACGGCTGGTCCTCGACGCGGGCCAGCGGCACCTCGCGCTTGTTCTCGGTGGCGCGGCCGTGCAGGTACCGGTCCAGCTCGAAGCGCAGGAAGCGCTTCATCTTGGCCTCGCCGAACTGCTGCTTCATCACCATCAGCGCCGAGTACTGCGACAGGGTCTCCGACATCACGGTGGCGCCCTGCACGTTGGCGCCGATGACCTGGTGGGCCCACCACTGGTGCGCCAGCTCGTGCGCGGTGACGTAGGCCGGATAGTCCACGTCGTCGGGATCATCGGGGTCGACCTTGGCGATGAAGCCGATGGCCTCCGAGTACGGGATGGTGTTGGGGAAGGACTGCGCGAAGGTCTCGTAGCGCGGGAACTCAAGGATGCGGAACTGGCGGTGCTGGTACGGGCCAAAGGCGCGGGTGAAGTACGCCAGCGAGGCCTTGCTGGCGGCCATCATGCGGTCGAGGTTGGCCTCGTGGCCGGGGTGGTAATAGATCTCCAGCGCCACGTCGTTCCAGCGGTCGCGCTTGACCTGATAGCGCGCGGACAGGAACGCATAGAAGTTGAGGATGGGGCTGTCCATCTTGTAGTGGAAGTAACGGCGGCCGTCCTGGGCCCACTCGCGCTGCAGGTATCCAGGGGCGATGGCCACTTGATCGGGCACGGTCGACACCACGGTCTCGAAGGTGATCCAGTCGGCGTCGGCGGTGATGTAGTTGCGGGCGAGGCCGGCAGGATCCGTGCGCTCGCGCATGCGGTCTTTGGCCGCCAGGCCCTGGGCCTTGCGGTCGCTGTCGGAGACCAGCTCGAACTCCTCGCGATAGCCAAAGGTGGGAAGGAACTGCTGGTTGTTGACGAAGGTTCCGTTGTCGACGATGGCGTGGGAGTCGTCCTCGTTGGTGAAGCCGCGAGCGCCCCAGGTCAGGTCGACGGTCAAGGTCACCTTCTCGCCGGGAGGCAGCGGCGCGGTCAGCTTGTACGCGCGCAGGTACGAGGCCTCATCCTGAAGCAGCAGCTCGGCGGCGCGGTCAAGCTCCAGGCGGCGCAGCTCCAGGGTCTGTCCTGGCGGCAGGTTCACCCAGACCTCCTGCACGGGCGTGGCGCCCTTGTTGGTGAGCACGAACGTGCCGGCGCCGCGCACCTTGCGCTCGGCGGGGAACAGGTCCACCTGCACGTTGACCGCGGTGAGCTTGGCCTGCGGCGTGGCGAGGAGGCGGCTGCGGTACGTGCGCTCGTACGCGGCCTGCAGGCGGCGCTGCTCGGCGCCGGAGACATAGCGGTTGAGGACGTTGGTGTTGTAGTAGACGAAGCTGGCGCTGCCGGCGAAGCCCGCGAGCGCCAGCGCGGCCACCGCGACCACCGCCGGGGTCACGCGGGAGCGCGCCACCGCGAGGCGCGAGCGCAGGCCCGCGACGGTGCCGCGCTGCCAGAACAGGCGCGCCAGCACCAGCAGCAGCACCGCCAGGAGCGCCCAGGTGAGCTGCAGCCAGCGGATGCGCTCCAGGAAGTGGCCAAAGCCGTTCATGTCCGAGTACACCGGCGTGCCGCTCTGGAAGGGCCGCAAGAGCCGGTGCTCCAGGCCCACCCAGGACGAGAACGCGGTGGCGATGAAGTACAGCACCATCGCGAAGTGGCCGAGCATCTTCTGGTTGACCAGCACGTGCAGCGCCAGCGCCAGCGCGCACAGGCCCCAGTAGTTGAGGAGCCGGACGCCGAAGAGGTGATGCAGGTACAGCCCGGGCTCGAGGTGGGTGTAGCCCTTGGCGAGCTGCAGCCCCATGCTGGCGAGCATGACCACGCCTTGCAGGATCGCCGGCACCATCATCAGCGCGATCAGCTTGGCGGCCAGCGGCAGCCAGGTGGGGGCGGGCGCGGCGTCGTGTAGCTGGTCGACGCGGAGATCTCGCTCGCGCCAGACCAGCTCACCGCCGTAGTAGGTGATGAGGATCAGGATGAAGATGCTGAACTGCCCGCTCACCACGTCGATCATCTTGTAGGTGACCGGGTAGGTGGTGGTGCCGTAGATGGAGTCCATGCTGGCCGAGGTGGCGATGACGAACAGGATCCCGGTCAGCGCGATGACGCCAAAGTAGACGTTCTTGACCGTCTCCTTGAGCTGCAGCCAGGCCAGCGGTCCCAGCAGGGCCAGCCAGTGCGCCTGGCCGGAGGTGGCGCGCTTCCAGGCCGGGACCGCGCCGGGAGCACCGGCCGCGCCGGGCGATCCTGTCGCGCCGCCGCCGTGAGGCTCGCTGGTCGCCGCCAGCGCCTTGCCGGCCTTGCCGCCGCGCTCCGTGCTGGCGGTGAAGCGGAAGCGGCGGTAGCCGGCGGTGAGCGCCAGCGCCGACACCGCCAGCCACAGCGCGCGGTTGAGCAGCAGGTGCCCGGCGAGCGGCACGATGCGGCTGTTGCGCTCCGCCACTGACCAGTACTCGGTGTCGTTGAAGACGGCGGTGAGGCCGAACGGATCGGCCAGCGAGGAGACGAGGCGGTTGTCCAGGTTCTCGTTGAGCGAGGTGGCCACGACGTAGCCGATGAACAGGATGGCCGAGGTCAGGTACACCGGCAGCATGCGTCGGGTCAGCGCGCCGAGGGTGAAGAAGATCGCGCCCAAAAAGACCAGGTTTGGCACCACCATCACCAGGTACGGCCACAGGTAGGGCCAGGGGCCGACCTGTCCTGTGCGCGTGGCGTCCATCATGGGCAGGCTGACCGCGAGGCGCGCGCCGAGCGCCAGGCTGAGCAGGATGACGAGGAGCGTGACCACCGCGGCGGCGAAGCGACCGCCGAGGTAGGCGAGCTTGCTGATGGGGGAGGTGAAGAACGCGCTGTGGGTCTGCGTCTCGAAGTCCTGCTGCACCGCGCGGCCCATGACGGCGGAGACGACCGGCAAGGCCATCACCGAGAGCAGCCCCACCAGGGCCATCAGCGCCATCGGCGAGTTGACCCACACCTTGTCGCCGCCGAGCGAGACGCTGACGCTGGCGAAGGCGCCGCCGGTGGCCAGGGTCCATAGCATGGCGAGCGCCAGGAACACCGCGAAGTACACCCAGGTGGAGACGCGGCGGGCGCGCGTGCGCAGCTCGAAGGACAGGATGGCGACGAAGGCGCTCATGGCGCGGCTCCCGGATGACTCAGATGGCCCAGATGTCCCAGATGCCCGTGGATCGCCGCGAAGTAGACGTCCTCCAGCGTGGCCTCGGCGGGCTCGAAGTCGGCGCCGGGCGAGGACTCGCCGTACACGTGGATGACGGTCTTGCCGGCGACCAGGCGGCTGGAGATGACGGCGTGGTCGCGGCGCGCGGCCTCGACCTCGGCGCGGGCCACCCACTTGCGCCAGATCTTGCCGGCGAGCAGCGCGAGCAGCTCGCCGGGCGCGCCCTGCAAGAGCACCTCGCCGCGGTTGATGATCGCCATCTGTCCGCACAGGTCGCTGACGTCCTGCACGATGTGGGTGGAGAGGATCACCACCACGCTCTCGCCGATCTCGGCGAGCAGGTTGTGGAAGCGCACGCGCTCCTCGGGATCGAGGCCGGCGGTCGGCTCGTCGACGATGACCAGGCGCGGCTGGCCCAGCAGCGCCTGCGCGATGCCAAAGCGCTGGCGCATGCCGCCGGAGAAGCCGCCCAGCGCCTTGCCGCGCACGTCCCACAGGTTGACCTGGCGCAGCAGGGACTCCACGACCTCCTTGCGCTCCTTGCGCGCGGTGAAGCCCTTGAGCCGCGCGAAGTGGTCCAGCATGTCGTGCGCCGAGACCTTGGGATACACGCCGAAGTCTTGCGGCAGGTAGCCCAGCGTGCGGCGCACGGCGTCGCGGTCGCCCAGGACGTCGATGGTGCCGTCGGCCCCGGACAGGGTGGCGGCGCCAGCGTCGGCGTCTTGCAGGGTGGCCAGCGTGCGCATCAGCGTGGACTTGCCGGCGCCGTTGGGCCCGAGCAGTCCGAACATGCCGCGCGGGATGTCGAGCGAGACATCCTTGAGCGCCTGGGTTCCGTTGGGATAGGTCTTGGAGAGGTTGCGCACGCTGAGCATGGATCTTGTTCTCCTGGTTGCCGCAAGCGCGACCGCGGGTGGCTGATGCTGGTAGATCCTTGACGCACTGTAGCGGATGACAGGGACAACGGAGCGGAGGCGGCGCGCCAAGAGCGTGTGGTGGACCCGCCGCTTGCGTGCTCAAGACTGGCCTGGTACGGCTGTTCGATGAGCAGGAGCCGCATCGTCCCGTGCCTCTGGTTTGATTCCCAGGCCGAGCAAGCAGTTGCCTTCTATCAGCAGGTGTTTCCTGAGAGCGGGGTCATCGCCACCTCGCGCTACGCGGGGGCCTCCGACAACCCGGACGGCGAGCCGCGCGGCAAAGTGCTCACGGTGGAGTTCGAGCTGGGCTCCCTGCGCTTCACCGCGCTCAACGGCGGCCCGCACTTCACCATGAACCCGAGCATCTCGTTCTTCGTCCACGTGGACAGCGTGGACGAGGCAGATCGCCTCTTCGCGGCGCTGGCGCAAGACGGGGACGTGATGATGCCGCTGGGCTCGTATCCCTGGAGCGAGCGATACGGCTGGGTCAAGGACCGCTTTGGCGCGTCGTGGCAGGTGATCGCGGGGCGGCGGCCGCCCGGGGGCGCGACCGTCGTGCCGTGCCTGATGTTCGTTGGCGCGCAGCACGGCCGCGCCGAAGAGGCCATGCTCGCGTACGCTGGCATCTTCCCGAACTCGCGGCAGGACAGCGTGGCCAGGTACACCGCCGACGAGGGCCCCGCTGGCACCGTGAAGCACGGTCGCTTTCTCCTCGACGGTCAGGACATGATCGCCGCGGACAGCCACTTCGATCACGGGTTCTCGTTCAGTGAGGGCATCTCGCTGCAGGTGACGTGCGAAGACCAGGCGGAGGTCGACCACTACTGGGCAGCGCTGGGACAAGGTGGAGCTCATGGGCAGTGCGGTTGGCTCAAGGACCGCTTTGGACTGTCCTGGCAGGTGGTGCCCGCCGCGCTCAGCCGCTTGCTCAGCGGCACGGACCAGGCGGCGGTGGCGCGCGCGTTCGCCGCGATGATGTCCATGACCAAGCTGGACATCGCCGAGCTAGAGCGAGCGTTTCGGGGGGCGTGAGCAGCGGCAGGCCGCGTGGGCCTGCCTGGCGCGGCCTGGCGCAGCGTGGCGCGGCCTGGCGCGGCCTGGCGCAGCGTGGCGCTGCCTGGCGCAGCGTGGCGCGGCCTGGCGCAGCGTGGGCTCGCCGCTCAGGAGGCGTACATCTTGATATCCGTGGCGGCGGCGAACGAGATCTCTTTCGCCGTGTCCCAGTCCGGATGCCGGACCACCAGATATCCGTCTGACAGCAGCGTGCTCTTCCAGTCGCGGCGCGGCGTGCCGGGCCTAAGCAGGTTGTCCTCCACCACGTGCGCGCCGTAGCGGGCCAGGTAGTCGCGCAAGCCGACGATGTTGGTGATGGTGCCGTGCCCGAGCGCGCGCTTGAAGATGACGCCCACGTTGTACTTGCGCTCCCGCGGCGCCTCGAAACTCCGCCAGGTGGCCACCCGCGCCCACTCGCGGAAGATGTCGATGTCGCTCGTGTAGTTGATCTGATCGACGATGCAGGCGCCGCCGGGGCGGCAGGCGATCTCGCCGAACACCACCTCGCCGTCTGCCTTGCGGAACCACTCCATGTGGACCATGCCGTCGCCCATGCCGAGCGCGCGCAGCACGCCGTGCCCAAGCTCGATGCCGCCGGTGATGTGCGGCTGGCTCAAGTCTCGCACCGAGAGCATGACCGGCGACACCCACTCCTGCGATCGCATCTCGAGCGCGTTGGGCAGGTAGCGGGTCACGTTCTCGTACGCCGGCACCCCGTCGATGCAGACCGCGTCGTAGGTGTACTCCTCTCCATCGATGAACTCCTCGACGGAGGCCTCGGTCACGTGCTGCATGCGCGAGAGCACCTGCGTCAGCTCCTCCGCGGAGCCGACCTTGTACGTGTCGGCGCTGCCGGCGCCGCTTATCGGCTTGACGATGGCGGGGAAGCCGGTGTGCTCGATGGCCTTCCACACGTCCGCCGCGGTGTGGGCGCGCTGCGACCGCGGCACCCGCAGGCCCGCGGCGGCGACCCGCTCCTTCATGAGCTGCTTGTCACGGAAGCCGCGCACGGTGTCCACTGACATGCCGGGCAGCCCGAAACGCTCGCGCAGCTTGGCGGCGGTGATGACCAGCGGTTCCCAGTTGGCCTGCACCTGATCCACCTGACGACCGCGCAGCCAGGCGTGGACGCGCGCGATGACGTCGTCCTCCTGCATGATCGACGGCACCTGCAGGTAATCGGTCAGGTAGCGCCGCAGCTCGGCGTCGGGACGGCCATCGCCGACGCCCAGCACCTCCGCGCCAACCTCGGCCAGCCCGCGCGTGAACTGCCGCATCTCGGGGGGATACGTGGGGGAGAGAAAGACGACTCGTGGGGCCACGCCTCTTTCTACCGTCTGTCCCTGCCCGAGGTAAGGGCCTTTGTGAGCTCGTTCGCGCGCGCTCCGATTCGTTCACTTCCACGGGGACGAGACGCCGCGAGGGCGCCGCGAGGAACGCGCGGTGGGCCGTTGTCTTGCGGACCGCGGTCATGCCACCGTGATCAGGTGGTGAGTGATCGTGAGCCGCTGGATCTGGACGTTCTGTCGAGCAACCGCGCGCTGGGGCGGCTGACCGACGAGGACCGGCTGGCGGTCTGGGACATCCTGGATCAGCTCGCCTTCCCGCGCGGGACGGTGATCGTGCGGCAAGGTGACGAGGGCGACGCGATGTACCTCCTCCTCGAGGGCGAGGCCATGGTGGAGCGGGACGGCCTGACGCTGCGGCCGCTTGTCGCGGGGGACCATTTTGGCGAGCTGAGCCTGGTGGGACACGCGCGGCGCGCGGCCACCATCACCGCGGCGCGCGGGGTCAGGCTCGCGCGCTTGACCGCGGCGAGATACCGCGAGCTGGTGACCCGCGCACCGGTGGTGGCGGGGCGCCTGGCCGAGGCGCTGGCCTTCACGCTGGCCGCAGATCTGGTGGCCATGACGGACCGGGTGGGGCTGCTGCTTGGGGATCGGCTGTTGCCGCGGCGCACCGAGGTGGAGATCACGCTGGGCCAGCACACGCAGCTCATCGCCACCGGCACGCGGATGGAGCGGCTGGTGCCGCCCGACGTGGACGGCGATCTGGTGGTGGCCGGCCTCATCGACGCGCGGCCGGTGTCGCTGCACGCGCCGGTGGTGTCGGATGCGTGGATCGAGGCGCTCACCGTCAGCTCCACCGAGGGTCGCGAGGTGTTCCGGCGCAGCGCCTCGCTGCTGGCGCTCAGCGCGATCAAGCGCGCGGCGCCTGGCGTCGTGGCGCGGCTCGGGCCATCGCTCGAGAGCGCGCGCCCCATCGAGCTCGGCGAGGGCGCACAGCTCTCCGCGATCCTCGACACCGCGCGCAAGGTGATGGCGCGCGCCATCGCCAGCTCGGAGGCGTTCCGCGAGGAGACCTGGACGGTGGAGGAGGCGCGCGATGAGCTGGCGTCCGCCGGCTGGGAGGACGCCGCGGTGTTGCTGGCCACCTGGCGCGACGCCGCGGTGCCGCTGGTGGCCTGCGGGCCGGTGTACGCGCTGCGCGTGGGGCCGGTGGTGCCGCACGCGGGGCTGCTCACCGGGGTAGATCTGGTGGCGTTCGATGGCCGGCTGGCGGTGACCTTCGGGCCGCTGGGCACGCGCGCGCTGCCGGGCTTGACCGGCGCGCAGGAGGAGCTGGCGCTGGAGGCGCGGGTGCCGCGCTTTGGCGGCGCCATGGTGGCGGAGCAAGCGCGGTGGCAGGCAGGCTTTGGACTGACCAGCGTGGGCGAGTTCAACCGCGCCTGCATCACCGGGCGCGTCGACGAGATCATCCGCGTCGCCGAGGGCTTTCACGAGAAGCGCATCGGCCGGCTGGCGGATGACATCGCGGCGCGCGGCGGCGTGCGGGCCATCGCCATCGCTGGCCCGTCTTCCTCTGGCAAGACCACCTTCAACAAGCGGCTGTCCACCCAGCTCGAGGTGCTGGGCCTGCGGCCGCACGCGCTGTCGCTCGATGACTACTATGTCGACCGCGCGCGCACGCCGCGCGGCGAGGACGGCGGGCTCGACTTCGAGGCGGTGGAGGCGCTCGACCTGCCCCAGCTCCGCGAGGACATCCGCGCGCTGGTCGCGGGCGCCACCGTGCGCACGCCGCGCTACGACTTCAAGGCTGGCAAGAGCGTGCCCGGCGGCGGCGCGGAGCTGACGCTCGGCGCCGAGGGCGTGCTCCTGCTCGAGGGCATCCACGCGCTCAACCCGGCGCTGCTGGGCGAGGTGGTGCCGCGCGAGCAGCTCTTTCGGATCTTCCTGCACCCGGCGAGCACCCTGCCGCTCGACCACCTGAGCCGGGTGTCACCGCATGACGTGCGGCTCCTGCGGCGCATCGTGCGCGATCGGTTCCGCCGCGCCATCACCGCCGCTGACAACATCGAGCGGTGGCCCTCGGTGCGCCGCGGCGACCTGGTCCACATCTATCCGTTCCTGGGCGAGGCGGACGCGGTGTTCGACACCGCGCTGGTGTACGAGCTGTCCGTGCTCAAGGTCTACGCCGAGCGCTACCTGCTGGAGGTCCCGCGCCGTCACCCGGCCTACGTCACCGCGGACCGCCTGCGTCACCTGATCGACCAGTTCGTGACGATCTATCCCGAGCACGTGCCGCCCACCTCCATCGTGCGCGAGTTCATCGGCGGCTCGGGCTTCGAGTACTGACCCACGGCCCGCTGACACGATCCTCGACGTTGGCAACGTGCCAGCGAGGCCTGCGCCGAAGTGTCGCGATGAGACGCTCTTGTGCGTGCTTACCGTGGGCGCATGAAGGCAACCCGTGTCCTCGTGCTCGGCGCCGCTGGCCGAGACTTCCATGATTTCGCCACTGTGCTGCGGGATGATCCGGCCCTCGAGGTGGTGGGCTTCACCGCCACGCAGATCCCGGGCATCGATCATCGTACGCTGCCCCCCGAGCTCACCGGGCCGCGCTATCCGCGCGGCGTGCCGGTGTACCCGGAGGCGGAGCTTGAGCGGTTGATCCGCGACCTGTCCGTGGACGAGGTGGTCCTCTCCTACAGCGACCTGCGTCACGACACGGTGATGCACCTGGCGAGCCGGGCGCTGGCGGCGGGGGCGGGCTTTCGGCTGCTGTCTCCCGCGCGCACCATGCTGCGGTCCAAGCTGCCGGTGATCGCGGTGACCGCGGTGCGCACCGGCTGCGGCAAGAGCCAGGTCGCGCGGTATCTCGCGGCCGAGCTGCGCCGACATGGGCACCGCGTGGGCGTGTGTCGGCATCCGATGCCGTATGGCGATCTGGTGGCGCAGCGGGTGCAGCGCTTCGCTTCGATCGCCGATCTGGACGCGGCCAAGGTCACCATCGAGGAGCGAGAGGACTACGAGCCGCACGTCCTGGCCGGCAGCGTGGTGCATACCGGCGTCGACTACGAGGGCGTCCTGCGCGCCGCGGAGGCGGAGAGCACGGTGGTGGTGTGGGACGGCGGCAACAACGACGCGCCGTTCTTTCGGCCCGATCTGTGGATCACCATCGTCGATCCGTTCCGGCCGGGGCACGAGCTTGGGTATCACCCCGGCGAGCTCAACTTCCGCGCTGCCGACGTGCTGGTGATCAACAAGGCCGACAGCGCGCCGCCGGGCACCATCGAGCAGCTACGCGCCAGCGCCGCTGCCCACAACCCGCGCGCCCGCGTGGTGGTGGCGCGGTCGAAGGTGACCGCCGACCGCCCGGAGCTGATCCGCGGCAAGCGGGTCCTGCTCATCGAAGATGGGCCGACGCTGACGCACGGCGAGATGCCGTTTGGCGCGGGCTTCGTGGCGGCGCGCGAGCTGGGCGCCGCGGAGGTGGTGGATCCCAGGCCGCACGCGGTGGGCCTCATCGCCGAGGTGTACAAGCGTTATCCGCACCTGGGCGCAGCCCTGCCCGCGGTGGGGTACTCCGCCGAGCAGGTGCGCGATCTCGAAGAGACGATCCGACGCACGGACTGCGACACCGTGGTGGTGGCGACGCCCGCGGATCTGGCGCACGTCCTGCGCATCGAGCGGCCCACCGTGCGGGTGAGCTACGAGCTCGCCGATCATGGCGAGCCCACGCTGGCGCAGGAAGTGTCGCGCTTCCTGGCGCAGCGAGCGGCGCAATGAAAACCGTCGTCGTCGCGTTCGGCGGCAACGCGCTGTGGCCTCGCGGTGGCACCGGCCTGCCAGCCGAGCAGATCCAGCACGCGCGGCACGCCTGCGCGCCGCTGGTGGAGCTGCTGAGAAAGGGCACGCGGCTGCTGCTCGTCTACGGCAACGGGCCGCAGGTGGGCGCGGAGCTGCTGCGTCACCACGCGGCGCGCGCCGAGGTGGCGCCGTCGCCGCTGGACGTGTGCGTGGCCGCCACGCAGGGCTCGCTTGGGTATCTCCTGGAGCTGGCGCTGCGCATGGAGCTGTCGCGCGCGGGCATCGACCGCCCGGTGACGGCGGTCTCGTCGCTGGTGCTGGTGGATCCGGAAGATCCGGCGTTCGCCGCGCCGGACAAGCCGGTGGGGCCGTACTACCACGCCGACGAGGCCAGGCGGCTGCGCGAGCAGCTCGGCTGGAAGCTGGCGGAGCAGGTGGGCGGCGGCTTTCGCCGCGTGGTGGCCTCGCCGCGACCGCTGGAGCTGATCGACGCGGCGGCGGTGTACACCCTGCTGGAGGCGGGCCACATCGTGCTCGCCGGCGGCGGCGGTGGCGTGCCGGTGGCGCGGTTGGCCGGCGGTGGATGGCTTGGCCTGGAGGCGGTGATCGACAAGGACCGAACCGCGGCGATGCTGGGCCGCGCGGTGGGCGCGCGCGAGCTCTACGATCTGACCGCGGTGGACTACGTGTACCGCTCCTTCGGGCGGCCCGACGCGGTGGCGCTGCCGGAGCTGACCGCGTTGCAGGCGCGGGCGCTGGCGGCGAGCGGCGAGTTCCCCGCCGGCAGCATGGGGCCCAAGATCGACGCAGCGCTGGACTTTCTCACCAGCGGACAGCGCGTGCTCATCACCTCGCTGCCGCGGCTTGGCGACGCGCTGGCAGGGCGCTGCGGCACCTGGATCACGCGCTGAGCCGACGCCGCGCGAGACGCTGGCCTTGGCGCCGTCGCGGAGACCCGAAGCGACTCGAGTCAGGTCCCGCGCCACGTCAGGGCCCGGTGGAGGGCCCTGGGGTAGACTGCGTGCGTGACCGGCCACACCTGCTATGCGCGCGCTGGGGGCCCGATGACCGTGGACCAGACCGATGACCAGACAGATGCCCAGATAGATGCCCAGGTAGCCGACCAGCCAGCCGACAACCACGCGCCCACCGCCACCGCGCGCTGCATCGCGCAGGCGGAGGCCTTTGGCGCCCACAACTATCACCCGCTGGACGTGGTGCTCGCGCGCGGCGAGGGCGCCTTCGTCTGGGATCTGGAGGGGCGCCGATATGTAGATCTGCTGAGCGCGTACTCGGCGGTGGGGCAGGGGCACTGTCACCCGCGGATCGTCGCGGCGCTGGTGGCGCAGGCGCAGCAGCTCACGCTCAGCTCTCGCGCCTTTCACAACGACCGCATGGGCGACATGCTCGAGAAGATCGCCCGCCTCTCCGGCTACGCCAAGGTGCTGCCGATGAACACCGGCGCCGAGGCGGTGGAGACGGCGATCAAGGCCATGCGCCGCTGGGGGTACGAGCGGCGCCAGGTGCCCGAGGGGGCCGCCGAGATCATCGTCGCTGGTGGCAACTTTCACGGTCGCACCACCACCATCGTCGGCTTCTCCGACGAGCCGGAGTACTCGCGCGGCTTTGGTCCCAGCACGCCGGGGTTCGTGCTGGTGCCCTTTGGCGACGCCGCCGCGCTGCGCGCCGCGATCGGCCCGCACACCGTGGGCGTGCTGCTCGAGCCCATCCAGGGCGAGGCCGGCGTGGTGATCCCCAAGGCGGGATACCTGACAGACGTGCGCGCCGCGTGCGACGCCCAGGGCGTGCTGTTGTGCTTCGACGAGATCCAGACCGGCCTGGGCCGGACCGGCGCGATGTTCGCCTGGCAGCACGAGGCCGCGCGGCCCGATCTGCTGGTGCTGGGCAAGGCGCTCGGCGGCGGCGTCTACCCGGTGTCGTGCATGTGCGCGGACGAGGACGTCATGCGGGTGTTCACGCCGGGCTCCCACGGCTCGACCTTCGGCGGCAACCCGCTGGCCGCCGCGGTGTGCATCGCCGCGCTCGACGTGCTCGTCGACGAGGACCTGGTGGCCCGCTCGGCGAGCCTGGGTGAGCGCGCGCTCGCGCGCTTGCGCCGCGAGGTCCGCGGTCCGCGCATCGCCGACGTGCGCGGGCGCGGGCTCATGATGGCCGTGCAGTACCACGAGCCCATCGCGCGGCAGGTGGCGCAGGAGCTGGCGAAGGTGGGGCTGCTGGCCAAGGAGACGCATGGCACGATCATCCGGCTGATGCCGCCGCTGGTGATCAGCCAGGACGTGCTCGACGGGGCGCTCGACGCAGCCATCCCGGTCCTGGCGCGCGGCTGACCCGGCACACGTGATGGACGAGGACGCGCGTTGCGGACCGCGCGGGCTCGCTTGGGTCACAGCGAGTCAAGAAACGTCAGCAGCGCGGCGCGATCTGCGCCGGAGGCGCGGAGGAAGGCGTCGCGCGCGGCCTGCGCCTCTCCGCCGTGCCAGAGGATGGCCTCCTGGGCGCTGTGCGCGCGGCCATCATGCAGCAGGCGGACCTCTCCGCTGACCACGTGCAGGAGGCCCAGGCCCCACAGCGGCGCGGTGCGCCACTCGCGGCCGCTGGCGTCGCCGTCGGGGCGGTCGTCAGCGAGCTGGGGCCCCATGTCATGGAGCAAGAGATCGCTGTAGGGCTCGAGCTCCTGTTCATCCAGCTCGGGGAGATCGGCGCCGGCGCCGGTGCGCAGGCGCGGGTGGTGGCAGCGCGCGCAGCCAAGCGCGGTGAAGGCGGCCTCGCCGCGCGCCAGCTCGGCGAGCGGGCCGCTGCGCGGCGCGGGCGGCATGAGCAAGCGGGTGTAGCGGGTGAGCTGCAGGAGCTCCAGGTCGGTGAGCTCCGGACCGCTCGCCGCGTCGACGGCGAGGCAGTCGGCGTCGCCGGGGGCGCACGGCGGGTCCGGAAACACCGACGTGGTGACGCCGAGGTCTTCGCGCAAGGCGGTGGCGTTCTGCAGCCGGAGGCTCGGCTGGCTGGCCTTCCAGCCAAAGCGCCCGGGCACCCGCAGGCCGGTGTCCGGATCGCGGACCCAGTGGACGCGGCCGGAGATGCCATCGCCGTCGGCGTCCTGGGGGTCGGCCAGCGCCTCCAGCGCCTGCGCCGGCACCGCCTCGAGGAGGCCCAGGCCGATGAGCGACGGTGGCTGGCGCAACGACAGCCGGGTCTCGGGGTGCAGGGGGCCGCGCGCTGGCGCGTCCACGCGAGGCACCGGCGCTCGCAGCACGAACGGCGTGCCGTCCGCGAACTGGCCGACGACGAGACGGAGGTTCCAGGCGAGGACGCCTTCCGGACGGAGGCCGCGGAGCGCGCGGTCCTGGAGCTGTCCGCCGTAGGTCGGCTCTGGTAGCAGCTCGCCCCCTGGCCCGATCAGTCCCAGGCGCAAGAGGACAGGCGCCGCGCCGGTGGGCTCGTCCTGGCCGCGATCTCTGGCCGGGCGCAGCGGATCGCGCGGCGGCTGGCCGCGACCGTCCTTGAAGTGGCAGCCATGGCAGGAGGTGGCGTTGAAGCGCGGGCCCAGCCCCTCGCGCACCAGCGAGGCCGGTCCGCGCTCGGCGCGCTCGCGGTCGCCGTGGCCTCGCGGCACCCACGAGGTGGAGAACAGGGCCTTGCCGGCGCGCACCTCTGGCCAGCGCTCCAGCGGCAGGTTGGCGAGCGCGTGGCCGTAGGCGTTGCGCGAGCCGGCCGCGGGGACCGCCTGGCTGGCCGCGCGCCGCTCGCGCGCGCCGGGCTCGGGCGTGGTGCTCTGCGTCGGCCGCGAGGCGCGGTGCTCGCTGCAGGCGGCGAGCCCAAGCGTCAGCGCGAGCGCGACGTGGAGGGCGCGCGCGGCGCGCGACGGGCGCCGTGAGAGACCACGAAGATCCCGGAGATCCCGGAGGTCATCGATCGCCAGCAGGGGAGAGACCGCACAGGACATGAGAGACCTTCTTTCGAGGAGGGGCCAGGGCACGTCGCTGGCGTGGGCGTCGTCAGCGCGTCGCGTCGCTAGCGCGTGGTCTCCGCGCGCAAGGTGAACGCGCCCATGCTGGACAGGTAGTCGATGCGGTCGAAGGTCAAGTACGGATAGCTGCCGCGCACCGAGACCTGCTCGGCCAGCTCCACGCGGTCGACCTTGACCGTGCGGCCGTCCGGTAGCCGGACGGCTGCGCGGCCCCGCAAGGCCACGCCCCAGATGCAGGCGCCTGCTGGGTCGATGTGGAAGTCGGAGTCGCCATCGGCGTCGAAGTCTTCGCCTTCGTTCGGATCGACGATGGGGAGGCTGGCGCCTTGACCGAGCTGGAGCGTGCCCACCCGCGCGCCCAGGTGATAGAGCCGGGCCTGATAGTCGAGCGGGGCGCTGGCGCCGGTGAACGTGGCCGACAGCTCGACGACGCCGCGCCGCGACTGGGCGACCAGCGAGCTGGTCGCTACCCCGTCGCTCATCGAGCGAGCGAGCAGGCTCGACCCGGCCGGGCCGAGGACGTCGCCGGTCTGCGCGAACCGGGTGACCTCGGGCAGCAAGATCGCCACGCCGTCTCGCTGGGCGTCGCCGAGGCCGCCGACCCAGAGCGAGGCGCCGTCGCGGCTCGGCGTCAGGGTGGCCGCGCCCAGGGCGCAGTGGGTCAGTCCCTGATGCGCGACGCAGCGGGGCGCGGCGAGCTGCGCTGGCCGCTCGGGGTGGGCAG
Organism: Myxococcales bacterium; assembly: GCA_016706545.1. Classification (GTDB taxonomy): domain Bacteria; phylum Myxococcota_A; class Polyangia; order Haliangiales; family Haliangiaceae; genus JABFXX01. Next base: position 71,279 of record JADJJK010000003.1, read on the forward strand.
GCTCCTGGTCGGGCGCCAGCTCGTCGTGGCAGGCGGCCAGCGCGGCGAGGGCGAGGCCGAGGCCGAGGGCGAGACCGAGGGAGCGCGCGAGGGCACGGGATCCCAGGCGACTGGCGGCCAGGGGACGGCGCGCGGCAGGCGGGGCGAGTCGCGGGGCGAGTCGGACGAGGGACGTTGGCTGCATGGGTTCTCCGTGGCGGGCCTGGGTCGTAGAGCGAAACGTGGCGCCGGTGGTTCTGCAACGCGCGCGCAGGCGGCGAGCTGGCGCGCGGTCGTCAGTGGGGCGCGCTGGCTACTTGGCGGCCGGCGTGCCGAGCACGAAGGTGTCGCCGTTCGAGGTGTAGCCGAGCCGGTCAAAGGCGGTGTACGGATAGCTGCCGCCGGCGGGGACGTCCTCCTCGAACTCCACGCGGTCCACCAGCACCGTGCGCCCGTCGGCCAGCGCCACGGTCCCAGCGCTGGCCAGGGTCAGGCCCCAGGCACAGCCGCCGTTGTCACGGAGGTGAAAGTCAGGAAAGCCGATCCAGTAGCAGTCGGGCCAGACGCCCCAGCCGAAGGGGCAACGGCGCGGCATGCCGACGCGGACCGCCTGTCCGCTGGCCAGCCGGTTCATGGCGCCGGTCTCCTGGCCGTTGGCGAAGAACCTGGCGCTGTAGGTGCTGGCGTCGCCCGCGCCGGTGAAGGTGGGGGCCACGCTGTAGCTGGTCTGGCCTTTGTTCACCGTCAGGGTGCTGGTGGTGACGCCCTCGGCCACCGCGCTCGACTTGAAGACCAGGCCCGGGGCGCCCGGGATGGTCCCGGGCTGCGTGAAGTCCGTGGCGTCGGGCAGGAGGATGGCCACGCCGTCGCTGCTGGCGTCGCGAGCGCCGCTCACCTTGAGCGTGGCGCCGTCGCGGCTCGGCGTGAGCGCGGCGGCGCCCAGCGAACAGTGCGTGAGGCCGTTGTGTTCCACGCAGCTCGCCGCCGCCACCGGCTGGCTCTCTTGCCCAGCGGGCGCGACCGGCGCTCCGGGCTCTGATGGCTGACACCCAGCGGCAGTTGCGCAGAGCCCCGCGAGCAACGCGAATCCCCAAGATGAAAGACGTGACTTGTTCATCCAGCTTCTCCTCGACAAAGAGATGTCCAAGGCGCCGCACGGAACGTGCGTCGCCATCGTCGCGCGCGGTCTCCCCGCGGGGGCAGGCAGCGCCCCACGCGGTCGGCCCTCGTGCGCGACGTATGCCTTACGCGACGACCTGCCGCAGGTTGGACAAGCGAAGATGCCTTTCTCGAGCGGCGGTAGGCGCGGCCGGTTGTGGCTGTGGGCGCGTGCGGTGGCCCTGCGTCGGCCGGTCGGTGCGTCGGCCTGGCGTCGGTCCGGCGTCGGCCCGGCGTCGGCCCGGCGCCGGCCGTCGGGCACCGAAGCGTGAGCAGGCGCGGCGATGCACGACCAGTGGCGCCTGCACGCGCCGCCACGCTGGTAGGATGACGCGCCATGGCCATGGATCCAGAGCCCCCAGATCCTTCGGCGCTCCCGGCGCCCGAGGCGCCTACCGAGCGCGAGCTCCTCGAGCAGCCGGTGAAGCGCGCGGCCACGGCCGGTGACAGCACCGCCGCCACCACCGCGGCGCTGCGCCTCTATGGCGGCGAGGTCTATGCGTTCCTGGTGAGCACGGCCGGCAGCGCCAGCCTGGCGGACGAGGCGTACAGCGATCTATGCGAGGTGGTGTGGCGCCAGCTCTGCGACTTCCGCTGGGAGGCCTCGCTGCGATCGTGGATGTACTCGGTGGCCCGCAAGCTCGCGCTGCGCCATCGCGTGGACGGCTATCGGCGGCAGCAGCGCGCCCGGCCGCTGGAGCTGGCGCCCGAGGTGGAGGCGCTGGCGGCGGAGATTCGCGTCAGCACGCTGGAGATCTTGCGGACCAGCGTCAAGGATGGCTTTCGGCTGCTGCGCGCCGAGCTGCCCGCAGAGGAGCAAGAGCTGCTGCTTTTGCGGGTGGACCGCGAGATGTCGTGGCGAGACATCGCCCGGGTGCTGGAGGACGGGCCGCCGCAGGGCGGGGCGGGGCGGGCTGACGACGGTGAGCCGGCAGATCTCGACCGCAAGGCGGCGGCGCTGCGCAAGCGCTTCGAGCGGGTGCGGGATCGGCTGCGCGCGCTCGCCACCGAGCGCGGCCTCTTGCCCGCTGGCGAGTAAGCCCTCTTCCCCGGGGTTTTGCGACTATGCTGGGGCCGGCGATGGCGCAGGAGCCCGACGATCTATCTGCGGAGCCGGCGCATGACTCGTTCTTGCGACGGCTGGCGCTGCCGGTGGCCCCGGCGGAGCCTACGCTGCGTCTTGGGACCAAGGTCAAGGATCGCTACGTGGTCACCCGGCCCATCGGCAGCGGTGGCATGGGCGAGGTGTACCTGGCGCGCGACGTCTCCCTCGAGCGCGACGTGGCGCTCAAGCGTCACCGCCACGGTCGCGACGTGGAGCGGCTGCGCCGGGAGGCGCTGGCCATGGCCAGGCTGGCGCACCCCAACGTGGTGACGGTGTACGAGGTGGGAGAGCTGGAAGCGGGGACCTTTGTGGCCATGGAGTACGTGCCAGGGACGACCTTGCGCGGATACCTGGCCGAGTCGGCGCGCAGCTTTCGACAGATCGAGGAGATGCTGCGCATGGCCGGGCTCGGGCTGGCCGCGGCGCACGACGCGGGCATCGTGCATCGCGACTTCAAGCCGGAGAACGTGCTGGTGGGGCGTGACGGCCGGGCGCGCGTGAGCGACTTCGGGCTGGCGTCGCAGCGCGACGACGAGCTGGAGTATGCGTCCACGATACGGCCGGGCGCCCTGGGCGAAGCGGGCGCCGCGACGGCGCTGGGCTCGGCGGCCACGGTGCCGGGGACGGGGGTTGCCGCGCCGCTGCCGCTGCCGCTGGAGCTGACGACCACTGCCGTCGCGCCGGCGGCTGGGTCCCCGCGCGCGCCGCTGGGCCTGACCGCGCCCGGGACGGTGATGGGCACGCCCGCGTACATGGCGCCGGAGCAAGCCAGCGGCGAGGTCGTGGACGCGCGCGCCGATCAGTATGCGTTCTGTGTAGTGGCCTGGGAGGCGCTCTTTGGCGAGCGGCCGGACGCGCGGGCGGCGGGCTCGCCGGAGCAAGGCGGTGCCAAAGAGCGGATCGGCGCGCGCGCCGGTGAGCGAGCTGGTGAACGCGTCGGTGAGCGCGTGGCCCCAGGGGCGCCGCTGGGCAGCGCGCGGCGCTGGCGCCGGGTGCTGGCGCGCGGGTTGTCTGTCCGGCCGGCGGACCGCTTTGCGGACATGCACGCGCTCCTCGAGGAGGCGCGCGCGCGCCGGCCGTGGGCCGCGCTGGCCGGCGCGGTGGGGCTCCTGGCCGCGGCCTCGGCAGCGACCTGGTGGCTCCTGGCTACGCCGCCGCTGAGGTGCGAGGACGCTGGCGCCGAGCTCGACGACGCGGGGCCGCTGGCGCGCTGGCGCGCGCTGGAGCTCGACGACGCGGTCTCCGGCGTCGACCGGGAGGTCCTGCGGCTGCGCCGGGACTACCGCAGCGCGGCGCAGACGGTGTGCCGGGCGCGCGTGCAGGGTGCGTGGTCCAAGGAGCTGGCGGCGCGCGGGCAGGGCTGCCTGGCGTTGCAGCGGCAGCTCGCTGCCGGCCTCCTGGGTGAGGCCTCACCGTCATCGCCCGGCGGCGTGGACCAGGCTGCCGAGCTGGCGCTGCGGGCGCTGCCGCTGCCGGCGCCGCTCTCGTGCGCAGATCCGACGCGCCTCTGGGCGCTGCCGGCCTTGCCGCAGGAGAGCGCGGCGGCGCGCACCGCGGTGCGCGCGCGGGTGGCGGTGCTGATCGCCGAGCGCAGCAAGCAGCCGATCGACGAAGCGCAGCTCCCCGCGGCGATTCGCGGACACGCCTACGTCGCGTCGCGCCTGGGGCTTCTGCGGGCAGCGGGCGTCGCCGCTGGCGGCGGGCGTGCCGGGCCCCTGCCCGCCGGCGCGGCAAGCCGGCGCTTCGCGAGCCGGCGCTTCGCTGCGCCCGCTGGAAGACGCGCGCGAGGCGGCGCTGTCCGCTGACGATTCGGAGACTGCGTTGCTGGCGTCAGCGGCGCTGGTCCAGCGCGCCAGCGAACAGCTCCGCGACCCCGACGCCGCGCGCCGCGCGCTCGCGCAGGCGCTCGACGATGCCGCGCGCCTGGGCGCCGGCGCTCCAGAGGCGGCGGCGATGGTGTACCTCGCGGGCGCGCGCGCCGAGGAGGTCCTGTCCATGTCCCGCGCCTCGTCGAGCGAGGCCTCGACTCGCGTCGAGGAGGTGAGCCTCGCGCTGGTGGCGAAGGCCATGAGCCTCCTGCCGGAGACGCCGACGTCGGCCACGCTCATCGCGGCGCTGGAGCAGCGCGCGGTCCTGCAGCTCGCGATGGGGCGGCGAGGCGACGCGCGCGCGGACGTGGCCGCGCTGCTGCAGCTCGCGCGCGGCCTGATGGGAGACGATCACCCGCGGGTGGCGCGCCTGGCCGCGAACGCCGCGCTGATGTGGTCGCGGGCCTGGCAGCCCGACGCTGCGCTCCCTCACCTGCGAGAGGCCGAGCGCGTGCTGGCGCGCCACGCAGCGTCGCCGATCGCGCCGCCTGAGCTGCCGATGCTGGGTCTCGAGCTGGCGGCGATCCGGCGCGCGCTGGGCCTGGCGCACCTGGAGGCCGGGGAGCGCGCTCTTGGCGTTCCGCTGCTCACCGCCGCGCGCGCCGCGTCAGCGAGCGCGGGCGACTCCTCGTCGCTGGAGAGCGCCACCGCGCTGGCGCTGGCGCACCTGGATGCGCACCGCCCCGCGGACGCGCGCGCGGTGCTGCAGGCAGAGCTCGCCGCGCAGCTCACCTCCTTGCCGCCAGACCACGCCGAGCTGGCGGTGGTCCACTACAACCTGGCGGTGGCGCTGCGCGAGCTGGGCCAGCTCGCGCCCGCCGCTGACCACGCCGCGCGCGCCGTGGCCCTGTACCAGGCCGCGGGCCAGGCCGATCTGCATCGCCTGGCGGTGGCGCTGGCGTCGCAGATCGCCGTGCGCCGGGGGCAGCCGGAGCTGGCGCTGCAGTGGACCGCCGAGGTGCTCCACAGCCCAAGCGCCAGTGATCCGCTCGCGCTGGCGTGGCCGCGGCTCGAGCGGGCGCGCGCGCTCATCGCGCTGGAGCGTGATCTGCCCGAGGCGCGGCGGCTCCTGCTGGAGGCGCTGCAGATCTCGCAGATCGGCGGCAATGCGGGCGCGCGGCGAGCGGAGATCGAGCAGCTCCTCCACGCGCTGCCTGCGCCCAAGGGCGGCAAGTAGCGGCGCTGGCGGGCGCCGCCATCACCCGCATCACTCGCTTCACGGGCCTCAGAAGATGTGGCCGAAGTTGATGTACAGCCCGGCGTCCTCGGCGCTGCGTCCATAGTCCACCGTGATGACGGTGGCCAGGTTCCACGAGATGCGCAAGGCGCCGCCGTAGCTCGTGCGCCAGCCGCTGGTGGTCAGCTCGCCGGCGTGGTCGAAGCTGCGGCCAAGGTCGAGGAACGGCACCGCGATCAGCGCGAACTTCTGTCTCAGCAGCGCGAACCGCGTGAAGGTCCAGCGCACCTCGCCGGTCAGCGCCGCCATGGTGCGGCCGACGAAGCGATTCTGCCGGTAGCCGCGCAACGTGCGATGCCCGCCGAGCCCGCTGCGGAAGTCCTCCGTGAAGGGCAGGGAGTCCTGGCTGTAGAACGGGGTGCCGGCCGTCTGGAACTGCAGCAGGGCGCGGCCGGCCAGCACCAGATCGGCGCGCGCCGGCGCGGGGCTCACGTAGCCGCGGATCGCGCCGAGCAGGCGCAGGTAGTCGTACTCCGAGCCAAGCGCGACGGTGGCGGCGTCGAGCGCCAGATCGGCGAACACGCCGCGGTTGGGATCCGGCTCGTAGTCGCGAGTGTCGTAGGAGATCCCTAGGCGCAAGAAGCCCTCGCGTCCGCCGTCGCACCCGACGAGCCGCCCGCTGTCGCAGTCTCGCTGCAGGCGGGTCGGGGCGCTGGGCGCGCGTGTGCCGTCGCCGCGGTCATCGATCGCGTCCACCGTCTTGCCGGTGTAGTCGCGGACGACGGCGTAGGTGAAGCCGTAGCCGGCGAGCACGCGCACGCGGTCACGCGCGAGCAGCCGCTCGACGCTGCCCACGAACAGCGGGCGCAAGAGGTCGTATTGATCGTACTTGGCGTAGGTGACGCCGTCGAAGACGCGGTGTTGCGCGTCCGTGTACTCGGCGTACGAGTCATAGCTGCGCGCCGCGCCGGGGAAGCGCAGGGGCGCCAGCGCCCGGTTGCCCAGCCCGAAGTAGTTGCTGTTGATGTTGCGGCCATAGATGAGCTGGCTGCGAACCCGGTACGGCGAGCCGAAGATGCGCGGCGCGTCGTAGTCGAGCCAGTGAAACTGCAGGCCGCGTGTCGAGAAGAAGGCCTGCAGGAACACGCGGTGCAAGTACGGCGAGGTGGCGAAGCGCGCGTCGTCGCGCGTGCCGTTCCAGTAGTAGTAGGCGCGCGCGCCGCCGCCGAGGCCAAGGTCCGTGCTGTAGCCAAAGAGCGGCAGGCCGGTGACGTAGCCACGCTCGTTCTTGCGCGCCAGATCTTCGGGCGTGAGCTGATCGGCGCGGGCTGACCGCGCGGACGTCGCGAGCGCGGCCAGGGCGACCAGGGCGACCAGGGCGACCAGGGCGACCAGGGCGCTCGGGGCCCAGCGAGTTGCGTGCTCGAGCGCCGCACGGTCCGAGGAAGCGCTCGCCACCTGCCCTCGCGCCGTGGCGCGAGGTGCGTCTTCGATCGGCTCCTGCCGGTTGCGTCTTGGCACCTGGCCAGTATCGCCGAACCGCGTCGCGGCTGGTTCTCGGCCGCCGGCTCTTGGCCTGGCCGACGGGCGGATTTCTTACGCTACGGGTTCTTGGCTGGCGGCGGCGGCGTGGCGAACTTGCCGCGCGGGGCTGGCTGCTTGCCGCCGGTCGGGCCTGGCTTGCGGATGGGCGCCAGCACGCCGCGGCGCAAGCCGATCTCCGGAACATCACCCTTGATGCTGCGCGCGAGCTGCACCTGACCGCGCGGCGCGAACGCCAGGCCCAGCGCAGGCTGGGTGGTCGGGTTGCCGCCGCCGGGAGGGCCGCCCCAGATGCCGCGGCGCGGGTTGGCGCACGTGATCTTGCCGGTGAAGCGGTGACGGATGGCGTAGCGGCCCTGGAAGTTGTTCACGCTCGACGGCTTGGCGCCCTCCTCGAGGGTCTTGCCGTTGTGCAGAAACTCGCGGCCGCCGACGATGGGCTGCGCCATCTTGAACACCAGGTCATCGGTCAGCTCCTTGCCGTAGCGCGCGTGCAGGCGCGTCAACACGAAGTCCATCCCCCAGCCGCCCGGCACGCGGCGCATCCCCCCAGGCGACGGAGGTGTCGGTCGCCCCGGTCGCCCCGGTCGCCGGGACGGCACCGGCGAGGGCTCGACGATCTGGACGCTGCCGTCGAGCACATCGCCGCCCAGCGTCATGAGGTCGTTGGTGCTGATCACCGGGCCTGGACACGGATCACAGTTGGTCGCCTGCCACGCGTACTCGGTCACCACCGCGCCGGGGTTCTGCTCGAGCGTGCGGTCAAACAGCGCCGCGTAGAACGCGCCGAAGCGGTCGCGCACGGAGTTCTCCACATCGAGGTTGGTCGGGATGGTGACGTTCTTGTAGTTCGCCACCTCGTAGCGCTGCGACGGCGCCAGGATGCTCACGATCAGATCCTGGGTGCCAGAGCTGTTGGCCAGCCCCAGGCGGATCGGCAGCACAAACTGATCGGTGTCGTAGTGGAAGCGCAGCGGCGATAGCTCGGCGCGTCCGCCAACGAACGACACCTTCTTCGGGTCGACCTTGGCCACGAAGAACTTCATGCCGCTCTCCACGTAGGGTCGCAGCAGCGGCTCGGCTCCCGCCGGGATGCTGTAGCGCTCGCGGCGCAGCCAGGTGTCGAGGCCGGTCGAGTCCTTGGCCGAGAGGATCACGATCTGATACTCGCCCACGGAGAACTGGGCTTCCACGGTGACGCCCAGATCCGCCGCTGGCGCCGCCCTGCGCGGCGCCGCCGGGCGGGCCCCGGACTTGGCCACCGCCATCGTGTCGTAGTCCGGCACGATCGCGCACGGATCTTGCTCCCAGTACTCCACCAGCCGGGGCGCGCCCATGCGCTCGATGTTGGCGAACACCTGCTTGGGCAAGGTCTTGACGTCCTGCTCCTTGAGCACCACCGGCACCGGGATGACCATGGCGAAGGCCTCCGGTGGGCCCTTGTAGTTGTTCTGCATGGACAGCACCGTGCGCGTGCCCTTGCGCATGAGCACGACCTGGGTCGCGTCGGCCACGAGCTGCTGGTCGCTGCCCGCTACATAGAATCCGCAGAACGCCTCAGCCGCCCGCGGCGCGCAAGTGAGCGCCACGAGCAACGCGATGATCCCTCTGGTCATGAACACCTTTTCTTCCGCGCCACCGGGGCGCACGTGATCGGTTGGTGGCCCAGCCCGCGGCCACTCACCGGATAGCAAACCACTGGGCAGGAGGGTCTGCAACCGCAAACCACCCTGGCCACCTCACGGCCACGTCAGCGCATGGACTCGCCGGGGCCGCACATGTACATGTCAATGAACACGTCGTAGTTGCCTTCCGGACAGGTCACCGTGTAGTGGTCGATGATCGAGCCGCATCGGCCGCCCGGCCCGACCGAGCCCAAGCGCCCGTTCTGCCTGGCCGTCGAGCCATCGACGCACGCGGTGCCGCGCAGCCACTGCCGGGACGCCGGGATGCCGCAGACCTCGATGGCCTGGTCCTTGGTGGAGGGGGCGTCGGCGAAGGTCCTGGCGTTCTTGCCGTAGCGCTGGCTGGCCTGGGCTTCGCTCAGCGAGTACGGACCGAACATGTCGCTGTGCGCGCTGCACATCGCGTCCCCTCGGGCCGGCAGCTCGTCTGCGGTCGCCGGCTCGTCGCCGGCCTTGGGTGCTTCCACAGGCGGCGCCTCGGCAGCCGCGACCTCGGCGGGCGGCACCGTGGCTGCGCGGGGCGCAGCACCACCACATCCCACGCTGGCTCCCGCGGTGGCTCCCGCGATGACGAACAAGACAAACGCTCGCATGATCCTCTCCCCGGTCGGGCCTCGGCGTTGAGCGCGAGGCCGATTCATCGCTTCTGCGAAAGTCGCGGCTAGCGTAGAGGGCCCCGATGCGGTCGGTCAACGCCGCAAGGGTTCGTTGTGGCGAGCTCGCGGTGAGTTTCAGAGAGGCGCTGGCGGCGGGAGCCGCGGCGCCGCGAGGTCGCGACGAGGTCACGACGAGGTCATGGCGAGGCGGCGCACCCTGCGGGCTTGTGCGTGCGCTGCTGCGAAGGTGGGTGGGCGGTGAGCTTGCTGGCAGGGCGCCTGGGGCGGGGCACGAGCTCTCCTCCGCAGTTGGGACAAGAGCCTCCCAGCTTGCGCTGCGCGCAGTCCTCGCAGAACGTGCATTCAAAGGAGCAGATGAACGCGCCGAGACCGTCCGGCGGCAGGTCGCGGTCGCAGCACTCGCAGCCGGGGCGCAGTTCGAGCATGTCGTCAAGGTACCGCAAGCAGCCGCGGCGGTGGGGCCTCGCCGCCTCGCCGCCTCGCCGCCTCGCCGCCTCGCCGCCTCGCCGCCTCGCCGCGGAGCGTCAGCGCGGCGTCACTTCGGCGCGGGGCGTCACTTCGGCGCGCGCGGTCACTTCGGCGCGCGGGCGCGCCACTTGGCCAGTAGTTCCTGCTCGCGCGCCGCAGGCGGGCCCGCGCGCAGCAGGCTCGGGTCGGGGGCTTGTGGCGGTGGCGCGCCCTTGGCCTTGGCCGCCTCCGTCAGCTCGCGGGTGACGCGCGCGCGCCGCTCCAGCTCGCCGGGGTACCAATCGAGGATGCCTTTGACGGTGTCGTCCACCGGGCGGAAGGTCAACCCCGCCGCCTTGGCGCGCTGGTTGCTCCAGCGATGGAAGCCGGCGAACTTGCCCACCGGCGCGGTCCAGATCGGGAACGAGTCCTCGCCGCCCATCCCGTTTTCATCGAGCCACGCCGCAGGCACCCACTCGAGCTTCGCGGTCCCGCCAGCGGCCGTCACGCAGGACTGCAGCACGTCGCCCCAGCGGCCTGGCGAGCCTGGTCCCACCGCGTTGAACGTCCCGGTGGTGCCTTGCTCCACCAAGGTGACCAGCCACTCCGCCAGATCTCGCACGTCGATCCACTGCACCGGATCGTCCGGCGCGCCGGGGGCGAGCACGTCTCCGCCTCGCGCCACCCGCACCGGCCAGTACGTGAAGCGGTCCGTGGGATCACCCGGGCCCACGATGTAGCCGGGGCGGACGATGGCGGTGCGTCCGGGGAACGCCGCCTCGGCGGCCTGCTCGCACAGCGCCTTGAGCCCGCCGTAGTTCTCGAACGCGGGCCCCATGGTCTCGACGGTGGGATCGGCGAGCTTGGCGAGCCTCGTGGTCTCATCGCCGCCAGCGGCGGGGTTCTCGTCATAGGCCGAGATGCTGGAGATGAAGATGTAGCGGGCGGCGCTGGGGGCGAGGAGCTGCGCCGAGGCCGCCACCATGCGCGGGAAGTATCCCGAGTTGTCGATCACCGCGTCCCAGGTGCGGCCGCGGAGCTGCTCGAGCCCCTTGGGGCTTGCGTCCGGCGTGAGCAGCTTGCCATCGGGGCCGCGCTCATCGGCGGCCGGCAGCTCCGGATCGCGGTTGCCGTACAGGTGCTCCACCTCGACGGTGAGCGGCAACTGCTTCTCGCGCTTGCCGCGGTTGAACACCGTCACCTTGTGTCCTCTGGCCACCGCCGCCGCGGCGGTCTTGGGCCCAAGGAAGCCGGTGCCGCCGAGGATCAGGATGCGCTTGGGGGCCGGCGCTGGCGCCGGGCTCGCTGGGCTGGCGCTGGGTTTGGCGTTCTTGCAGGAAGAGGACACCAGGCCGAGCGCCGTCGCGGCGAGGCCACCGCGCAGGACGTCTCGGCGGCTCGAGCCGCGATGAGAAGAGGACATGCCGCTACCGTATCGCTGCGAGCGCGCGCTCGGGAATGGAATCTTCATCACCGCACAAGACTGCGCGCGAAAACCAGGAAGCGCGCACACGGTCGCGGGTGTCGCACGAGCGTCGCATTGAGCGCCGGCCCAAGGCCAGAGTCGCGCTGGGCCTGGCGGGGTACGCCGACGGCGCACGTTGGGTGATAGCATCGCCGAAATGAAGGATGTTCATGTGCGTGTTGGGTTTGCCAGGTTCAAGGGGGCGTCGTCGAGCTGGTCGCTGCTGCGGATCTCGAAGCTGATGCTGCTCTGCGGCGTGCTCGCCGTCGGATGCAGCCAGCCAGCGGCTGGCGGCGGCGCGGCGGGCGCGCCAGGAGCTTCGCCTGCCTCTCCACCTGCCGGTGATCCGGCCCCCTCGAGCGCCGGCCCCGGCGCACAGCCCGGCGCCGGCCAGGCGAGCGCACCGAAGGAGCCGGAGACGTCCGGCCTCCTCGACTGCGACCCCGGCAAGATCATGTGCCGGAGGATGGCGCCGGCCTGTCCCCAGGGCCAGGTGCCCAGCGTCTCGGGCTCATGCTACGGCCCCTGCGTGGCCATCGAGCGCTGCGCCTGCAGCGCCGCGGCGCAGTGCCCGCAGCCAGATCAGCACACCTGCTGGCGCGAGCAGCACTGCGGCCCGTTCGTTCGCTAGCGCCTTGGCCACGCGCAGGCGCTCTAGCGCGAGGTGGGCGGATGTTTCGACGGACGTTACGACCGGCGCTGCGATGGGCGCTGGGACGGGTGCTGCAGGTGGTCCGGCAAGGGGCGGCCGACGGAGAGCGGGTCGACGCCGGTGATTTCCATCTCCGCGAGGACCCAGCGCTCGATGGCGCTGTGGCGGTCGAGGTCGTCCCACAGGCCGCGCAGGGGGAGGCCGTCGGGGTCGAGCGGGGGATCGGCGACAGATGGGAGTGACGAGAGTGGTGAGGGTGGCGAGGGTGTGCGGGGGAACGCGGATGGTGGGGACGCTGGCGGTGCGGCGACGAGCGGCGCGGTGGGGACGGAAGGTGCGGGGGCGGGTGCAGCGTCGGCGCGGCGCTGGGTGCGCGTGATGGTGGCGGCGGCGTCCCAGCTATCGACGCGCTCGCCGCGCCAGCGGCACTGGCCGGTGGTGGCGGTCAGCGGCAAGGCGGCGTTGGCGGCACGGACCGCAGGCCAGCCGAGCAGCGTCGGCGCGGGGCGCGGCGGCAGCGGGACGACGGCGCGGCCTTGCGGATCTTCGAAGGCGAGCGCGCCAGAGGCGGATTGCGTGATGCGATAGCCGCGGTCATGCACGTACGTATGGTGGAGCGAGCAGAGCAGCGCGAGGTTGGGCAGGCTGGTCTCGCCGCCGTCGGCCCAGTGCTGCAGGTGATGCCCCTCGAGGAACAGGCGGTGATCGCAGCCGGGGAAGCGGCAGGTGCGATCGCGCAAGAGCAAGGCGCGCTTGAGGGCGGCGGGGATGGTGCGGGTCTTGCGGCCGACGGAGAGCGGGGCTGCGTCGGTGGCGGTAGCTGCGGCGACGGTGGCGACGACCAGACCGCAGTCGCAGGCCAGGCGACGGGTGGCTTGCGGGGAGAGCACAAGGTCAGTCTCGACGGTGAGGGCAACCGGCAGCGAGGCGCCGCGGTCGGTGAAGGTGGCGGGGGCGAGATCGGTAGTTGCGGAGATGTCGGCGGCGGAGTCGGCGGTGCTGGTGGCTGAGTCGGTAGTCGCGGCAGATTGCTGCAGCAGCGCAACGGGCACGGTGACGATCAGCTCGACGGGAGAGCGCTCGGTGCTGCTGCCGCGCGCGTAGGTGTGAACCAGGGACATCAGGCCATCGGCGCGGTTGTATGGGCGGCGCGTGGTGGTCGTGGTGGAAGAGCGCTGCGCTTCCGCGGAAACGCCCACCGCTCGCTCGGCAGGTGCTGGCGCTTCCGCGGAAACGTCAGCAACCTCCGCGGAGGCGTCCGCCGACGCTCGCGTGCAGTCCACCGCGGCTTGCTGCAACACTTGCAAGAGCAGCGCGGCCTCGTCGGGGCGCAGGCACGCCTTCACGCACACCATGCCAGAGGCCGTCGTGGTGTGGGCGACGTAGCGCTCGCTGTCGTGCGGGCGCGTGGCTCGGCTGGCGGCGTCGGCACCGAGCACGCCCACTTTGCGGCACACGGTCTCGAGCTGGCTGGCGGTGCAGTGCTGCGCGTAGCCGAGGAGCACCGCTTCGGTGACGGCGGTGGCCACTCGAGTGATGGCACGAGTCTTGGAATACGAGATCTGCCCGGCAGACAAGGCCTCTGACACGAGCGGCAAGGTGTGCAGTGCCCTGGCCACGCGCAGGTGTTCGCGCGCGGTGCCAAGGTCCCAGCCGACGCGCCAGCTCAGCCAGTGCGCGCAGGTGCCAAAGCCCTGGCGGTACCAGCCGCCGGCCGCGTCGAACGTCCGCAGGTCGGCGAGCAGGCGATGCATGGCGGCGTCCAGGTGGACCGCTTGCTCGGCGATGTGTTCGCCGAGCGCTTGAACTTCCTCGACGGAGAGAGGCTCGCGCATGCGCTCTTGTAGCATGACGATTTTCGGCGCCGGACTTCGCGCTTGGCGTGCCCCTGGTGCCGCGGAAGCACGGGCGGCGCGAAATTTCGTGGGGTGCGCGGGCAGATGGGGATGTAGCCCGCGTTGGGGCCGCAGGTGAAGAGAATGCGGCGGGTTGGCAGCGTGGAGGGTGCGTTGGCGCGGAGAGTGTCAAGAGGAATGTTGATATATAGGTATGATATTGGATGGCAGATCTTTAGTTAGCGAATGTGTCCGGCAGGCGGACACGAGCGAGCCGGAGCCGAGATCGCGGAAACCTCCGCGGAAACGTGGTGTGATCCAAGTCGCAGCGCGTTTCCGCGGAAGCCCCGGGGCTGTGGACGGTGGCGGGCTATGGACAACCGCGCCCGTCGCGTTTGGGCAGGAGCGACGCGCGTACGCGGCGCGGTTGACCACAGCCCTTGGAGAGGCGCAGGAGGGCCAGATGTTGGAGGCGTGCCTAGGAGGACGGCGCGCCTCTCCACACCGCCGCACAGCCCCTGCTGTTTTCAGAACCCTGAGTTTTTTTGTTTTTGTACCAGAACCCAGAACCCGGAACGGATCGCTAGTTGAGCGACAAGGGTGAGCGCGTGGGAGGTGGGTAGGTCAAGCACGGTGGTTGGGTCAAGCACGGTGGTTGGGTCGAGCACGGTGGGTGGGTCAAGCACGGTGGTTGGGCCTGGCACGGTGGGTCGGGCCTGGCACGGTGGGTCGGGCCTGGCACGGTGGTCGGGCCTGGCACGGTGGTTCGGGCCTGGCACGGTGGTCGGGCCTGGCACCTGAGGTCAGGCCCGTCGTCGGCGGTCTGCGTGCATGATGGGTAGGATCATGAGCGCTCGCGCTAGCTCGTACGTGAGGCGGGCCCGTCCCGCCGACCGCCTCACGGCCGCTGCGGGTAGAGGCCCTCGAGCGCGATGATGTACTTGCAGTTGGCGGGGGTGCTCGGGAGCATGTTGGGCAGCGCGAACGTCTGCGGCGCGGTCCCTCCAAACCGGTTGCCGAGCAGCGAGTACAGCGCTTGGTACTGGGAGACCTGCAGCGAGGCGCCGTCGCAGGCAGCCCAGCCGTTGGGCACGAAGTCATACGGGACCAGCAGGATCGTTCCGAGATAGGTTTCCATGTCCGGCGTATCGACAGCGCCGCGAAAAATGCAAGGGCCCCGTCAGCGCCAGCGCCAGCATCAGCTCCAGCGTCAGGGGCTGTCGGCGGCCGGCGGCACGCCGTAGATCACCAGGCGCGGCGGGCGCGCGTGGACCGCGGCGCCGAGCCGGGCGCCGCTCGCGTCGAAGGCGACGGCGCGGATCCAGCCATCGTGCGCAGCTTCGTGTTGCAGCCGGCCGGTCCTGGACCACAGCCGCAGCTTGCCGTCCTGACCGCCGGTGGCCAGCAGGTCGCGCGTCGGATGGAAGGCCAGGCAATAGCCGTCGCCCTGGTGCGCGGCGAACGAGGTCACCAGCGCTCCGGTGGCTGTGTCCCACAGCGACACCTCGCCGTCGGCGGCGAGGGCGCCGAGCAGCTCACCCTTGGCGTCGAACGCCAGGGCGCGCGGCGTCGTTCGGTGGTGCGCGAACTCGCCGAGCTTGCGCAGGGTCTGCCGGTCCCACAGGAAGATCTTGGTGCCCACCGCCGCCGCCACGTAGCGCTCGCTCATGGCCACGGCGCGCAGCTCCTGCGCCCCGGCGTGCAAGACGCCGCGCACGGCGTGGTCCTCGCCCAGGAGCAGCAAGCGCTCGCTGGGCCCGCGGTACTCGTCCTCGGCGCCCAGGTCGCGCGAAGGGGAGAAGCGCGCGGCCACCACCAGCTCTCGGCCCTTCGGGGAGAACGCGCCGGCCACCACGCCGAACTGCTCCGCGGTCGCTGACGCATCGAGCCCCGAGATCATCGCTGGCCCAAGGTTTGGTCGCGGCAGCCAGCTCTGGCTGGCCAGGTCGTAGGTGTGCGGGAACGCCAGCACGCGCTGCCCATCCGGGGACCACGCGAGGTTCACCGCGGGCTCGGGCGCCGTGAGCTGCAGGTCCTCTGGCCCGTCGTCGCCCACGCGGACGCTGCGACCGTCCGCGAGCGCCCAGCGCGAGCCCTGGGGCGCGAAGGCCAGCAGCGTGCCTGCGCGGTTCGGCAGATCGGCGAGCAAGGTGAGCGCGGATCCACGAGGAGATGCAGAGGGCATGGACGGCATGGGGTTCCTTCCCGGACTCAGGTGATCAGCGGCAGGCGAGGAGCAGCCTGTCAGCCACCAGGCACCGAGCCCGATCGCGCACGGCAAGAGGCGCGTGCGCAAACGGAGCGCGAAAGCAGACGAGGACCCCGGCGGCGGTGCCGACGGGCGAGGGCGCGATGGAGCGGCCATGGGTGCTAGCTAAGCCTTACGTCACTGGCCAGGACGAAGACAGTCTTGTTTGCGTTGATCCCGTACTCGACCGCATAGAAATCGGTATCGACGCTGTCCCAGAGGGTCCCCTTGGCGGTGCCCTTGGTCTTGCCGACGATGTTGAGCGCGGTGCCCTTGGGGATGGAGCCGATCTTGGTGCCGGCAGGCAGCATGTAGGCGTTGGTGGAGGTCAGTCCAAACGTCGAGCCGCGCAGCGTCACCGACTCGACCGCGACCGTGTTGTTGCCGGCGCCGGTGGGCGCGAGGTTGGGGGTGGGGCCGACCGGGGCCATGCCCAGCACGGGCAGGGGCACCGCGTTGGGCTTCTGCACCACGCCCGCGTCCTCCAGCACGTTCTGCTCGCTGGCGCCCTTGAGGATATCGGCGACGTTGCTGGTGCCCGGGAAGGCCTGACTGCCAACTCCGACCACGGACTTGATGTAGTCCTTGCAGGCCTTGGGCGCGGCGTCCTGGTCCTTGGTGAGAAAGTACAGGGCGATGAGAAACGATCCGCGCGGCGGCGAGGCCCACGCGCCGGGCACCGGCAGGAGCGCGGCCAGGCGCGGCGTGAGCACCGCCGAGTCAAAGAAGGTCGAGGCGGTGATCGTGGTGAGCGTGGAGGTGTTGAGGAAGGCGAGGAAGTCGCCGACCTTGCCGGCGTTCTTCTCGATCCACACCTGGAACACCACCGCGGGGACGAACTCCCAGGACGCATCGGTCCAGATCGCCGCGCCCTGCAGGTCGGTGAAGATCGCGTCCATGTGCGCGGGCGGCACCTGATCCTTGAGCGCGGATACCCGGCAGTGCGGGCGCGCGGTCAGGTGGCTCAGGGCGCCCGCGCTCGCGGCGAACGTGTTGATGAGCGCGGCGCTGTCCGGATTGGCGACGATGATCTTCATCAGCGAGCAGATCACCTTCTCGCGCCAGGAGGTGTCGCCGCCCTTGGCCAGCAGGCGCCGGTTGAGCGCGGCGATGGTGGCGACCCGGTCGGTGGCCCACGCCTCCAGCGTGGCGCGCAGCACGCCGGTCGGCTCGGTGCCGCCCTCGGCGTACTCGAGCTTGGGCGAGGTCAGCTTGGGATCGGAGCCGGAGATGATGTCGATGTTCCCGCCGCCGTCGAGGAGCGAGACCTGGCCAAACGAGGCGTTGGCGCCGCGCACCTGCCCTTGGTGCGCGCCGAGCTTGGTCTTCATCGCCGTCGCCAGGCTGGGATCGGTGCCGATGGCGGCCTTGATCTGGATCGCGGCGGTGGCCGGATCTGGATCGAGCGCCACCCCGCTGACGCTGTTGGAGGCGGTGAGGCAGGCGTTTAGCACCACGCGAGAGCCGGGGTCGTCGCGCAGCACGGCGCCGATGTCCTGGATGAACTTGTCGGTGGCCTGCCGCGAGGTCAGCGCGTCGCCCTTGTCGACGGTGACCTCCTCGCTCTTGGACTGCCCATAGATGGTCTGGCCGCTGCGCGCCTGACCGATGCCCTTGTCGCCGGCCAGCTCCATGAGCTTGGCGTCGCCGTGGCCGGCCACCATCACCTCGTCCACCTTGCCGTCCTTGCCGAACGCGGCGAACGCGGTCAGCTCGGTGCCAAAGTCGCCCAGCGAGGTCTTGCCTTCGGCCACCAAGGTCAGGTGGGTGGCGCGGGTGATGACCGCGGTCAGGTGCGGATCTCGGTGGAACGCGCCGTTGTGATCGAACGCGGTCTGCAGCACCACGCAGATGGGCAGCGGCGCGACCTGCGCCTTGTTGGTCTTCGCGGTGGCGAGGTTCGCCACCAGCGCGTCGAGCTGCGGCACGGTGAAGCGGTGGTAGTTCCGGATCTGCGGCAGCGTGCCTTTGTACCCGGCGTACTTGCCCTGGCCGCCCTCGGCGCGGAAGGCCAGATACGACGAGATCTCGCGGCCGTTCTGCGCGTCGAGCAGCGGCTTGACCGCCTTGTAGTAGGCGATGAAGTCATCCACCGCGTTGCCATCCACCAGATCCTTGAGCTTCTGCGCGGTGCTGTTCTGCGGGATCACGCGCTCGATGATGAGCCCGCTGATGCCCTTCTCCAGCTTGCCGATGGCCTCGCCCCAGTGGCGGGCCTCGGTGGGGTTGGCCGCGGGCTCCTCGACGTGGATGGTGCCCGCGTTCTTGCCCACGCTGGCGGCTCGGCTGTAGCTGGTCAGCGCGGCGTCGACCACGCCCTTGCCAGCGCCGCACACCAGCAGGTCCTGCACCGAGAAGCTGCCGCAGGCGCCGAGCACCAGGCCCTCGCTCTTGCGCGCGAACGCCAGGAGGGCCCGCAGGTCGTCCTTGTCGGCGCCGAGCGTGGTGGACACCGTCCAGTCGGCCTGCAGGTGGGCGTAGCGGTCAAAGCCAGCCAGCGTCATGGCCTTGAGGTCGCCGTTGGACTTGTAGTCCGAGACGACGAGCTGCACCGCCTTGCGCTGGGCGCCGCCGCTCGAGCTCCCCGCCGGCGCGAACGCATCGAGCAAGCCCTCGGCGGATCGCCCGGCGACCACCGCGTCCGCCACCGCGTCCGCGTGCTGCTCGTAGCTGTCGCCCGCCTCGCCGAGCCCGTCCTTGAGGTGAACGCCCGCCGCTTGCTGGATCACGTGCGCGGCCTCGTGCGCGGCGGTGTGCAGGCTGGGCGCGCTGGCGAACGCCACGCGGTCGCCGGTGGCGTAGGCCTCGGCGCCGATGGCCTGTGACGCCTGCGCTGCGTCGCCGCCGACCTGCGAGCGCACGCCGCCCACGTCGTGCCGGCCGAACGACTGCTGGATGGCCTCCAGGTGCGGCAGCGGCGACGACGCGCCGGCGACGCCGCGGTCCGCGACCGCCGCGACGTTGTCACCGCCGAGCGCGCCGCGCGCCTGCACCGCGCCGCGCGCGCTGGCCTTGCGCTGGACGCTTGCGCCGCTTGCGCTGCTGGCGCCGGCGTCGTGGTCTGGGCCCACGTCCCGGCCAAGGCCGAGCGCCGAGACGAAGTCGTCATCCGCCGCCCAGCTCGCCTGGGAGCTCTGCGCGCCGCCGCGCGCGCCCGCGTGGGATGCGACCGCGGGGCCTGGCATCGACAGCTCGCTGGCCCGCGTCTGCTTGCCCGCGTCCACCTTGCGCTGCACCTCTGCCGAGGATCCGTTCGCGCTGCCGAACCGAGCTGAGTCCGTGGCGTACTTGGAGTTCATGGAGCTTCCCCTGGAACTGACCTGCGGGAGTTGCGCGGGGCGGTCGCGGCGATCGTGAGCGCCGCCGCTTGCCTACCGCTCGCTTGACTACTCGTGACCACTTCCGACCACTCACACCCTAGGCTCGTTCTTCGACGGACTCTATTACCGCCCATTACACCCACATCAGCGCGTCCAGCATGGACCTCGGGGCCCACGCAACCGCTCGCTGACGTAAGCTATCCCCGGCTCTGCGAGCACCATCGCGCGAGCGGACGTCGCATGCGCGCTGCGGCGCGGCATGGCGCGGCGCTCCTCGCCGTGCCGCTTCCGCGAGCGAGACCGCGCAACGCGCTCCGCGTGATCGCGTAGGGTAGACGCCATGGAACTCGCGCAACGCGGTGTGTTGGTGCTTGGCATGTCGGTCCTGACGTTCTCTGCTGGCGCGGCCTGCGGGCCCAGAAAGCCCACGCCGTCGGTGGGTGGGGGCGCGCCGCAGGCCGCGCTGGCCTGCGACGCGCAGGTCATCCCGCCGCCGCAGTCGCAGTTCCCGCCGGGCTACGACTACCCGCAAGCGACCCAGCCCTGGGTGGATCAACGCCAGGGCGACCGCACGCGGCTGCACGCGTGGTGCCTGTTCGCCGGGCTCAACTCCACCGCGGTGGGCACCACAAAGCCGGTGTGGAAGACCTGGGGCAACTCCACGCAGGCCTTCCCGCTGCAGTACAACCCCTGGCCGGCGAGCACCCCCGGCCCGTCCGGCGCGGCGCTGGAGCGGCCGGCCCCCCTCAACGCCAAGAACCGGTCCAACGCCAAGGTCGGCGCGTCCGGCGAAGAGGGCGCCATCAACTTCGCGGGGCCGGTCTACGGCGTCAACCAGGACATCGTGAACAACCCCGCGTATCAGGGCTGCCTGCAGAAGATGTCGAGCCCTGGCCCCGCGCTCTATCAGCTCAAGGACGGCGCGCAGTTTCAGAGCAACGGCGACATCATGGTCGCGGGCGTGACCTACAACCAGGCCGCGCTCGACGCCATCTTGCAGCGCAACCTGTTCGACGCCTCGGTGCTCAATCGCTCGCTGCCGCCACAACCTGGCAGCCCGGCCACCAGCATGGCGCCGATGCCGCCGGAGTCGGTGGTGCTAAAGCCGATGTTGTGGCCGGTCGCCAAGGGCAGCTACACCGCGCTGCCGATCTGGGATTGGGACGCGCATCCGCCGGGCTCGGCGGCAGATGGCCAGTACGCGGGATATGAGATGCAGCAGTTCTGGAGCCGCGCGGTGGCGGTGACCGACCTGCCCGATCCGCGGCTGCCACCGCAGGTGTCCTTCCTGTACGGCGTGCTGGACGCCGCGTACAAGCCGCTGGGCCCCAACACCTATCGCGCCACTCCGCAGCTCGCCCCGCCGCCGCTGCAGGTGGTGGGCGTCGACCGGTTCTATCGCCTGCAGTTCACCCAGGCGGAGCTCGACGCCATGATGCAGCAGTCACCGTGCGACCGCGCCATCCTCGACGCCTCGGCGTACTGGGCGTACAACCGCGCGTTCGCAGCCGGCGACTCGCTGGTGCTGGTCGCCATGCACATGATGACGAAGGAGCAGGACACCTGGACCTTCCAGTCCGCGTGGTGGCATCCGGATGCGCTGGCCTGCAAGGACGACCGCTTCTGCGGCAACCGCCCCGGGAACCTCAGCGATCAGACCTTCGCCAACTACATGATGACCACGACCTACGGCATGACCCAGAAGAAGGGCAATCCGAACTACTATGCGCCACCGAGCACCAAGGGAGAGGTCTGGCCCGTGGCCTTCAATCCTTACATCGAGCTCGCGGCGGCGCACCCGATCACCACCAACTGCATGAACTGCCATCACCGCGCCGCCTGGCCACCGCGGGTGGAGCTTGGCAAGCAGGACGGCGGTCGCGCGTCGCTCTACCTGCAGGCCAGCCCCGCCAACCCCAACGCGCTGGAGACCTTCGACTTCACCAACCCGGTGTTCTCCGGCCTCACCATGATGGACTCGATGTGGGCGATCTCCGACCGCGCCGGCTTCCCGACTAGCACAAGTGCTTCGACCAGGCGATGACGCGCGGGCAGCGATGGCTATCGCTGCGGCGTGACCGTCGGCGGCGGCTCGAGCACCGGCGCCTTCTGGAGCTGCTTGATGACCTGGGCCAGATCCGCGCCCAGGCACGCGGCGCTCTTGCCGGGCAGGCGGATGCGCAGCTCGTCGAGCGGCTTGGCGGCGCGCCGATCATCTAGCCGCGCCAGCTCGTCCAGCGCCGCCTTGCGGTCCTTGCACTCCTTGGCGTTCTCGAGGATGGCGAGCGCGTCGTTGATCTGGCGCTGCCGAGAGGCCAGGCCTTCTGTGATCAGGGCCGCGTTGGCCGCGCTCATCGTCGCGGTGGCGGCCACCGGCGCGGGCGCGGGGGCGTCGCTGCCGTCGCCGCGCCAGGCGATGAGCAGCGCCAGCACGAACAACAGCAAGATCGCGCCGCCGCCCGCGGCGAGCCAGCTCCTTGGGATGGGCTCGCCCAGGTCGGCCAGCGACACCTGGCGCGCGGCGCCTGGCATGGGCGCTGGCGTGACCTGGGTCGCGTCCGGGTTGGCCTGGCGGCGCGGCAAGGATGCGAGCTGCGCGGCCCGCGCGGTCTTGACCGTGAGCGCGCCGGTGTCGTCGAACGAGTCTGGAACGGCGCTGCCTCCGTCTTCATCGTCCAGCTCCTCCTCCACCGTGTCCTCGAGAGGGGCGGGCTGCCCGTCAGCGCGCGGGGCTGCCTGTCGCAAGCTCGGCGTGCTCCCGGTCCGGCGGCCGGACGCGGTGCTCGCGCGTCCGTGGCCGTGCGCCTGCAGGGTCGACGGCAACAGGTCCGCCAGCGCGCGCAGGTAGTCGTTGGCGGAGGCGATGCGGCTAGCTGGCGTCTTGGCCAGGCCGCGCTGCAGGAGCTCTTCGAGCGCCTCCGGCAGCTCCAGCTCTGGCGCCAGGTCACTCACCCGCGGCGGCGGTCGGCCGACGTGGGCCCCGAGGATGGACATCGGGTCCTTGTCGTCAAACGGCGGCCGCCCGGTGAGCATCTCGAACAGCAGCACCGTGGTGGAGTACAGATCGGAGGCTGGCGTGATCTCGCCGCCCACCGCTTGCTCCGGGGACAGGTACGCGGGAGTCCCGACGGTGATGCCGGTCCGGGTGGCGGCCGGATCGTCGGTGGCGCCGGCGAACAGCTTGGCGATGCCGAAGTCGAGGATCTTGGTGATCGGGTCGCCGTCCTTGACCGCAAGGAAGACGTTGTCTGGCTTGATGTCGCGATGGACGACGCCGCGATCGTGCGCGTGCCGCAAGCCGCGCAGCACGCCGCGCAGGATGCCGATGGCGTCGCGCCACGGGATGCGCTCGCGCTCCAGCCGCGCCCCCAGCGTCTCGCCCTCGAGCAGCTCCATCACCAGGTAGCAGCCGCCGTCTTGCAGCAGCCCAAAGTCGCTGACCCCGACGATGTTCGGGTGGTCGAGCCGCCCCGAGGCGATGGCCTCCCGCTGAAACCTGGTGGACGCCTCTCGGTTGCCGATGAAGTCCGCGTGCAGCACCTTGATGGCCACCGGCCGCCCGATGCCCACGTGCTCGCTGCGATACACGCTGCCCATGCCCCCGATGCCCACCAGCCCATCGACGCGATACCGCCCATCCAGCACGCTGCCGATGGCCAGGCGCTCTTCGGCCGCGGAGGGGGAGGGGGAGCCCATACCAGCCGCAATCTAGCGCGCGCGTTCGTGCCGGCAAAAGCCTTTGCTGAGGCCAAAACCAACTGCGCAAGCTTCGTCGGGGGCTCTCCGTGCCAGCGCGGCCCGGCGCGGCCCGGCGCAGCCCGGCGCGGTCCGGCGCAGCCTGGCGCAGCTCAGCAAGGCCAAGACGGCCCAAGTCGTACGGAAGCTGACCCAAGCGAGCGCCGTTCTGGCACGAACGGCGTGGACGCTCCCCTCGATGCGTCAGCCGCCTCACGGAACAGGGCCCGCTCGGCGGCCATCAGATCCCCATCAGATCCTCAGCTCACCCCGGAAGCCCCTGGCGGCGTAATAGGACTCGGCGCCGTTGTGGTAGACGAAGACCTGGTTGTAGCGGCGGTCGCAGAACAGCGCGCCGCCGAGCTCTCGGACGTCTGATGGCGTCTTCACCCAGCTCGAGGTCGTGGTGTCGAACTCCCCGAGCTGTTGCAACCGCCGGTACTGCTCCTCCGTCAGCAGCTCGATGCCCATCGCCGCCGCCATGCCGGTCGCGCTGTCCTTGGGCTTGTGCTCCTTGCGAGCCTCGAGCGCCGCGTGGTCGTAGCAGACGCTCCGGCGGCCCTTCGGGCTCTGCGCCGAGCAATCATAGAACACGTACTCGCCGGTCCTCGTCTCCTGGCCGACCACATCGGGCTCGCCGCCGCTGGTCTCCATTTCGTTCAGGGACCAGAGCTTCTCGACGTTGGCCTCGAGCCGCGCCTGCACGGCTTCCCATCGGATCCCAAGGTGGCGCGCGGCGTGCTTCTCGAAGCGCGCCTTGAGGATCTCGAGTAGCTCGCGCTGGCGCGTCGGTGGCAGCGTTCTTCCTCCGGGCGTCTTCTTCTTCATGAGGGCGGCGCAGTGTACCTGACGCCCGGCGTGCGGTCAGTTGCAGTACAGATCGTAGGCCCAACACGACACGAGTTGCTGACAGTAGTCCTGGAGGAGGCCAGGGGCCCCCTCGCACAGGTCGTCGCCGAGCGGGGTGTGGAACTCGGCAGTGCCCGGGGGCGGCGGGGGCGCGATCGAGATCTTGCCCAAGGTGGGATGATAGAAATGCACGACCGGCCCAGCGGTGTTCTTGGACAGCTCATAGAAGCCAGCGTCGTAGCGCCCGCTGCTGCGCGCCACCGGGCGCGACAGCAGCAGCGCCAGCTTGCCGGCGGTGGTCGCGCTCGTGGCGAGCGTGCGGTCTCGCGGCACGCGCGCCATCTGCACGCCGGAGGAGGACAGGGTCACGCCAGCGGCGGTGGCGCTGGTCGACATGCTCTGGTTCACCGCCGTCTTGAAGGTCGCCTCGGCGGTGTTGAGGTTCTGCACCACCGTGGCGCTCTGGCTGGCGCTGGCCAGCAGGAGCGGATCGGCCTCGGGCTCATCGGCGACGCAGCCAGGAGCGGCGGTGAAGGCGAGGGACACCAGGACAGCGGACAGCGCGGCTAGACGAATCGACATGGCAAACTCCTTGGTTGGAATCGACATCGCGAGAGATGTCGGAGCCGATAGAGTTCGCCGCCAGCGCTTCATTACATCTGCCGCTGCACCTGCCGCCGCGGGGACTGGACGATGCGCGGCGTGGTCTGCGCTGCCCCAACCGCATGGCTCCCGCGCGGGCCTGCCGAGGCGATACTCGCCGTCACCGAACGCGCGAGGCCCTTTTCTCAGAATTCGCGTAACACGCCGCCAGCTCGGGTGCCTTTGATGTCAACAGCCAGTCACCGCCGCGAATGATCGCGACGGCGCGCAGGCTGCATGATCCGCCATTGCACAAGAGGAAGCACCATGATCTCGAAACTCTCCCAGGCTCTGTTCATGACGACCATCGTCGGGCTCGGCATGCTCGGCGCGTCCCCGTCGGCGCAGGCAGGGAACCTCGCGGCCCGGTTCGGAAAGTCGGACTACCCCACCAGTGAGCCCAACTGCTGGCAGCCGTATGCCGCCACCGTCACCAATGTCTGCACCACCGCGAAGTTCTGGTCGCTGCCGCTGATCAGCGTCGGGGCCGGCTCGTTCTGGGCCACGATCTCGGCCCAGGGCGCTGCGAGCAGCAACAACGTCGGGTGCCGCACCGTGGGAGTCAACTCCTCGGGCACCCTCGTTCACACCGGCGGATATGTCTATCTGTCGCAGTTTGGCGCGGCGCAGAACCTCAACCTGGCGACGTACGTGCCAGCCGGCGGCGCCGGCGTGGTCGACTGTTGGGTGAATCCGGGCGGCAAGCTCCACGTGCTGACCTGGTAACGCGGCCAACGACTCGGGCCGGGGGGAGCGTCACCCCTTCCGGCCCGCGTGTGGCGATCGAGCTTCATTCCCCGGATCTCGTCTCAAGGAGATGCGTCATGAAACCCTGGATTTTGGTCTTCGCGCTCGCGGCGCTTGGCGTCGCGCTGTACCTGTTCGTGGCCTTGACCGGCACCGCGGCCACCACCACGGTGCCTGCGGTCGCCGCGACCAACCTGACGACGAAAGCCGGCCGACCCACCCCATCCATGACCGCTCGGCCCGAGCCCTCCAGGTTCGAGGATCCGGTCGAGAGCGAGCCTCAGGCCAACGCCGCCAAGGAGAGCGCCCGCGCAGCAGCCCCGCCTACCGAGCAAGAGGTGCGCGACCATCTCCAGGCCGCCTTTGTCGCGGAGCCCTCGGTCGCGCCAGGCCAGGTCGCGCCCGACCTCGACCAGCGCCTCCACGCCGTCCTGCCGACCGGCTCCACGATCCGCAGCGTGGAGTGCCGCGGCTCGCTCTGTCGGGTCGAGACCACGCACCCGAGCCTCGACGGCTTTCGAGACTTCGTCCAGCGTGCCTACCTGACGCCTGAGCCCGCGCGAGTCTCGAACGGCCCCGTGCTCGCCAGCGTCCTCGCCGAGCCCGTCGCCGGGCAGCCCGTCATCGCGGTGGCCTATCTCGGCAAGGAGGGCAGCACCCTGCCAATGCCCGCGCCCCACGTCCCCGACGTCATCCACTGAAGCGCGAAGCGGAAGTGCGCTCTCGTCTCGCGACGGCATTCAAAACGATCGGTGTTCTAGTTCTGCTGGCCGCCACCGCCACCGCCGCCACCACCGCCGCCGCCACCACCGCCGCCGCCGCCACCGCCGCCACCCGGCGCCACGCAGCCGCCGTTGCTGCACACGTTGCCGACTCCGGCGCAGTTGGCGTCGCAATGGCACTCAGGGTAGGGGCCAAAGTCCGGCCCGCACATCAGGCCGCTGCCGGTCACGTTGTAGCAGTCGGTGCCAAGACCGCAGTCGCAGGAGGTCGTGCAGCTCGGGGCGCTGTCGAGGCAAACGCCGTACCAGCAGCGGCTGCCGTATCCACAGTCGAGGTTGCTGCTGCAGATCCAGATGTAGGAAGCATCCGGGTCTGCCTTGGCAGCGGAAGTGGTGACGTTGCTCTCCGTCTGTGGAGCTGTACTCGGATCAGCATCGACACAGGCTGTGAAGAGCGAAAAGACGACAGCTAGGCCGACGAGACCCACGAGCGCGGACGGTGTCTTCATGAGAGGCTCCTTGTGATGATGGAAGAGAATCCCAGTGAAGTAGAAAGCTTGCAGCTCACCTTCGCGAGGCATCAGCGGGCCAAAGAGTAGGAGTCAGAAGGTGTTAGTATTCCTCTATGTGTATATCGTGTCAGGGACTACGAAACATGTGAGCTCGGGTGAGCGTTGGTGAGGGATGGAGTTGGTCAGGTCACTATCGGAGTTCGCCTCTGTGTGTGTGCTGCGCGCGCGGAGTTTGGTGGGACGGCGGCACTCGTCGGGCGCATCTAGAAGATGTCTGCTGGGCCCTTCGCTGGCGGAGGTGGTGAACTCGGAGGCGAGTCGGTCGGGGCGCGCGTGGGCGCGGTGATAGGCGTAGGGCTTTGCGCGGGATCCGGCGGCTGGCCGACCACCAGCACCTTGTCGGATGAAGTGTCTGCTCTCGACATCGGCTCCGGAGAGCTGCGGCACACCACGTTTGGCCGACACCCAGGCTCTTGCACAAACGAGATCAGCGGCTCCTTGGCGAAGCCCAGCGCTCGCAGCCGGGCCCTCGCCGTGGCGAGCGGCATACCGGCCAGGTCCGGCATCAAGAACCACGCGCGGCCGCTCGCGGAGCGCCCGCGCCATGGGTCTTCGTGCTGCACCCGCAGCGTCACCGGGAGCCGCAGGGACGCCTCACGCCCCGCTGCCGGCATCTGGTAGCAAACTTGACCGAGTTCGACGACGGTCTTGTTGTCCACCGTGCTGCCGCACGCCGACGTGTCGAAGTTCACCGGCTCCGTGAACCCGGCGCTGCGCAACACCGCCTCGGCCTGCCCACGTGGCAGGAGCACGACATTGGGTACGACTGCCGCACCGGAGGCGCTCGGCCCACCACCTCCGGTGCTCGGGCTGGTGCTGCCCATGCGAAGATTCGCTGCGGCAGAACAACCACCGCTCGCCAGCGCCACCAACAACCAAGCTCTGATCATCTGCGTCCTCGAGGTGAAGGGACTACGGCAAGAGCGGCGGCAAGAGCGGCTGGGCCAGCTCGATGAACTTCGCTTGCTTGGCCAGTGCCTCGGCGCTCATGGCAGTGGCCACGCTGTCGGTGAGCTGGAAGTAGAGGCCCGCGCCGCAGGGGACCACGAGGGCCGGCTGCACGTGTTGCTGGATCTTCTCCACGCCGCCGAGCACGGCGATGTGTTCGTGAGAGAGGAGCGTGCCCCAGCGGGGGAAACGGATGTACTTGTCCCCCAAGTATATGTCTGCCCTGGCCATCCGGTCGAACTGCTCAGGGTACGGGTGCTGCAACACGAAGTTGCTCGTGATGCCCACCATCGATGCCTCAGACCACGCCGCGTTTTCGTCCATCACGACGACAACACCGCTTCGAGAGTTCAACTTGTCGGCGAGTTCGAGCATGTCCTTCACCCAGCGCTGGAGCGCATCTGCCCGCTCCAGGAGGAACGCTTGCGCCCCGTAGAATGTGGGCCCCAACGCGCTGACCCGAGGTTGGGTCCCGACGGACAAGAAGGCGAAGCCGCCGGCATCCTCCCTGGAGGATTTTAATGTGACCTCCCAGACTTCAGTGTGGGCCAAGAGGGAAGAAAGCCGCGTCACCCGCTCCTTGTCTCGCACTACGCCTCGCTGGGGGAGCATCGTGCCTGCCGCATGCACTTGCGTACCTATGAATCGCAGCTTGGCCGGCCAGGTGGCAGACGAGAACGCCCTCAGGCAGGCCTCGATGGCAGATGCCTCCCGAGGCCACCCCGAGTTGCAGGCAAACCAAACTCCAACAGCGTGCGCCTGTCCTGTAGACATGTCACTCGGCTTCCTGCGGGATCGATGGGTCCGTCCGTTCTAGCTTAGGCGCGATCGATGATGGCTCAGGGCAGAAGTCATAAGGCTCTACCTTTGCCTCCAGAAGGAGCACGGACTTATCGGATGTCAGACATTTCTCGAAACGCGCGAACGTGCCCTCGAACATAGCTCGCCCCTTGGCTTTGTACATCTCCCTCAAACCTTGGACATAAGCTGGGCGGGGGCCGGGCCGGGGGCCGGGGGGGGGGGGGGTGTGTCTCCCGGGGGGGGCGATCAGACGGTCGGGCGGTTGGGCGGGCCGGCCTGAGGACGGGGTGGGGGGGTTGGCTGCGGTGATTGGTTTGGTGGGGGGGGGGGGGGGGCCGGAGGGCCCCCGGGGGGGGCCCCGGGGGGGGGCCCCCGGGGGGGGGCCCCGGGGGGGGGGGGGGCCGGGGGGGGGGGGGGGGGCGCCGGGGGGGGGGTGCGCCCCGGGGGGGTGGGGGCCCCGGGGGGGGGGGGGGGGGCCCGGGGGGGGGGGGGGGGGGGGGGGGGGGGGGGGGGGGGGGGGGGGGGGGGGGGGGGGGGGGGGGGGGGGGGGGGGGGGGGGGGGGGGGGGGGGGGGGGGGGGGGGGGGGGGGGGGGGGGGGGGGGGTGGGGGGGGGGGGGGTGGGGGGGGGGGGGGGGGGGGGGGGGGGGGGGGGGGGCCGGGCGGGGGGGGGGGGGGGGGGGGGGGGGGGGGGGGGCCGGGCCGGGGGGGGGGGGGGGGGGGGGGGGGGGGGGGGGGGGGGGGGGGGGGGGGGGGGGGGGGGGGGGGGGGGGGGGGGGGGGGGGGGGGGGGGGGGGGGGGGGGGGGGGGGGGGGGGGGGGGGGCCGGGGGGGGGGGGGGGGGGTCCCCCCGGGGGGGGGGGGGGGGGGGCGGGGGGGGGGGGGGCGGGGGGGGGGGGGGGGGGGGGGGGGGGGGGGGGGGGGGGGGGGGGGGGGGGGGGGGGGGGGGGGGGGGGGGGGGGGGGGGGGGGGGCGGGGGGGGGGGGGGCGCGGGGGGGGGGGGGGGGGGGGGGGGGGGGGGGGGGGGGGGGGGGGGGGGGGGGGGGGGGGGGGGGGGGGGGGGGGGGGGGGGGGGGGGGGGGGGGGGGGCGGGGGGGGGGGGGGG
The DNA here is from genome assembly GCA_016706545.1 of Myxococcales bacterium. Taxonomy (GTDB): domain Bacteria; phylum Myxococcota_A; class Polyangia; order Haliangiales; family Haliangiaceae; genus JABFXX01. The sequence goes on from JADJJK010000003.1 coordinate 100,495, forward strand.
GCCGGGGGGGGGGGGGGGGGGGGGGGGGGGGGGGGGGCCCCCGCCGGGGGGGGGGGGGGGGGGGGGCCCGGGGGGCCGGGGGGGGGGGGGTGGGGGGGGGGGGGGGGGGGGGGGGGGGGGGGGGGGGGGGGGGGGGGGGGGGGGGGGGGGGGGGGGGGGGGGGGGGGGGGGGGGGGGGGGGGGGGGGGGGGGGGGGGGGGGGGGGGGGGGGGGGGGGGGGGGGGGGGGGGGGGGGGGGGGGGGGGGGGGGGGGGGGGGGGGGGGGCGGGGGGGGGGGGGGGGGGGGGGGGGGGGGGGGGGGGGGGGGGGGGGGGGGGGGGGGGGGGGGGGGGGGGGGGGGGGGGGGGGGGGGGGGGGGGGGGGGGGGGGGGGCGGGGGGGGGGGGGGGGGGGGGGGGGGGGGGGGGGGGGGGGGGGGGGGGGGGGGGGGGGGGGGGGGGGGGGGGGGGGGGGGGGCCGGGGGGGGGGGGGGGGGGTGGGGGGGGGGGGGGGGGGGGGGGGGGGGGGGGGGGGGGGGGGGGGGGGGGGGGGGGGGGGGGGGGGGGGGGGGGGGGGGGGGGGGGGGGGGGGGGGGGGGGGGGGGGGGGGGGGGGGGGGGGGGGGGGGGGGGGGGGGGGGGGGGGGGGGGGGGGGGGGGGGGGGGGGGGGGGGGGGGGGGGGGGGGGGGGGGGGGGGGGGGCGGGCGCCTTGAGCTTCTTTTGCTCGTCGGCGGCCGTCCGGAAATCTCGGATGTACCCCGGGTAGTAGCTCACGATGCTGTTGGCGGTGGAGTCGCTCCCCTTCACCCGGCCGAGCTGCTCGACATAGCTCTCGACCTCGCGGACATACGAGAGCGCATCGTCCACGTCGCCAGCGTCGGAGTCCGACTCGAAGCCAGACAGCTCGCTGGCGGCATAGTCGAGGCGGCCATCGATCTTGTAGAGCAGGTCCTTCCGGTCCGACTCCTCATCTGCCGCGGCGGGGCGGCCGTCCTGCAACACCAGCAACAGCGGGAGCCAGAACCACAACAGCGGTCGGAACGCAGAGCGCATACGCCACCCCTCTCCTTGGGCCGAGCCGCCAAGGCTACGCTCCGTGGCAGCTTCCTGCCAGCGCCGTGGCGAAGAAGGTTGGACGCAGAGCGTCTGGGCCGACGACCAGCCCGGGAACTGGAGCTGCTCGAGGAGCGGGACGTGCTCGAACCTGCTCGAACCAACCTCCGGTCGGGTTCCCTGCTGCGGCCGCGGAGATTCGGTAGAGTGCTCTCGTATGGAGCCAGCAGCACCTTCGCCCAGTACCACGTCGATCGAGAACCCGTATCCGTTTCTGGCGAGTCTCGACAAGCTCCCCAAGGAGCAACGGCCCGAAGCGCTGCGCGCATACGTCGCGTCGAGGGAGCTGCCCGCGCAGTTTGGACCGGCAGAGCTCGAGCTCGAGCATGCGTTTGGCATGATGCTGGGCCGCCCGGTCTCCAGACAGCAGGGGACGTACGTCGCGGTGCTATCGGCTTCCTTGGATGTAGTCGGAGAACTCGAGTTTCTCGCACAGAACCATCGGCCACGAATCGAAGCGCTCCGTGCGTTCGAGCCAGAGATCGACGTCTCCAGTCGAGATGGAGCCGCGCGCGCGCTGCTCCTTGGGGTGATCGAGGCGAGCCAGCTGGATGCGCGGCGAGTGGACGATGGCCACTTCATCGTGGTGCGAGGCGCCGCGGGGATCGTGGGACGAGTGACGAGTGACGAGCTTCGCGAGGTCGCCGACGAGCTCGAGCCGATGGTGTTCGGGGTGACGATCGCGGCCCCGAGCGATGGCTCGCTGTTCGACGCTCTTCGCTACATGCTGCAGCAAGAAGACGAGTCCTGGGGCATGTCGGACGTCCTCTCTCCCTATGACATGATCGTCGATGCTGTCGATGCCCGCATGAAACCCGCGCTGGACGCGATCGAGAATCGTGACCTCGCCACAGAGCTCGCGAGCTTCTGCGATCGCGACGGGAGATCGGCTCGAGCGTGGCGGTGGAAAGGCAAGAACGTCAAAGACCCTGATCGGGGCGTACAGCTGACCTTCGTCGCGGGGATCTATGACGGAGAGGGCGTGGGCATGGACTTCGACATCTATCGCGTCGAGAATTTGGGCGCCAACGACTGACGCGCCTCCACTCGCTGGTGGGATCACCATCACCCGGGCAAAGCACGATCACGTGGATCGCCGCGGCGATCACACACGATCGAGGATACACCTCACCGGGGCGCGCTCTTCGCACGCGACAGGATCGCCGCCTCGAGCGCCGCCGCGTCGGCGCTGAGGTCGTCTATGAGCGAGACCTTCTCCCACTGCGCCGCCCAGAAGGCTTGCTCGGGCTGGGCGAGTCGGCCTGGCTTGCACTTGTCTTCGTCGCACGCGCGGGCCCACATTCCATCGGCGCGCACGTCGATCGAGATGCCAGCCTCCACGTACGACACGAAGTAGCGAAGGTCTTCGACCCCGTGCGGATAGATGAACACGCTGATCAGGCTGTCACCCGCGCAGCTCTGCCAGGCCTCGATGCGAGAGGCCGATGCTCGAAGGGTCAGGATCTGGGTCTGCCCACCCACGAACAGGCCCTCGAAGCGAGGATCATCCTCGGCGAGACAGGCCGATCGTTGCTCGAGCGCGAGGTCCGCAGGGGCGCGCAGGACCTGGTCGCGTAGCCGCCACAGCCGCGTCTCCTGGCGTGGCGCCGCTGGCGTGCTCGGCGCCCCCTGCGTGCTCGACGCTGCGTGCGTGCTCGGCGCTGCGTGCGGAGGCACAGCGGCCGTGCCTCCGCAGCCGACGAGCGACAGGACCATGAACAAGACGCGGGACGACTCGGCGGTTGTCACGCCCGGCATCGTACATGCGTCGACGCACAGGCGGAAGAGGCGCGGAAAAAACCGACCGGGAAGAGCCGCGGATTAGCGGGATTAGCCCGACCGGTCAGCTCACTGCCCCGACCCCATGCACCGGCGCTTGGGCACCTTGATCTTCGCCGGGGTCTGGGTGATGACGCGGTGGATGGTGCCGCCGTTGCAGACACTGGCCATGGTCAGCTCGTAGAGCGTGGTGCCGTTGTCCAGCGAGTGTACGCCATCGACCGTGATCGACCACTTGGTCCAGTTCTCATCGGCGAGGCAGGAGCCGACGCAGAAGACCGGCAGCGGTAGCTCGATCTTGGAGGTGCCTGTGGTGACCTCGACGTTGTGGGTGTCGTAGCGTTTCTTGCCAGTGAACACTGCGGTGGTCGGGGGCGCGGTCGCAGCAGCGGTGCTGGTCGAGCCCGCCGGGCTCCCCGTCGTCGCGGGCGCGGTCGTCGCGGTGACTTTCCCGAACTTCATCGCCTTCACGGTCTTGAGCGACATCAGCGACTTTGCGGTCAGCTTGCCGGCCTTCTTCTCGACGACCTCCCCGTCGCCCTCGTCCCACTCTGCGCAGCTCCCCACCTTGGTGCGCACCACGACGATGCCGTCCTCGCCTTCGTTGGCCGCGATGGTGTAGAGGTAGCCGCTATACGACGTGGGGAGGATCTCGGCGTGGTCGATCTTCTTGTCCACGGTCAGCGTGTACAGCGCGTACCGCCCATCCGCCGACCAGCCCACCAGGGAGTCGGCTTCGCTGGCCCGAACACACGCCTCGGCTCGATTCTCGACCCCTACGATGGAGATCCCGATCGCCAACAGCAACGCGGCACGAAAGATCATGGGAGATCAACACCCGAGCCAAGGGGGAAAGTCCACCGAAATCTCGGCCGCCCCCGCTGGGGAGGGAAGAGCCCGACCGGAGGTTGTTCTCGCTCACCCGTAAGGGAAGAACCCGGCTGCCACAACTTGCGCGCCTGCGCCTCGCCGCTACCTCTTGATCCACCGCCGCGCCCCGCCGCGCTTCCGCCGCGCCCCGCCGGCGGCTTGGCTCCCTGGCGAGCGGCTCGCAGGCGAAGGAGTCTCGCACCACGTCGCTGTCGAGCTCATCCGCGAACACTCCATCCGGGGTGGTCGGCACGAGGCTGGCCGGAAACCGGACGGCGTAGTGACGCACGAGTCGCGTGCGACAGTCGAGTGCGGGAGTGTCCGGCGAGAGAACGGCCGTGTCCGGGCGCTCTGGCCGGAAGCCGGACACTAGCGGTGCTGCAGGGAAGAGATTGCAGATAGTTAGTCTGCGGCCTGCTTCTTGCTGGTGCTTTGCGCGTGAACTCTCGACCGATCCTCCATGGGAAGGTGTACATGGTCACGCGCCGCTGCACGCAGCGCACGTTCCTGCTGCGGTCCGATGAGGTGACCAACCAGACCTTCCTGTTCTGCCTGGCGTATGCGGCGCAGGAGACCGGGGTCCGAGTGCTGTACTCGATGGTGATGTCAAATCATCATCATGTGATCGTGCATGACCCGGAGGGAAGACTTCCCGCGTTCAACCAGCGGCTGCACAGCCTTACGGCCCGGGCGTTGAACGCCTTGCGCGGGCGCTGGGAGAACTTCTGGGCCGACGAGCAGCCTGGGCAGGTGGAGCTGGTGGAGGAGCGGGACGTGCTCGACAAGATCGCGTATGCGGCCGCCAACCCGGTGGCGGCGCAGCTCGTCGAGCAGGTTGAGCACTGGCCGGGGATGCACACCACGGCGGCGTTCTTCGGCGGGCAGGAGCTGCAGGTCGAGCGGCCGGCGCACTTCTTCCGTGAGGAGGGCCCGACGCCCGAGCGCGTGACGCTGCGCTTGGCCTGGCCGGAGCACCTGGGGCCCCTTGAGGAGGCGCGCCGGAAGGTCCGGCAGCGGCTCGACGATCTGGAAGCGCTGGCGCGGCAGCAGCGGGTGAGCGAGAGGCGAGCGGTGCTCGGCCGAGCCGGGGTGCGTCGCCAAGACTTTCGCTCGTGCCCGAACACGTGGGAGCCCAGGCGCACGCTGCGGCCGACCATTGCGGCGCGCAACCGCTGGGCGCGCGTGGAGGCGCTGCAGCGCAACCGCGCATTCCAGGATGCCTATCGCGCGGCCCTCCAGCAGTGGCTCGCCGGCCTGCCGGCGGTGTTCCCCGCGGGCACATACAAGATGCGCGGCAAGCCCGGCGTGGTGATCCAGGAGTAGGGCGGCGTCTGCCGGGGCCGCCGCTGACCGCGGCCCGGATGCCCTTGCGAGACCTTCGGCGCGCCCTCGCGCCTCGTCGCGGCGTGGCGCGGCGTCAGCGAGATCGCCGCGCTGGCCCTCGAGCTCGCGTCAACGGCACCCGCAGCGCGCCGTTGGCGAGCATGGCCAACGCTCAGCGTGCGCACTCTTGTAGGCGAGCCCACTCGGCGTGTGCCGCCCATGCTCTCCCCGAAAAACAACCTCCGGTCGGGTTCTTCCGGGTTCTTCCCGCTCTTAAACAACCTCCGGTCGGGTTCTCCGCGGGGTTCTTCCCGCTCTTAAACAACCTCCGGTCGGGTTCTCCGCGGGGTTCTTCGGTTCTCGCACTGGGGTTAGGTGTCATCCCCATTCCTCGGAATGGGGATGGCGACGCTTGATGCTCCAGCCGACGCCGTGAAAGGCAGGAAGTAGAGATCGAACTCCATGCAGTTCTGGTACGGAACTTTCCGGACCCAGGCGACAACTGGGGAGAACCATTCGTCAGCGTTGGTACCCATCCGCTTGAGTAACCGCCAATCTAGAGTCGTGAACTCCCACTTGGCAGCCAAGTGTAGCTGTGAAACGATAGAATTAATCCATTCTGCCGAGGTGCTCGGGCTGCCCAGCCTCGAGCGAGATCGGCGAGTGTACACTCCTGAGCGATCTTGCGTACTCCAAAGACGCTGCAGACGACCCAATCTGCGAATGCGATCTTGGTTTCAGACAGGATTCGTTCGCGTGCGTCCGCCGTCAGCAGATCAGAGATCTCCCGCGAGAAGTCGAGCGACATCCGAAGACGAATGAACGGCCATGCTGGCCACTCCTCGACCTTCTCGTGCTTCGTCGGTGGAATGTTGGACAGGGAAGAGATCAGGGAAGTCCCGGCTTCCCGAAGTTGTGGTGATTCTGGTGCGAACGCCGTGATGGCTCCTATTCCAGGTGGGAAAAAGTCCCCATCGGTTAGAAATTGACTCGCGAACTGCAAGAGGCTTTCCTTGCTTCTCGCATTCACCCTGACTTGGTCATCGAATACAGCGGGGGCGTCGTCTGAAAACTGCAAGACGACTACACGGGTAGCTCGGCTCGATGGGTCTGTCGCGACGCCGCATTCCCACATGCAGTATGACCAGTCGAGATCGGAGAGTGTGTAGATCAGAATAAGGACGTCCGTATGCCAAAGACTGTCCGAGAGCTCTTGGGAGAGGTGCTTTCCGATCTTGGGGCCGTGCGCGTAGCTCGATGACTGGAAGACTTTTGACGCATGGCCAGCCGTCGTCTGTTCGATCCATTGCCGAACCCGATCTGCGATCTGCCGATCACTGTGGCGATGGCTAAGGAACACCTGCGGAGCTCTCGTTCGGACAGTGTGCATCTGGTATCCAATTATTATAGGCACGTCACATGGCGTTACACAGGCCGTTTCACAGTGATCTAACGATTCTTCTTCTACTACGCGACGACCACAAGGGGCCGCCATGCCGTAGTACATGGCGGCCAACGATAAGTGTCATCCGCGTCCGCTGCAAGCGGCTGTTGGGCTGCATATTGAAACAACTGGTGTTTCGGGATTGACATGAGCGCGTAAGGAAAACCTATCGGACAACGCGCTCATGCCAACAAAACAACCTCCGGTCCACGAGGCAACGGATTGCTATCATACATCCTTCTGGCTCATTCGGTGGAGATCGTTGAGCCGTCGTGGAATCGCGCTGACAGGCATTTGGATATGATTACAGTAGATAAGTGGGCAGTGTTTGACAACGTCAAAGAGTGGTTGGTGGGGTCTTCGTTCGAGTGGCGAGTCTGTGTGCGATGTGAGTTCCTTGGGTATGTCGTTCTTGTGACCTGCGTTGAATATCAGTAGTGCGGCGTACGCCCGTGTCCGCGTTGTTTTGCATGAAAGGCTGCTTCTGTGCCAAGGCGGCAGGCAGTTCGTTTTGTAGAGAAATGCACGCATCGCCCGCGGCCGCTTTGTGCGGCGAGGTGCGTCTGCCTCCTGTACAGGGATCTGCTCACGCAACGCCCCGTACAGGGGCAAGGCGATATAGCGAAGTTGCAGGGCTCGCCAGCGGCCAGATGTCGCCGCTGCTGTCCACGCACGTGCGTCTTTTGCTTCGACCCGCCGCCTCACAATCGCATCGTAACCGGAGTTGATGACTTTGGAGTAGTCGAATGCTCTTGATGTCGTAGATTTTTACGGAGGCGGGAGGCTTGGTGAGTCGCGCGTGGTCTCTGGTTGCAGGCTTTCAGCAGGGCTGGAGCGCAGCACGTGATGCGGTCAACGAGACAACGGGGTGGGGCGCGGGCAGCGGCACGAACGAGTGTGTCTGTGGAGATGCTGTGTGGTGGACGGAGCGCAGTTCCCATCGCCGACTCCTGGATGATTCCTGTGCTGCGGTCCGTCATGCAGGCGTGCTGCACTGCGATGTGGCAGCGCTGCTTGTTTCGTCGCTGTGCTGGGATGGCTCACTACGCTTGGACGGCTTGCACGTAGTCCGGACCACACTGCACATGTGCATGCGTGGTGTTGTGTGTGGATGTCCGGCGCTTTGGAACGCCGCTGCGCGCTTGGAAGGCCGCTTGGGCCGACGCGCACCTGGGCCGATGTGGGCGGTGCGTGCGCTATGGACTGCGCGAGCTGGAGCGGATGCATGCGGCCGGCGCGCAGTGCGATCCGGCTGGGACTGGAACGGCGAGGTGCGGTGAGGAGTGGCGCGAGGCAGGCAGGCATGCAGGCGCCTTGGCGCCAAGAGAGTGAGCAGCTCAACGACTCCGGTGCTCGTCCGCGCTGACCACGAGCCGCCGCGACTCGGCCACACGGGACCTCTCGCCAGGGCTCCGTTGCAAGCAGGACCTCGCGCCAAGGCTCCATTGCCACGCATGACTGCTCGCCAGAGCTCCTTCGCCACGCTATGGCGCCGACATCCCGGCCACAGTCGGAGAACAGGGCGCTTGTTTGGAGCCGCAGCGGCGTGCAAGGGTCGTCGAATGCTGGCAACTACTCGAGCACGTCCGGCTCTCCCATATGCGTGGTGGTGCATGCTGGTCTGCGCCTGCGGCAGCTCGCCGCCAGGGGCCGTAGCTCCGGCTGGTGCGACTGCTGAAGCCCCGGCTGGTGCGACTGCTGAAGACGCGGTTGGCGACGGGGCTGCAGGCGCACCAGCCGAAGCTCCGGCTGGCGCAACTGCCGTAGCTCCGGCTGGCGCAGGCCCTGCAGTTCCCCACGGGGTGGGCTCAACGCCGCTGTCGCAGGCTGCGGTGCGCAGCGGGCGGTATGTGTTCGTGACGGCGGGGCGGGCGGCTGGTGGGGGCGAGTTGACGGTGGCCGGTGATGGCACGCGGCGCTCGCACTTCTGGTTCAACGACCGCGGTCGCGGTCCAGATCTGCAGATCTCGATCTCGGTGGACGGTCAGGGGCTGCCGAGGGAGGTGAGCATCCGTGGGCACGACTACTTGAAGGCCGCGGTCGACGAGCAGGTGAGCGCAGCGCAAGGGACGCTTCGCTGGCGGTCCACGGCAGAGAGCGGGGCGGCGCCGGTGGGCTCGGGCTTCTTTGTGCCGCTCTCGTTTCCGTTCGACACGCTGGCGGTGCTGGCGCGCGCGGTGGAGGGCGCGCCGGGGCGGCGGTTGCGGTTGCTGCCGGCAGGGGAGGCGTGGATCGAAGACCTGCGCCCGCAGCAGGTGACGCTGGGCGGTCAGGTGCGCACGGTGCGGCAAGTGGCGCTGTCTGGGCTGGGGTTTGCGCCCGAGCTGTTCTGGATCGACGAGCACGGCGACCTGTTCGCGGCGGTGTCGTCGTGGAGCTCGATGGTGGCGGCGGGCGCGGAGCCGCTCATCCCGCAGCTCCTGGCGCAGGACGAAGCCTGGCGGGAGGCGCGCGCGGCGACGCTGGCGGGGGAGCTGGCGGAGGCGGCGCCGGCCACGGGGCTGGCGTTCACGCACGTGGGGCTCTACGACGCGGAGAAGCGGCAGGTGCGCGCTGACGCGACGGTGGTGGTGGCGGGGGATCGCATCGTGGCGGTGGGCGGGCCGCGCACGAAGATCCCGCGAGGTGCGCGGGTGATCGACGGCCGGGGCAAGACGCTCTTGCCGGGGTTCTGGGACATGCACGTCCACCTGAGCGACGGCGATGGCCTGCTGCACCTGGCGATGGGGGTCACCACGGTGCGAGATCTCGGCAACGACGTGGACGTGCTGGGGCCCGGGTGGCGCGCTTCGACGCGGGCACCGAGGTGGGGCCGCGCGTGCTGCGGGCGGGGCTCATTGACGGGCCGGGCGAGCTGGCGGCGCCGACGGGCGCGTTGGCCTCGACGGTGGAAGAGGCGCAGCGGCACGTCGCGCGGTTCGCTGACCTTGGCTATCAGCAGATCAAGCTGTACAGCTCGCTGGATCCGGCGCTGGTGCCGCACATCGCCAAGGCCGCGCACGCGCGCGGGCTGCGGCTCTCTGGCCACATCCCCAACGGGATGATCGCGGCGCAAGCCGTCGAGGCGGGCTACGACGAGATCCAGCATGGCAACATGCTCTTTCTCAACTTCTTGCTGCAGCCGGGAGACGACACGCGGGGGCCGGCGCGGTTCTCGCGGGTGGCCGACAGCGGCGCGGCGCTGGACCTGGACTCGGCCGCGGTGCGCGCGTTCCTGGAGCTGCTGGTGCGCAAGAAGACGGTGCTGGATCCGACGCTGGTGGCGTTCGAGAGCATGTTCGCCAACGATCCCAAGGACAAGGTGGCGCTGATGGCGCCGTACTTTGGGCGGCTGCCCAACCAGGTCGAGCGCAACGCGGTGGGCGGCGGGCTGCCCGCGCCCGCCGGCAGGCGCGAGGCCTATCGCGCGGCGCACACGGCGATGGGCCGGCTCGTTCGGCTGGCGTGGCAGCGCGGCATCCCGGTGGTGGCGGGCACGGACGCCACCGCGGGGCTGGCGCTGGCGCGCGAGCTGGAGCTCTACGTCGCGGCGGGGATTCCGGCGGCCGAGGTGCTGGCGCTGACGACGCTTGGCGCGGCCAAGGTGATGGGCCAGGACAAGGTGTCGGGCTCCATCGCGGTGGGCAAGCGCGCCGACCTGGTGCTCGTCGACGGAGATCCGCTGGCTGACATCGGCGCGGTGCGCCGGACCCAGGTGGTGGTGGCGCGTGGGCGGATCTATGACCCTGCGCGGCTCTTGCGCGCTGCCGGGATGAGCGCGTCGTCGGGCGCGGCCCCTCCGACGAAGCGCTGAGGGGCAAGGGCTCGCGGTCAGGCGCCCGCTCAGGCTCGGGCTCAGGCGAGCTTGCGGGCTCGCAGGTAGTGGACCTGGTAGGACACGGCGGAGCGGGCGTCCTTGCGCAGGGTCCACGGCAGCTCGGCCTGCTCCTCGATGTCATAGCGCGCGCGCAGGTCGTGGCCGCTGCGCAGCAGCTCGCACAGGGCGGCGGCGGGATCGGCGCCACCGAAGCGCTCGCTCTCGTCGACGATGGCGCTCTGCCAGGCGTACGGGGACGACAGCAAGAGCTCGCCGCCGGGGGCGCACAGGCCATCGAGCACGGACAGGAGCTGGCGCGGCCGGCGCACGGAGTCGAGCAGGTTGAGCGCCACGACGCGGTCGTACTGCTCGGGCACGAGCGGAGGATCCAGCGCGTCGGCGCAGACCCAGGTCACGCGGTGGTCGGCGACGGCGTGCTCGCCGGCGGTCAGCTCGGCGGCGGCGTAGTGGCGACCCGCGACGCGGCGGCCATAGCGCAGGGGCTCACCGGCGAGCAGGCGGCGGGCGCGTCGGAGCGCGCCTATGTGTAGATCGAGGCCGACCACGTGGGTGGCGCCGGCGGCCAGCGCGGCGACGATGCGGCCGACGCTGCAGCCGAGCTCCACCGCGCGGGCCACCGGGGCTGCGGCGCGGGCGGCCACCTTGGCGGCCAGCGCCTCGAGCGGCCAGCGCGGGGCGGGGCCGTCAGGCGGCGGCGTCGCGCGGTCTCCCCAGTGGGCGTCCAGGTAGATCGAGAGGTGCTCCAGTAGCCGAGCGTACGGCGCGTCGTCGGGGCCGGTCTCCACCAGCACCTCGGCCACCTCCAGCGGCACCTCGCCTTCGATCAGCGCGCCGAGCTCGCCGATCACGTACTGCGTCGGGTCCGCCATCACCAGCGGCACGCCGTCGAGCACGGGGTAGCGGCGGCCGCATTCGCAGACCAGCAGGGCGCCGCGCCGGGTGAGCGAGCGCAGCTCCAGCCCCCGGTCGCTGTGTACGCGGCAACCCGGGCACACGAGCGTGGGATCGTCCGGGCTGACATCTTGGGTGGGCAGCGGCATGGCGCGAGCCGGCAGCATAAGGGGTCTGGCATCCCCGGGAGTGCAATGATCGCGCCGATTGAGGATCGGGCGGGCAAACACGGCCAGGGGTTGAAATGAACTGGCAGGGTGTTTTTTTCGCACCGGGCACTCGGCTAGACTCTTGCCACCTCGTCGCTGGCACCCACCAGCGCGGGTCCTCCGGTCACCAAGACCGGTCGTACAGGAGAAGGCCATGGCCGCGAGAAAGCCCCCCGAGAGTTGGTTCTGGTCGCACGACATCCAGACGAATCACGTCGACGATGTGGTGCTGCCTGGCATGCACCTGATGCGCCTCTCCATCTATGGCGCCGGCAAGATGCGCCGCTTCGCCGCGATCTCGTTTCGTGAGGCGGGCGCCGAGAGCGTGTACCTGGTGGACGTGCCGGCCGCGGAGGTCACGGCCAAGGTCAGCGCCGCCGCCGCGCACCCGGTGTCCATCACCGCGGACGTCGAGGGCGACGCGGTGCGCTTCTCGCTGGTCCTGCACAAGGGACCAAGCTCGCTGTCCAGCCTGCACCTGGACCTCGACGAGGCCGCGTTCAGCAAGCTGGCCGACGAGCAGCACTGCATCGCCGACTTCACCACGTACGTGGTCGGCGGCGCGCGCAAGTACGCCGCCATCGTCGAAGAGCGCACCGGCCCATCCTGGGTGCTGGCCAACGTGACCGCGCAGGAGCTGGACGCCAAGCTGCTCGAGCTGGGCGCCACGCTGGTGCGGCTGCGCGGCTTTCCGGGGGCAGACGGGGTGGGCCGCTTCACCGCGGTGGCCGAGCGCCTCAACGTGGGCCGCTGGGCCTGGTACTCGGACATCGACGGTGACACGGTGGCGCGGCACCTCAACACCAACGACTCGTACCCGTTTGACCTGGAGGCTCACCGCGACGAGCGCGGCGTGCGCTACAACGTGGTGATGTATCGCGATCGGCCTTCTTGATGCCGGAGTTTGGGCCTTACGAGACCGCACAGGCGCTGCTCCGCGATGAGCTGTGGCGTTGCTGGCTGTGCGTGGAGGCCCAGATCCGTCACCGCTGGGCGCTCGGCGCGCTGCCCCGCACCGAGGACGGCGGGCAAGGCACCTGGACCACCGACACCATCGCGGGCGTGTTCCGCGCGGCGCTGGGCGAGTACCACGGCCAGTCGGCGATCCGCGGGGACGACGCGGGGTGGGCCCAGGTCCAGGCCATGTTCCAGCACCACTCGCTCCTGGTGGACGCGCGCATCGGCGCCACGCTGCAGGCCGGGATCCGGCTGCCCTTCCTCGATCTATGCGTGAGGTTTCAGCTCAACCGGGCGCAGCGGCTCACGCTGGCCTTCGCGCTGATGCCGGAGATCGATCCCAAGCTCCTGGTGGCGTACCGGTACCTCAGCAATGATCCGCAGTGTCGCAGCCTGGACGCGCGGCTCCTGGCCACGCTGGTGTACGACTCGCCGGAGGCGCGGGCGGACATGTCGCGCGATCTGTCGCCGACCTCCCCGCTGATGGTGTACCGGCTCATCGAGCAGGAAGAGGCCTACGGCGCGTACGACTCCATGCTGTTTCGCCGCCTGCGCCCGGCGGCGCGGCTGGTGCAACTCCTCGCCGGCGACACCGCGCGGCTCGATCCGCAGCTCTCGGACGTCGCCGAGCTGCGCGGCGGCGCGGTGGACTCGCTGTTCCCGGCGAGCATGGTGGAGCGCTGCGCCTCGGCGCTGAGCTCGCCGGAGGCCATGCTGGTGCTGCAGGGCGTGCGCGGCACCGGCAAGCGGCTGCTCTTGCAGGTGGCGGCGGCGCGGCTTGGCCGCAAGATCTTGCTCATCCAGGGCAACACGCTGGCCTCCATGGCGCAGGCGCAGGCGCGGCCCCTGGTGCGCGCCATCCTGCGGGAGTGCCGGCTCCTGGATGCCATCCCCGTCATCGCCGACATCGATGATGTGTTGGTGCAGCAGGGGGATCGCGCGGATCTGCCGCCCTTCGTGCAGCAGATCTCGGCCGAGCACCTGGGCGCCATGGCGGTCACGGTGGGCCGGGACCGCATGCCGCGGCTGGACTTTCGCCCGCTCGTCCACTTTGCGCTGGAGGTCCCCTCGCTCTCGGACCGGACCACGTTGTGGAAGTGGCAGGTGCCTGGGCTGACCCAGAGCGACGCCGAGGCGCTGTCGGCGCGATTTGCTGCGCCGGGCGGCGTGATCGCGATGGCCGCCTCCGCCGCCAGGGCGGAGCGGGTCCAATTGGACGGACCACCCGAGGTCGCGGCGCTGGACATCGCGGTGCGCAACCAGCTCCACGACCGGATCGTACGTCTCGGGCGCAAGCTGGATTGCCCGTATGAATTCATAGACTTGGTGGTCGACGACGAGACCGAGTCTTCGCTGCACGAGATCGTGGGCTGTCTGCGCGAGCGGCGCAAGGTGCGGGAAAAATGGGGATTCAAGGGAGCGGCCGGCGTGTCCGTGCTGTTCTCGGGCGATCCCGGGGTCGGCAAGACCATGAGCGCCACGGTCATCGCCCGGGCGCTCGGCCTGGCGATCTACGAGATCGATCTATCTCGCGTTGTTTCCAAGTGGTTAGGCGAGACCGAGAAGAATCTTGGTGAGGTATTTGACGCTGCCGAGCCGGGACATGTGGTTTTGCTTTTCAACGAGGCAGATTCCTTGTTCGGCAAGCGTACATCGGAGGTCAAATCTTCGAACGACCGGTACGCGAACATGGAAACCAACTACTTGCTGCAGCGCTTGGAGCGGTTTGGCGGGCTCGCCATCCTGACCACCAACCTGACTGGAGCGGTAGATCCTGCGTTTCGGCGCAGGTTTGCCTACGATGTCCAGTTCACGTTCCCCGCTCCGGAGATGCGCGCCGAGCTGTGGCGCCGGGCGATCCCCAAGGCGGCCGAAGTAGCCGATATCGACTACGAGGACCTTGGAGAGCGCTTCGAGCTCTCTGGCGGCTTCATCAAGGTCGCTGCGGAGCGCGCAGCCTTTCAGGCCGCCGCAAGCGGTGAGCCTATGTCAATGGATGGATTGGTCGTCACGATTCATCGGATGTATCGTGAGCGTGGCAAGCTGACTGCTGTTGGCCGGCTGGAATAAGACGGCCCTCACCTGGAGAACCCGATGTTTGATCAACAAAAACTACAAAACACCCGCGAAGAAGATCTCCAAGTGGTGGCCGCGTCTCCTCAGACCGGTGCACAGACGCAGTCCCAGGGGCCGCAGTCGGTCCCACCGGTGGCTGATCTGCAGACCGCTCAGGAGACGCAGGCCGCGACGGCCAAGCAGTCAGAGGGCGCGCCGCTAGAGGAGAAGCCGCTCGAGAGCTTCGATGTCCTCGTCGAGCAGATGGCCCACGGCATGGCCTACAACCTCGATCTCACCGAGCGCGACCACAAGTTCCTCGAGGTCAACGGATACCGGGCAGCCGGTATCTTCCGCGGCAAGCGGGAGTTCGTGATGCGCTACTTCGAGCCCATCCAGGCGGGCAAGCCGCCGGTGGTGGCGTTCCGCGGCACGGTGCCAACCAAGATCCCGACGCTCATCGCGGACCTGGATCCCGGCTCGATCGGCGGCTACCAGTTTGGCGCCAACATCAACGAGATCAAGGGCGTCATGGAGCGCGCGGCGGGGCATGGCCCTGCGGTGGTGACCGGACACAGCCTGGGCGGCGCGCTGGCGCAGCTCGCGGCCTCGACCTTCCCGGACCTGGTCGGCAGCATCATCACGTTCCAGGCGCCCGGCGTGGACCGCAGCGTGGTGGAGCAGCTCGAGAAGTACAACGAGGAGAACCCGGACAAGGCCATCTCTTCGCGCCATCACCGCGTGGCGGGTGATCTGGTTCCGCTCGGCGGCCAGGCGCTGACCCCCGGCTCGGTCCACAACCACGAGATGGAGGGCGGCAACCCGCTGTCCAAGCACCTCGCGTACCCGCTGGCCCAGGAGCACGAGGCGGCCGGCAACGGCCAGCTCAACTACCACAGCTCCGAGGTCATCACGTCGACCGGCGATATCAGCACCGAGGTGGTGAACGCCGAGAAGACGCAGATCGTCGAGTGGATCCGCAAGGGCATCGGCGTGCCGGTGTATGTCGGCATGGAGGTCGGCAACGCGGTCATCGAAGGCGGCAAGAAGATCATCGGCTTCATGACCAACGCCGGTCGCTTCATCGGCCGCATCTTCGGCGGCGGTGACCAGGACCAGGAGCAGGATCAGGAGCAGACCGGCAACTAGCGGCCGCGCTGCAGCTTGCTCGAAAGAGGGTGTCCCGCGGGGCACCCTTTTTTCGTTGGCGTCGGCCGGTCACCGCGGGGACATCGCGGAGCGGCGGCGTCGGTGGCCGGCGTCAGTGGCCGGCGTCAGTGGGCTGGAGCGACGTGGCCGACGTCAGTGGGCCGGAGCGACGTGGCCGGCGTCATTGGCTGGCGCGAAGCTGCGGCGTCCGTGGGCGCGGCGGCGCCAGGCGCCAGGCAGACGTTCAGGGCGCCTTGCGGAAGGTGCCGTTGCGCAGGAGGCCGCCGCGGCCGGTGCCCCACTGCACGCAGTTGCCAGCCGAGCTCGGGACGTTGTAGACGAGCGCGCTGTGTACGCCGGGCTCCGCGTCCTTGAGGTTGACGATGATCTCGAGCGTGCCGTCGCCGTCCACGTCCGCCACGGTCGGCGTCGCCATCGAGCCGCGCCGCGGCAGCGCGACCCGATGCTGCAGGCGCCCGGTGGCGTCGACGATGTGCAGCGCCGAGGCGTTCTGCTGCGTCGAGTACGTGGCGAAGATGACCTCGACCACGCCGTCGCCGGAGACGTCGGCGAGCACCACGCCGTCGGTGAGCACGTTGTTGGCGGTGGTGAACGTGTACGCCCAGCGCTCGCGCTTGTCCGCGCCCACGAGGTGGATCTTGCCGTCAAAGCCCGCGAACACCATGTCCAGCCCCGCCACCGCCGGATCCAGATCGCCGATGGCGACCTGGTTGGTGGCGCCGACGATGTTGGTGCCGTCGAAGTCCCACAGGCCGGCCCGATACTCCGGGACGTGATACGGCTCGACCCAGGGCTCCGGCCGGGTGCCATCGGCGTTGAACACGAACAGCGCCACGCCACGCAGGCGATCTGACTGCGCGGCGTTCTGCACCGAGCCCAGCGCGATCAGCTCGCTGTCACCATCGCCGTCGAGGTCGGCGATGGCCGGGCCGGTGTTGGTGAAGTGCGCCTGGTTGGAGGTGCTCTCGTTGTTGCCGTAGCCCTGCTGCGCCTCGGCGTAGTTGAGCATGAAGCGGATCCCGGGCACCTTGGTGCGGTTGCGGAAGATCGGGTTGGCGTCGAACGCTACGCCGCTGCCCTTGTGCCAGGACATATAGGCGTTGTCCTGGCTGGCGAAGATGTCCCAGCTCGCGTCGCCGTCGATGGGCCCCACCGCCAGGTTCTGGTCGTAGCCGCCGGTGACGTAGCACATGGCGTTGCATCCAGAGGTGCCGCTGGTGTTGGGAGGGAACCCGCTCTGCGCCTGGCCGTTGCCGCGCCAGGCCATGATGAGGTCGCGCGGCGCGCTGGAGCTGCTGGGCTTGGTGGTGGCCGCGACGATCTCCAGCTTGCCGTCGCCGTCCAGATCTCCGGCGGCGAGGCTGCGAACCTCTCCGGTCCAGGTGACCGGGAAGCCGGAGAGGCTCATGCCGGCGGCGTTGTACATATAGACCTTGTCGGCGGCGCCGATGACCACTTCCAGGTTGGCGTCGCCTGCGAAGTCTCCGACCACGGGCGATGCCCAGATCCGCGACGGCACTTGCACGGACCACTTCACCGAGCCGTCCGGGCGGTACACCACGAGCCTGCCGGCCCGGCCGATGATGATCTCCTGCGCGTTGTCGCGATCGAGGTCGGCGACCGCGGGCGACGCGAGCCAGCCTTCTTGATCTGCGTCCTTGAGCGAGAGCGTGAGCGCTGGCATGTGGGTGGCGGTTTGCCCGCCACCGGCGGCCGGCGTGCAAGCGGCGGCCGGTGGCGGAATGGGCGCTCCGTCGCCTTCATCGCCTCCGCAGCCCATCCCCACGAGTGTCAGCGCTAGCGACAACCATCGTACCCTCATGGGTCGACTCTACGAGATCGCGACGAGCGAGGACAAGCGGCGCCAAAGCGCGGTGTGAAAAAGCTCGCTTCGAAGGTGGCTCGGCGAGAGATCTTCGACGGTGTCTGCGTTGAACTCGCACCTTGGGCAGGGGCTGCGCGGCTATCGCACATGCGTCGCGCACCGCAGGCGCAGTCGTGAGCTCAACGCACGTCGTGGCGCCGGATCATGCTGAGGAGATCTTCGCCGAAGCGCGCGACCTTCGCCGGGCCCAGGCCCGGGATGCGCGCCAGCTCGGCCGCGGAGCGAGGCCGAGCCTTGTCGATCGCGGCGACCACCTTGCGGTGGAAGACCATGTAGGTCTTCCACGCCAGCTTGCGAGCCATCTGCTTGCGGTAGCGCTCCAGCTCGTGCGCGAGGTCGCTGGTGCGAGGCCGCGCCGTGCCCAGCGCGGCGCGCGCGCCGAGCTGGCGCTTGCTCCCACCTTCGCGGAGCGCCGGCCGGGCCGGCCGGCCGGGGAGCCATACCGTAGGGTACTTGCGGCCCAGCCGCACCAGGCGGCGCTCCTCGATGAGCTGCTCGATCGCGGCCACGATCTGCGCTTCGCTGGCGTCGTGAAGCCGGCCGTGCTCCGGGATCCGGTCCAGCTCGCCGAGCCCGCGCGCGCGGCTGCCGCGCAGCGCCTTGGCCAGCTTGACCTTGCCCACCGGTCGCGACAGGTTGCCGATCGCCGCCAGGATGAGCTCGCGTCCGCCCTCGGGGAGCGGCGCCGCCATCGGTGTCGCGCTGGCCGGCGCGGCGCGCGCGCTCACCGCGCCGGAGGCGGGCGGCTCGCAGCACACGTCGCACGAGCCACAGGCGGGGTGGTCATCGCGGCCGGTGAAGTGGCTGCACAGGATCTGCTGGCGGCATTGGTCCGTCTTGGCGTAGCGCTCGATGGCGCGAAGCGCGGCCTCCACCCGCGCTTCGCCGCTGCGGTCAGCCTGCAGGCGTCGCTGCGTCATCAGGTCGCCGGCGCCAAAGAGCATCAGGCAACGCGCCGGCTGACCATCGCGCCCCGCGCGCCCCGCTTCCTGATAATAGGCCTCGACGCTGCCCGGGGTCTGGTAGTGGACGATGAGGCGGATGTCGCTGTGATCGATCCCCATGCCGAAGGCGCTGGTGGCCACCAGCACCCGGGTGCGGCCCAGGGCAAAGGCGCGCTGCGCGCGGTCTCTGGCCAGCGACGTGCGGCCGGCGTGATAGTGACCGGCAGGAAAGCCGGCGTGGCGTAGCTCCTGCGCCACCAGCTCGGACTTCTTGCGCGTGCTGCAGTAGATGATGGCGCGGCCAGCGCCGTTGCGCGCGCGCAGGCCCGCCGCCTCGCAGGCGTGCATCACCGCGGCCAGGCGCTCGGTGTCGAGGCGCAGGTGCTCGACGGAGAACGCCAGGTTGGGCCGCGCGAAGTCGCCGCGGACGCGCTCGGGGTCGCGCATCCGCAGCTCGCCGACGATCTCCTCGACCACTCGTGGGGTCGCGGTGGCGGTCAGCGCGATGGCCGGCGCGGTCACCAGCTCGCGCAGCTCGTGCAGCCGCAGGTACTCCGGCCGAAAGTCGTGGCCCCACTGGCTCACGCAGTGCGCCTCGTCCACCGCCAGGAGCGCCACCTTCGCCTCGCGCAGCAAGCGCCGGAAGCCCTCCTGCGCCGCTCGCTCCGGCGACACATAGAGCAGATCCAGCGCGCCGCTCGCGAAGGCGGCGATGACCTGGCGCTGGGCGTCGTCGTCGAGCTGGCTGTGCAGCGCCGCGGCCGCCACGCCGCGGCCGGCGAGCGCGTCGACCTGGTCGATCATGAGCGCGATGAGCGGCGACACCACCAGGGTCGTGCCCGCGCCCGCGCGCCGCGCGACCACCGCGGGCACCTGGTAGCACAGCGACTTGCCGCCCCCGGTGGGCAAGAGCACCACGGCGTCCCGGCCGGCCAGCACGGCCTCGATCGCCTCGCGCTGTCCGGCACGCAGGGCGGGGTACCCGAAGACCTCCTTGGCCACCAGCTCCGCGGCACCGGGGGCTCCCAGGCGAAGCGGCGCGTTGGCCTTGGTCTTGGCCTTGGGGGAACGGGGACGGGGGGGCACGCCGCTAGATACCACTCGCGGCGCGCTATGGCCGGGTTGGCGTGTCATCGTGGTCCTTGTAGACCTGGGGGAAAGCTGCGATAGGTGGAGAGTCGGTGGCGGATATCTCCACGCGCTCCACTGGTAACCACGCAAGATCAGGGATCTGCGATAAGGCACAATTCATGCTGGGGGATGGGGACATGTTCGTTCGTAGCGATCATCGTGTACGCGCGCTGGCGCCATGGCTTTGCGCCGCGCTCGTGCTCACGGCTTGTGGCGATGACTTCACGCCGCCGGAGGACCTGGCGCCCAAGCCCAGCGAGTATCAGCCAGGCCGGGTGGGCCTGGTCAGCCTGCTGTCCGGCGGCGGCGGCGTGGAGGCCAGCTTGTACGAGCGGCCAGATCCGCTGGCGCCCGAGGTGCGGGTGGTCGAGGGCGAGTGTACTTTGTACACGCGGCCCGACGAGGGATCCTGCGTGCCGGTGTGTGGCCCTGGCGTCTGCACGCCCGCGAACCAGTGCGTCGAGGTCCCTCGCCCAGCCAGCGCCGGCGTCATCACGGTGACCGGCCTGCGCCAGGGGCTTCGCTTCCAGCCCAGGCCAGGCGGCTACGAGCTGGATACCCCGCCGCCGGTGGAGCTGTTCGATCCCGGCGCCAGCATCCGGGTGATCGCCGCCGGCGCGGACCTGCCGGCCTTCTCGGCGCAGCTCAGCGGCGTGCCGCCGCTGGAGGTCGCTTTCGATACCATCACGTTGCGCGGCGACCGGGCGACCCGACTGATCTGGACCGCCGCCGGGGTGGGCCGCGTGTCGCTCGAGATCTCCATCGCGCGGCCCGGGGCGCCGCTGTCGGCCATGCTGCTGTGCGAGGCAGATGACAACGGCTCCCTCACCATCCCGGCCACCATCGCCGGGCGCCTGCGCGCCCCGCTGGAAGGCGAGGCGGTCCGCGGCACCATCGCTCGCCTGGAGCGCTCGGTGATCACCACCGCGGCGGGCCCCATCGAGATCGTCGCCGGCAGCCGGCTGGTGGTCGCGGTGGAGCAGCGGTAGCGCAGCGGCAGTGCATCGGTAGCGCAGCGGCAGTGCATCGGTAGCGCGTCGGTAGCGCGTCGGAGCGCCGCGGCGCGTGGCCGCGCTCAGCCGGCCAGCGCCTCGTCGATGGCCTCCGAGAAGCCCTCGAGCAAGAGCCGCAGCTCGGCGAGGCCGATGTTGAACGGCGGGCAGAGGTAGGCGGAGTCGCCCAGGGGCCGCAGGTACAGGCCGCGCGCCAGCGCCGCCTGGTAGAAGCGCGGCCCGGCTGCGCCGCCGTAGCCGCCCTCCCCGAGGTCTACCGCGCCGACCATGCCCAGGGCCCGCGCGCGCCGCACCCCGGGGCGTCCTTGTAGCCCTGCCAGGTGGGCAGCGATCAGCTCGGCTCGGACCCTGATGCCGTCGAGGATCGACTCCTCGCGGTAGATCGCCAGCACCTCGCGGGCGACCGCGGCGCCCAGCGGGTGTCCGCAGAACGTGTGGCCGTGCATCAGCGCCCTGGTGCTGCCATCGGGCGCGGCCCGGAAGCCGTCATAGATGCGGTCCGTGGCCAGCGTGGCCGCCATGGGCGTGACCCCGGCGGTGAAGCCCTTGGCGGTACACAGCAGATCCGGCGTCACCTGGGACTGATCACAGCCCCACATGGTCCCGGTGCGTCCGTAGCCCGTGAACACCTCGTCGGCGATGAGGAACGTGTCCACCTCGTCGGCCACGGCGCGCAGGCGGCGCAGCACCTCTGGTGGCTGCATGCGCATCCCGCCGGCTCCCTGGATGGCTGGCTCCACCACGATGCCGGCGAGCTCGTCGGCGTGCAGGCGCGCCAGCCGCTCGATCTCCTCCACCACCTCATCCCAGGACGTGGCGGCAGCAGGCCGAACCACCTCGAAGAGCAGCGGTCCGAAGATTGAGAAGAATTCCGTTACACCTGCAAGGCTCGCCGCCCCGAGGGTGTCGCCATGGTACGCGGCCGACAGCGCGATGAAGCGTCGGCGCGTCGGACGCTGGGTTTGCTGCCAGTACTGGAAAGCGATCTTGATCGCCACCTCCACTGCGGTGGAGCCGTCGTCGCTGAAGTGGACCCTGGTGAGTCCGGCGGGGGCGACCTTGACGAGCTCGCCGGCGAGCTGGGCCACCGCTGGGTGGGTGATCCCCCCGGCGCCTACATGGTCGAGCCGCGCGAGCTGATCGGTGAGCGCTCGCACGAGCCGGGGGTGGCGATGCCCGAGCGTGCAGGCCCACCAGGACGAGATGCCGTCGAGGTAGCGGCGCCCGTTCTCGTCGACGAGCCAGGGTCCCTCGGCGCTGGAGATGACGAGCGGCTCCTGCTCCTCGTGTCGCTCCGGCGAGGTGTACGGAGGCCAGACATGCCGCCGCGACAGGGCGATGAGAGCGTCGCGCCGCGCCTCTTTATCCGATGTCATGCCGCGAGCATGCGGACAGAATGAGGCCGGCGACAAGAGGGACTGACAGCGCAGCGGCGGCGCCCGGCGCGCGGCGCGCGCCCCTTCCGCGGGGCCGTGGCGCAGCGCCGGCTCGTCCGTGACCTCGTTCCATGCCAAGGGTCTGCGGCCTCCTGCAGGCTCGCTCCCCGGCTGGCCAGGCGGGGAGCTCGCTGGGCCGTCTGGGCGGGAAACGTGCAGCCCACGGTCGCCGGGGCGGCTCGGTGCGCACTCCAGTGAGCAACGGTGCGTCGCAGGGATCAAACCAAAGTCCTGTTGTTGTCAACTTGCTCCCAATCGCGAGGCAGTGGAAGAATGCGAGGGAAGCCAGGGAGGCAATTCATGCGATTTCGATTGGCTAGTTCGTTTGCGGTGATGTCACTGCTCATGGTGGCGTGGGGAGGGGCAGCACTTGCTCAGCCCACGCGCTCCGTATCCGGCGTCGTCGTCTCCTCCGAAGGAGGAGCCGGCGTCGCCAACGCGACCGTCCAGGTAAAGGACGCCCCCACAGCGACGGGGACGACCGGTGCCGATGGGACGGTCACGATCGCCAAGGCGCCAGTTGGCGCGCTGGTGCTGGAGGTCCGCGCCGAGGGGTACGCCCCGGTGGATCTCCAGATCAAGGCCGGCCGCGCGCCAGCCGTCTTCGCCGCAACGATAGCCAAGGTCCTCCCTCCGCCGCCGCCGCCAGTTCGCGCGATCACCGGTCTGGTGCGCGACGGGCTCACCGGCAAGGCGCTGCCAGGTGCCACGGTCAAGGTGCAGGGCACCGAGATCTCGGCGCAGGCTGACGCGGATGGGTACTTCGCGCTCTCGGGCGTCGCGATCGCCGACGTGGTGCTGGAGGTCAGCGCCGCTGATTTCGGCACCGCCGCCGTGACCGTGGCCGCGCAGGACGGCACGGCCAAGATCGCCTTGACCTCCACCGCGCCGCCGCCGCCGGAGGCCCCCACCAGCCGCGCTGTTCGCGGCAAGCTGACGGACGAGAACGGCGAGCCCGTCATCGGCGCGGCGATCTCGGTGATCGGCTCGGACAAGACCGCGCTGACCGACGAGAACGGCGCGTTCCAGCTCGAAGGGCTGCCGCTCACCGAGGTGACCCTGCAGTCCCAGGCCGAGAACTACGAGGCCAAGAACATCCTCGTGCTGCCCACGGTCGCGGAGGTCGCGGCGATCCTCAAGACCTCGGTCCAGGGTGAGCAGATCTTCATCGAAGGTCGCGCTCCTGCCATCCTCAAGTCGCACTCCTCGAGCAGCTCCTCGGTGGTCAAGGCCCAGGACCTGACCCGGGTCAGCTCGCAGACGGTGGAAGGCGCGCTGGCTGGCAAGATCGCCGGCTCCAACATCCAGTCCAACTCCGGCGCCCCGGGCGGTGGCAACCAGATTCGCCTCCGCGGCATCTCCACCATCAACGGTCAGGTGTCGCCGCTGTACATCGTGGACGGCGTCATCATCTCGAACTCGGCGATCGCCTCCGGCGTCAACGCCATCACCGCGGCGGCCGCGGGCGGCAACGCCTCGAGCCAGGACAACCCGACCAACCGCGTCGCTGACCTCGACCCCAACAACATCGAGAACATCGAGGTCCTAAAGGGCGCGTCTGCCGCGGCGCTGTACGGCTCCAAGGCGGCCAACGGCGTCATCATCATCACGACCAAGCGCGGCAAGCCTGGCAAGGCCAAGGTCTCGCTGACCCAGCGCTTTGGCATGTCGCAGATCTCCAACACCCTCGGCACCCGCACGTTCAAGGACCAGGCCGAGGTGGCCGACGTGTTCGGTGACGACATCGCCGAGCTCTACACCGGCAAGACCTACGACCACGAGGACGAGATCTCGCAGTCCAAGCTCGCCACCGAGACGGTGGCCTCCATCTCCGGCGGCAGCGACAGCTCCAACTACACCGCCTCGCTGCTGGTGCGGCAGGAGCCGGGCGTGCTCATCGGCACGTTCTACGACAAGCAGTCGGCTCGGCTGACCCTGGGATACGATCTTGGCAAGCGCGCCCGCGTCGGCGTGTCGACCAACGTCATTCACTCGGTCTCGGACCGCGGTCTGACCAACAACGACAACACGGGCACGTCCATGTACGTCGCGCTGTCGACCACGCCGAACTTCATCAGGCTCTCGCCCACCAACGGCGTGTTCCCGGACAACCCGCTGGCCGGTAGTAACCCGGTGCAGACCGTCAACCGCCTCAAGAACGAGGAAGAGATCTGGCGCTTCATCGGCAGCCTCGATGGCTCGCTGAAGCTCTACGCCGACAAGGAGCACGTGGTCACCTCGCAGGCCGTGTTCGGCGTCGATGCGTACCAGCAGCACAACGACATCTTCTCTCCCCCGGACCTGCAGTACGAGAAGGAGACCCCGCAGAACCCGCTCTCCGGTCGCTCGCTGGACGGCACCACCGACAGCGTCAACACCAACTTCTCGCTGTCGGCGAGCTGGCGCTTCAACCCGGCCTCGCGCAAGTTCCGCAACGTGCTCACCGCTGGCCTCAGCTACGACACCGTGGATCGCGGCAACGTCATCGTGACGGCGCGCAACCTGGTCGCCGGCCAGGAGCCGGTGGACAGCGCCACCACCATCACCGCGCAAGAGGCGCTGTTTCGCACCAAGGACCAGGGCATCTTCCTGCAGGAAGAGATCGCGCTGCTCGAGGACAAGCTGGTCCTGCTGGCCGGCGGCGTCGGCGAGCGCTCCAGCCTCAACGGCGACTCCGACAAGCTCTACTTCTATCCCAAGCTTGGGGCGACCTACGCGCTGACGAGCCTGGTGCCTGACATGTTCGAGTCGCTGGTCGTGCGCGGCGCGTATGGCCAGTCCGGCAACCGCCCGAACTTCGGCCAGCAGTTCACGCCGCTCGGCCTCGGCTCCATCGGCGGCGTCAAGACGGTGCTGGTGGGTGGCGTCGCTGGTGAGCCGGACATCGAGCCGGAGCGCCAGGCCGAGTTCGAGCTTGGCACCGACCTGGTGCTCAAGGACCAGCTCGCGGTGATCGAGCTGAGCGTCTATCAGCGCAACATCAGCAACATGCTGCTCAACAAGACCCTGGCCACCTCCACGGGCTTTGGCCAGCAGTTCGTCAACGGCGGTGAGTTCCGCAACCGCGGCATCGAGGCCTCCATCCAGGTCAAGCCGGTCGCCGGCGCGTTCGAGTGGGTGTCGCGCGGCACGCTGACGCTGAACCGCACCAAGGTCCTCGAGCTGCCGGACGGTCAGGCCTTCAACGATCCGCGCACCGGCTTCGGCGCGGGCCTGGGCGTGGTTCGCGTCGAGGAAGGCAAGAGCCTGACCCAGATCGTGACCGACTACGATCGCGACGGTGATCTGGACAAGGTGGGCGACGCCGAGCCGGACTTCCGCATCGGCTTCTCCAACAACTTCAACTACAAGAACTTTGGTCTCACCACGCTCCTCGACTGGCAGAAGGGCTCCGAGATCGTCAACCTGACCCGGTTCCTCTATGACGGCGCGTTCCTGAGCCCCGACTACTGCGACCCGCGCTGCGCCGGCCCCGATGAGATGGACGCGGTGGGCGCCGGTGAGAAGCGCCAGGAGGCGTTCAACGAGCGCGGCGACATGCGCCCGTACATCGAGGACGCGAGCTTCATCAAGCTGCGCGAGATCTCGCTGTTCTACAACTTCCCGCAGGACCTGCTCTCGAAGATTGGCGGCGTCAGCTCGCTGCAGCTCTCGCTGTCGGGCCGTAACCTCCTGACTATCTCGGACTACTCCGGTCTCGATCCCGAGGTCTCGAACTTCGGCAACCAGGCGCTCGGTCGTAACTACGACGTGGCGCCGTACCCGCCCAGCCGTAGCTTCTGGCTCTCGGCCGAGGCCTCGTTCTAACCCTAAGGAGATCCAACGATGCGCAAACTTTCCATTGGATTGTGCAGCGTGGTCGCCCTGGCCACGCTCAACGCCTGTGACTTCGAGATTGGCGACCTCAACAACCCAAGCCTCGACGAGCTCGAGGACTCGCCCACGCTCGCGTCCATCTCGGCGGCGTGCGCCGGCATCATGGCCGGCCACCGCGGCAACCTCGCCGCCGCCAACGGCTACATCTCCCTGCTCGGCATCCTGGGCCGCGAGTCGTACAACTTCGACGGCGCGGATCCTCGCTACTTCGGCGAGATGCTGACCGGTGCGCTGGCCAAGGGCAGCCCGTTTGGTGGCAACTTCTGGGCTGGCCCGTACGCCAACATCCGCCTGGCCAACATCGTGATCAAGGGTGTGGACAAGGTGGCGGCGTACTCTGCGGAGGAGCGCTCTGCCATCAAGGGCTACGCGCGCACCTTCATCGCCATGGACCTGCTGCGCGTGATCAACACGCGCGACACCATCGGCGCGGTCGTCGACACCGACAAGGAGCTCGGCGCTCCGCTGGCGCCGATCGTCGACAAGCCCGTGGTCTACGCGGCCATCAACAGCTACCTGGACATGGCCAAGGCGGACCTGATGGGCGGCGGCATGGCCTTCCCGTTCACCGTGCCCTCGGGCTTCAGCGCGTTTGGCACGCCGGCCAGCTTCCTCCGGTTCAACCGGGCGATGCGCGCGCGCGTGGCGCTCTACGCAGATGACGCCGCGGGCGCGCTGACCGCGCTCGGCGAGTCGTTCCTCAAGGCCGACCTGCCGGCCGGCATGCAGCTCACGCTCGCGGACCTCAACATCGGCCCGACGATGGTGTTCTCGGCCAACGCCAACGACACCGCCAACGGCCTCACCAACCGCAACATCTGGGCGCACCCGGACCTGGTGATCGACGCCAAGATGAATGGCTCGGCGACGGACCTTCGCCTCGCCCGCAAGACGTTCGTGCCGACCACCGCGCCTACCTCGGGCACCGCTGGCGGCGTCAGCTCGAACCGCAAGTTCGCGGCCTTGTCCACCAGCTCTACCGCCACAGCCATCACCCCCACCTCGCCCATCGCGCTCATCCGCAACGAGGAGCTGATCCTGCTGCGCGCGGAGGCTCGCTTCAAGACCGGCGCCAAGGCGCTGGCCGTGCAAGACCTCAACGTGGTGCGCACGCTGTCGGGTGGCCTGGCCGCCCTGGCCGAGGACATCCCCGACGCCGAGGTGACCAACGAGATCCTCTACAACCGGCGCTACTCGCTGATGTTCGAGGGCGGCCACCGCTGGATCGACGCGCGCCGCTTCAACCGGGTGGCGGACCTCAAGCCCGCGCTGCCCAACCACGTGGTGAACCTGCGCTTCCCGATCCCGCAGGCCGAGTGCGACGCTCGCAAGAACGAGCCCAAGTGCAACATCACTAGCCAGTAGCTGCGCTGCTGCGAGGGCAGGCCGCTGGCTTGTCCTCGTCTGGCCTCATCTGGCCTCATCTGGCCTTGGGGCAACGAAACGTGCGCGGGAGCTCGGCTCTCGCGCACGTCGCGTTTTCGGGCCTCGCGCTGCCGCGAGCCGCCGGGCCGCGAGCCGCTGGGCCGCGAGCCGTCGCTGGGCCGCGAGCCGTCGCCGGGCCGCGAGCCGTCTTCGACCCTTCGAGCCTTCGAGCCTTCGAGCCGCCTTCGAGCTACTGGCCGGCAGCGAGGCGGCTGCGAATCTGCGCCAGTCCCGCTGTCTCTTCGGCGGACAGCTCCGGGTAGCGCAGGTCGAGCTGGGCCAGCGTGCCCACCACGATCTCGGCCACCGCGCGCCGCATGAAGCTCTTGGAGTCTGCCGGGATCGAGTACCACGGTGCCCACGGCCGCGAGGTGGCCCGCAGCGCCGCCTCGTAGGCCTCCATGTAGGCGTCCCACTTGTCGCTCTCGGCCAGATCTCCGGCGTTGAACTTCCAGTGGTCCTCTGGATCTTCGAGTCGCTCCAGGAAGCGCTTGCGCTGCTCGGCCTGTGACACGTTGAGAAAGAACTTGAGGACCACAGTGCCGTTGCGCGCCCAGTGGTGCTCGGCGTCCCGGATCGACTCGTAGCGCTCATCCCACAGCGTGCGCAGCTCCTCGGGACCGCGCGGGTGGCGCGGCAGTCGCTGCCCTCCGAGGAACTTCGGGTTGACCCGGACCACCAGCACCTCCTCGTAGTGGCTGCGGTTGAAGACGCCGATGCGGCCACGCTCGGGCAGGGCGCGCTGGATGCGCCAGAGAAAGTCGTGGTCCAGCTCTTCGTCCGAGGGCGCCTTGAACGAGTACACCTGGCAGCCCTGCGGGTTGATGCCGCTCATCACCGAGCGGATGGTGCCGTCCTTGCCGGCAGCGTCCATCGCCTGAAACACCAGCAGCACGGACGTCCGGTCGTCCGCGTAGAGCTTGCCCTGCAGCTTGCTGAGCTGCTCGACGGCCTGCTCGAGGGCCTTGAGGTTGTCTTTCTTGTCGGGCCGGTCGCTCTTGTCGTTCTTGTCGTTCTTGTCGTTCTTGTCGTTCTTGTCGGGCCGCGCGGACCCGCTGGGATGAGTGGGGGCGTGCGCGATGCGGAAGGAGCCGTCGAACGGCACCAAGTAAGGGCTTGTCACCGGCTCGAACAAGAGGGGCTTCATGAACGAACGATACACGGTCGCGAGCCCTTCGGCGTCGCTGCGTCGCGGCGGCCGATGGTCGAGCCAGCCCAGAGCCAATCTCGAGCCGGCCCAGAGCCAGCCTCGAGCCAGCCTCGAGCCGGCCTGCCAGATCGCCGGCGCCGGCGCCGGCACGCCCTTTGGGCTCAGCGCTGGTGCCGGCCGGCGAACCAGGCGACCGTCTCGGCCATGCCCTGCGTCACCGCGTGGGTGTAGTGGTAGCCCAGGGCGCCCTTGATCTTCTCGATGGACGCCTGCGAGTGCGGGATATCGCCAGCGCGTGGCGCCTCGAACGCGGGCTCGAGCTCCGCCACGTGAGGGAACGTCTTGGCCAGGTTGTCTCGGATCAAGGTGAACAGCTCGCGCAGGTCCGTGCGGCCGTTGCAGCCGACGTTGTACACACCCTGCGCTGCCTCGGCGGGGCCGGTGGCCGCGAGCAGGTTGGCCTGCACGATGTTGTCCACGTAGCAGAAGTCCCGGCTGGACGAGCCGTCTCCGAAGATCACGCAGGGCTTGCCGTCCAGCATGGCCGAGATCCAGCGCGGGATCACCGCGGCGTAGGGCCCATCGGGGTCCTGGCGACGGCCAAAGACGTTGAAGTAGCGCAGGCCCACGCACTCCATCTGGTAGCAGTCCTGGAAGACCTGGGCGTAGATCTCGTCGGTGCGCTTGGTGGCCGCGTACGGTGACAGCGGCTTGCCGATGCGATCTTCCACCTTGGGCAGCGCCGCGTGATCGCCGTACACCGAGCTCGAGCTGGCGTAGACCAGGCGCTTGATGCCGGCGCCACGCGCCGCCGCCAGCACGTTCAAGAACGCATCCACGTTGTGCTGGTGCGAGGAGATCGGATCCTTCATGGAGCGCGGCACGCTGCCCAGCGCGGCCTGGTGCAGGATCACGTCGACGTCGGCGCACGCCCGCTCGGCCACCTCTGGATCTCGCAGGTCGCCCTCGATCAGGCGAAACTGCAGCTTCTGATCAGGGTTGATGGCGAGCACGTCCTCGAGGTTGCGCCGGTGCCCGGTCAGGAAGTTGTCGACGCCGACCACCACCTGGCCCAGGTCGAGCAGGCGCTCCAGCAAGGCCGAGCCGATGAAGCCTGCCACGCCGGTGATGAGCCAGCGCCGCGGCTGGTTGACCAGCTCCGCGCTCAGGTTCTCGTACCGGGTCACCTACAGGCTCCAGTACCGGATGCCGCGCGACATCCGGGCCGGCTGGATCGCGCTCTTGACGTCGATGAAGACGCCGTTGTCGTTGATGCGCGACAGCAAGTCGTCGGTGGCCTGGAGGTACTCTTCGTGCGCGACCGCCAGGATCAGCGCGTCGAGGTTGGTGAAGCGCTCGAGCGGCGTCATCTCGATCTTGTATTCCTCGAAGGCCTCGTGCGCGTCGCCCCACGGATCGTGGACGATGGCCTGCACGCCATACTGGCCAAGCTCGGCGACGATGTCAGGGATCTTGGAGTTGCGCAGGTCGGGCACGTTCTCCTTGAACGTGAGCCCCAGGATGCCGACCTTGGCCTTGCGCAGCGGCACGTCGTGCTGGGTCAGCATCTTCACGCACTTCTGCGCGATGAACCCGGAGATGGAGTTGTTGATGCGCCGCCCGGCGAGGATGACCTCGGGCAAGTACCCAAGCTCCTGCGCCTTGGTGGTGAGGTAGTACGGATCCACGCCGATGCAGTGGCCGCCCACCAGGCCGGGCGAGAAGCGCAGGAAGTTCCACTTGGTGCCCGCCGCCTCCAGCACCTCCGCGGTGCGGATGCCCATGCGGTCGAAGATCAGCGCGAGCTCGTTCATCAGCGCGATGTTCAGATCTCGCTGGGTGTTCTCGATGACCTTGGCCGCCTCGGCCACCTTGATGGACGGCGCGCGGTGCACGCCAGCCTCCACCACCGCGCCATAGGCCGCGGCCACGCGCTCGAGGGCCTCCGGTGTCTGACCGGAGACCACCTTGACGATGCGCTCGAAGGTGTGGAGCTTGTCGCCTGGGTTGATGCGCTCCGGCGAATAGCCGAGGAAGAAATCGACGCCGCTGCGCAGCCCGCTCTTCTCTTCCAGGATGGGGCCGCAGGTCTCCTCGGTGACGCCGGGGTAGACGGTGGACTCGAAGACGACGATGTCGCCCTTGCGCAGGTGCGGCCCGACCGTGCGCGACGCGCTGATCATGGGCCCGAGGTCCGGCCGGTTGTTGCTGTCGATCGGCGTGGGGACCGCGACGATGTAGAACGTACATTCGGCGAGGCGCGCGGGATCTGCGGTGAGCTCGAGCTTGGTCGCCGCCGCGAGCTGCTCGGTGGTGACCTCGCGCGTCTCGTCGTGCCCACGGCGGAGCTCTTCGACGCGCTTGGCGCGGATATCGAACCCTACCGTCTCGACCTTGCGACCGAAAGACAGCGCCACTGGCAGTCCCACGTATCCCAGTCCGATTACCGCAATACGTTCCTGTTCGAAGGAGATCATCGAGGGAGAGCAAACCACGGGTTGATGGATCCCAGCAAGTGGTCGGCACCGGATGGTAGCCTGCGGTTACCTGCCTTCTCGTCGCTTCGGCGCTCGGTGCGACGATCTCTCCTGTCTGGCACGCGCAGAGCCTCCCACCTCTTGTGCTGTGCCTGACAAACTGGCCCTGTCGGGCGGGTGGCGCTCGTGTGACGTTTTACGGACCTGGGCGGTCAGGAGCCCACGAGCAGGACGCCAAGGAACTTGTCCTGCGGCAGCACCCGGGCAAGCCCCAGCACGGCGGGCTCGCGGGTGCGGTGGGTCGCGGCGACGACGATCACCGCGTCCATGCCGGCGGCGGCGCTGGCGTGCTCGCCGATGAGCTCGAAGCCGGTGAGGTCCACCAGCATGTGCCCGAACAGCTCGGCCCCGTCATCGACGACACGGGCGAGCTGCGGGACGACTTCGCCCGCGTTCTTGAGCCCTCGCGGCGACAGCAGCGCCACGGACTGGCTGACCCAGCGCGTGGAGTACACGGTGTCGCCGAGCTGCGCCTCGCTGGCCAGCATCGACAGCCCCGGGTACCGGACGTTGGCGTCGACCACCGCGGTGGGCGAGCCGGTGAGGTTCGACAGCGACAGCGCGAGCTGGATCATCACCGGCGGCACCGCGACCTCGTCCTCGGCGGGGATGAAGCCCACCACGCGGGTCTCGGTGGGCAGGCCGGGCTGGTCGGCCTGCCCGGCTTGCTTCGCGCGACCGGCCTGGATGATGCGCCGGGCCACCTTGATGCACGCCGCGCGCATCTCGCCCAGGTCATCGCCGTCGTGCCGCAGCCCGATCTGATCGAGCACCGAGTCGCTGTCGGTGTCGTGCTCGTCGGCAAGGTGGCCTGGCTTCTTGCCCGACGGCTTGCCGGCGGTGCCGGACGTGCCCGACGTCCCCGACGTCCCTGACGTCCCTGACGTCCCGGCCATGCGGCCGAGCCTCGCGCGGAGGGCCTGCCCAAGCGCCTGCAAGCGGAGGCGCGCCACTAGGCGACCGTGACCAGCGCAGGATCCAGCGTGCCGGCCCGCGCCACCTCGCGGTAGTAGCGGAGGAAGCGCGACACCTTGGAGTCCGGGTCGTCCAGGTTGTGCTCGGCGTGGCTCTTGCTGCCCAGCGGCATGAGCAGGTTGCGCACGCAGTACGCATCGATGGCGACCGGATCCGTCCCCGCGACGATGGTCTTGGTGTTGGCGCGGCACTTGGCGTGGTGCCGCATGTCGTCCTTCTCGTCGTAGCCGTCCTTGGGGATGTAGGCGGTCCACTCGGCCACGGTCAGGTACAGGTCCGGCTTGATCACGCGCTGGCACCACAGGGCGAGCGGGCCAGCCATCCGCC
This sequence comes from Myxococcales bacterium, assembly GCA_016706545.1. Classification (GTDB taxonomy): domain Bacteria; phylum Myxococcota_A; class Polyangia; order Haliangiales; family Haliangiaceae; genus JABFXX01. The sequence goes on from JADJJK010000003.1 coordinate 132,799, forward strand.
AGGTCGGGTCGGCCTCGGCGTTGGGACGGCCGGTGCGGCCGAAGTAGTGGACCGACTGATAGCCGCGCGCCAGCGGGTGGGTGCCCAGCGCGCCCGCGCTCATGTCGACGATGCCCATCACCGACTTGGTCGCGCCGGTGAAGCCGGTGGAGCTGTGCTCGTTGCCGGTGGTCATGTTCAAGAAGCGCAGCTTCTGGCCGGTGCCGACCAGCCGCTGGCCCTCGCGCCGGAACACCCCGTCGCGCAGGTCGATCACGAGCCCGCTCTTGGGGCTGGTGAAGCGCGGCCAGGACAGCGGCGTCTGCGCGTAGCCCACGCGGCTGCGCTTGACGCGAAAGGTCTGCTCGAAGTCCCAGAAGTAGCCATCGCGGACCTCGCCGGCCTGGATCGGTCCACGGTTGTCGCCGCCGTAGAGCCCGTGCTGGTGATCTGGATCGAACCACGCGGAGCTCGAGAGCATGCTCTCACCGGCGTCGACCAGCCCGACCATGCTGACCGGCGCGCCGAGCTTGGCGAAGTGCGGTCCCAGATCTCCGAGCTTGTCCCATCCCGGGACGTCGACGTTGATCTCGCTGGGCCGCGTGAAGGCGCGAGTGAGGCCGCGCGCCGGGTCCTCGATGGCCTTGTCGGGGAAATGGAAGTGCGTGTTCTCGAACACGACGACCTCGCCCTTGAAGCCGGGGATCTCGAGGACGTGCTCGATCACCCGGCGCACCGCGGCGACGTTGGTCATGCCCTGGTTCCACCACTGCGCGGAGACCTTGATGACCACGATGTCGTCCGCGCCGATGATCTTGCTCATGCCGCCGAGCTTGCTTACCACCGCGTCGACGTTGGCCGCCGGCCCGGCGTCGCGCGCGACGAAGAGCGAGGTCCGGTCCTTGTCAGGATCGTGCGGCAACAGCGCCGGCGTGGCGAAGAACGAGTCGAGGATCGTCAGGCGGTCGAGCTTGTTGCGCAGCTTGTCGCGCATGACCCAGGCCGCCGCGCCCGCAGCCGCGACCGCCCCTCCGCCCAAGATCATCGTTCGCCTGGTCATTCCCGCTTCGGACCGATCGGATTTCATGGGCGGTGACTATAGCAGGCTGACTTACGCGAAACTCTGGTTCCTGTGAGCCAGGATGATCTGACGGCTGTCGTCGCTCCTTGGTCGCTCCTTGGTCGCTCCTTGGTCGCTCCCTACATGATGCCCTTGTAGCGAAGGAAGACCTGCAAGAAGACCGCGAAGTAGAAGATGCAGATTCCGGTGATCGTGGCGAAATCCCGCGGCGTCATGCGGACCTGGAACTCAGGGTCGTGGTAGCGAACCGCGGAGTACCACGCCGAGCCCATGCCGATGATGATCCACAGGACGGGGTGGTAGCAGAACGACAATGTACTGATCTGGAAGGTACATCCACACAGCGAGGCCAGCAGCGCCATTCCCCAGGCGCGCGCGACCCCGGCCTCCGGCACCTTGTCCAGGCGCTTTAGCCCCACGTACACCGACTTGATGGACATGTAGATGACCGAGACAAACAGGATGAAGCCCAAGATCCCCAGCTCGGAGAACGCCAGCACATAGGAGTTGTGCGCGGTCAGCCCGTGGTTCTCGGTGAACAGGCGGTGGCCCACGCCGAAGATCGGCTTGCGTTGCAGCATGCTGAGCCCCTCGGCCCAGGCCTCGTAGCGATGCAAGGTGGACTCGTCTGCGGCCGAATCGGAGCGCGCGCCGACCGAGAAGATCAGCGCGCCGGCGGCGCCACCGAAGAAGATGGCCTTCATCCCGTAGCGCTTGATCAAGTAGGAGCCCGGGATCCCCATCATGACCAGGAGGCCGCCACGGGAGCCTGTGCGGATCACGGCCAGGCCGATCAGAAAGAGCATCACCCCGCCGCCGACCTTCCAGCGCATCCGGCGGTCTCGCACCATGAACGCCAGGGCAAAGGACAGCCCCAGGCAACAGATGGTCAAGGCCACCTCGTTGGGGTCATGGAGCTGCCCGCGGTAGCGCGTGCGCTCTTCGATGGAGTAGGTGCCAAAGAGTCCGAAATGCTCGCAGCGGGCGTCCTCCACGCCCGCCTCTCTGCAGTCCGCGTTGATGTCGCACGGCACCTCGCTGGACACGCCCTCGCCGCCCTCTCCACCTTCGAGGACGAGGCACTTCTTGGGCTGCAGCGACTGGTGGACGCACACGAACGAGAGGAACAGCGACACCCCAAGCAGCGTCCCGGCCAGGGTCTGGAAGGTGCGGAAGCGCTGCACCGAGAGGGACAGCGTTCCAAAGAACACCAGCAGGATGAAGACCTCGATGGCGCGAGGGATGAAGCTGCTGCTGGGGGTGATGCCGTCGCAGATCAGCACCCAGAGCCAGAACAACATGGCCCAGTTGAAGGCCGGCGAGGCGAGGGGCTGGAGGCGGCGCAGGCGCCAGTCGAGGACCAGCCCCAGGAGCGCCAGCCCGCACAGCAAGTACAGAAGGGGGATCTTCTGAAACGCCGAGATGAACTCCTGCGGTCGCGTGATGAGGACGATCAGGAGACCGCAGATGCCGGGGATCGCAAACACGTCCCGACACGATACCCGGTTGGGTCTTGCGAAGCCACCATCACGCGCAGGCAGCGCAGCTCACGGCTTGCGGTGCTGCAGGAGCTGTTGCTGGCTCTGGACGCGCGCCGCTTCGGCGGCGGCGGCGGCGGCCTGCGCTGAGAGCTCCGCCTCGCCCACGCCGGTCGGCGCGTTTGGGGCGAGCAGGTCGGCCGCGGGATCGGTGGCGGAGGTCGGTGCGCTGGGGCCTCCGCCGGGCGCCGCGGGATCGGGCGCTGGCGACGGACGACACACGCAGCTCGTGGCGAACTCGCCGGAGTACACGAAGCCCGACATCGTCAAGCCGTCAGCGCTGCAGCGCGCCTGGCACGCGCTCGGGCCGCCGGGGAAGCGCGCCGCGCCTTCGAAGCGAGTCGCCTTGGGGCCGCAGCCAGTGACGCTCACGAGCCAGGTGCAAGGGATGCCCCAGGCCAAGAACGCGGCCAGGACCTGGGCCAACACCAGCGGCCGTGTCCAGCTCGGACGCACGGAGACAGGCACATCCAGCCGGGAGTCCATCGCGCGCAGCATAGCAGGTGGGGGAGGGCGCAGTCCGAGATCAATCCACGATCATGCCGGCATCAGTCCGGCATCAGTCCTGCATCAGTCCTGCATCAGTCCATCGTCAATCCGGCATCAGTCCAGCATCTCCAGCACCCGCTCCAGGCCGCCGTGGTCGATGGTCGCGTCGGCGACCGCGGCCAGCGCGGGCTTGGCTCGGAACGCGACGCCAAACCCGGCGGCGGCCAGCATCAAGCGGTCGTTGGCGCCGTCGCCGATGGCCACGGCCTCCTGGGGGGTGACGCCGGCAGCGGCGGCCAGCTCATGCACCACCTCCGCCTTGCGCTCGGCGGTGACCACGTTGCCCAGCACGCGCCCGGTGAGCGCGCCCGCCGAGAGCTCGAGCTGGTTGGAGAACGCCGCGGTCAGCCCCAGGCGCTGCCGCAGCAGGTCCGCGGCGAAGGAGAACCCGCCGGAGGCGATGGCCACGGCCACCCCGCGCGCTTGCATGGCGGCGATGAGCTCGGCGGCGCCGGGCGACAGCTCGAGGCTCGCGGCCACCGCGTCGAGCGCAGACGCCGGCAGGCCGGCGAGCTTGTGAACGCGCGCGCGCAGGCTCGCTTCGAAGTCGAGCTCGCCGCGCATGGCCCGTTCGGTGATCGCCGCCACCTCGGCGCCCACGCCATGGCGGCGCGCGAGCTCATCGATGACCTCGATGGTGATGAGCGTCGAGTCCATGTCCATCACCAGGAGGCGCGGTGGTCGGCGCAGGTCGCTTGGCTGCACCGCCAGATCCAGGCGGACGCCCGCCGCCGCCGCGTCCTGCGCCAGGCTACGGCGCAGGTTGACGGCGTGAGCGCGCGCCGGCTCCGTCGAGCCGGACTCGAGCACGGCGCGCACGCCCGTGCCGTGCTCGGCCCGCTCGGCGACCTGCGCGTGCAGCCGATGCGCCGAGTGCTCGATGAGTTCGCCAAGGGCATGCAGGGGCAGCGAGCGGGAGGCGTCGAGCGCGGTCACCACGAAGTGTGTCACCGCGCGACTCTACAGCAACGGAGGGTCCAGGCGGCACCCACGTGGCGGCGGCCGGGCGGCCGCGGACCTGGAAACCTGGCGCTCTGGACAGTAGTCAGTGCCGCGCCGGAGCGCCAAACTGGGGTGGTGGAAGCCTTCCTGCTGCTCATGGGCATGTGGTTCATGATCGCCGTCGCCATCGGTCTGCGGCGGCAGAGCGCGGCGCCGGTCGACGGGGCGGCCTCCTGGATGGCCGCCGCGTACGCCGAGCCACACGAGCTGGTCCAGGTCAACGCCACGTCGTTCCCCGAGGCCGACCTCGAATACTACGATCGAGCGCGCCGTGAGCTCGAGCTCGAGGGCCTGCGCTGGCTCGGCGACCTGGAGGACCTGAGCCTTAGCCGGCTGTCACCGGAGACCCGCACCTTCATGCGCGTGTTCGCCGACGGCATGATCCGCGGCGCGGTGTATCACGTGCGACCGCGCGGCATGGTCGTGCTCCTGCAGACGGTGCTGCGGATCCCGCGCGAGCTGCGCGTGATCGAGCTGGTCACCGAGATCCGCGGCCAGTTCTTGTCGACCAGCAACACGCACAACCTGGAGCGCCTGGAGCTCCCGCCGGAGGTCGTCTCGGAGCGCCTGCCGGCGTCGACCCCGCTGGCCAAGGTGGTGGCGCGCCACGGCGAGCGCATCGCCGAACACCTCCGGGCGCACCCGGAGCAGATCCCCGAGACGTTCGAGAACATGGCGGAGGTGCTGGCCTCGGTCGCGCGGGGCAACGAGGCGCTGGGCCGCTTCTGGCGCGACCGGAGCGGGGGCCAAGGCCGGGAGCGCGGCGAGCGCCCGCGTCCTGACCAGAGCGAAGGCGCCGTCGAAGACAAGGCGCCGCGCGAGCCATAGCCACGCCGGGTGGCTGTGCCCGCGAATGGCGCGAGCGCTCAGCCCGCGCTGCCGGGGGCAGCGTTGGTGGCGCTGTCTGCCGGCGGGGATCCTGGGACCACCTCGCAGTTGAGCAACACCAGCGCCATCTGCACCATGCCCGCGAACTTGCCTCGCACGGTGATGGGCTGGCCAGGGGTCAGCGCGCTGGCCGCCGCGCGGAGCTGCTCGTTGCCCTGGCACACGCACGGCGTGTCCCTGCCGCCGAGCTGCTTGCCGACCACGATCTTCACCATCTTCGGATCGCCGAGCTCCACGGCCAGCACCACCCCCACCGCCTCCATGGTCTTTAGCTGGTACTGCGCGTCGACGGCCTGCGGGTCTCGCAGCGTCTTCTCCACCAGCGCGTCCATGGTGACCCGGACGTCGGTGTCACCCAGCGGCGTGTCCATCGACACCGAGGCCCCCTTGGCGGTCGGCGTCGCGCCGTTCGTCGCGCCGTTCGCGCGCCGGCGGCGCCGGTGCGATCCTGACGCGGCGGCGCGGCGGAGTCACGACAGCCAGCCGCGCCGAGCAGGCTCACCACGCCGGCGAACGTGATCAGCGCGGCCCGCGGATGGGAGGCCGCCAAGAACGAGCGAAGGGGCGAGGAGCAGACGGCGGTGGAGGGCATAGGCGGGTCAGTTGCAGTAGTCGGGGCTGCCGGAAGGCGCGATCACGCAGGTCTGGTTGGTGTACCCCACCTGGCACTGGGTGACGCTGGAAACCGCGCCAGACGAGTTGAAATTGTACAGGGTCTTGGCGAACCCGTTGACGCAGTCGTTGCCGCACCACGCGCCGGAGCCACAGAACGAGCTGGCCTTGCAGTAGTCAGGGAAGCCGGTGGGCGCGATGACGCAGCCCGCGGCGCAGGCCTGGTCCCGGTCGGGCGCGACGTTGTTGCCGGAGCAATGGTAGTTGTGGCCGGCGACGCCGTTGGTGATGCAGGCGCCGTCGTTGGCGCACCACCAACCGCCGCCGCCGCAGTTGGCCGAGCACCACGGGCCAGGCGGTGGCGGGGGCGCGGAGCCGCAGCTTCGCACCGGCTCGACGACGTAGATCTCTCCGCCCCAGCCGGTGTGATCAAAGCCGGCCGCCCAGCCCCAGGTGTTGGTCGCGTACTGGATGCGGTACCACCAGTCCTTGGCTCCTCCGGTGTCGGCGCTGACCTGGCTCACGGCGTAGCGGGTGCCGGCGGCGAGCGTGGTCAGGATGCCGCCGCTCATGCTGGGCGCGTTGCGAACGTTCTGCGCGATGTCCGAGACGCCTTGGCCTGGAAAGGCGGCGCGGTGACCAAAGTGCCAGTCCACCGGGTTTCTCCAGCCCTGCGCGTCAGGGAGGTTGGTGCCGTCAGCGTAGCCTGGGCCCCAGCAGTTGGTGCCGCTGTAGTAGAGCCAGGTGCGGACCTCGAAGTGCAAGTGAGAGTTGGTCGATTGGTTGAGCACGGTGGCGATCTGCTGCCCCTTGCTCACGGTGGCGTTGAGCGCGACGCTCGGCTGGTTGGTGTGGCCGTACTGCGTGTAGCGCTTGCTGCCATCACCCATGGTGTGCTCGATGACGGTGACCCACCCCGGATAGTTGGCGTTGACGACGCACTTCACCACGCCGTTGGCCGCGGCGTAGACCGGCGTGCCGGCGGTGGCCCCGGAGTTGAGCGCCAGATCGATGCCGGAGTGAGCGCGGTTGTTGTACCAGTTGGCGCCGCCGCGGTTGGCGTAGTTCTGCATCACGTACGAGCCCCAGCCGGGCACGAGCGATCCGCCCTGCGAGCCGCCGATGGGCCAGTCAAAGCACGGATCCCCGGCGGCGGCGGTTCCCACCGCTGCCTCGACCTGCGAGACGTCGGCGCCGTCCAGCTCCTCTGTTGCGTCCTCGGGCGTCTCCGAGCACGCGGCCGTCATCCACAGCACCCCAAACACGATCGCGAATAGTCCCTTGCATCGTTTCACAACAACCTCCTGGCAGCAGAAGCGGTCGCCGCGAGAACCCCTCTCGCGACCACGGCTTTCAGTGCCGCATTCTCCAGGAAAGTTGCAGCGCGCGGCGCGGCCACTCGCGGTCGGCTCGCAGCACCACATCCGCGCACCTGGACAACAGGTCATGTCTGCGCTGCTGCGACGGACCGAACACCTCGCCCGAGAACGTTGCCGGGTGCCACGCACTCCTGAGGTTGTGCGAGCAACGTCACCGCAGCAGGCCTGGCTGCGCGCAGGCCGCGGCCCGTGGCGGCCGGGAACAGCAGGCGCCAGATGTCCGGACCTGCGCCATTTCACCGCAGGAGAAAGGCCGAGTGCCGGGCGCTCGTCGGCGCTCGTCGGCGTTCAGTTGTATCTCAGTTGTCGGTCAGTCGTCGGTCGTCGGTCAGTCGGTCGATCGCCGGTCGATCGCCGGTCGATCGCCGGTCGATCGTCGGTCGATCGTCGGTCAGTCGTACCGCAGGCCGTCCACCGGACGCAGCGAGGCAGCGGTCAACGCCGGACCGATCGTCGCGCCCAGGCTGATGATCATGGTCACGCCGATCACCAGCAGCACCTCCATGGGACGCAGCTCGATGGGCAGTCGGTCGATGAGATAGACCTTGGGGTCCAGGTGGTAGCCGTAGTTGCGCATCACCACCGCGGTGGTGATGCCGATGACCACGCCGAGCAAGGTGCCGATGCCGCCGATGGCGAGGCCCATGATCTGGAACACCGCCGCCACGCTCGAGCTCTGCGTGCCCATCGACTTGAGGATGGCCACGTCTCGGGTCTTGTCGGTGACCATCATGGTCAGCGCTGACACCATGTTGAACGCGGCCACCGCGATGATCAGGGTCAAGATCACCACCAGCACCGCCTTCTGGATGCGCAGGGCGGTGAACAGGTTGTGGTTGAGCTCGTACCAGTCTTCCACTTGATACGGTGGGCCGCCCAGCGCTCGCTCCAGCTTGCGCGCGATGGCGGCGGCGTGGCTGACGTCCTTGACCTTGAGCTCCACGCCCATGACCTGATCCCCGCGACCCACCAGCTCCTGGGTGTTGGGCAGCGCGGTGTACATCAGGCGACGGTCGTACTCGTCGAAGCCGCTATAGAACACGCCGGTGACGCGGAACTTGCGGGTCCGCGGCGCGCTGGACTTGGCGCGCCAGGTGTCGAAGTCGATGTTGGATAGCGGCACCACCACGGTGACGATGTCGCCGCAGCTCGCGCGGAGCTTGTGCGCCAGCTCCTTGCCCATGATGATCGCCGGGAGCTGCTCGGTGGCAGCCGGCGCGCCGCCCGGCTCAGGCTCGGGAGGCGCTGCACCAGCGGCTGGGTCCGGGCGCGGCCCGGTCTTTGGGCTGGCGTCCGACTTGGCGTTGGCGGCGCTGCCGGCCGCGCGTGGCGCTGGCACGGCCGCGGGGGTGCATGGCAGGTCGCCGGTGCTGGGCACCGGCGTCGCGAGGCTGGCGACGCTGCCCTCGATCATGTGCTTCTCGAGATCGAGCACGCCGCCCACCAGCGCTGGATCGATGCCCTTTATCGCCACGCCGGACAGGTGGCCCTTGCCGCGCGTCACCAGCATCTCGGCGAAGATGAAGGGCTGGACGGCGAGCACCTCGGGGTCGATGCCGCGGGCCGTCGCCATCACGTCACGGTACTCCGCGAAGGTCGACTGCGACTTCTGCACGATCACGTGCGCGTTGACGCCCAGGACCTTCTCGCGGAACTGGGCCTCGAAGCCGGTGGTCACCGCCAAGACGATGGTGAGGGCCGCGACGCCGAGCGCCACGCCAAGCACGGACACGCTGGTGAACACGGAGAACCAGGCCAGCAGGCTGAACACCGACGTCGCGATGAGGCCCAGCACGACCGCGATCACCGCCAGCGGGTTGGCGCCGGAAGAGAGCGCCAGGACCAAGGCGGCGACGACCGTGATGGACGCGGCCACCAGCGCGCTGCGCCCCATCACGCGATCCCGGCGTCCACCGTAGAGATATCGCCAGCCCACATGCAGCTCGAAGCGAGACACGCGGAAGAGGAGCCCAAGCGCCACCAGGAGCCGCATCATGGATGCTGCGCTCCGGCTCGCGGAGGCCAGGAACGGGCAGGGTTCATGGCGCGCACTATTCCATGCCCCGGCGGCAAGAAGTAGGGATTGCCCGCCGGATCGTGGCGAGCCGTGGGCGGCCTCACGTGGCCCAGATCGCGGCGGCGGCTCGGGGCCAGTCGCCGTCGGGTCGCCGTGGCTTCGCCGCCGCCGAGCGCGAGCCCGGGGCCCGTCGCGCGTCGACGGCGCTACCGCTCGCGGCGCGCCAGCAGCACGCGCTCGAAGGCCACGCCTGCGGCGCGAGACGCCACCGCGAGCTGCTCATCGAACGTGTGGCGCTTGCGGCGGTCCGCGAACAAGACGCCAACCACCCGGTCGCGCACCGAGATCGGGACCAGCAGGATCTCGCCGGGGGCATCGCCGACCGCCGCGGTGAGAAATTGTCGGCTCGCGTCGTCTGCCACCGGGCCGCGATACGGCAGGCGGGTGTCGACGACGTCCTGCAAGGTGGACGGGCCGTCGAGCTTCATCTCGGCTCTGGAGCTGCTTTCGGCGTTGGCCTTGCCTTCGGCCTTGCCTGCGGTCTTGCTGTCTCCGGAGGTGCTGTCCACGCGAAACGCCGTCAGCAGCTTGTGGCGGACAGTGAGAAAGCCGGCGCGGGCGTGGCTGTCGAGCAGGTGGGTCACCAGCAGCTCGATGATCTCGTCGCGGTTGCGCGCCTGGTCGAGGCGGCGCACCAGCTCGACGACGCGGCTGGTCGCGGCCTCCAGCTCCGCCACCAGATCGGCGGGGCTATTGGCGATGGGGATGCTCGGCGAGCTCCGCCATGCCCCGGCTTGTGGCGGGGTCGGCGCCGCCATCAGCAGGGGGCCTGACTCGTCGGAGATCGGGATGATGGCGCCCGGAATGGCGTTGGCCTCGATGCCGCCGGGGATGGCCCCCAGCCACGGCGGCGGGATCGTGGAGCCGGGCGGGCCCCAGCCGTCGTCGATGGCGTCGGAGTACGAGGAGACGCGCGCGGCGGCTCGCTGGGCTGGCCGCTCCGGCTCGGGCGGCGCCGCGGGCTCTGGCTCCGGGCTTCGCGCCCGGGCGCTTGCCGGAGCCGGGGCCGCGGGCTTGGCGGCGGGGGCGGGCTTGGCGGCGGCCGCAGGCTTGGCAGCCGGGGCAGCGGGGGACGGTGGCGCGTCCGCTGCGGGCTTGGCGTCCGCAGCGGGCTTGGCGGCGGCCGCGGGCTTGGCTGGAGCCGGGCTGGCGGCCGGGGCGGTTGCATCGCGGGCAGTCGCGGCTCGCGGGATCCGAGGCTGGCCGGGCAGGGCGGCGTCGGTGGCACGAGGCGCTGGCTCCTCCGTGGCGACCGGCTCGCTCGGCGAGGTCATCGGCGAGGTCATCGTCGGGGTCATCGTCGGGGTCATCGTCGGCGGGATCGTGACCTCGGTGTCTCGCGCGGCCCGCGCGTGCGCGGCCGTCTCTGCAGGCGCCGACTTGGTCGCTTCGATCCCAAGGCCAAGCTGCGTGCGCTTCTCGGCGCGCCGCTGTCGGCTCTGGCGATCGCCCGAGCCGGGCTCCGCAGCGACCGGTGGCTCCGCCGTCGGAAGCTGCCGGGACGGCTTTGGCTGCGCCAGCAGCACCACACCGCTTGGCTCGTGTCCCTCCACCGCGCGGGGAACGCCGGCCTCGGCGTCTCGCGGCGGGGCGCTCGCGGGCCTCCGGAGATCCACGGTCGGCCGCTTGGAGGTCAGCAAGATCGGCGCCGATTCGGCGTCATCGAGCGCCGCGACCACCGCCGCCACGTCGGTCCCTGAGTCAGACGGCGCGGGCTCACCGACGACGATCGCCACGTCGGCGTAGTCCGAGTCGTAGTCGTCTTCGGTGGTGGCGCGGCTCATGGCGCTGATCGCGAAGACGTCCTCTGCGATCACCACCGCCGGCTCGGCCTCTACCGGGCGCTGTGCGCTGGGCCGCGGCACCAGCTCGCCAGAGCGGCTCGCCAGCTCCGGCGGATCCACCCAGTGCGCGCCGCGGCGCACCGGGCGCAGCTCGGGACTTATCTCGATGGTCACGGTGGGCTCAGGTCCGCTCTCGTCCGCGATGGCCGCCACCTTCTCCACCGAGGCGTTGCGCGACGCGATCTCTCCGGTGATGGTGCGCGCTCGGCCGCGGTCTCCTTCTGGTGCGCTGGGCGCGGTCACTGGTGCCGCTGCCGACGCATCGGCGGCGGCGGCGCTAGCTGGCTCGAGGAGCGACGTCGCTGGGCGCGGCACGTTCACCTGCGCGGTGATGGGCGCCATCGCGCGGTGCCGCGCAGCGTTGACCTTGCTGGTCACGCCGCGTGAGCGCCGAGGCGGCGAGGTGGCCTCCGGGAACGCCGCGCCGCTCTTGGCTCCAGGGTCAGCCCCCAACTCGGCGCTGGCCTCGGCGCCGGCCTGGAGCAGCCGCTGACCTAGCGTGGTCACGTGACCGTAGTAGTGCGCCAGACACCACGCGAGCTGGAGCTGCGTCGCCACCGAGCGGACGACGTACGTCCCGACGAACTGGCCCACTTCATCCACCGCGACGCGGCTCGACGGATCGCCCATGGCGATGGTGATGCCATCTGCCATCGCCACCGGGATGACCCGCAGGTCGATGGCCATGTCGACGGGGATCGCGGCGATCACGTGCTCGGGCAGCCTGGCCAGCGTGTTGGGGTTGACCTGAGGCACCAGGAGCCGGGTGCGGTAGAACTCGGTCAAGGTGTCATCGGACAGGGCACCGGTAGCCACCAGGTGCTCGCCAATGGTTCCCCCTTCGGATTGCACCAGCGCTCGCGCTAGTTCCAGCGCGTCTGCGGTGACTAACCCTGAGCGAACCAGTAGTGCGCCGGCGTCGTCGGCCACGAATCCTCCGCCATCGGAAGGGTTTCCGATACGCTCGCATCATGTCGGCAGCAAGCAGGCTATGTCAATGAAGGGACGAAGGATTTACCCAGCGCAGGCGGGTGGGAGCGCGCAGCACTTCCGAGGAGGATGAGCGACGCGGCTCAGCGCCCGCGCTTCGGCGTCGCCGACGCTGGGTGTCCTGGCGCTGGCCTGGGGAGGTCCTTGCCGAGCAGCGCGGCGACCTTCTGTTGCACCTCCACCACTACCCTGGCCCGCTTGATCTGCTCTTCGAGCTGGGCCTTACGCTTTCGGAGGGACGCGAGCTCTTCCTCGGGCGACTTCAGCGGTTTGCGACCGCGCTTGCGTGGCGCCAGCGCGGCCAGCTCGCCGGCGTCGCGGTCGCGCCGCCACTTGTCGAGGACATCGAGCGATAGCCCGTGCTCCTGGAGCAGCCCTGCGACCTGCTCTGCCCGGCCCGCGGCCTCTGCCGCTTCCACCTTGCGTAGCAGCTCGATCTTGAGCGCCGCGGAGAAGCGCAGCTTCTTTGCGCGAACCAGCTTCACCGAGCTGGCACTTCCCTGCGCCGCTTCACGAACACCGTCTCGATGATCTTCACGATCGCGCTTTCGGGCGCCGATCGGTTTGCCTACGCGACGACTCACGCCACCCATTATGCACGTTCTCGGCAACCGAGCAGCGGCGAAGACGAGGGCAGACGTCGGCCGGCGTGCGGCAGAGGTCGGCCGGCGTGCGGCAGAGGTCGGCCGGCGTGTAGCAGAGGTCGGCCGGCGTGTCGCTGAGGTCGCCCTGATGTCGCCCTTGCAGGAGCGAGCGCCGTATGAACCAGCAAACGTTTCCAGGAGTACCGCCATGAAGTCCATTGTTAGCTTGTTCTTCGCTCTCGCCTGCACCTTCACCACGGCAGCCTGCGGCACAGACGATACCTGCGCCGGCAACAACACCTGTGTTTGCACAGAGGAGCAGGACTGCAATCGCACCTGTGATGCTGGCCAGCCTTGCTCGGTGTCCTGCAACGGCGCACCTAGCTGCGACGTCGACTGCAAGGCGGCGTCGAACTGCTCGGTGTCGTGCCAGACCTCGACCTCCTGCGAGGTCGCTTGTCCCCCTGGGGGCTGCGAGGTCACCTGCCCGACGACGGGCTGCACGGTCACCAACTGCTCGAGCCCCGCGACCTGCCGCGTGACCTGTGGCCTGTCGTCCGCCGCCGTCTACAGCGGCGGTTCGGCGACCTGCCGCTGATCGTCGTCGCGCCAGAGGCGACGGCAAGCGGCTGGGCCGCGTGCCGTCGCTCGCGCATTGAGCGCTAGAACGACGCGCTCTAGAACGACGCGAAGTCAAAGCCCGCGGAGCCCATCAGGCCCACGAGGTCCTGGGCGTCGGGCATGAACAGTCCGCCGCGGACGTCGATCGACCCGAGGCGCAGCCCGGCGCCGATGGTCGCCCCGAGCTTGGTTTCGGTCTCTGAGCCGCTCCCCACGTCGGTGTCGACGCTGGCGTACGCGATCGTGACGCCGGCCTCCGCTGCGAAGTAGATCCCGGTCTGCGCCAGAGGAACCTTCACCCCGGCGTAGAACGGCAGGAAGGTGAGGCTTCCGGACGAGTCTCCCTCGAACAAGTTGAAGATCGCGCCGCCGCGACCGGTGACGGTGAAGGATCCAACCGGGACCTCCACCCGCGCCAACGCGCCAAACGCTAGATCGACTGCGCTGGCGTAGTCGCCAGTGGGGAGGACCACCACGCCATCGACTCCAAGCGTCTTTGTGGTAGTGGCATGGGTGGGCTGCGCATGTGCAGCGGGGGCCAGCGCGGCGGCGGCGAGGGCCGTGAACAGAGACGAGAAGGCAAGCGAAGGCAGTGACTTCATAAGTTCCTTTCGGACGGCCACGCATCGCTGCAGGACCTTGTTCGTTGTGCCAGGAACCGTGCGGGCAGGCGACATCGGCCCGACATCGGGCCGACATCGGGCCGACGTCGGCCGACGTCGGCCGGCCGACCCAGCGCGCAGCACGTCTCCGCCTGGATCGCGACCCGATCGACGGCGAGCGTTCATGCACCAAGGCTCAGGGTGTAGCTCCCATGCCGCCTGCACCGCCGGGCTACAGGCGGGCTGCACGCGGCATCCGGCGCACGAACATCGGCCGCGACCCTGCGGAGAACGAGAGTTGACCCCCGTTGGCGAGCCGGGCTAGGTTCGGCGTCGCTGGAGGGCCACAGGGGGGAAACCATGGGCTCGGGCAAGGCTGCACGCGATCAACAGCAGGGGGCTTCGACTGCGCAGGAGTCGGCGCGCGTCGCGCCCGGCAAGGTGACGCGCGTCGGCGACATCGCGTCGCGCGACGAGGATCCTTCGACAGCCTCGTCCTCGGGGCGATCGCAGGGTGCGTCGGAGCGGGCCGGAGACTGGGCCATGACCGCGGACCTGTCTGCGGCGCTCGGGCTGGGCCCTGCGCCGAGCGCTGGCGAGGCCGGCGATCCCGTCAGCCCACCAGAGACGTCACGCGCCGGCCCGGCCGAGATCAGCGGCGCGCTGCCGCTCGACGTCGCGTCCGAGATGGCGGGGGCGTTCGGTGCTGACTTCTCGGCGGTCCGCATCCACCGGGGCGCGGAGGCCGAATCGGTCGGCGCGCTGGCGTTCACGCAAGGGACCGACATCCACTTCGCGCCCGGCCAGTACGCTCCGCACACGCCGGAAGGCAAGGAGCTGCTCGCGCACGAGCTCACGCACGTGATGCAGCAGTCGCAAGGCCGCGTGGCCAGCACCGGCGACGTCGACGGCGTGCCGCTCAACGATGATCCTGCCCTCGAGCAAGAGGCCGACGCGGCCGGCGCGCGGGTGGCGCGCGGCGAGACCGTGGGTCCCGGCGGCGCCCCGTCGACCGTGCCGTCGAGCAGCGGCGCGCCCACGCAGCGCAAGGCCGCTGGCGATGGCGCGCCCGCTGGCGAGGAGACGCTGACCGTCGGCGCCGAAGGCCCGCCCGAGCCGCCGCTGCAAGCCAAGGCCGGCGGCCGGGCGATCCAGCGCAAGGAGGAGTTCGTCGCCTACAAGATCCAGGTCACTCGGGCCATGAGCCAGGCCGAGTACAAGCTCTTGGCCATGCGTCAGGTGTTTGGTGGGGTGATCGACAACGTCGAGTGGAAGAACATGAAGGCGTCGTACACACCCGACGGGAGCCCGTACACGCTGTACGTCGGCACGTCGCTGCTCAAGCGTCACCGCGGGCAGGCCAGCAAGGGCAAGGGCATCAGCGTCAGCGACGATGGCAAGATCGCCGGCGCCGAGGGGCGCGCCAAGACGTTCCACTCGGGCAAGGGCTCGGACCAGAAGACGGCGCTCATGAACGAGATCGATCGCCGTTACTTCGAGGCGGTCGGCGACCAGACCGGCGCGCCGATCAAGCCTGGCGAGAAGGGGAAGACCGAGCTCTGGAAGACGATCCGCGACGAGGTCCTCTTCCAGCACGAGTACATCGCCAACCTGCCACCCAAGGTGAAGGAGCTCATCAAGTTCGGCATCAAGGGCAAGGAGCTCCAGCCCGAGGACTACGATCGCCTCTTCGCGCTCGCCAAGAAGATCGAGCGCATGCCGGCCGGGCAGATCTCCGACTACGTCAGCAAGGTGACGGCCTCCACCACCGACCTCGACGAGTTCGAGGCGTCGCTCGCCAGCTACCTCGAGGAGATGGCGAAGCGCGAAAAGGAGGGCGAGGAGCGCGACACCGTCAAGACCAAGCTGTCCGGCCTCGAGGAGGTCTACAAGCGCTACAAAGAGTGGAAGACCTATCCGCCTGGAAAGCTCGCCAACTACAAGAACCGGGTGCTCAAGGTCGAGCTCGAGAAGGAGCTCCAGGCGCACCGCTTCGCTGGCATCGACGAGTTCGAGGAGTTCATCCGCCGCTTCCTGAGCGCGTTCGAGAAGGAGTGCCAGAACATCGCCAAGGACCTGCTCGGCAAGTACGCGGGCAAGCTGTTCAAGGAGCAGGAGCGCTACCAGGACCCCACCGAGATCTCGGCGCTCCACCAGAAGCTGTCTGGCGTGCGGAAGGACCACGGCGAGTTCGAGGTCAACGCGAAGATCTGGAACGAGTGGGTCAGGACCAAGGACGCGCACCGCATCCCCGGCCAAGCCCACTTGCACCCGAAGCACACGCAGGCCGAGGCGGAGGAGGCCAGGAAGAAGGCCGAGGCCGCCAAGGCCTCGGCGGCGTCACAGGTTCATGGCATGGCGGGCGACCACCCGATCTTCCAGGAGGACGGGCTGCCCCTCGACAAGCGGATCGACAAGGCGGCGCTCGCAAGGGCCAGCGAGTCCGAGCTGGGCGGCATCATCCAGGGACACATCAAGACCCGCATGAAGGACGTTGGCGAGGCGCGCGCCGAGATCGAGGGCAACTCCGACGTCATCTACAAGCTGGACAAGCTGTTCCCGCACTTCTATGCGCAGCAGGGGATCCAGCCCGGATCGATCCACGACCTGCTCATCCAGGACAAGCTGAAGGAAGACGCGATCGTCAAGATCCTCAAGGGCATCGCGGTCGCGATCGTCGCGGTCGCGCTCGCCGTCGTCACGTTCGGCGCGGCCACGCCGGCCATCATCGCCACCGGCGCGGGCATCGCGGGCGCCGGCCTCGGCGCGTACATGGCGCTCGAGGAGTACAAGGAGTACACGCAGCAGAAGGAGCTCGCCGACGTCGGGTTCGCCGACGATCCATCCATGGTGTGGCTCGTGCTCGCCGTGGTCGGGGCCGGGCTCGACATGGGCGCCGCGGTCAAGGCGATGAAGGCCCTCGGCCCCGCCGCGAAGGCGCTCAACGCGGGCGGTGACATCAGCGAGTTCAGCAAGGCGTTGAAGGCGCTCGAGCAGGCCAGCGAGATCGAGGCCAAGGTCGCGCGCGCCGCCGAGAAGGCCGCCGCCGCCAAGCAGGGCTACGCTGACGCCTCGAAGGAGCTCAGCAAGGCGCTGGGCAAGGCGTACTCTTTCCCAGGTGCGCTCGCCGATCCCGAGGTCTACGCCGCCTTGGTCAAGATGGCGCGCTTCGCCATCAAGGGGAAGCTGCACGACTTCGAGCGGTTCCTCGCCGAGCTCAAGGCGGCGCGCAACGCCGCCAAGATGGCCGATCTCTCGCCGGCGGAGCTGGCCAAGGCCAAGCAGGCGTGGGAAGAGGCCAAGGTGCTCGAGGCCGCCGAGAGGGCGACCTACGAGAAGCTCAACAAGGTCATCCCCGACATCGCCAAGCTCGACGCGCTCGTCGCCAAGGCCGGCGACCCGACGCGGCTCCAGCGTCTGCTGCAGCTCTTCACCGAGGGTGAGCTCGACTCGATCTTCCTGCACCTCAAGGATCCGAAGAAGCTGCTGTCGGTCTTCGATCACATGAACCACGCCACCGCCAAGAACATGCTCCTCGAGATGGTGTCGAAGGGGAAGATCGACAAGCTCAACAACTTCATCGAGCGTGTGGCCGCGGGCGGGGCGCAGCTAGGCGAGACCGCCGCGGTCGGATCCAAGTCGCTCATCATTGACTCGCAGGCGGCCATCGCGCTGATCAAGGACGCCAACGGCGTGGCGCTGCAGCCCGGCGAGAAGGCCTGGGTCGCGTACCTCAAGTCGCTGCCGGGCGACGTCGAGTTGCGCGTCGGCAACATGACGGTGGGCGAGATCCAGGGCGGCGTGATCACGGTGAAGGGCATGCCGCTCGACGTGGCCGCGACCGCGTCGCGTCAGGCGCCCGCGTACCAGGACGCGCTGAGGGCGCTCGAGAACGCAGGCGTTGGCGGCAAGGGTGGCCTCGCCGATCGCGCGGTCATCGCCGACGCGCTCTTCGCCAAGGTCGAGGCGGGCGTGACCCCGACCATCGCGCTCGCCGATCAGAACGCCGTGAAGAACCTCGCGCGCCTCGCCGGGATCGATGTTGTCAAGGCGGGCGGCTACAAGGGGCTCGTCACATCCTATGGATCGACGGGCTTCAAGGTCACAATCGAGGGCCGCGCGGTCCTCATCCGGCCGTTGCCGGCGGTGAAATAGGAGACCCATGTTTGATACGTTCATCGCTCCGCTGCGATGCCCGGTGTGCAACGGCGACGCGCCCGAGGCCGAGCTGCAGACCTACCTCCGCGGCGTGTCGGCCGACGGCTCGGCGCTGCGCGTCGGCGACCAGCTCGACGCCGCAGACCTGACCACCGAGAGCCCCCTCGACGCGGGCTACGCGGTGGTGCGGGAGCCAGAGGTCGGCGGGCCGATCCGGCTCCTCGACGTGTGGATCTGCCCCTCGTGTCAGGCCGAGCCGTGGGCGATGGTCGAGATCGCCGACGGCCAGCTCCGCGCGGTCACCGCGGTGGTGCTCGATCGGCCGACCCTCCTGTCCGCGCACTTCATCTCCGAGACCAACGCCGCCATCCTCGCCGACTCGGTGCGCGGTGACCTGGAGGGCGCGGACGAAGACGTAGCCGAGAGCGTGGTCGAGGACGTGGTCGACGTGTTGCGCCGCCGGCTGCCCGGTTGATCCGTCGTCGCGCCACCGACCTCGCCCTGCTACCGCGCTGACCAGGCGGTCGAGCGCGACGCCCCCGATGCGGCGCGAGATTTGTAAGTTTGCATCCCAAGTGCAAACTTTGCATGCTCCTGGCATTGCGCTCGTCGCCATCCTGAAAACAATGGGGCTGTGAATGGCTCTCGTGGAATCCGCTCCCAAAGCCCCAGCGGCAACAAGAAGCCTCGTCGTCGGCTATTTGTCGCGATCGCGGCGGCCGCCATGGTGGTTGGCGCTGCCGCGGGCCTCGGTGGCTTCACCTTCGTGTACGCGAAGGGCTCCGCCTATCTGACCAACGACCCAACCGCGTGCGCCAACTGCCACGTGATGCGTGCCCAGCTCGACGCCTGGCGCAAGTCATCTCACCACGCGGTGGCCACCTGCAATGACTGTCACGCCCCCGCCGGTGGGCTAGCCAAGTACTGGGTGAAGGCCAAGAACGGCTACTACCACTCGCTGGCGTTCACCACCGGAGACTTCCACGAGCCGCTGCGGATCACCGAGCGCAACCGCGCGGTCACCGAGGCGCAGTGTCGCCGCTGTCACGAGGCGGTCGTGGCGGCGATGGGCGTCCACGGCGGAGGCCAGGGCGTGTCCTGCATTCGATGCCACGACTCGGTGGGGCACCGCACCGCCAAATGACCGCCAAGTGACCGCCAAATGACCGCACGACGGCCTGCCGCGTACCAGATCGTCTGGTCATCACCGCGCCGTCGTTTCGACAGCGTCTCGAAGTGAAGAGGACTATCCCCATGAAGTCGGACGATACCGAGAAGAAGCAATCATCCCAGGGCCCGGTAGATCCGCCGGCGAGCCGGCGTACGCTGCTGTGGATCCTCGCGGCCGCTGGCGCAGGCGTGGTGCTGGCCGGCGTCGCCGCGGCGGTGCTGGTGAGCGTCACCCAGCGGCAGAGCGAGGCCAAAAACCCGTTCTTTCGCGTGGTGGACCTGGACGAGAAGGTCTCGGATCCGGCGGTGTGGGGCAAGAACTTCCCGCTGCAGTACGATGGCTATCGGCGCACGGTCGACCAGCAGCGAACGCGCTTTGGCGGCAGCGAGGCGGTGCCACGCGCGCCCACCAACGCAGATCCTCGCTCCGTGGTCGCGCAGTCTCGGCTCGCTGAAGATCCTCGGCTGGTCAGCATGTGGGCTGGCTACGCCTTCTCGGTGGACTTCCGTGAGGAGCGGGGCCACGCCTACATGCTGGATGATCAGGTCCACACCGAGCGCCAGCAGGTGGTGAAGCAGCCGGGGACCTGCCTCAACTGTCACGCCTCGATGGTGGCGGCGTATGCGGCTGCCGGTGGCGGAGATCTGCAGAAGGGCTTCGACGCGATCAACGCCATGCCATATGGCGAAGCGCGCAAGCTGGTAGCGCATCCGGTGGCGTGCCTGGACTGTCATGACCCGGCGACCATGGCGCTGCGGGTCACCCGGCCCGCGTTCATGGCCGGCATCCGCGCGCAGCGCGCCG
The DNA here is from genome assembly GCA_016706545.1 of Myxococcales bacterium. Taxonomy (GTDB): domain Bacteria; phylum Myxococcota_A; class Polyangia; order Haliangiales; family Haliangiaceae; genus JABFXX01. Next base: position 152,678 of record JADJJK010000003.1, read on the forward strand.
CGGCCGGGCAGCCGGACTATGACGTCAACCGCGACGCGACCCACCAGGAGCTGCGCTCGTTCGTGTGTGGCCAGTGCCACGTGGAGTACTACTTCCAGGGCAAGGAGAAGCGGCTGGTGTATCCGTGGGCCAAGGGCCTGCGCGCGGATCAGATCTTCGCCTACTACGAAGAGGTGGGTCACACCGACTGGACGCACAAGCGCTCGGGCGCAAAGGCGCTCAAGGCCCAGCACCCTGAGTTCGAGCTGTGGAACCAGGGGATCCACGCGCGCTCTGGGGTGTCTTGCGCGGATTGCCACATGCCATATCAGCGCGTGGGCGCGCTCAAGATCAGCGATCACCACGTGCGCAGCCCCTTGCTCAACGTCAACAACGCCTGTCAGACCTGCCACAAGCAGTCCGAGTCCGAGCTGGTGGCGCGGGTGGAGCTGATCCAGACCCGCACCTTCGAGCTGCGCAATCGCGCGATGGACGCGGTGGTGGCGCTGATCGCCGATCTCGAGTCCGCGGTCGCCGCCGGCCGCCCGGAGGCCGAGCTCTTCCCCGCGCGCGCGTTGCAGCGGCAGGCCCAGTTCTATCTGGACTTCATCGAGGCCGAGAACAGCATGGGCTTCCACGCACCGCAGGAGGCGGCGCGCTTGCTGGCCATCTCGGTGGACCTGGCGCGGCAAGGCCAGCTCGCGCTGGCTCGTGGCCCGGCGACCGCCCCGGCTGCGCCCGCGGCGACAGCTCCGGCGGCGCCAGCTCCGGCGACCGCCCCGGCTGCGCCCGCGGCGACAGCTCCGGCGCTAGCTCCGGCGACCGCCCCGGCTGCGCCCGCGGCGACAGCTCCGGCGGCGCCCACCGCTGCTCCCGTGCGCTGAACGCCTCGCTGCTGGCGCCCGCCGGCGCGTGCTGGATCTCGCAAGCCTTCTCACGAGTTCCCGAGTCTTCGCGAGGACTCGACAATTCGCGCAACCTCGCGCCATGCCGCGCATCGCGTGGCGTGCAAGACGATCGCTCGGTCCAAGACCCCTTCACTGGCCGGCTCGCTGCGGCCGTCTGCGGCTGCCCCCCGCCGGAGGGCACCTGCGTCTCGCAGCGTCAGCGACGGCGGAAGTTCACGGCCCAGCAGAAGCGCATGATCTTGCATGAGGTCGCGTCTGCTCGGGCGTCGGGGCGGTCGGGCGCCGTCGAGGAGGTCCTGCAGCGGCACCGGGTACATCGGTCGCACCTGAAGCTGTGGGAGAAGGCGCGGGCGGCCGGCGAACGCGACAGCCTGACAGATCCTGCCAGCTTGGTTGACCTGTCACGTCGCAGCGGCCTCCGGGCGGAGCTGGACGCGGAGAAGCAACACCTCGCGGCGCTGCGCCAGCAGCTCGCGCTGGTGCGCCGGCTCATCGAGGTCCAGCAGCGTGGGTTTGAGAGCGCCCGCCGCGGTCCGCGCGGCGACCTGGCCAGGCAGCTCGAGGACGCCGCCCTCGCGGTGCTGGTTCCGCTGGTTGGCGTCGCCGCTGCTTGCGCGGCGATCGGCGTGGCGCGTGCCACGTACTACCGAGATCGACCGCGACCTGCGGCTGCGCCCATTGGCCCGCCCATCGGCCCCCTCTCCGGCCCGCGCTAGCAGGATGTGCTTCGCTTCGCTGCGTCAGCGGCGACGGACGTTCACGGCCCAGCAGAAGCGCATGATCTAGCGTGAGGCCGAGGCCGATGGAGGTCGCGGGTCACCCGCCGCCGAAGCGCCACTGATAGCCAACCCCAAGCTCCACCTGGAGACGCGGCGTGGAGGACAGGCTGCGCTCGCCAAAGAGGACGCGCACGCGATGACGGAAGACATCGAAGGTGGCCTCGGCGACCAGCCAGTGTCCGGGCACGATCTCGATGTGATGCTGACCGACGATGCCGGCCGCCCACAGCGTGCCTCGGTAGCTGGCCGTGCGCGAGACCTCGGTGTACGCGAGGGTCGCGGTGGCGCCGAGGCGCCAGGGACCAAGCTCGCGCAAGATCGCCAGCCGCCCCACGACGCGGGTGACGTTGGGCTCCGGCTCCGTGCGGTTGTGACGGCTGCGGTCGTACGCGGCGTCGAGGCTGGCCCGCCACAGCGGGGGGCCAGCCTCCAGCCCGACGCTGGCGCCGTGCTGCACGACGTCGGTGTCAGCCACGCCGAAGGCCAGGATCCCCACGACTCGACCACGGACATCCCAGCGCCCTGCGGGGAGGAGCTTGGGATTGACGGCGGAGTCCGCGGGCGACGGCGGCGAGGAGAGCTGAAGCGGCGCGGAGACAGCCGCCAGCTCCAGCAACACCACGGCGGCTGCGCGCGCGGCGTCGGCACCGCGACGGTCGGTCAGGTCGACGGCGCGGCTTCGCTCGCCGCACACAAGCAGAGTCTGCAGACCTTGCTGATGGACCTCCACCGTGGCGCAGGCGAGCCCTTCCGCACCATCGTTGCGAGCCGCCACGGCGCGCTGCAGCTCCGCCGCCGAAAACGGCGCGTCCGCCGCGACGGTCCAGGCAGCGGATGCTGGAGCGTCTGCGGCGGCCGGAGCGAGCTGCACCGCGTGGCCGATCACAGCGGCGACCAACCAGAGGACTATGTGGCTTCTCTGGCTCAATGACTGTTGAGTTCGACGAGCGCGTCTGTATACGAGAATCCCCAGATACAGCCCTCTTCCGCGGGGCCACAGTCGCGGAAGTGGTACGTCAATACTAGCTGGGCGGCGTCCTCGCTCCACGGACCCTGCGACGTGACGACGTCGCGGAGCACGGAGTTGTCGGGATAGGTCCAGACCAGGTAGGCGGCATCGTTGTTCTCGACGTCGTCGACCTCGAAGGTGATCTGCTCGCCAAAGGCGATGGCCTCCTTGACGACGTGGCACTCCGTGGGCGCAGAGAGCTCGCCACCCAGACACGCCTTGAGCTGGGCTGGGGCGCGCTGGTCCGCCAGGTTTGCAGTGATCACTCGCAACTTCTCTGTCGGGAGCGAGGCGTACTCCTCCGACCAGTAGATGTGCTCCACCCCGACGGCGGTCTCGTAGAAGGTGAGGTCCTGGAGGCGTTGGGGCACCAGCGGGAGCGGAGGCGTGACGGCCAGGCCTTGATCCGTCTCGTCGACCAGCTCGGTGAGGTAGTCCCCAGGGGGGAGGTAGACGAAGTGCGCGCCCCCACCAAAGATCTGGTATCGCTCGGGATCTCGGTCTTCATAGTCGATCCACACGTCCTTGCCGTTGAGCCGCAGGTAGAGGGCGCGGGCTGGCTCGAACGCGAGGTTGATCCCGATCCCTACGTGGCTTCCCGTTTCCGGGGCGGTCTCCAGCGCCATGATCACGTCAGCCGGGATATCAACTTGGTCAGAGCAGGCTCCGAGGGCGAGCACACACGCAGTGAAGGCGGGCAAGAAGCGCAGATGGTGGAGCATGATGGTTCCTTTGTTTGTCTGCTCTCTTGGTGGCCCATGGCGTCTGTGCGGAACAGGGAATCTACCGGATCTGTGAACGCAGCAGGGGTCACAGAGGGCGCTCTCCGCACGCGGCGCGCGTCGCGCGGAGCTTGCCAGCGAAGGTGCCAGTCGCGTAGCGGCGCAAGTACTCTTCGATCAGCGGCAGCGCGGCGGCGCAACCTGCGCTCGCGTGCTCGCGAGTCGCGAGCTGAGCGAGGATCTCGCCGTCGCGCGCCGAGCGCGGGAACTCGCGCCGGAACTGGCGCAGGCACTCCGTCGCGCCGCCGTCCTGCTCGCGCATCAGCACCCGGCACAGCATGAGGTGGGCAGGTTCGCGAACGATCTCGTCACGACCGCTGGCCAGCACCTCGCCGAGCCAGCGACGGGCCGCCTGGACGTCGCCCGTCCTGTCCGCCAGGCGCGCGAGATCGAAGCGCGCGGCATCCGCGCGGCGGTCCCGCGGTGCGCGTTGCACCATTGCCTGGAGCAGGCGCATGCCAGAGGACAGATCTCCACTGGCGATCGCCGCTTCGGCCTCCTGGTACGTTCGCTCCAGCGACGCCGCGTCATCCGTTGGCGGCGGCGTTGGCGTTGGCGTTGGCGGCGGCGAGATCCGGGGCGGGGCTGGCGCGGTCTCCGTCCCCGCGGGCAGGTCGCTCGAGGTCGCGCCGGTAGCAGTGGCGGCCTGTGCCTGTGCCTCGACCTGCGGGAGCGATGGCGCGAGCTTGGTCTGCGTGGTCCTGGTCTCGGGTGCGCTGGTGAGCTGCGCCTTGCGACCCAGGTCGCTTGGCGCCAGCTCATACTCCCGCGTCGCCGGCGCGGTCACCACCTCGGTGGTCGTCTGCGACGCGGCGCGCACCAGCACCTCGCCGTACGACGCGCGCACCTGCACTCGGCTCCCTTGCACGGACGCCGCGAACCGGGCCTGAGCCGCCGTGATCCTGAGTTCGCCAGCGCGCACCGTGACGACCGGGCTGCGACCTCTGCCCTTGGCCTCCAGCTCGATTGTCCCGTGAGTGAGCGTGATCTCCGTCGAGCTGGAGGTCGTGTTGACCTGGGCCCGGGCGTCGCCCAGCAAGGTCAGGGACACGTCCTCGAGCTGCACCAATCGTCGTTGGGCCTGCGGGTTCACGGTCCCAGCGGCGTCGGGTGGCGAGGCAGGGCTTCGCTGGTGGGTGGAGACCGGCGCCGGTTGCCAGCGCTCAGCCGAGGTGGCGCGCCACCACAGCGCGCCCGCCGCTGCCAGCGTGGCCACGGCGGCCACCCCTGCGCGCCAGCGCCGCGCGCCGAGCCGCGATGTGGAGGGGGACTCGGCGGCGTCGCCCGTCGCCGCGGGCGGCGGCAACGCGCCCAGCATGTTCGCCAGTCGCGCGCGCGCGAGGTCGTCGAGCTTTGGCGGGTGTCGCTGCAGCGCGCTGGCGATCTGGTCTGCGGCGTGCGGTGCCTCACGATCATCGGCGTTCATTGGATGACCTCCTTGCGGCGCATTCTCTCGCAGCGCTCGCGGTGATCTTGCAGGTCCGCGCGGGCGCGTAGTACGCGCTGCTTGACCGCGTCTGTGGAGATGCCCAGCACGTCGCTGGCTTCGTCGTAGGACAGCCCCTCCACCCCCACCAACACAAACGCCACGCGGCGCTCCTCGGTCAACGTGCCGAGCGCCTCGAAGGCCTGCTCGAGCTCCTGGCGCGCTCGGGCGCGATCGAGCGCGCTCGAGTCCAAGGAGATGCAGGCGTCCACCTCTTGCGGGTCCATGCGTCGCCACGCCTTCGTGAGCCGTTTGCCGTGGTGCGTCGCGATCCGAACCGCGATGCGGTACAGGAAGGTCGAGAACTGAGCTTCTCCTCGGAACTGCGGGAGGGCGCGGTGGAGCTGGAGGAAGGTCTCCTGGAGCACATCGTGGCGCACATCGACCGGACCGAGGATCCGGGTGGCCAGCGCGAACACGCGGTCTGCGTGGCGCTGGTAGAGCGCGGTGAACGCGGCGCGATCGCCCGCGACCGTGGCAGCCACCAGCGCGCTATCGGACGCGACAGCCGGCATGAGACGCACCGCGTTCATACCTTGAGGTCAGCGCGAGGTCGCCGCGATCGAGAGGGGGAGGGAGCCATGCTGGTAGCCCTTGGTGGCCCATGGTGGCCGGCGCGGAACAAAGAAAATGCAGGCGGCCAGGCGATACACAAGACGCGCTGTAACCCGTTGAAAATGGAGCGTCCCTCACTTGCCGCGGGCGGCGCGCCACATGGCGCGCGGGCTCATCTTCTGGGTGTAGGTCAGAAGGGGCAGGAGCACCGCGAGCTCCGCGGTGATGATGCCGACAAAGCGGAGCCCCACCGAGAGCTCGCCGAGCGCCAGCTTGGCGACGACCCCGGCGGCCACCGCGGCGGCGACGCAGGCCGGGATGCCCATGATCTTGGCCAGGTACTCGCGGACGCGCAGGTGCGCGGCGTACAGGCCCATGGCCATCAGCACGGAGAAGGCCAGCGGGTAGCCCACCGCCCAGGCCACCGCCATCGAGGTGAAGCCCATCGAGTCGCCGAGCACGCTGGCCCCGGTGACAAACAGGGCCGGCAAGAGGACCGCCGCGCACGCCTGGTAGATGAGCGTGCGGCCGGGGAACCCCAGGCCGTCGAGCATGGGCGGCACCACGAAGCCCACCGAGCGCAGGACCCCGACCAGCGCCAGGATGCGGATGGCGGAGGCGGCGGGCAGGTAGTCCTGGTCGACGGTGAGGATCAGCACCTCCTCGGCCGCCACCACCACCACGCCCAGGAAGGTCAGGACCGTGAACAGGTTCAGGCGGGTGAACGAGATGAACTGCGCCTTGATCTGCTCCGGGTCGCGGCGCAGCCGGGCGAAGGCCGCGAACGCCACCTCGCGCACCACGTCGGAGATGATGCGCACCGGCTCGAGCACGACCTCGTAGGCCCAGCGGTACATGCCCAGCGCCGCGTCGCCAAAGACCCGGCCGACGATGGCGTAGTCGACGTTGGTGTAGAAATAGAACAGCATCTGGCTGCCGGAGGCCTTGAAGCCGAAGCGCAGATACTCGGCGGCGTCGCGCACGCGGCACACCAGCGCGGGGCGCCATGGCCGGCGGAGCTGGGTGCCCACGCCGACGACGAAGAACCGGCACATGGGACCAAGGACCAGGCTCCACGGGCCAAACCCGGCAGAGGCAAATCCGATCTTCCCGGAGAACTCCGCGAGATTGGCAATCAGCCGGATGACGGAGAGCTCGCCGTAGCGCAGCTCCTTGCGCATGAGCGCCTGCGGGATCAGATACACGTTCTGCCACAGCAGCTTGGCGCCATACGCCAGGATCATGTTGGCGACGATGGTGTGGCCATAGAAGCCGGCGAACACCGGGTGCAGCGCGGCCAGAAGGCCGATCATCAGCACCGAGACCAGCACGTTGGCCCAGAACACCGTCGAGAGCTTCTCGCGCGTGTGGTCGTCTCGCTGGATCACCGCCGCGGACAGGCCCAGGTCGCTGGCGTAGTCCAGGATGGCGAACATCCACGCCGCCATGGTGGCGATGCCGTACTCGGACTTGGTCAGCCAGAACCGCAGGATGAGGACGATGGCGACGAAGTCGAGGATCGACACCACGGTCGACGCCATGCCCACCCATGACAGGCTCTTGCTGACACGAGTCTTGAGCTGCTGATCGACGTCGGTCACGGGCGCACGGCGGACATGGGGCGAGAGGCTCGCGGCGAATGGTCAGCGGGGGCGAGGCCAGCGGGTGATCGAGGTCAGCGAGCTGGCGCGGTGGCGATCACCACGTACTGCTGCTCCAGCGACTCTTTGGCCAGCTCGACCGTGAGGCCAGCGCTGCGCAGCTCGCCAGCTATCACCTCAGGGGCCAGGCGGTGCTCCTTGGGCGGGCCCATCGTGGCGGTGAGCTCGAAGTCCACCACCGCGATGCGCCCTCCTGGCCGCAGCGCCGCCGCCAGCTTGGCGGCGTAGGCCTGACGTTCGCCCAGGTGGTGCCAGACGTCCACCACGAGGATGCGATCGACCGAGGCCTTGGCGAGGCCGGTCTCTGCCGCCGTGACCTGGACCGGCCGCACGTTGCTCCAGCGCTCGCGCTGCGCGCGTTGCTCGAGGTAGCGCACCATGTCGGCCTCCAGATCGGTGGCGATCACCGCGCCGCTGGCGCCGACCTTGGCCACCAGCCGGCCCAGGAAGTACCCGGTGCCCGCGCCGAGGTCGGCCACCGTCATTCCCGGGCGAACGTCGAGCAGGGCGACGACCTCGTCGGGGCGCTGCCAGGCATCGCGCGCCGGATCGTCGAAGACCTTGGCCCACTTCTCCGCGTCCTTGAAGCCGTGGCTCATGCCGTGGCCGGTGTGCCCCTGGGGCGCGCCCTCGGCAGCGGGCGTGTGATGGCCGTCGTGGTGCCCGCCGTGATGCTCGCCGTGCCCGCCGTGCTCGCCGTGATGATGGTCGCCCGCGGCCTCGACGGCGTGATCCCGGTGCGCAGGCGGCGCGCCTGGCGCCGGGGTGGAGGCGCAGGACAGGAGGAACGGGCAGGCGAGCAAGGCGCGGCGTGGCATCGCCCGCACCTTAGCGCAGTCCTGGGCGGAGTCAGCTCGCGGAGCGCATCGATCGAGCGCGTCGGTCGCGCGCGTCGGTCGCGCGCGTCGGTCGCGCGTCGGTCGCGCGCCGGTCGCGCGCGCTGGTCAGCGCTTGCGGCGGCCCAGGACCAGGGCCAGCAAGGACAGCAGCAAGCAGGCGGGCCCGGTCCACACGCCACCGCGAACGCAGAGCGTGGGCTCGGAGTCAAGGAGGGGCACCTGGTAGCGCAGCGCGGCGGCGTCGTCGACGGGGCCCGGCTCGCGGAGCTGGCCATTGGGCAGGATCAACACGGAGATGCCGGTGTTGGTGGCGCGGAGCTGGGCGCGGCGGGTCTCGACCGAGCGCACCGCGGCCATCGCCAGGTGCAGCTTCTTCTCTGCCGTGGACACGAACCAGGAGTCATTGGTCAGGTTGACCAGCGCCTGCGCGCCGGCGCGCACCGCCGCCGCCGCGTGGCTTGGGATGAGCGACTCGTAGCAGATGATGGGGCCAAGTCGGGCGGTCAGCGGAGCTTGTGCCGCGGTCGCCGCGGTGGGGGCGCTTGGGGCCGGCGCCGCGCCCGCGCCCTGCGGGCGCGCCACCGCGAGGTTCAAGACTCGCGGGCTGCCGCCGGTGCCGAACTTGGCGCGGCCCAAAAGGGGGATGTACTCGCCAAACGGGATGAGGTGAAACTTGTGATAGGCCTGCACCTCGCCCGCGCTGTCGAGCAGGATGGCGCTGTTGAACTCGGTCCCGCCCTCGCGGCGGTACCCGCCAAAGAGCAGCGGCACCTGGCGCTTCTGTGCCCAGGTGGAGAGCTCTCGATCCATGTCGTCGTCGACCGGGCTGCGGTGTGCGCCATACGCCAGCGGGTAGGCGGTCTCGGGCCAGATCACCACGTCGGGGCGGGCCACGCCGGCAGGCAGGTCCACCACGAGCTGCTCGGAGAGCTTGCCGTAGGCCGCCAGCGTGTCGACGATGGCGTCCAGGTCTCCGCGCTTGGCGATCTCCTTCTCGATGTTCCCGATGTTGGCTTGCGCGACCCCGGCGATGAAGGAGGGGGCGGCGGCGGTCTGGGCTTCGATCTGACGGCTGCGCAGCGCGCCATAGCCCAAGATCGCCGCCCACACCACCCCAGCGGTCACCGCCGCGCCCACGCTGCGGCGGCGAAAGATCACCACTGCACACGCGACCTCGGCGACGAGGACGGCGGCGAAGGTGAGCGCGTACAGGCCGCCCAGGTCTGCGACCTGGATGGCCCAGCGGTCGGCATAGAACGACACGCCCAGGGTGTCGTGAAACAGCTTGGGCAGCGCCCAGTCAAGGCCGGCGTAGAGCGCGGCGCTGGCCACGAGCGCGCGTGCGTCGGTGTGGTGGCGGAGGCGCCAGCGCGCGACCGCCCACAGCACGAGCTGCGGTTGCGCGACCGCAGCATAGAAGGGGAAGACCGCCCAGCTCGCCGCGATCGGGAAGCCGAAGAAGGCGTTGAGCGAGCCAGGCAGCCAGTGGTAGAGCAGCGCGCCGGTGGCCATGCTGGCGAGGACGCCGACGGCGAGCGCGGCGCGCCAGGTGCGGGCCGTGGTCACCGCCCAGACCAGCGGGGCCAGCGCGATGAGCGCCAGCGGTGAGAGGCCAACGGCCGGAGCCGCCAGCGCGGTCATGCCGGCGCTGGCCACGATGGCCAGTCCGCCGCGCAGCCGCGGCGAGAGGGAAGTCAGCTTGGATGCCACCTGGGTCCTCCCGGCTCGTCGCGCGCTTGGCTTTCCGCGGACTACAGCGCCGCGGCCGCGTGATCCGCGGCGAGGCGCTGGTGACCAGCGGAGGTCGGGTGAGTGTCGTCAGACTGCAGGTAGTCCGCGGTGGTGCTGGTGCCAGTGCGCTTGGTGTTGGCGTCGGTCAGCACGGCCTTGGAGGCCAGCACGCGGTTGTAGTACGCGGGGAAGTTGCCGGCGTCGGTGGCCTGGTTGATGCGGACCTGGTCGATGTCCACGGTGGTGTCGGCGTCGAGGGTGGTGTCGACATCCGCGGCGTTGAAGGAGGCGAGGCCATCGACGCACTTGAAGCCGCGCGACCACGCCTCGTTGCACATGGTCCAGTTGGCCTCGAGCAGGTAGTCGATGAACACGTCGAAGTGCTTGCCGGCGCCGCAGGTGCGGCCCTTGTCCGAGTTGAGCCCCGGGTAGTAGAGCGTCATCACCAGCACCTGCGAGCCGGCCTTGCGGTTGCTGGCGATGGTGTTGAGCGCGGTGCGCAGGTTGGTGCGGCAGCGGTCGAGCGCGGTGGCGAGCACGGTCTCGTTGGTGCAGTCGCTCTGGTTGCGGTACGACTTGCGGGCGTCGAGGAAGTCGTTGCCGCAGCCCTCGATGGTGATGGTGTCGGCGGCGCGCAGGTCGGTCAGGTTGCTGGCTACCCGGCTGGCGATCTGCGACATGACCTCGCCGCTCTGGGCGCGGCCGCGATACGACACGCTGGCGTCGCGAGCCTCGGCGACGCGGCGTCCGTAGAACACGCCATACGAATCCGCGCGGCAGAAGATGCCGCAGTAGCCGGCGACGATGGAGTCGCCGAACGCGGTGACCACGCGAGTGGTGGTGTACGTGCCGTCGGCCGGGCGCAGGGTCCGTGACTCGGAGCCAGCGCCGGCGAGGGCCGACGAGGTAAGCGCCGTGAGCGTGGCGAAAAATGCGATAGCAAAGACTTTGGTCCGCATGACACTCCTTCTTATGAGTGCGCGGACCATACGTCAGTGAGTTGCGAGGTCTCAAATCAAGAGGTGAAAAATTCTTGCAATTCCAAACAGTTTTGTCGTTGGATGTGAGTCTACGTATGGTGACTCAGCGCGAAGCGTCATGACGAGATTGCCAGGTGTGATAACGAAATATGCCCACGATTGTGGGCGTTGAGGTTCCCTTGCAGCAAGGTCCTCTCGAATCTGGTATCGCCGGTTGCAGCAACGCGCGCCGCTGACCTTCTGCCGATCAAGATCTCACGGCGTGCGGGAGAGTCGGTGAGACGCGCGGCCAGCAGCGCGAGCTGCGTCACCGCTCACGCGGCCACGGCCTCTCGCAGGCGTCGACGCGCGCGGAAGGCTCGGATCTTGACGTTGGACACGGTCATGCCGAGCTCCTTGGCCACCGCCTCCTCGGTCATGTCTTTCTCGAAGCGCAGGCGCAAGACGTCGGCGTAGCCCGGCGCGAGCTGGGCCAGCTCGTGCTTGAGCCGCCGGTGCTCTTGCGCTTGCGCTACCAGCTCCTCGGGGCTCTTGCTCTCGGTCGCCAGGGTCTCGGCCTCGTCCCCCGTGGTGTCGGCGGCGAAGCTTTGATGACGCTTGCGACGTCGCAGGTGCGACAGGCTGACCGAGGTCGCGATCTTGAACAACCAGCTTCGGTAGCCCGAATCGCCGCGAAACTGGGAGCGGTGGCGGTATGCGCGCAGCAGCGCATCTTGCGCGACATCGGCGGAGTCGGGGTCCCCGACGATGCGGCGGGCGATGGCGAGCACGAACTGCCGATCAGCGGCGGTGAACGTCACAGCGTCGGCTTGGTCGGGCATGGCCTCGTACCTTGCACGTGGGATGCCAGTATTCGTGGCGAGGTGCGCCCCTGGCGTTCAGCGCAGTTACACCATGTGGGGCCATCCCGGTATGCCGGACCGTCAACGGCGGCTGTCGGAACGCTGTACAGACTGACAATGGCGGCGAATCCGGTCACGTGGCGACGGGCGCTTTGGACGCGACAAAACTCGCGGCCTGGAGGTTTCCTGGAGGGCGGATCTGGCGCTCGCCTCCAAGATGGCCGAAGGTAGATCGCATGGCGCAAGAGCCCACGTTGTACTGGAAGAGCACTTGAACTAGCTGCCGTGACGCGAGGAGTTCCTTGCGCAGTCTGGGGCTTGAGTTCAAGGAAGTGAACTACGCCAAGCGCGCCCTCACCGGCGACGAGGTGCGTTCGATCGTGGAAGCAGCCGGCTCGGTGGCGGCGGTGTTGAACCTCCGGCACGCGGTGGCCAAGGAGCAGGGCTGGGCGCAGCGCCCGCCGTCTGTGGACGAGCTGGTGGCGATCGCGGCGACCGAGCCCAACGTGCTGCGGCGGCCGGTGCTCCTCATCGGCGGCCGGGCGGTCATTGGCTTTGACCGCGAGGCCTACGGCAAGCTGCAGAAGTAGCGGCGGCGCTTGCCCGCCGATCGAGCCCGCGCGGAGCTGGCCTCACGTGGAGCGGGCGCCGCGCCGGCCCGGCCAGGCTGCGCTCCCCTGATTCGGAGCGCGCAGCGTGGGACGCGGTCTGCCTGGAAAAGGGCTGGCCGAGGTGCCTCGCGCTCTGTATGGTCCGCGGCATGGACGTCACGGATGCGTTGGCGCGGCTGCTGCCAAAGCTGACCAATTTCCCCAAGCTGCCCCTGCTCGACGGGAGCCGCAACCTGATCCGAGACGCCTGGCACCTGCTGCGGCTCGTGCCGGGCGGCGCAACCCTGTTCTCACGGCTGGTGGGGCGGATGGCGCCATACACCGGCAGCATCGGCGCGGTGGTGGTCACGCTGGCGCCCGGTCACGCGGAGGTCCACATGCAGGATCGCGCCCGGGTGCGAAATCACCTGCGGAGCATTCATGCCGTGGCGCTGGTCAACCTGGCGGAGCTCGCGGGCAACGTGGCCCTGGCGTACTCGCTGCCCGACGACGCGCGGTTCATCGTCTCGGGGCTGGAGATTGACTATCTCAAGAAGGCCCGCGGCACCATCGTGGCCATCGGCACGTGCCCGGTGCCGCGCACGGCGGCGCGCGCGACCTACGACGTCCACGTGTCGCTGCGAGACATGTCCGGCGACGAGGTCGCCACCTGCGTGCTGCACAGCCTGGTGGGCCCCAAGCCAGGCACGGACCGAGATCCGGGGCAGGTGAACTAATGCCTCGCCCCAGAAGTGACCTCATGTCGAACGCTCCTGTGTCATGCAGTTCTGCGGCGCGCCGGTCTTGTAGCCCTGGCGTGTGGCTCGTGCTGATCGTCGCGGCCTGCGGGCCTGCGCGCCCGGCGCCGTCGGCGGCGCCGAGCCCCAGCGCAGCGCCTGGGTCGTCGGTGACGGCGAGCCCTGCGCCTAGCCGCGCGCCGGAATCGATGCCGGCTCCGATGCCTGCGCCGACGCCAGCTCCTGCGCCGACGCCAGCTCCTGCGCCGACGCCAGCTCCTGCGCCGACGCCAGCTCCGACGCCGACGCCGACGGCTGGGCGGGACTTCTTGCCCGAGGCGCTGGCGTTCTACCGCGTGGTGGCCTGTGGCCAGCAAGGCGAGATCCCCGCCACGCTCGATGTCGCCGTGGTCGACAAGCACTGCGCCGAGATGCACACGCGCTACCAGCGGTTCCAGGACAAGTACGTGACCCCAGCGCGCGCCTTCTTCAGCGAGCTGCGCCCTGTGGGGTTGCCGCCCCGCGTGGTCTACCCGTTTGGTGGCGGAGATCTGGTCTCGGCGCTGGTCACCTTCCCTGATGCCACCGAGATCACCACCATCTCGCTCGAGCACGCAGGAGATCCGACCCGGCTAGCCACGCTGTCGCGCGGCGCGCTGCGCGACAGCCTGGGCGAGTTTCGCGCCGCCGTCCACGGCCTCTTGACCAACAACGACTCCACCAGCGAGAACATGCGCAAGCTGGAGCGCGGTGGGGTCCCGGGCCAGCTCTCCTTCCACCTGACCGGCGCCGCGGCGCTCGGGTACGTGCCGGTGGCGCTCCGGTTCTTCTCTCTCGACGAGGACGGCGCCGTGCGCTACCTCACGCAGCAAGAGATCGACGCCTTGCAGGCGGTGCGCGCCAAGCGCAAGAAGGGGAGCTGGGTGGACACCGATTTCTCCGCGGCGTACACCAACATGGAGCTGACGCTGCGCCGGGCCTCGGATCCCGCGGCGCCGCTGGTGGTCCATCGTCACTTCGCGGCCAACCTGGCCAACAACGGGTTTCGCGGCTCGGCGCTGGAGCGCCACCTGGTGGCCAAGGGGCCGGTGGTGGCGATGACCAAGGCCGCCAGCTACCTGCTGTGGTCTGATTCCTTCGCTGGCATCCGCGACTACCTGGCGTCGAGCCTCACCTGGATGGCGTCAGACGCCACCGGCATCCCCACTCGCCACGCCAAGCGCGCGGGCCTGGTCCAGACCACCTACGGCCGGTTCGCCGGGGCCTTCTTGCCCGATGCGCCGGTGTCGGTCAACGCGACCATGGTGCAGCTCTGGGCGTCGCAGCCGCGCCGGAAACTGGCGTTCCGCTACGGCTACCCGGATAGTGAACGCAACGTTCACCTGATGATCACCGAGCGATCCCCCAAAGGCCCCCCAAAAGGTCTCCCCTGATGCGCACCTTCGCCGCGGCACTGCTTGGGCTGGTCCTCTTTTTTGTATCGTCCTGGGTAGCGTCCTGGCCGTTGGGGTTGTCCGGCGGCGTGCCCGAGGCGCGCGCGCAGGCGCGGATGTCCGAGCTGCCGCGTCGCGGCGGCGAGGGCGGCGGCGAGGTGCGGCGAAGTCGACAGTCCAGCGCACCGCCGCGCAGCAGCAAGCTAGAGAAAAAAGAAGACCGGGTGGCGGGTGGGACGCACTGGCGAGTCAAGACCGACCTGGGCTCGGTGCATGTGTGGATCCCCGCCGGCTACAAGCGGGAGACCGCTGGCACGGTGGTGTACGTCCACGGCTACTACACGGACTCCGATGGCGCCTGGCGAGATCACGATCTGGCGCGGCAGTTCCGCGCCAGCAAGCAGAACGCGCTGTTCATCGTGCCCGACGCGCCCAGCGGCAACGGGGAGGAGGTCAAGTGGCCAGCGCTCGCGGATCTGCGCAAGGCGGTGACCCGCGCCAACATCCGTATCCCCGATGGTCCCACCATCGTCATGGGCCACTCGGGAGCGTTTCGCACGGTGATGAAGTGGGTGGATCACAAGGTGGTCGCCCAGGTGATCTTGCTCGACGCGCTCTACGGCGGTGAGCAGGCGTTCGATGCGTTCATCGGCAGCGGCAAGCGCGCCAAGCAACACAAGCTGATCGTCGTCGGCGCGGATACCGCGGAGGAGTCGAGGAGCTTCATCAAGCGCTATCCGTTCGCCGTGGTGCGCGACAAGATGCCGGGCTCGGCCGAGGGCTTCGCCAAGCGCGAGAAGCGCGCCAAGCTGCTGTACATCCGCTCGCAGTTCGAGCACATGGCCATCGTCACCAGCGGCAAGGTGATCCCGCAGCTCCTGCGGCTGACCCCGCTGCGGGCGGTGGGCGCCGCCGAGGATGACAAGGCCGCGTCCTCGCCGGCGGTCGCCGCGCCGGCGAGCGCCTCGCCAGCGATTGCCGCGCCGCCGAGCGTGACCGTCCCTGCTCCTTCGCCTTGATCCGCGCCTGGCCGCGCTTGGCGGCGCTTGGCGTCGCTAGGCGTCAGGTCGTCAGCGTCAGGGGGCCCAGGCGGAGCCAGCGCGGACCTGCGTAGGCGCCGCGACGCACGAGCTCCGGGGAGCGGGTGGCGGTGGCGAGGGCGGCGACCAGATCGAGGGCGAACGATCCCGCGGTCACCACCTTTCCTTCCGGGGTGGTGGCGTGCCCCAGCTCGCCTTCGGCCCGGCCGGTCAACGGATCGATCTGCAAGAACGCCAGCCGGCTGACCGCCAGGACGGGCGCGCCCGCGACCGCGGTGGTGCGCCCATCGCCGTTGCCTGCGTTCACCACCAGGTTGCGCACGCCGCCGTTGGGCGAGCGCCGGCGCATCGCCGCCTCCTGGGGCCCCATCCCCAGCTCACCCAGCGCGCCGCGCATGAGCAGGGGAAAGCGTCGCACTGCCTCGCCCTCGGCGCCGACCGGGGCCGACCGCAGGCCGAAGGGCAAGACGCCGTCGCTCCACACCTCCAGCGGCGACTCTGCGTGGCCGATGAGCGCGCCATGGCGGTGGCGCGTGAGGCCGCGCCGCTCCGCCACCGCGTCGCACTGCGAGGTCAACGCGCGCCACACGCCGAGCTCGTCGTCGCCCAGCATCGCGGACGTCGAGAGCTCCAGCACCACCGGGCCGCGCGGCGCCGGGACCACCGCGCCGCGAGACGACAGCTCGGCGACGATGCTGGTCAGCGCCGACGGCAGCTCGAGCTCGGAGATCCGACGAGCCTGTCGCCGCAGGGTGCGGCGCTGCCCGTCGCGTTCGATCTGCGCCCACAGCTCGAGCCTGGACTCTTGCCAGGACAGCTCGAAGCCCTGCGCCGAGACCAGCGCCAGCGTGTCACGGGTGACGCCCACGCGCATCGCCGCGATCTTGGCGCCGGCGCCAGCGGCCGCGGAGTGCAACGCCAGCCCCAAGGCCTCCGCGGCCTCCTCCGCGCTGGGCGCCGCGTCGTCGAACAGCTCGACCTTGGCGGCCGCCGCGGCGGGCGGCGTGGACCAGGACGGCTCGATCGCCGCCTCCGCGCGCGCCACCGCCTGGCCGATGAGCAGCCGCGGATCTCCGCCGCGCTCCTGCGTGCTGGCGACGCCGGTGCCGCGGCCACTTGGCAGATCTCGTCGAACCAGCACCTGCAGGTCGTCGCAAGCGTCGCTTCGCCAGCGCGAGCGCCCGCTCACGGCCGACAGCTCGACGTGGCGGCGGGCTCGATCGGTTATCACCCAGTCGCCGAGCTTGCGCTCGCCGATGGCCCGGCGCACGGCGCTCACGTCGACCGTGAGGGCGCGCGGGCGCGCGGCGCTGGGCGTCGCGCGGCTCACGCGCGGCTCCGGGTGGCCAGCACCGCGCGGGACAAGAGCGCCGGCATCCGCGACGAGAAGAAGTCGGGGAGCTCGTTGGCCTCCTGTCGGCGCGCGAGGGCCTGCCGCTCCTGGCTAAAGCCCGCGATGTTCGTCAGCAGCTCGCTGAGCTTCGCCCGCAGCTCGATGTCGGCGAACGCGCGGCCGGTGGTGGTGCCGCGGCGGATCTCGCGCGCGACCCGGGCGTGGAGGATGACCCGATCGCGGCGCAGGTCGACTTGCGCCGCGGTGCCGTTCTCCAGCGAGAAGCCGGCCTCGATGCCCCCGATCAGCTCCGCGGTGGCGCGGGCCCCGGGGGCCAGCAGCTCGAGATGGCGAGGCCGGGCCAGGGCGGCGCCGAAGAGCCCTTGCCGCGCGAAGTGCCCGGCCGGAGGACTCCACCACGGCGCGCTGGCGTCGCCTGGCGCGGGCACGCCGTCGCGCAGCAGCACCCGCTCGGTCGCGGGCGCGCCGAGATCATCGCGCGAGTAGCCGCCGTACGCGCCGACGGCGCTGGGCGCGGACAAGAGGCTCCACGACGCCGCGGGCACGCCGCGGTCAGCGACGCTCCAGGGCCACGCGGTGGGCGCGCCGCCAGGTGCGCCGACGAGCTCGTCGGGCAGCAACTCGGAGAGCGCCTCGGACACCGCCTCGAACAGCCGCGAGACCGTGGCGGCGTCCAGCAAGACCTCGGCGGGGCCCGCGGGCAGCGCCTGCGGCGTGGTCAACCGGAGCAGGCTGTCGATGGCGCCGGCGAGCGCCGCGTCGTCGAGGTCTGCGGCTCCCGCGGCGCCAGGTTCGAGCGTGCTGCCCATGGCCACCTCGTGGCCCACCGGCACCTGGCCGCTGGCTGCGACCAGGACGACCGCGCTGCGCCGCCGCACCTGATGGAGGCGATAGGCCGCCATGGGGCCGGCGTGCCACGTGGTGGTGGCGTCCAGATCTAGCCCGGCGCCGCGATAGATGATCCGGCTGGTGCCGAGCCGATCGGCGCGCGCTGCGAGCGCGGCGACCTGCTCGCGCATCGTCGTCGGTGCCCATCGCTGCGGCTCCGCGCTGGACAGGCCGGCGCGCTGCCTGGGCGAGGCGGACGCGCCGGCCCCGGCGCTGGCGCTTGGGCGATCGCGGACGCCCCGGCGGGTGGCGGTGTCGTGCAGCACCTGCGCCAGCGCCAGGATCCCTTCGCGATCCAGGCGCGAGCTGCGCACCTCCACGGTCTTGCCGGAGGCGTCGCGCACGCCCAGCACCACCCCGGCGTGGTGCTGGACGGCGGCGCTGGCCCCTTGCACATCCAGCGCCGCCGCGGCATGGGTGTGGCGCCGCGCCAGGCCATGTGCGTCCGGCCACCGGACGCTGATCTCCGCCACGGCCTCCTGCAACCAGGTGGCGATCTCGTCGTCCGAGGACTCGATGGCCGCGACGTGGGTTCGCGTGGTGCGCCCAGCGCACGCCAGCGTGAAGATCGCCGAGCCGGAGGCGGCGCCGGTGAGTCGCAGCCAGTCTCGGCGGGAGAAGGTCATGGCTCGCGGGCTTTGCCCTGCGCCTTGCGCGCGCCGCCGCTCGCCGGCACGGTGCCCTGGGCATCGACGCGCAGCGCCGGCTTGCGCGCCGCCGCGCGGTCGAGCTTGAGCTTGCCGCCAGCGCCCGACGTCACCACGCGCAGCGCCCGGTCGAAGTCGACGAAGCGCTGTGCCTTCTGCTCCGCGCCAAGAAACGCCAGGATGACCTCGCGCTCGCCGGCCTTGGCGCCGCTGACGAAGCAATAGCCTGCCGCGCGCGTGTACCCGGTCTTGCCGCCGAGCACCCGGTGCTTGCCGTCCAGGAGCGGCTGGTTGGTGGTGCGGTAGCGGAGCTTTGCGTACTTGCTCTTTGACACCACCTCGGCCTCTTGCTCGGAGAGGATCTGGCGCAGCACGGGATCTTCGAGCACGGCGCGCAGCGCCAGCGCCAGCTCGCGCGCGGTGGAGACGTTGCCGCGTAGGCCGGAGGGGTCCGTGAACCGGGTCTTCTTGAGGGCCAGATCCCGGGCGACCTCGTTCATGGCCTTGACGAGGCCGTCGGTGTCGAGCCCCACCGCGCGGCCCAGCGCGTTGGGGGCGCGGTTGTCCGAAGACAGCAGCATCGCGCGCAGGAGGTCTCGGTTGCGGAAGGTCTGGCCGATGTCCAGCCTGGTGCGTGCGCCGCCCTTGGCCAGGTTGGCATCGGCGCGGAGGATCTCTGTCCATCCGTCCAGGTCAAGGCCGGCCTTGCGCACCGCCAGCGCCACGAAGATCTTGGTGGTCGACGCGATGGGGCGGATCTCATCGGGGGCCTTGCCCAGCAGCTCGACGCCAGTGGCCGCGTCCAGCACCACCGCGTTTCGCGACTTGAGGCCCGGGGCCGCCGAGGCGCTGGCCAGCGTGGCGGCCGGGGCCGAGGTCTCAGCGCGCGCCGAGATCCCTGGAACCAAGCCAGAAACCAGGACCCACGTGACGGTCCAAAGAAGTACCCGCACGATAGTCTCTCCTATCACGAGGCGGCGCCGGGCGCGATTTTCCCGGGCGGGGAACGCCCGGCCGACGGCGCAGATTCTCGCCCAAGTTCTCAAACACGCTGCGATTGTGCGCTGGCGAGGCCGGCTGCCGTGCTGCTATGCTCAGCGCGCTCGCGGAGGAATCATGGAGCCGCATTCGGGGCACGCCCCCGATCCCATCATCGGCCAGACTATCGGGAATTACCTGGTCACCCAGAAGCTGGGTGAAGGCGGGATGGGAGCGGTGTACCTCGCGGAACATCCTCACATCGGCAAGAAGGTAGCGCTCAAGGTCCTGCACGCGGAGTTCGCCTCCAACCCGGAGGTGGTGTCTCGCTTCTTCCACGAAGCCAAGGCCGTCAACGATATCCAGCACCCCAATATCGTTGACATCATCGACTATGGCGTCCTGCAGCATGGCAACGAGCGGCTCGTGTACTTCATCATGGAGTACCTGGCGGGCGCGACGCTGTCGCACCTCATCCGCGCCGAGGCGCCGCTGCCGCCGGAGCGCACCTTCGCCATCGGCCTGCAGGTAGCCGACGCGCTGGCGGCGTCGCATCGCTGCAACATCGTGCATCGCGACCTCAAGCCTGACAACATCATCCTGGGTCAGCGCGGGCGGGAGCGCGACTTCGTGAAGCTCCTGGACTTTGGCATCGCCAAGCTGACCGGAGACCAGCCGGGGTCGCGGCGCACGCGAACCGGCATCGTCATGGGCACGCCCGCGTACATGTCTCCAGAGCAGTGCGATGGGCGTGGCCTCGTGGATCACCGCACGGACGTCTACGCGCTGGGCATCGTCCTCTACGAGATGTTGACCGGGCGAGTGCCGTTCGTGGGGGAGGGGTACGGCGAGGTGCTGGTGCAGCACCTCACCCAGCCGCCGACCCGGCCGTCGCAGTTTCGCATGCTGCCGCCGCACGTGGAGGCGGTGGTCCTAAAGGCGCTGGAGAAGCGGGCGGACCTTCGCTACCCGACCATGGAAGAGATGATGCGGGCGCTCGCCGATCCAGTGGGCTACGTGGAGGCCAACGGCGGCTTGCAGGGCTTTGCCCGTCAGGTGCTGGTGGCCTCGAACGCGCCGCTCGAGCTGGTGGCTCGGCCCACGCCAAGCCCGCTGACCCCGCACCCGGGGCAGCTCTCGCCGGTCAGCCACCTGGGTCCGATGAGCCAGGTGTCATATCCCAGCGGCATTCACGTCGGCGGCGTCGCGGGGCAGGTCAGCGGCACCCCCACGACGCTGGGCGGCGCTGCGGGGCAGGTCAGCGGGGGTGGCGGGCGCGTGCTGGTCCTGGCGGTGGCCGGCGTGGCGGTGGTCGCGGCGGCGGCGGTGGCCGTGGTGCTGGTCTTGCGCCGGGGGGCGCAGGAGCCGGCGGTCCAGGGGGCCGCGGTGGACGCTTCGGTGGACGCCGCGCTCGCCATGACCGTGGCCGTGGACGCGGCGGTCGCAGACGCCCCTGGTGGCGTCGACGCGCACGTGACGGTGGATGCCGGGGCGGCCATCGACGCCAGCCCCAAGCTCACGCCGCAGGTCACGTTCGTCATCCGAACCGATCCCTCCGGCGCGGCGGTGAAGATCGCCGATCAGCGAGGGACCACGCCGTTCGAGGTCACGCTGGACCGTTCGCTTGGCGAGGTCGACTACACCCTCGAGCTGCAGGGGTACTTCCCGCGCAAGGACAAGGTGGACCTGTCGCAGCGAGACGTGACGCTGCCGATCTACAAGCTCGACAAGAAGCGCGGCGGCCGGCCTTCGACGAACCGGCCCAAGCCGGGCGACAAACCGGGCGACAAGCCAGGCGACGACGACACTGATCTCATGCGGCCACCTGGGACCTGAGCGCCATACGCGCCAGCTCGCCCAGGTGACAAGCACTTCTCTGCAGGTTGATAGACGACGAAACGATGGGACCCGCGATGCGAAGATCTATATTTCCGCTGTCTGTCCTGACCTTGAACCTGGCCTTGGCCTTTGCGTTGGTGGGGGCGCTGGGCCGCGACGTCATGGCCCAGCCCAAGACCTCCTCCGAGTGGTTCAACATCGGCGATAACCACTACAACCTGGGAGAGTTCGAGAAGGCCATCGAGGCGTTTCGCAAGGCCTTCGAGCTCGAGCGCGATGAGGCGCTAAAGCCGATCTATCTCTACAACATCGCGCAGTCGTACCGCCAAGCGGGCGACTGCGACAACGCGGTGTTCTTCTACAAGCGCTTCCTCTCGCTCAAGGCGGCAGACACCAAGAAGCCGCTGGCGCAGTCCACCAAGGACGATATCCAGAAGCGGATCGCGGAGCAGGAGAAGATCTGCGCTGACAAGAACACCAACCGCGACAAGCCGCCGGAGGGGACGATGCGCCCCGACGGAAATGGCAAGACCGGCGGCAAGACCGGCGACGAGCCCGAAGGGAAGCCAGGCGAAGAGACCGGCGCCGCTGACAAGCCGGGCACCAAGGTCGCGGACGCCAGCGCGGACGGCGCGGACGGCGCAGACGGCGCAGGCGACGAAGAAGACGTGCCCGGAGGTCCGGGCATCTCCGATAGCCTGGGCGCGCGGCCCAGGTTGCTGTCGCTGCGCGTCGGCGCCGGCCTCGCCATCCCCAAGATGAGCCCGGTGGATGCGTCGAACCAGTTCGCGGCGTCGATCGTCGGCGGCTATCCCCTGCAGCTTGGGCCCAAGCTGGGGGTGGATGTCGGGGTGGCGCTCGGGCTCGCGCCGCTGCAGTGGACAGACGCCGCCGCGGCGACGCAGACGTCGATGCTCATCACGGCGGTGGCCAACGCCGGCCTGCGCTTCGACGTGGCGCCGCAGGTGACCTTGCGCGCGGACGCCGGCCTGGGCGTCCTGTTCTTCACGAACGTCGGCGACAACAACCCGTTCACCGAGAGCGGACAGGCGGCCGAGGGTGGGGCGCTGACCATGTTGCATGTGCGCGCCGCGGCGGCGGCCGAGTACGCGCTCACGCCGCAGATCTCGCTGTGGGCCTCCCCGTTGACCTTTGGCTACAGCCCCGCCAAGGCTGGGCTCATGGCCGATTCGATCATCCAGCTCGCGTTCCTCGCCGGCGCTGGCTACCGCATGTGAAGGCCCCGCGATGAAGAAATGTCCGTTCTGCGCCGAGGAGATCCAGGATGAAGCGATCAAGTGTCGCTTCTGTGGGTCGTTTCTGAACACGGCGGCCGGTGCGGCCACCGGTGCGGTGGCCGGTGCGGCCACCGGCGCCGCGCTCTCGCCATCGGCTGCGGCGGCCGGCCCGGCCGTGCCTCTTGCGCCACCCACCTCGGCCGCGGCCGCCGGCCCGCCGCACTTTCATCGCGAGCCAGGCAGCGAGGTCTCGTCGGAGCGCAAGACGTTGTATGACGGCGCGCCGTCCTGGCGCGTGTACCTGGGCCTCTATGTCTGGGGCGCCCTGGGGGCGACGCTCGTGCTGTCGCTCAGCGTGTGGCTTGGTTGGGCGAAGGTCGCTTCGTCTGGAAAGGCGCTCGTCCTCCTGATCCCGCTGGCGATCACCGCGGTGTACTTCGCCGCGCTGACGTTCTATCGCCGGTCGATTCGCTTTCGCGTCACCACCACCAACATCGAGGTCGAGCGTGGCGTGCTGGCCAAGCGCATCGATGTCGTGGAGCTGTGGCGGTGCCGCGACGTGCGCTACAAGCAGACCTTGGTGGACCGCTTGCTTGGCATCGCTCACATCGAGATCTTCTCGGCGGACGCGACGACGCCGGTCATCGAGATGATCGGCCTGCCGGCTTCGCGCAAGCTGTTCGAGCAGCTCCGCGACTGCATCGAGATCCAGCGGCAGTCAAAGAACGTCTACGGCGTGGTGAGCTGAGCTCTGGCGGCGCGGCGCCGTCACTACTTGGCCTTCTTGAGGCGGACGATCGCGTCCGCCGCCTTGCCACGCAGCGGCTCGCCCTTGGGCGCGATGTCCACGACCTTCTGGTAGGCCTCGATGGCGGACTTGTAGCGCTTCTGGGCGGCGTACACCTCGCCGAGCTCGAAGTAGTTGAGGACGCTCTCGGGATCCTTGCGAATGGCCGTGGTCAAGACATCGACCGCGTGGTCGTAGTCCTGCCGGTCGGTCAAGAGGCGCCCTAGCTTGGACGCGGCCTTGGGGTGCGGCGGCTCGATCTCCAGGCTCTTGGCGTACGCGCTGATGGCCTGATCGAACTTCTTCTCCACCCGTGAGATCTCGCCATAGGCGTACCAGTAGGTGGCGTCGCGCGGGGCCAGATCCACGGAGCGGGCCAGGGCCGCCTCGGCCTCGGCGTGCTTGTCCTGGATGTTCATCAAGAGGCCCAGCTCGAAGTACGCTCGAGCGTTCTCTGGATCTAGCTCGATGGCGCGGTCCAGCGACTGCCTGGACTCGTTGAGCTCTCCCTGCTCTCGCAGGGCCATGCCCAGGAGCGCGTGGTAGGTCGACTCGTCCGGTCGCTGGCTGATCGCAGTGCGAAACTGCAGCGCGGCCTCGTCGACCATGCCGCCCTTGGCCAGCGCTTCGCCGTAGGCCACCAGGTACAGCGGGTTGTCGTTCTCGAGCTGGATGGCGCGCTTGAGATCGGCGAGGCCCTCGGGCCGACGGCCAAGGACGATGAGCGCTTGCCCGCGCTGCTTGTGCGCCAGGGCGTTGTTCTCTTCGAGCCCGATGAGCTGATCCGCCACGTCGAGCGCGAGCTTGCCCTTGCCAGCGGCGATCAGCGCTTCGCAGTAGATGTGATAGGCGCGAGTCTCCGAGATGTTGGCGTCGTAGAAGTCCTTGGCGATCTTCTCGGCCTCGGGCGCCAGGTGCGCGTGGATGAGAAAGTCCACGTGCTCTTCAAGGATGTCCATGTCGTGGTTGGCGAGGAACGCTCGCCGGTAGCTCTGGTTCGCGGCCTCGAACTCCTTGGCCCGGGCCGCCTGACGGGCCTCCGTGAGCAGGGCCTTGGCCGCCTTGTCATCGCGCGCCTTCTTCTTCTTCTTGTCGGAGATATTGGACGATTTGTCGGAGCCGCCGCAGGCGCCAACCTGTACGCCGCACAGCGTCAGCAGGGAGATCGTAGATACGCGCATGATCCAGGACCGCATGCCGGGAGCCTAGCGAAGCCAGCCCCCCCGCGCCACTGTCCGGGCCAACCCCGCAGGTCCCCGGGCGGATTTGTCGCGCAGGTCACCAGCGGGCGGTGTGGGCCCCTTCGCTTCGCCCGGCGAGAGACCACGCAGGCTTCGCCGGGACGGACCGGGTAGCGCGCAAGAAGGCGGATCGCCCGGCGCCGTTTCAACACTTGCGCTGGGCCTTGTCAGCGTGAGGGCGCGTCGGTGTATCATCGTGGCAGCAATGGCCAAGATTCGGATCGTCGACGACTGGCTGCGCAGCCCAGCGTCGCCACCGAGCCACTATCGCTCGGTGATGGTCATTGCCGAAAAATGGGCCGAGCAGCGCGTGCTCATGCGGTCCTACGCCGACAGCCGAGATCAGACCCGACCGACCATCTTCTTGCACGGGGAGGAGCTGGCGATCGGCCCGGCCGGGATCGACGCCAACGGGCCATGGGGCATCCACGTCGCCGCCGGCGCCGAGGGCCGAGCGCAGGAGCTCGCCGGGATGCTGGAAGAGGCCGCGCGCCGGCTGTCCGGGTCCAAGGGCAGCCCGCCCCGGCTCGTCGACGAGTCTCACACCTTCGATCGAGAGCCCACCGGGAACTGGGCGCCTGGCTCGCCAGCGATGCCGCCGCACGCACGGTCGGCGGCGCGGTCCCGGCGCGCCACCGCCAACCCTGCTGCCGCGGCGCAGCTCGCCACCCGCGTACCGCAGGCCCCCACCGCGGCCGCCGTACCAGCGGCGCCGGCTGCGCGCTACGCTGGCGCCGGGGCCGGGGCCGGGGAGGGCGTGCCGCACATGGCGGCGGCCCAGCCTGGCCTGGATCCGCGCTTCGCGCCGGTGGCGGTGCGTCGCCAGGGCGGCGGGCCAGGTGGCGGGCTCGACCGGACGGCGCTGGGCTATCAATCGGGCGCAGGGGCGCAGTCCGCCATCGTGCGGCTTGGGCTCTCGCCGGCGGTGTCGGCCCGCATGCAGCACCTGGCCGAGCGCGTGGTGCCCAGCGACTTTCAGGTCAGCAAGGCCGAGCGCGACGTCTTGAACGCGCTCGGCGGGCACGGCGTCTTGACGGCCCGCGCCATCGGTCACCTGATCCACGCTGGCGACGCGGTGAGCTGGATGGAAGACTTCATCCGCAAGCTGGAGAGCTTCGGGCTGGACCTGATCGAGCCCGGGGAGCCCAACGGCGGCGAGCCCACGTATCGGTTGCGCTGACAACTGTCAGAGCCGATCTCTGTCCGATTCTTGGACCGATTCTCGGACCGATCTTGGACCGATCTCGGACCGCCCTCGGTCCTGGCACCCGGCCTTGGGTCCTCTCGTGATGGACGGCTTGCCCGCCGGGTGTGACCCCAGCCGCGAGCGGCGCTGGAAGGCTTCGCTTGCGGGCAACAGCGCTTCCCGCGGCTGGCCGTCTGTGGTAACCAAACCTGCTTTGTCGTCGCTCGGCGGCGCTCGAGGAAAACATGCAGGTTCGCATCGAAGACGTTTCGCCCGTGGAAAAGAAGATGTTCGTGGAGGTGCCCTGGGACACCGTGAGCACCAAGCTCGGACAGGCCTACCGAGAGCTCGGCAAGGATGTCGCGCTCAAGGGCTTCCGAAAGGGCAAGGTTCCGCGGCCCGTGCTGGAGCAGGTGTACGGCCCGCGCATCCACGCGGAGGTCGCGTACCAGCTCGTACGCGAGTCGTTCTTTCAGGCGGCGGCCAGCCACCAGCTAGACGCGGTGGCCGAGCCGCGGGTCGAGGACGCCGCGCCGATCAAGAAGGGGCAGCCCTTCGTGTTCTCGGCCATCGTCGAGGTGCGCGGCGTGGTCGAGCCGCAGGGCTACCAGGGGCTCGCCATCGAGCGTCGCCGCCTCGCGGTGGCCGACTCCGCGGTGGACGAGGCCATCAAGACGCTGCAGCGCGAGCACACGGAGCTCGAGCCGATCACCGGCCGCACCGAGACCGCGGCTGGCGACGTGGTGGAGATGAAGATCGACGGCCACATCGGGGAGCACCCGATAAGCCAGCCGAAGTTCGCCATCGACCTCGACACCGTGGAGGCGGAGCCGCTCCCCGGCTTGTGCGCGGCGCTGCTCGGGTTGCCCCTCGACACCGCGAACAAGGTCATCGAGCTGGAGGTGCCGGCAGACTACAAGGACGAGAACCTGCGCGGGCGCAAAGCCACGCTGACGGTCACGTTCTCCGAGGTGCGCGCCAAGAGCGTGCCCGCGCTCGACGACGAGTTCGCCAAGGACACCGGCAAGGCCGAGACCTTGGACGGGCTGCGCGCCGCGGTGCGCAAGGAGCTCGAGGAGCGCGAGAACGTCAACATCCATCGTGAGGCCAAGGAGGGCGCGCTGCGCGCCCTGGTCAAGGGCAACCAGATCCCTGTGGCGTCCTCGCTCGTCGAGCGCGCGGTGGAGATCCAGTACAACCGCATGCGCCAGATGCTGGGCATGAAGCCAGACACCAACCTGGCCGGGCTCGGCGAGGACCTGCGCGGCAAGCTGCGCGGCGGCGGGGCAGACGAAGTCCGCGGCCAGCTCTTGCTGGAGGCGGTGGGAGATCTGGAGAAGCTCGAGGTCTCGGACGCCGACGTCGACGCTTACCTTGGCGAGCAGGCGCGCTCGCGCAACATGGCGCCGGCTCGCCTGCGCGCGGAGTGGACCCGCGAGGGGCGCCTCGATGGCGTCCGCTTCTCGCTGCGCCAGGACAAGATCCTCGATTTCCTGGTGGCCAAGGCCAGCGTGACCGAGGTGGACAAGCTCACGGAGCTGACGCCGCCGCCTTCTTCGGAGCCGGCCGCCGCCGACGATGTCGCCGCCAGCGGCGACCATCCTGCTGCTGCGCCCGCGCACGTGCACGGGCCCGACTGCGACCACTGACGTTCGGCGTTCGGGTGCCGGCGCTCGGCGCCGGTGCTCGTGGCGGCCTTCGGCGCGCGCTTGGGTGCCGGCGCTCGCGCGCTGCCCAGGTAAGCCGCGCGGCTCAACGACGCGCCTGCTCGCGGCGCTAGCTGCGGCCGTGGTGCCGCTGCTGGCGCGCCGGTAGATCCCGGTCGCCGCTGCCACCGGCCGCGGGCCTGCCCAGGCTGCGCTGCGCCGCCGTGATGTAGGGCTGGAGCACGGTCGGCGCGCGCCGGCCGGGGGCCAGGAAGTCCTGCGCCAGCATGGCGCCCACCTCGTCGCGGGGCAGGCCGCGCACCTCGGCCAGAAACTCAAAGAGGAGCTCGGCCTGGCGCGGCAGGGCCACCCCGGCCAGCGAGACGCGGGCGGAGAGAAACTCCGTCAGCGCCATGACGCCATGGAAAGGGGAGCCGTCACGCCACAAGAGCGGCGCGGTGCGCACGAAGTTGCCGCGGTTGATGATCAGGTCCCAGACCCGCGCGAAGCGCTTGAGCCGCTGCATCGACGGAAACGAGATCAGGCGGTTGGCGAGGATCTCGTACGGCGGTTCCTCGCTCCACACGACCTGGTACGCCTCATCGTGGCGGGTGATGGGCGTGCCGCGCAGCCGCTTGAGGACGCCGATCTGGATCTCGTGGGGGCCCAGCGCCACCAGACGGTCAAGCCCGGCGGCGAACGTCTCCGGGGACTCTCCTGGCAGCCCGACTATCAGATCGGCGTGGACGTGCGCGCCGGTGTGCTCGCCCAGATATCGCAGGTTGTCTTCCAGCGCCGTCAGGTCCTGACGCCGGCTGATGCGTTCGCTGGTCGCCGGATCAAAAGTCTGGATCCCCACCTCGAGCTGGATGGTCCCCGGTGAGAAGCGCGCGATGCGCTCGCGCAGCCCGGCCGGAAAGCGATCAGGCACCATCTCGAAGTGTCCAAACACCCCCAGCGCCTGACGCTCGAGCAGAAAGTCGAGCAGCGCGTGGCTGGTCCTGGGCGACAGGTTGAACGTGCGATCGACGAACTTGAGCTGTCTTGCTCCTCGCGCCACCAGCTGATCGAGGTCCGCCAGCAGGCGCTCGAGAGGGAACGTGCGAACCTTGGTATCGAGCGAGGACAGGCAGAACTCGCAAGAGAACGGGCAACCGCGCGATGCCTCGACATAGAGCACGCGCTGGTTGACGTCCTCGTCCGTGTATTCGCCGTACGGGGAGGCCAGCGCGCTCAGGTCCGGCAGGCCGCCGGCTATCACCTTGGTCAGGTGAGGTCGCCCGCTGAGCAGGCGGTCCACCAGCGCCGCGAACGCGAGCTCGCCCTCGCCGGTGATGACGTGATCGGCCAGCTCCACGATCGGCTGTTGCGACAGCTCGTGGCTGACCTCTGGTCCGCCCAGGACGACGCGGATCTCGGGCGCCACCTGCTTGAGCATGCGCACCACCGCGAGGCTGGCCGTGGCGTTCCACACGTAGACGCCAAGCCCGATGACACGAGGCCGCTCGGCGAGCAGTCGCTCCACCACGTCCACCGGTCGCTCCTGGATCGTCAGCTCCACGATCGTCGCGCGCTCGCGCCAGGGCCCGAGGTTGGCCCGCAAGCATCGCAGGCCCAAGGAGGCGTGGATGTACTTCGCGTTCAGGGTGCAAAGGACGATGTCCACCAAGAGGGCGTAGCACGGCCAGCCTGCGCGGGGGAACCGCGGCGCCGCGCGTACGCCTTGCGAGGCTGCGGCGCCAGTCGCGCCTGCCGCGCGTACCAGGTCGCTCGGGTGCCATGGTCGCGGCCAGGCAGGGGCGCGGTCGCGGATCGTTCGAGCTACAATCACGTCATGGAGACGGACCCCACCCAGCTAC
This sequence comes from Myxococcales bacterium, assembly GCA_016706545.1. Classification (GTDB taxonomy): domain Bacteria; phylum Myxococcota_A; class Polyangia; order Haliangiales; family Haliangiaceae; genus JABFXX01. The sequence continues at coordinate 181,692 of JADJJK010000003.1, forward strand.
ACCTCGATGGCAGAGACCATCCTTCGCTGGGCGACCTGCGCGATCCTTCCCACCCGGTGGTGGCGGCGCACCTCGCGACGTGCGAGATGTGCCGTCGGCTGGTCGGTCAGACCGGGCTCTCGTTGCCAGGCGGGCTGGTGTCCGAGTCCGCGTTTCGCTGGCCGGCGGACGCCGTGGCGCGCGGCGGCATGGCGCAGATCTTTTTGGCCGACGACCGTCGGCTGAGCCGCCAGGTGATCTTGAAGGCCCCGCGTGACGGGGAGGAGCTGCCGGCGCCGCTTCTGCAGATGTTCCAGCAGCGCATCGCCGCTGAAGCCAAGGTGCTGGCCAAGCTGCAGCACCCCGCGATCGTCACCATCTACGAGCTGGGGCGTGCCAGCACGGGCTGGCCGTTCTGCGTGCTGGAGAAGGTGGAGGGGCGATCGCTGCGCGACCACCTGGATGAGCTGGCGGTGGACGAGGCCGCTGATGGTCGGCCGCGCACCCGCGAGCGGCTGGAGCTGTTGTCGAGCCTGGTGTCGGTGGCGGAGGCCATCGCGTATGCGCACGAGCGGCGCGTGGTGCATCGCGACATCACGCCCAACAACATCTTGCTGGGCAAGCGCGGCGAAGCCACCCTCATCGACTGGGGCATCGCGCGAGATCTGGACGCGCCGTCGTTGATGGACATCGACGGTCCGCTGGACGCTTCGGCCAGCGGCCGCATGGTGACCATCAGCGCGGGCACGCCGCCGTACATCCCGCTGGAGCAGAGCCAGGGACGGGCGGCGGAGCCGTCCTTCGATGTGTACAGCTTCGGCGTGTGCCTCTACGAGGTCGTGGCCGGGCGGACCCCGTTTGTCTGGAAGGCGCTGCCGGAGCAGAGCGAGCGAGAGGCGCAGATGCATGCGTTCTTGCGCTGGCTCTCCTCTGGCGAGCGAGCGCCGGCGGCCGCGCCCAAGGACTCCGAGCTGTCCGGGATCATCGCCAGGGCCATGCACCGCGAACCCGGTGAGCGCTTCACCGCGGACGAGCTGGTGCGCGCCCTCAAGCAGTACCTGACCGGAGATCTGGTCTTCTCGCATCGCTACTCGCTCAGCGGCCGGGTCTCGCGCTGGGTGCGTCGCCGGCCAGCGGTGGCGGCCAGCTTGGCGGTGGCGCTGGTGGCGCTGGTGGTGACCGCCGTGGTGTTCGCTCGCCTCTCGCGCACCGCGCAGCGCGCCGCGGAGAGTCAGCAGATGGCCATCGCGGCGCGGCTGGACGCCAAGGAGAAGGAGCAAGCGGCGGAGCTCGCCCGCGAGGAGTCCGAGAAGGCCAGCGCGCGCGCCGCGGCGGCGGAGCGGGAGGGCAAGGACGCCCGCGCGCTGCGCGACATCGCCGAGAAGCGCAGGCTGGAGGCCGAGGCGCGACGCAACGAGTTCGAGCAAGCGGCGGCCACCGCCAAGGGCGACGCCGATGACGCGGTGGCGCGCTTTCGCGACGCGGTCAAGGAGCGGGAGCTCGCTGACAAGGCGCGCGATGAGGCCAAGCTGGCGCAGGCCAACGCAGAGTCCCAGCGCGACGCGGCAGACCTCGCCAGGCAGGCGGCGCAGAAGGAGCGAGACACCGCGCGCGGCGCCGAGCGCGCGGCGATCGAGGAGCGCGCGCAGGCGGTGGCGGCGCAGAAGGCAGCCGACGCGGCGCGCGCGGAGGCGGACGTCGCGCGCGAGGGGGCACGGCGCGATGAGGTGGCGGCGCGCGCGGAGCGCGACGAGGCCAGAGCGCTCGCGCAGACCGCGCAGCAGGACGCGGCCACCGCCAGGCAGCAGCTCGCGTCGCTGGAGGCGCGGGTGCGAGAGCTGGAGCAGCGGCTGGCCGGCCAGGGGCCGGGGCCAGCGCCCGAGCCAGCGCCAGCGCCGCCGCCGGCCCCTTGAGCCGGCGCCCTGCGTCCCGCGCGCCCGGCGACAGGCCGCGCGGCCTTGGGCCAGTCAGAGCGTCGCGCCCACCCACTCCGTGATCGAGCGATAGCGCGCGCCGGCCACGACGATGTGATCGATGATGGGGATCCCCACCAGGTCGCCGACCTCGCGCAGGCGCCGGGTCAGGTCCAGGTCTTCGCCGCTGGGCGTGGGGTCGCCGGAGGGATGGTTGTGCGCCAGGATCGCCGCGGCGGCCGAGATCCGGATGAGCGGACGGAACACCTCGCGTGGATGGACCTCCACCGCTGACAGCGTCCCGCGCGCTATCGGGAACTCCGCCAGAAGCTGGTTGCGGGCGTTTATGCCGATCACGAAGAAGCACTCCTGCGCCAGGCCCGCCATCCGCGGCACCATGAGCCGCGCGACGTCTTCGGGGCCCCGGAGTTGCGGCGGTAGCTGGCGCTCGAACAGCGCGCGTCGTCCCAGCTCGAACGCCGCGACCACGCGAACGGCGCGGCATGCGCCGATGCCAGAGGTGTGGATGAGCTCTTGCGGCGTGGCTCGTGACAGCGCAGGTAGGCCGCCGGCGCTGCGCACCACGTCCGTGGCCACGTTCCACACCGGGCGACCGCGCATGCCGGTGCCAAGGAGGATGCCAACGAGCTCTTCATCGCTGACGCGATCTGCGCCGAACTGCCAGAGCCGCTCGCGCGCCAGGAGCTGCCCGGGCGAGGACTCGGGGGCCAAGGGAAAAGACTCTGCGACCTCGTGCGGCGGCTCTGGTCGGATAGGGGGGGAATCGGGGTGGGCGAAGTGGAGGACTTCCGCGAGCATCATGAGGGCGAGAGGCAAGTGCCGCGCCAGCGCACCTTGCCGCCCCGAAGCCGGGATCTCTTGCGGCGGTGACAGCACTGGCTGCCGCCGCTGTGGAGGCTGTTGGTTGGCGTGGCCAGAAACCGGACACCCCGGTGCGTCCCTGTCGCTCCTGTCCGGGTTTCGGCCGCTTGCTGTCCGGGAGCCGGCCACGGCTGGTCGTTGACCGATCAGGTTCGGGCAGGTTGGGTTGGGTCAGCTTGGGCCAGGTTCGGGCAGGCCCGATGAGCTTCGGGTCAGGCCCGGCCAGGTTCGGTCAGGTTCGGGCAGGCCCGGCAGGCCCTGCAGCGCCCGGTGAACACGCCCGCGCGACGGATCCATCGAGGATCCATCGAAGGTGGTATCTTGCATGGCATGTTGGTTTGCAGCGAGTGCGGAGCTTCGCAGCCGATGGCGGGCGCCTGTCATGCCTGCGGTGGCAGCACGGCATCTGGCGCAGAGGATCCTTTGCTGGGCTCGATGATGGGGCCGTATCGCATCGCGCGGCTCCTGGGCATCGGCGGCATGGGGCGCGTCTACAAGGGCGTGCAGCCCCAGATCGGCAGTCGGGTGGCGGTCAAGGTGCTCTCGCGAGAGTGTACGGACCGCAAGGATCTGGTGGAGCGCTTCTTCTCGGAGGCGCGCGCGGTGAACCTCATCCGCCATGAGAACATCGTCAACGTCCTGGATCTCTCCACCTTGCCCGATGGCCGCCCGTACATCGTGATGGAGTATCTCGATGGCGCGTCGCTGTCGGACCTGGTGTCGCGGCTCGGGGCGATGCCGCTAGGTGGCGTGGCTCGGCTGGCGGTGGAGGTGCTCGATGCGCTGGCGGCGGCGCATGCCAAGGGCATCGTTCACCGCGACCTCAAGCCAGACAACGTGTTCGTGACCCCCGTGGGACGCGCCAAGGTCCTCGACTTTGGCATCGCCAAGCTCCTGCCGGAGCTCGGGGGCTCGTTTACCCAGACCGGGTCTCTGCTGGGCACGCCGCACTACATGTCTCCCGAACAGGCCTCCGGAAAGGCCGTGGATTTTCGGACCGATCTCTACGCGATGGGCGTCATCTTGTTCGAGTGCGCCACCGGCCACAAGCCGTTCTATGGCGACTCGATGTTCGATCTACTGCGCAAGCACGTGGACATGCCGCCGCCGTCGCCGCGCGGGATCCGCGCGGATCTGCCGCCAGCGTATGAACAGGTGATCTTGACCGCGCTGGCCAAGGATCCCAACCACCGGTTTGCTTCGGCCTCGGCGATGGCTGTGGCGTTGCAGCACGCCAGCTCGGGGATGGCCCCGGATCAGTGGGCTGTGATCAGCGGCGCCGCGGCGGGAGTGGCGCCTGGTACGCCCAGCGGGGCTGGCTGGGGCACGCCCGCGAGCTGGGGCGGCGCTGCTCGAGCCACGCCGGAAGGATCCGCGCCCGCGCCGCTGCCAGCACCTCCGCCGTCGGGCTACCCGGCGCCGCCGTTCGCGACGCCGGGCCCGCAGCCGGGGCCTCCGATGCACCCTCCGATGCACCCTGGAGCGGTGGGGCCAGGTGGCCCGCCCCAAGGGTTCTATTCGCCACAGCATCCGACGACCGCAGCCGTGGGCCAGGTGCTTTCTCCGGGAAAGCGCGGCAACAAGGCGGTGTACTGGGTGCTTGGCGCGGTGGCGGTGGGCGGGCTGGCGGCGGTCGCGCTGGTGGCCGGCGGCAAGTCGTCCGCGGCCCCGCGCGATGGAGCTGCGCAAGGGAGCAGCGCCAGCGGGGAACCCGACGCGGCTGCGGCCGCGGGCTCACCGTGGGGCACGGCGGACACGACGAATGAGGTGGGCGAGGCGGGCAAGGCGGGCACGGCGAATGCGGCGGGCGAGGCGGGCACGGAAGACGAGGCGGGCACGGCGGGCAGCGGCAAGGCCGCCGAGGTCGCCGAGAAACCTGCGGGGCCTTCGGGTGGGCAAGCGGGCGAGGTCGCGGGGGCGGCGCCCGGCGCCGCGGACCCTCCTCCCGCGGGCGAGGCAAAGCCCGGGCAGGGCGACGCGCCCGCGGCAAACGGGGAGCGAGCGGCAGGCGAGAGCGACGGGCTGGCCGAGCTGGCCGAGCTCCAGCAGCTCATGAAGGGGCTGCCGCCGGCGCAGCGCGCGCTGGTGCAGGGGCAGCTCCGGCTGGTCGAGCAGCAGCTCGCGGTCTTGCCGGCGGCGCAGCGGGCCATGATCTTGAGTCAGCTCCGCGCGTCGATGCAGCTCGCGAAACCCCCGGTCGAGCCGGGACAGGTGGAGGCAGATGATCCGCCAACCGTGCCGGAGCTCTATGCGCCGCTGCCGCCGAGCTGGAACGGAAAGCGGTTCGACGTCAGCGCGTACCTGCCGACCGCGGTGGCTGCGGTGCGCAAGATCTCGCCCGACGCGCAGCTCTTTCGCATCGACGCCGAGGGCGTCCTGCCCGACGGCATGGTGGACCTCTCGATGGGCTCGGCGCGCTACGGGTTCTTCTCCAAGGCGCGGGCCGCGCGGCCCAAGGATGTGCCGCTTGGCGCCAAGTGGAATCCGAGCTGCCAGATAAACGTGTGGGTGGACGCCTCGGGGATCGACGTCCGCGAGTTCACCGGCTGCAAGGAGACGCCGGTGCCGATGCCGCGCTGCTCGCTCAAGCAGCGCTGGCAGCAGGCGATCGCCAAGGGCGCCCCCAGGAGCAACGCCATCGCGGAGCTCGGGTATCGCGCGGGGGTCATCAACGGCAAGCCGATCTGGTTCTTCGACATCGACGATGTCTTTGACGACGGGCCCTCGCCCGATGTCTGCCCTTGACGCCAAGCGACGTGACGGGCTTGTCGCAGCGCGGCGTCGGGCAGAGTCGCTCCGCAAAAAAACGCTAGCGCGGACCAAGGCCGCGGCGCGAAGCCAAGAGTTTCAGTAGCCTGGGAATATTTCGCCAAACCCAGACGGTGGAACAAACAGCCCGCCAGACCTTACACAGTCTCTGTGCGAGACGAGGCGTTGAGCGTAGCATTGGCTGCAGATGCCCGACCCGTCGGAAGACTTCCTGTACCGGATGTACGAGCGGTCTCCAGTGGGCTTCTATCGCAGCACCTTCGATGGGCGCTTCCTGTTTGCCAATCCGGCGCTGGTGCGGCTGCTTGGATACGAGCGGCAAGAAGACGTGCTGCGGCTTCGCCTGGCCGAGGACGTGTATTTCGATCCGAGAGATCGGGCCGCGTTGATCGACAAGTACCGGGTCGCCGGGGTGCTCGATGGCCTCAAGGTGCGGTGGCGAGCCCGGGATGGGCAGCTCTTGGTGGTGCAGGTGTACGGCTATCTTCGCCCGGAGGATGGCTGCATCGACGTCACGGTGATCGACGTGACCGAGCTTCACGCCGCTCACGCACATATCGAGCGTCAGCGCGAGGAGCTCGAGCGCAGCGCCACCACCTTGCGGCTGTTGTGGCGTCAGCTCCCCGGCCTCATGTGGACCGTCGACCGCGAGCTGCGGATCACCTCCGCCGACGGCGCGGCCATCGCTTCGTTCGGCCGTCGGGTCGAAGACGAGCTGGGCAAGACGCTCTACGAGTTCTACGGCACCGACCGCCCAGGGTATCTCCCCATCCGACGTCACCTGGAGGCGCTCGAGGGCCAGTGGGTGGGCTTTCATCAGGACGTCGCGGGCAAGCAGTTCGCCGTCACGCTGGCGCCGCACCGCTCCGAGAACGGCCAGATCGTGGGAGTCATCGGCGTTGGCGTCGACGTCACCACGCGCTATCGCCTGGAGCAGCGCATGGTGGACGCCCAGCGCGCAGAGAGCCTGGGCGTCCTCGCTGGTGGGCTGGCGCACGACTTCAACAACCTGCTGGTGGCCATCTTGGGCAACGCAGATCTGGGCCTGCGCGAGACCGCCTGCGGCGCGCCAGGGCGCGAGGCGCTCGAGCAGATCCGGGCGGCGGCGCTCGGCGCGGCGGCGCTCACCACCCAGCTCCTGGCCTACGCCGGACGTGGCCAGGTGCCCACCAGTGACGTCGTGCTGGCGCCCATCGTGGACGAGCTCCTGCGTCTCGCGGCACCGCAGATCCCCGCCAACATCAAGGTCGAGCAGGACGTGCCGCTGGAGCTGCCGCCGGTGCGCGGCGACGCCGCCGGGATGCGCCAGGTGCTGATGAACCTGCTCACCAACGCGCGCGACGCCCTGGCGGACACCGGCGGGACGATCAAGGTGCGCGCGCTCGTCGAGGATCATGACGGCACCGTGGCGGACCACGACGTGCTCACGCCATCCACCGCTGGCCGCTTCGTGGTCCTCGAGGTGGCAGATGACGGTCCCGGGATGGACGCGCGCACGATGCGGCGGGTGTTTGATCCGTTCTTCACCACCAAGCCCAGCGGCCATGGTCTCGGGCTGGCCTCGGTCCTTGGGATCGTGCGCAGTCACAACGGCGGGATCAGCGTGCAGACCTCGCCGGGCCACGGGGCGCGTTTTCGCGTGCTGTGGCCGGCGCGCAGCGCCGCGGTGCCACGCGACGCGGTGCGCAGCGAGAGCGGTCGGGTGACCATCCCGGTGCCCTACACGATCTTGGTCGTGGACGATGAAGATCCGGTGCGCGACGTGCTGGTGCGCCTGATCGAAGACCTCGGCTACGCCGCCATCGCGGCCGCAGATGGCGCGCAGGCGCTGGCGGTGATGGATGGCGCGGCCTCGGTGGACGCGGTGCTGATGGATCTGACGATGCCAGGCATGACCGGCGCCGCGCTGGTGCAGGAGATCCGCAGGCTCCGGCCGAAGCTGCCGGTCATCGTGTGCTCGGGATACGATCGAGATCGCAAGGGCATGCCCGCCGTCGAGGGCTTCCTGGCCAAGCCGTTCCGCATCGAGGCGCTGCGCGCGTTGCTGGCCAGCCTGGTTGGCGCGCCCGAAGGAAAACCCGAAGGCAAACCCGAAGGTAAAAACGGAGGGACGAGCGGCGAACCCACCGTCGTGCCCATCGCCGCCGGCCACGCTCGCCGGTAGCGCCGAGCGCGTCGAGGCAGAGCCTCAGAGGCAAGCACGAGGAGGGAGGTGTCGAACCCCACGCTCCTGTGCGTTCACAGCGTCATGGCTTGATCGATGTCGTTGAACACCGCGGCGCGCCAGCGCGCCAGCGCGCTCGAGCCCTTGAGCAAGCGATCTGTCTCGGCCAGGACCGCGGTCAGGTCGGTGAGCCAGCAATAAGGGTCCGCTGGCGAGCGCACGCCGACCTCGGCCGCCACGTCCACGGGGGGCATCCACGCCGCCATCTTGCGCGTCTCGCCAGCGAGCAGCGCGCGGATGCCCACGTTGGCCAGCCGGCTCCCCAGCAGCCGGTCGAACGCGGACGGTCGTCCGCCGCGCACCACGTGTCCCAGCACCGTGACGCGCGTCTCGATGGCCGCTGGATCGGCGTTGGGCTCTCGCTCCCGCAGGCGCACGTCGACCATGCTCTTTAGCCGGTCCATCGGGATGGCCACGCCCTCGGCCTTGATCACCAGCACGCGACGCCCCCGCCGGGCGCGTCGTCGCGCGGCCAGCACCGCGTCGACGATGGAATCGACGATGGCGGCGTCGGTGCGGCCGGCCTCGGGGAACAGCGCCAGGTCGGCGCCGGCGGCGATCGCGGAGGTCATCGCCAGGTAGCCGCAGTCTCGCCCCATCACCTCGATGAGGAACGTGCGGTCGTGCGCGGTCGCGGTGTCCGCGATCTTGTCGCAGGCCTCGACGATGGTGTTCATCGCGGTGTCGACGCCGATCGACATGCTGGTGAGCGCGAGGTCGTTGTCGATGGAGGCCGGGATGCCGATCACCGCCAGCGGCTGCGCGCCGCGCTCCTCCTCCGCGGTGAGGTGCATCGCGCCGGTGAGCGAGCCGTTGCCGCCGATGACGATGAGGCCGTCGATGCCACGCGCGGCCAGGTTCTTGCGCGCCTGATCTCGCACCTCGCGCTGGTGAAACTCCTTGCAGCGCGCAGAACCAAGGATGGTGCCGCCCTCGCGGAGGATGCCGCTGACCTCACCAGGCGGCAGCGGCGTGATGGCGTCCTCGAGCAGGCCACGGTAGCCGCGCTCGACGCCGAACACTTCAACGCCGGCGGCGTGTCCTATGAGCGTGGCAGCGCGGATCGCTGCGTTCATGCCCGGCGCATCTCCGCCACTGGTAAGGACTGCTACTCGTTTGACTGCGGCCATGGCGCAGAGTGTAACAGGGCTTGCCGCTCGCTTGCTGCCGAGGTGGTGCTCGCGGCTGGCACGCGCGGCTTCCCGGAGAATCTCCGTGGCGGCGTGAGCGCAAGGCTCATGCGTGGCGCAGGCCGACGGTCGCCTTCGTGAGCGCGCGCCGACGGTCGCCGCTCGCCTGCTGGCGGGCCCGGCGACGCAGTGCATCAGGCTCGATGGCCGGTCAAGGGGATGGTCCCCGCCGAGGCGCCCTGCCAGAGTACCTGCGCATGGTGCGTACCCAACGAGAAGGAGCCGTCACGATCATCACCCTGGATCGGCCGGAGGTGCGCAACGCGGTGGACCGGGCCACCGCGCAGGCGCTGGCCGACGCCTTCCGCGCGTTCGCCGCCGCCGACACCGCCGCCGTGGCGGTGCTCACCGGCGCAGGCGACACGTTCTGCGCGGGCGCGGATCTGAAGGCCCTGGCCGCCGGGGACGGCAACCGCGTGGAGCCCACCGGGGATGGTCCGATGGGCCCCACCCGCATGTTGCTCGACAAGCCGGTGATCGCCGCCATCGCGGGTCACGCGGTGGCAGGCGGGCTGGAGCTGGCGCTGTGGTGTGACCTGCGCATCGTCGAGGAGGACGCCGTGCTGGGCGTGTTCTGCCGCCGAGTGGGGGTGCCGCTCATCGACGGCGGCACGGTTCGCTTGCCGCGGCTCATCGGGCTGTCCCGCGCGCTCGACCTCATCCTCACCGGGCGCGCGGTGACGGCGGCGGAGGCGCTCGCCTTCGGGCTCGCCACCAGGGTCGTCCCCAAAGGAGGGGCCCGCGCGGCGGCCATCGAGCTGGCCCAGCAGCTCGCCGCCTCGCCGCAGGCGGCGCTGCGCGCGGATCGCCAAAGCGCCTACCTGCAGCATGATCAAGACCTCGAGGCGGCGTTGCTCCTCGAGCTGCAAGGCGGCAAGACGGCGCTGCCAGAGGGCCTGGTGCAGGCGCGCAAGTTCGCCGCTGGCGCTGGGCGGCATGGGACGTCGCTGTGATGCACGCGCTCCTCTTGTCCGTGCTGCTGACGACGCTGCTCACGCTCCCTGCCTGCGCCACCATTCGCACGGTCATCGGACGCACCGTCACCGGCACCTGCGAGGGTGCCTGCGAGCACTACCTCGATTGCAAGGTCGACCCAGAAACGTCCGATCGAGAGCGCTGTCTCGGCGAGTGTCCGCTGGTGTTCTCGGATCGCGAGTCGCTGGGCGCCTACGAGAGCCTGTCGTGCGAGGACGCGGTGAGCTATGTCGACGGTGAGCAGACGGTGAGCAGGTCACCGGCGAGCCCCGCGTCTTGGTGCGGGCAGCAGGTGTCTGAAGGAGCAGCGTGGTAGCAGGTTGTCGCAGGTTGTCTTGCGCTCGTCGCAGCGCTGACCCTGGGACACCTGCTTCCGAATGAAGCAGGCGCTTCTTTCTGGAGCACCAAACGAGAGCAGGCGTCACGGCTGCTCTGCGCAACTGGTCGAAACCACCATGGTCGTGCGCTGGCACCGAAGATGCTTTAGACCACCTCGTGCCGCGCGCTGCGGCTGGATGGTCGGGCGAAGGTCGCTTCGCTCCAAGGAGGTCTCAATGTCCCACCCGCTCTCTGTTCGGTTCCTCGGTGTCCGCGGTTCAGTCGCCACGCCCGGCGTGGCCTTTTCATCCGTCGGCGGCAACACCTCTTGCGTCGAGGTCAGCGCAGGGGACACCAGGATCATCCTCGACGCTGGCACCGGCCTGCGCACGCTGGGCGATGAGCGGATGGCCGCGGGCATCCGCCACCACACCCTCCTCCTGTCTCACCTGCACTGGGATCACCTGCAGGGGCTGCCGTTCTTTACCCCGGTCTACGTGCCGGGGCATCGCATCGAGATCGCCACCGGCGCGAGCGGTGGCTTGCCCCTGGCGTCGGCGCTGCCGAGCTTGTTCCGCGCGCCGTTTTTCCCCGTCGACTACGGGGCGATCTCGGACCAGCTCTCCCTGCGCGAGCTGCGGCCAAACGAGCGCTTCAGCATCGGCGAGATCACGGTGACCATGGCGCGCCTCAACCACCCCGATCCGGTGTACGGGTTCCGCCTGGAGGCCGGTGGACACTCGATCGTCTACGCCACCGACACCGAGCACTATGCGTGCGTCGATCCCACGCTCAAGCGCCTGGCCGCTGGCGCGGATATCTTGATCTACGACAGCCAGTACACGCCCGAGGAGTACCCAAGCCGCGTCGGCTGGGGACACTCCACCTGGCAAGCCGGCGCGGAGCTGGCGCGCGCGGCCGGGGTGCCACAGCTCGTGATGTTCCACCACGACCCCTCTCGCACCGACGCCCAGGTGGCCGACCTGGAGGCCCAGGCGCGGCGGGCCCTGGCTGGCACGGTGGCCGCGCGGGAAGGGCTGGTGCTGGTGGCCGAGCAGGCCGAGCGCGCGGCGGCAGCCTGAGGAGGCGAGGATGGGGGTCGTCTCGCCAGGCCTCGGGTCGGTTGCGCCCTCGCCGCCGGATGGCCGCCTGGGTGCAGAGCATGACCGCGCGACCGCGCAGGCCGCGGCGCGGCGCAGTATGCTCGGGGGAGCCCTGGCCATGAGTGAGCACGAGCACCGCTTCGAGCTGCTGGCCGACCTCGGCGCCATGATCGCCGGCCAGGTCGAGCTCGATGACCTCTTGTCGTCGTTCGCCGACCGGGTCGCGCACGCGCTGGGCGCGGACCGCGCTACCCTCTGGCTCATCGATGGCAAGAGCGGGGAGATCCGCTCGCGGGTCGCCACCTTGCCAGAGCTGCGGGAGCTGCGGGTGCCGCCCGGGCATGGCGTGGTCGGGCATGTGGTCGCCACCGGCGAGCTGGTCAACATCCAGGACGCCGCCACCGACCCGCGCTGGAACCACGACATCGCCGCGCGCACCGGGTACCGCACGACCTCCATGCTGACCGTGCCGGTGCGGCGCCGCGGCCAGCTCCGCGGCGTGCTGCAGGTCCTCAACAAGCGGCAGGGCGCCTTCGACGTCCGCGACTGCGACTTCGCCTTGCTGCTCGCAGATCAGATCGGCCGCGCGCTGGACTACACCTCGCTGCGCGGGGACGACGCGGGGCAGGGCCTGGTGGTGCGCGGTCGCTTCAACCACGTCATCGGCAACTCCGAGGCGATGGGCCAGGTCTATCAGATGATCATCCACGCCGCCGCCGCCGACGCCACCGTGCTGCTGCACGGCGAGACCGGCACCGGCAAGGGGCTCCTCGCGCGGGCGATCCACGTCAACAGCCCCCGCCGCGAGGCGCCGTTTGTCCACGTGGACTGCACCACGCTGCCGGCGGGGCTGGTGGAGAGCGAGCTCTTTGGGCACGAGCGCGGCTCCTACACCGGCGCTGACTCGCGCGTCATCGGCAAGGTGGAGGCGGCGGCCGGCGGCACCCTGTTTCTCGACGAGATCGGCGAGCTGCCGCTGCCGCTGCAGGGCAAGTTCCTGCGCCTGGTGCAAGAGCGCCAGTTCGAGCGGGTGGGCGGGCGCGAGACCCTGTCGGCCGACGTTCGCATCGTCGCGGCGACGAACCGCGATCTGGCGGCCATGGCGGCGGCGGGGCAGTTCCGCTCCGATCTGTACTTCCGCCTGCGCGTGATCGAGATCGACGTGCCGCCGCTGCGCGAGCGCGGCGCGGACGACATCCTCGCGCTGGCGCAGCACTTCGTGACGCAGTTTGCCCGCAAGTACCGCAAGGAGCCGCTGACGCTTTCGCCCGCCGCCGAGCCGGTGTTGACCGGGTACCCCTGGCCGGGCAATGTGCGCGAGCTCGGCAACACGATCGAGCGCGCGGTGGTGATGTGCCCGCGTCAGGTGATCGGCGCCAAGGACCTTGGCCTTGAGCCCTCGCGGCTCTCCGGCGTCCTGTCCGCGGTGCGCGAGCCTGAGCCTGGCGCGTCCGGGGTGTTCTTTGCGGCGGCGCAGGCGGCTTCGCCGCTGGCGTCGGCGCCGTCCCCGCAGGACGGCGCGGCAGGCGGGGTCCCCGACGGCATCGTGGTGCCGGCCGGGTTGTCCCTGGCGGAGGCCGAGCGCCTCTATGCGCGCGCCACGGTGGAGCGTCATGGCGGCAACCAGTCCGCCGCGTCGCGCGCCCTGGGCATCGGCCGCAACAAGCTGGCGCGGCTGCTGCGGGGCGACGACGACGACGAGCGGTAGTCCCGCGGGCTCCTGCGCGCGGCGCGCGCGGCCCAAGGCGTCCTGATGGAGCAGGTGGCGGATCTATGGCGCCACGGTTTGCGCCGTGCGGGCCGCTGCGTATGCTGGCCTTGCGCGCTCGTGTCGCGGCGCAAGGAAGGTCATTGATGTCGCCATACAAGCTTGTGCTGGCTGCCTTGCCGGTGGTGCTCGCCACCACGCGCGTCGTCCGCGCGCAAGACGCCGCCGCGGACCCACCCGCAGATCCGGCGGCCGCCGCTGCGCCGGGCGCTGGCGCGGCGCTCTCAGAGGAGGGGGAGGAAGAAGAAGACACCTCGTCGTCGTCCTCCGTGGAGAAGGGCACCATCGGCCTGGGCCTCTATATCGGTGAGCCCACCGGGGTGGCGGCCAAGCTCTCACCTCGAGGATGATCGCGCGCTGCAGGGGGCGTTTGGCTTCGCCTTCGCTGGCGACGGATTCCAGGTCCACGCCGACTACGTCTTTCACCCGTACATCCTGCAGGACAAAGACGCCTTCACCATGCCGGTGTATGTGGGGCCCGGCTTGCGCTTTATTCAATATCGCGCCGGCCGCGATGGCGATCAGTATGTCGCCGTCGGGGTGCGCGGCGTCGCGGGCATGCTGTTTGACTTCAAGGAACTCCCACTCGATGTGTTCGTGGAGGTCGCCGGGGTCGTGGAATATGGGTTTGCCGACAGCGCCGGCTTTGGCGTGACGATCAACGCTGGCGCTGGCGCGCGCTACTACTTCTGAGCTCGCCGCGGTTCGGGCCGCCCACGGCCGTGTCCCACTCGCACTGCTTAGCTGCGATAAGGCGGCGTTCATCCGATATCAGCGTGCGATAGGCGTGCAACATGGATTGATGATGTTCGCTGGAACTCATCTTTTCTTTTGACACTCAACGAATAGATCTTTACGGTCTCGGAAGAACTCGCAGGTCGCCGAGGGGCGGCACCGGCGAGGTTTCCTGTGTGCCTGGAGCGCTCTGGCTCCTGGCTTGTGTGCTCGTGTGCCAGCGCGGCGACGCCGTCGCTGGAGCTCGGGCCACGCCGCGGCAGCGCGCCCGGGCGTCTGTGGAGTCGTTGCGTCTTGGCTCGTCGCGGGGATCTGCGACGGGCTTGGGATTGATGTCTATCGTCCTTGGGGGGAATGAACATGAACGGAATACGGCAGTTGATTCGTGGTGTTGCTGGCGCATGGCTGGTGCTCTTGGGCGTGCATTGTTCTGGCGGCGAGGCGGGGCCGCCGCTTGGCTCTGCGTCGCTGACCGTCACCGCGGCGGACGTCGCCCGCGTCGCGATAAGCGTCACCGCGGCGCACATCGCTCAACCCATCACGTTTGACCTCGAGCCGGCGGCCGGGCAGTGGGTGGGGCTGGTGGATCAGATCCCCGCAGGGCCTGCCGTGTCCTTCTCGGCGCAGGCGTTCGATGCGGCGCAGGTCCTCCTCTACGAGGGCTCTGCCAGCGTCGAGATCACGGCCGGCCAGACCGCCGCGGTGGGGCTGCTCTTGCAGCAAGCCACGCCCCCTGTCCCCTTCGCCAACACCCCTCCGCTCGTTCACTCCATCGTGGTCTCGCACCACGCGGCGGCCCCCGGCCAGGCGGTCGCCCTCGCGGTGAGCGCCACCGACGCCGATGGCGACGCGCTCGCGTACGCATGGGCGGCCAGCGCCGGCGGCTTCGATGACGCGGCGTCCTCGACGCCGGTGTGGACCGCGCCGGCAGACCTCGGCAGCCCCACGCTGTCGGTCACGGTCAACGATGGTCGCGGCGGGCAGCGCACGGTCACCTTCCGGATCAGCGTGCGCGCGTCGGCGGCGCGCGGCGCCGCGTCGCTCGTCATCACGGTCAACACCTGGCCGGAGATCGCGCAGGCCCGGGCCACCCCGAGCCGCGTGGCGGCGGGCGAGCCCACCGCGCTGGTGCTGGAGGCCAGCGACAGCGACGGCGATGCCCTGTCTTACCAGTGGAGCGACGGCGGCGGCGAGTGCGCCGGGTCCTTCGACGATGCCACCTTGGCCACCCCCACCTGGACGGCGCCCGCCGCCGCGCCGACGGATCCGGCCTGTCGGCTCACCGCGGTGGTCAGCGACGGTCGCGGCGGCAGCAACACGGGCTCCGTGGTGGTGTTCGTGGCGCCGCCGGAGGACGTGGACTTCGCGCCCGAGATCACCGGCACCTTCTCGTCGCGCGCGGTGGCGGCGCCGGGCGAGATCGTGCGCTTCGAGGCGCTGGCGGTGGATCCGGAAGGCCTGGCGCTGACCTTCTCCTGGGCGGCCACCGCTGGCGTGCTCGCGGAGCAAGAAGACGTGGGCGGTCGCAGCCGGATCGCGTTCACCACGCCATCTCTGTGCGGCGAGTCCGCGCTGGTGACGGTCACTGTGCGTGATCCTCGCGGCACCCCAACCTCCCATACCTTCACGCTCGCGGTGCGCATGCCCATCGAGGAGATCGACGTGCCGGATGCCGGCAACACGGACGCCGATTGCGACGGCGTCGACGGAGATCAGGAGGTCGCCGTGTTCGTGCGTCCAGGCGGCGACGACGCCGGCCCTGGCACCATGGCGCAGCCGTTTGCCACCATCGCCCACGCGCTGGCGGTGGTCGCCGCTGATCCGGTGCGCTGGCAGGTGCTGGTCGCCGCGGGCACCTATCCGGAGAGCTTGACCTTGCCGGATGGCGCTGGCCTGTTTGGCCAGTACGACGCGACGTGGGCGCGCGCCAGCTCGAACCTCACCATCGTGGCGGCGCCAGGGCCGATCGGGGTGATCGCCTCGGACATCAGCGCAGCCACCTATCTCGAGGGCCTGGAGATCCGGACCCAGGATGCGCCGCTGCACCAGAGCTCCATCGCGGTCGCGCTCCGGGATGTCACCGGTCCGCTGCACGTGCGGCACAACCGGCTGGTCGCTGGGCGCGGCGGCGACGGCCTCGCGGGGCCTCCGGGCTCGAGCGGTGGAGGTGGCGCCGGTGGCAGCAGCGGCGCCATCGCGCTCGCCGGGTTTGGCGGCGCGCCAGGCGGTGGCTGCGCGGGCTGGGGCGGAAATAGCGGCGCACCTGCTGGCGCGGGCGCGTCCGGTCCGCACGGCGCGGGCGGTGCCGGTGGCTCGTTCTTTGGCATCGGTGGGTCGCCTGGCGGCAATGGCCCCGCCGGTGGGCCGGGTGGCCGCGATCCTGGACAAGCGCTCGGTTCCGTCTTTGGGTTGCAGTGGCAGGCGGGGCGCGGCTTCCCAGGCACCTCGGCCGGCTGTGGCGGTGGCGGCGGCGGTGGCCATGACAACATCTGCGTCGCGCTCCCCAACGGCGGCGGCGGCGGGGGCGGCGGCGGCGCGGGCGGCCGCGGTGGTGGCGGCGGCGAAGGCGGCGGCGGCTCGTTTGGCGTGCTGGCCGTGCGGGCCGGGGCGGCGGTGGTGGCAGACAACGTCATCCAGACCGGCGGCGGCGGCGCGGGCGGCGCGGGCGGCGCGGGCGGCGCGGGCGGTGCGGGTGGCCCCGGCGGTAGCAGCGCGTTCTGCTTCGCAGGCACCGGCTCGCCTGGTGGCACGGGCGGCGCGGGTGGCACGGGCGGCGGTGGTGGCGGCGGCGCGGGCGGGATGAGCGTCGGGATCTTCCTTGTCTCCTCGACGACGCTCACCGTGCGCGACAACCAGTACAGCCTCTCGCCGGCGGGGAGCGCGGGCGCTGGGGGGCCGGGCGGCAATGACGGCGGGCCGGCGGGGCTCGCCGGGATCCGCAGCCCGGTGTTCGCTCCGTAGCGCATCGGCGCTGCGCCGCGCCAGGCGCACCCTCGCGGCGCGGTTTTCGGCTCGGCTTCGGTGGCGGCGCCCGTGTCATCGGCGCGGTAGCATGGCCCACGCACCATGTCAGCTCGCCACGTCCTCACCATCCTCGCGGTCGCCGACGCCGAGCGCGCTGCGAGCTTCTATGCGCAGGTCTTTGGCTGGCCGCTCGCGGTACACGTGCCCGTGTACCGCGAGTTCGAGCTGCCCCAAGGCCAGCGTCTGGGCCTCTATCAGCGAGAGGCCTTCGCGCGCAACACCGGCGCGCTGCCGGCGCAGGTGGAGGCTCTGGGGATCACCGCCACCGAGCTCTACTTGCACGTGGATGACGTCGCTGCCGCCGCCACCCGCGCGCTGGCCGCGGGGGCCCGGCTCCTGTCAGCGCAGGCGCTCCGTCCCTGGGGAGACGACGCGGCGTACGTCGCAGATCCGGATGGCAACGTGGTGGTGGTGGCACGGCCGCTGACCGAGGTGGCGAGCGCGCCCGTCGAGCCGCTGACCGCCGCGGCGCTTCGCGCGCTGGCCCGTCGCTGGCTTGCGCTGTGGAACGAGGAGCGGCCGGATGCGTTCGATGAGCTCCATGCGGCAAGCTTCGTGGACCATGCGCCGGCCGGACGCGCGATGACACGGCAGGCGTTCGCGGCCGGCATCACCGAGCTGCGCTCCGCCTTCCCCGACTTGCGGGTCGCCGAGGAGGATCTGGTCGTGGATGTCGATGCCCAGAAGCTCACCGTGCGCTGGAGCGGCGCTGGCCATCACCGCGCGGCCTTTCTCGGCGTGCCGGCCACCGGGCGTCAGATCACCTTCCATGGCATCGAGCTCTTGCAGGTCGCAGGCGGCGTCATCGCGGAGCGCTGGGGCGAGTGGGATGCCGCGGCGCTCGTGGCCCAGCTTCGCCAAGGGTAGGCACGCCGCGCTTGGCGTGTTTCGCGCGGTGCGCGCGCGAAGCACGCCAGGCGCGCGCTCGCGCGCTCTGGGCTCAGGACACGCCAGGCGCGCTCCCCTCACGGTGGTGCGTCCAAGGCTCTGCGAGGGACAGCTCGGGGATCTGCGTGGCGTCGACGCTGCGCAGGTGCTCGGCCAGCTCGCGCAGGTGCGAGGCGGAGGCGGTCCGTTGCCACCGCGCCTCGAAGGAGATCGTGACTTCCTGCCCGGCCTTGTCAAGGATCGGCACGGCCGTCTGCCCCGTGGTGGTGAGCTTGGAGCGCGGCAAGATCGCCGCGCCCATCCCCAGCACCGCCCACTCCTCGAGCACCTGATAGCTCATGGCCTCGCCCGGGTAGATCCGGAGCTTGCGGCGGTGCTGGCGAAACAGCGCCCGCGTGCTGCGCGCGAGGCCGCACACGTTGGGCAACATGACGTAGGTCTCCTCGGCCACCTCCTTGAAGTGGACGAAGTTTGGCCGTTCGCCGCTGCTCCAGGTCGCGCCACGCGGCACGTAACACAGCGGCTCCTCATACAGCGGCGCGGCCACCCAGGAGCCCGTGCGCGCGTCGGCGATGGTGAAGATGAAGTCCAGGTTGCCCTCGGCCAGCATGCGCTCGAGATCGTGCATGTTCATCTGGCGCAGGATGACGTTGATCCCCGGGTGACGCTGACGGAAAGACTCCAGCATCAGGCCCAGCAGCGGCGCGCTGATGAGCGGGGACGCGCCGATCCGGATCTCTCCTAGATCCAGTCGCAGCGCCTTCTGCGCTTCCTGCAGGAGCACCTCTTGCGCGTCGAGCACCGCCCCGATGAGCGGCAGTGTTCGCTCGCCGAAGGTGGTGAGTGAGACTCTGCGCGTCGTTCTCACAAAGAGGCGTCCGCCCAGGAGTTGCTCGAGCTGCGCGATTCCATTCGAGAGGGTGGGTTGGGTCACGCAGCATCTCGTGGCGGCCGCGGTGAAGGAGCCAGTCGACGCGACGGTCGCGGCGAAGCGGAGATGTGAGAAGTTCATGTGTCACTCATTCCTGGGTGGAATGAATATCATTTTAAAACACAATTTCCGAAGAAACACGATATCTCGTAACATGGATTTCAAGCTGTCGATTTGCACGAGGGGATAGGTTTTCGCGAATCGCACGGAACTGCAGCTTGCCTGGAATATCGAGGGATCCGAGGCGCGAGGCTCCGGTGTCGGAAGTGTGAGGGTAGCTCGCTCTCGAGGGGCTTGTTGCTGTGCCAGCTCGTTGGGAATGGACTTGCCACGTGGGAACGGCGGTGGCGCGGCGCCGCTCGTCGTTCGCTGCAGCGGCTTTTCAATGCGGCTCGAACAATGGCTTCAACTGAGAACATCTACCTGCCAGCAAAAGGACATCACATGCGAGTCATGAATTTTCGGATGAGTGTCATGTGCGGCCTCACGGTAGCGCTGTCTAGTCTGGGCGAGGCTGCGGCGCAAAGCCGCGGGGACTGGCCGCGCTACTCGTACAACTACGCGAACACCAATGCGAATGTGGATGAGCGTGGAATTACGTATCAAAATGCTCCCACGTTGCGACGCGCGTGGGAGACGTTCAATGACTCGGCCTGGCGTCCGGCTCCACCTCCCACCGGCTTCGTGCTCGAGGCGGCGCTGGGGCTGCAGTTTCCAAGCTCGGTGGTGGGCGTCATCGCCCCGCCCATCCTCGCCAATGGCACCATCTACTACATTGATGCGCTGGGTACGCTGTTTGCGCGTGACGCGCAAACAGGCGGCATCACAGATCCTGCTCGGCACTGGACCACGACCCTCGTTGATCCGGACTACGCAGCGCAGTCGCCGCCGATTTCACCCGAGCTGTACTATTCGGCCCCTGTCGCCGTGGGGGAATACCTGTGGATTCATAGTTCGTTCAACGGGCGACTGCACGCGGTGCGCAGGCGTGGCGGCAGGGAGATCGACTTTGATGCTTCGAGGCCGGGAGTTCAGCCGTTCGCGGTGCTGCCGGACAACGTGCTGGCGTCGAGCCTCGGCGAGCCGGTGGCGGTGAGAACCTACCGAAGCCCCTGGCGTGACGATCACGCCGCGGGAGTGGCCGAGACAGCGACGGAGACAGCGACGGACATGGCGATGGGAGAGATGTCTGATGACAGCGCTGATGCGCGCGGCCTGCGCACGTTGTTCATCACCGAGGTCAATGTGATCTTGAACGACGCGCTGGTGCAAGGCGCGCAGGTCGGACATGTCGTGGCCATCGACATCACCAACCCGCACGCTCCCTTCGAGGCGTGGCGCACTCCCACGATCGACATCAATCCGGCCACCGGACGACGCTACGGCGCTGGCGTCTCGGCCGGCTCCGGTCTCGCGGTGGATCTGCAGCGTCACCTGATCATTGGCGGCACCGGGCAAAACACGGTGCTGCCCTACGCAGGGTATCCGGACCCTGCCAGCGCGCCCGCGGGATACATCGATCGCGGCGACAGCCTGTATGCCATTGACTACCGCACAGGTCGGTTCGTCTGGGTCAACCAGCTTCATCGAGGGGATGTCTTCAACCTCAACCAGCCGGTGCCCACGGGGCCCGATCGACCGGATGGGCCGCGTGACGCCGATGTGCTGTCCCCTCCGGTGCTGTTCTCGGCGCGCACGCCGGATGGTCGCCGGCGAGATCTGGTCGGCGGCGGGAGCAAGGGCGGGCTCTATCGGGTGGTAGATCGATCCACTGGCGAGACGGTGTGGGAGCGACAGATCAGCAAGGCGACGGGGCTCGGTGGCATCCAGGCTGGCTCGGCGTACGCAAACGGGGTGATCTACGTGGCCGGGTTCGAGGGCATCGATGATGGGTTCTCTGACGCCAACTTCAACGCGCCCGGGAGCAAGTATCTCAACGCGTTCTTCGCGACCTTCAGCCCGGCGTTCTGGGCGGACGTGGAGGACGTGAGCGACGACGGGCGAGCGGACACCGGCATGCAGACCAAGGTCTATGCGCTGGACGCGGCCACCGGTCGCCCGCTCTGGCGGATGCCAGGCACCGGGGCTGACCACGTGTTGCTCAAGGCGGGCGCTGCGATGCGCCACCTGTCCTGGGCCAACGGCCTGCTCTACGTCACCACCTCCTCCGGTCAGCTCTTTGTGCTCAGCGCGGCGACCGGCGAGCTGCGCTTCTGGGATCAGACCTTGGATCTGAACGAACACTTCGGCCTGGGGCTGGGCAAGCCGCACCACGCCGGGATGAACGGTGGCACGATGATCTCGGGCGGCATGGTGTATGTGCCGTATGGGTCGCAGAACAACCCCTCCGGCGGGCTGATCGCGTATCGCCCGGGCCGGTGATGCGCAGCGGCCAGGCGCGCTGGTGGCGCGCGGTCAGTAGTACGCGGCGCTGGAGAAGGCGCGTGGATTGGACAGATCGAGGAGCAACGAGAGCTGGCAGCGCGCGCGGGGCGCGTCATCGCTGAGCACGACGACGAGCGCGTCACATCCGGCCTCGAGGCCCAGCGACATGTAGCGACGTCGAAGGGGCGTGGTCAGCGCTGCGGCGCCGCCGATGGACAGGCCCTCGCCAGCGCCCATCTTGAGCCAGCCGCTGCGCAGGCTCAGGCGCTTGCCCAGCCGCGCCTCTCGAGGAGCGTCGGCGCCATCCTCGCTGGCGCTCGGTGCGCCTGGCGCGCTTGGTGCGCCTGGCGCGTCTGGCGCGCTCGGTGCGTCTGGCGCGGCGGTGGTCGCGCGCTGCGCCACCGCGCGGCTCGCGAGGCTCGGCACCCAGTCAACGCCGATGCCCACTTCCAGCGCGAGGTGCGAGGCGCTGGCAGAGAGCTCGGCGCTGGTGGCGCCGATCCCCGCGTGCACCGGGACGGCGACCTGGCGGGCACAGCCCAGCATGGGACCCACGCTGACGGTGTAGACGACGCCGACGTGGCCGTCGGTGTCGAGAGTTGGTCCCAGCGCGTGACGGCCGGTGAGGCCGCAGGCGGTGGTCCCCAGCGTGCAGGCGATCGCGAGCCACCGAGCTGTGCGCGACATGTCACGAGTATCTTGCACCTTGGCGAGCGCCGTCCCAGCTCCGTGCGGCAAAGTGAGCGCAGCTCCGCAGTTTGCGCCATCAGGTGGAGGGCGCGGCAGAGCCGAGGGCCCCGCTGCCTGGCGTGGCGGGCTCGGCGCTGGTGACGGTGGGCTCGGCGCTGGTGGTGGCGGGCTCGGCGCTGGTGACGGCGGGCTCGGCGCTGGTGCTGGCGGCTCCGGCGCGGCCCTTGGGGCCGGCGATTCCGGAGAACAAGAGCTCGAGCGTATCGGCGATGCGCGCCTCGCCGCGCGGCAGGCCGGGGATGGGCGCGTGCTCGAGCAGCAAGGTGGACAGCGCGCTGAGCGCGCCGGTGGCGAGCACCACCACGGCCGGGTGCAGGTCGCTTCGCAGCTCGCCGCTCTGCTGGGCGCGAGCGACCGCGCCGACGACCAGCGGGATGTGACCGCGCGCGAAGCGCGCCAGCAGCCACTGGCGGCGCACCGCGGACATCGTGATCTCGCGCAGCACGATGCCCACGACCTGCCGATCTTCGACGCTCAGGGCGCCGAGCTGGCGCAGCAGGCTCAGCAGGCGATCTCGCAGCGAACGCGGAGCCTCTTCGGGATCCGGCGACAGCGCCGAGAACGCCTCCAGCACGCGAGCGTAGACCTCATCGACGATCGCGAAGTACAGCTCGTCCTTGGTGGGGTAGTAGTAGTAGATCATGCCGATGGTGGTGCCAGCGGCCTTGGCGATGGCGCGCAGCGGGGTGGCGTCGACGCCGCGCGCGGCGAAGGCCTGACGCGCGGCGAGGAGGATGCGCTGGCGAAGGTCGGTGGCGGGGCGTGGCATGGTGCGAGCTCCTTGCGGCTAGCCGAGCTTTTTGCTGAAGCGCAGCGCCGACACCGCGGTCAGCACCACGCAGATCGCCGCCAGGGCCGCGACGCTCGGCCACAGCTCCGGCAAGGTCGCGCCTTTGAGGACGATGGCGCGGATGATGCGCAAGAAGTGGGTGAGGGGGAACGTCTGGCCCAGCCACTGGGCGGGGCTCGGCATGGCCTCGAACGGGAACATGAACCCGGACAGCAGCAGGTTTGGCAACAAGAAGAAGAACGACATCTGCATGGCCTGCTGCTGGGTCCTGGCGATGGTGGAGAACACCATGCCCAGGGCCAGGTTGGCGGCGATGAACAGCGAGGCCAGCAGGAACAGGAGCGGCCAGGAGCCGACGAACGGCACCGAGAACACCACGGTCCCGGCGCCCAGGATGAGCGTCATCTGCGCGTAGCCGATGAGCACGTACGGCAAGATCTTGCCGAGCACCAGCTCGAGCGAGCGCACCGGCGAGACGATGAGCTGCTCCAGCGTCCCGCGCTCCCGTTCGCGCACGATGCCCATGGAGGTGAACATCACCATGGTCATGGTCAGGATCATGCCGACCAGGCCGGGGACGATGTACACCGCGGTGCGGAGATCCGGGTTGTACCAGGTGGCGGGGTTGAGCGTGACGGGCTCGGTGGCGGGCTGCTGCCAGCGCTGCACCTTGAGCTCTGCTGACCACGCGGCCACCACGCTGCTGGCGGTCTGAGTGGCGCTGGCCACGACCTGGGAGTCCGAGCCGTCCACCACGAGCTGCAGCTCGGTGCTCCGGCGCGCGGCGAGATTCTTGGCGAAGCCGGCGGGGATGACCAGCGCGACCCGCGCCCTGCCGGCCGCGAACTCTCGAGAGATCTGCGCGTAGTCTGCCACCTGGCCCACGAGATCGTAGTACCCGGTGGCCTCGAGGCGTCGCGCCAGATCTCGGCTCTGGGGGCTGCGATCGGAGTCGGCGACCAAGGTCGGCATGTGCCGGACGTCGGTGTCGATGGCGTAGCCAAAGAGCAGGAGCTGCATGAGCGGCAGCATCACCATCATGCCGATGGTCAGGCGGTCGCGCGCGAGCTGCAGCAGCTCCTTGCGCGCGACCACGAGCACGCGCCCCAGCGACCAGGCGATCATGGCCGCACCTGGCCGTCGTGGCCGTCTCGGCGGTCTCGGCCGCCTTGGGAGCGCGCAGCCGGGGCAGGCGGGCCGCCATGATCCCGCGCGTCCTGGCCGCGCACCATGGACACGAAGGCGTCCTCCACCGTCACGCGCGCCCGCTCGATGGGCACCGCGGGCGTGAGCCCCAGGCGCCGCACCACGTCGCCTGGATCGGCGCCGCGGGCGATCACGCGCAGCCGGTGGCCGTAGGGCTCGACGCCCTCGATCTCCGGCTGGGCGCGCAGCGCGCGGGCGGCCAGCTCCGGCTCTGCCACCTCCAGCTCGATGGCGCTGAGGTGGCGGCGCGCCACGATCTGCTCGGGGCGGCCCAGGTCGAGCACGCGGCCTCCGAAGATGAACGCCAGGCGGTGGCAACGCTCCGCCTCGTCCATGTAGTGCGTGGTGACGAGGATCGTGGTGCCGCTCGCCGCCAGCGCGTGGATCGCGCTCCAGAAGGTGCGCCGGCTGACCGGGTCGACGCCGGCGGTCGGCTCGTCGAGAAAGAGCAGCGGTGGCTGGTGGATCGTCGCCGAGGCGAGCGCCACCCGCTGCTTCCAGCCACCCGACAGGGTGCCGGCGATCTGCCGGCGCCGGTCGCCGAGGCCCGCCTCTTCGATCACCTCGTTGATGCGCGCGGCGCGGCGCTTGCGCGCGACGCCGTAGATGCCGGCGTAGAAGGAGAGGTTCTCCTCGACGGTGAGATCTTCGTACAGGCTGAAGCGCTGGGTCATGTAGCCGATGTGGAGCTTTATCTGCTCTGCCTCCCGCTGCAGATCGAAGCCGACCACGGTGCCTCCGCCGCTGGTCGGCTCGAGGATGCCGCACAGCATCCGGATCGTCGTCGACTTGCCGGCGCCGTTGGGGCCGAGCACGCCGAAGATCTCGCCTCGCCGCACGCCGAGGCTGACGTCGGCCACCGCCACCAGGTCGCCAAAGCGGCGCGACAGATGATGGGTCTCGACGATCACCGGCGCGCCGCGGTGCGCTCCAAGGTCGTCCTCGGGGCTAGCCTCCGGCGCCGGCGGGGCGTGCGGCGTGGCCACGCTCACGGCGTCCTCGCGCGCTCGGGGGCGCCCTTGCTCGCGTACGCCGGCAGCCCGGCGGCCAGGTGACCATCCGGATCTTCGATCCGCACCCGCACCCGCTGCATCAGGTTTGGCCGCTCGCGCGGGCTATAGACGAAGCGCGGCGTGAACTCGGCGTGCGGATAGATCCGCTCCACCTTGCCCAGCGCGGGCCGCTCGAGCCCCTCCACCAGCAGCGTCATGGCGTCGCCGACCTGCAGCCGCGGGATCTCGACCACGGGCACGAAGATGTCCGCGTACGGACGGCGACGATCGACCAGCGTGGCCACTGGCGTGCCGGCGACGAGGACCTCGCCGAGCTCCATATACGTGTCGAGGATGGAGCCGGCGGCAGGCGCCAGCAGGACGCGCTTGCCCAGGCGCAGGTCGGCCAGAGCCAGCGCCTCCTGCGCCAGCGCCACCCTTGCCTGCGCGCGGGCGATCTCCTCGCCGCGCGCGCCGCGCGACAGCAAGCGCACGCGCTCCTCGAGCGTCTGCCGCTGGCTCTGCGCCTGGGCAAGCTGGGCCTCCAACTCGTCGAGGTGCGCCGCGGCCACCGCGCCGCGCAGCAGCAGGTCGCGCTCGCGCGTGACCTGTCGTCCCACCATGTCCTCGCTGGCCTTCGCCGCCAGGAGCTGCGCGCGCGCAGCGCGGACGTCCTCTACCCGCGAGCCAGCCTCGACGAGCACGAGCTCGGCCTTCGCCACCTCCAGGTCCTGGGCGCGGATCGCGCGTTCGCCGCGGTCGAGCGTGTCATCCAGCGCGGCGAGCACGTCGCCGGCCTTGACGTCTTGCCCGGGGACCATGCGCAGCGACACGAGCTTGCCCGCCACCTCGAAGCCGAGCGCGGTCTGCTCCAGCTCGATCATGCCCTGATAGCGCCCGGTGGTGAGGTCCTCGCTCTGGCAGGCGGCCAGCAGCACGGCCGCCAGGCCGACCAGGCGCGCCGTCGCCAATAGGTTATTGATCATACGACTGATAATTACGCAAAACGCTGGAATGACAAGGATGATCTCGCATCTCCTCCCTGTGGCAGGTCGTCGCGCGCCGGCTTGTGCGCGCCGAGCCACGGCCTTTGCGACCGTGTCCCGGGCTCGCCGGGGCGGCCTGCTCGCCTTGCCGGCGCGGCCTGCTCGCCTTGCCGGGGCGGCCTGCTCGCCTTGCCGGGGCGGCCTGCTCGCCTTGCCGGCGCGCCCCCAGCGTGGGAAGCAAGGCTATTATGTCGCTGGCCTTTGTGTTCTCTGCGCTGGATCGTTGCGCCAACCAGCGCACAGACGCGGCCTGGCTCGTCGCGCAGCGCGCCGCGCCCGACGTCCGCGTGGTGCGGTTTTCCGGAGACGCGGTGCGCTTGTCCGGTGGCGCGCTGGTCACGACCGCGGTGCCGGTGGAGTCCGCGGCGGCAGAGGTGTTTCTGGGCGTGGACGGGACCGGCGCGCCGTGGTTCGCGCGCGCCGAGCCTGGCGCGGACGACCCTGCCGCGCGCCGGGCGGACCCACGCGAGCTCGTCGACCTGCGAAGCCTGGCAGTCTCTGGTGCGCTCCCGGCCGCGGAGCTTGGCCTCCTGGCGCAGGCGCGCTCGCTCCTGCACTGGCACGCGCGGCACGCCTTCTGCGCGGTGTGCGGCGCGGCCACCGCGGCGCTGGAGGGCGGCTATCGACGTCGCTGCGCTGGCTGCGGCGCGGAGCACTTCCCGCGCACGGATCCCGTGGCGATCACGGTGGTGCGGCACGAGGGCAAGCTCTTGCTGGGCCGCCAGCGGCCGTGGCCGCGCGGCATGTACTCCGCGCTGGCCGGGTTCGTCGAGCCTGGCGAGACGCTCGAGGACGCGGCGCGGCGCGAGGTGTTCGAGGAGGCGGGCGTGCGGGTGGGCGAGGTGCGCTACGTGGGAAGCCAGCCGTGGCCGTTCCCGGCCAGCTTGATGCTCGGCTTCGTCGGTGAGGCGCGGTCCGCCGAGCTGGCGATCGACGCGCACGAGCTGGAGGACGCGCGCTGGTTCCCCGCCGCCGAGGTGCGGCAGATGCTGGCGCACACGCATCCGGACGGCTTGTGGGCGGCGCACCCCATCGCGCTGGCGCACGTGCTCGTGCGCGAGGCGCTGGGCCTGCCCGCCGAGGACGCGCCGGCGGCGGTGCCACCGGCGGCGGCCTTCCGCGTGATGCGGCAAGATGACAACGGCAACCGCGTGGAGATCGCCCGAACCAACGACCGAGCGCACGCCGAGGCGGTGGCCACCGCCTTCGAGCAGCGCGGGCACAAGCAGCTCTACTGGGTGGAGCCGAGCTCGGCGGATTGACCCGCGCCACACGGGCGGCACTTCGTGTCATTATCGCCTGCATGGAAGGTGAAACACGGCTCGAGATCGCTCGCGTGGAAGGTGAAACACGGCTCGAGCTTTCGCCCACCGGTTTCGGGCGGCTGCTGCTCTCGTGCTTCGCGGTGCCCGCCATCGGCATCGCGGCAGTGGTGGGCGGCCCGGTTGGCATCGGGGTGGCCGCGGCGTTGAGCGTCGGCTACGGCGCCCTGTTCTGGCGGCTCGGCCGCATGCGCCTCCTCCTCGACGGCGAGGGCATCGAGCGGCACGGCGTGTTCTCTCGCAAGCGCCTGGCCTGGGGCGACATCCAGGGCTACTCGTTCTCGTCCATCGATCCCTCGGCCGGGGCCGGAGGGGTGGGCGCGATCCAAGGCGGCGTCGTCGGCGTGCTGGTGGTGGCGGCGCTCAGGTCGGCATTCAAGAAGCCGGCGCACACCGCGCTGCACAGCGGGCGGCTGCTGCTACGCGGCGCTGGCACCAAGCTCAAGGTAGATCCAGGCTTCCGCGACGTGGTGCTGGCCCTCGAGCAGACCTTCGCCGAGGTCCACCGCCGGCTGGCGGACACCACGCGCTTTGGTCCGCTGACGTTCGACGGCAGCACGCTGACCCACGTCAAGAAGGGCGCGCTCGCGCTGATGGAGATCGAGAAGGTCTCGGTAGGCTCCTCCGGCACCGTGACGATCCGCAAGGTCGGCAAGCGGCTGTCCTGGGTCAGCTTGCCGATGGCGCGCATCGACAACCTGATGCTCCTGCTGGAGAAGCTAGCGGACCGCGGCGTGTCCGTCGAGGTCGCTGGCGCCTGCTACCTGCCTGGCGCCACCTTGCACCTGATCGACCGCCTGGCCGCCGCCCAGCGCAGCCTGCCGTCGGCCCGCGTGCATCAGCCGTAGCTGGCCCGATCGGAGCGAGTCGTCCTCCTGGCGCGCAACCTGCATGTCTTGGTGCGGCCAGGAGGTGTTCTCATGTTCGCGCTCTCCATCGTGCTGCTCGTGATCTCTGTCGGCGCCGCGCTGCTCGGCTTCACCGAGTTCTCCAACAACAGCGTCGGCATCACCCGCGAGGTCTTCGTGGTCTGCCTGGTGCTGTCCATCTCCAGCATGGTCGTGTACTGGCGCCGCAGCTCGTCGCGCGTCACCGATCTGCCCGGCTAAAAAAGCGCGGCGCCAGCTCGCCGCTCACTCGCGCACTCGCTCACAATGGCGCGGGCTCGCTCAAGGTGAAGGAGCGCGCGGCGCACAAGACGCAGCAGCGCTAGTTGCGCAGCGGCTTCTGGTTCATCAGCATGAACTGCATGCGCTCGAGGCTCTTGGGCTCGCCGCACAGCGAGAGGAAGGCCTCGCGCTCGAGGTCCAGGATCTCGTCTTCGGTGACGGCGTGGGTGTGGCCGCTGGTGCCGCCGCACAGGACCACGCTGAGCTTGCCGGAGATCTTGGCGTCGTGCTCGGAGGCGTAGCCGCCGGCCACCAGGGTGTTGATCATCATCTTGAGCGTGGCGATGCCGTTCTCGCCGGGCAGCTTGTGCGCGCGTGGCACCGGCGGGTGGTAGCCGGCCTCGGCCAGGCCGATGGCGCGGCGCTTGGCCTCGTGGAGCTGGCGGGCGCGGTCAAACGACACGCCGTCGCTCTGGCGGAAGTAGCCCAGGGCCTTGGCCTGCTCCGCGCTCTCGGCCACCTTGGCCAGCGCGATGTTCTTGAACACCTGGTTGACGATGGCGGAGGTGTCGATCTCGGCGCCCTCCGGGATGCCCTCGAGCGAGCGCCACAAGAGGTTCAGCGTGCCGGCGCCGCCGGGGATGAGGCCCACGCCCACCTCGACGAGGCCGGAGTAGGTCTCGGCCGCGGCCTGCACGGCGTCACAGCCAAAGCACAGCTCGAGCCCGCCGCCCAGGGTCATGTTGTACGGCGCGGCCACGACCGGCACCGAGGCGTACTTCAGGCGCTGGGTGGCGTACTGGTACGCATGGATCATCGTGCGGAGTTGATCCCACTTCTGCTGGTGCGCGGCCTTGAGCACCTCATCGAGCTTGGCGCCGACGCAGAAGAAGTCGCCCTGGTTGTAGATGACCATGGCGCGGAAGTCGCGCTCGGCCCGGGCGGCGGCGTCGTGCAGCATCTGGATGACGCCGTCATCGATGGAGTTGGCCTTGGTCTTGAACGTCAAGCCGAGCACGCCGTCGCCGAGGTCCCACGCCTCCGCGCTGGCGTTGGCCAGCACCGCGGCGCCGCCCTTGCGCATGGCGGGCAAGGTGATCTCGCGCGGGTCGGTGGCCAGCGGGGCGTACTTGCCGCTCGCCGGATCCCACACCTGGCCATCCTTGTAGAACGCGGTGGCGCCGGCGGCGTGCATCTTCTCGATCCACTCCGGGAGGGCCACGCCGTCGGCCTTCATGCGGTCATAGCCGGCGACGAAGCCGATGGCGTCCCAGGTCTCGAACGGGCCAAGCTCCCAGTTGTAGCCCCAGCGCATGCCGTCATCGATGGCCTTGACGCCGTCGCTGATCTCGCCGATGCGGCGGGCCGAGTACGACAGGCCGCGGGCCAAGATCTTCCACGCGATCTCCCCGACCTGTCCGGTGTCTGCCACCAGCGCGGCCACGCGCGCGCGGGTGTCTTCGATCCTCGAGAGGTTCTTGCAGGTGCCGAGGATGGCGCTCTCCTTGAGCGCCGGGCGGTAGTCCCCGGTGGTGGGATCGAAGGTGAACGAGTCCTTGCCCTGGCGCTTATAGAAGCCGCCCTTGGTCTTGTCACCCAGGGCGCCGCGCTCGATGAGCTGCTTGACGTAGGCCGGGGTGGCGAAGACCTCGCGGTCCTCGTCGCTGGTCAAGGTGGCGTAGCAGTTGGCCACCACGTGGCCGAGCGTGTCCAGGCCGACCATGTCGCCGGTGCGAAAGATGGCGCTCTTGGGGTGGCCCATGGGGAGGCCGGTGATGGCGTCCAGCTCCTCGGGCGCCAGCCCCTTCTCCAGCATCAGGTGCACGCCGGCCATCATGGCGTGGGTGCCGATGCGGTTGGCGATGAAGTTGGGGGTGTCCTTGGCCCACACGATGCCCTTGCCGAGCAGCTCCTTGCCCCACACCTCGGCGCGCGCCTTGGCCTCGGCCGAGGTGTCCGGCCCGGCCACCAGCTCGAGGAGCTTCATGTAGCGCGGCGGGTTGAAGAAGTGCGTGACCATGAAGTTCGCGCGGAACTCATCGCTGCGGCCCACCAGCATGTCGGAGATGCGCAGGCCGGAGGTGTTGGAGGCGATGATGGTGCCTGGCGCCGCGAGCTTCTCGAGCTTCTCGAACAGCGCGCGCTTGATGTCGAGGCGCTCGATGATGGCCTCGACGATGAGGTCGCAGTCCTTGACCTTGTCCAGGTCGTCATCGAAGTTGCCGGTGGTCACCAGCACCGCGTTGCGCGGGTGGAAGAACGCCGCCGGCTTGGCCTTGAGCAGCTTCTGCAAAGCGCCTGCGGCGAAGCCGTCACGCGCGGCCTTGCTCTGCTTCTCCTGCTCGCTGAGCTTGGGAGGGACGATGTCCAGCAGCAGCACGGGGATACCGGCATTGGCACAGTGCGCGGCGATGCCGCTGCCCATGACGCCAGCGCCGAGGACGGCGACGCGACGGATCGGTTTGCTCATGGCCGCGGACCATACCCCAGGGCCGGTGCCGCGCCGAGTCATGACGACGCCAAAGGCGCCGCCCGTGGTCCCTGTGCCCGTTGCGGAGGAGTGCTGCCGTGGGCCGAGATCGGACGGGGTTTCATCGAAATTCGTAACGGAAAACACCACGATACCTCAGACGTACCCGTTCGAGCGCAGTTCCACATTGAGTACAAGTGGGATGTAACTTTACAAGGAGAATAGCTAGTAAGAGAAAAACTGAAAGGTGGCTCACAATGAGACTGGTCGTGTCTTCGATGATCCTGATGCTGGCCGCTTGCAACGAGGGTGGCGTCTCGCTGCCAAAGCTCGCGAGCAGCGAGCTTGAAATTGCCATTATTCCAAGAGGTCAGACCTGCGCGCAGCTCGGGTTAGGCGGGCAGCAGTTCACGCTGACCTCCCCTGTCGATGGCGACTACGCCATCGACGGCCAGAACTCCTTCAGCTTTCGCTACTACGACGACACCAACACCATCTTCTACTTCACCAACTCGTCCATCCGGATGACCGGGGTGCTGGTGTCCATCGGGGACCGAACCTTGATGTGGGAGATGCCCGGCGGCGCCGATGGATGGCCCAGCTTGCACGGCCCCATCGACCCGGTGACCGAGGACATCTACAGCCCGGAGGAGGTGACCTTCTGCTACGACTACGAGCTGTACGTGCAGCCAAGCCCGTACGCCAACCACGCGCAGCAGGCGACCTGGACCATCACCAAGTCAGGGCGCACGGACCCGCTGGTGCTGTCGGAGGGCCAGACCGAGGTGCTCGACTACGCGGTGACGGTGCGCGCTGGGCAGCCAGTGGCGGCCGGGCAGTACATCGACGGACCGGTGTTCGTGCAGAACAAGAGCCCGCACGCCATCACCGTCAACCAGGTGACGACGATGGTGGGGGAGATCAGCGCCGAGGTCACCTGCCCGCAGGCGCCGCCGTTCACGCTGGCGCCGTTCACCACGCTCGAGTGCGCGTTCCGCGCGGATGTCCCTGACACGAGCGATCGCAACGTGGTGGGCAGCGCGAGCTCGAGCCATGGTCTCAAGGTCACCACCCGCGAGGTGGTGGCGAGCTTCGCGGCGCACAACACGGGGACGATCACGGTCGATCGCTGCGTCGATGTCACCGACGACGCTTCGCCGTACAACGGCCAGTACCTGGGCACCGTCTGCGACACCGATGGTGAGGCGACCTTCACCTTCTCGGCCGAGGTGGGGCCGTTTGCTTGCGGCGGCTTCACGGTGAGCAACGCCGCGCACTACACGGGGCTCGACACTGGCGACACCGCGAGCGCCACCTGGACCATCCTGGGCAACGTGGCGTGCAATCCGGGCTGCACGCTGAGCGCGCACTACTGGAAGAACCACAGCGAGTGGGGCCCGCGCCGCTACAATCCGGTGTGGGACGAGCTGGGTGAGCTCGGCGAGAACACGCCGTTCTTTCAGAGCGGAGGCACGTACATCGAGGCGATGGCTCGCCGCTCCTTTGGCAACCCGTACTGGACGCTGGCGCGCACGTACATCGCGGCCAAGCTCAACAAGCTCAACGGCGCGCAGTTCACGCCGGCGACCACGGCGGCCTTCGACAACGCGACCGCGCTCTTGTCCGCGTACACGCCGGCTCAGATGCACTGGACGATGAGCCTGCGGCGAGCCGCGGTGCGCGCGGCGGCCACGCTCAAGGACTTCAACCAGGGTCGGATCGGGCCGGGGCGCTGCACGTGCAAGCCGGACCTCGACTCCGATGACTGAGCCATGACTTGGCGATAGCCGGGCGGCGGGCCGCGGTGGTTCGAGGGTGGGTGGGGCGAGCCGCGGTGGTGCGGCGGGCCGCAGCGGGGCGCGGTGGAGGGTGGGGGCTGCGGCGGTGGGTGGTGGGCGTTGGGCGCGCGAAGGTCAGGCGCCCAGGTCGTGAGCGGCGAGCGTCGCGCCGACCGCGCCGACGCCGAGTACGACGAGGTTCACGCCAGGCACGAGCAAGAGCGCGGCCACCACCGCGCCAAGGCCAAAGGAGCGGCCGCGATGGCGTGACAGGAAGCCGAGCTTGTCGCGATACGGCAGCGCGCGTCGCGCCAGCACGGAGTCGTAGCAGTCGTATGCCGCCGAGCGGGCCGCGAACCAGCCGCCGAGCACGAGCGCGGCGATGGCACCGGCGACGGGCAAGAGCGAGAGCGCGAGCAAGAAGAGCGCGCTCATCAGCGAGCCCAGCAGGCGGCGCACCGTGTGGCCAAGGCCCACGGTGAGCTCTGCGAGGAACCGGCCCAGCGCGAAGGGCGCGCCGGGCGCGCCGGTGAGCTTGGCCTCGACCGCTTCGGACAGGAGCTCGCAGAACGGGCCGGCGATGGCGCCGGCGATGGAGACGAAGATCAGCGCCGCGCCGGCGGCCAGCGCGATCCCGAGCACGGCGACCAGGCCCGCGCCGGCCACGCTGTGGAGCCAGGACGGAAGCAGGTTGACGATGGAGTCGGTGACGCCGCCGATGGTCCGCAAGACCAGGATCAGCAAGGCCGCCATCACCAGGGCGGTGACCAGCGCCGGGGCCAGCACCCACCCCCAGAGCTTGGGATGGGCATTGAGGAAGGCGACGCCACGGGCGAAATCGCGGGTGCCGCGCAAAAACTCACTCATGGCGGCAAGGGTACTGGCAGCGCGCGCTCGCGGAAGTCGGCGGCGCCGCTTTCTTGTGGTGGTACAGCAACACGCATGCCAGGCGCGGTGCGAACCGCGGGGCGCTCCTGATCCTGCGCAGGATGATCGGGCGGAGGGCCTCCAACGCAGCCGAGCCGGCACTTTTTCTTGAGAGATCGAACCTCAACGGATTCGATCTGTTGCGATCTTTCAGGGGGTTGGGCAGATCCCGGCGGAGGGAAGTGGTGTCAGGGGGGAGCTGTAGCGTGACGCCCGTGCAATGCACTCTGCCGCTCGATGGCTTTGCCGAACCGGTGACCATTCCAGGAACCTCCCCTGGAAACCAGGCGGCTAGTGGCCAGGGGAGCCGGCGGAGGCGCACCCCGGTCCAGGGCACAGGTCAGCAGGGAGTGGCAGCGGCTGCGGCCCTGGCGGAGTCCATGCTGGCGGGGCCCACGGGCAAGGCGCATGGCGAGGCAGCCAAGGCAGCCGAGGCCGGCGGCCAGCTCGACGTCGCGAGGCCAGCGCCACAGGCGTCGGCCAGTGAACTTGCGGCCGAGAGCCCCGCGCCGGTGGTGGAGCTTACTGAGCCGCGCGCTGGGCGTGGACGAGGCAAGCGCGCGAACCGCGGCGCGGCCGTGTCCCTGGCTGGCGAGCCGGTGCTGGAGCCGGTGATGGATCGGGGCGCGACGACAGCGGACGCGAGCGAAGCCAAGAACGAAGCCAATAGCGAAGCCGTGCCGGCAGCGGCACGCGAGCTGGCGCTCACCGACGCGGCGCCAGCCGACGCGGCGCCTTTGACCTTGGGCGAGCAGCTCGCGAACATGCGCGTGGTGGTGTTTGACGTGGAGACCACGGGGACAGATCGCCGCAACGATCAGGTGATCGAGCTGGGCGTGCAGACCGGGCTCGATCAGCTCGCCAACGGGCGCACCTGGCGCTTCCGGCCGGACGTGCCAATCCACCCCGGGGCGCAGGCGGTCCACGGCATCTCCATGGCGGAGCTGGAGGGGTGTCCGGCGTTTCGCGACTGCCTCGATGAGGTCGCCGCGGTGTTCGAGCGGGCCGAGGTCATCATCGGGTACAACATCGCCTTTGACATCGACATGCTGGCAGCGGAGTACGAGCGCGCCGGGCGAAAGCCGATCGACTTCTCCGGCAAGACGATCATTGATGCGTTCCGGCTCTGGCAGCAGTGCGAGCCGCGCAGCTTGCAGCACGCACACCAGCGCTTCGTCGGGGACCGCTTCACCGCGGCGCACAGCGCGTCGGCGGACGTCGCCGCCACCGGGCGGGTGCTGACCGGGATGCTGCGCGCCTTTGGGCTGGAGCAGCAGGACTGGGTCGCCATCGCTGGGCTGTGCGATCCGCAGCGCGCCACCTGGATCGGCCCGACCCGCCACCTGCGCTGGGAGAGCGGCGTGGTGACGCTTGGGTTTGGCAAGCACGCCGGCGCCGCGCTGCACAAGGTCGCGCACGGTCCGGACCGCAGCTTCCTGCGCTGGGTCCTTGACCGGGACTTTCCTCCGCACGTGGTGGAGATCTGCCGCGCGGCGCTCGAGCTGGCGTCGCGGGTCGCGCAAGCAGAGGACGTCGCGGAGCCAATCTCCGCCTGGGTGCGTGAGCGTTTTGGCGCGCCGAGCGCGGCGTCGGCGGCGCCTGCGGCCTTGAGCGCGGCGAGCTGACGCTCGGGCGCCGCGGCCGGCGGGCCAAAGAGATGCTCTCATGATCCTACACATCATGCACGCAGATCGCCGCCGACGAGCCTGACCCACCATGTGTGACCCGACCACCGTGCTTGGCACGAACCACTGTGCTCGACTTCGGCCACCGTGCCAGGCACGACCACTGTGCTCGACTTCGGCCACCGTGCTTGACCCAACCACCGTGCTCGACCCAACCACCGTGCTGGGCCTACCCACCGCCCACGCGCTCACCCTTGTCGCTCAACTAGCGATCCGTTCCGGGTTCTGGGTTCTGGGTCAAAACCAAAAAAACTCAGGGTTCTGAAAACAGCAGGGGCTGTGCGGCGGTGTGGAGAGGCGCGCCGCCCTCCCAGGCACGCCTGCTGCACCGGGCCCTCCTGCGCCTCTCCAAGGGCTGTGGTCAACCGCGTCGCTCGCGCGCATTCCCACCTGCCCGGCTCGATGGGCGCGGTTGTCCATAGCCCGACACCGTCCACAGCTCCGGGGCTTCCGCGGAAACGCGCTGCGACTTAGATCACGCCACGTTTCCGCGGAGGTTTCCGCGATCTCGATCTCGGCTTTGATTCTCTGCTCGCTCGCGTCCGCCGACCGGACACATTCGACAACTCACGATCTGCTATCCAATATCCATCTCAAACATAGACATTCTTCTTGACACATCCCGCGCCCGGCCACCCGCATGGCCGTCAACTCGCCGCGATCTCTTCCCCCGCGGCCCCAACGCGCGCTGCATGCCCCTTCTACCTGCGCACTCCACGAAATTTCGCGCCGCCTGCGTTTCCTCGGCACCTGACGCGAGCCAGGCGCCAAGTCCGGCGCCGAAATTCGCCATGTTACAAGAACGCATGAGCGAGCCTCTCTCCGTCGAGGAAGTTCAAGCCCTCGGCGAACACATCGCCGAGCAAGCCGTTCACCTGGACGCCGCCATGCACCGTCTGCTCGCCGACCTGCGGACGTTCGACGCGGCCGGCGGCTGGCACCGCCAGGGCTTTGGCACCTGCGCCCACTGGCTGAGCTGGCGCGTGGGCTGGGATCTTGGCACCGCGCGCGAGCACCTGCGCGTGGCCAGAGCGCTGCATACCTTGCCGCTCGTATCAGAGGCATTGTCCGCGGGGAAGATCTCGTATTCCAAGACTCGTGCCATCACTCGCGTGGCCACGGCCGCCACCGAAGCGGTGCTCCTGGGCTATGCGCAGCACTGCACCGCCAGCCAGCTCGAGACCGTGTGCCGCAAGGTCGGCGTGCTCGGCGCCGACGCCGCCAGCCGAGCCGCGCGCCCGCACGACAGCGAGCGCTACGTGGCGCACACGCCGACGACCTCTGGCATGGTGTGCGTCAAGGCGTGCCTGCGCCCCGACGAGGCCGCGCTGCTCTTGAAAGTGCTGCAGCAAGCTGCGGTGGACTGCACGCGCGAGCCGGCAGACGTCTCCGCGGAGGGTGCTGACGTTTCCGCGGAAGCGCAGGCACCTGCCGAGCGATCGGCTGACGTTTCCGCGGAAGCGCAGCGCTCTTCCACCACCACCACCACTGCGCGCCGCCCGTACAACCGCGCCGATGGCCTGATGGCCCTGGTTCACGCCTACGCGCGCGGCAGCAGCGCCGAGCGTTCTCCCGTCGAGCTGATCGTCACCGTCCCCGTTGCGCTGCTGCAGCAAACCGCCGCGACTACCGACTCAGCCACCGGCACCTCCGACTCCGCCGCCGACATCTCCTCCACCACCGCTGTAGCCATCGCGCCCGCCACCTTCACCGACCGTGGCGCCTCGCTGCCGGTGGCACTCACCGTCGAGACCGACCATGCACTCTCTCCGCAGACCACCCGGCGCCTGGCCTGCGACTGCGGCCTGGTCGTCGCCACCGTCACCGCAGCTACCGCCATCGCCGCCGCCCCACTCTCCATCGGCCGCAAGACCCGCACCATCCCCGCCGCCCTCAAGCGCGCCTTGCTCTTGCGCGACCGCACCTGCCGCTTCCCCGGCTGCGATCACCGCCTCTTCCTCGAGGGCCACCACCTGCAGCACTGGGCCGATGGCGGCGAGACCAATCTCGACAACCTGGCGCTGCTTTGCTCGCTGCACCACGCCTACGTCCACGAGCGCGGCTATCGCATCACGCAGTCCGCCACTGGCGCGCTCGCCTTCGAAGATCCGCAGGGCCGCGCCGTCGTCCCGCTGCCGCCGCGCCCGGCGCCGCCGCTGCTCGGCTGGCCCGCGATCCATGCCGCGCGCGCCGCCAACGCCGCCTTGCCGCTGACAGCCACCACCGGCCAGTGCCGCTGGCGCGGCGAGCGCGTCGATAGCTGGGACGCCGCCGCCACCATCACGCGCATCCAGCGCCGCGCCGACGCGGCGACCGCCCCTTCCGCTCCCACCGCGCCACCCACTGCAGCACCAGCAGCATCCCCGCCGCCCGCATCCACCCGCACACCCTCACCACCCTCGCCCCCCTCACCACTCTCGTCACTCCCATCACGCCCATCTCTCGCCGATCCCCCGCTCGACCCCGACGGCCTCCCCCTGCGCGGCCGATGGGACGACCTCGACCGCCACAGCGCCATCGAGCGCTGGGTCCTCGCCGAGATGGAGGCTACCGGCGTCGACCCGCTCTCCATCGGCCGCCCCTTGCCGGACCACCTGCAGCACCCGTCGCAGCGTCCGTCACAGCGCCCGTCGCCGCGCCGGTCGTAACATCCGTCGTAACGTCCGTCGAAACATCCGCCTACCTCGCGCCAGGAGGGAGATAGCTCTCGGCTAGAGAGATGCTAGTGATGTCAGCGATGCCTGCGATGCCTGCGATGCCTGCGTTGTCTGCGTTGTCCCGGGGCGACGAGTCGTGATGCCCGCGCCCGGCGCTGGCGGCGCGCTGCTGCTGGATGAGCGGCTCGACGCCGCGGGGCAGGCGCATCGCCTGGTGCTGCGACTTGCTGCCGCCCACGCTGAGCCCGCGCTCCTCCTGGAAGAGGATGGCGAGGTGCTGGGCGCGCTGTCCACGCTCGCCGTGCGCACGGTCATGCAGCGGTATGGGCGAGCGCTCGACGCGGAGGTGCCGCTTGGAGGCGATTGCTTGCAGCTCGCAGGCGCGGTGCTGCGCCGGCTCCGGCACCGCGCCGCGGTGGACGCCATCGGTCGGGACTACCTGGTGTGGGACGAAGCAGGGCAGGATCCGCTGGCGGCGCTCTGCGCGGCGGTGGCGGCGCCGCTGCGGCACCTTGCAGCGGCGCGCCGGGGCTAGCTAGTTCCTGTCCCAGATTGCCTAACTGCGCGAGCCGAAGCGGAAATCCTCGGCGAAGATTCCGGGAATAAAGCACCGGGCACCCGTGTCTCTTGGGTCCTTGACCCCCTGAAACGAGGCCCCGATGCGTCGCAGCGTACACGATCAGCTCGTGCTTGTCCCAGCTCCTTTCGGTCACGTCCACGTTCAGGGCTCAAGCGGTTCGCGATCGCTGATGCCCCGGGATTCGCGAGATGGGTGCAGGCCGACCTGCTTGCCGGTGGCATCGCCGCTGATCGCGGGCGCGATGGCATGAGTGGGAGCAGGTGCTGCGCGCGTTCGTGATCAAACAGGCTAACGGGTTCCAGCTACGGGCAGCTCCGTTCCACCTGGCTGACTCGCAGAGCTACCGTGCGTTCTGCCTCTCGGTTTCGCGGAGAAGCCTCGGAAGAAGTCGACGCTTCAGCGCAACATCAAGCTGGTTCGCCCCGAGACGCTCGAACGCGTGAATCGCGGACTCGTACGCTACGCGCAGGCGCAGGGCATCGAAGCGGCAACGGCTGCGTGGTGACTCGACCGTCATCAAAGCGGCGATCCACGAACCGACCGACTCGCGGTTTGCTGGTCGATTGCGTTCGCGTGCTGACGCGGCATCTTCGCGGTCCCGCAGTACATCGCGCTCGACTACGCAATCATCACCGCCGAGCGAAACGCCGGGCGCTCGCGATCAGCACGCCGCCAAGGCCGAACAACGTGTCCTGCTCTACCGCGACTCGTGACGGTGTCGGGAACACCGTCACGTCGCCGTTGCCGTCGAGAAACTGGAGGACACTACCCGCGAGGCGTTCGAACAACACGAACTCGGCGCGCTCCGTGACGCACTCAACCACTTCGTCACGCTCGCCAGCGGGTGCTGGATCAGACCCGCCGCCGCGTGTTCGGCGGCGGACCGTACCCGCGTCCTCGAAGATCGTCTCAATCTTCGAACCGCACACGGACATCATCCGCAAGGACTCGCGCCCTGGGCCACAAAGGTGTTCCTGACCGCCAGCGCCTCTGGGCTGATCGTCGACTGCGTGGTCGAGCGCGGGAATCCTACCGACTCGACCAAGGCTGCTGACGCTCGCCAAGCGCGCGAGGCACTCGGCACGGAGCAAGTGGTCTTCGGCTTCAGCTCGCGCAACAACCTGGACGGATCAAAGCACTCGGCATTCGCGACGTCGTCTTCAGCAAGTCTCCCGGCATCGCCATCAAGGAGATGATCAAACGCACCTGGCTCTACCAGCGGCTACGTCACTTCCGCGCCGGCATAAGGCATCATCTCGTTCCTCAAGCGCAGTTTCGGCTGGGACCGCTGTACCTGGCGCTCGTACGAGTCGTTTCGCGCGTACGTGGGGCTCGGTGCTTGCCGCCAACCTCATGATGCTCGCGACACATGCTCGCCTGACCGCCGCCTTGCTCGCGCTCGAGCGCCGCGTTTATGAGAGCGCGCCGTCGCGGCGTGGCCGACGCCGGACGACGCTGGTGGTTTCAGTGCACCAACGCGGGCGCGCCGCGCCGCCAGCTTAGGGTGTCGAAACGGCGTTCTCCCGATTCTAGTCGAGAACGCCGATCTGGGATCCGAACTAGCTAGCCCGGCTGGCGCGCTGCCCGAGGTCGCGCCTGGGTGCGCTGCCCGAGGTCGCGCCTGGGTGCGGTGTGGGGCTCAACGCATCGCAGCCGTTGCGGTGCGGCGGCGCGCGAGCGAAGCTGTGGGGACATGCCTTCGCTTTGCGAGCCTGCGGTCTTCCTGGTCACGACCTCCGCTGGGCGCACCGCCAGCTTCGCTGCGCGACCGACCCGCGGGGCGCTCGGCTGCGGCGCGCTCCTGGCTCGCCTGGCGCGCTTCGCGCTCCTCGCGCTCCTGGCGCTCCTGGTCGGGGCCTGCGGCGGGGCCTCCAACTCCCGGATCTCTGCGCTGGCGGAGGCGTTGCCTGCCACGCTGGAGCCGGCGTCGATGGCGACCGGCGAGCCGCGGGTGGTGAAGGTGCGCGTGTGGGCAGACGCGGAGGCCCGCTTGCAGCCGAAGTGGAGGGATCAGATCCTCGAGCAGATCGACGCAGCCTCGCAGTTCTGGACGCCGCTCTTTGGTATCCGCATCGAGGTGGTCGGCGTGCGCTCGTGGGAGCGCAAGAGTGAGGGCCTGGCCGCGCTCGCCGAGCTCCGGCAGCTCGACGCCGGGACCGACGTGGCCTGGGTGCTTGGGTACCTTGGCCCCTATGGCCGGTCGAGCATCGCGCTGTCCGAGCTGGGGTTTGCCGAGCTGCTGGGCCGCCACCTGCTGGTGCGCGACTGGTCCCCGGTACCCGAGCTCGGCAAGCTGCGCGATGAGCTGGAAGGGCTCAGCGAGCCCGAGCGCGCCGAGGTGATCTCTGCCCACCGTCGGCACAAGCAGACGGTGGTGCTCTTGCACTACCTGCATCTGTCCGCGGGCGCGGTGGCCGAATCGGACGAGGCCTGGATCGGCAGCCGCGGCTACGCGCCGAGCGTGCGCACGGTGTCCGAGCGCACGCGGCAGCTC
Source organism: Myxococcales bacterium (assembly GCA_016706545.1). Lineage (GTDB taxonomy): Bacteria > Myxococcota_A > Polyangia > Haliangiales > Haliangiaceae > JABFXX01. Next base: position 222,582 of record JADJJK010000003.1, read on the forward strand.
CTGGCGGTCTCGCTGCAGAGCCGGCTCGACGACGAGGACCCGGGCACCGCGGCGGCGCGGCTCATCGACGAGATCGAGCGCGCCGACGGACCGGGGTGGGTGGCCGCGGATCGAGACGACATCGTGGCGCAGCTCAAGGGCATCGTCGAGCGGTCGCTCGTGGGCAAGGTGGCCCAAGACGTCCCGCGCGCGGCGGCGGAGCAATACGAGCGAGCGCGCGCGCTGGTCAAGAGCGGCAAGGCCACGGAGGCGCTGGGCGAGCTGGAGCCGCTGCTGGTGGCGTACCCGTCCAACGCGGCGTTGCACCAGCTTCGCTGCGAGATCATGCTGGCCAAGCCGGGCGTGTCCGATCCGGCCACGCAGTCCGCGTGTCAGCGAGCGAGCGAGCTGGCGCCCGGCGATCCACGGCCTGACATCGCGGTGGCGCGAGCGCACCTCGCGGCGGGCGCGCGAGATCAGGTGCGCGTCCGGCTCCTGGCTGCCACCGACAAGGCGCGGGCGATGGCGATGCCGGCCCAGGTCGCCGAGAGCATCGCTGAGATCTATCGCAGCATGGGCGCGCTGACCTGGACCGAGGAGGCGCTGGGGCTGGTGCCGCCAGCGCCAGGGCAAGCGGCCTCCCCCAGCGCGCAGTGGGCCGCCGGGACGCGGGCGCGCTACGGCGTGCCGCGCGGCGCGACGTTCGTCAGGCCGGAGCAGGAGGGCGAGCTGGTGGCGGCCATCCGCGCGGGGCTGGACGCGGTGTACGCCGACAAGTACGCCGAGGCGGACAAGCACCTGGCTGGCGCCAGCAAGCGCTGGCCCCAGGCGCCGGGTATCGCCGCGGTGCGCTGCGACCTGGCGCTGCGCCGCGAGCAGCTCGCCGAGGCGCGGCGGCAGTGCGCGCTGTCGCTGCGCGGCGACGACGGCCAGTCGTGGGCGCACTACCTGTCCGGGATCCTCGCGCTGCGCGGCCAGGGCGCGGCGGACACCGGGCGTGGCGTCACGCACCTGCGCCGCGCCATCGCGATCGATCCGGACCTGGCACAAGCCTGGCGCGCCCTGGGCAAGGCGCTGGAGCGCGCCAAAGATCAGGCAGGGCTGGCGCAGGTCCGCGCGGACTACCAGGCGCGGTTCGGTCAGGTCCTTCCTTAGCCTGTTGGGCAAAGCCCTCCAAACGGGCGCACTCGCGCCCGGGCAGCGCCGCGCGGCCCCAGGCGACGTGAGCGAGTCCAGGGGGGCTTGGTCTGCGGCGGTCCGGGCCGCTGCGTGGCGCGCGCGGGCTCGGTATAGTGCAGGCGTGAGCTTCTTTCGGCGGATCTTGTCCTCGGACTACCGGCGCGCCATCGCCGCCGAGGCTGCCGGCAATCTGGACGTCGCCGCCGAGCACTATGGGCTGGCGGGCGAACGTGAGGGGGCGGTGCGCATGCACCTCTTGCGCGCGGCGCGCGCTGGGTCGCGGGCGCTGGAGATCGCCGCGCTGCGCGACGCGCTGCACTGGGCGGGGCAGGACGAGGCGCTGCGACAGAAGCCCGCCGCGGCGCTCGGCGGCGCCTTGCTGGCCGTGCTGGAGGCCGAGGGCATCGGCACCCAGCGCGATCGCGAGCGGCTGCGGGAGGCCGCAGAGCTGCTCGTCCTCGGCGGAGAACACCAGCGCGCGGGTGACGCGCTCGCGAAGATCGGCGACCACCTGGCCGCGGCCAACGCGTTCTCCGCGGGTGGGCTGGTGGAGGCGATGGAGGAGGCGCTGGCCAAGGATGATGATGGCCAGCGCCGCGCGCGGCAGGAGCAGGAGGCGTTCGCCAGCTACCAGGCCAACCTGTCCGTCGGCCGGCGCGACGAGGCGCGCGCGGATCTGCAGCGCTGCGTGGCCGGCTCTGCCAACGCGGAGTATCGCCGGCTGCTCGACACGCTGGAGTCCCGGCTCATCACCGCTGGCCGCGTGGAGCTGGTGATCCGCGGCCGGCCAGCGCTGGTGGTGTGCGCGGTCAAGCGCGTGGTGCTGGGGCGTGACGCGCTCTGCGATCTGGCGCTGCGCTCCGGCGGGGTGTCACGCCAGCACGCAGAGATCGAAGTGCAGGCAGATCCGCTGCGCTACGTGCTCCACGATCTGGGCTCTCGCAACGGCACCAAGGTGGCGGGCTTGCCGCTGGCCGGGAGCCTGCCTCTGGGCGCGCCGGGCACCTTCTCCCTGGGCGACGAGTGTACGCTCGAGCACGAGCTCATCTCGGCCGGGGCCACGGTGATGGCCCCGCGCGCGCTGCCAGCGCCAAGGGGGGCAGGGGGCCCTGGGGTTCCGGATGGGGACGGTGGCGCGCTGGCGCTCGCCATGAGGAGTGATGCGCCGCCGGTAGCTGCCCGCGCGGCGGTTGCCAGCACGGCGGAAGCGGCCGGCGCCGAGGAAGCGGCCGGCGCCGCCGCTTTGCCGAGGGTGCTGCGGCTGCGCGTGTCGGCCGGGCTCGATCGCGGCACCGTGCTGCTGGTCGCGCCAGAGCAGGTGGCCGTGGCGCTGGCCTGCGCCGAGCTCGGCGTCTCCATCACGTTCCGCAACGGCCGGCCGTTTCTGGCCGGCGCGGGCGCGCGCGAGCTGCGGTTTTGCGGCGAGCCGCTGGGCGCGGTCGCCGTGCAGCTCATCCGCGGAGACAAGCTCGGTATCGACGGCGTCGACGTGGACATCGGCTGACGCGCGCCCTCGCCATCGGCTGGGCGGCGCAGCACGACGCACGGGTCGCCTTGCGTAACCCTCGCAGGTTGGCAACTCGCGTCACCTGTGGCCGAGAGCGCCGCGATGCCCGCCTTTTCCCCGCTCACTCGCCCTCCGGTGATCGCGCTGGCGTTCGCCGCGGGCATCGCGTGGCACGGGCCGCAGCCAGGGTCGCTGCTGCCGCCGCTCGTGGCCTTGGCCGCGCTGGCCGTGCTGGGGCTCCGGCGCGGGGCGCCAGCGTCGCGGCGGACCGCGGCGGGGCTGTCGGCGGTGATGGTGGTGGGCATCGCCACCGCGGCGCTGCGGAGCCCCCGGCCCTGGCCGCACGACAGCGAGCGCCCCGGGCGCGACGCGCGCGTCTATCAAGGGCTGGTCACCCGCCCGGCGTCGCCGCGCCCGAGCGGCTTCGAGCTGCGAGTGCTCGCCGACGAGCAGACGGTTCGCGTGTACTCCTCGGTGGCGGCGCGACCCGGCGACGTGGTGCGGATCACCGGTCGCCTGCGGCCGCTGCGCGGCGCGCGCAACTTCGGCGGCCCTGACCGCGCGGCGCTGGCGCGCGCGGACGGGTTCGACGCCGACCTGTCGGCCGACAGCCTGGAGGTGGTGGGGCGTCGCGCGGGGCTCACGCTGAGCGTGTGGCGCGCGGTCGGCGCGCTGCGCGAGCGGTTTCGCGCGCGCATCATGCCCGTGGAGGCTGCGGGCTCCTCCTCGAGCGCCCTGGGGCCAGGAGGCGCGAGCCCTGCTTCGAGCGCGAGCCCCGCTGCGATCCCGAGCGTGAGCCCTGCTGCGATCCCGAGCGCGAGCCCTGCTTCGAGCGCGAGCCCTGCCTGCGAGCGCGAGCCCCGCCCCGAGCGCGAGCCCCGCTGGGCTCGCCGAGCCGCGCGCGGTGCTGCTGGGCGTCACCCTGGGGCTGCGCGCGGGCGTCAGCCGCGAGCTGGATGAGCGCTGGCGCGCGGTCGGCGTCTATCATGTGCTCAGCGTCAGCGGGCTGCACCTCGCGGTGGTCGCGCTCCTGGCCTTCACCGGCCTGCGTCGGCTCGCGGCGGCGCTGGGCACCCGCGTCGATCCAGCGCGCGTCGCGCTTGGCCCCGCGCTGCTCTTGGCCACCGGCTACACCATGCTCACCGGGGCCGAGGTCGCCACGTTGCGCGCGCTCGTGGTGGCGTCGCTGTGGATGATCGGCGTCGCGCTCGGGCGCCCGGTTCGGCTGCTCGACGCGCTGGGCCTGGCGGCGTTGCTGCTGCTGCTGTGGTCTCCTGCGCAGCTCTGGCAGCCCTCCTTTCAGCTCTCGTTCGCGGCAGGGCTGGCGCTGGCGCTGGCGCCCGGTGGCGAGCCCGCGCCGTCTCCCGCGCCGTCCCGGCTAGGGCGCGCACGTCAACGCGCGGTGCGCTGGGTGGCGCGGGGGATCCTCAGCTCGGCGGCCGTCGTCCTGGTGACCGCGCCCATCACCGCGTATCACTTTCATCAGGTGCAGCCAGGCGGCGTGCTGGGCAACCTGGTGGTGACCCCGCTGCTGGAGCTGGCAGCCTTGCCGCTGGGGCTCTTGGGCCTTGGGCTAAGCGAGCTGTGGTCGCCCCTGGGAGCTGCGCTGCTCGACGCCGCCACCTCGATCATCGCGGTGGCGGACGCGATCGCCGCGCGCATGCAGCCGGTCTGCCCGGTGGGCCAGGTGGCGATCGCGGCGCCCGCGGTCGCGGTGGCGATCTGGCTCGTCGCCACCGGGCTGTGCGCGTGGCGCGGGCGGCGCGCGGTAAAGCTCGCGGGCTGGGCGGCCTTGTGTGCGCTGTGGTGGTGCGCGCCGCTTCCGCCTCCTGTGGGGGTGCGCGTGACCTTCTTTGATGTCGGGCAGGGCGACGCCGCGCTCATCGAGACGCCCTCCGAGCTGTGGCTCGTCGACGCGGGCGGCGCGCCGGGCGCCAGCAGCGCGGAGTTCGCCTCGGCCCCTGGCCGCGCGATCCTGCAGGTTCTGGAGCTGACGCGCCGACGTCGCATCGATCTGGCGATCGTCTCGCACCCCCATCCAGACCACTACCTGGGCCTGCTCGCGCTGCTCGGCGAGGTGCCGATCACGGAGCTGTGGCTGCCGGAGGGCTTCGTCGATGTGCCGGCCGCGCCTTGGCCCGCGGCGCTCTCGCCCTCCACGCCCGCGGCGCCCGGGGCGCCCGGGGCGCCCGTGATGCCCTCGTTCATGACGGTGGTGTCTGCGCTGGCGCGCGCGGGCACGGTGGTGCGCGCGCCGCCACCGCAGGGGCGCACCTCGCGGGAGCTGGCCAGCCTCGCGATGATCGCGCCGCGCTACCGGCCGCCGGGCGCGGTCGCCGAGAAGCTGGCCGCCGACCCGGTGCGCTCGGTCAACGACAACTCGGCGGTGGTCACGCTCGAGTATGCGGGACGCAGGGTGCTGTTCCCCGGGGACGTGGAGCTGGAGGGCGAGGAGACCTTGCTCCGCGAGCTGCCAACCGGCGCGCTGCGCAGCGCGGTGGTCAAGGTGCCACATCACGGCAGCAGGACGTCGTCTGGGCGGGCGTTCGTGCGCGCGGTGGCGGCCGAGCTGGCGGTGATCTCGTGCGGCGCCGGGAACCGCTTTGGCTTCCCGGTGCCAGAGGTGGTGGCGCGCTGGCAGGCGCACGGGGCGCAGGTCGTGCGCACGGACCAAGGTGGGGCTGTGCGCGTCGAGATCTCACCTGGCGGCCGGCTGGAAGTTCAACGTCCATGACCCGCGCCGCGCGCATTCTCCCCCAGACCCATGCAGGCGTGCCGGATTTGAGGTGTAATGGTGGACGTGTCAATCAGCTCGGTCTCAGGGCGCGAAGCGTTTGAACGCGCCGTCGTGCGCGGCAACGAGCTTCTGCGCGAGGGTGATCTCGCCGAAGCGCAGAAGGCGTTTCTCACCGCTCTGCAACATGATCCAGACAACGTGCGCGCGCTCGCGCTGCTTGGTCTGACGTACTTCCGCGCCAACCAGTACCAGGACGCGCTGCCGGTCTATGAAGACCTGTGCGCCCGGCTGCCCAACGACGCGGCTCACCACCTGAACCTGGGGCTAGTTCGCCTCAAGCTCGGAGAGACCGCCGCCGCGATCGACGCGCTGGAGGACAGCCGTCGCCTCGATCCCAGCCAGGGACGCGCGGTGAACTACCTGGGCCTCGCGTACGCGCGGGCCGGTCGGTACGCGGATGCCTACGAGGCGTTCGTGATCGCAGGCCAGGCCGAGCTGGCCAGCGAGATCGAGCCCAACCTGCGCGAGGACGAGCTCGCAGAGGTGCTGCGGCGGCTGGGCGGTCAGAGCACGGCGGTCGCGCCGCCGTCTGCCGGAAACCCCATGCGCGCGGGCTCCGGCGTGAGCCCGGTGCCGGCGCCGCCGCGGGCGGGCTCCGGCGTGAGCCCGGTGCCGGCGCCGCCGCGGGCGGGCTCTGGCGTGAGCCCGGTGCCGGCGCCGCCGCGGGCGGGCTCCGGCGTGAGCCCGGTGCCGGCGCCGCCGCGGGCCGCGCCGCGGCCAACGCCAAGCCCAACTCCAAGCCTTCCGGTTCGCGCCACCCGGCGCAGCATCCCGATGATCGCGCCAGCGGCGCCGGCTGCGAAGTTTGGCCCAGGTGCGGCCCCGGAGGAGTCCTCTGCATCGTCCGCCGGCGGCGCTGGCGGTGCCGGAGGCGCTGGCGCTGGCGGCGGCGCCGCGCTCGCGCTGGGCCCCGCCGGCTCGGGGGCAGCCAGCGGCCCCACCCCGCGCCACGCGGGCCGCGCGGGCGCCATCACGCGCGCGGTGGCGGTGGCCAGCGCGGCCAGCTCTGGCCGCGACGCGGCGACGCGCGTCAGCACCGGCAACCAGCCGCCGATGGCGCTCTCCGAGCTGGCGATGAACTCGCTGGTCCGCCCCGACGATGGCGATCATCCCTTCGAGGTCTCGGCGAGCGGCGCGCTGCTGGTGCGCGTGACCGAGCGCGTCTTCTGCCGGCTGGCGGGCGTGTACGCGACCGGCGGCCAGCTCGACTTCGAGGCGGCGCATCGCCGCTCGCGCGGCGCCAGCACCGAGGAGCGCTTCGACCACGGCGGCGATCCCATGTCCATCGTCACCGGCCAGGGCTACCTGGTCGCGTTCCCCGAGCGCGGGCGCTTCACCGCGGTCTACCTCGACGACGACATCCTCTATCTGCGGGAAGAGACGGTGGTGGCGTTCTTGCCCACGCTGCGCTGGGAGAACGGCAACATCCCCGGGCTGCGCGGCAAGCTGCCGGTGGTGCAGTTCCGCGGCGACGGCGCGGTGGCGTTTCGCACCACCAAGGTGGTGACCCCCATCAAGCTGCCAGCCGGCGGCACCATGTTCGTCGAGACCGGCGCGCTGGTCGGCTGGATCGGTCGCGTGATCCCGCGCGCGGTGATGCCGCCCGCGGGCGGCCCCATGGCCGAGGTCTGCGTGGAGTGTACTGGTGAGGGCGTGGTGCTCGTGGAGTCGAGCCCGGCGCCGGTGGTCTCGGCGATGACCCTCTCCTCCGAGCCCACGACGGACCGGGCGGTCCGTGAGGCTGCGCCCGCGCGAGGCGCAGCGGCGCTGGCTGTGCGCGGCGAACCTGGGTGAGCTCGAGGTGACCGCAAGGGCGCTGCCCACCGATCCGGTGGCCGCGTGTGCTCGCCTGCACGGCCGGCGCGGGCGCGTGCTCCTGCACTCCGCGCGCGATGACGACGCCCTCGGGGCGTGGAGCTTCGTCGCCGCCGAGCCGCACGACACCCTGATCGTGCGCGGGCGTTCGATCGTCCGGCTCGACGCCGCGGGGCGGCCGCGCCAGCGGACCAGCGGAGATCCCATCGCCGCCATCTCGCGCTTCCTCGACGAGCACGGCGCCAGCTTGCAGGCGGCGGCCCCGGGGGCGCCTGCGCCGCGGGTCCTTGGCTACCTCGGCTACGATCTGGGCCGCAGCATCGAGCGCCTGGGCGCCGGCCCGGCGCTGGGCGACGACTGCCCCGACGCCTGGCTTGGCGCCTACGGCGCGGTGGCGCGGTGGGGCGCCGACGGCCCCACGCTGTGCGGGGAGCCGACCGCCTGTCAGCGCCTGGGCGAGCTGCTGCAGGGCATCGAGCGGCCCTCGCTCCCGCCGAGCCTTGGCCCGCTCACCGCCGACGACAGCGCCGATCATCACCTGGCCCGCGTCGAGCGCATCCTCGAGTACCTGGGCGCCGGCGATGTGTATCAGGTCAACCTCGCCCGTCGCCACGTGGCGCGCGTGCGCATGCCCGGCGACGCGCTGGCGCTGTACCGCGCGCTGGCGCAGACCTCGCCGGCGCCGTACGGCGGGCTGCTGGAGGCCGACGGCGTCAGCCTGATCTCCAGCTCGCCGGAGCGCTTTCTGCATATCGACGGCGAGCACGTCGAGACCCGCCCCATCAAGGGCACCCGTCCGCGCGTCGACGACGAGGTCCAGAACGGCCGCGCCGCCGCCGAGCTCGTCGCGTCGGTCAAGGACACCGCCGAGCACCTGATGATCGTCGACCTCGAGCGCAGCGACCTCGGTCGCATCGCGCAGCTCGGCTCCGTCACCGTCGAAGAGCTGGGCTACGTGGTGGGCTTCTCCACCGTCTTGCACCGCGTCTCGCGGGTGCGCGCGCGCCTGGCGCCGGGCACCGACCACTCCGCGCTTTTGCGCGCCACCTTCCCGGGCGGCTCGATCACCGGCGCGCCCAAGGTGCGCGCCATGCAGATCATCGACGAGCTGGAGCCGGCGCGGCGTGGCCCGTACTGCGGCGCCCTGGGCTACTTTGGCCCGGGCCAGCTCGATCTGGCCATCGCCATCCGCACCGGCGTGCTCACCGCCAGCGAGCTGCGCGTCCACGTCGGTGGCGGCATCGTCGCGGACTCCGATCCGCGCGCCGAGCTGGCCGAGACCGAGGACAAGCTGGCGGGCTGGCGCCGGGCGCTGGCGAGCCTGGCGGCGGAGCGGCCGTCGTCGTCGCGCCCGTGAGCTGACCGCCGGGCGCGCTCAGCCAGCGGCGCGCGCGGTCTGCGCGACGATGCGCTCGCGCAGCCGCTGGGCGGTGGCGAGCGCGTCGGCGGTGGTGGGGCGCTGCGCTGGATCCGGATCGCCCAGCGCCAGGAGGTGCGACTGTAGATCGGCGGCCACCGCCGGCGCCGCCGCCGTGACCTCCGGCGGCAGGCGGAGGTCGTCGCGCGCGCGCTTGCCCGAGAGGATCTGCTCGCGCGGCCACGGCGTGCGCGCGGTGACCATCTCGAAGAACACCACCGCGGCGGCGAACAGATCCGACGCCGGCACCGCCTCGCCGCGGCGCTGCTCTGGCGCCATGTACGCCAGGGTCCCGGCGGCGTCGGCCTTCTTGCCGGCGCCGGGCTCGGCGTTGGGCAGGTGGGCGATGCCAAAGTCGCCGAGCATGACCTCCACGCCGGGCAGGTCCGGATCTCGACGGAACATCAGGTTCCCGGGCTTGAGATCGCGATGGATGATGCCGCGCCGGTGCGCCGCCGACAGCGCGGACAGGACCTGCACATGGCGCTCGATGGAGCGGCGCAGCGGCCGTGGTCCGCGCTCGCGCAGCAGCTCGCGCAGCGTGCCGCCGCCGGCCAGCTCCATCACGATGCGGCGCGAGGTCTCATCCAGGTCCAGCACAGCGACGATGTTGGGGTGGCGCAGCGAGGCCATGACGCGGGCCTCGTGGAAGAACTGCGCCAGCGCGCCGGAGCTCTCGGTGCTGGCCAGGTGAGGGTGCAGGAGCTTGACCGCCACGTCGCGCTCCAGCTCGGCGTCGCGGGTCAGGTACACCACCCCGGTGGCGCCGCGCCCGAGCTCGCGCACCAGGCGGTAGCGCGCGCCAGCTTGCACCCCGACCACCTGCACGCCGGCGATGGTCTCGGCGGTCGACGGCGCGGAGCGGCCCAGGCTCTGGCGCAGGCGCTCGGCGCGGACGCGCACGTTGGGGTAGGCCAGGTCGCGGCCCAGCACGGCCTCGTAGTGACGCAGCGCGGACACCTCGTCGCCGAGCTTGCGGAAGTGCTCGGCCAGCAGGTAGTGCGCGCGCACCGCGTGGGCCTGGTGACCGGCGAGCACCTCCAGGTGGACGAGCGCTTGCTCCAGCTCGCGGCGTTGATCGTAGCGCTCCACCACCGCGGCGCGCAGCGCCAGCACGGTCGGCTCGGGCAGGCCGGGCACGGCGATGAGCTTCTCGGTCCACTCGATGGCCAGCCGCTCGTGGCCGCCGCGCCACAGCTCCTCGAGGCGGCTCATCACCGGCGCGCCCGCCGCCTCGTCGCGCCGCTGTCCTTGGGCGAGCGCGTCCACCAGCTCGGACAGAAAGGCCACCGCGGGCAGCTCGGGCGGCTCGGAGGGCGCCTCGCGCGGCGGCGCTGGCGCCTCGCGCCGCGGCGTCGCCCGACGCCACATCCGCTGCCACCAGGAGCGCGAGTCCTTCATGCTCCGGTTGTACCCGATGCGGGCGACGCGAGCGACTCCGGCGGACGCTGCCGGCGCCGGCTTGGCTCAGCGCACCTGGCTGCTGCCGGCGCCGGTGGCCTCAGCGCACCTGGCTGCCGCCGCCGCCGCGCTTCAGCGCACCTGGCTGCCGCCGCCGCCGGTGGCCTGCTGGATCATCGATTGCCAGGCGGACTCGACCGCGGCGTCCTTGGCGCCGTCCTCCTTGATGTGCTTGATCGCCGCGGTGAAGTTGCCGCTGGTGGTGCGCAGCTCCTTGGCCTTGGCCACCAGGTCGTCCGACGGGTTCATGTACGGGTGATCCTGCGGCAGCCAGACGAACTCGCGGCTGCCCAGGTCATCTCGCACCCACACGCCAGCGCCGCCGCCGAGCGCCTTGTCGACGATGGCTGGCGCGTTGCTCAGGTGCGGGCTGTTGGCCGCGACCGCGGAGAACGCCTCGCGCGCGGCGCCGCGGGCCTGCAAGGCCGCCGACACGCTGAGGATGCCCTCCATGCTGTGCAGCTCGCCCTCGCCGGCGGTGGCGCCCTTGAAGATCGACTTCTCCCCGGGCTTGAGCGCCTTCTGATCCCAGTCTCTTCCGAGCTGCTGCATCTTGGCCATGTACGCCTGCTTCTCGTTGAGCAGGTCGACGGACGCGCGCTCGAAGCTGGTCTTGGCGGCGGTCAGCTCGGCGGTGAAGCCGGCGCCGTCGAACGAGTCGATCTGCACCGAGAGCCCCTGGATCTGCGAGTTGAGCCCGCTGATGCCCTTGTTGATGGCGTCGACCTTGGGTTGATAGAACGCCCACTGCAGGAGCGCCTCGGTGGTGTCGGTGGTGCCGGTGATCTCGTTGTAGCCCTTCTCGTAGGCCTTGCCGGTGGTGCTGACGATGTTGAACAGCGTGGTCGCCTTGCTGAGGCTGGTGGCCAGCTCGGCGGTCTGCTTGAGCAGGTTGGCGACCATCTTGATCTCGGCCTGCACCTTGGCCAGCTCGTCCTTCTTGTCCTGCAGCTCCTTGCTCTTGGCCTTCTGCTCGAGGCGCGCGTGGTGCGCGGACAGCTTGGCGCGCGCGCCCGACACCTTGGCCACCGCCTCGGTGATGCCGAGCCCGGCGGACTTCACCGAGGCGGCGCTGATCTTGTTCTGGCTGGCGGCCAGCGCGGCGAGCTGGCGGCCCTTCTCGGAGCCAGAGCGCATCTCGTCCCCCATCTTCTGCACCGCCGGCCGGTACGCCTCCGGCGTGCCGAGGTTGAGGCCAGAGGCCTTGGCCACCGTGGTGGCGGCCGCCGCCGACTCGATCCAGCTCATGAACAGCGGCTTGGCGATGGTGAACTCCTCGGACAGCCGCTGCAGCTCCGACAGCGCGCCCTGGGCCTTGGCGTTGGCCACCACCGGATCGGCGGTCTTGGCGTTGCCGCCTGGGTCGTTGACATCTTGATAGCTGTACTGGGTGTCGCGATCGACGGACTTGGGGCGATCGTCGGCCTCGATGTGCTCTTGCAGGGACTTGACCTGCGGCATCTCCTCTTCTTCTTCGCGCAAGATCTTGCGGGCCAGCGACCCGGCGGTGGTGACGCTGGCCGGGCGGCCGGACACCATCGCCTGCGCGGCGCGGTCCGCCTCGAGCTCGGCGCTGTCGCCCTCGCTCGAGACCTCGAGCTTGTTCTGCCGCGAGGGCGCGCCGCCGCGCTGCTGCACGGTGTGCGCCACCTCGTGCGCCAGGAGCTCCTGGCCGCGGTCGCTGTGCGGGTCGAAGTGGCCCTTGCCGAAGTGGATGTCCTGGCCGACCGTGTAGGCCTTGGCGCCGACGGCGTGCGCCGCGGTCTCGGACTCCGCGCCGGTGTGGACGCGGACGCTGGACAGATCGGTGTCGAGCGAAGACTCGAAGCGGGAGCGCAGCTCCCCGGGCAGCGCGGTCCCCGACGAGCCCGCGGCGGTGGCGACGTGCTCGGCCGCGTCGGCGGTGACGCCCTGGGCGTCGCGCGCTCCCGCGGCGGCGCTGGCCTTGCGCTGCACGATGCCGGAGGCCACTGGCTGGCCCGGCCCGGCGAGGCCGGCGCTGGCGCTGGCGCGACCGGGGATGGCCAGATCGTGCGCCGCAGAGGAGGGCAGGCGGAAGGGTTCGTAGTCTTGCTCTCGCTGGTGCGTCATGGGCTGGCCTTTCATTCGATCGCGCCGGAGTTGCTCAGCTTGCCGAGCTCGGCGAACTCGAGCGCGACCGCGCGCTCGAGGTGGTCCTGGGTGACGGCGTGCCCATCCTGCGCGGCCAGGAAGGCGGCGCGCAGGCAGGCGTTGCGGATGTAGCCGCCGGAGAGCTGGTACTTGTGGGCCAGCCTGTCGAGCGCCAGCGGCCCGCGCACGGGCAGCGCCGGCGGCAGGTGCGCGCGCCAGAGCTGCTCGCGGGTGTCCTCATCGGGGAACGGGAAGGACAGGCGAAACGACAGCCGCCGCTTGAACGCCGGGTCGATGGAGCCGCTGGCGTTGGTGGTCAAGATGGCGATGCCCTCGAAGCTGTCGAGCCGTTGCAGGAGGTAGTTGACCTCCAGGTTGGCGTAGCGGTCGTTGGACGAGCGGACCTCGGTGCGCTTGGCGAACAGCGAGTCGGCCTCGTCGAAGAGCAGGATGACCTGGCCGTCCTCGGCGGCGTCGAAGATCGAGGCGAGGTTGCGCTCGGTCTCGCCGATCCACTTGGACATCATCTTGGAGAGATCGACCTGGTAGAGGTCGAGCCCCAGCTCGCGCGCGATGACGCCCGCCACCAGCGTCTTGCCGGTGCCCGGCGGGCCGGAGAACAGCGCGGTGAGCCCTCGCGAGGTGGCCATGGTGGCCTCCATGCCCCAGGTCTCGAACACGGTGCGGCGGTGCCGGACCCGCGCCACCAGCTCGCGCAGGCTGTCGAGGACATCGGAGGGCAGGACCAGGCCCTCCCAGGTGGCCAGGCGCTCCACCCGCCGCGCGTGCGCGCCGAGCCGGCTGTCACGGGTCTGCCGGATGTAGTGCTCGAGGCGGGGGCTGGCGTCGGCGGCGGGGCCACCGGCGTGACCCGCGGCATGGTCCGCGGGACCCCGGCGGCGTGACCTTCGATGGCGGCGGCGATGGCGCGGTGGACCACGCCTGGGCCGACGCGATAGCGCGCCGCCAGCGTCGAGGGCGAGGCCACGGTCAGGCCGGCGTCGGCGAGCGCGCGGCGCCACACCGCGAGCCGCTCCCCCTCGGCCAGGACCGGCAGCTCCAGCGCGATGTGCCCGGGATCGAGCGGCGCGCTGGCTCCAGGAGACAGCACCAGCGCGAGCGGGCCCGGGTGCGCGCGCAGCGCCTCGGTCACCGCGTCGCGGACGCCGTCCTCGAAGCTCAGGTCCTCGAGGCCCACCACGCACGGCAGCAGCCCGGCGAGCTGGCAGCGGCGCAGCGCGGCGCGCAGCGCCCCGACCAGCCCCGGCCGGGGCAGCAGCGGCGCCTCGACGAGGCCGAGCGCCCGCCCCGCCTCCGCGGCGAGCGCGGCCAGGAGCGTCCGGCGTCCGCTTCCCGGACGCCCGCGTAGCGCGAGGCGGGCGGGGCCGGTGGCGCGCGCGAGCTGGGTCAGCGCGTCGCTGACGACCTGGGGGCCAAGCGCCAGCTCCTCCAGCGCGCGGCTCGAGCCGCGCGCGGTCACCGCCGGGCCAAGATCCGGGCTCTCGCAGCGCAGCCGCGCCAGGATGATCGGGTCCACCTCCAGCCGCGCGAACGGCCGCGCCGCGCGGTCCACCACCAGCACGCCCTGGGCGACCAGCGGTGACCGCGGATCCAGCTCCGCCGCCAGCTCGTGCCGGGTGGCGCGCGCGCCGAGGATCTGCTCCACCAGCGCTTCGTCCACCAGCGCGCGCCCGGGGTCGTTGGCCAGGATGCCGTAGAGGCGCGCGGCCTTGCTCCACAGCGCCGGCGCCGCCACCACCAGCAAGATCTCCACCGCCAGCGGCGACAGCGATAGCTCGCTCGCCAGCGCGCCCAGCGCGGTGTCCTGGCCGCGGCGCGAGGCGGCGCCAGCGGCCAGCGCGGCCTCGTGGTCGCGCAGGTGATCGCGCGCCGCGCTCACGTAGTCCTCGGCGAAGCCGCGGTTCATGTCGAGCAGCGCCGCCACCTCGTGCTCATGCGGGTGTCGGCCCTCGTTGCCATAGCTGATGCGGCGCGTGTCCCAGGCCTCGGCGATGGCGCGCAGGGTCAAGAGCGCCACCGTGCGCGTGTCTTGATCGAGCGAGGCCAGCGCGCGCATCCGGTCGAGCCCCGGCGGCGCCGGCCGAGGCGCCAGCGCGCGCAGATCGAGCGGGCGCTCGAGCGCGTGATCGCGCGCGGGGGCGGCGGGGGCGGCGGGGGCGGCGGTCCCGTCGGCGAGCGAGCGGGCAGAGGTCGCGTCGTGCGCCGCCTCGGGCGCCGCGTCGGGCGCCGCGTCGTGCGCCGCCTCGGTCACCGCGTCGGGCCCCACGCCGGGCCCCACTTCGGGCGCCGCGTCGGGCCTCGTCGCGGAGGCATGCTGCGCCATCGCCTGAGCCAGCGGCAGGAGCTCCAGATCGCCCCCCTGGCTGCGCAGCGCCAGCCGCCCGCCGTCCGGATCGATCGCGAAGTCCACGAGGGTGGCGCTGGTGGCCAGCGAGCCCAGCACGCGGCCGGTGCGCAGGTCCACGACGCCAAGCCGCTGCGGCTCGACCTGCAACACCGCCACGCCGCGCCGCGCGGCCACCCGGATCGCCAGCGCGCGCAGCGGCATGCGGAGCTGCAGCCGCCCGTTGGACAGGCCGACCACCGCCAGCTCGCGGGCGCCCGCGCCCTCGACGACGAGCACCGCCACCTGGCCCTTCGAGCGCGAGGACGCCGCTCGTCACCCGGGCCCCTGGCGCCAGCTCGCACACCAGGCCCGAGGGCACCACCACGCGCGCGCCGGTGGTGGTGACCCAGCGTCGGCCGGTCAGCGGCAGCGCCAGGTCGTGCGGCGGGGGCGGGCTGGCCGCGAGCACGGCGCCTTGCTCCTCGAGGAGCGTCACCGGCGGCTCGCTGGTCCACAGGGCCGCCGGCGTCCCCACCGCCGCCGCGAGGAGCTGGGTGCCTCCGCCCGGCAGGCGCAGCGGCGCCCCCAGCTCCTTGCCGTCGAGCCGATAGCGCTGCAGCGCCGGTTCCCGCCCGCCCGCCAGCCAGAGCTGATCGGCGAAGCCCACCGCCGCCACCGCGCCTTTCGCGGCGATGCGCGTGGTCGCCTGGGCTTGCGTGTCGATGACCAGCAGCTCGCCGTCATCTAGCGCCAGCAGCGTGCGTCCATCGCGCGAGAAGGCGAGCCTTGGGGAGTGGCTACTGACCGGGTTCACAAAAGGGGTAGAGCGGCCAGCGTCTCCAGCGTTCCCGAAAATGTTCGCAGGTCCAGATCTCCTCGGAACTGCTTGGTCAAGGGGGCGCGGCGCTGGCCTGGCGCGACAGCGCGATGGCGAGGAGCGAGAGCCCGATCATCGTCACGCCAGCCACGGTGGTGGTGACCAGCGGTTCCTCAAAGAGCAAGAGCCCCCAGCTCATGGCAAACGCGACCTGCACGTACCCGACGGCGGTGGCGGTGCCCGCGCGCTCCAGCGCCAGGCCGCGGGTGAGCCAGAGCTGCCCGAGCTGGGTGGTGACGCCAATGCCCAGCAGCGCGGCGAGCTGCGAGAGGTCTGGCACCACGAAGTCCCAGAGCGCCCACGGCAGCGCCAGCGGCGTGGCGATGAGCGGGAAGTAGAATACGATGACCCGCGGATCCTCGCGCGCGGTGAGGCGGCGCACGCTGACGTACGCCAGCGCGGAGAACCCGGCGCCCACCAGCGCCACGCTGACGCCGAGCCCATCGAGCCCGCTGGCGCGCAGCAGGGCGGCGGGCTGGCTGATCGTGAGGACACCCGCGAAGCCCAAGAGCAGAGCCACGATGCCGGGCCAGCGCAGGCGCTCGCCCAGCAGCCGCCATGCCAGCACCGCGGTCAAGAGCGGCGTGGTGAAGTGCAGGGTTGTCGCCTCGGCCAGGGGCAGGCGGGACAGCGCGATGTAGTAGCAAGTGAGGCCACAGAAGCCGAGCAGGCCGCGCTGGGCCAGGCGTCGACGATCTAGCCCCCAGGGGGCTGCCAGCTTGCGCACCGCCAGCCACGACAGCGCCAGGGTGACCACGCCGCGCGCCAGGACGATCTCTCCCACCGGCAGCCCGTCGCAGGTGAGCTTGACCAGCGCGCTCATCGCGCTGAACGCTCCCGCGCTCGCGATCATGTAGGCCACGCCGCGTGAGATCATGGCCGGGTATCGTCTCACAGGCAGCCGAGGGCGAGGGACCCCAAGGCCGTGGCCGCGGTCGGGCGCTTCGCCTGGCGCGGGATTGTGCGGCCCAGGCTTGCCCGATCTGCGGGGGCGCGCCTACGATCTCCTCGATATGTCGGAACCCCGCCTGTTTTGTGGCCGCGGCGCGCAGCGGTGTGCGCTGGTCGCGGTCTTCACCGCGGCGCTGGGCGCGCTGTCTTCTGCCAGCGCGGGCACCGTCACCGGGCGCGTGGAGCTGCCGCCTCCGGAGAAGCGCGAGCCCTCCGCCACGCGCGGCTACCTCGACCCCTCCGACAACGCCATCTTGCCAGTGCAGGCGTTCTCTCCCACTCCTTACATGGTGGTCGTGCTGGAGGCGTCTGCTCCCATCGAGGTGCCGGCGCCGCCCCAGGCCATCTATGAGCTGCGAGGGGAGTCGTTTGCGCGCCCGGTGCTGGCGGTGGTCAAGGGCCAGGAGGTGCTGATAAAGAACGTCGGCCTGGCGCCGCGCAGCCTCTCTGCCAAGGAAGATCCCAACCTTTTGCCCAAGGGCACGCTCAACGTGACGGGCACCAAGTCGTTCCGCGTCGCGGAGGCCGGCAAGCTCTACACCCTCGTCGATCCTGCCGTCCCCCACCTGGTGGGGAGAGTGATCTCGGTGGCCACGCCGTACCGCGCGTACCTCGACCGAGAAGGGCGCTTCTCGTTCGACGACGTCGCGGAGGGCTCCTACAAGCTGCGCGTCTTCTTCCAGGATCGCTGGTTGCCGGTTTCCGCCAACGTGGCGGTAGGCGCGGGGAATCGCGCCAAGGTCGAGACGCGCATCTCCATCCCCGCAGACTATCGAGCCATCAAGTAGGCGCAGGAGCCCCCATGTTCTTCTCCAAGATCTGGCTGTTTCTGCTCACGCTCGTGGCCGCCATCGCGGTGACGGTGGCGCTGCTGTTGCCGCGTCCGGCGGAGCGAGCCCACGTGATGGAGGAGCAACAGCGGCTCGCCGTGGGCTGCGGCGTCGTCAACATCCTGCTCGGCGACAACGCGCGTCGGCGCGTGGACTTCGCGCGCCGCTTTGGCCGCGCGCCGGAGCTGGTCAACGCGCTGGCCACCGCGTCGGGGGTCGATGCGCTGGATGACAAGCGCAACGCCTCCACCCGCGAGATCGGCAACCGCCTGCTGGCCTCGGCCAAGGGCGAGGCGCCGGACTTCGCGATGTTCGTGGACTCGCGCGGGCGGGTAGTGGCGCGGGTGCGGCGCGACGAGAAGGACTTCGGCGACATGGCGGCGGGGCGGCCTCTCGTCGATGACGCGCTGGCAGGCCTGGTGCGCGACGACCTCTGGGTGATGGACAACACGCTGTTTCTGGTGGCGGCGGCGCCGGTCATCGGCCGCGATCCGCTCGAGTACGTGGGCGCCGTGGTGCTCGGCCACCGGGTCACCGCCGAGCTGGCGCGTGGCTTCACGGAGTGGAGCCGAGGGGATCGCGACAGCACGCGGTTTCACGTCGACCTGGCGGTGTACCTGGGCGGCGAGCTGATGGCCAGCACCAGCGCGGTGGCGATCGACACCGCGCCCATGGTGCAGACCGTCAGCGAGCTGACCGACAAGGACGTCACCCGCGATTGCTTGCTCAACCGGCCCATCAACCTGCGCGCTGGCAAGTCGGAGTACACCGCGGTGGTGGCGCGGATGCCCGGGGAGGCGCAGGCACGCCAGGCGTACTTCACCGTGTTCATCCAGCGCCCGGCGGCGCTCGGGCTGGTGGGCTCGACGACCGCGATCCGCAGGTCCGATCTGTCGCCCGCCAGCTTCCCGTGGGTGTTCGTTGGCGCTGGCTTCGTGGTGGCGCTGATCCTGGGCCTTGGCCTCATGGTCTGGGAGGCGGACCGGCCGCTGCGCCGGCTGGTCAACGACGCGGCGCGGCTGGCGCGCGGTGACATCGAGCGGCTCGGCGAAGATCACCCGGGCCGGTTCGGCTCGGTCGCGCGCAACGTCAACATCCAGATCGATCGCGTGGCGCGCGCCGCCAAGACCGCCAGGCAAGATCTCGATCAGCTCCTGGGCCCGGCGCCGCAAGGCAGCCTGGGCACCATCGACCTGCTCGCCGGCGTCGCGCCCTCCGGGCCGGCGATCTCGGCGGCGCCGCCGTCGGAGTTTCGGTTCAGCGACGCGCCCAAGCCCGCGGCTGCGCGCGAGCCAGCCGCGGCGTGGGACGCGCCCCGGGCGGCCCCGGGCATGCCGCCCGCGCAGGCCGCCCCGCAAGCCGGCGCGCGGCCCCGGCCGCCGGTCCCTCGCGCCCCACGCCGCCGCCCATGCCGGTGCAAGCGCCGCAGCCCTTGCGGCTCGACGACGACATCCTCGGCGCCGTGCCACCTCATGCCGCCCCCGCCGCGTCCGTGCCGGTGACCGCCACGCGCACGGCGCCGGCTTCCGCGCCGCCGCCGCCGGGGTTTGATGGCAGCTCGGAGGCGTACTTCCGCGAGGTCTACGGGCAGTTCATGGCCGCCAAGCAGGCGTGTGGCGAGTCGATCTCGGGGGTCACCTTCGAGCGCTTCTCCGACAAGCTGCGCAAGAACCGCGAAGAGCTGATGAGCCGCACCGCCTGCCGCGACGTGACCTTCACCGTCTACGTCAAAGAGGGCAAGGCCGCGCTCAAGGCCAGCCCGGTTCGCGGCTAGCACCTCTCCAAGGGCTGTGCCCGTGGCGCTGCGGCAGCGCGCTCCGCGCCTGCCGCGACGGGTGTCAGGTTGCCGCGCGCGCTTTTGCTGCGGCGCTCCCGCCGCGACGGGCCTTCAGCTCACCGGCTTGGTCGCGCGAGTCGTGCGGCGCTTGGGCGTCTTGCCCTTGCTCTTCTTGCCGTGCGAGGGGCCAGACAGATCGCGCCAGCGGTAGCTGGGCTCACCGGGGGCGCGGAAGTCCACGTGGACAAAGCCGCTGTTGGGATAGATGCCGATGCCCATGCCGCCGCCGTCCAGGCTCTCCGCGAACTCGTAGACCTCGCGGGCGGACACGCCCTCGATCTTGATGTCCATCGCCGAGGCGTGGAAGTGACGGCTCGAGTCTCGCTCGGCGAACCGAAACCCGGACACCAGCAGAATGCGCTTCTGGCCAAACTGGTCGTAGATGCGCGAGAGCATCTCGTACAGCTCCGGCCGCACCGCGCGGGTCTCATCTGTGCGCTTGCAACGGAAGATCTCATCGAGCGAGGCCAGCGCGGCCTCATCGAAGTTGCCGTCTTCCTGGTACAGGTTGACGGACACACCCTCGGCGAGGTTCTCCGCGTACACCTCCAGCGCGCCAGAGGGCCTCTCGAGCGGCTCGGCGCGCAGGGCGCTCTGGGCCACGCCGTGGCCGGAGAACACCTTCACGCGCTTGCAGCGCTTGCCCTTCTTGCCCTTGCCCTTGGCCGAGCAGACCTTGGAGGTGCCCTTGTCGTTGACGCTGCGGCGCTTGCCCGCCTCCGCTGGCGCGGCGGCGAGCGCCACCGCCGCCCACAAGATCGCCGCCAGCAGGAGGATGCGATGAAGGGGAGATTTGGCCAGACGCATGGCGGGTCCCGAACGTAGGTCGGCCCCCGGTCCGATCACAAGAAAAGAGGCGCCAGAAAGTGCAGCCCCCGGTGGTCAACCAGGCAATTCGTAGTCACGTTTACAACGACCTGCTGGAAATTTCCGGCAATTCGCCGATGCCCGGCCCCCACCAATGGGGGCCAAGGTACGCCCTGTCGGGTGGGCTCACCCCGGCTGGCCAGGTTCCGGGTCAGGCGTCGGCGCGGGCGAGCCGGGCAGGCTCACCCCGGGCAGCGGGATATGCACGAGCTCGAGCTGGATCTGCGCGGCGACATCGAAGATGCGCTGGTCGCGATAGAACTCGCCGTAGCAGATGCGCCGCACGCCGGCGTTCGCGATCTGCTTGAAGCAGCTCCAGCACGGAGACGCGGTGACATAGACGGTGGCGCCGTCGATGTTGACCCCCGAGCGCGCGGCCTGGATGATCGCGTTGGCCTCGGCGTGGATGGTGGCCACGCAGTGGCCGTCCTCCATCATGTGGCCCACGTCGCTGCAGTGAGGCATGCCGCGGATCGAGCCGTTGTAGCCGGTGGACAAGATGATGCGGTTGCGCACGATGACCGCGCCGACGAACTTGCGCGGACAGGTCGAGCGGGTTGCCACCACCTGCGCGATGCTCATGAAGTACTCGTCCCATGAGGCGCGAGGGCTTTCCGCCGAGGTCATGGCCCGAACCTAGCAGGGAGCGCAACGCGCTCACGCCAGTTCGCTGCGGTTTTTCAAAGCGGCCGGGGCCCCTGCAGCGGCGGCGCTGCCGCGCTCCCGTGGTGGCGCCGGTGGTCAGCGACGGTCCTCGTGGTATGGTGCCGCGGAAATGGCTGGCCCGCAGGATCGTCCATGAGCAAGTCCGTCGAACAATCCAAGCCCGCGACTCCGTCGGGGCCGACCCGCAAGATCTGGATCGTGTTTGCGGTGGTCGCGGGCCTGAGCCTGGCGGCCGACCAGGCCAGCAAGATCTGGGCGCGCGACGCCTTGCCGGTGTACCCCGCGGGCTGCGAAGTCCCGGAGGCCATGGCGGCGCGGCAATGCGTGGGCGTGGCGGTGTCCGTGGTCGAGGACTACTGGGACTGGCGGCTGTCGATGAACCACGGCTCGGCGTTTGGTCTGTTCTCCAGCCAGGACGGCGCGCGGGTGTTCCTGTCCGTGGTGGGCGTGCTGGCGGTGCTGGGCATGCTGTGGATGATGAAGAAGTCGCGCGCAGACCAGGTCGTCCTGCACTGGGCCCTGGCCCTGGTGGCAGGTGGCGCGGTGGGCAACCTCATCGATCGCATCTACTTTGGCGTGGTCACGGACTTCGTGCTCTGGCGCTACAAGGCCAAGGAATGGCCGGTGTTCAACATCGCCGATGTCGTCCTGGTGGTCGGCGTGGGGCTGATGTTCATCGACATGATCCTGGAAAGTCGAAAAGAGAAGGCGCACCGCGCCGCGCTCGCCTCCTGAGCGGGAACACCGGCTCGGCTCGGCTCGGCTCGGCTCGGCTCGCGACGGGCGACAGCGGCAGATAGCAAGGAAGTCGCACCCACCGCGGCCGGCCTGCTAAGGTGCCGTCATGGGTTTGTCAAGCTGGGCACTACTGCTCTCGACGGCTGTGGGAGCTAGCGCGTGCGCGGGCGGCGGAGACGACGGCTACCCTGTCCGCCCCGGCACCGGCGTGGGCGGCGGGCCAGGTGGCGGCACCGCGGACGCCGGGGTGGACGGCCGCCTCGACGGGGGCATCACCACCGGGCGGATCTGCCTGGCCAGCAGCCTCCGCACGCCGGATGTTTGCGCGGCCACGGGCGCTGCCGGGATCTCGGTGACGCGCGGAACCTTCACGGTGCTCACCGGAGCGGACGGGACCTTCCTGTTGCCGCCGGCGACCGCGGTTGGAAACTGGAGCGTGTCGGGTGCCGGGCTGGTGACCATGGTCGCGCCATATCTCGCGGGCGCGGCCGTGCAGATCCCGGTGTTCACGACCGCGGCGTGGGACCTGCTCCGGCGGGACAACAACATGGTGCTGGTCGACGGGCAGGGCTCGGTGATGGTCAGCGCCCTGCGCCCGAGCGCCCTGTACAAGCCGCTGGTCGTGGTGTCCACGGATCCGGCCGGGGTCTCTGGCGTCTACTACGCCGGAGACGGTCTCCAGATCTGGAACCGCGACGCCACCAGCGCGCTGGGCGTGGCGGTGGCTCCCGGCTTGCCCGCGGGCACCATCACCCTCGCCGGGGTGGCGCCTGACGCGAGCCGCACGTTGCCGCAAGTGCCCGTGGTCGCGGGCGCCCTCACGTTCGTGCGCCTCGACTTCGCCAAGTAGAGCGGGCGCCGCGAGCTCAGCGGCCCGCGCCGCCGCCGCGGCTGCCGAGGCGCAGGGGCCGCCGCGAGCGCAGTGATCGGCGCAGCGACCGGTGCAGTGCCGCCGCGGCTCAGCGGCCGCCGCGGCTCAGCGGCCGGCGCAGCTCGCGCGCCTCGTACAGCGTCCACTCCCAGCGCACGTGCCACCTTCTCCGCAGCACCTCGTCGAGGACGTCTCGGGCCTCCGGCTTGCGGTCGAGCGCCAGCAGCGCCCGCGCGTGTTGGATCCGCCAGGTCGGGTTGGTCTGATCGAGGATGACCGCCTCGTGCCAGTACGGCAGGGAGTCTTCAAGCCGTCCAGCGGCCTGAAACTGCTCCGCCACCGCGGCCCAGGTGGCCCCGGACATCGGATCCCGGTCGATGTCGCTCGAGAGCAGGCGGAACGCCGCGGCCTTGTCGCCCACGCCAAACCAGACCTGGGCCATCATCCGATCGGCGGGGCCCGCTGGATCCAGGCTGCGCCACTCGCTGGTCAGCCGCAGCGCCTTGTCCACCGCCGCGGTGCGCTCGGCGCCTTGCGCTCGCAGCGCGAGGTCCTTGCTGAAGGTGAGGAGCTGCTGGTAGTCGCCGCGGACCGAGCTGGCGCGCGCCTCCTGACCGGCGGCGCGCTCGGCGGCGATGGCCAGCTCCAGCGCGCGCAGCGCCTCCTCGGGCTGCGAGGTCTGCGCCGCCAGCATGCTGGCGAACCGCGCGAGCTGCGGCCACAACGCGGCGTCGCCGCTCTGGTAGAGGAGCGGACGCACCAGCATCCACGCCAGGCTGGCCATGCCCCGGCTCACCGCGATGCCCGCCACCGCCGCGACCTTGCGCTGATCCTTGCCTGCCAGCGCGTTGGCGCGGCCCAGCGCCGGCAACAGCGCATCGGCGGAGTCGTACTGCTGCACCCCGGCGAGCGCCATCACGTGGGCGAAGTTGCCCTCCGCCAGCACGCGGTCGCGCCAGCGCGCATGGACCGCGGCGAAGCGAGCGCGGCCCTCGCCCTCGCCGAACCAGTACGCAGGTGAGCTCGACAGCGGCAGCGGGGCCGCGCGCAGGTCGAGCGTGTCGAAGAGCTGCACCAGGTGCCGCAGGCCGGCCTCGCGGTCGCGGGCTCCAGGGCGCTGCAGGTACGCGAGCGCCACCTGGTACCGGGCGAGGTTCGCGTGCTCCGCGCCAAGCGAGGTCCACAGCGGCAGCAGGCGCTCGGCAGGCAGCTTGGAGCGGGCGACCTGCGGCCACAGGTCGGCGGCCAGCATGGCCCGCCACAACGTCGCGGTCGCTGGCAGCTCGTCGGCGCGCACGATGGCCTGCTCCAGCTTGGCGGCGCTGGCACCGAGCCCACCACCGCTTGCCAGCTCGCTCGCCTGCAGGTAGCCCAGCATGGCGCCGAGCGCGCCCGGCAGCGCCGGGGCCGCGCTCCAGCGCGCGACCACCGTGTCCGCGATGGCTGGCGCCGCCTGACGACGCACCAGGTGGGCCAGGTAGCGCGCCACTGCGGAGTCGCCGCTGGTGACGAGCGCTTGCTGCTTTGTGGGCAGCGCCGGCAGCGCGCTCGAGGCCAGCGTCAGCTCGCCGGGCGTCAGCGCGCCCTGGGTCAGCAGCGCCTGCAAGGTCGGCAGCATCTCGATGGAGGTCTGCGCCACCGCCTGGCTGACCAGGAGCTGGTGCGCGCCATGGCGCCAGACGGAGGAGCCCATCGGCGTGGCCGCCAGCTCGGCGGCGCGGCGCGCCGGATGCCGCAGCGGCAGCGTCACGCGGACCGAGGTCGGCGCCGACAGCCGCGCGGTGGCGGCGTTGGCCGCGGCGTTGGCCGCTTCGGCGGCGGCGGTGAAGCCGACCTCGAGCGCGAGGCCGCGCAGCGTCGCCGTGGTCAGGCGCCCTTGCGTCCACTCCACCTCGGCGAGGACATGGTCAAAGCCGTCGCGCACGCGGCGCAGCCGGTCGGCCTCGAAGGTCAGGATGAGCGCCGGCGCGCCGGTCCCGGTGGCGCCGGGGGCGGGCCGCGGCGTCAGCGCGATGTCGCCATCGGCGCGCCGGCTGATGAGGAAGCGCCGCGCATAGCTCTCCACCGGCGCGATCCACAGCGGGAACACCGCGAGCTGCATCGCCACGTCGTCCCCCTGGGCCAGCTCGCTCGTGACCTCCAGGTCCAGCTCCTGATATCGCCGCGAGAGCGTCACGCCGTCGAACCCCGCGGTCTCCTCGAGCCCGCTTGGCAAGACGCGACGCCAGCCCAGCCTGCGCTCGGCGTCGAGCGAGAGCTCCAGCGCGCCGAGGCGGTAGCTCCCGGCGGGCAGCGCGGCGCGCGCCTGGCGCAGCGCCTGGGCCGCCGCGGGGTCCACGCCGGGCAGGGCCTTGGCGTCGGCCACCGGATGCGGCGCGAGCTGGCGCAAGCTCCGACGCGCTCGCGCGAGCTCATCGAGCGCCAGCGCCGGCACCAGCGCGGTCAGGTCGGGGAGGATGGGCTCGATCGAGCGCACGCCATAGCGCGGCACGCCAAGCTGCTGGAGCTCCCAGGGCAAGTGGTGCTCCATGTAATAGCCCATGGTGCCGCGCCCCGTGCCGCTGGAGCGCCTGGCCACCGCGTCGGCGAGCGGCGCCTCGGAGGCCGCCGTGACCCCGAGCGGGGCCGCGGCGCTGCTGGCCATGGGGGCTTCGCCCTCGCCGGCCTGGTCCTCGAGCTTGACCTTGTCAGCTTCTTCGCTGGCGCGCGCCGTCTTGTTGTCGCGCTGATCTTCGCTCCGATCGTCGTCGCCTCGGACGCGCATGTTCCGGACCGAGGCGCCCTCGGTCGTCTGCGCATCGCCGGGAGCGCGGTCGCCGGCGTCGTCGCCTTCGTCGGTGTTCTCCATCCACTGCCCAGCGCCGATCGTGGCGGACCCGCCGCGCGCCGCGGTGCGCCGCTCCAGGTCCCAGCCGCCGCCCACGCCGCCGCCGCCGCCCCAGCCCACGCCGCCACCCCACATCCCCAGCGACCCCATCGTCGCCAGCATCCTGGCGTCCGCCACGCCGGCCTCGCTCGGAGACAGCAGCCCCGGCAGCTCGGCGAAGGTCTGCCACGGCGCCCGCAGGAGCTCGCCCCTGGGCGGCGCAGCGCTCGACGACGCGCCGGGCGCGGGCACGGCGTCGCCCTTGCCCGGCGTCTTCGCCGCCACCTTCGGCAGCGTGGCGGGCAGCGCATACGGCGCCCAGGTCTGGCCCTGGCCCTTGGTCACGCCGTAGCGCGCGTACATCGCGTCGTTCTCCAGCACGATCAGCGAGGTGTGCCGCGACAACAAGAAGAAGCGCTTGCCCAGCTCCACGATCTGCTTGCGCAGGGACTCGTCGCGCGCCTCCCTGACCGCGGACAGCTCGGGGCATGCGTCCTTGGTGCATGGCGCGGGCGTCACCGGCTCGTGCTTGGCGGCCAGCAGGCGATCGATCTCGCGCTGCGCCCACAGCCTCGGCACGTAGCCGGTGTCCTGCTGCGCTGCGCCCGCGGCGGTCAGCTCGATGCGCTGCTGCCACGGGGTGGCGCCCACGTGGCCGGTGAGCTGCAGCGCCACCAGCTCGGCGTTCGCCGGCACCTTGGCCACCACCTCGAGCTCCTCGCCTTCGGCGAGCTGCGGGGAGCGCAGGAGCGCGCCCGGCACCTGCCGCCCGGCGGCGTCGGTGAACACCGCGGACACGCCGGTGGCGCGCGGCGTGTTCAGCGTGGCCACCAGATCGAACACGCGCCAGCGCAGGTCATCGGACAGATCGATCGTCGTGGCCAGGCCGCCGGTGGCGGCCGCCAGCCCTCGCAGCGTCTGGGTGTCGACGCCGTCGCCCACCCCGACGCCGATGAAGGTCGCCTTGCCGGTGATCCGCGCGCGCAGCGCGTCCAGCTTGCGGTCGCCAGCGGTGAGCACGCCGTCGCCCAGGTACACGATCATCGGCCGGGTGGCGCCCGCTCGCTGCAGCGCCTCTGTGGCCGCGTCCAGCGCCCGGCCTGCGTCGGTGGCGCCGATGCCGCCGTCGTCACGCCGCAGCGCCTGCGCCAGCGCCGTCGCGTCGACCGCTGCGACGCGGCCAAACGGCAAGAGCTGCCGCGGCGCCACGTCGAAGGCGGTGACGGACACCTGGTCGTCTTCGTCCAGCTCGCGGATCAGCGCGCCGATGAGCTCGGCCTGCGCGCGGCGCTCCAGCGCCCCGCGCGACGCGCTGGCGTCGTGCAGGATCACCCAGTGCCGCGGCGCCGGGCGACCCGCGATCGCCGGCGCTGCGTCCAGCTTGCCGGGCGCTCGCACCAGCAGGTAGGCGTCGTCGCCGTCGCGATGGCGCGCCACCGTGGCCTGCTCACGGCGATCTCGCACCGTGAGCAGCAGCGAGTCGCCGACCTTGGCGTCGCGCGCCTGGTATCCAACCTCCAGGTCGTCGCCCTTGCGCGCCACCGTCACCTGGTGGCTCGGCGAGGTCACCTCGCAGTTGGGGCACGCGGCCAGGTGGATGGCGAAGCGCACGTCGTCCACCGGCGCGTCGATCTTCGGGAGCGGCACCGTCAGCGACCAGGTGTCATAGAGCTGCGGCAGCGACTGGGTGTAGGCCAGGGCGATGCGCTTGTCGGCGCGCGGCGCCAGCGGGTACACGCGCATCTGCAGCTTGCCCACGCCGGTGTACTCGAGGAGCGCCGGGTCGACGCGGCGGAGCACGAGGTCTTCGTACACGCGGCGGGCGCGCATGCGCTCCACCACCGCGGACTCCATGAGCTGGCCGTCGACGTACATCGCGAAGCGCTGCAGCGCGGCGTCAGGCGGCAGGGTGAAGCGGTACATGCCCTCGAGCACCGCGTCCTGCGCGTTGTGAAAGGTGTGGTCGATGGCGACGCGCGCCACCCGGTGGTCCACCACCACGTCCACCGTGAGCTGCTTCATCGGCAGCGGCGCCTCGGTGCCGTCGGGGAAGTTGGGATCGCGTGCGAACAGGGTGCCGCGCCGGACCGGGTCAGCCTCGTGCTCCCGCTCCTCGCGCAGCGTCTTGACCCAGCTCGTCAGGTGCGAGAGCCGCGGCACCGGCTGGCGCACCGGCGCCGCGCCGCGCTCGACGCGCCCGCCCTCGCCAGCGCCCAGCACGACCTCGGCGTGATCGCGGCCGCTGCGCAGCGCCACCTGGCCGCGGATCACCGCGGCGGAGGTGTGGTCGGCGGTCGCCTCGACGAAGAAGCGCGTGCCGAGCGCCTCCACCGTGCCGCTGGCGGTCTCCACCACGAAGCGCCCCTTGCCCGGCGCCACGTCCAGCACCACCGCGCCCGCGACCTGCACGCGGCGCGGCCCGAGGACGCGCAGCGAGCTGCCGGAGCTTATCTCCGCGGTGCTGCCGTCCGCGAGCTGATGCGTGCCGGCGGCGCGTTCGGCGCTGGCCTCGTGCGGGTCGCCGCGCCGTGACACCACCACCGCCACGCCGGCGGTGGCCACCGCGGCGGCGCCGGCGAACGCCACGAGCCGCGGCCAGCGGCGCGACGTGTGCGCGGCGCTGGCGGCGAGCAGCTCGGCGCGGATGCGCTGGCGGGCGGCGTTGCTGATGCGCGGCGCGTCGCCGGCGGAGGAAAGCAAGGAGCCGACGTTGCTCTCGAGGATGTCGCGCTCGCCGCCGCCAGCGGCCGTGGGGGCCGTGGGGGCCGCGTCAGGGCCCGCGGGGGAGGGAGCAGCAGAGGTGGGAGCTTGGCCCTTGGAAGGGCGAATCGGACGGGTCATCAGGTTGCCTCCGAGAAGGTGTGGCTCAGGGCGGAGAAGGCCTCGCGGAACGCGCGGCGAGCGCGGGCCAAAAGGCTCTTGGCGGCGTCGGGCGTGAGGCCCAGCGAGGCCGCGAGCTGCTCGATGCTGTCGCCATCGATGTACTTGCGCGTCAGCGCGGTGCGGTAGGTCTCCGGCAGGTTGGCGATGGCCATGTGGACCAGGTCGCGCGTCTCGTGGCGCAGCAGCACCTCGCCTGGCAGCGGCGCCTCCGCGAGCGCCGCGAAGATCTGGCCCAGGCTCTGGTCTATCTGGTCCCAGCTCGCCGCCAGCTTGTCGCCGCGGCGGTGCGCGCGGAGCTGATCTCGGATCACGTTGCGCGACAGCGTGGACAGCCAGCTCGCGATGGAGCCGCGCGCCGGATCATACTCGTCGCGCCGTCGCAGCGCGCAGGTGAAGGTCTCCTGCACCACGTCCTCGGCCAGGCTGGCGTCGCCGCCCACCCGGTAGAACACGAAGGCGTAGAGCCCATCGACGTGCTCGTCGTAGAGCTTGCTCAGCGCGCTGGCGTTGCCTCTGGCGGCCGCCGCCAGGCGGTGGCCGGGGCTCCGCCACCATCGGGCGAAGAGGGCGCCGATCACAGCGCGCCCTCGTCCTGTGGCCTGGGCCCGGGCGGGGCCATCCGGGCTGCGCCGCGACGGTCCTGCCATCTCGGCGGACCGGTGAAGCCAACGAACTCAGGGGCGATCTCAAGGAGAACAGCGAGATCGAGGAAGGATGAACCGGGAACCCACAGGACCTGCATGGCGTTGCACCTTGATGTCATCGAGCGCGCGTTGGGTGTCGCGCAAGTTGACCAGGCCGAGCTGGCGCCACTTGTCTACCTGCGTCAAGAGCCTGACCCCGCGGTGTACGGATCCTGCATAGCCTGGTCGGCAACGAGGCGAGCGCCGCGCGGCGGCTCGCGAGCGTGGGAAACGAATCGCGCGGCAACACGCCTCGCGATACCATGGCCCGGTCAGGCCTCATGCTGGATCCTCCGTCCTCTGGCCGCCGCCGCGTGCTCGCAGCTCGTCGCTGCGCAGCGCGTCGCAGCGCGCTCGCGGCTCGTCGCAGCTCGTCGCTGGCGTCGCTGTTGGCCATAGCGCTCGCCTGCGGCTGCGGCCGGATCGACTTCGAAGGCCAGGGCGCCTTCGCGCCCACCGGGTACGCCGCGTGGTCCACGCTGGCGGTGACCCTTCCTCCCCAGCGCTCGTCAGCGGAGCCGCTGGTAGATTTCCCGCTGCTGGTCGTGCTCGACGACGCCCGCGCGCGGCGCGACCTGATGTCGCCCGACGGCGCTGACCTGCGCTTCTTCGACGCGAGCGGGCAGCTCCTGGCCCACGAGCTGGAGCAGGTGGGCGCGCCGGGCGCCGCCCCGCTCTTGGCGTGGGTGCGGCTGCCGCGCGTCGACGGCACGTCGCTGGCGCTCATCGCCGCGTACGGCGGCGCGGTGCAAGCGCCGCGCGCCGCGCTGTCGCCATGGAGCAAGGAGTTCGCGGCGGTCTGGCACTTCGACGAGACCGCGCTCGCTTCGGCGCGCGACGCCACCGGCACCGGGCACACCGGCGCGGCGCGCGGCACCCGCCTGACGGCGGGGCTGATCGGCCAGGGCCGCGCGTTCACCGCCGCCGCGAAGGACGCGGTGGTCGTCGCGGACGCGCCGGAGCTGACGTTCGAGACCTTCACCATCTCGGCGTGGACCCGGTACGACAAGTCCCCTGGGCAGCTCTACTTCACCTCCATGAGCCGTCAGTTCAACGCCTTTGGCGAGAACGAGCTGTTCTTGTCCAACTTCGCCGGCAAGGCCAACGCCGAGATCGCCACCACCGCGGGCTCCTTCGTCACCAGCGGCGGCGCGTTGCCGTTGTCGCGGTGGGTTCATCTGGCCGCGGTCTATGACGGGGTGGCCCTCACGCTCTATGTCGATGGTCGCCCCAGCGCGTCGCTGCCTGCCAGCGGCCGGCCGGCGCGCACCGCCAACCCGCTCTTTCTCGGCGCGGACCGCAACAACGGCAGTGGCAACACCCCGCCGGGCGTGCCGGACGCAGACTTTCTCGATGGCGCGCTGGATGAGGTCCGGGTGGAGCGAACCGCACGCTCGGCGGCGTGGCAGGAGGCCAGCTACCTCGCCATGCAAGATCAAGCGATCTCCTACGGCCCGGTCCAGCTCGCGCTTCCGTAGCGTCCGCAATTCCAGGCAACCCTGTGGCCGGGCGATGCGCTCTAATTGGGCCTCGTGCATCGGCTCGGTAGCGGCTTTGGACTGTCGGCGCTCGCGCACTGTGGCGCGCTGGCCTGGCTGTGCTGGCCGTCTCCTCCTTCCCCCGCGGCGGTTGTGGCGACGGCCCTCCCTGCGCCCGCTGCGGCGCTCGCCGCGCCGCCGGAGTCCCAGGTGCTGGAGCTGACGCTGCTGGAGCTTCCACCGGAGTCCACGCCAGCCACGCCAGCCACGCCCCCCGCGCCAGCCGCGCGCCCCGCGCGCCCCGCGCCCGCGCGCGCCCTGGCGAGGGCGGAGCCCGCCTCCCTCGCGACGCGGGGCGAGCTCGTCGTGTCGTCGGCCGCGCGCCCCGCGACGCCAGACTCCGGATCGCCCTCCGCCGCCGGCCCGGCAGGCACCGGCTTGCGCATGCGCGGCCAGCAGGCGCCGCGGCTGGTGGTGCCCGATCTGGAGGCCATCGCCGCGCGCGGCGGCCCAGCGCCTCCTCCGACCGTCGAGCCCACCGGGGAGTTGCAGGCGTCGGGCCGCGGCACCTTCCGCTCGGACCAGGGCACCTTCGTCGCCAAGGTGGACAAGGACGGCCGCGTGACGCTGGAGGACAAGCGCAACCTGCAGGTGTCGTTGGCGGTGCCGTCGCCGCGCGATCTTGGCCGCGGCCTCGCCAACTGGTACCGCGATCCGTACGCGCAGACCCGCGACCGGGAGCGCCAGCCGTTGCCCAGCGGCGTCGTCGATGACGAGGAAGAGCAGCGCAAGCGCCCCAAGGCCGTGCCGCTCGTCACCGCCACGTTCGACGTCACCGACTGGGTCATGCGCATGGCGGGCCGCGATCCGTACCTGGCGGCCAAGCTGCGCTTCCTGGATCGCACCCGGGAGGAGCGCGTCGAGCTGGCTGGCCAGGCCCGCAAGGAGCTCCTGCGGACGATCGGCGTCGTCGTCTCGCGACACGCCGCGCGCGCCTGGTCCGCTCCTGGTAGCCCCGAGGACAAGCGGCTCCTCTTGTTCGAGCTGTGGGACGAGTGCCTGGAGACCGGAGAGCCAGACGAGGTGGAGGCCGCAGGGCGCGCGCGCGCCGCGGTCCTCGCCTTCATCCGCGGCCACCTGCCGGCTGGCAGTCCGCACGCTTTCGGCGCCGCCGAGCTGGCCAGGCTCAACTCGCGACGCCAGTCCAGGCAGCCGTTTGTCCCGTATGAACCACAGCCGTAGCCAGGCTCCGCAGATCGACGGGAGCGCTGCCCTTCCCGCCGGCTCGACGACTGGGAGTAGCCTCCCCAGCCGCCCGCCCAGGTGGGGCGTCCGTGGCCCCCGGTCAACCCGCTGGATGGGGCGTTTTTCCACACGCCGCCGAGCGCGGTAACAGCGCTGAAACTCCCTATCGAGCGGTTGCAGCGCGCGGATGGACCGTGGGCGTCGTCTCGAGGTCGGCATGCTGC
Organism: Myxococcales bacterium; assembly: GCA_016706545.1. Classification (GTDB taxonomy): domain Bacteria; phylum Myxococcota_A; class Polyangia; order Haliangiales; family Haliangiaceae; genus JABFXX01. The sequence continues at coordinate 254,212 of JADJJK010000003.1, forward strand.
TTGCTCATCGAGTCCGCCATGCGCTTGACCGTGTCTGCCCTGGCTTGTGTTCTTCTTGGCGGTTCCCTGGCCACTGGCTGCGCCGATGATCCGGACTCGCAGCCGCCGCCGGGCGGCACCTGCACCCTGGCCGAGTCCATCACCGACCTTGGCGACCAGGGCGCGCTCAAGGCCAACTACTGCAACGTCCCCGGCTCCATGGGCCAGCGGAAGTACTACCGGCTCTCGGCCACGGTGCCGGGCACCACGGATGTGGTGGAGCTCGATCTCTGGGACAACCTGGGGGCCTTCAAGGGCGGCGTGGTGCGCACCGGCACCTTCACGATCTCCGGCGAGGACGCGGCGTTCGAGACCTGCGGCGTGTGCGTCCGCGCGCTCGGCGACAAGGGGACCGCAGAGCAGCAGGAGTACTTCGCGGTCAGCGGCACCGTGACGGTCACGCAGCTCGGCACCAACGGCCAGCCGATCTCGGCGACCATCAGCAACGCGCAGTTCGTCCAGCTAGATGGCAACCGCAAGGTGGTCGCTGGCGGCTGTGAGGCGCAGCTCGCCGGCGTCAAGGTCTCTGGCACCGTGGTGGCCCTTGGCATGGGCGGCGGGGGTGGCGGCGGCGGCGGCGGCGGTGGCGGCAACAACTGCCCGACGGTGATCGGCGACTGAGCCGGCGACTGAGCCGGCGACTGCCCGACGGTGATCGGCGACTGGGCCGGCCACGCCAGGCGCGCTTGGCGCGCGGCGGCTCGAGCCAGCGGCGCGCGGCGGCTCTGGGCTCGCGGCGCGCTCTTTCCACCCGCGCGGTCACCTCCCGGGGCCGCCGGTGCTACAACCTCTGGCATGTCCTTCGATGGCCCGCGGATCGGCGGGCGCTACGTTCTGGGACCACGGCTTGGCCGCGGCAGCCAGGCTGAGACCTTCCTCGCCCGAGACGAGCGCAGAGACGCCCTCGGCAAGAGCGAAGATCCGCAGCTCGTCGTGGTCAAGCGGCTGATCCTGCGCGGCACCTGGAAGTCCTTCGAGCTGTTCGAGCGCGAGGCCAAGGTGCTCTCGCAGCTACGGCACCCTGGCGTGCCGCGCTTCATCGCCAGCTTCGAAGAGCCGCCGGGCACCTTCAACCTGGTGATGGAGCGCATGCCCGGGGACACCCTGCGCGAGCTGGTCAGCCGTCGTCGGCTGTCGGAGCTCGAGCTGCGCGACATCCTGATCCGCTGCCTGGAGATCCTCGACTACCTGCACACCCGGACGCCGCCGCTGGTCCACCGTGATCTCAAGCCCTCGAATATCGTCCGGGCACCGGACGGGAAGATCGCGCTGGTGGATTTTGGCGGCGTGCTCGACGGCGCGCGCGAGCAAGGTGGCTCCACCGTGGTCGGCACGTTTGGGTACATGGCGCCCGAGCAACTCCACGGACAGGTCACGCCGGCCACCGACCTCTACGCCCTGGGCGCCACCATCGTCTCGCTGGCCGGCGGCATCGAGCCAGAGGACGTGCCGCGCAAGGGACTGCAGATGGATCTGGTGCGGCATTTGCCTGCGATGGATCCGTCGCTGCGCGCCACCTTGATCGCCATGACCGAGCCAGATCCCTCGCAGCGGCCGGCGCGGGCGCGGGACGTGGTGGCGCTCCTCGCCAAGGCCAAGGCGCCGGAGGCCAAGGCCTTGCCGCGCGCCGGGGCAGGGCCGCAAGGCGGCGCGCTGGCCACCCGCGGTCAGGTCTTGCCGGCGCGCCAGCTCTTCACCGGGATGGCGGAGCCGTGGGCCACCTTGCTGCGGCTGTCCGTGCTCGGCTTCGGCGCGGGGGGCTGGATCGGCATGGCGGGCCTGCGCCTGTCGGCGCTGGTGACGTTCGCCATCGCCGCGGCGCTGGCCTTCCCGGTGCGGCGCACCGTGCGCGGCGCCGGTCGAGAGCTCGACACCATGCTGGCGGAGGGCCAGGCCGGCTTCACGGATCTGATGAAGATGTCCATGCAGCGCCGCTAGGCGATGCATTCGCTGGTGTCGTTCTAGATCACCTGGGCGAAGCCCTGGACGCTGGTGTCAAACGGTCTGCCGGCCGAGCACGCCAAGCTCGCTTCTGCGGTTGCGCATGGGCCCCGCGGCTGACATGCTTCGAGTCACTCGATGGCGGCCTTGGCGCGTTCTTCTGGCTCGTCGGCCAACCCGGCCCCGGAGCTCCGCATGCCATGCCCGTTCTGCGGCGGGCTCGTGCATCCCATCGCCGGGCGCTGCAAGCACTGCAAGCAAGATCTGGCAGAGCACCGCGCGCGCGCCGGCGGCGTGGGCGGGCCAGGCGTCGCAGGTGGCCTTGGCGTCGCAGGTGGCCTTGGCGGCGCGGGCGGGCCTGGCGCAGGTCGCGCCAGTCGGCCGGCGTTGCCGTCGCTGACCTCGCTGACTAGCCCCGGGGCTCGCCTCGTGTCGATGCCCGCGGTGGAGGCGCTGGCTCGGCGCGAGCGCAGCCGGAGCAAGCTGCGCAACTGGCCGTTCTGGGTCATCCTGCTCGCGGTGGTCGCCATGGTGGCCGCGCTGGTGCTCTTGCTGTGGCCGCAGCACTCCTCGTCGACGCGCGGCCGCAAGCCGCTGAGCAACGATCGCATGGACACCAGCACCCCGCCTGGCCAGCAAGGCAAGGGGCTCGATCCGTGGAGCGGCGACGCGCCAGATCCCGGCGCTGATGCTCTCGATGGCGCCGGAGCTCCCGGCAGCCGGGCGCCTGTTGCGCCGCCGCCGGATGATCCGGACGGCTCCTCGGCTGACGACGGCGACGCCGCGGACGCCGCGGACCTGGACCCCTCTGGTGGCGTCGGCGTGGATCTCGTGGATCCTGCGATCCCCGATGCCCCAGCGCCTGGCCCCGATCCGTTCCACTCAGGATCGGCATCCAGGCGTCCGCAGGACGTCTTCATGGGCGAGGTGGTGCGGCGGCTCTGCCGTCGCATGGCGGCCTGTGGCAGCGGCGATCCCATGATGCTGGCGCTGTGCTCGGCGCTGCCCAGCCACCTCCCGCCGGTGTCCGCGCGCTGCTACTCGCCCGCCGCCGCCGCGGCGTGCCTGCGCACGATCGATCGGCTGCCTTGCGATGACCAGATCTCCATGTCGCTCCTGCAGGGCATGCCGGCCTGCCTGTCGCTGCTGAGCTGCTGAGAGCTGGCGGAGTAAGCCCCAGGGCTCACCTGCGCCTTCCTCGCCTGTCCTTGAAAGCCGGCCTGGCGCTGGCGTGCTCGCGCGCCTGTCGGCACAATCGCGCGGTGACCTCTGCGCCAACCGTGTCGTCCGTCGCGTCTCGCCGTCCCTTCGAGATCGTTCGCAGCCCGGCCGCCATGCGCGCCCAGGCCGAGCACTGGCGTCGCGACGGCTTGCGCATCGCGGTGGTGCCCACCATGGGCTCACTGCACGAAGGCCACCTGACCCTCCTGCGCGCCGCGCGGGCGGCGGCGGACCTGGTGGTGCTGACGATCTTCGTCAACCCCACGCAGTTTGGGCCCAGCGAAGATCTGGCGCGCTACCCGCGCGACGAGGCCGGCGATCTGCGCAAGGCGCTGCCCACCGGCATCGACTGCGCGTTCTGTCCGGACGCCGCCTCCATGTATCCGCCCGGCGCCCAGACCTTCGTCACCGTGCGCGAGCTCGAGCTGCCGCTGTGCGGGCAGTCTCGCCCCGGCCACTTCGCCGGCGTCGCCACCGTGGTCAGCAAGCTGTTTCACCTGACCCGGCCGCACGTCGCGTTCTTTGGCGAGAAGGACTTCCAGCAGCTCGCCGTGATCCGCCGAATGGTGCGCGACCTGGACTTCGGCATCGAGATCCGCGGCGTCGCCATCGTCCGCGAGCCTGATGGCCTGGCCATGTCGTCGCGCAACGCCTACCTCTCCGCCGAGGAGCGCGTCCAGGCGCTCGCGCTGTCCCGCGGGCTGGCGGCGGCGGCCGCGGCGTTCGCCGCTGGCGAGCGCGCCGCCGAAAAGCTCCTGGCCGCGGCGCTCGCCCCCATCGCCGCCGCGCCGCTTTCGCGCATCGACTACGTCGAACTCCGCGACGCCGAGGAGCTGTCGCCGGTGGAGCAGGTGACGCGCCCGGTGGTGCTGGCGATGGCGGTGTGGGTGGGCAAGACCCGGCTGCTCGACAACCGCGTGTTGCGCCCGTAACCGTCCGTACCAGCTTGGCCGCCTGGCCGTCTGGCTGCGCCGTCGACGGCGCGCTGCGCCCTTTGCGTTCGCGTGCCAGGCGGGCGCTCGCGCTGGCGGCGAAACCTTGGCACCTCTCCCGCCAGGTGCGGTACTGTAGCGGCGTTTCGTCACGGAGGATGCGTGGACGCCCAGATCCATCGAGCCAGGCTCAGCAAGCGGCAGCGCGGCAACGCCATGCTGGTCGCGTTGATCGCGCTCACCGGCCTGGCCACGCTCGGCGCCATCACGGTGGGCTCGGTGCAGACTGGCCTGACCTCCGCCAACGCCGAGCGCGCCGCCACCATCGCGCGATACGCCGCCGAGAGCGGCGTCTGGGCCTCCCTCGACTATCTGCGCACCACCGTGTACGCAGATGAGGTCATCTTCTTCTCGTTCGTCACCCGGCCAAGCAACGTCGATCCAGAGGACATGCCCGGCCTGGCCGGCAATCGAGCGTTGCCAGGCAGCGCGGACAACCCGTTCTCGCCGGACATGAAGGCCTGGTACGACGTGATGATCCTGAACAACATCACGGATCCCAAGTTCGCGGTGGTCGCGCCCGCAGACACCGAAGACTCCGACGGTCAGGTCATGCTCCGCTCCACCGGCCACGGCCCCGACGGCGCGGTCATCACGCTCGAGGTCGACGTGAAGTTCATCGATCCAGACGGCGCCGCGCCGATCGACCCCACGACCTTCGTCATCCTGGCCTGGCGCGACGTCCTGTAGCGAGATCGCAGCGCGGGCTCGTCAGGACACCGTCTCAGGCCGCCCGCGCGATGGCCTCCAGCTTGGCGGGCAGCGAGCGGCGATAGAACCGGCGGAGCTCCGTCAGCATGGCGGGCAGCCGGCGCGGGGTCACAAAGCGCGTCTCCAGGTACGTCGCGTAGCGGCGGGCGTTGTCGTTGGCCACCTGGTAGCGCAGGGCCTCGTCGGCGTCGAGATCCAGCTCATAGCTCGGCTCGGAGAACAGCCGTCGGCGCAGCGCCGCCGACACGCGCGTGCTGCCCGGCTCGCTCATGAGCAGGCAGGTGACGTACTTGTCGACCTCCGCTTGCAGCTCCAGCTCCAGCGCGGACACCGCGCGCGCGTGGTTGGCGCAGAACACCGCGTAGACGAAGTGGCTCACCCCCTCGAGCGCCAGCAGGAAGTCGCCGAAGTTGTGCTCGCCCAGGCCACGCCCCGGGTCGTGTCGCTCCAGGTTCGCCAGCACCTGCGCGTCGATGAACAGGCCCAGCGCCACCTCGTCGTCGCCCTGGTGGATGAGGAGCTGCTCGCGCGGCCGTCGGCTCGGGCCCAGGTTGTCGCGCGCCTGCTCGTTCACCACGAAGTCCTGCACGTCCACCCCGGTCGCCACCCGGTACATCTCCTCGATCCCGCGCTGCACGCGGCCCAGCATCAATGCACCCCGCGGCTCTCTCCGACGATGAGCCCGGCGTCGCGGAGCTTGTCCTCCACCCACTCGTCGCGCGTGCGCAGCCACACCTCGTAGAGGTGCATCAGGTCGTGGTGGCCAAAGTCCACCCGCTTCTTCACTTCGCTGAGCACGTCCACGAAGCGCGGGAAGTTGTCGGCCAGCTCGCCGTACACCTCCGTGATCGACTGCCCGCCGCGGCTGCCCCGGCCGGCGCTGGCCAGGTGGCGGGCGAGCTGGCCGTACGCGCTCTTGCCCAGGCTGACGTAGTAGTCCACGTCCACCAGGCTCCGGCCCAGCGACTCGGCGAAGAACCCCGCGACCACCAGGGAGGTGTCGCCTACCTCCTTGAGGCTCCGCACTCGCTCTCCCGCCCCCTGGCTGGCCTTGGCCAGCTTGACCCCCAGCGGCTCATCGGGGAGCCGCGTGGTGGTCAGCTCCCCCAGCAGGTTGACCAGGTACCAGCCAGCAGGCTCGGAGGCGTCGATCTGCTTGGCGGTGAGGGCCTCGGTGACGACCTCATGGAAAAACTCCTCCACAGTGGCAGCCAGTGTCAGCATGATCCTATCTTCCGCCGTCGCCGCCTGGTTTCAAGAACCCTTTGAATCCTGTGGGTTAGAAAGGTAGGGAGAAGGAGGTGGGAAACCGGAGGCCGGCACTTGAGCGGTCGGTCCGCTTGCGATCGAAGTTCGCAGGAAATCCAACGGCCTGGCCCCTTGCCATTTGACTCACCGGACTTATCCTGCGCGCCATCAGCACTCGCCTTGCGCGAGTGCTAACAAAATTCGGCCGGATTTCTGAGGTTTGGCTCTCACAGGTCAAGCGTTACCCCGTCCGGCCAGCACTTCCGAGGAGACAGCGATGAACGTTCGACCCCTGCAAGACCGCATCCTGGTACGCCGCGTCGAGGAGCAAGAGAAGACCAAAGGCGGCCTCATCATTCCGGACTCCGCCAAGGAGCGTCCGCTCGAAGGCAAGGTCATCGCGGTTGGCTCTGGCAAGCGCGAAGACGGCAAGCTCATCCCGCTGGACGTCAAGGCAGGAGACCGCATCCTCTTTGGCAAGTACACGGGCACCGAGATCAAGGTGGAAGGCGTGGAGCACATCATCCTGCGCGAGGACGAGATCCTCGGGATCATCGAGTAAGGAACGGTCATGAGCGCCAAAGACATCATCTTCGAAGGCAAGGCTCGGGCTCGCGTCGCCGCTGGCGTGGACACGCTGGCCAACGCCGTCAAGGTCACCCTCGGTCCGCGCGGCCGCAACGTCGTCATCGAGAAGAGCTGGGGCTCGCCCACGGTCACCAAGGACGGCGTCACCGTCGCCAAGGAGATCGAGCTCGAGGACAAGTTCGAGAACATGGGCGCGCAGATGGTCAAGGAGGTCGCCTCCAAGACCTCGGACAACGCTGGCGATGGCACCACCACCGCCACGGTCCTTGCCCAGGCCATCTACCGCGAGGGCAGCAAGCTGGTCAGCGCCGGCCACAACCCCATGGAGCTCAAGCGCGGCATCGATCTGGCCGTCGAGGCCTTGATCGCCGAGCTGCATCGCATCTCCACGCCCACCAAGGGCAAGGAAGACATCGCCCAGGTGGGGACCATCTCCGCCAACGGCGACACCGAGATCGGCGAGATGATCGCCGAGGCGATGAAGAAGGTCGGCAAGGAAGGCGTGGTCGCGGTCGAAGAGGCCAAGACCCTGCACTCCGAGCTGAACGTCGTCGATGGCATGCAGTTCGACCGCGGCTACCTCTCGCCGTACTTCGTGACCGACACGGAGCGGATGGAGGTCGTCCTGAACGAGCCCTACCTGCTGATCTACGACAAGAAGATCAGCATGATGAAGGACGTGCTGCCGATCCTCGAGCAGGTGGCCAAGAGCGGTCGTCCGTTGCTCATCGTCGCCGAGGACCTCGACGGCGAGGCGCTCGCGACCCTGGTGGTCAACAAGCTGCGCGGCACGCTCAACATCTGCGCGGTCAAGGCGCCGGGCTTCGGCGACCGCCGCACCGAGCTCTTGCAGGACATCGCCGCGCTCACCGGCGGCGAGGCGGTGACCGAGGATCTCGGCCTCAAGCTGGAGAACCTGACCCTGGCCGATCTGGGCCAGGCCAAGCGCATCACCGTCGACAAGGACTCCACCACGATCGTCGATGGTCGCGGCAAGCAGGCCGCCATCGAGGAGCGCGTCAAGATCATCCGCCGCGGCCTGGACGATGCCAAGACGGACTACGATCGCGAGAAGCTCCAGGAGCGGCTGGCCAAGCTGGTCGGCGGCGTCGCGGTCATCCGCGTCGGCGCGGCCACCGAGGTCGAGCTGAAGGAGAAGAAGGCTCGCGTCGAGGACGCGCTGCACGCGACCCGCGCCGCGGTGGAAGAGGGCGTGGTCCCCGGCGGCGGCGTGGCGCTGCTGCGCGCGCAGAAGGTGCTCGACGGTCTCAAGCCCTCGGCCGAGCAGGCCTTCGGCGTGCAGATCGTGCGCCGCGCGGTGGAAGAGCCGCTGCGTCAGATCGCCGCCAACGCAGGCGTCGATGGCTCGATCGCGGTGTCCAAGGTCCGCGAAGGCACCGGCTCCTTTGGCCTCAACGCGGCCACCCTGGAGTATCAGGACCTGGCGGCGGCAGGCGTCATCGATCCGACCAAGGTCGTGCGCACCGCGCTGCAGAACGCCGCTTCGGTGGCGTCGCTCTTGCTCACCACCGAGGCGATGATCGCCGAGCGCCCCAAGAAGGAAGCGCCGGCTCCCGCCGGCGGTGGCGGCGGCATGGGCGGCATGGGTGGGATGGGCGGCATGGGTGGGATGGGCGGCATGGGCGGCATGGACTTCTGAGCTCCACGGAGGTGGCGCTCACGCCGCCTCGCTACGTGGGTCTCGTCCGCGGCACAGCGCGCCCTCGTGGCGCGCTTGCCGCGTTTGGCCGCGCCGCGACCAGCCCCTGGTGACGCGGCGGCCGGCGCCGCGTCGTCAATCGCAGGTGCGCAGCTCGGTGATGTTCTTGGCGGCGGTCGCACAATCGATCTGATCGTCGTTGTTGGCCGCCTGGCACTTGTTCACGCAGAACTCCATCCCGCGGGTCAGCTTGTCCTGCAACGCTGGCTCACGCTTCTCTGGGGGCAGCCGAGAGGCCTCCACGTCGCGGAACGTGATGGTGGCGTAGTTGCGGCACATCCGCTCGCACTTGGTCCGGTCGGCCTTGCCGCACGCACCAAGGCCAAGGACCAGCGCCAGCAGGAGCGCCAGGCGCGCGGCGAACGCGGGGGCACCGCGTGGGAGGTCAAGCATGGCATGCCCTACCATGGCCCTTGCCACCTTGGCCACGTGATGATGGACAAAGCCATGACGCGGCAAGACGCCGCGGTGTACGCTGCCCGCTGCGGTGCGCGCTGCTCTCCCCGTCAGCCTCGGTCCGATCGCTGCGATCTCGGTGACCGCGGTGGTCCTGTTGTCGGGGCGCGCGGCGGCGCAGGCGCCGCCGGCGGATCCTCGTGAGCCGGCGGCGACAGAAGCCGCGACGGAAGCGGCACCGGAAGCCGCAACAGAAGCGACACCGGAAGCACCGGAAGCTGCGACAGAAGCGGAGCCAGAAGCGGACACAGAAGCAGCACCCGACCTGGCGTCGGACGCCAGCGCCGCCGCTGGCTCGGTCGACCTGGCCGCTGGCCAAGACGGCGGCGCAGGTCCTGGCGTGGACGCCCCGAGGGCCCGCGCCGACCTCCACGTGGACGCCAGCGCCGAGGTCGCGCTCGAGCTGGACTCGAACCTGGCGCGGGTGGAGTCCACCGGCAGCGAGCCGCAGACCACCGCGCTGGCGACCCGGCTCGGCAGCCGCCTGGAGCTGGGGGCGGCGTGGCCCAGCGGGCACCGGCTGGTGCTGGTGGGCACCGGGCACCTGCGCATTGCTCCCGATTCGGAGGTGCAGAGCGAAGACCTGGCGCAGACCACGGTGGACGCGCAATGGACCCGGCCCGCGCGGCAGGGCGCGGTGCGCGCAGGGCTGCGGCTGGGCGGTCGCGACGTCACCTCGCTGCACGGCGCGGACGGTGACCGGACCTACCGCAGCGGCAGCCTGGATCTGGTGCTGGTCTTGTTCGGCGACAGCTCGCGCGTCGCGGTGAGCGTGGGGCCGCGCGGCTTCCAGTACAAGGCCAGCGGCGCCCTCAGCTGGGTCGGGGCTGGCACCAGCGCGCGCGGCGACTTCCCGCTGTGGCGCAGCGAGGATGAGGCGCGCAGCCTCGAGCTCGTCGCGACCGTGGGCGTCGAGCAGCGCGCGTACTACGGCAAGGCCAACAGCAACCGGTGCCTGCCGGGCGCCGAGATCGACGAGAGCTGCTTCCTGCTCACGCCGCGCCGGCGCGGGGACCGGATGCACCGCGCCAGCGTGAGCGCGGTCTATTCCGGAGCGGTGGTGGCGAGCATCGAGGGGCAGCTCACGGTGATGGACTCCAACAGCTTTGGCCAGTCGTGGCAGAGCCTGCGCGCCCGCGCCGCCGTCACCGCGCCCGTCGCCGGCCTGTTCGCGTCCGTCACCGGCACGCTGCAGGCCGAGCGCTATCCCGAGGGCCTCCTGGTCAAGCAGGCCCTCGAGACCTACGAGTCGCTCGACGCCGACAACCGCAGCTCGCTGGAGCTGCGGCTCGCCCGCTCGCTCAGCGGGTGCGTCGAGCTCGAGCTGCGCGGGGCGATCTGGCGCGACCTGTTTCGCGAGTCGTCGTACCAGCGCTTTGTCACGTCGGCGGGCCTGGTCTGGAGCCGCTGAGCCCTGGGCCGGTCGCCGGGCTGACGCTCGCGCTCGCGCCTTACGGAACGGTGACCTGGAAGGTCACGCTCACGTCGGTGGCGCCGCCCAGCGTGGAGAAGCCGCCAGCGTCTTTCACCGTCATCGCGGCGCTCGCGGTCTTGGCCGGCGCGCTGTTGACGGGCGGCATGTGACGCAAGGTGACGAGCATCGTGCCGGTGCCGCGCGCGGCGACAAACGAGTTGGCGAGGCCGATCGGCAGCCCCCCGGCGTCGGTGTCCGCGTAGCTGTGGGTCAGCGCGGCGCCCGTCTGGTTGCTGGCTGGGCCGTTGACCGCCGTGCCGGTGAAGAACACCTGGTGCTCGGTGGCCTCATCGGCCACCTCCACCGTGATGTCCTCGGCCGGGGTCTCGAGCCGGTTCTCGAAGCGGACCGCGGCGGTGTACGTGGTCGCGGCGACCAGGTTGATCGGATCCACGGTGGGGGCGGCCCCGCCGTCGCCGTCGGGGTCGTTGAAGGTGGCGGTGACCGCGGCGCCGCCGGCGGCCGGGGTGAAGGTCAAGATCACCGTGGTGATGACCTCGTTCTCGTTGTGGTTGTGCTCGTCGTCGTCGCACGCGCCGAGCAGCGCAGAAGAAGAGAGGCAGAGGACCGTGAGCAGAGACGTGGAAAATCGCATGATCGACTCCTTGGGAGTTCAGGGAAAAGACGAGGTGAGCAGGCTCAGCCGCAGCAGCACCTGCGTGCCGGGCTGGTCTGCGAAGTAGCGCAATAAGCTCGTGTAGTCGCGATAGCGAGTGTTGAGGAGGTTCTGGCCTTGCAGGGCCAGCTTCAGCGTGTGCTTGCCGAGCTGCACCTCGGCGCCGGCCTCGGCGCCAAGCAGGAAGTACGCATCCGGCGGCGGCGCAAAGTCCGCCGCCAGATCGAAGCGCTCCTGCCGGGCGACGTAGGTGCCGGCCAACGAGACGAAGCTGTCGTGCCAGCACCCGCGCGCTGGCAGCTTGTAGGTGGCCGAGGCCCGGACTCGATCCGGAGGCACGAACACCAGCGGCGAGTCCTCGCTGAGGTTTCGGGCGCGCACCATCGAGAGCTGCGCGCCCAGCTCGAGGAAGCTCGTCGGCGTCGCCGAGACGCCGCCGTCAAAGCCGTAGAACAGCGCGTCGACCGCCTTGGTGATGAAGCGCGGATACGTCCCGCGGATCAGCACGTCGAAGATCGGCGCGCCGTCCGCTCCGATGGCCGGCGCGAAGTAGATGTAGTCTTCGATCCGGTTGGCGTACGCCGACGCCTCGGCCACCAGGCGCGCGCCCTGGAACGTGGACGTCACCGAGGCAGAGTAGGTGGTCTCGGCGCCCAGATCTGGCTTGCCCAGCCCCACCACGGGGAAGGTCGGGGCGCTGCCGTTGAGATACTGCTCGTCCGGGTTGGGCGGACGAGAGGCGGTGGACAGGTCCAGCTTGACGGCCCAGGCCGGCGTGAGCTGGCGCAGGCCGCCCACCGAGGCGGACACCGTGTGAAACAGCGAGCTGCATTCCACGGGATCCATCTCCGGCCCGCAGGCGTCTTCCGCGAGCTGGCCGCTGCGCACCAGCCGCAGGAAGTCGCGTCGCTGCATCTCCGAGGTGCGGCCGAGGACGTCGTAGCGGACCCCGGCCTCGAGCTCGAAGTCGTGGCCCACCAGGCGCTCGATGGCGAACACCCCGGCGCCCAGCGAGCGATGATCCGGCACCAGCGGCAGCCCGCTGTAGCTGTGGAGCTGCCCCACCGCGACCGCGCCCACGGTGCCGCGCACGTGCAGGTGGTCATTGAGGTGGAGCGGATAGTGCGTGAGCGCGGCCTCCAGCTCGCTGGTGAACAAGCGGAAGTTGAACTGCGGTCCGGTGACCGCGTCGCGCACGATCTCGTACTCCTCGCGGTGGTCATGCTGGAACGACAGCGTCGTGCCCAGCGTGCCCAGCTCCCCCAGCTCCCACTTGCCGCGCGCCAGCGCCAGATCGTGGGCCACCGCTTGCGAAGGCCGGTCGATCTCGAAGTCGGCACGATAGGCCTCCGAGCCGAGCGGTCGCTCGCGCTCGAGCTGCGCGTAGAAGTCGTCGCTCGACTCCATGCGCAAGCACGAGCACACGCCGAGCTCGGCCTGGTAGCGCCGGTACGACAGCTTGTAGTCGGCGGAGCCGCGCCGGTACCCCACGGTGGCGCCCAGGCTGCCCTCCATCACGCCCGTGTTGTCGAGCGGGTAGTCCGGGGTGGAGGCCGAGGCCAGGCGCTTGAAGCTGCCCTCGAGCTGCCAGGCCAGGCCGGGCAGGCTCGTGGGCGCGGCCTGCACGCGGGCCGCGACGTTGCCGCCGCTGCCATTGGCCGTGCCGATCACGTGCAGCTCGGTCTTGAGCCCGGGGCGGGTCAGCAGATCAGGAGGATCCACCAGCACCGCGCCGCCGATCGCGTCCGGTCCATAGCGCACGCCAGCGGCGCCGCGCACCACCGTGAGCCGGTCGGCGATGAAGGGATCGATCTCGGGCGCGTGATCGATCCCCCACTCCTGCGCGCGATGCCGCACCGCATCGACCAGGATGAGCAGCCGCCGCCCGTACTGGCCGCGGACGATGGGCTTGGCCATGCCGCTGCCCGAGCGGAGCTGGGTCACGCCCGGCACCTCGGACAGCGTCTCCGCCAGCGCCTGCCCGCGCTTGCGGGCCAGCGCCGCGCCCGAGAGCACGGCGGTGGCTCGCATCTCGGTGGCCACCGGCGCCTTGTCCTCGACGACGATCACCTCTTCGTCCATCGCTGACAGCTCGATCTCGATGGACACCACCTGCCCACCTCGCACCGCGAGCTGCTGGCGGGCCACCGTGTAGCCCATCAGCTCGACCTCGAGGGTGAGCTCACCCGGGCACAGGTCCCGCAAGATGAAGTGCCCGGCGCCATCGGTGTCGCCCAGCACCGCGTCGCCGACGCGCACCAGCGCTCCCGCCAGCGCTTCGTGGGTGTCTGCGTCGATGACGTGGGAGTCCACCGACCCGGTGCAGGGCGCTGGCTGCGCTGGTGGCGCCGGCTGTGCAGGCGCCGGCTGTGCAGGCGCCGGCTGTGCAGGCGCCGGCCCGGGAGCCGGCGGCGCCGGCCCGGGAGCCGGCGTCGCCGCTGGTCCGGCATCCGGACGCTCCTGCGCCTGGGCGAGCGTGCCCCAAGGAGCAAGCGTACCAAGCGCGATCAAGGCGATGAACAACGTCTTCGTGTGCACGGGGACCTACTTCGCGAACTCGTCTCCACCGCGCGGCGCGTGACGCGAGGAGCTCCTGCGCGTCGCCGCCTGCGGACACCGCTGTGCCAGGGCCAACCGCGAGCGGCCGACGGGGCTGGTGCCGCAAAGGCTGTCAGCGCCGCGCTCGCGATGGACCTGGTTCACCTGGCCGACGCCGGTCGTCCTGCAGCGGGCCATCTGGGGCCCGCGCGCAGCGAGAGAACACTCCTCATGCTGCGCAGCGCGAGACGTGACCGGTCGCGGCTAGGCCGCGGCAGGTGGCGAGATCTTCGGCGCCAGGCGGTACAGGGCTCGTGAGGTGCGGTCGGGCGTGCGCCAGCAAGGCTGTCCCTGGCTGGCGAGCGGCGGAAGGTCCCAGCGCACCACGGCCACCGCGGAGCGGAGGTCGCGGCGCTCGGTGAGCGCGGTGCAGTGGTCGCCTTGGTGCGCGGCGAACGGCAGGCCGGACGCCGACACCGCCGCCGCTGTTTCGCGCGCGAGCTCCGCCGCCAGGTCCAGGTCGCGGCGGGCGCCCTCACCCTCGATGTGCAGCAGGTCGCCGTGCTCCGCGCAGCGCACGTGGTGCAGCGCGAACAGGTGGACCAGCGCGAACGCCTGCCCCGCCACGCACAGCGCTGCGATCGCGACCACGAAGCGGCGCGAGCGAAACGGCGAGGCGAGGTACTTCGAGAGCATCAGAACACCCAGCGACCGACGGTTCGAGGGGTTCCACAGAGGTAGAAGAATGTAGGGGGCCTGTCAAGTGGAGGACTCCCAGTCGCCCGATTCGGACGTTCTCCTGCGCGCTTGGCCTGCAAGATCCGAAGAAAGCTCGGGATCGCTGTGGCACATGGCACACGCGCTGGAATTGCGCGAGCTTTCGGGCCAGCCTGGCGCGCCATGCCTGGAACCGCCGCGCCGCGTGAGATCTCCCGGGCGGCGGCCTACGTCCTCTTGCACGTGACGGTGGTGCTCTGGGGCCTCACCGCGATCCTCGGCCGGATCATCTCCATCGAGGCGGTGTCGCTGGTCTGGTACAGGCTCGTGCTGGTCGTTGTGGTGATCGCCGCGCTGATGCTGGCGCGCCGGATGCCGCTGCGCCCCGCGCCCGGCACCCTGGGGCCGTACGCGCTGGCGGGCGCGCTCATCGGACTCCACTGGCTCTGCTTCTACGGCGCGATCAAGGTCTCGGGGGTGGCCACCGCGGTGATCGGCCTGTCCACCGTGACGTTCTTCACCGCCGTGCTCGAGCCGCTGGTGTTCGGCCGCCCGGTGGCGCGGTACGAGCTGGGGATCGGGTTGCTGGTGATGGTGGGCGCGTCGCTGCTGGCCAAGCTGGAGGTGCAGGCCTCCGCGCTCGGCCTCTCGCTCGCGCTCGGCTCCGCGGTCCTGGCGGCGGCCTTCGGCAGCATCAATGGCAGCCTGGCGCGCAAGGACCGCGCCGAGCACGTCATGCTCTACGAGATGTCGGCGGCGGCGCTGACGACCACCTTGGTCCTGGTGGTGCGCGGCCACGGCTTCGTCGTGCCCTGGGCGCTGTCCCTGCGCGACGCGCTGCTGCTGGGCGCGCTGGCGGTGGCCTGCACCGTCGTGCCGCAGCTCTGGGTGCTGCACGTCCTGCGCGTGCTCTCGCCGTTCACGGTCGCGCTCAGCGTCACGCTCGAGCCCGTCTATAGCCTGGTCATCGTGCTCCTGGCCTTCCCCGCAGCCGAGGCCCCGAGCTGGCGCTTCCTCTTTGGCGCCGCGCTGCTCATCGGCCTGATCGCGCTCAACGCGCGGCTCAAGCGCGGCAGCGCGCCGGCGCCAGCAGCCGCCTGACGTGGCGAGCCCGGGCCGCCAGGCCCGCCCGCCAGGCGCCCGCCCGAGCGCCGCTCTCAGGTCCGGTTCCGCTCGTTTCTGGCGAGGTCCGCGTGGTATCGATTCGCCATGACTCGACTCGCTCTGCTGCTACTGTCGTTGGGACTCCTGGCCTCGGGCTGCGGACGCTCGCGGGCTCCCGCCAAGCGTGAGCTGTGTGAGGCGGCGGTCAAGCACGTGATGGCGCTCGGCGCCGGCCGGCCCGGAGGGCGCCGAGCTCAGCGCCGCGGACACGCGGCTCCAGGCCTCCACCGTGGAGCTCTGTCGCAAGGAGGGGCTGTCGCCGGCCCAGGCCGAGTGCATCCTCGCCGCCAAGACAGACGCCGACCTGTCCGCGGTGCGGAGCTGCGCGGCGATCGCCGCCCAGAAGCCAGGGTGGCTCGCCTTGCCCCCCACCGAACAAGAGACCGCGGCCGTCGCGCAGGCGATGTCGCCGGCCGTCGGCCCGGTGACCAGCCCGCTTTCGTACCGGCAGCTCGTCGGATCGCCTTCCGGAACCTGCGGCCTGCTCGAGAGCGGCGGCCTGCAGTGCTGGGGCCAGCGCGTCGACGTCCCGTCGGGCACGTTCGCCCAGGTGGGCTGGCGCTGGCACCTGTGCGGGCTCGACGAGGCCGGCAAGCTGACGTGCGCGCCGCACTTCGCCGGCGAGGACCTGGCGTTTCTCCCCGCGGAGCCGCTGGCCACGTTCGCCGAGGGCATGTTCCACGGCTGCGGCATCGTCAAGGCGAGCGGGGCGCTGATCTGCTGGAGCAAGGAGGGCTGGTCGGGCGATGGTGGTGAGGTCAAGCTGCCCGCCGGGAAGTTCGTTCAGGTCGCCTCTGGCACCGGGTTCACCTGCGCGCTTGGCGCAGACGGCAAGGTGTCGTGTTTCGGCCCGCAGGCGCCGCCGCCTCCCAAGGGCCTCTTCCGCGCGCTCGCCGCCGCCGACAAGGCCGCCTGCGGCGTGGGCAAGGACGGAGCGCTCACCTGCTGGGGCGAGGGCCCGCAAAAGGAGGCGCTGGCTCCGCAGGGCTCGTTCAAGGACGTCTCCTGCGCGCCGCGCCACTGCTGTGCGTTGGCGGAGGAGGGCACGGTCACCTGCTGGGGCGACCGCGACAGCGGCCAGACCGTGGCTCCTGCCGTGAAGGCCACCACCGTCATGGCCGCCGCTGGCCACTCGTGCGCCAGCGGACCAGAGGGCACCGTGTGCTGGGGTGGCAACCAGCTCGGCCAGACGGCGGTACCCAAGGTCGCGGGCGAGCACGCCTTCACCGCGGCGCCCTGAAACGCCCTGACGCGCGAAGACGCGCCCTGACGCGCGAAGAAACACCAAGAAACGCCAAGCGCCCTCTCGTCCGATGCTCGGACGAAGGGCGCTCGTACGTTCGCGTGATAGCAACCGGTGGCTACGGCGTCAGCGGCTCGCTGAGCGCCACACTCGCGGCACCCGGCATCGCCCCCGCATGCACCGCCATCTCGACGGTTCGCACGCTCAGCGCGGCCAGCACCACCACCAGCGCCAGGAACGCCCGATCCGCCCAGCAACCGCGCACCTGCCGCCGAGAAATCTCGGAGAGATGGGGACTCGAGATGGGACTCATGGCTGAACTCCTTTGCGACCTGATCCCAGCATGGTCATGCGCTATCACCGGCGCAAGTGAGGCGCAGTGACGCAGCGCTGCTGGCCGGGTCGCCGTCGCTGCCTTGGCGTGGTCTGCGGCGCTGGGCCGCAGCGCATCCGTTGCGCGCCCGCCAGGCTCGCCTCGGCGCGGGTGCGCTAACCTCTCGTCATCGCAGCGCCTGTGGCCACTCCGGCTCCTCTCTGGGGCGGCCTCGGGGTCGCGAACGCAGGCAGCCGTGCAACGTCGCCTGCGACAATCGCTCGCATCCTCTCGGGGGTGCCCGGGCTCTCTGGGATGCGCACTCATGGGGCCAAGAGGGCGGCAACGAGCCCCAAGGTACCCGGACGTCTCCACGTGTCGGACCGGGGCACAGAGAGTTCGTCCGTGGAGCCGCTGCTCGTCGGTGGCGCCCGACGCAGCTGCCTGCGACTCGCCGCGCTCGCGCTCGTCTGGTGCAGCTGCCTGGCGTGCCTCGGAGCTGCCGGCTGCTCCCGAGTCCCGCGCCTGCTAGCCTCGGCCTCCATGCCGCTCAAACGCCGCGCGTCCCCCACGCCGGAGACCCCGGTCGAGGAGCTGCGCAACCTCGCCAAGGTCAGCGCTGGCTGGCTGCGCGCCGTCGGCGTCACCACGTATGGCCAGCTCTGCGAGCACGAGCTGTTCGACCTGTGGATGGCCTTGCGCCTGCAGTTCCCCCAGGTCAACCGCCTCATGTACTACGGCATGTGGGGCGCGCTGCATGATCTCGACTGGCGTCAGATCCCCGAAGCGGAGAAGCAACGCTTCTCGCACCTCGCCGAGGGCCTGCTCGGCGCGCCCGCGCCCCCCCGCGCCTCGGGTGGCGCCGCTCGCCGCGGTCCCGCTTCCCCTCCGCGCAAGCGCCGGACATAGTCACCTCCCGTCGCCTCGCACCCTTCACCCAGGAACCCACATGGAACTCCGCGCAGATCTTTCGCAGCGAGTGGTCGTCTTGCCAGGGGAGGAGAGCTTCCGCCCCTCGCCGCTGCCCGGCGTGGAGCGGCAGATGCTCGACCGCCAGGGCGAGGAGGTGGCGCGCGCGACCTCCATCGTGCGCTACGCCGCTCAGGCCTCGTTTGCGCCGCACACCCACGAGCTGGGGGAGGAGTTCCTGGTGCTCGAGGGGACCTTCGCCGATGAGCACGGCACGTACCCCGCCGGCACCTATGTTCGCAACCCGCCTGGATCCAGCCACCAGCCAAAGAGCCCCGAGGGCTGCGTGATCTTCGTCAAGCTGCGCCAGTTCTCCCCGGAGGACCTGACCCGCGTGGTCATCGACACCACCGCGGCCTCCTGGCGCCCTGGGCTGGTGCCAGGCCTGTCGGTGCTGCCCTTGCACGAGTTTGGCACCGAACACGTGGCGCTGGTGCGCTGGGCACCAGGCACCGTGTTCGCGCCGCACACCCACTTCGGCGGCGAGGAGATCTTGGTCCTCGAGGGCACCTTCGCCGATGAGCTCGGGACCTATCCCAAGGGCACGTGGATCCGTAGCCCCTCGATGAGCCGCCACCACCCGTTCTCCAGAGAGGGCACCACCATCTGGGTCAAGGTTGGTCACCTCGGGGAGGGTGGCCAGGAGCGCTCAGTTGCAGTTCGCCGCGGTGAGCAACGCTGACTTGGGCCCTTGGCTCTGCAGCGCGCCACCGGCGGGCAGGTAATACACATTCTGGTCCGTGACATCGATTCCCAGATACGCATTGGTCCCAGAGTAGTAGCGGAACACGTAGTTGCCCGAGACCGCAGTGGTCGCCGCCGGCGTGAACAGGGTGGGGTAGGTGGCCTGCGCCCAGTTGAACAAGCACTCCGTGGTGCGCGGCGCGCCGTAGAGCATGGTCGCGCCCAGCTCATCGAGCGCGCTCTGCCGGTAGCCGCCGGTCTGGCTCGGCCGACACTGCGGATAGTGCATGACCGAGTTGACGTCATACGAGGTCACCTGGCGCGCATCCGTGGTGGTCTCGCTGTTGCCGGTGCAGGTGATGAAGATGTGCTCATGCCGGAAGCCGAGGATGTGGCCGGTCTCGTGCTGCATGATCCCCTCCAGGTCCCGGCCCCCGGCGGTGGTGGTGAACGCCGCCGGGGTCACCAGGAGCCGGCGCTGCGCCCGCGCCGCGTCGGGGAAGAAGGCCGAGGCGAAGTACGTGGCGGTCACCGGCTCCACGCTGAACAGGACGTTGGTGTTGGCGGCGGTACACGTCGCGTCCTGCGCGGGCACGTACCTGAACCCCACCGCTGCCCGCGCGGTCCAGGCCGCCGTGGCTCGCCCCAGCGCCGCGACCAAGGCGGCCTTGTTCGTGCCAAAGGCGTTGCTCACGCAGTACGTCAGTGAGTTGCGCTGCGCCGCGGGCCAGATGACATCGGCGTTCAACGCGCGCCGCACCGCCAGCTCCGAACCCCCGGCGCCCGAGAGCCGGAACTCCTGCTCGAGCCAGGCGTCATAGTGAGCGCGGAGCTGTTCTTCGTCGAGCAGTGGGATGTCCCCGTCCACGATGTAGCGATAGGGCGCGAACGGCTCACGATACGTTGTGTCTCGAAACGCCTCCCAGCGAACCGGCGGATTCGCGCGGAAGCTCTCCCAGGTCGGGGATAGCTCGGGAGCGTCGTCCTGCAGGCCGTCGGTGCAGGCCACCGACAACGAAAGCAATGAAGTGAAGAGGCAGAGTGTGCTGATGTGTCTCATCTGCGCGCAGTGTGCGTTGGCTCGATGGTTGTTTCAACCTGGTATTCGAATATGTGACTTTATGCCTCATAGTGTGCAGATCTGATATCTATATCTGAAACTCAGTGTCTCGCATCTGACTGTGAGGCGGTTCCCCTGGTCGATCGCCACGGTGAGCTGCCTCGCACGAGGCGGCGCGTGGTAGTCATGATTACTTCAGCTCGCCTCTGCTTGGCCGCGGAGGAGTCTCGCGCCACCGGCTTGGTCGGCGCGCTGCGGGATCTGCCTGCACGTCGCTTCTTGAATCCGCGAGAGGGAGCTTGCTGGCGAGCCCGGACCGCTCCAAGATCTGGCGGAGGGCAGAGCGGGCCTCTGCCTGTTTGCGATCTCTGCAATTTTCAAAAAAGGGGTATGTGATGAAGACATGGAACAAGGCTGTGGTTGCGGTCGGGACGGTGCTGGCGCTCTGCAGCAGCGCAGTAGGCGGGGCGAAGTACACGATCCCTGTCGACGTGAACCTGTCGGCTGGCTACGCGCGCGGCAACATGGGCGACGCGCGTAACAGCGCGGACACCACGCAGTACATCGGCTGCTTCAACTCCGCTGCCACAGGATCGACCGTGGTCGCGTGCGAGGCCATGACCGCTGCTGGCACATACAAGAGCTGCGCGACCAGCGACGCCAACATGGTGGCAGCCGCGCGCTCGATCGGGGTGGGCTCGTACGTGTTCTTCCGTTGGGATGCTAGTGGCGCATGCACCGCGGTGCATGTGACCAACTACTCCTGGGTTCGCCCGTCAGCCCCGTAGCGCGAGGACCTCCATGCTGCCTGTCCGGACGTTGGTGCTAGTCACGGTGCTCGCGGTGGGCGCTGGCTTCGGCCTGGCGCATCTGCGCGAGCCGCGCAATCACGATGAGACGATCTTGCAGGCGCTGGAGCAGCAGCAGCAGCAGGTAGAGAGGCTCTCTCGTCAGCTCGCGGAGCTGCAGGGGAGCGTGCGCGGACTCGGGAGCAGCTCCTCATGTTGCCCGGGTCGCCCGGGTCGCCCGCGGTCGCCGCTGGGGCCGCGGCGCCAAGCGACGCCTCGCCCGCGTCGGGTGAGGGCGCCGGGCCTGCGGCGGAGCTCCCCGAGCGCGCAGCGGAGTCGACCGCCGAGAGCGCAGAGGCAGCGCGCCGCGGGCACGAGCTGCTCGCCCAGTCGATCGCACAGAAGCGCTGGGGCGCGCAGGAGATCAGCGAGCTTCGCGAGCTCCTCGCGGGCATGAACGCAGCGCAACGACTGGAGATCATGCAGGCCCTCGCCGCCGCGTTCAACCGCGGCGATCTCCGCGGCACGATGTCCAGCCTCCTGCTCGAGTAGGGCAACGGCACCGCGGCTCTCCGCGCGCAGGCGTCGGTCCGCTGGCCTGGCTACGGCAGCGCCGTGAACGGCGCGGCCGTGGAAATGGGACCCTCGGAGGCCGGTGGTGACAGCCTGGCGCAGTTGCTGGAGCCCGACATCAAGGCCCGCCTGCATTGGCCGCCCTGCTTTGTGAGCATAGAAGGCCTGGCCCTGTTGGCACTGGGAGGGCGGTCGGAAGCCTCGCGAAGTTGCCCCAAAGTTGTCCCGGATCGTCGCGTGGATCGGGTTCTGTTCCCGAGGAACGGACCTCAACTCGTGAGGAAGACCTTCTTCCGATGATAGGCAAGATACGCTCGCTGAGCGTGGGTGAACGCGGCCCCCTTCAGCTTCGGAGCGATATGCCACGCGGTAAGCACCTTGTTCTCGAGTTGAGGCGACACGAGGAGTCGGCCGTCGTCGGAGAAGCTGATGAATCCTTGATCGAACAAGTGATCGATATGTGGAGAGAGGAGTAGGCCGTTATTCCCATCCAGCCGCTCCTTGTTGTTCGCGGCCCGCCACGGCTTGATGTGGCTGGCGCGCAGATGCGTTCGATCGGAGACGCCCGTGACCCTGCATGCCTCTTCGATCTTGGCGACGTTCTCGCGAAATAGCCCCTGGCCTCGTCGAGCTCGGACCAGTTGCTGCTTCTCCGTTGTCGTTAGCATCGAGCTCGTCAGCACCTCATTGATGTCGGCGTCGGCATCGGACGTTCCAGCGATCACGGGGCTCGACCGGGCGGCGTAGTGTTTGTCCCAGAGCTCGTGGAGCGAGGGGAGCGGGTATCGCTTGATCTCGGTGCCGTTGGACTGCGCGTCCCACTTCTGAACCTCGTGCCCGACGGGAGCTGGGAACGCGAGCAGGTTGGCGCTGCTCCGCGGATCCAAGAACTCGAGCCAACGCACGATGACATCGCGTGCTCCGGGCGGATCGTCGATCTTGACGATCTGTCCGCGGGCGAAGAAGCCGCGGCCTTGCTGCCCGAGTTTCACCGCAAATGCCCAGTCGCCCTTCTGCGGCTTGGAGGACTTCGTCTCCCACTCGTCATCACCCGACGCTGCAGAGACCAGATCATCCATGGTCGTCCAACGCCCTACACGGAACCTCGCAGGATTCCACCCGAACAAGAATGCACTCATGGTCATTCACCTCGTTCTTGTTGCCACCGGCAAGCGAGGGTACCAGATTCACTCGGCGTCACAGGGACCAGAGGCCCACCCGGTGGCGGTGGCACGGTTCTTCGCCTTGGCCGTGCTGCGTGTCGACGCAGCAGACCCTCAGCGCGCCTGCCAGCATCGCCCGACATGCGTCATCGCAGTCGGTGGTTCAATTCTCCACGTGAAAGTCCGGTACGCGGTCCCGAGCGCAGCTGCGCGTGGCCCGATGAGCGGTGGCGGGGCGTCAGGCGAATACGTCGGCCAAGGCCGAGGCCGGCCGCACGCGCATCACCCAGACCTCGAGCTGCTCGCGGGACGCCGCGGCGACCTTCTGCTCGATGTGCAGGTCAACCTCGGAGCCAAAGCGATGTCGTAGCAACGATGCTCCATGACGGCGAGGGTCTGCGACTCGGGATTGCTCCGCCCGGATATCGGACATCGCGGGTCGCATCAGGTGGGGCGCTGCCCGGCCTCCGGCATCCGGCGTTCCGGATCCTTCGTCAGGCAGTGGGTGCTCGGCCAGGCCTTGCGGCGCCGCTCGTCTGGCCTCCCGCTCGAATCGCCGGGATCAGGCGCTGCCAGTGGACTGCGCCGCGGTCAGCCGATGGTGGATCTTGAGCAAGATCTCCACATCGAGCGCTGCATAGTCGAGCTGGCTGGCGGTGAGCGGGCGGCGGGTCCAGTCGGACTTCTGCTGGGACTTGTCGAGGCGCAGGCCGAGCTCGCGCCGGCACACCGCGGCCAGGCTGTGCCCCTCGGGCTGGCGGCCGCGAACTCGCCGGGACACGGCCAGGGTGTCGATCACGTTGAGGATCGAGATGTTGAGCTGGCTGAACACCTCGCGCTCGAAGGCGGCGTGGTGGATGACCTTGGCGACGGCCGTGGTCTCGAGCACGGCGGCCAGCGGCGCCAGGTCGGAGATCGCTCGGACGTCGATGATGGCGCTGTACTCGGGCACGCCGATCTGCACCAGGCACAGCTTGAGCTCGCCGATCGTGGTCTCGACGTCGAGGGCGATCACGGGCCGCGCCATCAGGTCGGCGCACAGCGCGGCGAGCTGGGCCTGGTCCTCGACCTGTCGGATCTCGCGCTCGGGGCGGGCCAGGGGTAGGGGGCGCTGGCAGCACGGCGACCGGCGTAGAGCGCGACCAGAAATGGAGGGGCGCCTTGTGCTCGGCGCGCGTCGACACCCTCAACGACGTTGCGACGGACGTCGCGACGGGTGCTGCAGGTGGTCCGGCAAGGGGCGGCCGACGGAGAGCGGGTCGACGCCGGTAGCCTCCATTTCGGCGAGGACCCAGCGCTCGATGGCGCTGTGGCGGTCGAGGTCATCCCACAGGCCGCGCAGCGGGAGGCCGTCGGGATCGAGCGGGGGATCGGCGACAGATGTGAGTGATGAGGGTGGTGAGGGTGTGCGGGGGAATGCGGGCGGTGGGGACGCTGGCGATGCGGCGGCGGGTGGCGCGGTGGGAGCGGAAGGGGCTGTCGCCGCGTCGGCGCGGCGCTGGATGCGAGTGATGGTGGCGGCGGCGTCCCAGCTATCGACGCGCTCGCCGCGCCAGCGGCACTGGCCGGTGGTGGAGGTCAGCGGCAGCGCGGCGTTGGCGGCGCGCAGCGCCGGCCAGCCGAGCAGCGGCGGCGCGGGGCGAGGCGGCAGCGGGACGACGGCGCGGCCTTGCGGATCTTCGAAGGCGAGCGCGCCAGCGGCAGAGTGCGTGACGCGATAGCCGCGCTCGTGGACGTAGGCGTGATGTTGCGAGCAGAGCAGCGCGAGGTTGGGCAGGCTGGTCTCGCCGCCATCGGCCCAGTGCTGCAGGTGGTGGCCCTCGAGGAAGAGGCGGTGATCGCAGCCGGGGAAGCGGCAGGTGCGATCGCGTAGCAGCAAGGCGCGCTTGAGGGCGGCGGGGATGGTGCGGGTCTTGCGGCCGACGGAGAGCGGGGTGGCGTCGGTGGCGGTAGCTGCGGTGACGGTGGCCACGACCAGGCCGCAGTCGCAGGCCAGGCGGCGAGTGGCTTGCGGAGAGAACGCAAGGTCGGTCTCGACGGTGAGTGCCACCGGCAGCGAGGCGCCGCGGTCGGTGAAGGAGGGGGCGAGATCGGTGGTTGCGGTGCCGGTGGCTGCGGAGTCGGCGGTGCTGGCGGCTGAGTCGGTGGTCGCGGCAGATTGCTGCAGCACCGCCACGGGCACGGTGACGATCAGCTCGACGGGCGAGCGCTCGGCGCTGGCGCCCCGTGCGTAAGACTGGACCAGGGCCATCAGGCCATCGGCGCGGTTGTACGGGCGGCGCGTGGTGGTCGTGGTGGTCGCGAGGCTCCGCGTTTCTGCGGAAGCGTCCGTCGCTCGCTCGGCAGGTGCGGACGTCTCCGCAGAAGCCGCCGACGTTTCCGCGGAAAGCTCCGCCGACTCGCGCGTGCAGTCCACCGCGGCTTGCTGCAGCACCTGAAGCAGCAGCGCGGCCTCGTCGGGGCGCAGGCACGCCTTGACGCACACCATGCCCGAGGCCGTCGTGGTGTGCGCCACGTAGCGCTCGCTGTCGTGCGGGCGCGCGGCCTTGCCTGCTGCATCCGCGCCGAGCACACCGACCTTGCGGCACACGGTCTCGAGCTGGCTGGCGGTGCAGTGCTGCGCGTAGCCAAGGAGCACCGCCTCGGTGGCGGCGGTGGCCACGCGCGTGATGGCGCGCGTCTTGGAATACGAGATCTGCCCGGCAGCCAATGCCTCTGATACTTGAGGCAAGGTGTGCAGTGCCCTGGCCACGCGCAGGTGTTCGCGCGCGGTGCCAAGATCCCAGCCGACGCGCCAGCTCAGCCAGTGGGCGCAGGTGCCAAAGCCCTGGCGGTACCAGCCGCCGGCGGCGTCGAACGTCCGCAGGTCGGCGAGCAAGCGATGCATGGCGGCGTCCAGGTGGACGGCTTGCTCGGCGATGTGTTCGCCGAGGGCTTGAACTTCCTCGACGGAGAGAGGCTCGCGCATGCACTCTTGTAGCATGGCGATCTTCGGCGCCGGATTTCGCGCTTGGCGTGCCCCAGGTGCCGCGGAAGCACGGGTGGTGCGATTTTTCGTGGAGCGCGCGGGCAGATGGGGATGTAGCGCGCGTTGGGGCCGCAGGTGAAGAGAATGCGGCGGGTTGGCAGCGTGGAGGGTGCGTTGGCGCGGAGAGTGTCAAGAGGAATGTTGATATCGAGGTATATATTCCATGGAAGATCTTTAGTTGGCGAATGTGTCCGGTAGGCGGACGCGAGCGAGCGGAGAGCGAAGCCGAGATCGAGAACGCGGAAACCTCCGCGGAAACGTGGTGTGATCCGGGTCGCAGCGCGTTTCCGCGGAAGCCCCGGGGCTGTGGACGGTGTCGGGCTATGGACAACCGCGCCCGCGTGCCCGGGCAAGTGGGAATGCGCGTACGCGGCGCGGTTGACCACAGCCCTTGGAGAGGCGCAGGAGGGCCAGGTGCAGCAGGCGTGCCTAGGAGGGACAGCGCGCCTCTCCACACCGCCGCACAGCCCCTGCTGTTTTCAGAACCCTGAGTTTTGGTTTTGTACCAGAACCCAGAACCCGGAAGGGATCGCCAGGGGAGCGCGAGGGGTGAGCGCGTGCACGGTGGTCGGGTCGAGCACAGTGGTCGGGTCGAGCACGGTGGTCGGGTCGAGCACGGTGGTCGTGCCTGGCACGGTGGTTGGGTCGAGCACGGCGGTGGGTCACGCACGGTGGTCGTGCCTGGCACGGTGGTCGGCATCTCCACGAGCGCTGGCGGCACAATGCCCTGCGGCTTGGCTTCGGCCCGGGGCACGAGATGGTGGGCGGGTCTGACAGAGCGAGACCCGCCCCTACGACGTTGCGAGGCGCGTGCGACGTTGGGCAGCGGGGGACCCGCGCGTGCGACGTTGAGCATCGGGTACCGGAAGGTCCCCGCTCAGTAAATGGTGGAGGCGCCGGGAGTCGAACCCGGGTCCGGAAATGCCTCTGAACGAGCGTCTTCGTGTGTATCTGCTGATTTGATGTTTCCCGATAGCCGCGCAGCAGCAAGCTGCTACCGAGATGAGTCTACGTTTGGTTCGCTGGCGAGCCCGTAGGCTTGCTCGCTGGCTAGTCTGATTGGGTTCAGCGCTCTCTTGCTACAGACGGAAGCTCAAGGCGCTGTCGTTGTCTGGTGTTTAATCAGGCAGCGAGAGCAACAGCGTTATCGTTCGCAGTTGCAGGATTGCCCCTTTTTACGTGGCCTGGGGCGCCACGACACGCAGCTCGGACTTCTTCATCCCCGTCGAAACCATTTCGCCCCCTGATTTTCAAAGAACCGTCAGCGCGCCGCGCGTGGTGACGTGTCGGCGCTCGCGTGGTGGCGACCGCTGACAGCCCTCACCATAGGTCCGCGGACCGGGTTATGCAAGCGGTCAGGGGCAGGGTGCGAGGGGGCGGTGGTGTGGTAGGCTGCGCGGCCGTCGTGAAGAAGCCGGAAACCCTCAAGGTCGTGGCGACCAACCGCAAGGCCACGCACGACTTCCACATCCATGAGCGGATGGAAGCTGGGATCGTGCTGCTTGGCTCGGAGGTCAAGTCGCTGCGAGACGCCAAGACCACCATCGCGGATGGCTGGGTGGAGATCCGCAAGGGCGAGGCGTGGCTGCACGGGATCCAGATCAACGAATACAAGTGGGCCAACCAGTTCAACCACGACGTGGGGCGAACGCGGAAGCTGCTCTTGCACAAGCAAGAGCTGGGGAAGCTGGCCATCAAGACGCAGCAGCGGGGCTTCACGCTCATCCCCCTCTCCCTCTACTTCAAAGAGGGCAAGGTGAAAGTGGAGCTGGCGCTGGTGACGCACAAGAAGCAACACGACAAGCGCGACGCCAAGCGCGAGGCTGACGACAAGCGGGAGATCGCTCGGGCGATGAAGCGGGGGCACGGGTAAGCACCGGTACGCACGGCAAGCACGGGAAGCACCGGTACGCACCGGTGCGACGGCAGGCGCGCAGCCGGCGCAAGCCGGCGCAAGCGCGCCCTGGCACGCGCAAACGCCACGCGCTCACTCGCGGTGGTAGGGCTCGCCGCGCAGGATGCGGAAGCCGCGG
This sequence comes from Myxococcales bacterium, assembly GCA_016706545.1. Lineage (GTDB taxonomy): Bacteria > Myxococcota_A > Polyangia > Haliangiales > Haliangiaceae > JABFXX01. Next base: position 281,491 of record JADJJK010000003.1, read on the forward strand.
TAGAGCTGCTCGAGGACGAGCACGCGGACGAGGCGGTGGGCGATGGTGAGCTGGCCAAACGAGATCAGGCGGCGGGCGCGCTGGCGGACGGCGTCGCTGTGGCCGTCCGCGCCGCCGATGGCGAAGCACACGGGGCGGCCGGCGCCGTGGATGGCCTCCTGGCCGAGGATGTCGGCGGAGAAGGCGGCGCTGGTCATGGAGGCGCCGCGCTCATCGAAGGCGTACAGGTGCGCGTCGCGGGGCAGGGCGGCGAGCAGGGCGGCCTCGTCCTTGTGCTCGCTCACCGTGAGCGTGCAGTACGGGCGCAGGCGCTTGCGGTACTCCTCCTCGGCGGCGACCAGGAAGGACTCCTTGAGGCGACCGACGACGAGGAGCTGGACCTTCATCGAGCTGACCTGGCGGGCTTGGGGCGTGGGCCGCGGCGCTCAGGCGTACGGTTCGACGGTGCGGATCTTGGCTTCGTCAGGCACATCGAGCGCGATGCGAGGGGCGTCGTTCCACAGGCCCTCGAGGTCGTAGGTCTCGCGCGCGGTGTGCAAGAAGACATGGACGACAAAGTCGCCGTAGTCCAGCAAGGACCACTGGCCGGTCTTGGCGCCCTCCTTGCCGATGGAGGTGAAGCCGTGCTCGCGCAGGCCGGCCGAGATGCCATCGCTGATGGCGTCCACCTGGCGATCCGAACGGCCAGACACGATGAGCTGGTAGTTGCAGAACGAGCACAGCTTGCGCACGTCGAGCAAGATGGGCTCGAGGGCCTTCTTGGCCAGGGCCATGGACAGCGCGGCGAGGGCCCCTTCGAGGCCCTCGGTGCCGGCGTGCTCCGGAGTCTCGTCCGGCGGCGGCAGGACCGCCGCGTTGCGCGCGCGGGGGGTGCGCGTGGTGCCCCCGCCGGTGGTGGCGGGCTTGGGCTTCTTGCTCCGGGTGGGAGCCTTGGCGGTCTTGCTGGTCAGCCTGGTGGTCATGCGTGGGGAGTTCCTGAGCGGTTCCTGGCGAGGCGTTGCACCCCGCCGGCTTGGGGCCGCGATCCAGAGGAGATGGCGAGGGCGGTCACTGGCGGACCTGGCCGTTGCCGCGGACGACGAACTTGGTGGTGGTCAGGCCCTCTGCGCCCATGGGGCCGTAGGCGTGCAGGCGCGAGGTGGAGATGCCGATCTCGGCGCCAAGGCCAAGCTCACCGCCGTCCGCGAAGCGGGTGGAGGCGTTGACGATGACGGTGGAGGAGTCGACCTCGCGCACGAAGCGCTCGGCGACCGCGGGGTCCTCGGTGAGGATGGCCTCGGTGTGGCTGGAGCCGTAGCGCTCGATGTGGGCGATGGCGCCGTCCAGATCCTCGACCACGCGCACCGCCAGGATGAGATCCAGGTACTCGGCGTGCCAGTCATCCTCGGTGGCCAGGTGAACCGCGGAGCCGCCCAGCGCGATGACGGTGGGATCTCCGCGCAGCTCCACGCGGCCGCCCAGGCGGGCGATGAGGCGCGGCACCAGGGTGCCGGCGATGGCGCGGTCGATGAGCAGGGTCTCCAGCGCGTTGCACACGCCCGGGCGCTGGGTCTTGGCGTTGTCGATGATGGCCAGCGCGCGCTCGAGGTTGGCGGCGGCGTGGACGTACACGTGGCAGACGCCCTTGTAGTGCTTGATGACCGGGACGCGGGCGTGCTCGACGACGAAGCGGATGAGGCCCTCGCCGCCGCGCGGGATGACCACGTCCACCAGGTCATCCAGCTTGACCAGCTCCGCGATGGCGGCGCGCTCGGTGGAGGGCAAGAGCTGCACCGCGGCGGCGGGCAGGCCGGCGGCGGCCAGGCCCTCGGCGATGGCGCTGCACAGCTCGCGGTTGGTGCCGATGGCCTCCGAGCCGCCGCGCAGGATGCAGGCGTTGCCGGCCTTGAGGCAGAGGGCCGCGGCGTCGGTGGTGACGTTGGGGCGCGCCTCGTACACCATGGCCACCACGCCCAGCGGGATGCGAACGCGGGCCACCTGGAGGCCAGATGGGCGCAGCTCCTGGTGCTCGACCCGGCCGAGGATCTCTGGCGCGTCGGCGATCTCGCGGATGGCGGCGATCATGCCATCGAGGCGACGGTCGTCGAGGCGGAGGCGATCCAGCATGGCGGCGCCGAGCTTGCCGGTGGCGTTGGCCACGTCTTGCTCGCTCCTGGCCAGCACGGCGGCGCGGCGACGCTCCACGGCGCTGGCGATCTCTCGCAACGCACGCTGGCGGACCTCCGGAGAGGCCTTGGCCACAGCACGCGAGGCGCGTCGAGCTTCCAACGCGGCTTCGCGGACCAAAGCAGGCAGCGATTCCGTCACGACTTCACGAGATCTCTAGATCCTTCGGGCACATACCCGCAGGTTGACGCCGATACGCAGCGATTGCAAGGGCAACCCCGCAGCGCCTCCGCTTCCTCGACCCAAGCGACCTGATTGCCCACGCGCAAGGCTACTTCTCGAGCTCCGCCATCGCCTCGGCGACGCCGGGATCGGACACGCAGGGGCTCGCCATCAGCTTTTCGCTGGCCTGCTGCAGGCGCGGATTGTACGTCTTCTCGAACCACTCACGGCCGGCGGGATCGCTCTTGAGCTTCTCATCCAGGGGCTGGGTCTCGGCGATGCCGGCCTTGAGCTCCGGAATGATGGCGCGGATCGCGGCGGCCGCCTGCTGGCAGTTGGCGCCAGCGTCGGTCATGGCGGTGGAGAGCTTGGTGATGACGACGATCGCCTTCTCGGCGAGCGCGATGTCCGCGTCCGTGATGGAGGCGGGCCGCGCGACCGGCGTGGCCGGGTTGGGCTCGCCGACGGCGATGCCCTGGTTGGCCGGCGCCGGGGCGGCGGGCGGCGGGGCCGACGCGGGCGTCTGGGCCGCCCCGGAGCAGGCGGTGGCCAGCGCGGCGGTGAGCGTGGCGGTGAGAGCGGCGGTCAGGAGGCGGAGAGCTAGAGCGCGCATGGGGACCCTTGGTAGTCGTGGAGGAAATCAGATCGAGAGAGAGGGGCCGGCGAAGATCAGAACGCGAAGGGCGCCAGGGCGGCCTGGACGTCGGTGTCGCTGGCGCATGGGTGGCCGTTGATCTTGACCACGACGGGCATCATGCGCTTGGCGTAGCTCTGGTTGATCCAGAGGAGGGCACCCTCGTCGCCGCCGTGACGTTCGATGACCTGCTTGCCTTCTCGCATCATGGTCTCGGCCTCGCCGCTGACCGACTTGAGGGCGGCCGCCAGCTTCTTGCAGTCGTTGCCCACGCCGTTGACGCTCTGGCCGACCTTGTCGAGGAGCGCGACGGTCTTCTCCATCACGGCGACGTCCGCCTCGGTGACGGAGGTCGGGCGAGGGCCCGGCTCGCCATCGGGGGTCATGGCCGACGCGGCGGCGGCAGCCGCGGCCTCGGCGGCGGCCTCGGCGGTCTCGCCAGCGGCCTCGGCGGCCTCGCCAGCGGCCTCGGTGGCCTTGCCCGCAGCGACGCCAGCGGCCTCGGTGGCTCGCCCGGCGGCCTGCAAGGCGGTCTCGGCGGCGCTGACCGCGGCGGCCTGCTTGTTCTCCTTCTTGCATCCCGACGCGAGGCCGAGCGACAGGGCCGACAGGAGCGAGCCGGCAAGCACGACGGCGAGCACGGAAGAGACGAACGGAGTGCGCATGAGCTTTGGTCCTTGGAGCGGCGCCACGGCGGCGGCCAGACGCTGAGATCCGCCGGACACTACAAGGAGAAGCCGGGGAAAGGCCACCGAAAGGCCGGCCTACTCGACGAAAAAGCGCGAGGCGCTGGCCTTCTTTTTTCGCGGCTGTGGCCCGGTGGACTTTGGGTGCGCAGCGCGCGCGCGCGTCAGCCTTGCGGGCCCGCTGGGTAGCGCTCGCGCAGCGCGGCGAGCGCCTGGACTTGCTCCGCGCCTTCGAGGCCGAAACAATCGGTGAGCAGGCTCGCGATCTCGGCGTCGCTGCCGGTGGTGACGGCGGTGCGCAGGCCCATGGCCTTGGGCATGAACGAGGGGCTGGCCATGCCGCGGCGAAAGTGCTCGCTGGCCAGGGCGGCGCGCTCGGGCGTCAGCGCCAGCAAGGTCTGCAGGACGGACGCCGACGCCGCTGGATCGCCGCGCATGATCGCGGCGGCGAAGTCGCGAAAGGTCAGCGCGGCCGTCGGCTCTGCCATGTGCTCTGCCATGGGGCGACTGTAGCGGATCTGGCGCAGGATTCGACGGCTCGCGCGCGGCCTGCGATCGTCACAGGCCGGCGAGCGCCACCACGGAGACGGCGGCGAACGCGGCGACGGCGGCCCAGGCCAAGGTGGCGTTGGAGAGCGGGGCACCAAGTTCGCTGCTCGGCGTGCCTGGCGTGCCGGGCTCGCCTGGCGTGCCGGGCTCGCTGCGCCGCAAGGACCACGCGCCCAGGACCACGGCCGCCAGGGCGACGGCCGCCAGGACGCGGGCAAACGGGAACGGCCGCGGCGGCGCGAGCTTCTGCGCGCGCAGCAGGTCCTCCTGGCGAATCAGGATGGCGCCGCGCCGCGCCAGCTCTGCGCGCCACGCCGCGAGCCGCTCGTCTTCCAGGCGCTGCTCCGCGGTGCGCATGGTCAAGCGGTAGGTCTCGTCCTGGCGCAGCGCCAGCTCGCCATACGCCAGCGCGGCGTGGGCGCCGCCGGCGAGCGCCGCCGCGGCGAGCACCGCGGCAAGGCGCGACGGCCACGGCCCGCACAGCGAGGGCGCCAGGACGCGGCACAGCCGGCGGGTGGCGAGCAACGCCACGGCGCACAGCGCGGCGCCCAGCGCGAGCGCCACCGGATAGCGGAGCTGGCCGAGCCGCTCGTGCAAGAACGCGCCGTCGCCAAAGCCGTGCCAGATGCCGGTGGCCGCGTACCACAGCGCGTGGGCGGTGAAGAGCACGGCGCCAAGCTGCGCCAGCCGCGCGCGCTGCTGGCCTGCCCAGCGGTGCGCCAGGAGCCCGAGCACCGCCGCGACCAGCAGCTCGGCGCCGATGCCGGCGAGCTGCACGGCGAGCAAGCGGAGGTCGCCCGGGGGCGTGAAGGTGCGGACCCAGCCGCCGCCGAACCAGAACAGGGTGACCTCGCGCACGCTGCCGCCCAGCGCCAGCGCGACGCCGCCGTGGCCAAGGCCCTCGTGGACGAGCAGCCCGGCCCGGCTGACCACCAGCCCGGCACAAAGGAAGAACAACGCCAGCCGCAACATGCGCATGCAGGATGACACAGCCGATGTGAGCCGTGCGATCAAGGGTTCCGGGTACCTGCAAGATCAGCAAACGCAGGCAAGGGTTTCTCAACACGTCGCGTGCGCGCTGCTATGATTTTCGCGTGTCGATGGCCCAGGTTCAGGAATGCGGCGGGGGTGCGCAGGCGCGCGAGCGCCGAGGCGCGCTCGCGCTGGGGCGATCGCTCCGACGAGCGGGCCGACGCGCCGGCCGACGCGCGGGCCGACGCGCCGGCAGCCTGGCGTGGCTCATCGGCTGGTGCCTGCTTGTCGCGGCGCCAGCGTGGGCAGGGCCGGTGCGCAAGGTCTCCATCGACTCGCAGCCTCGCGGCGCCAGCATCTATCTCGGCGAGAAGGAGGCGGGCGCCGCAGGGGTGACGCCGCTGTCGCTCGACCTGCCGGTGGGCGAGACGGTGATCATCATCGAGCTCGACAACTACATCCCCAAGTTCGAGACCGTGACGGTGCCCAAGGGCAAGGGCAAGCCGGTCAAGGTGCTCTATGAGCTGGAGCCAGCGCTCGGCGCCGTCGTGGTGGCTGCCGACGCTGCGCCCAAGGGCTCGCGGATCTTCGTCGACGGCGAGGACGAGGGCGCGGCGCCAGGGCGGGTGCAGGTGGCCCCCGGCATGCGCCGCGTGGCGGTCATCGGCAAGTCGGGCAAGGTCCTGCACAGCGAGGAGCTGGAGGTCGCCTCGGGGGCCGAGATCACGCTGAACCTGCCGCGCGGCAAGGCAGCGGCGGACGGCAAGGCAGCGGCGGACGGCAAGGCGATCGCCGAAGGCAAGGACGGCAAGGACGGCAAGGCGATCGCCGAAGGCAAGGACGGCAAGCGCGGGCGGCGCGGCGAGAAGGTGGCGCTCGAGGGCGATGACCCGCCGCGCGGTGACCCCGGCGACGGCGACGCGGTGGCGCGTTCCACGCGCACCGCCAAGGGCGGCAAGCGCGGTCGCGGCAGCAAGGCCGCGGGGCGTCGGGCCGGCGGCAAGCCCGACAGCGGTGACGGCGACGGCAGCGACGACGACGACGGTGATGGCGGTGACGACGGCGAGCCGCGAGCGGCGCCAACGCGGGTGGCAGCGCGCGACGAGCTCATCGACGACGCGGGCGAGCCTGGCGACAAGGAGCCGGAGGTCAGCGCCGCGCGCGAGACGCCGACGCGCCTCCAGTTCTCGCCGCTGGTGGAGGTGGGCTGGCGCTACTTCGACTACTCCAACGTCTCCAGCATCGAGAACACGCCAGCGCTGCGCCACCTGGGCAGCGTGCTCATCGGCGCGCGCGCGGAGCTGGTGCCGGTGCGCGCGCTCAAGAACCTGTCCGTGCAAGCGGCGGGCGGCTACGGGGTGCCACAGGATCTCAAGTCCACGCAGGGCATGGTGCGCGCGGTGCTGTGGCGCGCCGACGCCGCCGCCACCTATCGCATCGGGATCACCTCGAACGCGCAGGTGCTGGCGCTGGCCGGCTACGCGCATTCCCGCTACCGCTTCGAGGGGCCTCGCGCCGCGCTGGGGCTGGTGCCGGACGCCACGTACTCGCAGGTGCGGCTGGGCGTTGGCCTCAGCGGGCGGCTCGGCTGGCTGGAGCTCCTGGCGCAGGTGGAGAACCGCCTGGTGCTCTCCGGAGGCGTGTTCGCTGACCGCTTCAGATCTGCCTCGGCGGATGGGCTGGCGGCGGCGCTGACCCTGGTGGGGCACCTGGGGCCGAGGTACTTCGCGCGCCTGGAGGGCAGCGTCATCCGGTATGGCTGGTCGTTCACCTACGAGCTCGACGACACCTACCGCGCCGGCGGCGCATCGGACGTGATGCTCGGCGTGTCGATGAGCGCGGGAGCGGCGTTCTGATGCTGCGCACGCTGCGTCGCCTCCTCTCGCTCGCGGTGGTCTTGTTCGCGCTGTGGATCGTCCTTTTGGCGGTGGGCGGCGAGCTCGGCGGGCGCGCGCTGGCGCCGCGGCTCCGCGAACAGCTCGCCACCGCGCTGGGCGCGCAGGTGCGCCTGGGCGGCATCGATCTGGCGCTGGTGCGGGGGCGCTTCGTGCTCGCGGAGCTGGAGATCGAGCGCCGCGACCTGGGCTCCATGCGCCTGGCGGTGGGCCAGGCGGTGCTGGAGACCGCGCCGCTGGGGCTCGCGCTCCTCGAGCGCGACCGCGCGGACCTGCTGGTCTTGCGCGACGTCAAGGTGGAGCTGTCGAGCTGGGCGGTGCTGGCGCCGCCGCCAGGGCGCGAGCGCCAGTTCGACCTCCAGCGCTTCGAGCTGCGTGACCTCACGGTGGTGCTCGCGCCCACGCTGCTCTTGCCCAAGGCCGGCGCGGTGACGCTGGTGGTCGAGCGCGCCACCGGCGGCGCGACCTCGCTGCGCTCGGCGGCGTCGTGGCTGCTCGCGCTGGAGTCGCTCGACGCCAAGGCCAGCTTCCCGGGCGGGTCCTCGGTGAAGGTCAGCTATCGCGGCAAGGCCGGCGGCGGAGGCAAGCTGATCCTGGCCTCGTCGCTGCTGGGGGGCGAGCTGTCGATCCCGATCACCTTGCCCTCCGCTGGCTCGATCCGTCAGGCCGCGGATGAGACCGCGGCGCTGGGCAAGCTGGTGGCGCAGGTGGCGCGCGAGATCGCCAAGCGCAAAGCTGGTCAGGTGCTCGAGCGCCTGGTGCAGTGAGCGAAGCGCTGCGAAGCGCTGCTAGTCGCGGCTTGGACGCTGCGAAGCGCTGCCGGTCGCTGCCAATCGGCGTGAGTCGCTGCTAGTCGCCGCTGGTCGCTGCGCGCGACGGCGGAGCTTGCGTCAGCGCGCTGGTGCGCCGCGCGCCGGGGACGCCGTCGGGGTACTTGACCTCGGCTTCGGCGGGGCGGAGGTACGCGGGGCGGCCGGCGGTGAGGTCGTCGTGGCGCGCCCCGGCCAGCGCCAGCCGCGCTACCCACAGGCCCGAGGGCGTTCGCGCGCAGGAGAGCCACCGAGCCGCCCAGGGCGCGAGCCCTTCGGGGTGCGCCTCCAGCGCGTCGCCGCAGCACCAGAGCCGCCTCGGCGGGGAGCCTGCGCCTTGCAGTTCGGCCACCGCGCTGGCGAGCATCTCCGGGGCCATCACCCGCTCGGGGCCGAGCGCCGGCGTGCCGGCCGCGGCGCTGTGGAAGCCGCAATAGACCTCGCCTCGGCGCGCGTCGAGCAACGGCAAGATCAGGGGCGCGTCGCTGGCGTCGCTTGCATCGCTTGCATCGCCAGCGTCGGTCGCCGCTGCCGCCACCGTCACCGCGGCCGCCACCGTCGCCGCCGCCTCCGCCGCCATGGCGGCGAGCGAGGACGAGATCCACAGCGGGCAGCCCGCCGCGAAGGCGACGCCCTTGGCGGTGGCCATGCCGATGCGCAGGCCGGTGAACGAGCCGGGGCCGCCGCCGACTGCCACCGCGCCCAGCTCCGAGGGTGAGAGGCCGGCGCGCCGGCACAGGTCGTCGAGCAGGACCAGGAGGTCGTCGCCGCGGCGAGAGGTGTCGAGTGTGCCCTCGGCCAGGAGCTGGCCATCTGGCATCACCAGGGCCGCGCTGGCGGTGTGGGTGGCGGTGTCGAGCCCGAGGATCGGCTGGGAGGAGGGGGGCATGTCAGCGCAGGAAGTATTGGATGACGTCGTTGCGAAGCGCCAGCACCGCGATGATCGCAACGATGATCATGCCGGCGAGCTGGACCCGCTCGCGCGCCCGCGCGGACATCGGCCGCCGCAGCAGGGCCTCGGAGGCAAACACCAGCAGGTGGCCGCCGTCCAGCGTGGGCACAGGCAGGAGGTTGATGAGCGCGAGGTTCACGCTGATGAGCGCCAGCAGCAGCCAGAAGCGGTCCCAGCCCTGGCTGCCTGACACCGAGGCGGCGTGGTACATGGTGAGCGGTCCGCCGAGCGCGTTGGGGGTCTTGCCGGCGATGATCTGCAAGAAGCCAGACACCATGGCGCGGACCGTCTCCCCGGTGCGCTCGACCGCCTTGGACACGGCGTAGCCCATGCGGCCCTCCAGCGCCACGGTCTCCCCGGTGCCGCGGTCGACGTCGTTGCGCGCCCCGAAAACCAACCGCACCGTGGTGTGGCCAAACTCGTCGAGCTCGTTGCGCCGCACCTGGGTCAGCTCGGCGTTGAGCGTCTCGTAGCCGCCGCTCGCGGTGGCCCGGCGCCAGGTCAAGCGGAAGGTCCGGTCTGGCTCTGCCAGGAGCCGCTGGTCCATGTCCACCCAGTGCGTCACCGGCCGGCCGTCGAGCGCCACGATCAGGTCGCCGGGCAGGAGGCCCGCGGAGTCCGCGGGCGAGCCAGGGGCGACGCGCGCCACGAACATCTCGCCGCGCTCGATGCCGGTGTACGTCTCGCGCCGCAGCTTGTCGTCGATCCGGGTGGTGGGCACCAGGTCCGCGAAGCCGGCGTCGAGCGCGTGGACGTGCGGCGCGCCCGGGACCTCGGTGGCGCGCAGGAACACCAGCGCGGTGCGGTGCGGGTTCTTGCCCAGGCGCTGGTGGACCTCGGTCCAGTTCTTCACCGGCGCGCCGTCCACGCTGATGATGCGGTCGCCGGTGCGCAGCCCGGCCTGTCCCGCTGGCGACTGCGCGTCGATCACCCCCAGGACCGGGGTGAACGGGGCGTGGGTGATGCCGATCCATCCGCCCGAGGTGGCGCGCCCGTTGCGCTCGCGGATGGTGATGCGCGTGGGCGTGAGGTAGCGCTCGAAGGCCTTGCCGTTGCGCATCACCCGAAAGTGCAGCTCGGTGTTGGCGGAGCGGCGCACCGCGTCTTCCAGATCCTCCCAGTATCGCACCGGGCTGCTGTTGACCTCGACGATGCGGTCACCGGGCGCCAGGCCGGCCTGGGCCGCGGGGCCATCCGGCAGCACGTCGCCGATCACCGAGGCCGGGAGCGCGGTATGACCGGCAAAGAAGGCGAAGTAAATCGCAACGGCCAACACCAAATTTGCCAGCGGCCCGGCGAAGATGATCACCAGGCGCTGCCACAGCGGGCGGCTGACGAAGCTGCGCGACGGCAGGGACTCGCCGTCTTCCCCGGCCACGCCGAGAATGCGCACATATCCCCCTAGTGGGAACACCGCGAGCTGATACTCGGTTTCTCCGACGGTGACGCGGACCAGCGGGCGGCCGTACCCCAGCGAGAACCGCATGACGCGGACGTCGAGCACCTTGGCGGCCACGAAGTGTCCCAGCTCGTGGATCACCACGAGCACACCGACCAGGAGGAGGAAGTAGACCACCGACATCGAAGGGCCGTCGCGCGGCTTTAGCACGTCTGGTAGGCTGGTCCCAAGTGGCTTCGAAATCTGGGAACCTGGACGCGGACAAAGGCGCCGAGGTCGAGGAGTTGCTCGACACGGTCGAGGGCCTGCTCGATCGCGTGAAGGTGCTGTACGAGCAGTACTTCCTGGGCATCCAGAAGCAGGCGCCCAGCTACCTGCACCACGACATCGATCGCAAGATGCGCGACCTGGCGCAGTTCCAGATTCGCAACACCGCCATGCGCTATCGCCTGGCCACGGTGCAGCAGAAGTACGGCTCGTACAACACGTACTGGCGGCGGACGCTGCGGCAGATCGAGAACGGCACCTACGCTCGCAACCTGTCGCGAGTGGGGCGGCAGGCCGCGCGCACCGGCGAGGCGATCCCCGAGGAGATCCTGGCCGCGATGCCCAAGCGGATGCGCGAACAGGTGGTGCGCGATCGCGAGGCGGCGGTGGCCATGCAGCAGCGGCGGCGCGGCCCGGCGCAGCCGCAGGAGGGCGGGGCCACGGCGCCGCGAGCGGGGCAAGCCAACGGAGGGCTGGAGCTGGAGCCGCTCAGCGGAGACTTCGATCTCGACATCGAGGAGGTGGCGCTCGAGGACGTGGCCACGATCCACTCGCGGCCACCGACGGTACATCGGCTGTCGGAGCCGGACGCGACGGAGGCGGCGGACCTGGCGAGCCTGGCAGACTCGACAGAGGACGAGGTGGACGTGGACGCGCTGTTCGCGGCCATCACGGACGGAGATAGCCGCGGCGGCAGCCCAGGTGGCCGTGGCGGCAGCCCAGGCGGCGCCGACCGCGCGGTGGCCCCGCAGCGGGTGACCGCGCCGGGGGTGGTGCCGGCGGCGGCGGTGGTGGCGTCGGTGGATCGGCCGGCGTCGTCGTCGGTGGATCGGCCGTCGTCGTCGCCGGTGGCGCGGCCGTCGTCGTCGCCGGTGGCGTGGCCGTCGTCGTCGCCAGCGGCCCCGCGCCCGGGGGACGAGGACGCGCCGACCTACCGCTCGACCAAGCCCGGGATGATGTCGGCTGCGGCAGAGCGGGAGCCAGCGCCCATGGCGCTGTCGTCGGTGGCGCCCGCGCCCGTGGCGCAATCGTCGGGGGCGCCCGCGCCAGCGCCGCGCTCCACCGCGCGCGGCATCACGGCGACTCCGGCGCCCGCGCCCGAGCGGACGCCGCCCGCCGCGCGAGCAGGCGCCAGGCGCGCCTCGACGGACGTCGGGGTGGGCGCCGAGCGTGAGCGCGCCCCGGCGACCGCTCCGCCGACGCCAGTGAGCGCCGTGGCGACCCCTCCGCCGGGGCCGGTGAGCGCCGCGGCCCCGCCGCGAGGGCAAAGCGGGCCTCCCCCCGTTCCTCCTCGCCCGCCGGTGCGCTCCGCGCCGACGCCCGCAGCGGCACCGACGCCTGTAGCGACGCCGACGCCCGCAGCGGCGCCGACGCCCGCAACGGCGCCGACGCCTGTAGCGGCGCCGACGCCTGCACCTGCCGCGGCGTCGCCCGCGGCGTCGGGCGTCTGCTCCGTCTGGCGCATCTGCTGCATCTGTTGCGTCTGCTGCATCTGTTGCCCCCAGGGCGCCTGGCGCCGTCAGCCCCCCTGCAGGTGCGGTGGTCCCGCCGCGACCGCGAGTGAGCCCTCCCAGCAGCATCCCGCCCATCGGCCCGCGCGGTCCAGCAGGCGTGGCCGCCGCGGGCGCGGGCGCGCCTGGCCCGCAGGCAAAGCCGGCGCGGCCCGCCATCCCCGCGATCCCGTCGATCCCGTCGATCCCGCGTCCACCCGGCGCTGCCGGCGGTCCGGCGCCGGCTTCGTCGTCGAACCCGTCCGCTGGAGCCGCGCCGGGAGCGCCGCCCGCGGCCCCACCAGCGCCACGCGCCGCGGCGCCGCGCGCGGCCACCTCGCCGGGGGATACGCCGCGCCCGCTCCCGCGCGGCGTGTCGGAAGCCGAGGTCTCGCGGCTCTACCAGCAGTACGTGCAAGCCAAGTCGAGCGTTGGGGAGTCCAGCGACGACCGCACCTACGACCGCCTGGTGCGCACGATCGAACAACAGGCGCCCAAGATCATGGCGGAACACCGCGCGCAGGGTGTTGAGTTTCAGGTCGTGGTCAAGGACAACCAGGTCATTCTCAGAGCAAAGCCCAAGCCATGAACGCTCGCGCTGTCTTTCGCTGCATCGCCGGTTGCCCCGGCGAGCATCCTCTCGGCCAGGTCCTCTATCGCTGCCCCACCTGCGCTGGCCTGCTGGAGGTCTCGCATGACCTCGAGGCGCTCGCGACCCGCTCTCCGGAGGCGTGGAAGCAGCTCTTCGCCGAGCGCTGGCGCGGGGTCGATGGGCCGTCGTCGTCGGGGGTGTGGGCCAAGCGCGAGTGGGTCTTGCCGGAGCTGCGCGACGAGAACCTGGTGACCCTGGGCGAAGGCGCGACGCACCTGATGCCCATTCCGCGCCTGGCCTCTGCGCTGGGCCTGGGCGACGTCCGCATCAAGCAATGCGGCACCTCGCACAGCGGCTCGTTCAAGGACCTCGGCATGACCGTGCTGGTGTCCATGGTGCAGCAGATGATCCGCGACGGCGTGCCCATCCGCGCGGTCGCCTGCGCCTCCACCGGGGACACGTCTGCGGCGCTGTCAGCCTACGCGGCGTGGGCGGGGATCCGCGCGGTGGTGATCCTGCCGCGCGGCAAGATCTCCACCGCGCAGCTCGTGCAGCCGCTGGCCAACGGCGCCCTGGTCCTCGCCATCGACAGCGACTTCGACGGCTGCATGCGCCTGGTCGCGGAACTCGCCGACCGGGAGGGCGTGTATCTCGCCAACTCGATGAACTCGCTGCGCATCGAGGGGCAAAAGACGGTCGCGCTCGAGATCGCGCAGCAGTGGGGCTGGCGCGCGCCGGACTGGGTGATCATCCCCGGCGGCAACCTCGGCAACGTGTCGGCGCTGGGCGCCGGCTTCGAGATGATGCTGGCGCTGGGCCTCATCGATCGTCGCCCGCGCATCTGCGTCGCGCAGGCCGAGCACGCGAACCCGCTCTATCGCTCCTTCCAGCAAGGATACGCTGAGCTTGCCCCGGTCAAGGCGCGCACCACCGCGGCCTCGGCGATCCAGATCGGCAACCCCGTCAGCTTCGCCAAGGCCGTGCGCGCGCTCAAGGCCTGCGACGGCGTGGTGGCCAGCGTCACCGAGGCAGAGCTGGCGGACGCCTCCGCGCGCGCAGATCTGGCTGGCGCGTTCACCTGCCCGCACACCGGCGTGGCGCTTGGGGCGCTCGCCCAGCTCGCCGCCGCCGGAGAGATCCGCCGAGATCATTCGGTCTGCGTGGTCTCCACCGCCAGCGGCCTCAAGTTCGCCGACTTCAAGGTCGGATACCACGAGGCTCGCCTCGCCGAGGTCCCTTCGCCGCTGCACCGCAACCAGCCCATCGAGCTCCCCGAGCGCTACGACGCGGTCCGCGACGCGGTGTTGCGCGGCATCGCCTGAGCGCTCGGCGCGTCCGCTCACGTCGCCGCGGGCCGGACCAGCTTGTACTCGAGGCCTGCTAGCGCCGCGACGAACACCGCCTCCAGGAGCAGGTGCGCGCGCCCCAGCGCGCTGGCCGAGGGCCACAGGGTGACGGCGGTGCCCAGGCACACGAGGCTCCAGGCCAGGTTGCCGGCGATCAGCAGATCGATCCAGCGTCGGCGCAGCGGCAGCCCTCGACTGGAGCTCACCGCCAGCGTGCCGGAGTACGCCGCATAGAGCAGGCTCACTCCGCTAAAGAAGCCCAGCAGCGACGCCGGCAAGTGGTGCAGCGCGGCGAGCCAGTGGCGAAGCCCAGCGACCAAGAGGCCGGAGCTCGCCGCGGCGGCGCAGTCAAACCAGAGCAGCCTCCTGGCGGTCGAGGGCAGCGCGCGGGTCGGTGTCGGCTCTGCAGGGGATGCGTGGGTGGTCATGAAGCTGCGCTGGAGCGTGTGGCTGGCCGCGGCGAGCCGCTGCGTGTGCGTGTCGAGTTCGCCCGGTGCGATCGGTTTTGCCCTGTTTTGCCCGGTTCGCCCGGTGCGGCCTTACCCGTTTCGGCGCGGCGGCAAGAGGCCGGTCGGGCGCCGACGCTCGTGCTCTCTCTCCGTGAAGCGCTGCCGGCCGGACTCGTTCCACCAGGTGAGCCAGCGTCGGTGGGCCAGCTCGCGCTCGCGCCTGGGCGCCTCTGGATCGAAGCCGAACGCCTCGCCGGTGAGCCGGCGCAGGTCGGCGATGGCGGAGGAGCGAAGCTCCAGATCCTTGTGCTCGAGTCCATCGATGAGCCACTCGATGCGGTGGCGGCGCTGGTGGTCGTCCCACCACTTTTGCCACTTGCGTTCGCTGGCGCCGAAGTCTTGCTTGGTGAGCTGGCGCAAGGCCCGGCACGGGCCTTCGCCTTGGCGGTCCGCATGCGGGATCGCGGCGATCAGATCCGGAATGGCCTCGCGATCTTCCAGCTCAGCGAGCGCGGCGGCGGCGGCGGCGATGCGCTGCGGGTCATCTGCGTGCAGGGCCTGGCGGGCGCGCGCCAGGCCGGGCTCCAGATCGCGCGCGGGGTATCCTCGCAGCGCCTCCAGCGCGCAGGCGCGCACCCCGAAATCTGGGTCAAACAGACGGTCGATCAGCGCGGGGATCGCGTTCATGGGGCGCAGCTCCGTCACGCACACCGCGGCGTAGAACCGCACGTCGCGCGCCACCGCGCTGAGCTTCTCGACCAGCAGCTCGGAGGTGATCGAGCCCATGCGGGTCACCAGCTCCAGCAGGCCGCCGTACTGCGCGGCGCGCAGCGGCCGACCGCTCACCGCATACCGATCGACCTCGAGCTCGCCGGGGAAGCGCGCGGCCAGCGCGGGCAAGAGCTCGGGCGCGCGAGCGATGGCTTCGTCGATCGCGGCCTCGAACTCTCCGGCCTGGCGCTGCTCCACCACGTCGAGGAGCTGGTCCACCGACAGCGCCGCGGGCGCTGCGGCGTCTGGAACGGAGCCCGCGGCGATCGGCGCCACCTCGGGGTGCCGCGGGGCGCCGGCGGCTGCTGTCCGCGGCGGTGCCGTGGCGGTGGGCGCGACCGCCGCGCGCAGGGTGTCCTTGATCGGCCGCCGCGCAGGAGGCGGGCTGATCTCTGGCGGGCTGATCTCCGGCGCGCTGGTCTCCGGCGCGCTGGTCTCCGGCGCGGCCAGGTGGGCGGCCTCGCGAGCTGCCGTCGGGGCGGCGCCGGGTTCGGCGGCGCCGGGTTCGGGGTCAGCGTCGTCGGCGGGGAGCTCGGTCGCTTGCGGCGACGTGCTTCGCGCCTGGCGCTCCATCCCGGCGCCGGACGGTCGGTGGGCCGGCTCTTCGGTCGGGGGGCTGTTGGGCAGCGCCGGCAGGGCGCGCCGCGCCGCCGCCGGGATCGAAGGGCTCGACGGGCGCGCGGGCGTGACACCAGCCAGCACGGGGCTCGACGAGCGCGCCGGCGCGACGCCGGAGACGACACCCGCCGCGACACCCGAGACGACGCCCGAGGCGATGCCTGGTCTCGACGGGCGCGCTGCCGCGGTCGCGGCACCTGGCGCCGCGACGTTGCCGGTCTCCGCCTTGTGCCGCAGGATGAGGCGGCCGATGGCGTCGGTGGCCAGCACCGCCAGCGGCAAGAGCTCCGCGACATCGGAGAACGTGAGCTCGCTGGTGCCGCGATGCCCGACCACCATGGCCACCACGCGATCTCGCAGCACCAGTGGGATCACCGCCAAAGACGGCGGCCGGACATCTCCCATGCGCAAGAACATCGAGTCCACCGCGGCGTCGCCCTTGGCCAGGGGACCCACGTACGGGCGCTTGCTGGTCATCGCGGTGCGCACCGGGGACGGCGCGTCCAGCGGGATGAGCACCGTGTTGATCTTCTCGGCGTCCAGGTCCGCGTCGGCCAGCGCGATGCGGCCGATCGCAGCGCCGCCATGCACCGTGAGCAGCCCCGCCCAGCGCGCGACCTGACGCATGGCGCGCAGGAGCGCGACGAAGACATCGTCGCGGTGCTCGGCGCCGGTGAGCATCTCGCGCGCCTCTCGCAGCGAGATGGGCGAGGTGTCCGACGGGATGTCGATGGGCTGGGTGCCCGCGCGCGGGGTGCCGCGGCTCCCGGTGGTGAGCTGGCCTGCGCTGGCTTCGGGCGCTCTGCGCTGGCTTCGGGCGCCGCGAGGTCCTGCGCGGCGTGGTCGGCGGGCGCCTCGTCTGCCGTCGCGCTGGTCGCGGCGGATGCTCCTGCGGCGCCAGTGGCCGACTCGTCGGGTGCATCCGGCACATCCGGCACATCCCGCCCGTCCGGCGCATTGGGCGCAGGCTCGGCAGGCGCCGTTCGCACAGTTCGCACCGCGGGCAGCTCGCGCGAGACATCTTCGATCTGGGTGTCGAGCGTGTCAGCCCGCAGCCGCCGCGGGCCGGTGCTGCGGGGCGGCGCCGTCTCTGCGCCCGGGCGCAACGTCGTCGAGAGCAGCGGCTCGGGCTGGGTGGGCGCGCGTCGGGACAGCGGCTCGAGCGAGGGGGAGATCTCCCGCTCGATCACCTGCTCCGACGCCCGGGGCTGCGCGCCCGTCGCGCGGGGCGAGCGCGTCACCTCGCGCTCGTCCACCAGGTCGTCATCGCTCACCTCGTTGTCCGCTGGCTGCGCTTCTGCGACCGCGCTCAGCGAGGCTGCGCTGATCGCCGCCAGCGAGTCCGGGGTGGCGCGGCGCCGGCCGATTGGCCGGGTGTCGCTCTGGCCGCGGATGGTGGCGAGCTCTTCGGGCGAGGGCTGCGCGCGGCGCGGCCCGGTCGGCCGGTCGTCTCGAGGCAGATCGTCATGCCAGGGACCACGGCTCTCCGCGGCCTCCAGATCTTCGCCATCCTGGTTGGTGATCGGCCGGGGGATGCCAGACGCAGGCGACAGCTCTTGCGGGATCAGATCGCCGGTCAGCGGCTCGTCGGTCAGCGCTCGCACCGGGCTGACGCCGATCAAGGTGGCGCGACGGCGCATGCTCTGCGACGTCTCGCGCGGCGGCGGCGTAGAGGAGGTGGGCCCGCCGGGCGGCGGGCCTGGCGGCTCACTTCGCGGTGGCGCCACCGCGACCTGCGTCAGGTTGTCGGTGGCGCGCCCGCGCGTCCTTACCGGCTCGGCGGCGACGATGGGCAGCGGCGGCGCGTTGGCGACGATGTCGCGCTCCGGCTCGTTCTCCACGATGACCGTGCGCGCGCGCCCCACGGGCTGCGAGGCCGGATCTTTCTCGATCTGGCTGGCCAGCGCGGCGAACCGCTGCGGGGTGGGCACGCCATAGGCCTGCTCCAGCATCACGTGCCACCGGTACTCCGGCACCAGCAGCGGCCGCAGCGGACGGTCCACGTGGTCGGCCAGATCTTCGAGCGCCGCCAGGTCGATCGGCGAGGCGACCGCCATGCGCACCGCCTCGCCTTCGAGCGCCAGCGGCACCGCGCGGTAGGCTTGCGCCGATTCCAGCGGCAGGAGCTGCACCGCGGCGGGATCGAGATGCTCGGTCTCCGCGCGGGAGGCGGGGGGCAAGCCGGAGGCCAGCGCCAGGTACTGACACAGCCGATCCTCGGGCACCATGCCCAGCTCCAGCAGGATGGTGTCCAGGCTGCCGCCGTAGATGACCTGGCGCTGGAAGGCTTTCTCCATACGCCGCACGCCAACGAGTCCATCGCGAACCAGCAACGAGCTCAGGCGGGAAGGCATGGCAGTCTCACGTCCTCACGACGTAGGTCCCTGCGATCCAGTCGTGCAGCCCACGCTTCTCGCTGTCGAACGCGACCCAGACAAAGCCCAGGCCCAGCGTGGCCACGCACATCGCCGCCCCCGCCACGCGGCCAAGGCACTGGCGCGGCGACGGCGGATCACCATACACATCGATGACCTTCATCTTCATCACCTTCATCCCCACGGTCTGGCCGCGCGTGATGGTGAAGAGGGTGAGGTAGGCAAGGCCGATGGCCCAGCACAAGGCGATCCCCATGACGAGCCCAGGATCTGCGGCCAGCACCAGATCTAGCCAGAGATCGATGTCGAGCACGCTGAGGTTCATCGCCGGCATGCTCACGCCGGACAGCTTGCTGGTGATCCAGCCGAGCGCCGCGGCGGTGGGCAAGATGATCGCCAGATCGATGAGCCCCGCGACCGCGCGAATCCAGAACCCCCGCACCACCACGGTCATCGCCTGACTGCGCGCCGCGGCAATACGAGCCATGGACGCAGCCGGTGGGGCCGAGACAGGCGGATGGGGATCGAAGACGTTACCTTCCATACGAAAAAAGGGGCCGGCTACAGCGGACCCCCAAGGTTATACGGCCACCGCGGCCTGCAACGCAAATCCCCGCAGGTCCACGCGGCTCACCAGCGAGCCGAATTGTCCCGCTGCGGCAACTGCGACGCCACCCGCGACCGCGCCAGAAACGGCGACGGGTCGATGTAGCGGGTCTGCGTGTGATCCCCGTGCACGCCCTCGGTCACCGGGAGCTCCAGCGTGAAGTGGCAGTGCGGGGCGGATGACAGGATGCCAGAGAGGCCAAGCGTGCCGATGTACTGGCCTGCGTCCACGCGGTCTCCCACCGAGAGCCCCTCGGCGATGACGTCCATGTGCATGTAGGCGGTCAGCGTGCCGTCTTCGTGCTCGATGCGCACGTACCGGCCGCTGCGGCCGTCTCGCCCCATCTCGCTGTGCTCCACTCGGACCACCCGGCCCGCGGCCACCGAGACCATCGGCTGTCCGCGCGGTCCATCAAGGTCCACGCCGCAGTGTCCGGCGCCACACTCGGGGCGCATGATGCCCTCGCGGAGGGCGCCGAACTTCCGGCCCCCGGACTCCGGCACGATCTCCTTGGCGTCGGTCACCGGGTGCATCCAGCCGCGCAAGGAAGGATAGACCTCGTCGAGCGGGACGCCGTCCCACACCGGCATCGGCCAGTGGGCGGCCAGCTCGGCCGCCGCCGCCACCACCGGAGCGTTGGGCGTGGAGTCCAAGGCCACGTGCGCCGAGGGCTCGCGCGTGAGCGGCGCGTCAAGCTCGAGCTCCGCCGAGAGGGTCGTGGTGATGCCGGCCGCCCCAGCGTGTGTGCTGACCGCGGCGCCCGCTCCAGAGAGCGCCCAGCTCGACAGGAACACCGCACCGGCAAGAGACGCGGCCACTGGAGCCGCGAGCCAGCGCATGGGTCGAGCAAAGCTCGCCGGCCCCGGACCTGTGTCCGGCTGCTGGCTCTGCATCGCGCAGAGCGCGCTTGGCGCGGCACCGAGGGATTCGGACTCGTCCAGAGGTGTACAGGTCGCGCAATAAAGCGCGACCACCCCACGTGCATCGATGTGGGGACGACCTTCGTGAAGCCCGACAGGCACATCGCAGCGGGGGCAAGGCACCGAAGACATCTCCGAGGAGCCTAGCATCGATAAAGGCCCGTGTGCCTAGCGCAATTTCGCAAGTTTTTGCGTCGGAGATCTTGTGCAAGAATGGCACACATTGGCGCCCTTCCGACGACGATTCGGCACGACTACTTACGAGGCGCGGCGGTGAGCCTGTGAATGTATGTTGCGACTAGACGCGGCTACTTAGCAGCAGGTGTGCCAGCTCGTCGCATGATGACCAGATGGTTGCGCTGCTTGCGATCTGGATAGCCAAAGCGGAACGGCAGCACACGTTGTGGTGAAGCCGCCCACTCCTTGCGCCACTCCGTGGCGATGGAGCGCCCAGCTTCCATATGCGCGTCCTCGTAGGTGCCCCAGAGCTCGTATTCGAAGCCAGCGCTGCGGCCCCACTTGGGCGCCACGCCCGTGGCGTCGGACACCATCCAGCGCACGTGGCCCAGCAGGTAGCCGCGGATCTTGCTGAACGCATCCCACGACAGCAGGTAGCTCGCGGCCTTGGTCATGCCAGCGACCTGGCCCTTGGCCTCCAGGTGGCGAAGCACGCGGGGGTCCTTGTTCAGGTGATTGTCGTCGAGGTTGGCCTCGATGTGGCGGTACACCTGCACCCGTCCGGAGCCGGGCTTGCGGAACTGGATCTCGATGTTGTTGAAGATGCGGTTGCGCCGGCCAGCGTCGGCCTTGCTCGGATCTCCGGCGGCGTCCACGTCGGCTTGCGCCAGGTAGCGCATGGAGCCGTCGTCGTTGATGGCGAAGTAGCGGAGCCCCACCAGCTCGAAGCCGTGCAGGTGCAGCGCGGACAGCCCGAAGATGAGCTGCGCCGGCAGGCGCCCGCCGCGCATGGCCTCGATCATGTTCTTGGTGTTGGAGAAGTTGACCACGTACAGGAAGCGCAGCTCCTTGCGGACCTGCTCCATCGCCGGGCCCAGCGCGCCGCGGGGCAGCGCGCGCAGCGAGCGAGGATCTCCGGCCGGCTCGAGCGACAGCGTCGTGATCTCGTCGGCGTCCGGGTACACGGTGAGCGCGGTGGACAGGTCGCCACCGGCGAAGGGGTACACGACCTTCTTGGGCACGTCCGCGGGGACGTGCTGCGCGAAGAAGGCGCGGGCCGGGGTGATCCAGCGCTCGCGATACTGATCCTGCGCCTTCTTGACGAAGTCGCAGTGGGTCTTCTGCAGCTTGGGCGGGATGGCCGCGGGCGGCGACCCGGCGCCGCAGGCCGCGGCGGCCAGCAGCTCTGCCGCCTGGGGCCCAAACTCCACGGCGGCGGAGGGCTCGGGCGGTCGCGCCGGGCGGGCGTCCGCTCGCAGCGGCGAGAACGGCAACAGGAGCCCGATGACGAGCGGAACTGGCAGGAGCAAGCGAAGCGAGGGAGCACGCATGGCGGCGCATCATGCAACGAACCGTCAGCGCTTGGAATTCATGCTGGCAAGAGGTTGCGCGAGCATCGGCCCCGCGCGCGGCTGCGTCTTTCTCGCGCCCGCGGCGCGGACTGTGACCGAAGCCGCACCGGCCCTGGGCGATTCTCCTGAGGCTCGAAGCCGCATCCGGCCCTGGGCGATTCTCCTGAGGCTCGCAGGCCCAAGAGAAAGCCCGTGCGCCGGGGCGCCGGGGTCCACGGTCGCCGGATGAGCCGCCCGATGGCGCCGCGAGCCGCGGCACGACGACCCGGCTCGACCACCGGCGGTCCCACGCCAGCCAACTGCCCCAAGGCATTCCAGCGAGTTGGCGCGTGAGCGGGGACCTCGCGAGCCGCCGAAGCCGCTGGCGTGTCATGTGCAACAGACTCCTACATGGATGGCTCTCGAGGTTGGCTTGGTGGGGTGGCGGCGGCGATCGTCGTCTTGAACCTGCTCGACGCGGTGTTCACGTTGGTCTACACGCGCCTGGGCCTGGCCGAGGAAGCCAACCCGCTCTTGCAGCACGTGCTGGCCGACAGCCCGCTGCGCTTCGTCGTCGTCAAGCTAGGGCTGGTGTCGATGGGGGTGGCGTTGCTGTGGCGGCAGCGTCATCGGCGTACCGCGGCGGCCGGCCTGCTGGCCACCGGCGCCATGTACGTCTGGCTGCTTGGGTACCACCTCAGCGCGGTGCCGCAGCTCGTCGCGTTCGCCTCGTGAGCGGCCCACCGGCGGTGCGCGCGGCGCCGTGAGCGCGCAGGCACTTCGCCGCGCGAGCCGGTTGTCGATCGCCGGCAACCGACTACGATGGACGTCGATGGACGACGCCGCACGCGCTCGACGAATTCTCCAGGACAGCCACACCATCGCCGTGCTCGGGATTCATGACGAGCTGTCGCGGCCGGCGGCCTACGTGCCCGAGTACCTGGCGAAGGTCGGGTATCGCGTGCTCGGCGTCAACCCGATGCTGGTCGGCCGCGTGATCTGCGGCCATCCGGTGGCGGCCACGCTCGCCGAGCTGGGCGAGCCGCTCGACATGGTCGACGTGTTTCGTCGCGCCGACGCCATCGCGCCGCACCTGGACGACCTGCTCGCCGCCAAGCCCAAGGTGGTCTGGTTGCAGCTCGGCATTCGCAATGACGAGATCGCGCGCACCCTGGAGCGCCACGGCATCGAGGTCATCCAGGATCGCTGCACGCTGGCCGATCATCAGCGCTTCGGCCTGCCGGCCCGCGGGGCGCGGTGAGTGCAATGAGCGCACTGAGCGCGGTGATCGACGTGAGCGCGGTGAGCGCAGTGCCCGCTGCGGGTTCGCGTCGTTGGCCCCTTGCCATGCTGGCGCCGGATGCCCTTTGAGCTTGATGCGACCGCGTCGCCGGAGCCGTCGCCGAAGTCGCTGAAGTCGACGCCGGAGCCGTCGCCGAAGTCGACGCCTTCGCCTTCGCCGTCGCCTGATCCGTCGTCCGCTCCGTCGTCCGCTGCCGCCGCCGGCGCGGCGCCGGCGCGCGAAGCCTACGCCTCGGCGCCAACCCCGCGGCTGGTCAGCCGCGCCGCCTCACCGCTGGCCTTCACCGAGACCCAGGCAGGTCCGCCGCGCGGCCAGGCGCCGCGCTTGCCCGGCGAGTCGCTGGCGCCAGGGCGCCAGCTCGCTCACTTTCGCATCGAGCGGCTGCTGGGCGCCGGCGGCATGGGCGAGGTGTACCTCGCCACGGATCTCGGCGCTCGATCGGCCGGTCGCGCTCAAGGTGCTGGCGCACGGCACCTCCACGCCGCAGCGGCGCGATCGCCTGATCCGCGAGGCGCGGGCGCAGGCGCGCATCCAGCACGCCAACGTCTGCCACATCTATTACATCGGCGAGTCCGAAGGCCTCTTGTTCTTCGCCATGGAGCTGGTCACCGGGGCGACCTTCGCCGAGCGCATCGCGCAGGGCGCGGTCGCGCCAGAGCTGGCGCTGGAGCTGGTGCGCAAGGCCGCGCTCGGGCTGCGCGAAGCCAACCGCTGCGGCTTCACCCACCGGGACGTCAAGCCCTCGAACCTGATGATCGATCAGCACGGCGAGGTCAAGGTCATGGACTTTGGTCTGGTGGCCGGCAGCCCGGAGCACGGCGAAGACGGGGCGGGCTCCATCGAGCAGACCTCGCTGGCCGGCACGCCGCTCTACATGGCGCCAGAGCAGGCGCGCGGCGAGCCCATCGATCTGCGCGCCGACATCTACGCGCTCGGCGCCACGCTCTTTCACCTGGTGGCGGGCAAGCCGCCGTTCGCCGGGGACAACGCGGCGGAGCTGCTGCATCAGCACTCGAGCGCAGCCCGTCCAGCGCTGGTGCGTCACGATCTGTCGGCGCGAGACCTGGCCTCGGTGCAGGGCCTGTGCGAGCGCATGATGGCCAAGCACCCGGCGGACCGTCACGCCAGCTATGACGAGCTCATCCGAGATCTGGAGCTCTTGTCCTCGCTGCACAGCCCGCCTGCCGGCGCCACCGTGCGCATCACCGCCGCGGTGGTCGACCTGCTCGTGTGCGTCCCGGCGCTGATCGCCGTGTCCTGGATCTCGAGCGATCTCGACGGCGTGGTCTCGTTCACGCTGATCTTTGGCCTGGTGCGCGTGCTGCTCCTGTCGTGGCTTGGTCGCTCGCTGGGGCACGCGGTGTTCGAGCTGGAGGTGGTGAACATGAAGGACGGGCAGCGGCCCGCGCTGCGTCAGGCAGCGGCCCGCGGGCTCTGGCAGCTCGGGCTGCCGCTCGTCGCCATCGCGCTATGGGGGCTGTCCATGCTGGGCGTCCCGCGGATGAGCACGATCTCCAACGTGGGCGCGATCGCCGCGTACGGGTTTCTGTGCGCTCACCTGTACTTCGCCTCGATCAGGCGGGCCAAGCGCCGCACCTTCTGGGATCGGCGCAGCCACACCATGGTCCGCTACCGCAGGCGCTAGCGAGCGCTTGCGCCGGGCTTGCTCACGGCGTGGTGGGCGAGATCAGCGTGAGCGAGCCAGGGCCACGTCCCCAGATCCGGTCATAGCGATCCACCGCGATGTCGAGGATCTGGTTCTCGACCAGGCCGCGTCGCAGATCCACGCGGCGCACCTTGCTGCCGTCGTACGCGGCGATGCCGCGCGAGGTCGCCATCCAGAGCTGGCCGCCGTTGGTCACCGCCAGGTCGTTGACCTCGAAGCCGAGCTGCGGCGGAAACAGCCAGCGCGCGCCGTCGAAGCGCCCCACGCCCGCGCGCGTGGCCACGTACACCGTGTTGCCGCGGGTCACCGCGACCGCGCGCGTCAGCTCGGAGCGGAGCCCGTTGTTTTCGTCCCACAGCTTGACCTCACCAGCCGCCAGCCGCGCCACGCCCTCGCTGGTGGCGAACCACGCCGCGTCGCCGCGGATCTCGCCGTCCACCACGCCGCGCGGGATGGGCATCATCTTCGCGGCCACCTGGCGCGGGTCCCTTTCGCGCGGGGCGCGCCGCCCAGGGCGCAGCGAGCGGGCCTCTTCTTCGAGCTCCGCGTCCGTGCGCGTGTGGTGGAGCTGCACCCGGCCGCTTGGCACGTCGATGATGGCCACGCCGAAGGCGCGCAGCTCGGCGCCCTCGCGGTAGCGCAGGCCCACCCACAGCGCGCCGGACGAGGAGTAGCGAGCGAAGCTCACTTCCGGATCTTTGCCTGGCGTGGTTATTAGCACCTTGGGGATGGGCGCCCACTGCCCGGCGGAGTCCACGCGCGAGAGCCGGATCTGCGCCTCCCGCGTCTCTCGGTGCAACGCCAGGATGAAGCCCGCGCGGTCGCGCACCACCGCGAGCACGACCTCATCCGGGCCGCCTGGCGTGAAGCGGTCACCGGTCCAGTGCCAGGCCGAGCGCGAGCCCGTGGCGATCCAGCAGTTGTCCGGCGCCGCGCACGCCACCGTCAACGTGGAGGCGTCCACGAACATCCGGCCCCGCCGCAGCCAGCTCCCCGGTCGCAGCTCGCCGCTGCCGAACCGCGCCACGCCGGTCTCTCGCGTGCCCACCAGGACGTGATCCCCGGAGACCTCCAGGCTGATCGCGCCGGGCGGCAGCGCGAGCTGGGTCGCCGCCAGGGACAGATCTGGCCCGCCGCCGCTCATCGCGGATAGCCGCGCGCCGTCGCGCGCCAGCGGCCGCACCTCCTGATGATCTCGCAGGGCCAGCCGGTAGAGCAGGCCGCCCCCCATCAGCAAGACCCCGTCGTCGTCGAGCGCGGCGGTGTCGAAGTCCACGCCTGGCAACACGCGGAAGCAGTGCCAGACCTCGCCGCCGCCGATGGCCAGCCGCGAGCCGCCTTGTGCGTCGCGGCCAACCACCAGGTCGCCGCCTAGCCGAGGAGCGGCCAGAAGGAGGCTCACCTGCGTCACCGCGCAGCCCTGGTCGCCGCGGAGCGGGGTCACCTCGCCGCTGGCGGCGCGCAGCTTGAGCCCGCTGTCCGTGGCGATCACCAGGCCGGCGCTGCTCACCGCCAGCGCCGCGACGGGGTCTGGCAGGATCTCCGTGTAGCCGTCGTCGCTGGCCAGAAACAGCCCCGCCGGCGTGCCCAGCCAGACCCCGCCGTCCGCGGCCGGCGCCAGCGCGATGCGATCGGTCGCGCGCAGCTCCTGCAGCTTGGGCGCGAGGTCGCCCGGCGGCGCCGGGAGCTCATCGTAGACCTCGGTGTCCGTGTGGTAGCGGCCCAGCGCGCCCGGCGTGAGGATCCACAGCACCTCGCGCTCGGAGTCAGAGGCGATCCTGAGGATCTCACTGGATGGCAGGCCGTGCGTGGCCGACAGCTCGAGCATGTTGCCGTCGCGGTCCCAGCGCTCGATCCCGTCGGTGTTGACCACGAACACGAACGGCCCCACCGCGCGCACCGCGCGCGCCGCCGAGGGCTCGGTGAACGACCGAATGCGCACCGTACCCTTGCTCACCGGCGGCACCGCCACCGGTACTTCCACGGAGGCGCAAGCGGCGCACCCGGCGCAGACGGCGCCAGCGCCAAGCGCCAGGAGGACCAGGATCGCGCGCACTGCCTGGGACCCTAGATCAACTCCGGCGCGGGCAGGGCGGTGAAAGCAGCGGGACGGCATTTTTCGCGGTGTGACCGTGAACAAATCGGCCGACGTGTGCAGGATCTGGCGCAGACTCGGCGCGGACTCGGCGCAGACTCGGCGCGGATTCGGCGCGGATTCGGCGCGGATTCGGCGCGGATTCGGCTGACGCCTGCAGCCCTGCCAGGGAACGTGACATGAGGTACGGTCGTTTCAGAGCGTCTTGCGAATGACCTGCTGGTTGCTCCTTGGTCGCGCACAGCCCCGGAGATGGGCTAGCGAAAGGCCGGAGCTGAAGCCATACTGCGCTCATGGCTAGATCCTCTGGAAAGCGCGGGCGTGGCGCGTCGGATCTCGGTGGCACGCTCACCGGCCTCTTGCGCTCCACCCTGGTGCAGGCAGGCGTGGTGCGAGATGCGCTGGAGCGCGGCGCGCGCAGTGGTCGCGCCCGGCTCGACGAGGCGCTCGGTGATGTGGCGGCAGACCGCCGCCGCTCCTCGGCGCTGGCCGAGCTTGGCGAGATCGTGCTGGCGCTGGTCCGGGACGGCGAGATCGATCTCGACGAGCTCCCCGAGATCCGCGACGTGGTGGCTCGGCTTGAGCGCCTGGACGCCGGCGCTGCGCCTGCGCGCGAGCTGCGGCGCAGCGGCTCTCCCCATGGGGCAGCGGCGGCCTATGTCGAGGAGGCGGAGGACGAGGAGGAGGCCGAGCCCGACGACGAGCGCGACGACGAGGACGACGGCGCGCGCGGCGGGCCGCGCTTCCGCGATGACGAGGATACGTTCGTCGGGACCCCGCGTCGCAAGACGGTCCCATTGCCGCTGCAGCGGTTCGATCCTGCGGCCCCGGCCCGTGACGCGCTGGAGCCGCGCCGCCACGCGCAGCGCGCGCAGTGGACCGAGCGGCTGACCCCGAAGCCGCCGCAGGCCACCCAGCGCGGAGGGGCCGACGACGACGACGCAGGCGACTCGCTTGGCCATCACATCCAGGCGGGCGGCGACCGAGATCGCAGGCAAGCGGTGACGCAGCGCATGCGCGCCACCCGGCCGCCAGACGACTTCCTCGACCCCGACGACGACGCACCGACGGCGGCACCGGCTCAAGATGGCACCGTGTCCTCGGCCACCTGGCGACCGCCGAGCGCGCGAGCACCGCAGCGCGTGTGGCGCCCCGCCGCTGATGTCGCGGTGGCGCGCGCGAAGGCGAGCCACGTCGACGACGATGACGACGACGACGATGAGCCTGGAGCATCGGAGCAGGCCACCACCGAGCGCCTGCGCCCGATCTCCGCGCCGCCGCGCGCCAGCGCCGCAGGGCCTCGAGCACGACCGGAGGAGAAGACCGACGCGAACGCCGACGCGAAGGCCCAGGCGACGGTCGACGCGAAGGCCCAGGCGACGGTCGACGCGAACGCCGACGCGACAGCAGGGGCATCCGCGCGGGGCGCCGTCGCGCGCCAGATGTCGCCCTCGCTCATGCCCCTGGCCGAGCTGCGCACGATCCCCGACGAGGAGCCCTCCGGCAGCGAGGAGCCGCCAGGGCGCGACCGTGCGCGGGACGCCCTGACCGCGGTCACCGAGCGCTCGCCGTTCGGCAGCGGCCGTGGCGGCATCAGCTTTGATGACGACCTCGAGGACTACATGCATCCAGACGATGTGCCTCGCCGTGATCCCATCTGAGCCTGGGCCTCGCCGAGGTCGCGAGTGCTCTGGTCCGGTGTGCCCAGCGCAGGCTCCGCGGCGTAGCGTGGATCCGTCATGACCCTGGAGCTAGATCGTCAGGCCGCGCAGCTCGCGTTCGTGGCCAGCGGCCAGCCGCTGGTGCTGGGGGATCCCTCGAGCTTGCCGCTGCCCTTGCCCGAGCTGCTCGCCATCACGCCTGCAAGCCCGCACGTCGTGCAGACGTTTGACACCGGCCTCACCGCGCACGTGTTTCGCCTTCGCGTCGGTGGCCGCGACTTCACCCTCAAGCGCAAGCGCGCCCAGAGCCTGGTGCAGAACGTCGACGGCCAGACCTCGTTTCTCAACGAGATCCAGCGCCGCTGCGAGCTCGCCGCGCTGCTGCAGAGCGCTGCGGCGGCGGCGGCTGCTGCTGCGCCGGCTGCTGCCGCGGCGCCGGCTGCTGCTGCGGCGCCGGCTGCTGCTGCGGCGCCGGCTGCTGCCGCGGCCGCGTCGTCTGCGCCGTCTGCGCCGTCTGCGCCGTCTGCGCCGTCTGCGCCGTCTGCAGACTTCTTGGCGCCGCTTCGCGCCCACGTCGTGCCGACCTTGTATGCGTCCTGGCTAGATGGCGTCATCCTCTCGCCGTGGATCGAGGGCCACGCCTTGCAGCGCTTTGATGCTGCGATCTTCGAGCAGGTCTTCTCCGTCATTGTTGCGCTCGAGCTCGCTGGCTTCTTCGAGTGGGATCTTTGCCACCGCAACATCGTGGAGGATGGCCAGCGCATCACGCTGTTTGACTTCGGGTACATGTATCGCTTTGATCCGCTCCGCCACTTCAACAACAACGGCCTCGCCACGCCGCTGTTCTTTGGCATCGAGCGCTTCGAGACCCGTGCCTTCTTCGACCACCTGCTGCACAACCCTTCCCGCCTGGAGGAGCCCGCGCTCCTGGCGCTGTACCGCCTCGAGAAGGAGCACGCGCTCGCGCACTACGAGGCCAAGCACGCCGAGCTCACCGCCCGCGCCGCGGCACCAGAGGTCTTGACCTGGCAGGCCGCCATCAACGCGCGCTGGCGCCACGCCCTGCGCAGCCCCGAGTCCTTGCAGCGCCTGTACCTCGTCGAGTCCTTTCGCTCTCACGTCCTCGATCTGCTGGATGACGTGCATGGCAAGACCTGCACCCCTCGCACCCTGGCCCGCGCCGACCGCGTGCTGTCCCTGATCCGCGAGCACTTCTCGCTCTTGCAGGAGGAGCACGGCCTGTTCTTTGGCGACGAGCTCAAGTCTCGAGAGCAGCTCATGTCCCGCTACCGCGACCTGCGCCAGCGCGCCGTCGCCCTGCAGCTCTGACCCGGCCATGCGCCCCGGCCCGCGCATCCCCGGCCGTGGAGTGGAGGCCTTGGAGTCGTGCGGGGGTGATCGCGGGAGCGAAGCCGGCGCGACGCGCGCGCGCCGACGCACATTCCGTGGTCGGACCTGGCGGCGGCCCTCGCTTTGGCACACTTTCCGCGCCGAACCGGCGACCCAGGCCGCCATCTTCCACCCAAAACTCGCCCCGAACGCGCCCAGAACTCGCCCGAACTTCGGCCAGTTGCCCCAACCCCACCACCTACTGTTTCGTGTTGCGCCACCGGGCTTGACACGCCCGGCCTCAGTAGGTAGAACCGGTGCCCTCGACGGGGATATAGCTCAGCTGGGAGAGCGCGTGAATGGCATTCACGAGGTCAGGGGTTCGATCCCCCTTATCTCCACCCGACAGAGACGATAGACGAGGCCGCCGCAAGGCGGCTGCACCTGGCCATCGGCGCCCAGCGCATCCTGACGATGCGGCGGTCGGGGTCCTGCTCACTCGCAGCGAGCGCCGCGATGGCCTTCGGGATCTCTCGCCGATGATGCTCCGCCACGTGGACGTAGATCATCGTCTCGTCGATCCGCTTGTGCCCCATCCAGGACTGCAGGCGCCAGGGGTTCACCCCAAAGAGCGCCGCGTGGGTCCCAAACGTGTGTCGCAGCGTGTGCCAGCGCTTCTCTGGCAGCGCCGCCCGCCGGCAGATTCGCAGGATCACCGCGTTGGACTGGCCGTCCGTCTTGGCGCTGCCGTCGAGATTGCGCACCACGTAGCCTTCGCGGACCACCTCCAGGCGCCGCAGCGCGTGCTCCAGCGTCGAGGTCATCGGGATGGTGCGCCGCGTGCGGCCCTTGGGCGTGGTCGTCTCGCCGTAGCACGTCTGCTGGTTGACGGTGATGGTCCTGGCAACCAGGTCCACGTCTTCGCGCCAGCGCAGCGCCTTGACCTCGCCGCTGCGTAGCCCCGCCTCACCGGCAAGGCAGGCCGCCGCATACCAGTCAGGTCCCTCGGCCCTCGCCGCGGCTAGGAGCCGCGCGTACTGTTCGAAGTCCCACGGGTCGATCTCCGGACGTTCCACTTTGTAGAGCCCGACCTTGGGTGCCTTGGCGATCACCTCGCAGTCCACCGCGTACCGCATCGGCTTGGACAGCACCGCCAGGATGTTGTTGATGCGCTTCTCGCTGAGCTGCTTCTCCACCAGGGATGCGCGGAACGCCGCTACTTCCCCCGCACCGATCTCGTCGAGCCGAAGGTCTCCAAATGCGCCCTTGAGGTGGCACTCGTAGATGATCTTCTTGCTCTTGACCTCGGTGGGCTTGTTGCGCCGCCCCACCACCCACTCTCGCCAGAATCTCCCATTGAACCAATCGTGAAAGGTTGGCACCTCTCTTCTCGGGGATGGACCCCTTGCATGGATCTCCTGCCGCCATCGCGCGCAGGATCGCGCGCTGCTCGGGCCTCTTGCGCTCCGATCTTCGTGGGCGCCAGGTCATGGTAAGGACCTGGC
>JADJJK010000004.1 GCA_016706545.1 Myxococcales bacterium
CCCCAGCGATCAGGTGGCCGTGGTCAAACGGCAGCGCGGCCGGGAGCTGCGGGGTCGGCGGCGCGCTCGGCAGCAGGTCACGCAGCTTGCTGACGGCCTGGTTGAAGCGAGGGTCGCGCGCATACATCACGCGCTCGAGCCAGGCCTCCAGCGCATCCTTGTACCGCGCCATCTGCGGTGGCGCGCCAGCGGCCAGGTTCCGCAGCTCGAACGGATCGGCGGTCAGATCGAAGAACTCATATAAGTTGTTCTTCAAGTAGTAGATGAGCTTGTGGCGGCTGGAGATGGCCGCGCGCTGCGGCGTCCCGGCGTTGGTCTCGGCGAACACGATGCGGTCGTGGTTGGCGTTGCCGTAGAAGATCTGCGGCACCAGGCTCTCGCCTTCGAAGCGGGCCCCGCCCACGTCGAGCGCCAGCAGCTCGACCAGTGTGGGGAAGATGTCCAGCACCGACACCGCGCCGCCGACCTGCTTGGCCGGGAGATCCGGGACGTAGACGATGAGCGGCACGTGCAGCATCTCGCGGTACAGCGCGGAGCCATGCGTGCCAAGCGGGATGTTGTGCTCCCCCATGCTGTCCCCATGGTCGGAGGTCACCACCACGATCGTGCGGTCGCCGCCGGGCAGCCGCCCCAGCTCGTCGAGCAGGCGGCCGACTTCTTGATCGGTCCAGCGCAGCTCGGCGTCGTAGAGGTCGGGCTCGCTGCCGCCCCAGTTCACCACCGAGGGATGCGCCACGTAGCGGCCGTGCGGGTCGATATAGTGAGCCCACAGAAACCAGCGCGCCTCGCCCTGGCGAGAGATCCAGGCCAGCGCGCGGTCGGTCACCTTATCGGCGGCGATGAGAAACGGGTTGGGCTTGGCGCCGATGGTGTTGTCGTAGTCGTCGACGCCCTGGTCGAGGCCCCAGTCGTTCCAGTAGTCGTGCGAGGCGATGACGCCGGTGCGATAGCCGCCTTGCTTCATGACCTCCGGCAAGAGCAGGTTCTCGGGCGCCACCCGCGGCGGGCTGCGCGGCGCGACGTCCTCCTGCAACGCGATGCCGGAGTGAAAGAACTTGGAGGTCATGAGGGCCGGGATCGAGGCCATGGTGCCAGCCGACGGCGCCATGGCGTGGGAGAACGACACGGACTTGTTCACCAGCTCGGCGAGCCGCGGCGTGGTGTCGCGTCGCCGCGGACCATCGCGGTAGCCGCCAAAGGAGGTCCGGTCGTAGCGCACGGTGTCGATGGTCAGCAGCAGGATGTTCCAGGGCCTCTGAAACGCTGGAGGAACGCCGGGGCGCGGGCCGGTGGCCGCGGGCACGTCGCGCATGGAGAAGTCATGGCCGTCGCAGTTCTCGTCCCGGCCGTTGTCCGGCACGTCGACGGCGAACGGGCGCACCGCGGGATCGAGCGGCGCGCAGTCGTTCTCACCCAGGAGCGAGCCATAGCCGTCGCGATCGAGATCCGTCATCACGCGGACCAGCGCGATCAGCCGGTTGAAGGCCGGCGACGCGGTGACCGCGACGTACTTGGTGCGAACCTCGCCGCCCCACCACAGCACGGTGACCAGAAACAAGGTCGTCATGGCCAGCGCCAGCACCAGCGCGCCGCGCGGCCGCAGCCAGCGCCGGCCCTGCGCGCGATGCGCCAGGCCAAAGCCGCAGCCCAGCGCGATGAGCGCGAGCGCCATCCACCAGGGCACCA
The DNA here is from genome assembly GCA_016706545.1 of Myxococcales bacterium. Classification (GTDB taxonomy): domain Bacteria; phylum Myxococcota_A; class Polyangia; order Haliangiales; family Haliangiaceae; genus JABFXX01. The sequence goes on from JADJJK010000004.1 coordinate 1,687, forward strand.
CGAACACCGCGCGGAGCTGCGGCGACCGGGGCCACGCGATGGCGAGGCCAGTGGCGGTCAGCGCCAGCGCGGCGATCGCCGCGGCCCGCCAGCGTCCCAGCGGATTGGCGGCGCCGAGCCTTGGCCCCAGGGCGTGGGCGGCGCGCCCAAGCGGCGGCCCGAGCAGGCGGCCAAGGCCCAGCGCCAGCGCGCCGACCACCAGCGCAGCGACGGCGATGGCGGTGGCCAGGAGCTGCCGCTCGCGCACCTGCAGCGCCAGCAGGAGGGCGGCGTGCTGCGTGAGCACCAAGAACGCGGTGGCCGCCAGCGCCCAGCTCCACGTCACCGCCACCAGCGGCCGCACCTGCGCGGGGCGACCGGCGGCCGCGAGGGCGCTAGGCGCCAGGTGGGGCCGCCGCAAGATCGCCCGCGCGAGGCGCGGCCCGGCGGTCACGCACAAGACGCCCACCGCGACGACGCCGCAGACCAGCGCGCTCAGGCTCAGCGCCAGCGCCAGGAGCCGCAGCTTGGTGCCAAGGCCAATGGGGCCGGCGTAGCGCAGCACCGTGAGGCTCGTCTCCCCCACAGCGAACACGGCGCCGGCCCAGGTCGCCGCGACCGCGGCGGTCGCGAGATCCTCGGCGAGCGCGGCGCGCAGCCCCGACGCCGCGTCCTCGGAGGCTGCCCCCGCCGCTGGCGCTGACGCCGACGCTGCCTCCGACGCCGGCCCCGAGGACTCCGGGTCGGGCTCGCCGGATCCCTCCGGCGGCGGAGCGCTCACCGCGCGCTCCACCGCACAGGCGCAAGCTGGCGCGGAAAAAACATCTCCGAGCGGTGGTAGCATTTCCGGGATGTCAACACCACCGGGGGCGCCGCCGGCCGCGCAGCGCTTCGCCGCGCGCCTGCGCGCGCGCTGGTGGCTGCTCCCGATCGCGCTGGCGTTCTTCTATGTGGTGCCCTACTACCCGAAGATCCACAGCGCCAACGAGCTGCCGCGCGCCTACCTGGTCAAGGCGCTGGTCGATCACGGCTCGCTGGCGATCGATGACGGCGTGGCGCGCTGGGGCGCGACCGCAGATGTCTCGCCGTGGCGAGGCCGCTCGTACTCCAACAAGGCGCCCGGATCATCGATCTTGACCGCGCCGGCGTACGCGGTGACCTCGTGGCTGCTTGGCCACGAGCCAAGCCTCGGGCTCACGGTGTGGCTTGGCAGGGTGGTGACCGGGATCGTGCCGACCCTGCTGCTCTTGTGGATCTTGTACGGCCATCTGGCGCGCTACGGCCTCGGTGACAGCGCGCGGCGGCTGGTGCTCACCGTGTACGCGCTGGGCTCGATGGCGATGCCGTACTCGCTGCTGTTCATCTCGCACCAGCCAAGCGCGGTGGCGGTCGTGCTGGCGTGGATCGGCGCGCAGCAGGTGCTCGATGGCCAGGGCGGCGTCAAGCGCATGGCGGCGGCGGGGCTGGCGGCGGGCTTCGCGCCGCTGCTCGACTACCAGGCGGCCTTCGCGTTGCCGCCGCTGGCGCTGCTCCTGGGCGTCCGGCTGTGGCGACATGAACGCCGCGACCAGCGCTGGCGGTGGGCGCTGGCGGCGGTCGCTGGCGCGCTCCTCCCGGTGGTCGTGCTGCTCGGCTATCACCAGCTCGCGTTCGATAGCCCGTGGCGAACCGGCTACGACGCATCCGAGACCTTCGCCATCTATCATCGCCAAGGATTTCTCGGCATCACCGAGCTGCGCTGGCGCGCGTTCCTGGGCTCCATGGTGACCGCGGACAACGGCCTCCTGGTGTTTGCGCCGTACTGGGCGCTGGCGCTGCCTGGGCTGCGGCGGCTGTGGCGCGCCGGTCATCGCGGCGACGCCGCCATGATGGCGGCCACCGCGATCGGCCTGCTCCTGTTCTTGTCGTCGATCACCTTCTGGCGAGGCGGGTGGCAGCTAGGCCCGCGCTACGTGACCGTGATGTTGCCGATGCTGCTCGCGCCGGTGGCGGTGGAGATGCAGGCATGGAGCCGCCACTGGCTTGGCGCCATCCTGGTGGCCGCGGCGTGCCTCGTGGGGGTGGCGGTGTACGCGGGGTCGTGCGCGCAGTTTCCGCATTTCCCTGAGCGCTTCCCAAACCCGTTCTTCGAGATCACGGTGCGGCTGTGGACGGACGGGCACGCCGCGCCCAACCCGCTCGCGCTGCTCGGGGTCGGCGGGCCGTGGAGCCTCGCGCCCTATGTGCTCGCTGTGGCGGTCGCGGTGGCGCTCGCGCTGCGCGCCCAGCTCGGGAGCTGGCGAGTCGTGCTCGGCGGTGCAGCGGTCGCGGTGGTTGCGCTTGGCTGCTTGCGCGCCGTGCCGCACGGCCAAGCGCGCAACGAGGACGCCTATCAGTGGATCCGCGGCTCCATGACGCAGAGCGTCTGGTGATCCTGGATTGGCACCAGCAACCCCTCCGTCGAATGGTCAGACCAAGAGATGATTCCTGACTCGGGAACGCATGTTCAGTTCGCCATGAGCGGTACAGAAATTTGACAAGTCTCGCGAGGTTCGGAGGTGGCGCCGGTGGGAACCAGCGCGCCTGACACACGGCTTTCACAGGTTATCCACAGGATGCAGTGTGCGCCCCACATGGTCTTAGGATTCAATTGATTACCCTGATGGGGAGCTGTGAATAAGGGCGGTTTTGGCGGGGACTTGTTGACAGGCAGAAAGTGTGTCCTGGGGGCTTGCGGTTCCGATGTAGGTAGGGGGCCCGCTGGGAGGGTCATTCCAGACCCTCGCGTCCGAACCTCGGACCTGTGGTCCGACACGCGGACCCGGTGTCCGCCGCTCCGGACCCAGCCGTCCGGGCCGCTGTCCGTGGGGCGGACGGCGTGTCCGCTGCTCCGGACCTGACGTCGAGGCCGGTGTCCGGCCCGCGTCTGGCGTGTGTCTGCCGTGTGTCTGGCGTGTGTCTGGCCCGCGTCCGGCGGTGTCCGGCGGTGTCCGGCATTCGGCCGGCCTACGTCCGGCGTCCGGCGGTGTCCGGCATTCGGCCGGCCTACGTCCGTCGCGCGGCGCTATTCGTCCCTGGGGTGGTCGTCGATGTGGTGGTCGTCGCCAAAGAGCTGGAAGCGTGGCCCTGCAGACTGGTAGCTGTGGCGCTGCCGCTTGGAGATGGAGAAGGTGCCCGGGCGCAGCAGGTGCTGCATCTCCGGTTCGTTGTGCATCAGCTCCACCACGTCGTTGGCCAGCGCCACCGGGCCGCGCGCTGGCACCAGCGTCCCCTTGGGCACCACCACGATGCCGGACTCGGTGACGAACGGGAACCGCAGGCGATCTTCGTCCGGGTTCTCGCCGATGACGCACCCCGGCTCGATCTTGCAGTTCTTGTCGAGCACGACGCGCGAGAGCCGCGCGTTGGCGCCGATGTCGCAGCCGGAGAGGATGACCGAGCTGCTCACCCGCGCGCCGGCGTGGACGAAGCAATCGTAGCCAAGGACGACGTGCGCGATCTGCGCCGAGGCGACGATCGATCCCTCGCACACCAGGCTGTCCTCGATGTGCGCGGTGGGCCGTCCCTCACCCGCGCGCACGAAGCGGGCAGGCGGGTAGTCTCGCTCGGCGCCGCGGATGCGCCACTGCCGGTTGTACAGATCGAGCAGGGGCACGCGCGCACGGACCTCCATGTTGGAGATGAAGTAGCTGTCGATGGTCCCCACGTCCCGCCAGTACGGCTCCGTTCCGGCCGGATCCCCGGGGATGCGGTTCTCGGTGAAGTCGTAGGCGAACACGCGCGCGCCGGTGGAGATCATGCGTGGGATCACGTCCCGGCCAAAGTCGTGGCGCGAGCCGGGCAGGGTGGCGTCCTCGGTCAGCACGCGCTCGAGCACGTCGCGGCGGAACACGTAGTTGCCCATCGACACCAGCGTGTGGGTCGGTCGACCAGGCATCGCCGGCGGGTTCTCTGGCTTCTCCACGAAGTCGATGATGCGACCTTGGTCGTCGATGGCGATGCAGCCGAACTGGCTTGCCTCTTCGCGCGGCACCGCCAGGGCGGCCACCGTGAGGTCGGCGTCGCGGTTGCGATGAAAGACGTCCATCTGGTCGATGGCGAACTTGTAGACATGGTCGCCGCCGAACACGGCGACGTGGGCCGCGCGCGAGTCCCGGATCAGGTTGACGTTCTGATACACGGCGTCGGCGGTGCCGCGGTACCAGAACTCGCCCATGCGCATCTGCGCCGGCACCACCTCGATGTACTCGCCGAAGCCCGAGAGCCGCCAGTTGCGGTTGAGGTGCTTGATGAGGCTCGAGGACATGTACTGTGTGAGCACATACAGCCGCCGATACCCGGAGTTGACGAAGTTGGAGAGGACGAAATCAATGATCCGATAGCGCCCGGCGAACGGCACCGAGGGCTTGCTGCGGTGGATGGTCAGTGGCCCAAGCCGCGAGCCGCGCCCACCCGCCATGATCATGACCAGGGTGTCTTTCATTGCGCGAAATGGTATCGCGGGTCGGCGCGGACCGCGAGAAACCGTAGACGCTGCCGCACGCGGGCGGCGAGTTTGTCGTACGGTAACGCGCTATGGCGCAATCGACGGACATCCTGGTGTGGATGGACATGGAGATGACCGGGCTCGAGCCTGACCGCGAGCGAGTGATTGAAGTGGCGACCATCCTCACGGATGGCAACCTGGTGGAGCTGGCGGTGGGGCCGGAGCTGGTGATTCACCAGGCAGATGAGCTACTTGCCGCGATGGACGACTGGAACAAGAAGCACCACGGCGAGTCCGGTCTGACCGACCGCGTCCGCGCCTCCACGGTGAGCGAGGAGGAGGCGGAGGCCGCGGTCGTGGCCTTCTTGGACGGGCACGTGTCGGCCAAGGACCGACCGATCCTGGCCGGCAACTCGATCCATCAGGACCGCCGCTTCATCCGGCGCTACATGCCCAAGCTCGACCGCCGGCTGCACTACCGCATGGTGGACGTGTCCTCGATCAAGGAGCTGGCCAAGCGCTGGTACCCGCCGGGCGTGCTCGCGGCCATGCCGCCCAAGCGGGAGACTCATCGCGCGCTCGATGATGTCCGGGAGTCCATCGACGAGCTGCGCTTCTACCGGCAGCGCATCTTCCTGCCGCTGCCAGCGGCCCCGTCGGTCGACTGAGCAGGGGTCGCCAGGCGATCGCGGGCCGTCGCGGGCCGTCGCGGGCGATCGTCGCGTCGTCGCGGGCGAGCGCGGGCCGTCGAGACTGCGCCGGTCAGCGAGCCCGCAGCGCCCACTGCGGCTGGTAGCCCAGTACCTCCACCGCCGAGCGGGTGGACAGGCCGTCGCCCAGGATGTCGATGGAGGACAGCGGCACCAGCGCCGGGTGCTCATGGCCACAGGCGTGGGCGAGCTGGAGGACCTCCTTGCGGAAGGAGACCAGATAGTTCGCCAGCCGGGCGGACTTGAGGGTCGGGTCCAGGCCCCGCATCAGCCACTTGTTCTGGGTGGCGACGCCGGTGGGGCAGTGTCCGGTGTGACAGCGCTGCGCCTGGATGCAGCCGATCGCCATCATCGCCTCGCGCGCGACGTTGATGAGATCGCAGCCCATCGCCATCGCCAGCATCGCCTCGGCGGGGAAGCCCAGCCGGCCGGAGCCGATGAACACGATCTTGTGCTGCAGGTCGCGCTGGGCGAACTCGCGGTACACCTGCGGGAAGCCGATCTTCCACGGCAACGCGACGTGGTCGGAGAACGCCAGCGGCGCGGCGCCGGTGCCGCCCTCGGCGCCGTCGATGGTGATGAAGTCTGGCGCGCGCCCGCTTTGCTCCACCTCCGCGGCCAGGTCTCGCCAGAACTGGACGTGGCCGACGGCGGACTTGATGCCCACCGGCAGGCCGCTCTCCTGCGCCAGGCGCTCGATGAAGTCGAGCAAGCTCGAGACGTCCGAGAAGGCGCTGTGCGCCGCCGGGCTGATGCAGTCCTTGCCCACCGGGATGCCGCGGATCCGGGCGATCTCGGGGGTGACCTTGGCCGCGGGCAGCACGCCACCAAGGCCGGGCTTGGCGCCCTGCGACAGCTTGATCTCGATGGCGCGCACCTTGGCCGAGGCGACGCTCTCGAGAAACCGCTCCATCGAGAACGTGCCGTCTTGGCCCCTGCAGCCAAAGTACCCGGTGCCGATCTGCCAGATGATCTCGCCGCCCTTGCGGTGGTAGTCGGAGATGCCGCCCTCGCCGGTGTTCTGCAGCGCGCCCGCCAGCGCCACGCCGCGGTTCACCGCCTCCACCGCGGAGCCTGACAGCGAGCCGTAGCTCATCGCCGACACGTTGATGATGGAGCCCGGCCGCAGCTTGTGTTTGCGATCGCGCCACTGCCCGAGGACGCGGTAGCACGGCGCCGGGTGCTCGGGCTGGTATCCTGGCTCGCCAGCGTGCGGCAGGTGCAGCGGGAACGTGGAGTGCCGCAGGATGATGTGCCCGGGGCTGCGCTCCAGGTCGTTGTCGGTGCCAAAGCCGAAGTAGTTATTCTCCTTCTTGGACGACGAGTAGATCCACCGGCGCTGATCGCGGGAGAACGGACGCTCCTCGTCGTTGGAGGTCACGATGTACTGTCGGAGCTCGGGGCCGACCGCTTCGAACCAGTACCGGAAGTGGCCGATGATGGGGAAGTTGCGCAGGATGGCGTGACGGCGCTGGGTGACATCATAGATGGCAACCGCGCCGAGCACACCGAGGACGCCAAGGCCGATCCAGAGCCACATGGACGCGGAGCATACCTCGGTCCGCGCCCTGGCTGGGAAGCCAGGGCCGCCGGGACACCCGGGCGCCTCGCGCTACTCGCCGGCCCAGCGCCGGACCGCGCCGACGTCGATGTGGACGAAGTTGCTGCGCAGGTACGTGCCCACGCCACCCAGGCGCCGGCCCAGCGCCCACTTGGCCAGCCGCTCGGTCGTGATGCCCGGCAAGCGAAAGTCGACGGCCTTGCCGTGGGTGTGCTCGCTGTCGCGCGCGACCTCGTGCCCCTTCTTGCGCAAGATGAGGTTGTACTTGGGGTGGCGGTACGCGGACACGATCTCGACGCGAGCGACGCGGAAGTGGCGGGCCGCCGCGATGATCGCGGGCAAGAGCCGGCTGGCCATTTCGGTGGACTGGTTGGTGTAGTGATCGCGCAGGAGCTTCACCTGCAGCGACGAGGACGGCAGCGGGCCCGCGGCCGCCACCGCGAGCCACTCGCCAGTCCAGCGATGCTGCACGTTGATGAGCGGCGCGGGCTTGGCCCCGACGCGCGTCACCGGCGGGGTGGGGCCCTTGGCGGCGCGCTCGCGCTTATCGGCCAGCTCTCGGTCCTTCTTGGCCACGTGAGGCACCGCCGCGGTCTCCGCGAGGGCCGCGCGGGGCGCCAGGGCCAGGAGGGCCGCCGCCAACACCGCCAACCGCAGGAGCTGCGCGCGCGTCACGTCATGACGAGGCGGGGCCCTCGGCGAGCGCCTGGGCTGCCTGGCCTGTCGGCGCTGCCGGCACCTCCGGTGGCCGGCGCCGCAGCGCGATCAGCGGCTCGTTGAGCGAGCCGGAGCGGAAGCCTTGCAGGTCCAAGGAGACATAGGCAAAGCCGAGCCGCTTGCCCAGCGCCACGATGGCGGCGCGGGTCTCCGGGGCCACCGCCTTGTGCAGCTCGTCGACAGACAGCTCCAGGCGGCCGATGGCGGGGCGGTCCGCTTCGGCCGCGCTGGTGCCGCCGTCCTCGTGGTAGCGCACGCGCAGCTCGCGGAAGCCCAGCGCGCGGAGCCCGTCCTCCATCTCGTCGACCTGGCGCAGGCGCTTGGGGGTGATGCGCGTGCCGTACGGGAAGCGCGAGGACAGGCAGGCGAGCTGGGGCTTGTCCCAGGTGCGCAGGCCAAGCTGGCGCGACAGCTCGCGGATCTCGGCCTTGCTCAAGCCGACGTCGACCATGGGCATGCACGCGCCGTGGTCCTTGGCGGCGGCGATGCCCGGGCGAAAGTCGCCCAGGTCGTCGACGTTGGTGCCGATGGCGACCACGGCGCCCAGCCGGCTGGCGATGGGGCCGGCGACCTCCATCAGCTCGGTCTTGCACATCGCGCAGCGATGGGTGGGGTTGTCGGCGAAGCCAGGGCGCAAGAGCTCGTGCGATTCCACGAGGTGGTGGCGGTCGCCGAGGCCAAGCTCCGCGCCCAGCGCGGTGGCGTCGGTCACCTCGGAGCGCGCCATGGTCGCGGACACCGCGGTGACGGCGTGGCAGCGATCGCCCAGCACGTCAGCGGCCACCTTGAGCAAGAAGGCGGAGTCGACGCCGCCGGAGAACCCGACCACGACGCAGGGCAGGCTCGAGAGGCGATCGCGGAGCGCGGCGAGCTTGGCGGCGGGCATGGGCAAGGTCGACCTTAGCAAACCGCTGATCGCTGGCAAAGCGTTGTCGCCGAGCGCGTGCTCGCGTGCTCGCGTGCTCGCGACCTGGCGGCGGGGCCTGGGTCAGTCGCAGAGCTTCTGGACGTCGATCTGCCAGGTTCCGGCGGTCGCCGGCTGGACATCCAGCACGCGCTGGCCCCACTCGCGCAGGCTGCGCGGCACGTTGGCCGCCGCCGGCGGATGGTCCACCACCAGGCGCAGGCAGGCCCCAAGCTCGAGCTCTTCGAGCAGGACCTTGGCGCGAACGAAGGTGAACGGGCAGACCTCGCCGCGCAGATCGAGCAACGGATCCCCGTCTCTCCAGGCGCGCGCGGCGATGTCAACTGGCTCGGGATCGTGCATCGCTTCGCTCTCGGCGCTCTCGGGGCTCTCGGGAGACATAGCGCGCCGGCTACCAGGTGACCACCAGATCGGCCAGGCCAAGCAGCGTGACGAGCTGCGGCCAGGTCAGCGGGCCAGGTGGAAATGGCGCGCCGTGCCCCGTCGCCAGGACGGGGCCGGTGTCATCCAGGCGCACGAGGTAGTCGCTTGGGCCAAGGCGGGGGTGGGGCGCCGCGGGGCGCAGGAGATGGAGGACCCGCCGCGCGGGGTCGGGTTCGGGTTCAGGCTCGGGCCGGACCTCGGCTGCGCCATCGACTGCGCCCTCGGCCGCGCCATCGACTGCGCCCTCGGCCGTGACGCCGGGGCCGACGTCGGTCCAGACCTCGAGGACCTCGGTGTCCGAGAGCGAGGGGGCGCTGGGGCCCACGTGGTGGCCAAAGGAGGCGAGCGCCGCCGCGGCGCGCAGGGCCAGGGGGGTCGCGAGCTGCGCGGGCGTGACCTGCACCGACACGGTCGCGCCTCGCAAGGTCAAGCCGAGCGCGGCGCGCATCGCCTCCTCGACGCGCGCCGAGTCAGCGGCGCGGATCACGACGGCGACGCGGCGCTTCATGTGAGCGCCACGGTGCGATCGGCCCAGGCCAGGAGGGCGGCGTGATCGTCTTGACTGCCGACGCGCGCGCCCGCGGGCCCGGCGAGCTGGCGTCGATCCAGGCTGGTGGCGCACAGCGTGACGTCGGTGTCGCCAAGCCACGGCGGGTGCGGGCCAGCGATCAGCGCGACCACCGCGGGGGCGGCGTCGTCCATGGCAAACCAGGCCACCTCGTCGCCGGCGAGGTGGGCAGCCTCCGTCAAGGCACACGCCGCTGGCAGGTCGGCGGCGCGGGCGAGCACCAGCGCGAGCTTCACAGGTGGGCTCCGGGCGCGAGGCCCGTCGACGCGAGGAGGGAAGGGAGGCGCGCGTGTACCACGTACTCTCGCTGGTCGGCAGCCCAGCGCAAGAGCGCCATCTCCGTCACTGCTCGCGCGGTGCAGCCCATCACGAGGTGATCGAGTCGCCAGGTCGGCCCATGGTCGGTGGTCCAGCGCGCTCGGTCCTGGTCCGAGAAGCTGGCCGCGCCCTGGGGATGCGAGTGATAGAACACCACCGGCTCGCCAGCGGCGCAGCGCCGGTCCAGCTCGCGGAGCGCGACCACGTCCGCCACGGCGAAGCTGCGCTCCGGGGCAACGGCGCTGTTGCGCAGCGGCACGAACAAGGGCGGCAGCGACGGGCCGACCACGTAGCCGCAGGCCTCCCGAGGAAGGTGATCCAGCGCGTGCTGCAGCACCAAGGAGAGGTGCTGCGGCCACTGCGCGGGCTCGCCCAGCCAGTGGCCGGTCATGGCGACCGCCGCTGCTGCGCCGCCAGCACCGCGGCGATGGCGGCGGTCGCCGCGCGGCCTCCGCTCCAGAGCGCCCGGGCCCAGCGCTCGGGACACGCGGCGCCGGGCTCGGCGCCCAAGGCCTCCGAGGCTCCCGAGGCCGAGGCCAGCGGGGCCCCTAGGGCCAGCGGTGGCCACGGCACCGGCTCATCGAGCGAGAGGCGCACGACGCCGGCGGGCGAGGGGACGCCCTCCGGCATGGTCTCCGGCATGCCCTCCGGCACGTCCGGCATGCCCTCCGGCACGTCCGCTCGCACGTCCACCCTGACGTCCGGGGTTCGCTCGCCGATGCGACGCGCCAGCGCGAGGGCCAAGGGCGCGCCCACGTCCTGGGGCTCGAGCAAGAACGCCGTGTCCGCCGGGGTCACCGGCGCAAGGCCTCCCCGAAGGAGCAGCCTGCCGACGCCTGCGCCCGCCAGGTACGCCGCGGCGACCACCGCGGCGGCCCGATCGGGTTCGAGGTCCAGCTCGACCGTGGCGCCAAGGAGCGCTCGTTGCCCGCGCCCGCCGATCTCGCGAAGCAAGATCTGACGCGCGTAGCGCCGTAGCTGGGCGTCATCGAGGGGCGGCAGCGGAGGAGCCATGGTCGGGTCTAGCCGCCGGCCACGGCCCACAGCAGATGAAGCTCTTGCGTCGGGCTCAACGCGGCCTGCCCGCCGCCGTGGTCGCGCACGTCCTGTCCGTCGATGGACATGATCACGTAGCGGCGCGCCACCGCCTGGCGCAGGCGGGTCCCCGCCTCGGGGAAGCGCTCCTCGAGCGCGCCGACCGCCTGGTCCACGGTCGTGGCCGCGACCTCCACGCGATCGAGGCCGTTGGTGAAGGGGCGCAAGACCGGTGGGATGAGCAGGGTCGGCATGAGGCTACCTGTGCGTTCATGCCACCACCGCCGGCGTTTGCAAAGGCCTTGTGCTCGAGTCCGAGCAGCCCGGACAGCCCGGCCGCGGCAGCACCGGCACTCGCCGCGGTGCCTGCCAGGCGTCGATCACCCAGATAGAACCCGCGTCGGAGAAGTCCCCCGCGGCCAGGCCAAGCGCCGCGCGGGCGGCCACCGCCGCCACCGCCGCCACCACCGGGCCGAGCACCCCTGCTTGCGCGCAGCTCGCCGCTTCCTGGGGCGGGTTCTCGAACAGGCAGCGAAAGCAAGCGGCGCCCGGGGCGCTGACGAACACGTTGCCGCCAAGCCCCAGCGCCCCGGCGACGACCGAGGGGATCCGCCGCTGCGCGGCCCAGTCGGCGACGGCGAACTTGGTCAGCGGGTCGTCGCTTCCATCGACGATGACGCTGACGTCGCCGTCCACGTCGCCGCCCACGTTGCCGCCTTTGGGCGCGCTTGCTCCCCGGGCGAGCTCCGCCGTCCAGCGCTGCAGCCGGGCCTTGGCCGCGCCGCCGCGGCGCCGCACCGCCTGCGCCAGCACCTCTGCCTTGGGCTGGCCCAGGTCGTCCAGGGTGAACTGGAGCTGCCGATGCAAGTTGGAGGCATCCACCACGTCGTCGTCATAGATCGTCAGCTCAGCGCCCGCCGCCGCCAGCGCCAGCGCCAGCGGTCCGCCAAGGCCACCGGCTCCCACGAGGACCACGTGCATCGCGCGCTAGCTCGGCGTCTTGCCGCAGGTGGTGCAACGACCATCGACGACCACGCCGATGCAGCTCCCGTCGTCGCAGAGCTGCCGGGTCTGCCAGGGGTCGCCGCCGTCGTCGAGCTCCGCGGCCTTGGCAGCCTTGGCGACCTCGCTGGCCTTGGGCTCGGCGCCGGAGGCGAGGTCGCCGCCGACGCTCGAGTCGTCGCGCTCGCCGGAGCTCGCCGCGCCAGCTTGGCTCGGCGCCGAAGCCGCCGCAGCCGCCAAGATCGGCCGAGCGGTCGTGGCGTCGACCCGTCCGCACAGCGGACAGCGCCCGTCCAGGCCAAGGACGCCGACGCAGCCGCCGTCCGGGCACAGCCTGCGGTCGTCCCATGCGGGGGCGAGGTCTTGGGGGAGAGAGGTCATGGCAGCGGGCTCCTTGAGCGAGTAGGCGCCCCCTCTGCTAGCTCATTTCGCCTTGGCGAGAAAGGGCGATCGCGCCTCGGCTGCGCTCCTACTGGCCGCCGAGCAGGTAGTACGCCTCGCTGGCCAGGTGGAAAGAGAACTGCAGCTCGCCGAGCCGCAGCGTGGCGGCGGCGAAGAGCCTCACCTCTTTGCGCGGCGAGAGGCGCTCGGCGCCAAGCCAGCTTCCGTTCTTGGAGCCGTTGTCAGCGGCCCACCACTGGTTGTCCCGCTGCGACACGTACAGGTGCAGGCGCGAGATCGAGTGGTTGGGCAAGACCACGTCGTTGTTAGTGGTCCGGCCGATGGTGATCATGTCCGGGAACGCAGCCCCCGGCTTCTTGGCGAGCGGATAGACCTGGACCTCTGCGTTGCGCGGCACAGGCGTGATCTCCACCTTGTTGGTGACCACGTCTTCGGCCAGCATCTCCGTGATGGGAGACTGCACCGGGACGGGCGGCGGCCAGGCGTGGAGCACGTGGCGCAAGAGCATGGCAGGGGCCGCAGCCGCCAGGAACTCCTGGCGCCCGAGCCGCACCAAGCCCTTGTAATGAGCGGCGGCGTCCATTGGTTCCGTTCGTATCACGTTTGCGCCTCCCGCCGCGACTGCGCTGCTGTCCTTGGCTGACGGCAACGAGGTGCGCGCGCCGGCTGCGACCGGGACCTGGTAGTCGCCAGGACCCTGTGCTCCCCGGCCCGGCAGGGCGCGACGCCTGCGACACCGGCGCGAACGGAGTTTGACAGCCAAGGTCCCAGTCGGGTAAGAGGTGCCTTCCATGTACGATACGTCGGATATCCGCAAGGGCCTCAAGGTCTTGATGGACGGCAACCCGTTCACCGTGATCGAGTTCCAGTTCGTCAAGCCGGGCAAGGGCGCAGCGTTCACGCGCACCAAGTTCAAGAACCTGCTAACCGGCGCAGTGGTCGAGCGCAACATCCGCTCCGGTGAGAAGCTCGAGCCGGCCAACGTCGAGGAAAAGAACATGCAGTTCCTCTACAAGGAGGCCGACGATCTCGTCTTCATGGACGAGAGCACGTTCGAGCAGGTCTCGATCCGCCGCGACATGGTCGGTGACAACTGGGATCTCATGAAGGACAACCTGCCGTGCGCGGTGCTGTTCTTCAACGAGCGCCCGGTGGACATCAGCCTGCCGACGTTCGTCCTCCTCGAGGTCACGGCCTCGGAGCCGGGCGTGCGCGGCGACACCAGCGGCAACGTCACCAAGCCGGCCACGGTGGAGACTGGCGCCGAGATCCAGGTCCCGCTGTTCATCCGGATCGGCGACCTCATCAAGATCGACACGCGCACGCACGAGTACGTCGAGCGCGTCAACAAGTGAACGACGTGCGCCAGGCGCGCCCAGCGAACGAACCGTTCGAAACGAACGACGCGCGCCGATGCCCCATCCGCCGACAGGCGTGAAGGGGCCACAGGCCTGGCGCGGCCGCGTGCTGTCCGTCGCGCACGGGCATGCGCTCGTGCGCTGCGCGGAGCGCGACCTCTCGGTGCCCGCGGATCCGTCGTGGCGCCCCGGCGACCTGGTCGCCTGCGAGGACGGCCACGCGGTGGTCGTCCGCCGGTTTCCCGGCGGCGACTACCCGACGCCATCCCACGAGGTGGCGCGGGTGCCGCGCGCCCGGCTGCGCAACCTGGCCGCGCGGTCCCAGGCCGCGACCGCGCTGCGCCACTACTTCGCGGGCCAGGCGTTTCTCGAGGTGGAGACGCCAAGCTGGGTGCGGTCCCCGGGGCTCGAGGTCGCGCTCGACCCGGTGCCCGCCGACGGGGGCTGGCTCATCACGTCGCCGGAGTTCCAGATGAAGCGCCTCCTGGCGGCTGGCTTCGAGCGCATCTTCCAGGTCTGCCGCTGCTTTCGCAACGAGGAGCTGGGCCCGCATCACCAGCGCGAGTTCACCATGGTGGAGTGGTACCGCGGGTGGCAGGGGCTCGACGCCATCGCCGAGGACGTCGAGCTCCTGGTGGCGCAGGTGTGCGTGGCGGTCCACGGCGCGGCCGTGGCGCGCGCGCGCGGGCGGACCTTCGACGTGACGCCGCCCTGGCCGCGCCTGTCGGTGGCGGAGGTCATGCGCCGCTTCGCCGGGCTGGAGGTGGTGGGCGATGAGCCGGCCGAGGAGCTGGCCCAGCGCGTCCGCGCCGCCGGGATCTCGCTGCCCGCGGGCCGCCTGGCCTGGGACGAGATCTTCTACACCGCGTTCGTGGAGCGAGTGGATCCGGCGCTGGCTGCCTTGGATCACCCCCTCCTCGTCACCGATTGGCCGCTGCCGCTGGCGGCGCTGGCGAGGCAGCGGCAGGACGGCGCGCCGGTGGTGGAGCGCTTCGAGGCGTACGTGGGCGGGATCGAGCTGGCCAACGCCTTTGGCGAGCTCACCGACGCGGCGCTTCAGGCCGAGCGCTTCGCCGGAGATGTCGCGGAGCGCGCGGCTCGCGGCAAGGCGGCCTTTGGCCCGGATCCGCGCCTCCTGGCCGCGTTGCAGGAGGGGCTGCCGCCCTGCGCCGGCGTCGCCCTGGGCTTTGACCGCTTGATGATGCTCGCCACCGGGGCAGGAGACATCCGAGAGGTCATCGCGTTTGCCGGCGACGAGCTGTAGAGTGGCCAGGAAGGTGGTACCGGATGAACTGTAGGCTGGTGAAGGTCGGATGGTCAGCTCGCCCACTCACGCGGTGCGGCAGACGTTACTCGAGCTACGAATTATGCAATCCGCGTAGGCTTTTGGTACCCTCGCGCCCGACATGGAGTTAGGCCTAGCTGCCCCGAAGTACGGGGACGGGCGCTTTGAGGTGACTGGCACCCTCGGAGCGGGAGGGGCAGGCGTCGTCTATCGTGCCTATGATCATCAGCTTCGCCGGACGGTGGCGCTCAAGGTGCTGCGTCATGCCGTCGGCCGCGATCTGTATCGGTTCAAGCGAGAGTTTCGCTCGCTCGCGGATATCGTGCATCCCAACCTGGTCGCGCTGCACGAGCTGTACGCGAGCTCGGACGAGTGGTTCTTCGCGATGGAGATGGTGGAGGGAGTGTCCTTCATCGACTGGGTCCGGCCGTCGAAGGAGCCGCTGCACGGGCCGCGCACCCGGCAAGACATCATCTCCGCCCCGCTCGATGAAGACCGCCTGCGCAAGGCGCTGCCACAGCTCATCGACGCGCTGGTCGCGCTGCATCGCGTCGGCAAGCTGCATCGCGATCTCAAGCCGTCGAACGTGCTGGTCACGCCAGAGGGCCGCGTGGTGTTGCTCGACTTCGGCCTGGTCGCCGGCGTGGCGGAGGACAACCACGACGGGCTCGCGGTGGGGACGCCCGTGTACATGTCGCCGGAGCAAGCGGCCGATCAGCCGCTCGACACCGCCAGCGACTGGTACGCGCTGGGCGCCATGTTGTATGAGGCGCTGACCGGCCGCCGGCCCTTCGAGGGCGCGAGCGAGCAGGTGATGCGGCGCAAGCAGACGGAGCGGCCGACCCCGCCGGAGGCGCTGATGGCCGGCGTGGCGCAGGATCTGGCACTCATGGCCAAGAGCTTGCTCGAGCCGGTGCCCGCGCTGCGCCCCGATGGCCTGGCCCTGCTGGCGCAGCTCGGCTCCGCGCCGTCGGCCGCCACGCGCGAGATCGGCCGCCACCGTTCGCGGGCGACCTTCGTCGGTCGCGCGCGTGAGCTCGACGCGCTGCGCGGCGCGTTCCGCGACAGCCGGCGACGCGGCGTGTCGCTGTTCCTGCACGGGCCCTCGGGCATCGGCAAGAGCACGCTCATCGATCACTTCGTCAAGGATCTGGGCGAGGACGCCTTCATCCTGTCGGGGCGGTGCTTCGAGCGCGAGTCGGTCCCGTTCAAGATGCTCGACGGCGTGGTGGACGCGCTGACCAACGCGCTCTTGGCCATCGACGCCGAGCAGCTCGCCGCCATCATCTCGGTGGACGCGCCCTCGCTGGTCCGCCTGTTCCCGGTGCTGCGCCGGGTGCCGCCGCTGGCCGAGGTCAGCGGCGCCAGCACGCCCGCCAACCCGCAGGAGCTGCGCACGCGCGGCTTCGCGGCGCTGCGCCACATGCTGGCCAAGCTGTCGCGCGTCCGCCAGGTGGTCATCGTCGTCGATGACGTCCACTGGGGTGACGGCGACAGCAGCGTCTTCATCTCCGAGCTGGTGTCGCGCCCCGAGCCCGGCATCTTGCTGCTCATCTGTCACCGCCCCGAGGACTACCTGGGCATCGTCGCGGCGATCCGTCGGGCCGCCGCCCCAGGCGTCGAGCTGCGCGACGTGCCGCTCCTGCCGCTCGATGAGCAGGAGTCGCGCGCGCTGGTGCGCGAGCTGGCGCCCGATGATTGGTTCGCCGACAACCTGCTGCCGGCGGCCGGCGGCAACCCGCTCCTGCTCACCGAGCTTCTGCGCTCGGCGGACAGCGCCCCCTCCTCGGTGGAGGCGCTGGTGGCGGCGCGGGCGGCGCGGGTCTCGGCAGACGCGCAGGCGCTGCTCATCGTGGTGTCGGTGGCGGGGCGGCCGATCAGCATCGAGATCGCCACCCACGCGGCGGCGGTGCTCGGCGGCCTCGACGAGGCCAACGAGCTGTACGCGGAGCGGCTGATCAGCTTGCGGCGGGTGGATGGTCAGCTCGTGCTCGAGCCCAGCCACGACTACGTTCGCGCCAGCGTCGTGCTGTCGCTGTCGCCGGTGGCCAAGGCCGGATGGCACGAGGCGCTGGCGCTGTCGTACGAGGCGTACGAGGCCGCGGACTCGCAGGCGGTGGTGGAGCACTGGCTCGCCGCGGGGCATCCAGCGCGGGCCGCGCAGCACGCGGTGTCCGCCGCGGTCGCCGCGGAGACCGCCATGGCGTTCTTGCGCGCGGTCGAGATGTACCAGGTGGCGATCGAGTATGGGCAGTGGTCCGGACTCGAGCTGCGAGATCTGGTCGCGCGCCGCGCGCACGCGCTCATGAACGCCGGCCAGCTCGACGAGGCCATCGACGGCTACGGCCGCGCTGCCCGCGTCGTGCTCGACGAGCAGTCCATCGATCTCGAGCGCCGGCGCGTGGAGCAGCTCTTGCGCCGAGGTCGCCTGGTGGAGGCGCTGCCGGCGGCGGAGGCCGTCCTGGCCGGAGTCGGGCTCAAGATGTCGCTCACCCGCGTGCAGCGCAGCCGGCTGTTGCCGCAGTGGGGCGGTGGCAACAAGGCGCGCCGGCTCGACTTCGTGCAGCGCGACGCCTCCATGATCCCGGTCCTCGATCTCCGCCGCATCGACGTCCTGTACTCGATCTCGAGCGGCCTGGCCTTCACCGATCCCTCGCTTGGCCGGGCGGTGCAGCAGGAGTTGATGCGCCACGCGCTCGCCGCTGGCGAGCCGGTGCGCGTGATCCTGGCGCTGATCTTGGAAGCGGGATACCAGGCCACCACCGGCACCCGCGCCTGGCCGGCGGTGGAGCAGCTCGCCGAGCGGATAAAGCAAGTGGCCACGGCGATCGCCGAGCCGCACCTCCTTGGCATCGCGGACTGTGGCCTTGGGGTGGCGGCGTTTCTCGCCGGGCGCTGGTCGCAAGCGCGGATGTTTCTGGAGGCGGGCATTGGCACGCTGCGCAGCTACGGCAACGACGTCCGCTGGGAGCTCGACATCGCCGAGCTCTACCTCCTGTCGTCGCTCCTGTATCTGGGGCAGTGGCGCGAGATGGCGCGGCTGCAGACGCTGTTCGTGCGCGACGCTGGCGGCCGAGGCGACCGGGCGTCCATGGGCTGGTTGCGCTCGGGGCGGATCGCCAACGCGCTGGTGTTCCAGGACAAGGCGGCCCAGGCGCGCGAAGAGCTCGAGGTCGCCGAGTCCGACACCCCGCGCGACGCCTTCGTGCTGGCGCAGGTCCACAACCTGATCGCGCGCTGTTCGCTGGAGCTGCAGCAAGGGCACGCCGACACGGCGGCGAACCTGCTCGACTCCTCCAAGGCCGTGCTGGCGCGCGCTGGCGCGACCCAGGTCGAGGTGCTGCGCGCCGAGCTGGACATCTTGCGCGCCCGCGCCGAGCTGGCGCGGCCCGACCGCGACGAGCGCGCCGCGCGCGGCTTCTGCGATCGCCTGATCAAGGACACCTCGCCGATGGCGGTGGCCGCTGGGCACGCGCTGCGCGGCGTCCTGCACGCCAGCCACGACGGCGCTTCGGCGGCCGAGCTGGAGCTGGCCGAGCGCATGTTCGCCGAGCAGGCGATGGAGGGCTGGGTCCACCTGTGCCGGCTGCGCCGCGCCCAGCTCCAGTCTGGCCCGCTGGGCCTGGCCCGCGTCGAGGCCGCCCGCGACGCGCTGCGCGATCTGGGCGCCTTCTCGCCGGACGCGATCGCCGACTGGATGCTGCCGATGCCGCGCGCGCGGCGCTAGCGGAAGCGTCAGCCGAGCGCGAGCTCTGGGGCGAGCTCGCCGGGCGCGGCCAGAAGCCGGGTCTGCTCGCGCGCGTATCGCTGCACGAGCTCCGTGCCGGCCATGCCAGGCAACGCGCCGATGCGCTTGTCGAGCCCGGCGGTGACCTCCAGCAGGCGTGGCCCCGCGAAGAGCTGGCCGATGAGCGTCGCCATCTCGAGCTCGGTCTTGACGCCGGAGCCCACCAGCGAGAAGCAGTGCTCCACCACGTAGCGCACCACGCGCTGCGTGAAGCGGCTCTCGGCGAGCCGTAGCTTCGCCTGGCCATAGTAGTACGCGAAGTGGCGGCGCTCCTGCTTGGCGATGCGCTGGCACAGCTCGGCGAGCACCGGGTTCGCGGTGTTGCGCGCCAGCTCTTCGTAGCCCCGGGTGGTGAGCCCTTCCTGCAGCGCGCCCCAGGTCATCCACAGCGCCACGAAGGTGCGGGGCATGAGCCGCGCGATGCCGCGCTGGACCCAGTCTTCGATGGTCGCCTTGAACCGAGCTTGCGAGCGCACCTGGCCTGTGCGCTCGCAGGCCGCGGTCTGCGGTGTGCCGCAGACGTCGAGCAAGCGGGACAGCGCGTGGCCGTGGAAGTACTCCTCGTAGTTCCACAGGGTCAAGAACGTGAGCAGCTCCGGGTCTCTCGCTGCTTCGAGCTTGGCGACTTCCAGGAAGTAGTGAACCGTCTGGCCCTCCACATCGGCGAAGTAGCGGAGCGCGCAGCGCTCCGACTGGGACAGCCCGATCTTGGCGGCCAGGTCCCAATCCAGATCATCGGTAGCGAGCTTCTGCGAAGCGGACAGGTGTTGGTCAAGGTTGCTCACGTGGGGCTCCGTGGGAGAGCAGGTGCGTCCATCGCACCGCAGAAGTCCTACGAGCCACCGCGGAGAAAGGATCGACGGCAGGAGTTTTGACGCGCGCTGACTCGCGCAGGCCCGCGCTACTGGCGCTGACGCGCGCTACTGGCGCTCGAGCGAGACCACGGTCTCGACCTGGCCGGTGCCAGGCATCAGATCGAAGGGCAGGGCGCGGTCCACGCGATACCCGCCCTGGCACAGCGCCGAGAGGTCCTGCGCCAGGGTCTCTGGCCCGCAGCTCACATAGAGGAGTCTTCGCGGCGCCAGGTCCAGCACCGCTCGCTGGCCGCTGCGCGAGAGCCCGCGCCGCGGTGGGTTCACCACCACCACGTCCGCGTGGTGCCCCGGCAGGCGCAGCTCTTGCGCGTCGGCGTGATGGACCGTGATCGGCAGGCCCGCGGCGCGCGACACCTCCGCGAGCGCCGCGGCGGCCTCGCCGTTGAGCTCGACCGCGTCCACCTGCGCGCCGGCTCCTGCGAGCGCCATCGCGATGCCGCCCACGCCGCTGTAGAGATCGACCGCGCGGGTGCCGGGCCTGGCCGCGGCCAGCTCGGCGACCGCGGCGTACATGGCCTCGGCCTGCTCGCGGTTGACCTGCAAGAACTCGCCGACCCCCACGCGGACCTCCTGGCCGGCCACTCGCTCGACGAGCTTGTCGTCTCCGCTGAGGGTCACGACCTGCGCGCCCGCCGGCGCGATCGAGCCGTCGCGCCGTGCGTTGACCAGCGCCAGCACGCTGCGCACCGCCGGGTGGCGGGCCAGCGCCGAGGCCAGCGGCTCCAGCTTGGCCACGTCTTGGCGCGCCGGCACCACCGCGCCCACCAGCACGTCGCCGTCGTGGTTGGCGCGCACCACCAGGTAGCGCAAGAGCCCCGCGCCGGTGCGCTCCACGTAGGGCGCGAGGCCTGCGGCCCCCGCGGCGCCGGCGGCCCACGTCGCGACCTCATCGATGACGGGCTCCACGACCTGGCAGCCCAAGGTCTCCACCACCACGTGGCTGCGCGGCTGATACGCCCCCAGCACGAAGCGAGGGCTCGCGCCGCCGCTCTTGGCGGTGTCGCGCAGCCCCGCGACATACTTGCCCTTGTTGCGGTAGCCCCAGCGCCTAGGCGAGGGCACCACCGGCGCGAGGTCGATATTGGCGAGCTGCGCGGCGGCGCTGCCCGCCGGGGCTGCCTGCGCGGCCGCCGCGAAGGCGTCGAGCACGCGCAGGCGCTTGGTGTCGAGCTGCGCCGGGTAGTCCAGGTGCTGCCAGGTGCAGCCGCCGCAGCGGCCAAAGGCCGGGCAGGACGGGGTCACGCGGTGGGGCGAGGGCAGGCCCACGCGCCGCAGGACCGAGCCCCAGGCCACGGCTCGATGCGGACTTTGGTGGTCCAAGGTGGCCACCGCGCGCTCTCCGGGCAACAGATCCGCGATGTGATACTCGCGGCCATCGACGACGCCGACCCCGGCGCCCTGCGGATCCAGGCTAAAGGCGGTGACCTCGACTTTGCCGGAGTCCATGCTCTCGCAGTGCTACCACGTTCGGGCCGCTGGCGGGATTCCCGGCCCGGACGGCGAGGACGGCGCGCCGGCCCGGTCGGCGCCGATTGCGCCCCGATCGCGCCCCGCGGCCCCCGCGCCGCG
Organism: Myxococcales bacterium; assembly: GCA_016706545.1. Lineage (GTDB taxonomy): Bacteria > Myxococcota_A > Polyangia > Haliangiales > Haliangiaceae > JABFXX01. Next base: position 22,666 of record JADJJK010000004.1, read on the forward strand.
CGCCCGGCCGCGCCCGGGCGGCTTGCGCCGTTGCGTCCAGGCCGCGATTGCGGCATTGCTACAGCCCGTGTCGTCTCCTTCGCCTGCTGCCCTCACCGTGGTCGCCTTGTCCGGCGGCGTCGATAGCGCCACCGCCGCTGGCCTGCTGGTGGAGGCCGGCCATCGAGTGGTGGGCATGACCATGCGCCTCTACGACGCTGGCGGCACCGCGGCGTCCGCCGGCGGACGGTGCTGCGGCCCACGCGATATCGAGGACGCCCGCGCCGTGTGCTCGCACCTGGGCATCCCGTTCTACGTCATCGATCTCGAGAGCGAGTTTCACGAGCGTGTGGTGGAGGACTTCGTCTCGGCATACCTGGCCGGGGAGACCCCAAACCCCTGCGTGCGCTGCAACCAGCACGTCAAGTTCACGCCGCTCTTGTCCCGCGCCCGCGCGGTGGGGGCGGAGGTCTTGGCCACGGGCCACTACGCGCGCCTGGCGCCTGGCCCCGACGGCGAGGTCGCGCTGTGGCGCGGCGTGGACGCCAGCAAGGACCAGTCGTACTTTCTCTTCTCCATGCCAGGGGCTGAGCTTGGCTCGGTGCGATTCCCGCTGGGGGCGATGACCAAGGAGGAGGTCCGCGGTCACGCCGCTCGCCTCGGCCTGCCCAACGCCGCCAAGGAGGAGTCGCAAGAGATCTGCTTTGTGCCAGACGGCGACTATGCCGGCTTCGTCGCCGCCAGCGCGCTGGCCCGCCGACGTGCGGTGCCTGGACCCGGCGCCATCGTCGACGCGCGCAGCGGCGCCCTGGTTGGTCGGCACGAAGGCGCCCACCACTTCACGGTGGGCCAGCACCGCGGCCTTGGCAACCTCACGACCAAGGAGCGGCTCTTCGTCGTGGCAATCGATCCGGAGCGCGACGAGGTGAAGGTCGGGCCCAGGGCGATGGCCGAGCAACACGAGTTCGTGGTGCGCGAGCTGCGCTGGCTGGCGGGCGGCGGCGTGGTCCCAGCGGCCGGCGCCGAGCTGTCGGCGCTGGTTCAGGTCCGGCACCGGCAGGCGCCGATCGCTGCGCAGGTGCGGATCTTGCCAGCCGGAGCTGGCGCCGCGGTGACGCTGGCGGAGCCCACGGTGGCGGCGCCAGGGCAGTCGGCCGTGTTCTACGACGCAGATCGCGTGCTTGGGGGAGGGTGGATCGCGCCGCCCACCCCACATCCGCTCCCTGCGTGACTTGCACCGCCGCTCGCCGGGTCCCGCGCTGACGCGATTTCCTCGGCGCAGAGGTGGCGTGATGGCCCCATGCAAGGGAAGCTCTAGGCATGGCTGATGCGCCGCCGGTCCAGACGATCCTCGCCCAGCTAAGCCAATCCATTCGCCAGGAGTTTGGCCGGCAGCGCCGCGTGATGTCGTTCGCCGAGTACCTGGAGCTGGTGATGACCGAGCCAGCTCGCCAGCTCCGCAGCGCGGCGCAGTATCTGGCAGACTGCTTCGATCACTACGGCACCCAGCTCGTGCGGTATCCGCACGGCGAGATCCGCCGGTTCGGCCTCTTTGACTGCCCGTGGTCCGGCGGCGAAGACCAGCTCTTTGGCCAGGAGCAGGTGCAAAACGAGGTCTATGACTCGCTGCGCGCCATGGTGCGAGAGGGCCGCGCCAACAAGGTCATCCTGCTGCACGGCCCCAACGGCTCCGCCAAGTCCACCTTCCTCCGCTGCCTGGGCCGCGGCGCGGAGCACTACTCCACCTTGCCCGAGGGCGCGCTGTTTCGCTTCTCCTGGATCTTCCCGTCGCAGAAGACCGGCAAGGGCGGCATCGGCTTTGGCGGCGCGCCCGGCACCTTCGACCTGGGCGCGTCGTACGCTGGCCTGCCCGATGACGCCATCGACGCGCGCCTGGGCGACGAGCTGCGGGACCACCCGCTGCTCCTCATCCCCCTCGAGGAGCGAGGCCAGCTCCTTGCCACGCTGCCCCTGCCGCCATCGTACCCGCTGTCGGACTACATCCGGCACGGCACGCTGTCGGCCAAGAACCGCGCGGTGTACGACGCGCTGCTGGCGAGCTACCACGGCGACTACGAGAAGGTCCTACGCCACGTGCGGGTCGAGCGGTTCTATGTCTCCCAGCGCTATCGCACGGCCTGGGTCACGGTGGAGCCGCAGCTCTCGGTGGACGCCAGCGAGCGGCAGGTCACCGCGGATCGCTCGCTGGCCGCGCTGCCGCCATCGCTGCAATCGGTGGCGCTGTTCGAGTACGGCGGCGAGATCGTCGGCGCCAACCGCGGCTTCATCGAGTACGACGACCTGCTCAAGCGGCCGCTCGAGCACTACAAGTACCTGCTCACCACCGTCGAGCGCGGCGAGCTGTCCTTGCCCAGCGCGCAGCTCTTCTTGGACCTCGTGTTCGTGGGGAGCTGCAACGACATCCACCTCTCGGCGTTTCGCGAGATGCCAGACTTCCAGAGCTTCAAGGGCCGCTTCGAGCTGGTCCGGGTGCCGTACATCCTGGATGTCCGCCACGAGGAGCTCCTGTACCAGGCGCGCCTGACCGAGGCCGCCGGCGCCCGCCACGTGGCGCCGCACACCGCCTACGTGGCCGCGCTGTGGGCGGTCCTGACCCGCATGCGCAAGCCACAGGTGGAGCGCTACCCAAGCGGGCTGGCCGACGCGCTGTCCAAGCTGACGCCGCTCGACAAGGCCTTGCTCTACAGCGAGGGGCAGGTGCCGGCTGAGCTGGCGCCGGACAAGGCCCGGCTCCTGCTCGCGCACGTCAAGGATCTCTGGCACGAGTCCGACGGCTTGCCGGTCTACGAAGGCCGGGTGGGCGCGTCGCCTCGGGAGATGCAGGCCGTGCTGCTGGCCGCCGCTGGGGGCCGCACGAGCTACGTCTCGCCGCTGGTGGTGCTGGACGAGATCACCGAGCTGACCCGACACTCCGCGCTGTACGACTTCTTGCGCCAGGATCCCCAGCCCGGCGGATATCTCGATCACAAGAAGCTCATCGAGGTGGTGCGGCAGCGGCTCTTTGACCGCATCGACGACGAGGTGCGGATGGCGGTCGGGCTCGTCGAGGAGTCCGAGTACGCGCGCGTGTTCGAGCGCTACATCACCCACGTGATGCACACGGTCCGCAAGGAGAAGGTGCGAAACGCCGCCACCGGGCGCATGGACGAGCCAGACGTGGCGATGATGATGGAGGTCGAGAAGACCTTGGAGGTCACCGGCCGCCCGGACGAGTTTCGCGGCAGCCTGATCTCCAAGATCGGAGCCTGGTCGATCGATCACAAGGGCCAAAAGCCGGTGCTGGGCGAGATCTTCAGCGATCTGCTTCGTAAGTTGCGCGACGCTACCTTTGCGCGCCACAAGAAGGAGATCGCCAGAGGCGTGAAAGATCTGATGGTTGCGCTCGCTGGCGAGAGCCTGAGCCTGTCCCCCGAGGCGCAGCAGCAGGCCCACAAGGCGATCGCCACGTTGATCGAACACCATGGCTACAGTCAGGACTCGCTCCGCGATTTGGTGGGCGCGCTTGCGGGTCTTCGCTACCGCGAGTAGCCGTCGACGCGGCGCATGAAAGTGCCCACGCCAGTCCGCGACCTGACACCTGATCACACCGCGATCACCGGCCGCTCCTCGAGATCCTCAGCCGCGAGGGCGTGGCGGCGACGGAAATGGCCGGGGTCGTCGACGATTGCGACCGCCAGGTTGCACGCCCCGATGCGCCGATCCATCTACCGCATGTAGGTGATAGCTCACCCGAAACTGCGTGGATCGACGGTGATAGCGTGCGTTCGTCAGGTCGATCGTTTCGCGCGGCGGCATGAACACGAGCACGCACCGCTAGGCGCGCGAAGCAACCATCAGGAGAGTCACGATGCAACGTTCGCTCAAGCTAATTCTCGCCTTCACCCTCGCCGGGTGTGCCGCCGCCGACCCCGCTTCTCCGGGCGACGAGCCGGTCGAAGAGGGCATGCGCTGGATCACCATCGGCGCCGACGCGCTGGAGACCGCGCAGATGGCGCTGGACGAGCGCATCCCCGGACGGGTGCTCACGCCGGTGCAGATGGCCGCGGACGTCGCGATCTTGTCGTACGACGCCGCCGACTTTCACTCGCTGTCGGAGCTCATGCACGTGCGCCACAACCGCTGCGGCGGCTTCATGGTGCATGACTCGCTCAAGGACGCCCAGCTCGCGCTGCGCGGCACCAAGGAGGCCGACTCGGTGGGCGCGCTGGCGGTCAGCTACACGCTCGACAACGCGGCCACGGTCAACGGCATGCTGCCGGAGCTGCAGGAGACCCGCATCGTCCAGATGATCACGGACCTGTCGGCGTACCAGAACCGCTACTACACCTCGTCGTTCGGCGTGCAGTCGTCGGACTTCATCTTCAATCAGTGGACCTCGATCGCCGCGGCTCGCCCGGATATCACCGTCGAGCGCTTCACCCACACCTGGCAACAGAGCTCGGTGATCCTGACCATCCCCGGCTCTTCGCTGGCCAGCGAGGTCGTGATCATGGGCGGTCACCAGGACTCGATCGCCTCGGGCAACGCCACCAGCATCGCGCCGGGCGCCGATGACGACGCCTCTGGTATCGCCACCCTGTCCGAGGTGCTGCGCGCCATGGTCGCCAAGAACTACCGCCCCCTGCGCACCATCAAGATGATGGCGTACGCAGCGGAGGAGGTGGGCCTGCGCGGCTCCGCCGCCATCGCCGCTGACTACCAGACGCGCGGCGTCAACGTGGTCGGCGTGGTGCAGTTCGACATGACCAACTACAAGGGGTCCACCAAGGACATCTGGCTCATGCAGGACTACACCAACGCGGCGCAGAACACGTTCGTGCAGAACCTCATCACCACGTACCTCACCGGCGTGACCTTCGGCGTCGATAGCTGCGGCTACGGCTGCTCGGACCACGCCTCGTGGCACAACCGCGGCTACGCGGCGTCGATGCCGTTCGAGTCGGCGATGAGCCAGTACAACCCCAACATCCACACCTCCAACGACCGCCTCTCGGTCAGCGGCGGCAACGCCGCGCACGCGATGAAGTTCGCCCGCCTGGGCGTGGCGTACGCGGCCGAGCTGGCCAAGGGCACCCTGGGCACCACCCCGGGCAACAACCCCCCCACCGTCAGCATCACGGCGCCGGCCGCGGGCGCCACCGTGAGCGGCGTCATCACCGTGTCGGCCTCCGCGTCGGACTCCGACGGCACGGTCGCGAGCGTCGCCTTCACCATGCCCAACGGCTCGGTGGTGACTGACACCACCGCACCGTACTCGGCCACCTTCGACACCGCGCTGGTCACCAACGGGTCGTACACGCTGCGCGCGGTCGCCACCGACAACGCCGGCGCGGCCAGCTCGCAGTCCTCGGTCGCGGTCACCGTGCAAAACGGCGCCCCCGGGTGCATCAACGGCACGTTCAACGCGACAGGCCTGCCGCTGTCCATCCCGGACAACATCGCCGCTGGCATCACCTCTAACCTGGCGGTGACCGGCGCTGGCACCGTGGCGTCGCTGGCCCTGTCGATGAACCTGACCCACACCTACCGTGGCGATCTGGTCGTCACCCTGGTCTCGCCCACCGGCACGCAGTTCCTGGTGTCCAACCGCGCCGGCGCGGGCGCCGACAACCTGATCTTGACCAACTCGCCCGTCACCACGTTCAACGGCCAGACCGCCGCGGGCACCTGGCAGCTCAAGGTCGTGGACGCGGCCGGCGGCGATGTCGGCGCGCTCAACTCCTGGTCCTTGACCATCACCGGCAACTGCACGCCCGGCAACCAGGCGCCCACCGCCACCATCACGGCGCCGGCCGCGGGCGCGACGGTCAGCGGCACCATCACCGTCACCGCCAACGCCGCTGACGCGGACGGCACGGTGGCCAGCGTGCGCTTCGAGCTGCCCAACGGCTCGGTGGTCACCGACACCACGGCGCCGTACTCGGCCTCGTTCAACACCGCGCTGGTGGTCAACGGCTCGCAGGTCCTGCGCGCCATCGCCACCGACAACGCCGGCGCCACCAGCACGGCCTCGACGGTGACGGTCAACGTGCAGAACACCACCGGGAGCTGCATCAACGGCACGTTCAACGCCACCGGCCTGCCGGTGAACATCCCCGACAACAACACCACCGGCATCACCTCCAACCTGGCGGTCACCGGCGCCGGCACGGTCGCCACCTTGGCGCTGTCGCTGAACATCACCCACACCTACCGCGGCGATCTGGTGGTCACCCTGATCTCTCCTGCGGGCACGCAGTACGTGGTCTCGAGCCGGGCGGGCGGCTCGGCCGACAACCTGGTCTTGACCAGCTCGGCCATCACCACGTTCAACAACCAGACCGCCGCCGGCACCTGGCAGCTCAAGGCGCGCGACGCGGCCAGCGCCGACATCGGCGCGCTCAACTCTTGGTCCTTGACCATCACGGGCAACTGCCCGACCCAACCGCCCGTCGCTGCGTTGCAGTGACCTCGCGGGATGGAAGAGGCGCGGGTGACCAGACGCCGTCGCGCCGCCTCATCTGAGTGAACTTGGCCCGGCCGCCAGAAGCGCGCCGGGCCTCTTCTTTGTGCGCGCTCGGCGCTCTCGGCCTGCGCGGCGCGCTCGCGCCGCTGGATCTGTAGGCTCACTTGCGGCTCCACCAGGCGCAGCACCGACGTGGGCGATCGCCGACATCTCGCCCACGCTGACAGCTGCTCACATGGCCGTCGCGTCGCGGCCCGGTGTGGATCGCCGCGCGCCCGCGAGTTGTCGACGATCGCGGCGCCGGGGACGCAGGAGGCGAGGCGTGCATCCATCGCTGGCGACGACTCGAGAATCGTCGCAGGGCGCCAGGTCCTCGGTGCTAGCGTGCCCACGTCAGGTGGATCGCTTCGCGCGTGGCTCGCCCTGAACACGCACCGCCGCCGCGCCGAAGCCATAGTCAGGAGAGAAAGAAATGCAAGGTTCGCTCAAGCTGGTTTTCGCAGTAGCTATCGCTGGGTGTGCTTCGGTCGACGCGCCGGAGCCTGAGGTTGATCTCTCGGCCGATCTGGGGGAGCAAGAGACCGGGCTGCGCTGGATCACCCTGGGCGCGGACGCCCTGGAGACCGCGCAGCTCGCGATGGATGAACGGCAGGGCGGTCGCGTCCTGGCGCCGGTGCAGCTCGCGGCGAACGCCGTGATCCTGGCCTATGACGCCGCGGATCTGCCCGCGCTCTCCGAGCTCATGCACGTGCGCCACAACCGCTGCGGCGGCTTCATCGTGCATGACTCGCTGGCCGACGCTCAGCTCTCGCTGCGCGCCGCGCGGGACGCCGTCGACACGCTCGCGGTCAGCTACACCCTCAACAACGCCGCCGCGGTCAACGGCATGCTGGCGACCTTGCAGGTGACGCGCATCGCCAAGATGATCACCGATCTCTCGGCGTACCGGAACCGGTACTACACCTCGACGTACGGCACCCAGTCCTCGGACTTCATCTTCAACCAGTGGAAGGCGATCGCGGCCGGCCGGACCGACATCATCGTCGAGCGCTTCACCCACACCTGGGCGCAGAAGTCGATCATCTTGACCATCCCCGGCTCGACGCTCGCGAGCGAAGTGGTGATCATGGGCGGCCACCAGGACTCCATCGCCTCGGGCGGCGCCACCGCCATCGCGCCGGGCGCCGATGACGACGCCTCTGGCATCGCCACCTTGACCGAGGTCCTGCGCGCGATGATCGCCAAGAACTACCGGCCGCAGCGCACGATCAAGTTGATGGCCTACGCGGCAGAGGAGGTCGGGCTGCGCGGATCGGCGGCCATCGCGTCCAACTTCCAGAGCCGCGGCGTCAACGTGGTCGGCGTGGTGCAGTTCGACATGACCAACTACAAGGGGTCCACCAAGGACATCTGGCTCATGCAGGACTACACCAACGCGGCGCAGAACACGTTCCTGCAGAACCTCATCACGACCTACGTCGGCGCCACCTACGGCGTCGATAGCTGCGGCTACGGCTGCTCGGATCACGCCTCGTGGCACAGCCGCGGCTACGCGGCGTCGATGCCGTTTGAGTCCGCGATGAGCCAGTACAACCCCAACATCCACACCTCCAATGATCGGATCTCGGTCAGCGGCAACAGCGCTACCCACGCCCTGAAGTTCGCGCGGCTGGGGGTCGCCTACGCCGCCGAGCTGGCCAAGGGCACGATCCAGTAGCGATGTAGGCCCGGGATTTGCCCCCCGGCAAGCCCGGAGAATCGCCAGGGAAACGATGTAGTCGCGCCGGGATCCGCCACAATCGCTGGGAATCGCCTGGGAGCTGCGGAGACAAACTTGCAGGACTTCCCGCCCCGTCCGTATTGTAGGAGGCAATGTCGCGTCTCGCGGGTGGGCTCCTTCTCACGGCGCTGAGCCTCCTGGATCTCCCGGGGGCAGCGGTGGGGGGGCTGTGGCTCCGCGCCGCGGAGGCCAGCCCGCCGCGCATGCAGAAGGGCCCGTACCTGCAGAACCTGGCGCCCACCTCCATGACGGTGATGTGGCAGCTCGAGCCTCCGCAGCCGGCGCGGTTGGTCTTGGCGGGCCCTACCGGGGAGCGCGACTTCGAGATCCCCGCGGCGCGCGTGGCGGAGGCCGATCTCACGGGGCTGACGCCAGCCACCCGCTATCGCTACGAGGTGCAGGCCGGCGGCGACACCTGGCGCGGCGAGTTCGCCACCGCGCCCGAGGTCGGCGCCCGCGTGCCGTTCGCCTTCATGGTGCTAGGCGATTCCCGCAGCAACGCCGAGGCTCACCGCCGGGTGATCGAGCGCGTGAGCCAGGAGGTGCCTGACTTCATCCTCGGCACCGGGGACATGGTCGACGACGGCGCGCGGCAGGACCAGTGGCAGACCTTCTTCGATGTCGAGCGCGAGCTGCTCGTCGACAACGTGTACTTCCCCTCGGTCGGAAACCACGATCGGCAGGGGCGGGGCCGCTCCGCCGACACCTATCGCTCGTACTTCTCGGTGCCGGACAACGGCGGTGACAGCGAGCGCTACTACTCCTTTGACTACGCCAACGCGCGCGTCCTAGTGCTCGACTCCAACTCGCACAGCTTCTCGCTCACCGGACAGACCGCCTGGATCGACCGAGAACTCGCCGCGGCGCGGCAGGACGCGCGCGTGCGGCACATCTTCGTGGTCATGCACCACCCTCCGTACTCGATCTCGTTGCACGGCGGGCAGCGCGACCTCCGCGAGCGCTGGACGCCGCTGTTTGAGCGCTACGGCGTGGCCGCGGTGTTCTCCGGTCACGATCACAACTACCAGCGGGCGGAGCGAAACGGCGTGCGCTACTTCGTGACCGGTGGCGCCGGCGCGCCGCTCTACCCGCGCTCGCCGCGCGCCAGCGCGGTGGACAAGGCGGCCGTCGCGCACTTCGAGCGCGCGTATCACTACCTGCGGGTGGCGGTGAACGGCGGCGTCATCAACATCAGCGCGGTGCGCGTGGACGGCTCGATCATCGAGAGCACGAGCTGGAAGGACGGGCCGGAGCCCCAGGGCGAGCGTGAGCGGCCGCCGCTTGTGGCTTTGGGGCTAGGCGCGCCGGCCGGCGAGGTGCCAGGCGGCGGCGACGCGGCAGGGGGCGCCGATCCGGCGACCTTGCAGGCCGCCAAGGGCAGCGGCAGCGCCTCGGGTTCGATGCTGTGGATCGGCATGCTGGCCGCGGCCTCGGCGATGCTCGGCGCGGTGGTGTTCGTGCGGCGGTCGCGGCAGGACCCAGACCGCCCGGCGCGGTAGCCCACCGCGTGATGCGCGGCTACGACTTGACGCCGCCGGCGGTGAGTCCGCCCACCAGGTAGCGCTGCGAGGCCAGAAACACCGCGGTGATCGGCAGCCCGCTCAGCAGCGCGGCGGCGGCGAAGTCGCCCCACAGGTAGTTCTGCGGGTAGAGGTACTGCTTGGAGCCCACCGCCAGGGTGTACTTGTCCTCGGAGTTGAGCAAGATCGCGGCCACCGGGTACTCGATGATGGCGCCGATGAAGGCCAGGACGAACACCACGGCGAGGATGGGCACGGCCATCGGCAAGAGCACGCGCCAGAACGCCTGGAACGGCGTGGCGCCGTCGACCTTGGCCGCCTCCTCGATCTCCGCCGGGATGGTCTCGTAGTAGCCCTTGATGGTCCAGATGTGCAGCGAGATGCCGCCCAGCGAAGACAGCACCACCGCGCCGTGCGTGTCGAGCCCGAGCCAGGGCACGTACGTTCCCAGCACCTCGAACACCGCGTAGATGGCGACCAAGGTCAAGACCGCCGGGAACATCTGCAAGAGCAAAAGCGAGCTCAGCACCTGCTCCTTGAGTCGGAAGCGAAGGCGCGCGAAGGCGTAGGCCGCGGTGGTCGAGAGCAACAGGATGCACAGCGCCGAGATGGAGGCGACCTTGATCGAGTTCCATAGCCAGGTCAGCACCGGAAACGGCGGCGGCACCAGCTTGCCGTTGGCGTCCACGATGGTCATCCCCAGCGCGCTCTTCCAGTGGTCCAGCGTGATCTCGCGCGGGATGAGCTCGCCGGTCGCGAAGTTGCCCGGCCGCAGCGAGATCGAGATCACCATGAGCAGCGGGAACACGCTGAAGAAGGCAAAGAGCAGCAGCACGCCGTGCGCCGCGGGCTTGTGCCACCAGGTGGAAGATCCTCGAACTATGGCCATGGTTGCCTCTGTGAGCGGCGCTGTGGTTGCCTCGGTTCCCGCCCTGGGGAACGTGTGGCCACGGTGCTAGCGTGCATCGCGCGTGGTGGCCCGAGTGAGCCGTAGGTTGAGGATCGAGAGCGCCGCCACGATGACAAACACCACGGTGGCGATCGCGGCGGCCAGCCCATAGTCCTTGGTCGCGCCTTGAAACGCGATGCGCCAGGTGAAGGTCACCAGCAGGTCGTTGGTGCCCGCCGGCAGCTCGGTGCCGACGATGTCAGGCCGGCCATCGGTGAGCAGGGCGATGAGGACAGCGTTGTTGAAGTTGAACGCAAACGAGGCGATGAGCAGCGGCAGCAGCGGCCGGCGGATGAGCGGCCAGGTGATCTTGAAGTAGTTGGTGAAGGGGCCGGCCCCCGCGATCGCCGAGGCCTCGTACAGATCCTTGGGGATGGACTGCCGGAGCCCCATGCACAGCAGCATCATGTACGGGAAGCCGAGCCAGGTGTTGACGATCAAGATCATGACCTTGGCCAAGAGCGGATCGGTGGTCCACGCCGGCCTGATGCCAAGGAGCTGGCCCAGCGCCAGGTTGATCTCGCCGAAGTTGTCCGAGAACAGCCCCTTGAAGATCAAGATGGAGATGAAGCTCGGCACCGCGTAGGGGATGAAGAGCAGCAGGCGGTACGCGGTGCGAAAGCGCAGCCCCTCCCAGGAGAACAGCTCGGCGAGCAGCGCGCCGACGATCAACGTCAAGAGGACGCTCATCCCCGAAAATGTCACCGTCCACAGGAAGATCTGGAGCGTGGGGCCGCGGAACGCCGGGTCGCTGAAGATGCGCGCGAAGTGCTCGCCGCCCACGAACACGCGAAAGCCGGGGATGGCCCGCTTGCCCTGGTCAGTCTCGTAGAACCCGGTGTCGAAGTTCGGCGCGTACACCTCGCCGGTGAGCCGATCGGTGAGCTTGCCGCCCGCGGCGGTGAACAGCGGCACCTCGGCGGCGAACGAGCGCAGCCCGGTGTTGACCAGCTTGCTGCCGCCGGGGATCTCGACGGTGAGCTTGCCAAGCTGGGCCTGCAACTCGACGATCTCGCGCAGCTCCAGCGCCGGGCCCAGCGAGACCTTGTCATCCTCCGCGGCGGAGATGACCAGCGGCTCGCCGGCCTGCCCACCGGACAAGCGAAACGGCGCGGTCACGTAGCGGGCGTGTACCTTGGCCGCGGGCGCCGCCGGGGCAGCAGGATCTGCCGGCGCCTGGCTACCAGGTTCGGGTGCGCCGGCGTCGCCAGCAGGCCCAGCGTCCGCTGCGTCGCCAGCGGCCGGCGCTCCAGCGTCGGAATTGCCGGCGGCCTCGGCGCCGGCGTCGACGGGACCGGCGTCGGGCTCTTCATCGAAGATGCTGCCTTCGTCCTCGCTGCCCTCGGGGGCCTCTTCGGACTCGCTCGACTCCTCTGGCTCGAACTCCGCCTCCTGCTGGAGCACCAGGCGGAGCGACTGGCCCTCTCGGTGCAGCGTGAACAGATAGGCAGTGTCTTCGCCAAGCCGCACCGACCGAGACATCAACGTGGCGGTGGCTCGGTCGAAGGTCAGGAGGTTGTCTGAGCTGTATTTGGTCAGGCCGATCCACACGGTGTAGACCAGCGGCAACACGATGAACAGCGCGACCCCAAAGAGCCCCGGAAAGAGGTAGCGCGCGGCGTACGCGCGGCGCGCGCCGAAGACATACGTGGCCAGCGCCACCACCGCGAGGGTCACGGTGCCGAGGATGACCTGCCCGGTCGCGTACATCGCGACGACGACGTAGAGCGCGCCTGCGACGAGCGCGATCTTGAGCGCGAGGGCGAGGGACCGAAAGGAGCGAAGGGAGCGTTGCTGCATGGGGCGCGGCCGACCTTGCTAGCTGCGTGTTGGAATCGATGAGGGCCGTCCGGCCGGCCGTGCAAAGACGGCTGGCCTGGCTGCTCGAACCGCGCGACTATATCGCCAAGGCCGTGACGCTGTCAGCCCGCTGGTAGGGTGATGTCGCAAAGATGTTGCAGGCCGAAGAGAACGCGCTCGTCATCTCTATCCAGCGGCGCGATCGCGGTGGTAACACCAGCATCGCAATCGAGCGCTCGTTCGGCACCTGCGCCGGGCGCGGGCGAACCCAAGCAGCATGGCTGAGATCCCACCGCAGCCCTCCACGAGGAGCCCCCATGGCGGACGTTGTCCTGCGCGATATCCGTAAGTCCTTTGGCGATGTCGAGATCATCCACGGGGCGAGCCTCGAGATAAAAGATGGGGAGTTCGTGGTCTTCGTCGGGCCGTCGGGCTGTGGCAAGTCCACGTTGCTCCGCCTCATCGCCGGACTGGAAGAGGTCAGCGCCGGCAAGCTCAGCATTGGCGGACGAGAGTGCAACACGCTGCCGCCAGCGGAGCGCGGCATCGCGATGGTGTTCCAGAGCTACGCCCTGTACCCGCATATGTCTGTTTTCGACAACATGGCGTTTGCGCTCAAGCTGGCGCACATGGACAAGACGGAGATCACGTCGCGGGTCCACAAGGCTGCAGACATCCTGCAGTTGCGAGACTACCTGCATCGCAAGCCCAAAGAGTTGTCTGGTGGACAACGGCAGCGCGTCGCGATCGGCCGCGCCATCGTGCGGGAACCTTCGGTGTTTCTCTTTGATGAACCGCTCAGCAATCTCGACGCCGCCTTGCGCGTGCAGATGCGTATCGAGATCTCCAAGCTGCATTCCCAGCTAAAGACCACCGTCATCTATGTGACGCACGACCAGGTCGAGGCGATGACGATGGCTGACCGCATCGTGGTGCTCAGTCAGGGCAACGTGGAGCAGTTCGGCGCGCCGCTCGAGCTGTACAGCCACCCGCGCAACCTGTTTGTCGCCGGGTTCATCGGATCGCCCAAGATGAACTTCTTCTCCGGTGAGGTGCAGGAGGCGAGCGCGACCGGCGCCACGGTCACCTTGCGGGACGGCAGCAAGATCACCCTCAAGGTAGACGCGACCCGCGCCAAGAAGGGCGACAAGGTCACGGTCGGCGCGCGCCCGGAGCACCTGGACGCGCGGCCCGTGGAGGGCGGCTCGTCGATTCCCGGAGACGTCACGCTGGTCGAGCACCTTGGAGAGCAGACCCTCCTGTACGTCACGTGTCCCGCGAGCACCGAGCTGGTCACCGTCCGCGCCTCTGGCATCAGCAAGGTCAAGAAGGGCGACACGGTGAAGCTCTCGGCCGCCAATGGCGCCTTCTATCTGTTCGATGACGAGGGCAAGTCGTTCACCCGCCTGGAGCCCGAAATCTCGACCTGACCCCGGCAGGGTGCCGCTCGGCGCTGGCCCACAAGAGCTCGTCTGAGCGAACGCCGCAGGAAGCCGAAAAGCCGAAAATAACAATGGCGGGGCGCCGAGAGGCTCCCCGCCATTGTTTTCATTTCAGCGCGGAAGTGGCGCTCGAGTGCGCCGCTTCGCGGTGAGCCTACCCGGCGACAGCTCGCCTGGGTAGCTCACCCATGATTCACCACCAGCTCTCGAGCTGCAGGCCGAACGACAGGCCCGTGGTGTCCCTGGCCATACGCCGGGTTGCCGATGGCGCCCTTGGCGCTGTCGCTCCAGAACGCCAGGGTCGCGAACGCACGCAGCGTCGGGCGAGCCCAGAAGCCGGGGCCGGTGGAGATCTGCGGAGCCACCGTCAGCTTGGCCAGCGAGCGGCTGTCCGCGTCGCCTTCCACGGTGTTGTCGATGCCGAGCTCGGTGGCCAGCGACAGGTACTGGGTGAAGTTGTACACAGGACGCGCGCCGAGCGAGATCCAGCGACTGGTCGCGTTGGTGTCCGCGCCAGTGTCAATGTGCTGGAAGATCGCGGAGCCCATCAGCGACAGGCGCGGGGCGAGCTGGGCCTGCAGCACCTCGGTGATGCGCAGCATCCAGGCGTCCTCGTTGCCCTCGCCGCCGCCGAGGTAGCTGTTGAAGTACATGCCGGCGCCCATGCCGTACTGCACCATCAGCTTGTTCCAGCCGCCGAGCAGGTTCTTCTCGTGCATCACGCCGGCTTCGAGGCCGAACACGGTGTCGCCACCAGGAGTGGTCGGGCTCTCGAAGGTCACGTCGCCCCACAGCGCGAGGCGGCTGGTGTCCGGGAGCTGGATGCCGCGGTAGCGGACATCAAAGCTCTTCTTGGTGCGCTTGCCCAGCGACAGGACCTGCGCCATGCCGCTGTCGTCCGCGCCGCCAAAGAAGGCGACGGCGAGCTTGCCGGGGCCAGCCTTGAGGTTCTCGAAGCCGCCGCCGAGGCCGCTGGTGTCGTAGAAGTAGAAGTCGTTGATGTGGATGTCGTGGCGGTCGTAGAACCGGTTACCGGCCCAGAACGACATGCCCGGCGCACCAGCGATCACGTTCTTGGCCTCGGCGAAGGCCTCACGGACGCGGAACTGGACGCTGTTGTCGTAGTTGTTGTTGTTGCCCGAGGCGACGCTGAGGCGCAGCGTGGTGGAGAAGGTCGCGCCGTCGTTGCTGGAGTTGAGCCAGTTGTTGGTGAACCCAAGCTCGCCGTAGGTGTCCGTCTCGTTGCCAAGGCGGTACTTGGCGAACGCGCCCGGCGCCTGGAAGGCAACCTGCTGTCCGCCCTTGCCGTTGATGCCGAACCCCGAGCGAAGGTAGCCGGAGAACACGAACGACTTCGGCATGTTCGAGACGGTGTTCTTGATGAGCTCCTCGGTCGCGGTCGCGGGATCCGCGGCGGGGGCCGGGGCCACCTCAGCGGTGACCTCAGGAGCGGCGGGCTCGGTGGCAGCCGGCTCGACCGGGGCGGGGGCCGCCGCGGGGGCGGGGGCCGGGGCCGGCGGAGGCGCCGGCGCGAACTGCGCCAGCGCGACGGCGGGCACCAGGGTCGCTGCACCGGCAGCGATCACTGCCGACAGCTTGGAAGACAGAGAGGTAGTAGATTTTGAAGTCTTCATCGATGATCTCGATTCTGGGTCTCGATTGCGCAACTTGTGACTGGACGTTCTTGCGGAGGATTACTTCTTGATGCGAGCGGCGGCAGCGTCAAGCGCTTCCTTGGGCTGCTGGCGTCCCGCGGTGGCGTTCTGCAATGCAGAGGCCATCGCCGACCAGAACTTGTTCATCTCAGGGTTGCTGGGCATCAGCACGCCGAGCTTGACCGCCGCCATGGTGGCCTTGATGCGGGGGTTCGACGACAGGGTCTTGAAGAAGGCCTTGCTCGCCGGCACGCCCACGGCCTTGTCATCATTGATGAGCTTGAGGCCAGCGGGGGTCAGGATGTGGTTCTCGAGGAGCTCGACGGCGAGCTCCTTGTTCTTGCTGGCCTGGCTGACCATGCAGCCGAAGACGCCGACAAACGGCTTGGATGGCTTGCCACCGATGCTGGGCAGGGGGGCGACGCCAAAGTCGATCTTGGCGGCGTCCAGGTTCGCCCACATCCACGGGCCGCTGATCATCATGGCGATCTCGCCCTTGCCGATCCCGGCCTCGGCGTCCTGGCCCGACGCGCCCGCCGGCATCACGCCTTCCTTGATGAGCTTGACCAGCATCTCCAGGCCCTTGAGGGCGCCTGCGTTGTTGACGCCGATGTTGGCGGGATCATACGCCCCGTCCGGCTTGCGCTTGAACGCATAGCCGTCGTTGGCGGCGAACATCGGGAAGGTGAAGTAGGTGTTGTTGTAGTCCCAGAGGATGGCCTTCTTGCCGTCCTTCTGGAGGGTCTTGTGCAACGCGAAGATGTCCTCGAAGGACTTGGGCGGGGTCTTGACCAACGCCTTGTTGTAGAGCAGGCCGATGGCCTCGAACGCCACCGGGTAGCCGTAGATCTTGCCGCCGATCGTGAAGGCGTCCCAGCCCTTCTTCTCGAGCGCGCCGATGATCTTCTTGCTGGGCTTGACCTCGGCCACCAGGCCGCCGGCCTGCCACTCGCCGAGGCGATCGTGCGCCCAGCACATGATGTCCGGGCCAGCGGCGGACGCCGCGGCCTTCTGGAACTTGTCGGTGGCCCCCTCGGGGTGCTCGACCGTGAGCTTGGCGCCGGTGGCCTTGGTGAAGGACTCGCCAGCCTTGGCGAAGCCGTTGTAGCCCTTGTCGGAGTTGAGCCAGAGCGTGATCTCCTTGCTCTGAGCGTGCGCCAAGGTGGCGCTGGCCAAGGTCGACGCGGCGACCAGGGCTCCGAAGACGGTCTTGCTAATAAAGTGATTCATGGACTCCCTCTGCGTGATGTGGTTGGTTTCTCAAACCAGCTCCGCAGGGCCGAGGCGGCCTGGGAGCGAGTCTTGTCGCGATGACATTGGAGCTGAGCCTTCTGGTGACTCGCTGCGCGTCTTCACCATGGCGCTCTCGCCAAAACGTCGGGCCGGAAGTTGGGCCAAAAGTTCGGCGAAAGGGAAGAACTCCAACGACGGTCATGCGCCGAGCCCCAATGCAGGGTTCGTGCGAGGTAGAGACCGTGCCCATCTGCGAGGCTTCCACGTGCCTGTCTTTTGCCACGAGTCGGACTTTTGTTCAGCGATTGCGCCAATTTTTTTCGAGAACGTAAGGAAACCGGCAAACCATCGTGAACCTTGCAGGTTGCGCGGACACGCACGAGCTGCACTCCGACGTGGAGCTAGCGCAAAAAATTCGTCACGATGCAACGACAATCAGAGCGAAGCAGGCAACACAGGTGCGCAGACCTGTTCGCACTGACGATGGAGTGAGGTCATCTCGACGTCGCAAACAGATCTGACCGATCATGGCCCGCGGTCATGGCCGATACGCGGGACAACCGCTAGCTAGCCAATCGGCCAGCACCGCTTCGGTCCCCAGATCCGAGTCCGCCTCGACGGACTTGAGGTATCGATGATGCAGCAGGTCGCAGTACCCCTGGATCGCGTCGGAGATGCCGGGGATGGCGCTGAGCCGCAGCAGCATCGGCTCGAGGGCCGTGACGCGCCACTGGATCGCCGCGATGGCCTTGCTCGTGCTGCCGCTGCTGCTGGCCTTGGCCTGATGATAGTAGAGGTCCGAGAGGAGCTGGCGCGCCTGCCACTCGGAGGTCTCGATGCCCGTCAGCTCGCGCAGGCGCTGGGCGTGGTGGTTGCGACCTCCGGGTTTGACCGAGACGCGCAGCCGGTTGCCGGAAGCCGCCGGCACGAGATCGATCTCCTTGATGCTGAAGCCCAGCTCGTTGAGGCGGCGGATCCGCTCCGTGATGCGGTAGCTCTCCTCGGGCTTGATGGACTCGACCCGAGCCAGCTCGCTCCACAGGCCTCGATAGCGCTTGGCGATGTCCTGGCCCAGCCACAGATCGGCGCCGTCGATGGACAGGCCCTGGGAGGCGGCGATGTCGGCCATGTCCCCGGCGACGTTGTGGATCATGATCGCCAGATCTTCCTCGCGCTGGCCGTCGCTGAGGGTGTCGCGCAGGTACGCGGTCTCGGCGTCCACCATGATGGTGTCCACGGCCTGCGCATCGAAGCGATACAGCACGTTCGACAGCGAGCAGTCTCCCCAGAAGCAGCCGGCGACGTGGAGCTCCACCAGCAAGCCGGCGAACGCATCGAGCATCTGGCTGCGGCG
Organism: Myxococcales bacterium; assembly: GCA_016706545.1. Lineage (GTDB taxonomy): Bacteria > Myxococcota_A > Polyangia > Haliangiales > Haliangiaceae > JABFXX01. Next base: position 40,844 of record JADJJK010000004.1, read on the forward strand.
CGCGCCAAAGCCCGCGCCCTCGAGCAGCTCGCGATAGGAGAACGAGAAGTCGAGGTACTTGGTGATGAGCGCGGCCGAGGCCTCCGCGTGCGGATCCTCGTGGCGGTGCTCGACCAGCCCGACCGGGTGGACGCACAGCGTGTCCTTGCGGTCCCCGGCGGTGAGCGCGCTCAGCACTTCGTACTCGCGCCGCGCTGCGCGCATCGGCAGCTCTTTCACCACGTAGATGCTGTCGGCATAGGCCAAAAACCGCACCTCATGACGAGAGATGCCCTTGGGCAAGGACAGCAGACGCGGGCTCTTCCACGTCACCACCGAGTCGCTCCACGGCAGCTCCAGAAAGTCCGGGTGGCCAGGCCGGATGATGAGCGAGGGGGCGGGCAGGGAGCTTGGCTCAGGGCGGGACATCGCGTGGCGACCTAACGCTGCGCCTGGGCGAGGAGCTCCAGCAAGACGACGCCGCGGGGCCCCGGGCTCACCGTGACCACGCCGCCGCGCACCGTCACCTGCGCACCCGTGATCGCTTCCTGGAGCGTCGCGCCGTCGGCAAACACCGGGGCCACTGGCACGGTGACCGCGGCGCCGGGGGTGGCTCCGAGCGCCACCACCACGCGGTCGTCCCGGTGCGCTGGGTGCGCTGGGTGCGCTGGGCCGGCTGGGCTCGCTGGGCTCGCCGGTTGCCCGGCCGCCGACCGCTCGCGGGCGAAGGTGTACGGCGAGTCGCCGAGCTTGCGGTGGGTCCCGGCCGCCAGCGCGACGTGGCGCTGGCGGAAGGTGCCGAGCGCGCGCCAGTGCGCGAGCACCTCGGCGTCGAGCGCAGACCACGCCATGGAGGAGCGGGTCGCCTGCTGAGGATCGCTGCTGGCGCCGGGGCCCAGCGGCCTGGCCGCCTCGTCGCCATAGAAAATCTGTACGCCGCCGGGCGCGAGCAAGAGCTTGGTGCCGCCCTCGATCAGCCGCTGGCGGGCGAACAGCTCGGTGTCATGGGAGGAAAGGTAGCTGAGGACGTTGAACGCCTGGCCGCCGCGGGCGCCGCTGCGCAAGGCGGTGGCGTACTCGGCGTAGAGCCGATCGAGGCCAGCCCAGTCGTCGGCACCCAGCTCCTTGGCCCGCGCCTGGAAATCAAAGTTGATGATGTTGTCAAAGCCGTGATCGAAGTACTCGCTGCGGGTCACGTCATGCGGGAAGACCTCGCCGGTCATCCAGAACGGCGCGTCATCGATCTTCTGTGCTGGGTGCTTGGCCTTCCACTCCGCGAGCGCGGCGGTGCCTGCGCGCTTGAGCGCTACCCAGGACTCGAGCTCCACGTGCTTGGCGGTGTCGCAGCGAAAGCCGTCCACGCCGTACTCTCGGACCCAGCGGGTCAACCACGCGACGAGGTAGTCGCGTACGGTGGCGCCAGGGATCGGCACCGCCTGGGTGTCCTTCTTGTTGCGCAAGAACGGGGGCAGCTCGACGGGCGTCTTCTCCTCGGTGCGGAAGTCCGGAAGAAACGAGAGCTGCATGGTGCGGTCATCCAGCGAGGACGCCGGCGGGTAGCCTGGCAGATCGGCGCGGACCCACTGCGGCCCCCACCACTTGGCGAACGCGGGGTTGTTGTAGTCGATGTAGCTGTTGACGTCGGCTGGCGTGGCGGCCTCCCAGCCCTTCCACAAGACGTCCACGCCGAAGGCCGACAGCGACGCGACATCGGCGTAGCCGGGGTGGTTCATGACCACGTCGAACAGCACGCGGATGCCCTGCGAGTGGGCCAGATCGATCATCTTGCGCAGCTCGTCCTGGGTGCCCATGTTGGCGTCCAGCACGGTGTAATCGAGCGCGTAGTAGCCGTGGTAGCCGTAGTGGCGAAACTCCTTGTTGCCGCCCACCACCCAGCCCAGCATCTGCTGGTATGGCGCGGTGATCCAGAGCGCGTTGACGCCGAGCTGGCGGAAGTACCCGTCCTCGAGCTTGCGGGTGAGCCCGGCGAGATCCCCGCCATGGAAGGTCCCGATCTCGCTCTCTCCATCGGGGGCGCGGCCGTAGGAGCGGTTGTTCTGCGGGTTGCCGTCGAGGAAGCGGTCCGTGATCGCGAAGTAGACGATGGGGTTGTCCGCGAAGGTCCCCGGCACAGCCACCGGTGCCAGGGCGGTGGCCGGGCTGACCGCCCCCTCCGGCGGCCCGCCGGGCCGCGGCGCGCCGCCGCACGCGCAGAGCAGCAAGGCGGCGATCGCGGCGAAGCGACCACGCTTCATGGTGACAGAGAGGTCAACACCTGGGCCGAGCAAGGAGCGCATCATCGAGCACTACCTTCGCATGTCGCGGTCGCAGGATCTCAGCCTTTGGGTTGGGCTTTTGTCGGCTCGTTGGCCAGAGAGCCTGCGAGCCGCTCCGCCAGATCCTGGGTCTCTATCAGGTTGTCTTCGATCGAGCAGTAGGTCCAGCCTCCGTAGCGGCCCACCGAGTGGATACCATGCCCGGCCAGCTCGGCGCGCCGGGCGGCGACCTCCGCGATCGAGGCCCGCGTGAGATGGACGTACGCAGGATCGAGCGTGACGTGGTGCCAGTCGACGAGCTGGTGATCGACGACGATGCCCTCGGCCCGCAGGTCTGCTAGCACACGGCCGAGCATCTGGTCCACGTCCAGGTGCTCGCCGCTTGGCCGCCCGAGCTCCACGTACAGGCTCTGGCGATCGCCGCCGAGCAGGTTGTCGTACCAGCCCACGCGGTAGAAGCAGCGCGCCGGATCCGGGAAGTACATCCAGTGGACGTCGCGGCGACCCTTGCGGTCAAATCCCAGGTTGTAGACCGCGACCGCGTTGGAGGCGAACATCCCCGGCGAAGGGGGCTGGCCACACGCGGTGAGCAAGGTTGGCAGCGGCGCTGAGCTGACCAGGTGGGTGTAGGCGATGCGGCGGCGAGCGGTGACGGCGACCCGCCGCGCGACGTCCACCTGGACGAGCGGCTCGCCGAGCGACAGCGTCGCTGGATCCAGATCGTGCAGGAGCGCGCGCACGAACTCGATGGCGCCGCCGGCAGGGTAGGTGAACGTGGCGTTGTAGCCGTGACGCCGCGCGGCCGGCGGCCGGCGGGCGCAGGTTGGACATCACGGAGTCCAGGTCCACCAGCGGCAGGAAGCGGCCCATCGCGGACGGATCCAGCGTGTCGAGATCGCAGGCGTAGAGCTTCTCGTTGTAGGGCAAGAGGAAGCGGTCGCTGATGCCGCGGCCGAGCCGCTGCAGCACGAGCTCCTGAAACGATCGCGGCTCGGCGCCGCCAGCGCGCGCGGCGGCGTAGAGATCCACCAGGCAATCCAGGAAGTCCTCGTGCGCGAGCTGGTGGATGTTGGCCTGAAACGGATAGTCGATGTCGCGACCGCGATACCGGATGAGCGCGCGGCGCTCGATCTCGCGGACGTCCTGACCGGGCATGCGCTGGCGCAAGAACTGTTCGAGCTCGGGCCTGGTGAAGTGAAAGAAGTGGCCGGAGTAGTCCCAGACAAAGCCGGAGCGCCGCACCGTCCGACAGTAGCCGCCCGGCTCATGCGCGGCCTCGATGATCTGCAGCCGCGGCGGCGGCTCGCCGCGCCGCCGCGCCGCCGCCAAGATCCAGTTGGCGAACGCCAGGCCGGAGACGCCGGCGCCGACGATCAGGTAGTCGACCTGCAGCTCGGCGTCGCGGCCCGGGGCGGGGCGCGGGGCGGGCGGGGGGGGGGAGGGGGGCGGCCCGAGCGCGGGCTCACGACGCCTCGAGCGAGGCGATCTCTTTCTGGAAGATGCGACGGACGATGGCGATGGCGCAGCCGTAGGTGCTCTCCATGCCGAAGTAGGACAGGCTCTTCGAGAGCAGGCTCTGCCGGCGAGAGTAGGGAGTGTCCGAGGCGTAGTGCAGCATGCCCACCTCGATGCTCGAGTCGATGAGGCGCACCAGCTCGTCCTTGGGGTGGCGCTTGGGCTCCGCGATCTCGTAGATCGCCGACAGGTAGGGCCCGGCCTCCATCTCCATCACGGTGTAGCCCTCGCGGTAGAACACGTCCATGTACTCGCGGTTCTGCAAGAAGGCAGAGCGCACGGTGACCGCCTTCTGGTTGTCGAGCACGGTGCCGTGGCGCATGAACGGCAGGACGTCCGCGGCGGTCAGCACGTTGCGAAACAGGTAGGTGTTGGCGGAGTGCTCGTCGTGGACGACGCGCGGGATCATCACGTCGCCGACGCGGCCGTTGAGGGTGGCGGCCTTGCCCATGACGTAGATGCCGCGCAGCTCCTCCACGCCGAGCGCCACCGCCGCCAGGTGATGGTACGCGGCCATGCCCAGCGGATAGTCGATGTTCACGATCACGGCGCCGCTGCGCTTCAACTTCTCGAGGCCGGGCACCGCCACTCGCGGATCGAGGTGCTCGAGGTCGATCGCGGCCAGGTCGATCACCTGGGCGTCGACGTCGATGCGGCCGGGGGAGGCGATGCTGCGCACGCCGAACTGGGCGTCGGCGTGCTGGACATCGTGCATGCGATGCTCGGCGCCCGGCTCGTGCAGAAACGCGCGAAGCGAGTAGTAGAGGATGTTGGAGACCTTGGCCTCTTCGCCACGCTCGAGGCAGGCGTCCAGATCGGCGGCCAGCCCCTCGGGGTTGACCCGGCGCAGGAACTCCACGATCTCGTGGCGGTGCCGGCGGGCGTAGCCGCCCAGCAGGTTCGCCAGCGAGTGCCCGTTGGACGAGACGAAGTACACCGGCCGGCTGGCGGGCAGGCTCTGCGCGATCGCGTTCCACCAGCGGTGCGCGGTGCGCTGGTACTCACGGAACGAGCCGTCGAGCAGGCGCATGGACAGATCGCACTCGTGGTCGACCAGGTGGGGCAGCCGCTCGCGCCAGTTCTCGCCCAGCGCGGCGCGCAAGGTGGCGAGGCCGGCGGCGTCGATGCCCAGCGCGTTGGACAGCCGAGCGTCGTCGGTGAAATCGGACGTCGCCGCGAAGCCCGCGGCCAGCAGGCCCTCGCGGAGCTTGTTCCACTCGATCTGATAGCTGGTGACGATGGGGACCAGATCATCGATGTCCGAGGCCGAGGCGACGAACACCGCGAGGGTCTTGCCGCCGTCGTGGCGCAGCGGGCGTCGCCGGCCACGGCTGCGCACGGTGGCCCAGTCGCCGAGCGGCATGCCGGCCTGGGCGAACTGGCGGGGATTTTGCCCGAGGACGACGTGGCGCACGTGCGGCATGCAGTCCGGCAGCCGCGCTGCCGAGTAGGCGAAGGCCGCGAGGTCGGGGGTGGGGCCTTCGGCGCCCAGGTGCAAGCTCGACCCCGAGAAGAGGTGCGCCTCCTCGAACGCGCGGACTCGCACGGGAGTCCCCGAGCGAAGCAACGAGTAGTACGTGCGGACGTAGAGGTTGATCTCGTCCGACGAAGCGCGCGGGGGTTGGCGATCCACGTCGCTAGCCTACACGGAGGTCTCCGCCCAAGTGAAATTGCTGGCATGCGCGCGGGTCAAGATGACTCGCTGGCCGTCGAAGGCGCGGGCGGCGGCCGGCGGCCGCAGGGCGACCGCCAGGATGTGTGGCCGGGGCAGGGAGCGCCCCAAACGAGGAGATCCATGGGTGGTGATGGACCTAACATCCAAGCCCCCGGCCTTTCCCTGGCCCAGGTTCGGTGCTAACAGATGGGCCCAGGACGTCTTGGCCCAGGCTGGGACCTGGGAGGAACGAACGTGAGTAAAGAAGAGCTAGTACATCTCGACGGGGAGGTCATCCTGATTGCCAAAGGTGGCAACTTCCGCGTCAAGCTCGACAACGGGCATGAAGTCCTCGCCAAGCTGGCAGGCAAGGTTCGACGGCACCGCATCCGCGTGGTGCTCGGCGATCGCGTCACCGTGGCGGTGTCGCCGTACGATCCGACTCGCGGGTTCATCGTCTATCGTCAGCGCTAGGCGTCAACGCCAGGCGTCAGCGCCAGGCGTCAGCGCCAGGCGTCAGGCGCCAGCGCTAGGCGTCAGCGCCAGGCCTCTGGGTTCCGCGCTCCCTGCTAGAGTGCGGGACCATGGATGGTCCTCGTTTGTCCGCCGCTCCTTTGGATCCCGCCGCGCCGCTGCGCGGCGCCACGGTGGTGGTTGGCGTGGGTGGCGGCATCGCCGCCTACAAGGCCTGCGAGCTGGTGCGCTTGCTCGACAAGGCGGGCGCCAAGGTGTGGGTAACGATGACGAGACGGGCGACCAAGTTCGTCTCGCCGCTCACCTTTCAGGCGCTGTCGGGGAGGCCGGTGTTCACGGACCTGTTCAGCCTCACCGAGGAGGCCTCGATCGGTCACATCCAGCTCGCCGACCGCGCCGACCTGGTGATCCTGGCGCCCGCCAGCGCGAACCTCATCGCCCGCCTGGCTGCCGGCATGGCCGACGACGCGGTGACCTCGGTGGTGCTGGCGACCAAGGCGCCGGTGTTGCTGGCACCGTCGATGAACGTCAACATGTGGAGCCACCCGCTGACCCAGCGCAACGTGCAGACGCTGGCAGCGCTGCCCCACATCTCGATCGTCGGCCCTGGCGATGGCTTTCTGGCCTGCCGCTGGGTAGGTCCGGGGCGGCTCGCCGATCCGGCAGACATCGTGGAGGCCGCGGCGTCGCTGCGCACCCCGCAGGACCTGCGTGGCCGGCGCCTGGTCGTGTCCGCCGGGCCCACGCAGGAGGCGCTGGATCCGGCGCGCTACCTGGGAAACCGCAGCTCGGGCAAGATGGGGCTGGCGCTGGCGCTGGCCGCCCGCCGACGCGGAGCCCAGGTCTCGCTCGTGCTGGGGCCGACCGCGCAGGTCCCACCGCCCGGCGTGGAGGTGGTGAACGTGACCACGGCCCTGCAGATGCAAGCGGCGCTGGCCGAGCGGGTCCCCGGCGCGGACGCGGTCATCATGGCGGCGGCGGTGGCGGACTTTCGTCCGCGCCAGGTGGCGCCGCAGAAGCTCAAGCGGTCTCGGCTGGGCGGCGAGCTGACGCTCGAGCTGGTCAGTAACCCCGACCTGCTGGCGGAGCTTGGGCACGCCCGTGGCGACGAGCGGCGACCGCTGCTGGTGGGCTTCGCCGCCGAGACCGAGGACGTGGTGAGAAACGCTCAGGAGAAGCTGGCCAAAAAACGGTGCGACCTGGTGGTGGGCAATGACGTCTCCGCGCCAGGCATCGGCTTTGGCGCCGACGACAACGCCGTGGTGATCGTCGGAGACGGGGGCGTGGTCGCGACGATCGCCGGTAGCAAGCTCGTGGTGGCGCACGGGATCCTCGATCAGGTGGTGGCGCGGCTGGGGTAGCGAGGGCTCGGCTTGAAGACGCGGCCAGACGACGCGGCCAGGCGGCGCGAGGGTGGGCGCCGGCCGAGCCGATGCGATATGGTCGCATCGTGAGCATCCGCGAGCCGCAAGGGCCGGCCGACGAAGCGCTGGAGCTGGCTGAGCTGGCGGCGGCGCTGCGCCTGGCGCTGCAGCGCCATCAACGCGCCGGGCGCTGGGCGGCCTCGGCGGCGCCGTCTCCGCGCCCCTGGGGAGAGGCTGCCGAGCCAGCGCCACCCCCGGCGCACGTCGCGAGGCTGGCCGCGCCGCCGCAAGCGCTCAGCGCGCCGCCTCGCAAGGGCGATGCGCCGCCAGAGGCGGCGGGCGGTCATGGAACGACTTCAGTAAGCGCTCCGGTAAGCGCTCCGATGACCGCTCCGGTGACCGCGGCGCCCCGCAACGTCATGGGCAGCGCGCCGCCAGGCGACGATGCTGGGCGATTCGATCAGGTCCCGTTGCCGTCCGAGGACATGATGCCTCCGGACCTGTCGCCCTGGGATGAGCCGCTGTCGTCGGACTCAAGGGGCGGGCCGGGAGATGCAGGAGACGAGCGGGGCGGGGCAGGTGGGCCAGGACGTCCCCCGGGCCACGACCGCGAGAGCGGGCGAGCAAGAGGCGGCGTGCGCGCACCAGCGATCGCGCCCAGCGGCGCCCCAGCGCGTCGCCTGGCGGCCAGCGAGCAGGACGCGAGCGCCGAGCCAGAGGTGCTGGAGTTTGGCAAGAAGCACCGAACGCTCGCGATGGTGCGCGCCGAGCTTGGCGACTGTCAGCGCTGCAAGCTGTCGCAGACCCGGCAGAAGCTGGTGTTTGGCGCCGGCGCCCAGGACGCGGCGCTGGTGTTCGTGGGCGAGGCGCCCGGCGCAGATGAAGATCGCACCGGCGAGCCGTTCGTGGGCCGGGCCGGCGAGCTGCTCGACAAGATGATCGAGGCCATGGGCTGGTCTCGGCAGAGCGTGTACATCGCCAACTTGCTCAAGTGCCGGCCGCCCAACAACCGCAACCCGGCGCCCGACGAGACGCGCGAGTGTCGCCCGTTCTTGATGGCGCAGCTCGAGGTGATCGCGCCGCGGATCATCGTGGCCCTTGGGCGCCCCGCGTCGAACGCCCTCTTGGGCACGGACGCGCCCATCTCGTCGCTGCGCGGCAAGTTTCATGAGCGCTGGGGCGTCCGCATCTTGCCGACGTTTCACCCGGCGTACTTGCTGCGCGAGCCGGCGCGCAAGCGCGACGCCTGGGCCGATCTGAAGCTGGTGATGAACGAGCTGACGCGCATCGGCGTGGTCGCGCCCGGGAAGTGACGGCGCGGCGATCCGCGACCCGAGCCGGCGCGTCACCACGGCAGCGGCGCCGGCAGCGCCGCTGCGGCTCGGCACGCCTGGGCCAGCGCGGTGGTGAGCGAGGCCATGGCGGCGTCCCACGGCGGCACCCAGCGCAGCCCGAGCTCCCACCACTGCGCGGCGAGCTGCTCCGCGTGCAGGTACGCCACCTGCGCCCCGCCGTCGTGCCACAGCGCCCAGGGGACGCCCGAGCCCACCGCGGCGCCAAGCAGCGTGTCCGCGAGCTCGGGGTGCTGCTCGGTGTGGGCCAGGGCGACAGCGAGCGCGGTCCGTCGCAGCCGCTGCCTGGCTTGTAGCTCGGCGCCGCCGCTCAGGCTCGCGCCTCCCAGCGCCGGCCACAGCGCCGGCTCCTCCAGGTGACGCGCCATCCATGCTGCGGCCGCTTCGTCCACCGCGCGAGGCAGCGGCCGGCGGTGAAGCAGCCAAGCAACCGCGTGGCCAAGCTCGTGGGCCAGCTCGAAGCAGCCGCGCGGCGAGGTCTGCGCCGTGCGCACGAACACCGCCGCGCGATCGTCGACGATCCGGGTGACGGGCCGCGAGTCGGTGGCGACGACCCAGACCTTGCCCTGCAGCGGCGCCGGCAAAAGGCTGTCCACCAGGTGTTGCCACGGCCAGCTCGGCTCCCTCGCCAGCGTGAAGGCCTCCTCGGCGGGGGGCAGCGGGCAGGGCGCGGGCAGCGGCGCTTGCGGGGCGCCGATGTGCCAGCAGGTGAGCTGGCTCCAGGACGTCGCAAACGCGGCGAGCGCGCCGGCGTCTTGCGCGGCGCGCAGGCGGCAGTACGCCGCGCGCGAGGGCGGCGCCTGGCGCGCCGCGATGACCTCGGCAAGTCGATCGATGAGGGCCGGCGCGTGACCGCGCACGAGCTCAAGGACGCGCGGGCGGAGCGCTGCAAAGGCAGCGGCCTGGCGGACGGCGCGCGCGATGGACGGGGCCGGCATCCCCGCGGCGTGTGCGGCGCCGGCGTCCTGCTCGGCCGGCGCGCGCAGCCCGAGCAGGACGCGCTCGAGCTGCAGCTCCGCCGCCAGCTCGTTCACCGCGCCCCGGGGGCGGCGTCCCGCAAGGCCGTCGCGAGCGCGGTCACGCAGGCCCGGGACAGGCGCGGATCTCGGGCGAGCTCCACCAGCTCGCGGAGCGCGGCCTGCGCGCGGCGGTCCAGGGGCGATGCCAGCGCCAGGATCTCGGCGCGAGCCTGGACCGACCGAGGGGACAGTCGACTCGCTCGCCACAGGGCGGTGAGCGCGGCCGCGCGGTCCTCGACGGGGGACGTGCCGGGATCCCGCGCCGGCGGATCCGCGCCCAGGCTCACCAGCGTCTGCGCCAGCTCGTTGCGACCCAGCGTGGTGGCGGCCTGCCGGGCCAGGGTGAGCGCGCCGCGGGCGTCGGCCGGCGCCGCCAGGTCGATGGCCAGCTTGGCGGCCTCCAGCGCCGCCAGGGGCTGCCCGCCACGCAGCAAGGCCCAGCCGATCTCGATGAGGACCGGCGCGGGATCGCCGCTGGCGGCGGCCGCGCTCGTCATCGCGACCAGGGTCGCCGGCGCGTCGCCCGCGTCGGCCAGGGCGAGCGCCAGGCCACGCAAGAACCGCGGCTCGGCGCTGCCGTCCACCGCCTCTTGCCACGCGCCGCGCGCCGCGCCGGGGTCTCCCAGGAGCTGGAGGAAGGCGCCCACCTGCGCGTGGGCGAGCGCTGCGTCTTGCGCGGCGGCGACGTGGTCGGCCAGCTTGCGCCGCGCCACCACGAGCTGGCGGCGCGCGATGGCGGCGAGGAGTGTCAGCGAGGCCTGGTCGCGCGCGTCGCCGCCGACCTGCGCGATCACCGCGGCCGCCACCGCGCGATCGAACGCCGCGGCGACCTGCAGCGGCTCGTCGCCGGATATTTCGGATGCTTGGGCCACTTGGGCCACTTGGGCGGCCTGCGACTCGTGGGCCGCCTGGGCCGCCTCGCTCGCGGCGAGCAGGCGCGAGCGAGCCGCAGACGGCGGGAGCTGCGCTGCGTCCACCGAGCCGGGCTCGCCCGCCATCGCCGCCTCGAACGCCAGCACCAGGCGCTGCGCTGGCGTCGTGGGCAACCGCCGCGCCGCCAGGCGCGCTGCCGCGGCGGCCGCCGGCGCGCCAGCGCAGCGCAAGAGCAGGGGGCGCGCGAAGTCGGGCACGCCAGCGAGGACCGCAGGCGCAGTCACCGCGCGGACATCCACCCGGCGCGCCAGCTCGGTCTGCCAGTTGGCCGGCTCTCCCTCGCTCCCATCCAGCAGCGCGCCGCTGAGGTGGGCGCGCACGATGAGCAGCGTCCACGCCGCCGCCTGCGCCGGATCGGAGGTAGGCGCTGGGAGCTGCGTCATCACATCGCGCTCGGTGATCGAGAGCTCGAGCCCCTGCGTCACCACCGCGGCCGCAGCGCAGCCAAGCTGCTCGGCGAGGCGACTGGAGACGCCGGCGCACCGCCGGGGCCCCACGCGCTGCGCCGGGGTCGCCGGCGCGGCGTCATCGCGCCAGGTCGGCGACCACCAGGCCCGCGCCTCCAGATAGGCCGCGGTCAGGGCGGCGTCTGACTCGAAGGCTTCTGTCTCTCCCGGCCCGCTGCTCCCGCCCGGCCCGCTGCTCCGGCCTGGCCCATCTCGCCATTCCTGCAGCACCTGGTACGCGGCGCGGCGCGCGCCCTGGCGCCAGAGCCACACGCCAAGCTCGCCGCGTCGCAAGGGAGAGGCCGCGGGGAGCGCGCCGGCCAGCGCCGCCGCGACGTCGGCCGACGCCGACGCAGAGGCGCTGGCGACGTCGCCCGAAGCGCCTGGCTCTGAGGCCAGCGCGCGCAAGATCTTCCACCCGGCGCTGTGGCGACGAAGGTCGGCGCTGCGCAGCTCGGCGAGGGCCACCAGCAAGCGCGCGGCGCGCAGCTCGCTCGCGGTCGCCAACGGCTGCGCGCGCTCCAGGTCGGCCAGCGCGCTGGCGGCGCCGCGCGCCAGGCGAGCCCGGCCGCGGCCAAGGAGCAGGCGGGCCAGGCGGGCGCGATCCGCTGCGCCCAGCCCGGGCCCCAGCATGGCCCGACGTCGCGTGGCGTCCTCCAGCGCCGCCAGCGCGGCGGCTGAACGTCCGGCGCGCTCCTCGGCGGTGGCCAGCGCCAGCAGCGCGCGAACGTCGTCGGGGGAGCTCACCAGACGCGCGCGCAGCGCCTCTCGATCGGAGGGCAGCGGGGGAGCGCCGCCGCAGGCGGCGAGGCCGAGCCCGAGCGCCAGGCCAAGCAACGGGCCCCACGCCGGGCCCCACGCCGGGCCCCACGCCAGCCAGACCCGGCGCAGCGTGCGTCGCGGCAGCGCGGATGGCACCGCCGTCACCGCCGCGGCGGGGGCCGCTGGCCGGTGGCGCGGTAGTGCTGGTAGTCCGCGACGATGACCGCGTGGTCGAACACCAGCGCGGCGGGCAGCTCGCGCGGCTCGCACACCACCGCGCGCGCCGCGTCGTCGCCGCCGGTGGGCAGCCCCTGCGCGCGGCAGATGAACACCGTGGACACCGTGTGTTGCCGCGGGTCTCGCACCGGATCGGAGTAGCAGTGGAACAGCTCGATGACCTCGATGTCGAGGCCCGTCTCTTCCTTGGCTTCTCGCACCACCGCGTCGGCGAGCAGCTCGCCTTCATCGACGAAGCCGCCGGGCAGGGCGAAGCCGCGCGGCTCGTTGCGCCGCTCGATGAACACCAGCGTGCCCGGGCGGCCATCGAGCTCGATGAGCGCGTCCACGGTGGGCGTGGGGTTGCGGTAGACCTTTGGGGCGTCGCTACGGGGCTCGCTCGTCATCCGCCGGCCATCCTTTCGATCCATGCGGTCAGCTCCTGCTTGAGCAGGTCGGCGTTGCCGGCGCTGCCGGACAGGTCCTTGGTCTCTTCCGGATCGGTTCTCAAGTCGTAGATCTCCCAGCGGCTGTCGCTCTTGCGAAAGTACACCTTGAAGGCGCCGTCCGCGGAGATCATGGCGCGCGCATCGTGGTTCCAGGCGGGCGCCGGCATCAGCTCGGCGAACGCCGGCTGCGGCGGCAGCGCCGCTCCGCCAAAAGCGGGGGCCAGGCTGCGGCCCTGCCAGGAAGCCGGCGCCGGCAAGCCGAACACGTCGGCGATGGTCGGCGCCAGATCGATGAGCTGCACCACGTCGTCCACCTGCCGCGGGGCGACCTTGGGCATGCGGAACATCAGGGGGACGTTGATGAGCTCGTCGTACAGCGTCTGTCCGTGGAAGAACATGCGCTGACCAGCCATCGAGTGAACGCCGAAGGCCTCTCCGTGGTCGGCCATCAGCACCACCATGGTGGATTCGGACAGCTTGTGTTCGTCCAGCGCGTCGAGGATCTTGCCGACCCAGCCATCGGTGTAGGCGATCTCGTAGTCGTACTTCTGGGCCAGGCCAGCGGTGCCCCGCTCGGTGATGGGCCAGCCCTCGTGCTCCATGTACGTGGAGTGCGGCTCGAACAAGTGAACCATCATCGCGAAGCGCCGCTTGTCCTGCGCGAGCTGGCCGAGCTTGGCCAGGGCGCGCGGCACGATGCGCGGCGCCGAGATATCCTTGTTCGATGGCGCCACGTCCACCGCGCCTTCATTGTCCCAGTCCGCAGCGCCCTGCCGCACGTTGGAGCGCTTGGGCCGCTTGAAGTCCGCGCACTGCGTCGGCGCCTTGTCCGTATCGCAGAAGTAGAAGTGGCTGGTGACCGCCGTGGTGTGCAGGCCGCCAGCGGCCAGCGTCTCGAACAGCAGGTCGTTGCTGTCAGCCACCGTCGGGTAGTCCACGAAGTCCTTCTCGAACGCGAGCTGCGAGGGATAGCGCGAGGCCAGAAACGACGGCACCGAGCGCGGCGTGTTAGGCGCCTGCGCGTACGCCCTGCGGAACACCACCGACTGCGCGGCGAAGGCGTCGAGCCGTGGCGTCAGCGACTTGCCGTCGCGCCGGTAGCCGGAGATCCCCAGCCTGTCCGCGCGCAGGGTGTCGATGAAGATGACGAGCACGTTGCCCTCGAAGGCGCCCGCGCGCGGCGCGGCAGGGGACGCGGCAGGGGCGGCAGGGGCCGCCGCGGCGGATGGCGCGGCGGTGCCTGACGGCGCGCTCGGCTTGCCGTCACCGCCGAGGCAGTTGTCGTCGATGCCGTTGCCCGGGATCTCCGCGGCCCTGGAGCCGACCCGGGGGTTATCGTCATCGCAGTCCGGGCCGCCAAAGAACGCGGACTCGCCATCTCCGTCGGCGTCGCTGAGCCCGCGCAAGATCGAGATGGCGCGCGCGCCGATCCACGACTGGTCAACGACCGCTCCGCTCGCCTCGGCCGACGGCTTGCCACGCAGGGTGAGCGCCGGCACCACGATCGCGACGATGGTGCCGACGAGGGCCGCCAGCCCCAGCGCGGGCGCTCGCGGACCGGTCGCGAGGCGCCCGGTGACCGAGGTCGCCGCCAGCGCGAGCACGGGCAGGGCGGCCAGCGCCACCAGCGAGCTGAGCCGCAGCGCGCGCCAGTCGAGGCGCGTGAACACAAAGAACCCGCCCAGCGCGACCACCGCCACGAGCCCGCCAACGACCAGCACCGCCGCGGCTGGAACCCGCTCGGTGCGCGGCAGGACGCGCGCCAGGTGGCGGGTGAGCCGATACGCCGGCAGCGCGGCGGCGGCCAGCACCGGGAGGAGCCCCACCACCAGCACGCCCAGGAGCAGGCCTCCGACCGTCTTTCGCTCGACGTTGCCGACCAGCCCGACCGCGAGCTTGCCGATGACGACGACGGCGGGCAAGAGCACCAGCAGCGCGGCCAAGATCGCTCCTGACACCGCGACATCCGTGGTCCGGTGCGCCGCCAGATGGCGAAGTCCGCGGCGACCAAAGCCTGGGCCCCAGGTGGCGGAGCCGGCGCCAAGGACCACGCCGAGCGGCAGCCCAAACGCGACCCCGAGCGCCAGCCACAGGCCCAACACCGGCCCCGCCGACTTCGCCCCTCCGGCGAGCGCGATATCAGCCACGGCCAAGAGCACGGCGGCGCCAAGCGAGGCGCCGAGACCGGCGGCCAGGCCGCGCCGGTAGACCTTTTCTTCCATAGGCGAGAACCGTTACCACATCACGCCCGCGCTGCGACCTGCAAGGAATGGGACGATCCGATCCCGCTTGCGCACACCCTGGGCCTGGCGCCTCGCGGCTGCGCGCAGGCCAGCCGGCGCGAGGAGCCCGGCGAAGTGACGCAGCCCACGAACTGGCAAGTGGTGATCATCGCCAAGCTGAGGTAGTCATGAGCCATGGCGACAGGGCCCAGGCAACCAGACCCACCCCCTGCGGGTCTGACTCCCGAACACGACCGCTTGGACCCTGGAGCCCCCGTGTCCCATTCGCTGGTTGAACTCGCCGAACCCCGCCCCAAGACCCTGACATCGTTGAGCGATGACGCCGCGCTCATCGCGGCGTGCCGGCGTGGCGAGGCCCGCGCCATGGAGCTCTTGTACCACCAGTACAAGCGCCGGGTGTTCGGCATCATCCACCGCATCGTGGGCGCGAGCGACGCCGAAGAGGTGGCGCAAGAGGTCTTCGTCCGCGTCTTTCGCGCGCTCGGCTCGTTTCGAGGCGAGTCCGCGCTGTCCACCTGGATCTACCGCCTGACCGTCAACGCGGCGCTGTCCTACGTCGCCAAGCGCGGCCGCCGCAACGAGGTGGGGGACGACGCCATCAGCGCGCTGCCAGCCGAGCCGGTCCCGATGTCCGATCCGGCGCTGCGTGGCCGCATCGAGGCGGCGTTGGCCGAGCTGCCGGCTGGCTATCGCGCCATCTTGGTCCTGCACGATGTCGAAGGGCTCTCTCACGAGGAGTGCGCGGAGATCCTCGACTGCCGGATCGGCACCTGCAAGTCCCAGCTCCACAAGGCGCGGGCGCGGATGCGCGAGCTGCTGGGCAAGAGCGGACAGGGCAAGGGGGCAGCGTGAGCTGCGCGGGGTACCAGCGCCAGCTAGGCGCGTATCTCGACGGTGAGCTGAGCGATCACCAGGCCAGCGCGATGCGTGGTCATCTGCGCACCTGTGACGCCTGCCGGACCGCGGCGGCCGCCGAGTCGAAGCTCCTCGAGTCGCTCCGCCAGCTCCCGCCGCTCGATCCGCCGCCAGCCTTGTGGCAAGCGATTCGCGGCCAGCTCGCGCAAGAAGAGATCGCCGACGCGCGGTCGCCCTGGCACCTCCGCTTGTGGCGCCGCGCAGCGCCCTTTGCGCCGCACGCCGGCGGCGGCGTGCTGGCGGCGGCGGTGGCGCTGACCTTGCTGTGGTGGTCCGGCGCTCCGCCCGCGCCAGGTCAGGGCCCCGGGCCCAGCGTCGCGCCGACGCCCGTCGCCTCGGCAGTTTCCAGCGTGGCCGCCGAAGCCGCGCCGCCCAGCGGCGTGAAGGACGTGAGCCAGGCGTTGGCTGATGAGGTGACGCTCGCCGATCAGTCGTATGACAAGGCGGTGGCGGAGCTGGTGGAGCTGGTGGCCAGCGAGCGCGCTGGCTGGAGCCCGGCCTATGCTCGCCGCTATGAAGACCGGGTCAAGGTGCTGCGCGCGCGCGTCGACGGCCTGGTGGCAGGCGTCGAGAAGGAGCGCGCGTGGCAGGAGCTGATGCGCTACCTGCAGACCTCCCTGACGCGCGCCGAGCTGGCGATGGGAGAGCCATGACGCGAACGCCTCACGTCATGGCGTTCCTGGCGTCCCTTGCAACCGGGCTGGCCAGCGCCCCCTTGGCGGCGGTCGCGCAGGCCGGCAAGGCGCCGGTGGAGACGCCCATCCCCAAGGTGGTCGAGCGCTCACGACTCGACGTGGCCCCGTCGCAGACGCCGTTTCTGAACCTGTCGGTGGACAACCCGCTGGGCGACGTCCGCATCGAAGGACATGACGGCTCGTCGGTCATGATCGAGACCCACAAGAGCGCCCCCGACGACTCCACGATGGATCGCCTCCGCGTGTCGCTGGTGCCCGGGCTGGATGGATCGCTGCGCCTCGGCACCGCGGTGGACCCAGGGGTCGACTCGCGCTCGGTGGCCAAGAGCGCCATGCGCATCGATCTGGTGATCCGCGCGCCGCGCGACCTGCGGTTCACCGCCCGGGTCGGGTCAGGCCAGCTCGAGGTGTCGGGCATGGACGCGGGCGGCGAGGCGGACGCCACCAGCGGGCCGATCTCGCTGCGCAACATCAGCGGCGCGGTCAACGCGAGGTCCATCTCCGGCCCGGTCACGCTCACCGAGATCTTCGGCTCCATCGACGCCGAGCTGGTGGACGCCGCCTTGCGGCTCGACACGGTCGCCGGGGATTCGCTCGTCGCCTCGGCTCATCGCGGGGCCATCAGCGGGCGTCGGGTCCGCGCTCGTCGCATCGAGCTGATGACCACCTCCGGTGACGTGGAGCTGGAAGGCGAGCTGGCGCTGCGCGGCAAGCTGCTCATCTCCAGCTTGCACGGCAACATCACGGTGCGCGTGCGCGGGCGCGGCCAGCTCAGCGTGCGAGCGCGCGGCAAGCAGGTGGACCTGGGCACCACCAAGACCAAGCTGGTCAAGGGCGTGACGCTGGCGGAGCTGGGCAGCGGAGACGATCGGTCCTCGGTGGATCTGCGCAGCCGGCACGGCGCGATCGCGTTCGCCGTCAATTGGTGAGCGGGTCGCTGGGGCGGCGGCGGCGTCGGCATCGGCGGCCGAGGCGGTCGCCTCGTCGTCGCTCGCGCCACTTTCGCGCGCGAGGTCCCCGGTCGCCTCTTCCACTTGCTCGGCGCCTGCCGAGCCAAGCGCCGCCGCGGCCACCGAGACCAGCACCTCGTGCAGGTGCTCGATCGTGTCGAGCCGTCCGCACAGCGAGTAGAACTCGTCCGCTGCGAGCTGGCCCATGCGCTGCAGCGCCTCGTGCAAGTGCTGCCGCATCCGCGGCGGAGCGTCCAGCGCAGTGTCCACGTCTGCGAGTTCTTCTTGCGCGATGGCGGCGGCCACCATCCCGGCAGGCGAGAAGTTGATGCTGCTTGGCAACACCATCCGCCAGGACTTTGGATCTTCCGCGAGCTCCCATCGCCCGCCGAGCCGGCGCCGCAGCACCTCGCCGAAGTAGGCCCCCGCGGTCAGGATCACCAGCTCCACGGTCGCTGGTTGATCTCGCGGCACGCCGCGCAGGTAGTGATCAAGGATGGGCAGGGTCTCGCTGTCGTACTCGAGCGGGACCTTCAGCGCGCGCTGCACATAGACGATGGTTTGGTTCGCGTATTCCTGGACCTTACCTGGTGGCGCATCAGACACCGGCGCAGGATGTGCTGGCGGCGGGTACTGGTCAAGTCATTGTGGGTGGCCACGGGTTGTTGCCTGCATCGGGCACGACGGAAAGTCGAGCGGGACCTCGCGTTCGACATTGAGAGCCTCGCTTCGCGGCGGTATCTGTTGAGGTGATGTCTATGGGGTCAGGTCGTAAGGTTTTTGGGCGCACGGAGATCATGGGTTCGGCGGTGGCTGCGGAGGTGCCGCGGGAGGTCCACGCGCTCGGCGAGAGCGCGCCCGGCGCCGACGTCGGTGAGGTGCCGTCGCTCGGCGCCACCGCCAGCCGGGTGCTTCGGTTTCGGCGCGGGCCAGAGCTCTGTACGCTCGAGGTGTATGTCGTCATCAACGCGGACACGCATCCAGCGCTCGGGGCGCGGCTGCGCACCGCGAGTCCGGAGCTTCCGGCGCTGGCAGTGACAGGGCAGTGGGTAGATCTCGCGGTCCCGCGCTGGTACCACGAGCCAAGCCGAGCGCTGTGGGTGCTGCTGCTGCCGCCGGTTCTGCGCCACCTCGAGCTGGACGAGCGACTGGAGCTGCAGCGGTACCTCGCGCAGGCTCCGCTCTCGGGCGCGGTGCCCTCCTATCTGCTCAGCCCCGAGGTGGTCACGTCCATCGCGGATCTGGAGGCGCTGCGCCAGCGCCAGGAGGGCGGCGCAGCGCGGCCACGCCCGGCGACCACCGCCGACGAGCTGGCGGCCTGGCAAGCGGCGCTGGCCGCGGACGCCGAGCAGCTCGAGCGGCACCAGCGCATCGTGAAGCGTCAGGAGGCAGCGCTTGGCGAGCTGCGACGAGCGCCGTACCGCGCGCTGCTCCATGCCGCCGCCGCCGTCCACCCTTCGGGGCGCGGCGAGCGCTGGCGGGAGAGCCGCTCCGAGCTGTGGACCGATCCTACCGCGGCGCTGCTGGGGGCGACCGATGAGCCGCTCTCGGACCCGGCGCTGCTGGGGCTGGTGGAGCTCGAGGCCAAGGACGCGGTCGGCGACGAGGCCGACGCGAACGTCGACGAGGCCGACGCGAACGTCGACGAGGACGTGGACGACGACGGCCCGACCTCGAGCGCCGCGCCGCAGCCGGGCCCGCGGCGGGAGCTGCGGCTGGAGCCGTGGCCGGAGCCGCCGCTCATCCCGTCGGTCAGCGGGGCGCCAGACGCCTCGCCCGATGCCTCGCCAGACACCTTGCCAGACACGCTCGATGAGCTGCTGTCGGCGCACGCACCTCACCACGGTGAGTGGGCGCAGGGCCCGACCGATCCGATCACCACCGAGCACCAAGAGGGCGCTCTGGGCCAGCTCGACCCGTGGCTCGCCGAGGTCGCGCTGCTGGGACGCCATGCGCTGGCGGTGGAAGGAGACGGCGACGCGCCGAGCGTCCGCCTGGCGCTGGCCGCGTCCACGCTCGCCGATCCCCAGGCGCTGACCGGGCCGCTGGATGTGCGGATCGGGCTGCAGCGGGTGCCGGCATATCCCGTCATCACGCTCCTGGTGGGGGCGCCAGCGGCGCTGCGCGGCGATCGCCGCGGCTTCGCTGCGCTCTGCCTGGATCTCGCGATTGACCGTGATCGCGCCGCCCTGGGAGCCCTGGCTCGGACCTTCGAGCTGACGGTGGACGTGTTTGATGCTGGCCGCTGGCTCCGCCGGGTCATCCTGCGCGCGCCGCTATGCGACAACGTCGCCTATCTGGTTCGCGCAGCCGCAGCACACCAGCGTCAGCTTGCAGACCGAGGCAAAGGCTCGGCGGCCCGCGCTCGCGAACAAGTGCTGCATCCGGACTACGATCTCCTGGGCGCGCACCATCCTCACGCCGAGGACTTTCGCGCCGAGCAGCTCGGCCGCCTCGGCTCCGCGGAGCAGGTGCGGACCAGCCTGGAGATGGTCCGCCGCTTCAGCGAGCCCGGCGCGGAGGACTATCTGGTCTGCACTCGTGGCTTTCCGCTCTCGCACTGGAGGGGGCTGCGCCGACGAGCGCTGGAGCAGGCGCTGGCCTTCGGTCTGTGGATGGGGCCCGAGCTGGCGAAGCTCACGGTGTCCGAGGGGCTCGCCAGGTCCCGGCGGGAGCTGGTGCAGCGGCTCCTCACCGGATTTGCACATACCCGGGGCCAACCCGACGTCTTTGACCTGGACGAGGCGGCGGCGCGAGACAACCAGGCCGCGCTGGACTCAGAGGCGCACGCGCTGGGGATAGGTCCCGGCCGGGTCAGGCCGGCCACCATCGACAGCGAGACCGAGGCGATCGTGGCCGGCACGATCGATCTGCTGCTCCCGGCGCCCACGGTGCCGCTGGCCCAGCAATCGGAAGACGAGCTGATGACCGCGCTCGCGGACGCCGCCAGCCGCGTGGCCGCCAGCGAGGAGCTTTGCCGCCGCGGGGCCAGCTTTGCCGCCGCGGCGGTGGTCGCGGCGCTGGTCCACATGTCGCGTCCCGATGCGGCGCAGATCCTCGCCCAGGCGCTGCGGCTGGGCATCGCCGTGGAGCGTCCGCTCATCGGCGCGCTGTCCAGCTCCAAGGTCCACCTTCGGCAGGGCGCGGCGCTGGCGCTCGGCGTGCTCGCGACGGACGACGGGATCTCGGCCATCGTCGATCTGTTGCTCATCGAGCCAACCGAGATCTGGCGAGAGGTCGCACGGGCGGTGGGCCAGGTCGGACCATCCGCGCTCGCACCCCTGGCCCGGGCCGTGGAGCAGCGCGGGATCACGGCGCGGGTCGAAGAGCGGATCGGGTGGGCCATGGCCTATCTCGGCGCGCGCGACTGCCGACGAGCGGTTGGTCAAATGTCCAGTGGCCACAGCATCATGGCGCCCATCGCCGCGAAGGCCCTCGCCCTGGTCGAGCCAGCCCATCGCGACCAGCTCCAGCTCATGGAGTCAACCGCCCTGGATCCGCAACGCGCGTTCTCTCAGCAGTTCTTCCGCTGCCTTTCGCCCAAAGGCCAACCAGCGGCGCTGCGCCCGGTATCCGCCATCACGTGAGCCGCTCCTTGGGGGCGATTTGCGCAACGATTTTCGTGGCGGGTGCGAATCCCGGAAGGTTCGCAGCGATCCGGGCCTCGACTTCGGGTATCATCGCGAAGGCCCTCGCGCATGCGTATCGCGATTTTCTCCGACGTTCATGCCAACATCGAGGCGCTGGCCGCGGTCTTCGATGCGTACAAGTCAGAGCGCATCGATAAGTACGTCTGTATCGGCGACGTGGTTGGGTATGGTGCGTCACCAAACGAGTGCTGCGACCTGATCCGCACCCGCACCGCGTACACGATCCTCGGCAACCACGACGCCGCGGTCGCCGGGCGGATGGACTACTCCTACTACTACGACGCCGCGCGCGCCGCGCTCGACATGCACTCCCGCCAGATCAGCCCGGAGAACATGGCGTGGCTGCGCGGCCTGCCGTACGAGGTCCGCGAAGAGGAGATCCACTTCTGCCACGGCTCGCCGATAAACCTCGAGGAGTTCGAGTACATCTTCTCCGTCGAGCAGGCCGCCCGCTGTCTGGAGATCTGGGATCAGCTCGCCACCGTGACCTTCATCGGTCACTCGCACCTCTGCAAGTCGTTTGCGCTGACTCGCGAGGACGTCTTTGAGGTGGTCGCCACCAAGTTCGCGATCCGGCCGGATCACCGGTACATCGTCAGCGTCGGCTCGGTCGGTCAGCCTCGGGACTACGACAACCGCGCGAGCTACACCATCTACGACTCCGAAGAGCGGGTCTTCGAGTTCAAGCGCGTCGCGTACGACATCGACGCCGCCGCAGCCAAGATCTTCGCGACGGATCTGGAACGCAACTTCGGCAATCGCTTGTTTCTGGGCGTGTAGCGTTCGCCCATGCGGGGAGCGTTTGGCGCCAAGCTCGCCGTCTCGTGCGCGCTCTTGCAGCCGGCGCCGGTGGCGGCGGACTTCGCCCCGCCCGCGGAGCACCGTTCCCCTCCCAGCGCGCCGTCGGAACCAGGCGCAGTGGCGCAGGCGTACCTGGAGGCAACCCAGGTCCTGGAGGCGCGCCGGCTGACGCTGGCCGCGGCGCTCCAGGCCGATGGTCTCGCAGCGCCAGGTGAAGCCGCCGAGCTCTGGCATCAGGCGCTGGCCACCCAGCTCTTGCCGCGGTGGGTGGGAACGCCTTGGGGAGGTGGAGCGACCTCCAACGCGCGCGTGCCGCGAGAGCGGGGGCGCACGGTGCATTGCGGCAGCTTCGTGATGGCCGTGCTGCAGGGCGCTGGCCTGCGCTTCTTGCACCCCGAGCTGCTGGCGCAGGCGCCGGCGCTGCGAATGCTCGAGGCAGTCGCGCCCGACGCCATCGTGCGCTTGCGCGGCGACGCGGCGACGATGGAGCGTCGGCTGCTGGCCTTGGGCCCCGGAGTGTACCTGCTGGGGCTCTCGCGTCACATCGGGTTCGCCGTCGTCACCGAGGACGCCGTGCAGCTAATTCACGCCAGCGAGCGTGAAGGGCAGGTGGTCTCCGAGCGGGCCGCCACCTCGAAGACCTTGCGATCACGCTCTGCGACGGTGTTCGTCGCCCAGTTGACGGCGAGCGCGACGAGCGCGACCGAGCACAAGGCCGACAGGGCCGACAGCGATGACAGGGCCGACGCGCGGCTCCTGCGCCAAGGTTCGGCGGCGCTGCTCGGGCGGTGGCTGCGCGGCGCCATGCTCGGGCCACGCTGAGCTCGAGACGACGGGAGGATCTCACGGCGGAGGCGACAGACCGCGTGTGCTGCCTGCGGTGGGGTAGCGACGGGGTAGGATCGGCACACGACCTGTCTACGGCTGTTTCACGGCTGCACCACCTCGGTCGATTC
This sequence comes from Myxococcales bacterium, assembly GCA_016706545.1. GTDB lineage: Bacteria > Myxococcota_A > Polyangia > Haliangiales > Haliangiaceae > JABFXX01. Next base: position 63,493 of record JADJJK010000004.1, read on the forward strand.
AGCGAACAACCGCAGGCAAATACAAATCCTGGTAGCTGACATCACGCGCCACTCCCAAACGTCATGGCCCTTGGGTTACAATTTCGGTTTGAGGCACGGTTTCCGCATGCTGAACGAACGTTCGCACCAGCAGGGTCGACAAGATCTCGCAGGTCTAGCTGATGGCTGACTTCGAGCAGGCCGGCGCGACCGAGCGGCTTCGCAGCATCGCGATCTTGCGCGACATGCAGCGCAAGCTGCAGCGCGGCGCGCTCGAGGCGCTGGGCCTCGCTGCCGGCGCGAGCCCCGCCGAGATCCGCGCGGCCTTCATGGGCCTCACCAAGCAGTATCACCCCGCGAAGTTCGCGCGGCTCGACGACTCGACGATTCGCCTGGCCAACGAGGTGTTCCTGTCGCTGCGCGACGCTTACGAGGCTGTGCGCGCCGCGAGCGGCGGCGCAAGCGCCGGCGGCGTGAGACGGCTCGGTACGGATCCTGGTGCCAGCGCGGAGGGTGGGGCCGCCGGGGCGCATCGAAGCGCTGCGCCCGGCTCAGGCACCAGCGCCGATCGCAGCGCAGAGCGTGGGGACCGCGGGGATCGCGGGGCAGCGGATCGCGTCACCCGGCCAGCCCAGCGCCCGGCCGCCGGCGCGCCGCCGCCGAACACCTCGCCGTCGCCGAGCGCAGCGGCCGCGGATCCTCCGCCGCGCTCGGCCAGCGGCACCATGCTCGGCCAACGGCTGCCCGGCCAGCGGCTGCCCACTTCCGGAGGCAGCCTCGACGCTGGTCGCGCCCTGGCGCAGCCCGCGACGTCGCGCCCCGACCGCCCCGACCGGCCCGAGTCGGCACGGGAGGCTGCGAAGGACCCGCCAAAGCCCGCCGCACGACCTTCGCTCGACGGCGGCCGGCCAAACGAGCCACAGCGGCCAACCAGCGGAACCCGCGCGGGAATCGGCGCCGCACCTCGCGCCGGATCCGCCGCGCCGCCGCTGCAGATTCGCTTTGCGCCGGGTTCGCCATCATCGGGTGGAACGAATGGTGGAACGACTGCTGGAACGAAGGCGCCGACGACGACAGGCCCATCGTCCACCACGCCACCTGCCGGGCCACCGGCCGGCTCGGCGAACGGACCATCTCGACCGTCGAGCGCAAGCCTTCGGGCCAGCGCGCCGCGCGACGCCGTGAGCGCGCCGCCTGGGCTGCAGGACTTGCTGGACAACAAGCGCTGGGCCCAGGCTCGGGCGCTGATGCAGGAGCGCACCGCAAAGGAGCCGGCGGAGCGCAGCCACCTGGCCTGGTTGGCCTACATCAAGGCCTGCGAGTTCATCGATTCGGGCGAGACCCTGCAAGCCAGGCGCGAGCTGGTGCGCGCGCTGGCCATCGAGCCGGCGCTGGCGCAAGCCAAGGCCACGCTTTCTGCTCTCAACGGGCCCCAGGGGGCGCCAACCGCGGATCCTACGGGATCTCGCAGGTAGCGCGCTGCCGAAGGCCTCCGTTCCATGCGACGATGCGCCTAGCCTCTCATGGGTCGCATCGTCGGCATCGATCTCGGCACTACCAACTCGTGCGTAGCGGTCCTCGACGGAGACGAGCCGCTGGTCATCCACAACCAGGAAGGGGGGCGGACCACCCCGTCGATGGTGTCGTGGAACGCAGAGGGCGAAGCCGTGGTGGGCGCCTCGTCCAAGCGGCAGATGGTGACCAACCCCAAGCGCACCGTGTTCGGGGTCAAGCGGCTCATCGGCCGCAAGGTCAGCGACCCCTCGGTTCAAGCGGTGATCCGGACCTCTCCGTATCGCGTGGTCGCGGCGCGCAACGGCGATGCCTGGGTCGACATCGACGGCACGGCGCGATCACCGCAGGAGATCTCGGCGCACATCCTGGCGAAGATGAAGAAGGTGGCGGAGGACTATCTGGGCGAGCCGGTCACCGAGGCGGTGGTCACCGTCCCCGCGTACTTCGACGACGTGCAGCGCCAGGCCACCAAGGACGCTGGCGCCATCGCCGGGCTCACCGTGCGCGGCATCCTCAATGAGCCGACCGCGGCGGCGCTGGCATACGGCGTCCATCATCAGCACAACCAGCGGCTGGCGGTGTTCGACCTCGGCGGCGGCACCTTCGACATCTCGATCCTGGCCATCGAGAACGGCGTGTTCGAGGTGCTCGCCACCCACGGCGACACCACCCTGGGCGGCGACGACTTCGATCGGGTGATCATCGACCTGCTCGCCGATGGGTTCGCCGCGCAACACGGGCTGGACCTGCGCGTCGACACGGTGGCCCTGCAGCGCCTCAAGGAGGCGGCCGAGCGCGCGAAGATCGAGCTGTCATCGGCGATGTCGACCGACATCAACCTGCCGTTTCTCGCCGCCAACTCCGGCGGACCGCTGCACCTGACCCGGGAGTTGCAGCGCGGCGAGCTGGAGCGCGCGTGCCGCGAGCTCCTCGAGCGGCTGGACGCGCCGTGCCGGCAGGCGCTGTCCGACGCGCATTGCACCGCCGCCGACATCGACCAGGTGCTGCTGGTGGGCGGGATGACGAGAATGCCAGCGGTGCAAGAGCGCGCGCTCGCCATCTTCAAGAAGGCGCCAAGCAAGGGCGTCAACCCAGATGAGATCGTCGCCATGGGCGCCGCGGTGCATTCCGGGGTCATGGGCGGAGAGCTCCAGGAGGTGGTGCTGCTCGATGTCACGCCGCACAACATGGGCGTGAAGGTGACGGGCGACCGCATGAGCGTCATCATCCCGGCCAACACCAGCATCCCGGTCCGCGCCAAGAAGGTCTTCGCCACCACCGAAGATCGCCAGACCTTCGTGGCCATCGAGGTGTTTCAAGGCAACCATGACGGCGCCTCCAAGAACCGCCGGCTGGGGCGGTTCGTGCTGGGAGATCTTCGGCCGGCGCCGCGGGGCGCCGCCAAGGTGGAGGTGTCGTTCACGCTGGACGCCAACGGCATCCTCGAAGTGACCGCGGAAGAGGTCAGCGCTGGCGAAGGTGGCCCGCGCAAGGCCGCCAGCGTGCAACTGGAGGCGTCCAGTGGGCTCACCGCGGATGAGATCTCGGCCCTGGGTAAGCAGCTTCTCTTGCGCTAGTACTAGCTCCAGGGGCGCAAGCGGCGCCAAGTTGTGCGGCTGGGCAAGCGGCGCCAAGCCGTACGCCAATTCATCACGCGGCATGGCGTGGCGCGACGTTCATCATCGCGTCGCCGCATCATCGCCGCGCGGCGGTCGGCAAGATTGCTTCGCACCGAGTGGGGGCTTCCCCCCGAACGACACGGGCTCGCTTTGTAAAGCGGCGGTTTCCCGGTTTTTGTCCCGCCCCGCGCCCGCACCCGGTGGCGATTGGTGGCGCAAATCCGTGGCGCAAGCAGTGGTCGGATTGCACGAAATGGCGCTGGCCAGAGAACCGCCAGCGTCGTCATCCTCGTCGGCAGCACATGGATTGTTACGTCGCAGAATCGATGTTATGTCAACTCACGTATACGCCGCCAGGGCTGGACCACGCCGGGCTGACCTGGGTTCCTCGGCCTCGGCCTTTGTGGTGCTTGCGGTCTCCAGCGAGCGCGCGTGTTCGCGCTCTGAGTTTTTACGGGTGCGCACGTCCTGCAGCTCGCGAACGGCAGCTCGCGAACATCCACCCGCGCAGCTCGCGCCGAACGCCACGCACTTCATGGTCGCCACCACGGGTCGCCACGAGAAACTCCGCGAAGAATCCCGCATCGCGTGGGGTAATGACGGGCGCTTGACGCGCCATGAGCTGGTCACCCGTGGCGTCAAAGCGGCCATGGTTTGGTCGGTTCAACATTTGTTGCGACGGATGAGCATCACGGGTCCACTTATTAGGAAAGCGGAAGATGACGCCGCGCGTACGCGAGGACCGGACTACGGGAGGCTCCCATGAACGTCGAGAGTTCAACCTTGGCGGCAGATCTACGACAACTCGAGCGCTCCTTCGAGTGCGTGTTCGCTGGGTTGACCGCGCACTTCCAGCCCATCGTCACCGCGGCGACGCGCCGGAGGTTCGGGTACGAGTCGTTGATGCGGTCCTCTGACCGTTCCCTGCCCCATCCTGGCGCCATCCTCGATGCCGCGGAGCGGCTGGAGCGGGTCACCGCGCTGGGGCGGCAGAACCGCGCGATCACCGCGGCGATCATCGCCAGCGCGCCGGTCGAGCGCGGGCTGTTCTTCGTGAACTTGCACCTCCTGGATGTGTTTGACCGCTCGCTGGTGTCGCCGTTCTCGCCGCTCTCCAAGGTTGCGGAGCGCGTGGTGCTGGAGATCACCGAGCGCAGCTCGCTCGATGGCGCGGCGGACCTGCGGTACCGGGTCACCGAGCTCCGTGAGCTGGGCTTTCGCATCGCGATCGACGATCTGGGGGGCGGCCACGCCCGGATGGGCGCGCTGACCTTGGCCGACACGGACTTCGTCAAGCTGGACATGAGCCTGGTGCGCGACGTCGATGGCCACCCGGTCAAGCAACGGCTGGTGCGCTCGGTGGTGCAGCTCTGCGGGGATCAGGGGATCGTGGTGATCGGCGAGGGCGTGGAGACCGAGGCAGAGGCTGTGACGCTGCGCGAGCTGGGGTGTGACCTCCTGCAGGGCTACCTGATCGCGCGGCCGGCGCCAGCGTTCTGCGACCCGCTGTGACCCTCGCCAGCGTTCGGCGGCACGCGCTGCGCGCCGCCGGATCAGCGCGCGGTTGCGGATGACGAGACAAGGCCGGCTTGTCTTGTGCCAGCGCCTGGTATGGTGCGCGAGATGTCCGCGCGATGTGAATCATGACCCGGGGCTCGCGACGGCGGCCGCCAGCGGCCGAGCTGCTGGCCGCTGAACACGGGACCTTGTACAAGGAAGCCGAGACCCGGGTGGCGCTGGTCTACCCGAGCCCGTATCACGTGGCGATGTCGTCGCTTGGGTACCAGCAGATCTACCGCAGCTTGCACGAGCTGCCGCAGATGGCGGCCGATCGCGCGATGTTCGACGACAGCGAAGCCGGGCCGCTGCGGACGCTGGAGGCTGACCGCCCCATCTCCGACTACCCGCTCATTGGCTTCTCGGTGGCGTACGAGCTGGAGATCTCAGGCGTCGTGGGCGCGCTGGACCGAGCGCGGATCCCGGCGCTGGTCGCCGACCGAGATCACCGGCACCCGCTCGTGTTCGCCGGCGGTCCGCTCACCTTCTCGAACCCCGCGCCGATGGCCCCGTTCTTTGACGTGATCGTCATGGGCGAAGGCGAGGAGCTGGTGACCGAGCTGGTGACCATCGCCCGGGACGTTGGCTTCTCGCGCCACCGCCTGTGGGACGAGCTGCAGGGCCGTCCTGGCTACTACTTGCCCCACCTGCACGGGGAGCTCGTTCCGCCCGTGGCCGCGGTGGACAACGCGAAGCTGCCGGCGCGCTCCGTGATCCGGACGCCGCACACCGAGCTGTCCAACATGTTCCTGGTGGAGCCCGCGCGCGGCTGCTCGCGCGGCTGCACCTACTGCGTGATGCGGCGCTCCACCAATGGCGGCATGCGCATCATCGAGCCGGCGCGCGTGCTGGCGGCGATCCCGCACGACGCGCCAAAGGTGGGCTTGGTTGGCGCGGCGGTCACGGATCATCCCGGCCTGGCAGAGATCTTGCGCGGCATCGTGGACGCCGGCCGCGGCGCGGCGATCTCGAGCCTGCGCGCCGACAAGCTGGACGATGAGCTGGTGGGGCTGCTGGCGCGCGGCGGCTACCGCACGCTCACCGTGGCCGCGGACGGCGCCAGCGAGCGGATGCGGCGAGTCGTGGAGCGCTCCACCAAGGCAACGCACCTCTTGCAGTGCGCGCAGCTCGCGCGCACCCACCGCCTGCACACCTACAAGATCTATATGATGGTGGGCGTGCCGGAAGAGACAGATGACGACATCGACGAGCTGGTGGCGCTATCGGTGGAGCTGGCCGCGATTCACCCTCGGGTGGCCTTTGGCGTGGCGCCGTTCGTGGCCAAGCGCAACACGCCGCTCGATGGCAGCCCGTTTGCGGGCATCGACGTGGTGGAGCAGCGGCTCACGCGGTTGACGCAGGGCCTGCGGCGGCGCGGCATCGCCGACAAGGTCTCGGTGCGGCCGACGTCGGCGCGCTGGGCCTGGATCGAGTACATGCTGGCGCAGGGCGAGTCTCGCGCCGGCTTGGCCGCGATGGACGCGGCCCGGGCCGGCGGTAGCTTCGCGGCGTACCGGCAGGCCTTCGTGGCGCGCGCGGTGACCCCCACCGGACCAAGGGCCAAGGTGCCCTCCAGCAGGGAGATCATCGCGTTGCGCCGCCGCCCAGCGCTGAATGGCTCATCCCCCGAGGTCCCACCTGGCGAGCGGGCTCTGTGACGGTCAGCATCGCGTGTAGTCCGGATGGCCTGTGGTGCGCGGCGCGAGATGGCGCGGCGCTGGTGGTCTTCTCGCTCGATCCCGTTGCTGGGCCCGGCGCTGGGCCCGGCGGCGCGGAGGTCACCGGGCTCACGCCTGCGGGCACGCCTGTGGGCTCCCAGGCCGCCGGCAAAGGAGACCCCGACGCCGCGCACAGGGTCGTGAGACAGAGCCGCGGCGAGCTGCCGGCGCCCGACGCCGACGTCGTGTTCCTCGGCGCTCCGACGACGATGCTGCTGTGGGCCTGCCGTCAGGGCGAGACCACGCGGCTTGCGCTCCTGGCGCCTGCGCAGCTAGAGGTGGTGGCAGAGCTGGTGCTAGCTGGCACCTGGGCGGTGGCCGCGGTCACCGGCGCGCGCGCAGCCCTGGTGGCGCCGGATGGACGCAGCGTCACCTTGGTGCGGGCCACCGGCCGCAGGTTGATCGCGCAGCTCGTGGATCCGGGCGGCGTGGTCGAGTCGATCGTGGGGATGGACCGCAACCAGCTCGCCATGGTGATGCCCAGGAAGCTGGAGCTGTGGGACGCGGTGGCAGCGCGGCCGCTGCAACGGTTGCAGTTCCAGATCCCGCCGGGGCCGCGCGTGGTGGGCACCGCCGCGGGCCACTGGTGGATCAGCCGCCCGGGCAGCGAGCAACTGGTGCTCTTGCGGCTCTCGGATGGTCGGCCCTTTGTTCAAGCGCTGGGCGCCTCGGTGGTCTCGGTGACGAGCCACTCTGGCTGCCCCTGGCTGGTGGTCGTGTCAAGCCGAGGGTTGCTGCGCTTGTCGTGCTTCGCGCACACGATGGTCGACCTCGCTGCGCCGCCAGCAGCGGCGTACGCCCTCGCCCCGGCTGGGCCGGCGGGCGACGAGGCTTCGCTCCTGGGGCTCGCGTCCGTGGACGAGGTGCCGTGGCGAGTGCCGATCTCACCGTCGGTGACCGGCGCGGCGGACGCCATGCCCACGCGGGTCTCCGCGGGTGGCCTCGAGCTGCGGCTCGCGTCCACCGACGAGGCAGCGGCCTCGGGCGAGCCCGGCCCACGGCCGCGGGCCTCGACGGAGCCCACGGCTGACGCGAAGAGCGACGGACATGGCGCCGCAGGCTATGGGCCGCAGGCTGCGGCCAATAGCAGCGACGACGCAAGCGGCGATGCGAGCGACGATGATGCAGGCGACGACGATGACGATGCAGGCGACGATGCGAGCGACGAGGACGCAGGTAGCGAGGATGCGAGCGACGAGGACGCAGGCGACGACGACGAAAGCGACGACGAAAGCGACGACGACGACGACGCGACGACCATCCGCCGGTGATCGCCCGTGCCCTGCCGGCCTGGGCTGCGATGGCCCCGGCCAAGAAGGCAACCAGCGCGGCGGTCGCGCCGACAGCGGCCGCGCCGACAGCGGCCGCGCCGACAGCGGCAGAGCGGCGCGACTCGAGCCCCGCGCCGCCTGCGGCGCGCCACCAGGCGCCGAGCGTGGCCGCGCCGAGCGTGGCCGCGCCGGTTGCCGAAAGAGCCGCGGTGGCTCGCCCGTCGCTTTTGCCATCGGACGCTGAGCTGGCCAGCGCTGCCGCTCGGTTGCGGGCGATGCGCGAGCGCGCGGTCGCGCTGGAGCACCGGGACAAGGACCTTGCCCCGCCTGCCGTCTCGCCGGCGCCCTTCTCGGCGAGCGTGGCCACGCCGACCCCTGCGGCGGGATCGGCGCAGGCGCCGCGCGCCACCGCGAGCGTCGATGAGGACGTTGGCGCCCGCGGCCATCTGGGCGAGGTGGCAGGGCAACCAGAGATCTGGCGTGCCGCCCTGGCGCGCTACGGCGGCACGCTCATGGGCCCGTTGCCGGCCGCCGGCGGAGAGCTGCTGACGCTCATTCGTCGGCTGGACCTACCGGAGACCGCGCGTCGGGCGGCGGTGATGCTGTACGCCAGGTGGCTCGCCGGGACGCCCTTTGTGGCCGTGGCGTACCTCGCCGAGCTGCTCGGGGAGTCCGGCTTTCGCGAGGCGCTGGGCACCGGCGCGCTCGGCAAGCTCGCGCTCTTGCGCCACCGCGACGGCGCGGTGGCGTTTCGCCGGTGCGTGGTGGACGCGCTGGATGGGCGGCCGTGGGGAGCCATCCGCACGCTCGGCGAGCGCATGGACGGCGCCTCGGTGCAGCTCCGGCGAGACGTCGGTCGCGTCGCGGTGGCGGCCTGGCCGGCGTGGGCGGCCAGGCTAGGCAAGGTGGCGTTGGTGACGGGCAAGCTGCGTCGCGCCATCGTCGAGGCGCGGCTGGCCGAGCTGGTCGCGGTCACCTTCGACCCGCTGTCGAGCTATCCCTCGCCGTGGCCGGCTGGCGCCAGGCTGCTGGTGGTGTGCGACGCACCGGGTGGACTGACGGCGGAGCTGCCGAGGCTCGAGCTCACCGACAGCTGAGAGGAAGTGATCTGTGACAGGGCCCTGGCGCGTCCGCGGCGATCGGCGATGCGAGATCTCCGCGTCGGCTCAAAGCAGCTCGAGCCCGGTGGCCTCGGCTTCGTGTCGGCTGGGGGCCACATAGACCAGCGGCCCTGGCGCCAGCGGCATGGCCCACGGGTACGGAAGCGCGGCCACCGCCCCACGCACCCGAGCCTCCAAGCACACGCGCGCCAGCTCTCCACCGTCGAGCGGCGGCGACGTCACCACGAGCACCGCGCTGCCAAGCCGGCGCACCAGGGCTTCGCCGAGCGACCGCGGCGTGGGCTCGCGCGTGGGGGTCCAGACGATCGCTGCGGCGTCGCGGCGCGGCGGCGCACCAGCGCCATCGACGAGCTCGCCGTGCTTGGCGTCGCGGCCATCGAGAAACCGACGCACCTCGCTGGCCAGCGCCAGCCGTGAGCCGCGCAGGCGAGCGGCACCACACTGCGCCAGCGCGCCCGCTCCCAGCGCCTCGCGCCAGCGGTCTTCCGCGCTCATCATGGCCGCGATTTCGGAAGGCGGGACCCGCGATCGTCCCTGCAAGTGGGCCGCATAAAGGAGCTGCAGCACCGCCGCTGTCTCGGATGGAAGCTCAAGCCGTTCGAGGACTTGCACCATGGCGGCGGCGGGTGGCGGCGGCCCACGCCGGGCCGCTCCCGCGCTGGCCCATTCCAGCAGCGCGGTGCGCCAGTCGGCGAGCTGGCCCAGCGCGGCCGGCCGCGCTGGGGCGAGCGTTGGCGGGGCCGCGGTTGTCGTCCCGGTCGTCGTCGCGGTCGTCGCCGCGGGCGGGGCCGCGGTCGGCGTCGCCGCCGTTGTCGCCTCGGTTGTCGCCCCGGTTGTCGCCCCGGTTGTCGCCGCGGGCGCCAGCTGCCGAGGGCTCGCCCCTTGCGACACCGCCACCGGCGCGGGCGCAGCGGTAGTAACGGATCCAGGCTCGAGCTGCTGGTCTACCAGTTGCTCGTCCGCCGTGCGCGCCCGCCAGCTCGCCAGCCGGTCGAGCAACGCACCGGTCGCGCCGGCGGTCGCGGGCTCGTTCGGTGCGGCCTTGGGCCGATGCGGATCCTCTTCATCGGTCGCGCCGTCGCGCGTGTCGGCCCGCGCCGCCCGCAGCACCGTGGCGGCGCCAGCAATGGAGCGCGGGTTGTCAGGCTGCTGCTGCGCCGACGCTGGATGCGGATCCGCCACGTTGTGGCCAAGCTTGCTGTCAAACACCTCGCGGGCCTCTGCCCGCCTGGGCTCCGCGGCGGCGCCGGGCGCGGCTCCAGCGGGCGACGCGGCCGGCACCGCGACGACCGACGACGAGGCACCTTCGGCGCGGGGCGCACCTGGCCACTCCGTGAGCGGCAGGCCATCCAGCGCCAGCAGCGTCGGAGGTTGCCCGGCGGCCACCGCGACGATGGCCGGCGTTCGGCCGCCCAGCAGCGCCAGCGCCATCGGCGGCCCGCCAAACGCGTCGGTGCCGAGCGCGCGGATGGGGGTGCGGCCGTCGAGGTCGATGACGTAGACCTGTCCCGAGTCCGCGCCGGTACACACCACGACATCCAGCCGCGGGTGACCCGCCACTGCGGCGATGGGCTCGTCCAGCTCGTGTGCCCTGGGCTGGCCGCGGTTGATGAGCGGCAAGACCTCCAGGCGTTGCGGCTCGGCCAGCGTGGTCAGCCAGATCTGGCGCTCGGATCCGCCAACGGCCCGGAGCTGCGCTGGCCGCGGCAACTTGAGCCGTCGCTTGGCGACTCTCGCCACCGGGTCCCACAGCTCGATCACTCCCGGCAGCGCCACCACGAGCTGGTTGCCCAGCGGCCCCGCGGCGGACGGCACGCCGCGCGCCGCCACCGGGTGCATGGTGACGTTGTCATCGGCGCGGGTGAGCACCGCGGAGCTGACGGCGCCGCACAAAAGGCCGTAGTTGCCGCTGACCGCCAGCAGGCGCATGGCCACCTCCACACGCTTCTCCGCGCACACCCGGATCCCTGATTTTTCTGTGATATCCAACAGGTGTAGCTGGGTGTGGTCAGGGAGACGCGACACGACGAGCAGCCGCGGCGTGGGGCCAAGCCAGCCCACGTCCACCCCTTCGGCTTCGACCTGGAGGCCAAGCTCGGCGACGAGCGCGCCAGAGGGCAGCTCGACCACCACCACCCGCTCCGGCTCGACGATCGCGACCTGGGGGTGCTCGCCGATGGCGAGCTGCAATGGACAGTCGATGACGAAGGGCGAAGCGAGCGGGGGCGGCACGTCCGCTTGATTCTATCTCGCAACCTCGAGTTCCACGGCGGCGCGCCCAAGTAGATCGTCGCCCCGCGCCGATCACGTGTGGAAGGGGGCGTAGCCACCGTAGGCGCCCCTACCAGAACGCCCTTCGACCACCGCCCGAGGCCGGCCCCGACCGAGGGTTGCAGAAGCTCCGGCATCGTCAGCTCCTCGTGCGCCGCAGGGAGCCCCGCTCCACCGTCGCTCGCGGCCCCCCACCCTGCTACGATCCGTCCACATGGCGGACTCGTTGTTTGTAGGCATCGATCTGGGCACCACCAACTCGGCCGCCGCCGTCTTCGATGGCGAGCGGGTCTCGGTGATCCGCAACGCGCACGGTGGCACGGTGACGCCCTCGGTCGTCCGCATCGATCGCCAGGGCCGCGTGACCGTGGGCACCCGCGCGCGCCGCTTCGTGGAGACCGATCCTGGCAACACCGCCACCGAGTTCAAGCGGCTGATGGGCACTGGCAAGAGCGTGGAGCTGGCGGGGCTGCACAAGAAGCCGGAGGAGCTGGCCGCCGAGATCCTCAAGGCGCTGCGGCAAGACATCACGGACTCGCTGGGCGTCGCGGTGGAGCGCGCGGTGATCTCGGTGCCGGCCCTGTTCGAGCTGCCGCAGAGCGCCGCCACCTCGGAGGCGGCGCGGCTCGCCGGGCTATCGCGCGTGGAGCTCTTGCAAGAGCCCATCGCCTCGGCGCTAGCGGCGGGCTGGCGCGCCGAGGACGATGGCACCGGGAGCTGGCTGGTGTTCGACCTGGGCGGCGGCACCTTCGATGCTTCGTTGCTCGAGACCCGAGACGGCCTCTTGCGCGTCATTGGCCACGACGGCGACAACTTCCTTGGCGGACGCGACTTTGACTGGGTGATCACCGAGCACCTGGCCCGCTCGTTGTCCACGCCGCTCTCGCGCAAGGATCCGGCGCACACCGCGGCGCTGCGCACGCTGCGCCTGGCCGCCGAGGACGCCAAGATCGAGCTGTCGCGCGCGCCGCGCGCCCAGCTCGCGCTGGCGCAGCCGCTGCTCGTGGACGGCAAGGAGGTGGAGGTGGATCTGGAGCTGACGCGCGACCTGGTGGAGCAGCTCACCCTGCCGCTGTGTGATCGCGCGGTCGAGGTGTGCCTGGGGCTCTTGCGCCAGCACGGCCTGGGGCCGGGGCAGCTCTCCAAGATCGTGCTGGTGGGCGGGCCGACGCTGATGCCCATGGTCCGGCAGCGGGTCGCCGCGCGGCTGGAGGCGGTGATCGCCGAGGGCCACGATCCCATGACCTTGGTGGCCCAGGGCGCGGCGCTGTACGCCGCGACGGCCAACCTCGACGGCCGGGCCGCGCCGGTGGTGCCGACGACGGGCCGCCAGGTCTGGCTGCAGTACCCGGCGGTGTCTGCAGATCTGACCCCGCACGTGGTCGGGCGCTTCCTGGGCTCCCAGGGTTCGGGGGCCGCTTCGGGCGCCGCTTCGGCCGCGACGCCGGCCGCCGCTTCGGCCGCGACGCCGGCCACCGTGCAGCTCGTGCGCAGCGACGGCGGCTGGTCGAGCCCCGCGGCGCAGGTGGCGCCCGATGGCAGCTTCGTCACGATGGTCAGCTTGTTGCCGCGGCGCACCTCGACCTTCACCATCGTCGCCAAGAGCAAGGACGGCGCCACGCTCGTGGTGACGCCGGCGCAGATCACGCTGGTGCAGGGGCTCACCATCGGCGATCCGCCGCTGTCGCGCACCGTAGGGGTGGCGCTGGCCAGCGGCTTTGTGCAGGTCTATCTCGAGCGCGGGACGCCCCTGCCCGCGCGTCGCACGTTCACCCATCGCACCGTGGAGACGGTGGCGCGAGGCAGCGTGGAGAGCCTGCTCCGCATCCCCATCGTGCAGGGCGAGATGTCGGAGGCGCACCTGTGCCGGCTCATCGGCACGCTGGACATCGGCGGCGCCGCGGTGCGGGACACCATCCCCACCGGATCGGCGGTGGAGGTGACCATCGAGCTCGATCGCGGCGGACGCATGTCGGCGCGCGCGCTGGTGCCCGCCATCGATCAGGTGTTCGAGCAAGTGGTCCACCTGCTGGTGCCAGACGCCGAGCCAGCGGCGCTCGACTCCGCGCTGCGCGAGCTGCGCAACCAGCTCCAGCAAGCGCGCGGCGATGCGTTTCGGCATGGCCTCTTGCCCGTGCTCGAGAAGCTCGACCGCCTGGAGGAGCGCATCGCGGAGGCGGAGCGCGACATCGACGCGGCGCACGGCGGTGACGCCGACGCGGCGCAGCGGGCGCGGCGCGCGCTGCTCGACGTGGACGGCGCGATGGCCGAGGCCGACCTGGCGCGCAAGTGGCCCGAGCTCGACGAGAAGGCGCGCCGCACCGCCATCGCCGCCAGCTCCCTGGTGGGGTTGCATGGCACCGACGCCGAGCGCAGCCTGCTGGGCGAGGTGATGGCCGCGGTGGAGCGCGCGCGCCAGGAGCGCGACGCGCCAGAGCTGGAGCGGCAGCTCGCGCTGCTGCAGCGCCTGGCCTCTGGCGCGTACCAGCGCACGGATGAAGCGTGGCAGTCGTACTTCGCCGACGCCGCCTCGGAGGTCTCGCGCGCCAGCGATCTGCCGCGCGCCAACAAGCTGGTGACGGAGGGCCAGACCGCGATGGGCCGCGGCGATTCCCAGGAGCTGCGCCGCATCGTCAAGGCGCTGTGGCAGCTCTTGCCGGAGGACTCCCAGTCGCGTAAGCGCGGCTTCGATTCGGGGGTGCGCTGACATGACCGCCGAGATGATCATCGGCAACCCGTTCTTCGTGCTCGCCTGCTCGCCCGACGCCACGCGCCTGGAGCTGGAGCGCCAGGCCCAGCTCTGGCTCGGGATGCTCGAGCTTGGCCTGGCGGCGGCGCAGCAATACGCGACGCCGCTGGGGCCGCGGCCTCGCACCGCTGATGCGGTCCGCGGCGCGGTGGCCGCGCTGCGCGATCCGCAACGCAGGATGGCCGCGGAGCTGTGGGCGCGGCACGCCACGCCGATCACCGAGACGCCAGCAGCACCTGCCCCCACGGAGGATCCCGTCGCCAGCCGGCGCGGGCTTCCGGGGGCGCGCGCGCGGCTGGGATGGGGAGGCTAGCGATGGGTCTTCTGTTCGTGCTCCTGCAGCGCTTGCATCAGGCCGCCATCGGCGCGCGACGCCAGGCCCACACCGCCAGGTACCTGGGGTGGGCGACCCTGTCCGGCCTGTCCATGGGGCTGGCGCTCGGCTGCTTGCTGCTCGCGGCCACGTCGCTGTGGGTGGCGGGCCTGTGGATGGTGGCGGTGATCTTGCTGGCGGTCTGCCTGGTGCCGACCACCGCGCCATGGCTCGTGCGCCACGTGCTGGTGCCGGGCGGGATGGTGCGCGCGGCGCACGTCGCGGGCCGCGCCTCGATGGTGGCCGGCGCCGATCCGGCGGCGTACGCGCTGGTGGTCTCGGCGTGGGCGGTGGCCGGCGCCCGGCGCGCGCCCAAGGGCGCCGCCGTGGCGTGGGTGCAGGCGCAGCGAGAGCAGCGCGGCGCCCTGGGCGACGCCGAGGTGGTGGCGACGGCGTTTCTGCTCGCCCGGCAAGACGCGCCGACGGCGCGTCAGCTCCTGCGCAGCGTGCCGGAGCTCGCGGAGGTTCACCCCGCCGTGCGCGAGCTGGCGGGCGAATGGCTGGCAGTGGACGCAGCAGAGCGAGGCGCCTGGCACGAGCTGCTGCCGAGCGCTGCTGGCGCTGCGGCAACAACGCCGAGCTGGCCGGCCACCCCGCTGCGCTTCTTCCTCGAAGGAGTGGCCGCGCGGATGCTGGGCGACGACCGCGCGCCCAGCAGCGCTGGCCTGGCGGCGCGCTGGCTGCTGGCGCCGTATCGCCGCCAGACCTATGCGCTCTTGCGGGCCGCTGGCCAGCCGCCCCAGGTGGCGGCGGACCAGGCCGACAAGCCGCCGAGCGCGCACGCCGCGCCAGCCACCGTCTCCACGCCTGGCGCCCTCCAGCCGTCGCCGGTCAGCGAGCTGTGGACCGAGGCCGTGCGCCGGCACCTGCAGGTGCTCCTCGCTGTCCGCGCGGCTGGAGGCGCCGCCGAGGTCGGGGTGGGCAGCGACGGCGGCAGGGGCGCTGGCCCGGGCGCTGGCGCTGACGACGACGACACCAGCGACGCGACTCGCGGCGACGCCGCCGCGGACGGCGCGCTGGCCGAGCTGGTCGAGGCCTGGGATAGCGCGCTGGCCTCCGCCGCGGTGAAGGACTGGCTCGATCGTCGCGCGCAAGCGCTCGCGGCGCCAGGCGGCGCGGCCTCCCACGCGCTGGCCGAGCTGCAGGACGCGGTGGTGGCGGAGCTGCGCGATCACGTCGATCGCCACCGTCTGGCCGTGCCGCGCCTCCCCTCGTCCCGGTTTGGCCAGGCGCTGGCTGCGCGCCTCCGCCACGGCCGGCTCGACGCCCTGGAGCTGGCGTTCACCCGCTGGTCCGACCGGGTGGCGCACGGTGCCAAGCTCTCCGCCATCGACGAGTGGCGGGAGTTCCTGGCGGTGCGCAAGGCCTACCGCGATCTGGTGCGCTCCGGCGGGCAAGACCTGCGCCGGCTGGCGTTCCCGCGCGCGTTCGACGCCGCCAATCAGGCCGCGGTCGCGCTGTGGAACCAGCGCAGCGAGCATGTGCTCGCGCACGCGATCTTGAGCTGGCAGCTCGAGGAGGCGCGCGCCGTCGGCGACGTGGCCGCCATCGAGCTTGGCGCCAAGAACTGCGCGCTCAAGGTGCAGACGCGCACCGGCGTCGTCGCGCGCTGAGGCGCGACGCCCGCCCGCCCGCCTCGCCAGCCCACCAGCACCCGTCGCCCTCGCCCGTTGCCATCGCCCGTCAGCGGCCCTGGGCGGTGAAGTCACAGCCGAGCTCCTCCGGCACCACGTGGCAGCGCAGGCACATGCGGCGATTGGCGCGGTCGAGCGCGCGGCACTGCGCGCTGCCGCGCCACGCCGGCGGGTGCGGGCTGACGCGCAGCCCTCCCGCGTCCGCGCTGTGGCAGCGCAGGCAGTCGTCCTCGCGGTGGCACGACGCACAGGCAGGCAGGTTGCGGGTCGCCTCCCGCGCGTGGCGATTCTCCGCGCGCCCGCGCTCGCTGGCCGCCCAGCCTGCCGGATGAAACGCGCCGGCGCCCTGCCCCGAGCTCCACTCGCTGGCCGCCCGCGTCCCCACCCCGGTTCGCTCGTGGCAACCCACGCAGAACGACTGCAGCCGGTGACACGTGCTGCACTCGGAAGCGGCGCGACGCGCCTCGCGCGCGTGGACCTGCAGGTAGTCATCCGGATGAAACTCCATCGGACGCACGGCGCCGACGTGGCAGTCGCTGCAGTACGACTCGTCGTGGCAGGCGGCGCAGGTGCGGTCGATGCGGGTCGCGGCGGCGCGATGATCGCTGGCGAAGCCCGGACCATGCGCGTCGCCCCACAGCGCGGAGCGCGGACGCAGCGCCACCTGCGCGGGTGCGCCGGCGAAGCCACCCAGGGTGACGTCGATCCGCCCGGCCGACGACGACAGGTGACACGCGGTGCAGCGCTCGACGCGCCGCCCGTCACGGTGGCAGCTCAGGCAGCTCTCCATCGACGGCAACCCCGGAGCGTCGCGACCGCTCGGCGGCGCGCCCGGCGCGCCAGAGGGCGCCGCGGCCTCGCCAGGCGCGGACGCATGGCAGCGCTCGCACGGCACCTGGGCGTGCGCCGCGTGACTGAGCTTGAGCGCCGGTGGGCGCGCGCTCACCCGCAAGAGCGGCGCGCCCACGGCGAACCCCGCGTGGCACTTGCCGCACGCGGCCGCGCTCGCCGCCTGCCGGTCCACCGGGTGGCACTGGCGACAGGCCGCTTCAGCGGGCAGCAGCGAGTCCACGGCGGACAGCGACGTGCGCGCGGTGACATGGCAGCGCAGGCACTCGATGCCGCGCGCGCCGTGCTGCGCGTGAGAGAATCGCAGCGCCTGCGCCTGGCCCGGGTCCTGCGACGGATACAAAGGAGACGGCGCCGCGCCGCGCGCGGACGCGACGGTCGTGAAGGTCGCGACCGTCACGACGGTCACGAGCGCCGCCAAGGCCAGCACCAGCGCGGCCCTGCGCCTGGCCACCGCGTTCGAGCGCCAGCCTGGCGCGCCCTTGCCGCCCACGCGCTGCGGCGCGCTCATCGGTTGGGCTCCAGCGAGAGCTCCAGCACGCCCAGCGCGCGCAGCGAGGTCTCGCCGCTGCCTGCCCGCCGCAGCTCCAAGAGCGAGTGGACGGTGACCCCGGCCGACAGCGCCAACGTCGCGCGAGCGCTCGCGGTGCCCGCCACCGTGGCGCGCTCGCCGTCGCCAGCGGCGCTGGCCGCGGCGTCGCCGCGCGCCCACACCAGCGCGCCGCGCGCCGCGACCTGCGACCGCGGCGCTCCCAGCCGCAGCTCGCCGTCGCAAGCCATCCGCTGGCCCCCGTACCCGGCGTCGGCGAGCGCGCCCACCGCCGCGTGCAGCGGCCGACCGCCCACCTGAGCCAGCGGTCGCGCCAGCTCCGAGCTGGCGCCGGCGGCCCAGGCCGCGCCGCCGCTCGCGCCACCATCGTAGCGCCGCGCCCACGACAACGCCCGCGCTTGCCAGGCGCCGTCATGCCGGTAGGTGAGCGAGAGCTCCAGCGAGGGCGCCGCGCCGAACACATTCCAGATCGAGTCGGTGTCGAAGGTGGGCACAAGCCGCGCCACCTGCGGAGACAGGCTGTGCGCGCCGCGCGTCAGCTCCGCGGACAGCTCCGCGCGATCCACCACGCCATGCGCCAGGCTGGCGCGCAGGAGCACCAGCGGCGCCACCGTGAACTCGCCGAGCCGCCAGCGCCCGTGCGCGGTGGCCAGCACCTGCTCGAGGTTCGTGCCCCAGGCCGGCGCCTGGCCGTGCTCGTCGGGGTAGAGGCCCAGGTCTGGCTCATGCAGCCGGTCAGGCGGCCCGAGGCTGCCCACCGTGCGCGACATCGCCACGCGGTAGCCAAGCTGCGCGCTCACGCCCGAGATCTCCTGGGTCACCAGGGACAACGACGCGGTGGGCATCCGCACCTGCCGCTGCGGACACAGCTCGAAGTCCGACGAGAAGCGCCCGTCCACCACGCGCTCGCCGCGCTCGATCAGCCGCCAGCGCCCCGGCTGTCCCTGCGCCGCCTCCACATACTCGTGGCAGGACGCCCCCGGCGTGCCGTCGAGCTCGTAGGCCGCGACGCCCAGCCAGGACGCCTCGCGCACCGCCAGGCCGCCGCTGACCACCACCTCGACGTGGTCGGTCACCTGCATCCGCAGCTCAGCGCCGTCGAACGGCAGCGCGCCGTCGGCCGACAGCGGCGCGATGCGACCGAGCGCCAGGCGGAGCCGGTCATTCCACAGCCCGTCGATGCGCAGGTGGCCGTAGAGCAAGGACAACGCGAACGCCGAGTCCTCGAGCTCGGGGATGAGGTCCAGCGCGTCCTGCCTCATCGTGGGCCCGGCATCGAGCCGACCGGTGATGAAGGTGCCAAAGTCATGATCGAAGCGCAGCGTGCCGTGCCACGACACCACCGGACCGCGCAGCCAGCGCCCGGCGCGGCGCCGCTTGCGCGCCAGGTCGCCCAGGTCGTGGAGCACCAGGGTCAGGGTGTGCGTGAGCCGGCGTCGGCCGATCGCCAGCTCGCCGCCGACCAGCCGAAATCCACGCAGCTCATAGGCTTCGCCAGTGGTCCGCGCGCGGGTCCAGAACTCATAGCCCCAGGCCGGCTCGGCGGGCAAGAGCGCCGCCACCGCCAAGAGCGCGCAGAGCCCGCGCAGGCGTCGCACCATCGGGCGGACCATGCGTCGCACGTTACCGCTCGACCGTCAGCGTGTCGATGCCGAGCCTGGTGGCGACACCGATCACCGCCACCCCCCAGCCGCCGCGCGGCAACTCCGCCACCGTGCAGGCCACCACCTCGACGTCGGCCACGCGTACGGTGAGCGCGCCGGCGCGCAAGGTGAAGGTCACGGTCACCGGCGTCGCGGGCAGGGCCGGCGCGACCTGCCCGCGACACAGCACGGTCACCTGCGCGCCCACGTGATGTTGCACGGTCACCTGCGCGCCGGGGACGATCTGCGTGCTCACCAGGCTCGCCGCGGACTGGAAGTGGGTGATCACCGCGAGCCCCTCCTGCTCGCCGAGCGCGATCACCGGGCGAAACACCGCGGTCAGCCGGCCCTCCACCAGGCGAGGACCGCCGGCGATGAGCCAGGCGCCCAGCCCGCTGCGGGTGCCGCCCAGCTCGAAGCGCTCGTCGGTGCGGGTCACCGCGTCGACATCGCTGGGGGTCAGCTCGGCGGACTGCTCGGCGTTGGGCACCACGATCGCGGACGAGGTGAACGGCCCCACCAGCGACGGTCGAAACCGCCAGGCGGTGGCCGCCGGAGCGCTCGCTGTGCCGGCGCCGAGCAC
The DNA here is from genome assembly GCA_016706545.1 of Myxococcales bacterium. GTDB lineage: Bacteria > Myxococcota_A > Polyangia > Haliangiales > Haliangiaceae > JABFXX01. Next base: position 82,925 of record JADJJK010000004.1, read on the forward strand.
CAGCACGCTGCCGTCATCGAGCCGCAGCGCGCGATGCTGGCCGAGGCTCGTCACCGCCGGAGGCAGCGTGACCGGCAACCAACGGTCCAGTCCCGGTCGGTAGAGCTGCGCCATCGGGGTGCTGGACGCAGACTGTCCCAGCGCGAGCACGCTGCCATCTTCCAGCAACGTCATCGAGGCCTCGGCCATGGTCGGCCCGAGGATGGCTGGCCGCACCGCGAGATGCGGCGTGATCACCGCGATGTCGCGGGTGGCGCCGAGCCCGGCCGCGGCGAACCCGGTGAGCACCGCGCCGGAGTCGAGGACCGTCGCGGTGGCGCCGGTGCCTGGCAGCGCAGTCGCGGCGCCGGTCGCCAGGTCGATGCGGTCGGTCGCCGCCGGCAGTCCCTGCGCGGTCACCGCGCCCACTGCCAGGACCGACGGACCGCGCCCCGCGCTGGCGCCGAGCCCCGCGGCGAGCCCCGGATCCAGGAGCAGCGTGGGCTGCACGTGATCTCGTTCCAGCGGCGTCAGCACGTCCTGCTCATCGGAGTCCACGGCCAGTCGAAACGGGGGCCGGGCCGACTCCCCATCACAGACCCCGGCCACGGTGGCGCCGCGGCACCCGCCGGCGACGAGCAGCGCGTCGCCCCCCAGCGCGACCGCGCCGTGGAAGAACCGCGGCTCGAGCACGATGGGCGGGCCAAAGCGCTTGGTCTGCGGATCGAACACCGAGTACGAGCCGGTCGGGCCGCCGGTGAGCGCGACCCTGCCGTCCATGAGCGCGGTGGCCACCGCGCCGGAGAAGCGGCCGGCGGCGGCCAGGCGCGCTGGCACCTCCACTGGCTCGAACCGATCGGTCTGCGGGTCATAGAGTTCGGCGGAGACCAGGTTCCCGCCCGGCCCCTGCCCCCCCAGCACCAGCACGAAGCGACCGGCTCGCGCCACCACGGGGTTGACCCGCGGCTCGGTCATCGGCTCGGTCGGGCACGCCGAGTTCGGCGGCGCCATCGCGATGGCGATGCTGTCGCCTGCGCCAAGCTCGCCCAGCTCCAGGGGCTGGGTCTTGCCGATGGCGCGCAACGCGCCGCCGGCGCCCAGCACCTCGACGGTGAGCTGCCGGGTGGACGCCGGCAAGTCCGCCAGCTCCACCACCGACCCCACCGAGATCGCGCGGCTTATCTCGCCACTGTCCCCCAGCGCTCGCAGCACCAGCGTCCGTGCGTCGGAGACCGCGCCGCAGGTGCCGCCCAGCCGCAGCAACGCCACCCGCGGCGCAGGATCGCTGCAGCCGATCGCCGCGCCGAGCGCCACCACAGTGCCGAGGCCAAGCCTCTGCCCAAGCATCCCGCGGATGATACACTGCCAGCGGCATGACGGAGGTCCCGGCTCCCTTCGGCAAGTACTACTTGACCGAGAAGCTCGCTGCCGGAGGGATGGCCGAGATCTATCTGGGCAAGCTGGTTGGCCCGGGCGGCTTCGAGAAGCTCCTGGTCATCAAGCAGATCCATCCGCGCTTTGGCGGCATGCGCCACTTCGTGGACCTGTTCGTCGCCGAGGCCAAGACCCTCGTCGGGCTGGTCCACGGCAACATCGTGCCGGTCTACGAGCTGGGGGTCATCGGGGACACCTACTACATCGCGATGGAGTACATCGACGGGCCGAGCCTGTACCGGCTCACCGAGCAGCTCCGCGCCGCCGGCGCGCCCATGGCTCCTGCGCTCGCCGCCCACATCACGACCAAGATCCTCGACGGCCTGGACTACGCTCATCGCAAGGGCGACGGCGTCATTCACCGCGACCTGTCGGGGCGCAACGTGATGGTGTCCCGCGACGGCGACGTGAAGCTGGTGGACTTCGGCATCGCGGTGAGCCTGGGCGACGCAGGCGATCACGCAGGAGAGCTGCCGGCTGGTTCCTTCCCGTACATGTCCCCCGAGCAGGTGCGGCGAGAACCGCTCACCGGGCAGAGCGATCTGTTCTCCGCCGGCATCCTGCTCTGGGAGATGCTCACTGGCGAGCGCTTGTTCGCGCGCGCCGACGCGGCGGCGACCATGCGCGCCGTCACCGACGCGGAGATCCCAAGGCCAAGCCTCCGCAACCCTGCGGTGCCTGGCCGCCTCGACGACGTGGTGATGAAGGCGCTGCACCGCGATCCGCTGCAGCGCTGGCACACCGCCGCGGAGATGCTGGCGGCGCTGCATCGCTATCTCTACTCGCTGGCCACCACGCCAGGCGCGCGCGATCTGAGCCAGCTCGTCTCGCGCTACTGTCCGCCATCGGTGCGGCGCCACCACACCGACGCGGACTTCACGCCGGACCGCGCGGCCGCAGGCGAGCTCTCGTCCGCAGAGGGGCTGGAGGGCTCGGCTCGAGGCGAGCTCACCGCTGGCAGCGCCGCGGGAGGCAATGCAGTGCCCTCCACCGCGGTGATGCAACGGACGCCCGGTTCGCAGCCGATGCGGCAGCAGAGCTTCGCCACCCACGTCGAGCTGGTCGGGCTGCTCGGCCCCGGCGCGGCGGGCGATGGCAGCGACAGCGTTGCCGACAACGACGCTGCCGACGACGACGACGCCAAGGATCCCGATCGCCACCTCGCGGCGCAGGTGACCTCGGTGCATGTCCCCGAGCCTTCGCGGTCAGCCCCCGAGGCTGCAGCCGAGCCCGAAGCTGAGCCCAAAGCCGACGGCGCCCATGCGGGCTCCCAGAGCGCCGCGCCAGCGCTCGCGACCACCTCGCCTCCGCAGGCGCGGACCCGCTCGCAGCCCCCGGCGCCAGCGGGCACACCGCCTGGGCAGCCTGGGCAGCCTGGGCAGGTCACACCACCCAGGCCGGCTGCGCCGGTCGCGCCTTCGACGACCCTGGCCGCCCCGCAGTCGCGTTCGTCGCGCCGCCGCGCCGCGCTGCTGGTCGCCGTGGGCGCGCTGGTAGCTGGCGCAGCCGCGATCTTCCTCGCGATCCGCCCTTGGTCCACGCAGCCCGACGCCTCGCTTGCTGACGCCGCGAACAGCAGCGACGCCACGAGCGACACCACGATCGACGGCGGGGGCCGCGTCAGCGACACCGCGCTCGATCCCCCGCTCGCTGCCCCGGACGCCCGAGACGCCCGGGACGCCCCGGACGCGCAGGGCGCCGCGCGCCCGACTCCACGAGACGCCCCGCGGGCCCCGGCCGACGACGCCTCCCGCAGAGGCCCCGTCGATGCCCCCACCCCACCACGCCGCGCCGGGACGGAGGGCACCGTGTGGTCCCCTCGCGACCGGATGCGTCGCCCCACGCCGTCGCCGCGCACGACGCGGCCGCGGCGCAGACGCCGGCGGTCATCCGCGTTGGCGCCAATCCGTGGGGCGAGGTCTTTCTCGATGGCAAGCCCGCGGGCCGGACGCCGACGACCCTGCAAGTTCAGGCTGGCCGACACGAGGTCGAGGTCGTGTTCCCGGTGGCCGATCCACCGCGGCGTGAGACCTATCGGCTAGATCTCGCCGCCGGTGAAACCCGCTCCGTGCTTGCGGATTTTTCGCAGTAGCCAGCCGCCGGTCCGCGCCACGCTGCTCTTTCGCGCCTCGCGCACAACGTGTGTCCACGTGCCGAGCTGGATATGTCTTCGTGCTATGTACCCGCCGTGGTCCCTTCATACGAGTCCGAGCTGCGCGTCGCGCTGGAGCTGGCCAGGCGTGCCGGTGACCTGGTGGTGGCGCTGCGCCAGCAGGGCATCGAGGTCGACTACAAGGCCGGACAGGAGCCGGTGACCCGCGCCGACCGCGAGGCGTCAGGCCTCATCGTCTCGAGCCTGCTGCAAGCCTTCCCCGAGGACATCGTCATCTCCGAAGAGCTGGAGGTCGATCCTCGGCGGGTCAGCGCGTCCCGGGTCTGGTACGTCGATCCCATCGATGGGACCCGAGACTACATCCGCGGCGATGATGGCTTCGCGGTGATGATCGGCCTGTGCGTGGAGGGCAAGCCGACCGTCGGGGTCGTGCATCAGCCCACCCGCGACCGCACCTACTTCACGGCCCCCGCCGTCCCCGCGCAGGTCAAGGACACGGGCCACCTGCACTTGCTCCAGGTCTCGACGACCGACGATCCGGCGCAGAGCCGCCTCGCCGCCTCTGCCTCCCACCGCAGCGACGACATCGACCGGGTCAAGGACCGCCTTGGGATCCGCGATGAGCTCAACGTGGGCTCGGTGGGGCTCAAGCTCTGCCTCATCGCTGCTGGCTCGCGCGATCTGTACGTCAACCCCGCCGCCAAGACCAGGCGTGGGACACCTGCGCTCCGGAGGCCATCCTTCACGCCGCTGGCGGGCAGCTCTCGGATCTGTATGGCCAGCCAGTGGACTACCGCGCCGAGGACCTGCGCCACCACTTCGGGTTGGTTGGCTCGAACCGCGTGCTGCACGCCAAGGTCACGCAGCAACTGGCGACGCTGTTCCCCAGGCGCTAGCTCACCGGTTGCCGACCAATCGCCCGGGGGCCTGCGGCTGTCAGCAAGCGAAAGGACGTCCGGCTCGCGCAGCGATGCCTGGCCGCGTGGCACGCCGAGCCGGCGTGTTAGCCTCTCGCGTATGTCGTCTCGTGTCGTGCCGGTGGTGGCGTCCATGATCGCGTGGGTGGCCGCTGGTAGCGTGGCCCAGGCGCAGGCCGTCCCATCCGAGCGCTCGAGAGCCCGCGAGCTGACGGAGCGCGCCATCAGCGAGGCGCGCAAAGGCGAGTACGCGGCGGCCATCGCGCTGTACCAGCGCGCGTATGACCTGTCCCAAGAAGCGGTCTTGCTGTCCAACATCGGCAGCGCGTATCAGTCCCTGGGCGACCTCGACCAGTCGCTGACGTTCTTCTGCCGCTATCTGGCGACCGACCCGGACGGCAAGGTCGCGGGCTTTGCCCGAGAGCAGGCCACCGCGCTCGGCAGAGAGCTGCGACGTCCAAGCCCGTGCGGCAAGCCGCGGCCCAAAGACGCGACCGCTGGCCACCCAGCGCTCGCCGCCTCGGCGCGGCCATCCCCTGCCACCGCGGACGTCAGCGATGACGGCCCCGACCTCTCGGCGAGCGCTACGCCGCCCGCGCGGGCGGCGTCCTCGCTGCCTCGCACCTTGCGAGTCACGGGATATCTCGTGGGCGCTGGGGGGCTGGGGGCGCTGGCCGCCGCCGGGTACTACGGCTGGGTCGGCAAGCGCGCGAGCGACGCGATCACCGGCAACCGCGACGGCTGGACCGCCGACGAGCTGGAGCAAGAGGAGATCGGCGAGCAAGCCAACGCCCGCATGAAGGGGCTCCTCATCGCTGGCGGCGTGGCCACCGTCTCCGGGGTCGCGCTGGTGCTGTGGGGCCGCTCCAGGCGCGGCGACGAGCGGGGCCTGGCGCTCTCGCCCACGCTGACCGCGACCTCGCAGGCGCTGGTCGTCTCAGGCACGTTCGACTGATTCAGGTGCCGCGATCGGCTACTGCGCGCAGATCGGCGTGTCGTCGAACGGGTTCGCGTTCTCGGGGCGCTGACAGGGCGTGGTCGCCTTGCTCGCTGCGTCGTTGCCGGTATGAGCGGCGTTGACGCGCCGCAAGCTGAACGACTTGGTCACCTCGGCGGCGGAGAGATCAATCCTGGCGCTGGCCTCGACGAAGCGTTGCCGCCGTACCATCAGGGTGGCGGTGCCGGACTTCTTGGGCAGAAACACGCTCAGCGGGGTCTCGCCCAGCCGCTTGCCGCCGAGATAGACCTCCGCGCCCTTGGGGTCGGAGGTGACCTGGAGGTGCATCGTGGCCTCCACGGTCCGCAGCGGCGGAGCTGGCTCGATGGGGGGCGGCGCCTCGGGTTCCACGACGCCGGTCGTCTCCGCAGGGTCCGTCGGTGTGTTGGGTGTCGGCGGTGTGGGCGGCAGCGGATCTGCGCCGCGGTCCACCACGCGACCAACGGCGGGATCATCGGCGTTGGTTGGCGCCGGGGTGCCCTCGGTGTGCGCGACCCCGGTGACGTCATGGGGGCCCACGGCAGGGACCGCTGGCGTGGTCGCCACCGAGGCTGCTTGGTCAGCTCCCATCACCACGAAGAGCAGCACGCCGATGGCCACCACCAGCACCGCCACCATGATCGCCACCAGCGAGCCGCGGCGCGGCCGGATCACCACGTTCTCCACGATGGGTTTGCCTTGCGCCGAATGAGAGCCTTCATTGGCCCCAAAGGAACGGCTGCCCAGCGGCAACGCCACCGCGGCGCCCGCGGTGGAGGTCTTGGAGTCGCTCATCGCCGCGAGCTGCGGCATGCTCAGGGGCGCGCTGGTCGCCGGGCGCTTGGACTCGCCCGTCGGGGCCTTGCCGAAGCCACGGCGCACGCCGGTGGGCGACAAGCTCAGATCTCGCGCCTCTCTGGCGCCGTCGGCGGCGGTGGGCACGCGCAGCGGCGACGCGACCGCGAGCGACAGCGGCGCCATCGCCCCCTCCCCGATCCCATGCAGCGATGGCTTGCGCTCCACTGGCACGTCGAGCTGCGAGGCAAAGGTCGGCTGCGCCTGCGGGTACGCCTTGGCGTCCCAGTCAAGCGCGTCCTCGGCTTCTTGCCCACCGCGCGGTAGATCGAGCAGCGTCTGCGACGCGCCGCCTTCGGCCGCCGGCGGCGTCGCGCCGACCGACATCATCGGCGCTGGCGTTGGCCCCGGATGCGCGCCAGCGCGAGCGCGTGACGATGGCTTGCCAGCCCAGGTGTTGCCCGAGCGAGAGACCTCTTTGGGCGGCCAGGTGTCCTTGGCGATCGCGGCCTCCGCCAGCGGCTCCCAGCTCACCAGGTTGTGCGTGCCGCGCGGCGCGCGACCCCTGCCGTCGCCGCCGTCTTTGACCTCTGGATCGCCCTGCCCGATCTCGATCTGCTGCGAGGGATCTTCATCGAAGCCGCCGCCGAAGTGGGCGTGGCTATCGAGCGTGTTGGAGACGGTGTTCTCGCGCGCGAGCGGCGCGATGATCGACGAGCTGGCGCGCCCGCTGGTCTGCCACGGCTCGAGCACCTCGCCAAACAGGTCCCGCATGAACCGGCCCAGCGCCATCGTCGAGGGCGACAACCGAAGCTGCGACGCAAAGGCCTCGATGTCCTCGAGCAGCGCCGCGCAGGTCGGATACCGACGCGCCGGATCCGTGGTGAGCGCCATCATGACGATCTTCTCGAGCTGCGCTGGATATCCAGCCACCAGCCGAGAAGGCCGCACCACGTCGCCTGTGACGATGCGGTGCATGGTGTCGAAGTCCGAGTCGGCGCGGAAGCAGCGATGCTGCGTCGTGATCTCGTACAGGATGATGCCAAGCGAGAACACGTCGCTGCGGCGATCGACCGAGCGACCGCGGCACTGCTCCGGCGACATATAGGCGAACTTGCCCTTGATGATGCCGGACTGCGTCTGCACCGAGCGCGACGTGGCCTTGGCGATGCCAAAGTCCAGGAGCTTCACCGCGCCGTCGTATCCGATCATGATGTTCGATGGCGAGACATCTCGATGCACGATGCCCAGCGGCACCCCGTCCTGCGACCGACGATCGTGGGCGTGGTGCAGCCCTGCGGCGGCCCCGGCGACGATGGCCAGCGCGAGCTCGATGGGAATCCTCGCGCCGGTCTGTCCTGCCTTCGCCAGCACGGCGCGCAGATCCTGACCGTGGACATACTCCATGGCCAGGTAGTGGTTGCCGCCCTCCTGCCCCACCTCGAACACCTGGGCCACGTTCTGATGATTGAGCGCTGCAGCGAGCCGCGCCTCATCGAGGAACATGTCGACTGATTGCTTATCGGTGGCGCGCTCGGGCAGGATCATCTTCAGCACTACATGGCGCTCGAAGTCTCCAATGCCCTTGGTGCGCGCGATGTAGATCCGCGCCATACCGCCTGCGGCGATCGGCGCAAGAATCTCGTACTTCCCCACCCTCGCGGGGGTTCCTGCTGCAGTAGCAACGGCACTCACCAGGCGAGGATGGTTCCACTTGGATGGTTGAAGATCAAGGTTTCATTGGAAGTTGAACCAAGAATCTGTCAGGTAGTCCATGGTCACACCCGAGTGTCAATCGCGCGTCCCCAGTTTGTCGCTCTCGCGACACGTCACTTCGAGGTGCCGGCCACCATCATGTGAGACACGCGGAGGCTTGGGCTCGCTACCGAGGAGCGGAACCTCAGATCGTTAGCTACCCCATCAATCCGGTGCAGAATGTCGTCGAAATTGGCGGCAATCGTAATCTCGCTAACAGGAAACGTCAGCTCGCCATTCTCGATCCAGAATCCAATCGCCCCGCGGGAGAAGTCGCCAGTGACCGGATTGAAGCCCATGCCCATCATCTGCGTGACGAACAGGCCAGAGCGGATGGGCGCCAGCAGCTCCGCGAGGGTCTGCGTCCCCGCGGACAAGATGAGATTGGAAGTGGTCGGGCCAGGGCTGCCCCCGATCGACCGTCCTGCTGACCCGGTGGACCGACGCCCAAGCTTGCGCCCGCTGTAGACGTCGCACAGCACGGTGGTCAAGACCCCGCGATCGATGAGGACGTTGCGGCGGGTGGGCAGCCCATCGCCGTCGAACGGTCGGCTCCCGGGACCTCGCGGCCGCAGCGGATCGTCGACCAGCGTGAACAGGTCAGAGGCGACTGACTGCCCTTCTCGACCGAGGAGGTAGCTGGACTTGCGCCAGAAGGACGAGCCATTGGCCACCGAGAACACCGAGCCCAGCAGCGAGCGCGCGACCTCGGCATCGAACACGACGGGACACTCCTGGGTCTCCACCTTGCGAGAGCCAATCGTGCGCACCGTCCGCCGGGCCGCCTCGCGGCCGACCTCGTCGGCAGGCTCCAGCTCGGCGAGGAATCGAGAGGCGGTCCACCAGTGGCCGTTGCGCTTCTTGACGGTGGTGGGATCTGTGGGGTCGTCGCAGAGCGGCTGCACCACCAGCGAGGCATAGCTTGACCGGTAGCCCCCGACGAAGCCGCCAGACGTCGCGAACGCGGTGACCCCAATCACTCGCGCCCACGTCGCACCCTCGGAGTTGGAGACGCGAGGATCATAGGCCCGCGCCGCGTCTTCCCCTTCCAGCGCCTGGCGGAGCGCCCACGCCGCGTCCACCTTCCCCACCTCCGGATCGTAGAGGTCCAGGTCGGGCACATCCTTGGCAAGCTCCGACGGGTCCGGCGGTGCGCCTGCGTCGTCGGGCTCTGCCAGCTCCGCCAGCGCCACGGTCTCTGCACACAGCGCCACCAGCGCGTCGCGGCGCAGGTCCGAGGTGTATGTGATCGCGCAGCGACCGCCGCGTTGCAGCCGCAGCCCAAGGCCTCGGCTGCCCGCTTCCTGCACGAGCTCTGGCTCCCCCAGCCGCACCGAGGCCGAGAGCTCCGAGCCGTCATGGACCAAGACCTCGACGTCGTCCGCGCCGGCCTTGCGCGCCAGCTCGACGGTCTCCGCGGCCAGCGCGCGCAGCGCCGCGACGTTCTCCAGCGTGACTTCCGCGCTCATACCTGCGTGCCTCCCACCGTGATCGAAGCGATGCGCACCGTCGGAGTGCCCACGTTGACCGGCACCGACTGACCGTCCTTGCCACAGGTCCACATCCCATCGGAGTACCGGTAGTCCGAGCCCACCATGTCCACGCGGCGCAGCACGTCAGGCCCGTTGCCGATGAGGTTCACGCCCCGCAGCGGGGTGGTCAGCTTGCCGTCCTCGATGAGGTAGCTCTCGAGCAGGGCGAACACGAAGTCTCCGTTGGAGATGTTGACCTGACCGCCGGAGAACCGCTTGGCGTAGATGCCGCGCTTCACCGAGCGCAGGATGTCCTCTGGGTTGTCCTGCCCACCCAGCAGCGCGGTGTTGGTCATGCGCGGCAGGGGCATGGAGCGGAAGGACTCGCGCCGGCCGTTGCCCGAGGGCGCGACTCCGAAGTGGCGGGAGCTGAGGCGGTCGTGCATGTACCCCACCAGGATGCCGTTCTCGATGAGGACGTTGCGCTGCGGCAGGTGACCTTCATCGTCGACGTTGATGGTGCCGCGCGAGTGCGCCACCGTGCCGTCGTCGATCACCGTACACAGCTTCGAAGCCACCTGCTGCCCGAGCTGGCCTGAGTAGTTGGAGGTTTGCTTGCGGTTGAAGTCCGCCTCCAGCCCATGCCCCACCGCCTCGTGCAGCAAGATGCCGGAGTCGCCTGGCCCCAGCACCACCGTCATCTCGCCGGCCGGCGCCTCGCGCGCGTCCAGCATGGCCACCGCGACCCGCGCCGCCTCGACTCCGTGCGCCGCGGCCTCGTGCGTGGAGTCCGCGAAGTACTCGAGGCCATAGCGACCGCCGCCACCGCCGCTCCCTGACTGCCGCTTGCCTGCCTGCTCGGCCACGGCGCGGGCGCCAAAGCGGATGGAGGGCTGCAGGTCGGTGGCGCGGACACCGTCGGAGGTGAACACCAGGATCTCGCGCAAGCTCTCGGCGAAGGACGCCTCCACCTTGATGATGCGCGGGTCATGGGCGCGCGCGGCGCGATCGGCGGCGCGCAGGAGCGCCAGCTTCTCGGGCGCGGCGACCATCAGCGACAGCTCTTCTACCGGGTAGTAGTTGGGGAGCTGCTGGCTGGTGAACCCTTGCGGAGGCAAGGTCTTTCCAGAGCGCGCGATCTGGCTCGCGGTGCGCGCCGCGTGCGCCATCTTCTCCCAGGAGAGGTCCTCGGTGTAGGCACACCCGGTGGCGTTCTTGGCGACCACGCGGACGCCAAGCCCCAGGGTGATGCCACGGCCCACCGTCTTGACTCGTTCTTCGTCCAGCACGTAGTCCGCGCTGACCCGGAACTCGAAGTACAGATCGGCGTAGTCCGCGCCGCCCTCCAGCGCCAGCTCGAGCAGCTTGTTGGCGAGATGGGAATCAATGGGCGCGTCTCCCTCCGCGGAGAAGGGGGCCCGCAACGCCGCCGGGATGCGATGGCTCATGGACTTCGAGTCTAGCGTGGATTGCGCGGAACGTTGCCGCCCAGGACCTGCATCTGGCGCGTAGATCGGAAACATCGTGCCTGCGCGAGGACCCACGGACAGCGCCACGTAACGAAGCGCCACGAAGCGCCGCCAGGTTGGCGTCGCGTTTTGGCCGGAGCGCTGCGTGGCAGGGACGTCGCTGGCGGGGCGCTACTTGGGATCGCGGCCGTCCAGCGCGGCCAGCGTGGCCTCTGCGGCCGCCGCGGCTTCCTTGATCTCCGCCTCTCCTCCGCCAAGCCAGAGCCGCCCGAACGCGCCAAAGCTCACCATCTCGAGCAGGTGAATGTCGGCCGCCTTCTCTGCCGCGTTGGCCGCGAGCGCGGCGTAGGCCGCCGGGTACACTTCGAGGATATAGAGCGTCTGTCCGGCGACGATCATGTCGCCGTGCCGCATCCGGTTGATGAGCTGAGACTGCTGGCCGTCGATGCCGGTGATGATCTGGGAGGACACGACACGTGGGCGCATGCGCTCGCTGCGGGCGACCCCCATGCTGCGCGTGATCGCGTCCACCGCCGCCTCGACCTGGCCTTTGTCGCGATCGTGCAGCTCGAGCATGCCGTACGCTCGCTCGACGATCTGCATGCCAGGGCGACACGTCGTGGCCTTGAGCGCCTCGTCGGTCAGCCGGTTGATGGCGATGCCAGGGGCGATCTCGATGAAGAGCGCGGCTTCTTCTTCCCTTGGCATGAAGCCGGAGCACACGGTTTGCAGGAAACCGGTGAGCTGCGGCTGCAGCGAATCAAGGACGCAGAGGGCTCGCAGCTCCATCGATGCGACGCTAGCTGCTTGACGCCGTCGGTGTCAAATCGCTGGCGACCTCAACGCATCGGGCCACGACCGCGACGCGCTGGCTTGCCCGGGCTAGCCGACCCGCTCTTGCGAACCGGCCGCTCACTGGCTGGCCGGCCGGGACGGCCTGGACGGCTCGACGCGCGTTCCTGGCTCGGGCGGGCGGTGCTCGGACGGCCGGCGCTCGGACGGCCGGTGCTCGGACGGCCGGTGCTCGGACGGCCGGTGCTCGGACGGCCGGCGCTCGGACGCGAACTACGCTCGAACGTCGGACGATCGCCGCTCGGACGGCCGGCGCTCGGACGGCCGGTGCTCGGACGGCCGGCGCTCGGACGGCCGGTGCTCGGACGGCCGGTGCTCGGACGGCCGGTGCTCGGACCGCCGGCGCTCGGACGCGAACCACGCTCAAACGCCGGACGATCGCCAGTCGGACGGCCGGCGCTCGGACGGCCAGAACTCGGACGGCCGGCGCTCGGGCGGCCAGCGCTCGGACGGCCGGTGCTCGGACGCGAACCACGCTCGAACGTCGGACGGTCGCTGCTCGGACGGCCAGCGCTCGGACGGCCGGTGCTCGGACGGCCAGAACTTGGGCGGCCGAAATCAGAGCGAGCCGCGGGGCTGGATCTCCTGGGCCCGCGGTCGACACGATCGACACGCTCGGCGCGGTCACGACCTTGGCCGGACTTCCCCGTGGCACGATCAGCGCGCGCGCCACGCTGGCCCGGCGCTGGGGAGGCAAAGGCGTCGCGGTCGACCGCTCGGTCATCCTGCGGCGGGGCGGCTGCGAGCTCGGCCTCCGCGCGGACCCTCCCGAGGGCACGCCGAGTCAGATCTGTCTCTTCGCGTGAGCTTCGCCAGACGCCGCGCGCGGTAGGGCGGTGGTCGAGTTCGACCAGATCGCGCAGCGCGTTGAGCTCCGTCTGATTCAGCTCGCGCGCATCCCCCACCCGCAGCCCGTGAAAGTTCAAGCTGGCGTAGGCCACGCGCTGCAACTTCTGCACCTGATATCCCAGGGCCTCGAACATGTTCTGCACCACGCGCTCGCCGGGTTCCACCAAGGTCACGGCCAGCCAGCTATGCCGGCTCTCCCCTGGCAGGACGTTGACCTCGGCCGGCATCGTGGTGCTGCCATCTTCTAGTCGCACGCCTCCTCGCAGCGCGTCGAGATGCTCTCGTGACACCTCACCGCGAACCTTGACGTGATACGTGCGCGCGATATGCCGCTGCGGGGAGACCAGCCTGGAGGCGAGCTCACCATCGTTGGTCAGCAACAAGACGCCCTCGGTGTAGAAGTCGAGGCGCCCCACCGGCCGAACCGGGATCGGGAGGTTGGGCAGGTACTCCATCACCGTTGGACGATCGCGATCGTCTTCGACCGCCGAGACGCAGCCTTTGGGCTTGTTCAAGATCACGTAGAACGTGTCGAGCGGCGTCACCGCCTCGCCATCCACGGTGACGTGCGCCGTCTGGGCGTCGACCTTGGTGCCGAGCAAGCGGACCTGCTTGCCATTGACGCGGACCCGGCCGGCGACGATCAGCTCCTCCGCCTTGCGTCGCGCGGCCACACCAGCCGTGGCCAGATATCGTTGGAGTCGGATTTTTTCGCCCATGGATCACTCGTCCGTTCGCTCATCGCGAACGTCTTCCTCGGTAACCGCGATCTCTTCAGGATCCGTGAGGTCCGCCAGGCCCTCACCTCCAAGCTCGGCGCTCTCTGTCGAGCCCGACTCTTGCGCGATGCCGTCCTCCTCATGGAAGACGTGCTCGAAGGCGTGGCCAAAGGCGTCGTCACCGCGGTCTTGGGGGGCGTCCTCGGCGTCGGATCCTGCGCTCTTGGCCGCGTCGACGTCGTCTTCCAGGTCGCCGGTGTCCAGACCTTGCTGGGCAAGATCATCACCCTGGCTCCTGGCGTCATAGAAGGGCTCGGGATCTGGCTCGCCCGCTGGCTCGTCGGCGGCGTCTTGCTCATCTCCGAAGTGATGTTCGCGTGGAGCGCCGCGCGGTTCGTCGGCGGGCTCGCTCGCGAGCTCGTCGTAGGGCGGCTCCTCGGTGTCTTCGGCGGCCCAGTCCACCCGCGCTGGCGCGTCCAGCGGCGGCAACGGCATCGTCTCGACGCGATCGCTGTCGTCGTCCGCGTCTTCGTCCGCGTCTTCGTCCGCGTCTTCGTCCGTGTCGTCGTCTGCGTCGTCGGGTTCAGGATCGTCGAACTCGGGATCGAGCTCCGAACCGAGCTCGGGATCGAAGTTTGGATCGCGTTCCGACTCCGTCCCGAGCGCTGCAGCCGCTACATCATCCCCATCCCCGGCAACGCCCGGATCCGCGGGGCCTTGGACCGGCATCCTCGCTGGGACCTTCGTCGATGTCCTCGTCGATGACCTCGTCGACAACCTCGTCGACAACCTCACCAGGGCCGCCGCCGGGGCCACCGGGGCCGCCGGGGCCACCATCGATCTCCTCATCCGGATCTGGCGCCATCTGGGATCCCGATGGCTCGGCGCCCAGCCCTGGATCGCTAGATTCCTCCGCCTGCACCCCGTCGGGGGCGGCGTCGGCCGGCGGCGAGCCCTGCCCGCCGGGCGCATCAAACCCCATCTTCGACACCACGGCGCGGCTCTCGGGCGACAGCTCGGAGTACTCGCGCAAGGTGGGCAGCTCGCGAAGGTCGCCCAGGCTAAAGAAGTCCAGGAACTCCTTCGTGGTGCCGTACAGCATGGGGCGGCCCACCTCCTCGCGCTTGCCGAGAATGCGGACCAGGTTGCGGTCCATCAGCATCTTGAGCGTTCCCGACGAGTCCACGCCCCGGATCTCATCGATCTCCGGCCGGGTGATTGGCTGGCGGTACGCGATGATCGCCAGCGTCTCGAGCTGAGCCCGCGACAGCCGCACCGGGCGGCCAGCGATGAGCTGCTGCACCCACGCCGAGTACGCCGACTCGGTGCGGAACTGGTATCCGCCGGACACCGCGCCCAGCGAGATGCCTCGGCCCTGGTACTGCGCGGCGAGCTGATCGAGCACGCGACCCAGGCGCGCGCTGTCGGAGACGCGGGTGAGCTGGCGCAAGCGCACCAGCGTGAGCGGCTTGTCCGAGGCGAAGATCAACGCCTCGAGGAGCCCCGCGAGTTGAACGTCGTTGAGCTTGCTGGCGCTGGTGGGCAAGGTCGCGGCCACCGCTCCCTCGCCGTCGTCTTCCTCGCCGAGCCCTTGGCCAGGCAGCTCGAGGTCCCCATCGCCCCCGTCGACGTCGCCGCCGAACGCGCGGGCCGTCTCGGCGTCCTCTGCTGCGCGCGCCGCGGCGCTCGGGAACCCAAGGTCGTCCTCGCCGGGCGCCTCCACTGGTTCGCCATCGTCGCTGGCCTGGCCAGGCGGCCGAGCAGGCCCGGCGCCGTCGCGCGCCAAGGCGTCGTCGGGTTCGCTGTCGGGTTCGCTGTCGGGTTCGCCGTCGGGTTCGGTGACCTCGTCAGCCTCTGCCGCGGGATCGAGATCCGCCCCCTCGCCGGTCGTCGTCGCCGCGAGGTCCGCTTCCGTGGCTACACCGACGCCTGGTTCGCTATCCGCGTCGCGATTTGCATCAATATCCGCATCGATATCTGAATCGATACCTGCGCCGATATCCACCTCGATGCCCGGTTCCGTGTCCGCTCGATCATCGGGCGTGGTGCTGGCGCCCCGCCGGCCCCGCGAGCCCTTGGGTTGAGCCTTCGATTTCGATGACTTATCAGGCTTCTTTGGCTTGCCTGGTGCTTGCGGTGGATGGTCCGTGCCGGCTGGCGCCGCGGGCGCCGCGCTCGCCGAGACCTCGGCGTCCGCCTCGCGCTCGGCCCCACTGTCCCGGCCGGCTCCGCTGGCTCCGCGGGACGGGCGGGCTTTCCCCCTGGCCGGCTTTTGCGGCGGCCTGGCGACCGGCGCAGCCTTGCCGCCCTTTCGAGCATCGGCACGGTTCCCTGCTTCGCCTTTGGCGCTCGCGCGCGCCGAGGGCTTCGCCGCTGGAGGCGCGGACGCCTTGTCAGGGGGGCTTGCAGCTTCACTCGCGGCCTTCACAGCCTTGGCCGTCTTGGCGCCGCGCTTGGATTTGCCAGGGGATTTTCGACTCACGATACGAGGCCGCCTTGTACCCCATCCGTCCGACAGGCGCCTGCCTGGCGGCGCACGTCTTGCCTGCCCTCAGCGATATTCGTCGGACTTGGCGATACCGGCCGTGACGCGGTCGCGCAAGTCGTCGACAGTGCGGGCGATCTGGATCTCCTCATCCCCCGGATCCTGCGACAGCGCGATGAGCCGCAGCTTGGCCATTTCCAGGAGCGCCAGGAACGTCACCACCGCCTCATGTCGCATCTCGGCCGCCGAAGCCGCGGTCCCCTCGCGAAGAAACCGGAACATCGAGCTGAAGGTGAAGCGCCCCTCGGTCTCCAGGCGATCCGTCAGCTCAGCGATCTTCTGGCTCACGCTGAGTCGATCGATGATGACGTTGTGGGTGAAGCGCACCTTGATCTGGCGCATCACGCGGTCAAACGCCTCGATCAGCTTGTGAACCGGAAACGGGGCCAGCGGCGCGCCGGCCGAAGGATCCACGTCTTCGGAGACCGCCTCTTCGCTGGCGGTGCCGCGGTACCAGACGTTGCGACCGACCACGGGACGCTCTCCGAGCTGCAACGCCGCCTCTTTGTACTTCTGGTACTCGAGGAGCCGGCGGATGAGGTCCGCGCGAGGATCACCCTCGATGACCTCGCCATCGGGGCCCAGCACCTCCTCGGGCTCTTCCTCCGGGGCGTGGGGCAAGAGCTCGCGCGACTTGATGTGGCAGAGCGTGGCCGCCATCAGCAGGTACTCACCGGCGACATCGATATCCAGCGCCTGCATGGCGTCGAGGTAGTCGAGGTACTTCTCGGTCACGAACGAGATCGGGATATCGAGGATCGAGAGCTCGTGCTTCTTGACCAGGTGCAAGAGCAAGTCGAGCGGCCCCTCGAAGACATCGAGCTCGATCTGATAGCCAGCAGCTTCCATGAATGCCCGCGAAATCTACAGCAGGAGCGCGCCGAGCCCGCGATACAGGTTCTCGAAGCAGAAGCGCGCGGGGATGATGAACACCTGCGCCAGCACGGGGATCATCACCACGGCCATGATGATGAACGGGCCGTAGGTCGCGACGGAGTTGAAGGTGCCTTCATGTCGGGTCGGGATGAAGCGCCGGGCCACCCAGCCGCCATCCAGCGGCGGCACGGGGACCAGGTTGAAGAAGAACAAGGTGAAGTTCATGCTGACGGCCAAGAACAACACGCGGTTGAGATCGCTCGTGTCGGACAGGACGTTGGCCTTGCGCAGCAGCACGTGGGTCAGCGCAAAGATCACCGCCAGGAGCACGTTCATGGAGGGGCCCGCGAGCGCCACGAACATCTGGCCGGTGGCCATGGAGAACCTGCGCGTGTACCGGATCGGGTTGGTCTGCACCGGACGACCCCACCCAAAGCCGCCAAACCCCGAGCCTGCCGCCGCGTACAACGCTGAAACCAGAGGAAGAATCACGGTGCCGATCAGGTCGGCGTGCGCCACCGGGCTGAGCGTCACGCGGCCCTGCCGGCTGGGCGTGTCATCGCCGAGCCGGTGAGCGACGTAGGCGTGGCCGAACTCGTGGAACGTGACCGACACGATCAGCACGAGAACGTACGTGATAACCCAACGGATTTGTTCAGGGCCCAGGTCCATGGCGGTGCGAACGACGACTATGGCCGCAACTCTGCGCCCTCGCAAGAGCAGGCGAGCCGCGCTTGGCACGCCTCGGCGAGAAAGTTGCCAGCGCCGCGCGCACGAGGTCTAGTCTCTCGCAGTGTCCCGCCCTGCCAAGGCTCCGCGCGCGAGGGCCCCTGACGCGGCGCCCAGCGCGATCCTCGGCAGCGCCGTGGGCAGCGTCCCGCCGACCCCGCTGGAAGAGGCGCTCGATGAGTATCTGGCGCACCTCAAGGTGGAGCGCGGCCTGGCGCGCCACTCCATCGAAGCGTACGCGCGCGACCTGCGCGAGCTGGCCACCACGGTCGCTGGCCGCGGGAGGCTGGAGCTACAGCAGATCATCAGCGACGACGTCACCGAGCACCTGCGCGTGCTGGCCGAGCGCGGGCTGGTGCCGCGTAGCCGGGCCCGCGCGCTGGTGGCCATTCGTGGGCTCTTTCGATACTTCGTGGGGCAGCGTCGCCTGGTCGCAGATCCGACCGCGCTCATCGATGCACCCAAGCGAGTGGACAAGCTGCCGGGAGTGCTTGGCGAGGAGGCGGTGGCGACCCTGCTCACGGCTCCGCCCTCGACGCCGCGCGGCCTGCGCGACGCCGCCATGCTCGAGCTGCTCTACGCCAGCGGCCTGCGCGTCACCGAGCTGGTGACGGTGCCACTGGCTGACGTGAACTTGAACGCCGGATTTGTGCGCGTCACCGGGAAGGGACAGAAGACCCGGCTGGTCCCGCTGGGCCAGGCGGCGCGCGACAAGATCTCCCAGTACCTCGCGGAGGTCCGCCCTGCCCTGGTGCGTGATCCCGAGGAGCGCGCGCTGTTTCTGACCGACCGAGGGGGGCCCATGACCCGGCAGGGGTTCTGGAAGCTGGTGCGCGGCTACGCGCGCAAGACCGGCCTGCGGCTGCCCGGCGCCGGCGTGTCGCCGCACAAGCTGCGGCACTCGTTTGCGACCCACCTGGTGGAGCGTGGGGCAGATCTGCGCTCGGTCCAGGCCATGCTCGGTCACTCCGACATCGCGACGACGCAGATCTACACGCACGTGAGCAAGGCGCGCATCATCGAAGAGGTGCGGCGCGCCCATCCGCGCGCGCGCTGAGCGCTCTTTCAGGGGCCTGCATCTCGAGGAGTAGCCGCGCGAGCCAGGCTCACCGCCGCGTCGCCCAGCGCGCAAGCGCGCCACAGCTCGACGAGGGCCGCGCGCCGCAGCGCTGGATCTTCGGCGGCGGCCAGCGCGCGCCCGCGCTGGTAGGCGAGCTGCAGCGACCGCGGCACCACGCCGATCGCGACCCGCGCGGCCTGGGCCGCGGCCCGGGCTTGCAAGTCGGCGGTGCGCACGAGGTGCGGTAGCACAGAGCGATCTGCCGCCAAGAGCGCCCGCTCGCTCCACCGTTGCCAGGCCGCAGCCGTGCGGGCCTGCGCCAACGCCCAGTGTCGCATCGCCCGGGGAGCCGAGTCCCGGCCCCAGCGCGCCAGCAACTCCGCCAGCTCGCGGCGCGGCGACGGCGGTTCGTTGCTTGCGCTGTCCGGCAGCTCGGCGGCCGCGATGATCCAGCCAAGCTCGGTCAGGCGGCGCTGGCCAAGGTCCGCCCCAGGCGGCGCGCGTCCAGGCCGTGGCTCCGCGTCGGGCATCCGTCGCCACAGCTCGGCGACGGACGGCGCTGCCCGCGCGGCGGTCCATAGCTCCACGCTCGGGCGCGCGCCTGCTCCGTCGACGAGCTGCGCGCGCTCGGCGGGCCCCGTGGGCTCCGAGGGTGCCGCAGGCCGCGCGGGCCCAGAGGGCCCCGCGATCCCCACTAGCTCCATGGCCAGCGCCAGCCGAGCGCGCTGCTGGCTGGCGGACAGCACCAGGATGGCCACCGCGTCGGCCACCCGCGTCGCGGTGGCCGCGCTGCCCAGCTCCGCGAGCTCGCCGCCCCGCAGGTCGCCAAGCGCAGCGGCCAGCTCCGCGAGCTCCTTGCGTTGCTCCTGGCCCACCGCAAACGCTTCGCTGGCGACCTGCCAGGCGGCCAGCACGTCCAGCGCTGCGTCGCCGCTCGCAGGCTGCGTCGCGCCGAGCGTTCGCATCGCCGCCACCGCCTCTGCGTCGGCGGTCACGTGTTCGTCCAGCATGTCGAGCGCCTCGTCGACGTGGCCGAGCTGCACGAGGTCGACCACCGTCCGGATCTGCACGACCGCTGCGGTCAACGCCTGCGCCTCGGCCATCAGGCCGAGCGCCGCGCTGTCTTGCGCCGCGCGATGCAGCGACTCGGCCAGCCGCGCGGTCCGCTGCGCCGCGTCCGCGAGCATCCGCACCTTGGCCGGGACCCTCGCCGCGTTGTCCAGCAAGAGCAGCGCGGCCCAGTTGGTGGCGAGCGCGGCCTGTCGGCGGAGATAGACCGCGGCCAGCTCGGCTTGCACCGGGGGCGCCAGCTCCAACGCGGCGGCGGGAGCGGGCGCGCTGACCGGCAACGACTCTCCGGTCAGCGCGGCGTAGGCCTCGGCGAGCGTGGCGGCGGTGGTCACCACGGCGCCGCGGGCGCGGGCGCGAGCGAAGAGCTCCTCTTGCGGCGGCGCGCTCGCGGCGGCGGACGGCGCGAGGCTCGCCGGCAGCACCAGGCGTCGCTGACCCGCCGCCAAGGCGGCGGCCAGGGCCGCCGCCATCCGGGCGTCCGGCGCCACGCTGCCATCGGGGAGCACCACGCCCAAGATCGTGACCTCGGCCTTGATGGGAGCCCCGGTCAGCGCGGCGACAAACCCCGCGGCGAGCATCGCGGTCGTCGCGAGGCCAGCCGGCGGTCTGCCCGCTGGCCCAAAGCTCTGCGCGCGCCAGTGGTACTCCCCGACGTCCTTGCCCAGCGCGCGCGCCGCGGCGGCGCTGGCGATGGCGATCTCCAGCGGCCAGTCGACCTGCGCTGGCCGGGCCTGCGCTTGGCTGCTCGACCCTGGAGCCGCGCCGACGGCGCTGACCTCGAGCTCGACAGCGAGGGCCTGACCTGGGAGCCGGAGCCTTCTGGGTCCAGCGGCTCGCAAGGGCACGAGCGTGGAGACGATAGCGCCGCTCGCCGCCTCACCTGCCGGTCCACGAGCAGCACCGGCTGCCGGGCTGGGCTCCCACCCGGTGCCCAGCACCACCGCGGTGAGCGGATCGCGCGCGTCCGCCGCCAGCGTGTAAGGCGCGTAGGCGCGCGTGACCTTGCCGCGTGAGGCGGTGCGGCCGAGCGCCGCGCCGCACGCGGCGAGCAAGCACAACGCCGGCGCCAGCGCGCGAAGCTGCTTCATGGCTCGCATCTTACTCCTCCCGGTCCCGCCCGACTCCGCCCGCCCGACTCCGCCCCGACCCGCTGCCTCGCCCACTGCCTCGCCCGCGGCCTTCGTCACCGCCGCTGCGCCGGCAGCCGGTCCACCAGGCGCGCGACCAGCGCCTCGTGGGCAGCGTCGATCTCCGCGTCGGTCAGTGTGCGATCGGCGGCGCGATAGTCGATGGACCACAGCATGCTCTTTTTGCCCTCGCCCAGGCGCGCGTCGCGGTAGTCCTCGAGGACCGCGACCCCGGTGACCAGGGGCTCCGCGGCTTGCTCGATGAGCCGCGTCACCGCCGAGGCCGGCGTGGCCGCGTCCATGAGCAGCGAGACGTCGCGCGTGGCCCCAGGGAACTTCGGGATGGGGCGCATGCGAGCTGGCGCCGCCAGGCTCAAGGCCTCGAGGGAGACCTCGAACGCAAAAGCTGGGTGCTCCACCCCGAGCGCACGCCGGGTCTCTGGATGCACCTCACCGAAAACGCCTAGCACCACGTCTCCCAGGCGAAGCTCGCCGCACACGCCCGGGTGCAGGTACGGGATCGACGAGCACGCCACGCTGTCCACCGACGAGGAGAGCTGCTCCCCGGCCACCGCGGCCACCGCGGTGAGCGCCAGGCCCTTGACGTCAAAGACATCGTAGGCGGCGCCGCGCCCAAGCTGCGCCAGCGGGGCCCCCACCAGCACCCCCGCCGCCATCTGCGGCTCTTCCGCCAGCACCTGGGGCTCCACGTCCGCCAGCTCGCCGCGGCGCAAGAACACGCTGCCCACCTCGAACAGCGCGACGTTTCGATGTCCGTAGCTGATGTTGCGCGCGGCTGCGGCCAGCAGGTTTGGCAACAGCGACGTGCGCATGACCGCTTGATCCACCGACATCGGGTTGCGCAAGGCGATCGGGAAGGCTCGGCGGTCGTCCGCGGACAGCCGGAGCGCCTGGATCCGCTCGCGCGAGCAGAAGCCAAAGGTGATCGCCTCGGCCATGCCGGCTGCCGCGAGCTGACCTCGGACCCGGTCGCCGCGTGCGCTGGGCCCCTGCCGATCGCCGCGCGGCGCCTCGCGCAGGCGCGGCAACGTCGCCGGCACCCGGTCAAAGCCGTGCAGGCGGATCACCTCTTCGATGACGTCGATCTCTCGCACCACGTCGGCGCGCGCCGAAGGCGGCGTCACGCTCAGGCCGTCGGCGGTGGCCACGGAGGAGAAGCCCAGCGCGTCCAGCGCGCGCTGGCAGTCCTCGGTGGACAGGTCGATTCCGGAGATGTGGACCGCGCGGCGGGTGCGCAGCGCGATCGGCGCGGGCTCCTTGCGGCCCGGGTACGCCTCCGCCAGGCCTGGCCGCACCGTGCCGCCGCCGAGCATGGACAGGAGCCGCGCCGCGCGCGCCGACGCTAGCCCCGCCAGCTCCGGATCCACGCCGCGCTCGAAGCGCTGCGCTGCCTCCGACGACAGCCCCAGCCGGCGGCCGGTGCGCCGCACCTTGGTCGCGTGAAAGCTCGCCGCTTCCAGCACCACCTGCTGCGTGGCAGCGGTGACCTCGGTGTCGCGGCCGCCCATGACACCGGCCAGCGCGATCGGCGTGTCGCCGTCGCAGATGAGCAGGTCGGCGGGCTCGAGCGATCGCTCCTGCGCATCCAGCGTGACCAGCTTCTCGCCGGCCCTCGCCGCCCGCACCGCCAGCTTGCCGCGTCGCAAGGTGGCGCCATCAAAGGCGTGCAACGGCTGGCCCAGCTCGAACATGACCAGGTTGGTGACGTCCACGAGGTTACTCACCGGCCGCGCCCCCAGGTTGCGCAGGCGCTGCCGCCACAGCCGCGGCGACGGCGCGACCGTCAGGCCGTCGATCACGCGCGCGGTGTAGCGCGGGCAGTCGGCGGCATCCTCGATGGACACGGCGAGCGCCACGGGATCTCCCGCGGTCACTTCATCCAGCGAGAGATCGGGCCACACCAGCCGGCCGCCCAGGAGCGCGCACAGCTCCCGCGCCACGCCCAGGTGGCCCAGCAGGTCTCCGCGGTTGGCGTGGGTGCCCAGGTCAAAGAGCCAGTCGTCGACGCCGAGCACCGCCGCGGCGGCGGCACCCAGCGCGGCGCCATCGCCCTCGGGCAGCACGATGATGCCGTCGTCGTCGTCTCCGATGCCGAGCTCGGTCTCCGAGCACAGCATCCCGGGTGACACCACGCCCTTGATGGCCCGCGGCGACAGCGTGATGCCACCGGGCAACGTTCCGCCGACCTGGGCCCAGATCACCTTGCGCCCTGGCGCCGGCACGTTGGGGGCGCCGCACACGACCTCGGTGGCCGGCCCACCGCGCTCGGTGATGACCTGCACCAGGGTCAGCTTGTCGCTGGCCGGGTGCGGCTTCTTGCCTACCACCTCGGCGACCACCACGGCCGAGATGTCGCGCGCCAGGTGGGTCAGGGTCTCCACCTCGATCCCGCCGCGGGTGAGCGCGATCGCGCCGTCCTCGGCGCTAGGAAGCTTGTCGAAGTCGCAGAGTTCAAGGAGCCAGGCGATCTTCATGTCGGCCAGCGCCAGGGCGGGGGGGGGGGGGGGGGGGGGGGACGAGGCGGACGGAGCCGGACGGATACCAGACGGAGACCGGACGGAGACCAGACGAATGCCGGATGCGCGCCCAGCGGGCTGGCCGCCAGTGCTTCTAGAACTGCTCCAGGAAGCGCAGATCTCCCTCGTAGTAGTACTTGATGTCGGTCACGTCATGGCGAAGCATGGCCATGCGCTCGAGGCCCATCCCGAAGGCAAAGCCTGAGTACGCCTCTGGATCGATGCCGACGTGCGCGAACACCGCCGGATCGACCACGCCAGAGCCGCCGATCTCGAGCCAGCCAGTGTGCTTGCACAGCCGGCAGCCGCGTCCCATGCAGAAGCGACACTGCATGTCGACCTCTGCGCCGGGCTCGACGAACTGGAAGTAGCTGGGGCGAAAACGGATGGCCAGGTCCTGATCGTAGAAGCGCCGCACGAAGTGCAGCAGCACGCCCTTCAGATCTGCGAACGAGATGTCGGTGTCCACCGCCAG
Source organism: Myxococcales bacterium (assembly GCA_016706545.1). Lineage (GTDB taxonomy): Bacteria > Myxococcota_A > Polyangia > Haliangiales > Haliangiaceae > JABFXX01. Next base: position 106,675 of record JADJJK010000004.1, read on the forward strand.
GCCCTCGAGCTGCGTGAACATGGGGCTGTGCGTGGGATCGTCATCGCGGCGGTACACCACCCCGGGCGCCACGATCCGGATGGGGGGCTTGCCGGCGAGCATGGTGCGGATCTGCACCGGCGAGGTGTGCGTGCGCAGCACGATCTCGTCGGCGACGTAGAAGGTGTCCTGCATGTCGCGCGCGGGGTGGTCCTTGGGGATCGCCAGCGCCTCGAAGGTGTGCCAGTCGGTCTCGATCTGCGGTCCCTCGGCGACCGCGAAGCCGAGCTCGGCGAAGATCGCCACCGCCTCCTGGCGTACCTGCGTGAGCAGGTGCAGGTGGCCACGGGGGACTGGCCGCGCCGGCATCGTGATGTCCACGGTGCGCGCCAGGTCGGCGCGCGCTGCAGCGGCGTCGAGCTCCGCCAGCTTGGCGGCGACTCTCGCCTCGATCTCCTGCTTGACGCGGTTGGTGGCCGCGCCGATGGCCGGGCGCTCCGCTGGCGGCACCCGCCCCAGCTCCTTCATCAGCTCCGAGATCTTCCCCTTCTTGCCGACGAAGCGGGCCGCCGCGGCGCGGATGGAGGACTCGTCGGATAGCTCGCGCAGGCTGCGGCCAGCTCGTCGACCAGGCCATCGAGATCAGCGATGAGGTTGCGTTCGGACATTGAGACCCTCGAGAAACCGCGTGCCAGCGGTCATAAGGAAGCGACAGGAGAGGCGCACGAAAGCGACGCCAGCGACGAACTCCGAAACAACAAAAAGCGGCTCATAGGAGCCGCCTTTGAGTCGTTGAAGACGCGATGGCTGAGGCGGCTAGGCCGACTTGACGATCGCCGCAAACGCCACCGGATCGCTGATCGCGATCTCGGCGAGCATCTTGCGGTTCAGCGAGATGCCGGCCTTGCCGAGCGAGCCCATCAGCTTCGAGTAGCTGTGGCCCAGACCGCGGGCGGCCGCGTTGATACGCTGCACCCACAGGGCGCGGAAGTCGCGCTTGCGCTGCTTGCGCGAGCGGTACATGTGGAGCCACGCATGCTGCACAGCCTCGTTGGCTGCCGCGTGGCAGCTCGAGCGCTTGCCGCGGAAGCCGCTGGCGGCCTTCAGAATGCGATTACGACGACGACGGGCTTTGAAGCCTCTTTTGGCGCGGGGCATGACGAACCTCTAGGCGTACGGAAGGAGCTTTTCAATCTGATGATGATGCGCGGCCACGACGTAGCCCGGAGCGCGGAGCTGACGCTTCCGCTTCTGCGGGCGACGAGTCAGCAGGTGGCGCTTGAAGACGCGCTGGAACTTGAACTTGCCAGTGGCCGTACGCTTGAATCGCTTCTTGGCGCCGGAATGTGTCTTTACCTTGGGCATCGTAAATAGGCCTTCAGCGTCGGGAACGAGGGGATGGGTTTTATGCCCGAGGGCTGGCCCGGACACAAGTCCTTTTGCCGCTTTTGGCGACCTGGGCCAGCCAGGCATCCGCCTTGGCCCCATGCCAGGCGGAATACCCTTGGATATCAGGATGATATCGACAAGAAAGAGCGAGGCAGCTACTCCTCGTCCTCATCGATATCGGCGTTGATATCGTCCTCATCGAGATCGTCATCATCCTCCTCCGGCAGCGGCTCGTGCGGCCGGGAAGGATCTTTGCGGGCCGCCTGAGCAGCGGTCGCCGCGGCGGCAGCGGCGGCCTTCTTGGCCTCCTGCGCCTTGCGCACCACTCCCGGCTTGGGAGCGATGACCATGAGCATGCGGCGGCCTTCCATATTGGCGTTGGCCTCCACGCTCGCGATGTCGGTGACCGCCTCGATGACGCGGTTGAGCATCGACTGGCCAGTCTGGGGGTGGGTGATCTCACGACCACGAAACACCACGACCAGCCGCACCTTGTTTCCGGCCTCCACGAAGCGCCGGACATGCTTCACCTTGAAGTCCATGTCGTGGCCCTCGGTCTTGGGGCGGAACTTGATCTCCTTGATCTCGACCGTCGAGGCGTGCTTGCGGGCCTTCTGCTTCTGCTTGGCCTGCTCGTACTTGTACTTGCCGTAGTCCATGATCCGGCACACCGGCGGGAAGGCGCGCGGCGAGATCTCGACGAGATCCAGGCCCTTCTCCTCGGCCAAGCGCAAGGCTTCATGGGTCGCCATGACGCCGAGCTGATCGCCTTCGTCGACGATGACCCGAACTTCGGGAACACGGATTCGGTTGTTTATCCGGAGCCCCTGGTCAGGTCGGCGACGATCGAATCGTCCACCGCCGCCGCCTCCTCCACCACTGCTAGTCGGGCGTCCATTCATGGGGTAACAAAGCTCGCGAGCATGAGAGATCAAATCCTCCAATAACGTAGGGGACCGGTACTTTACCTGCGGGTTGGCCAGGGCCAAAGCACTTGTGAGGGTTTTTGGCTGGGCAGCGATCGGTCTTGCATCGAGTACATGGTCGTACGGGTAAGGGTTCCAAGACCCTGCTTCCGATGCATCGAGCCGACCCAGCACAGCTCCAGAGCTTCCCGGAGTTTCGCTAGGGCGCCAAGGTGTCGCACAGGCTCGACTAGCGAGCCGGCGCGGAGGCGCTGGTTCGTAGGCACGGGCGGGTTTGAACCGCCGACCCCTACCGTGTCAAGGTAGTGCTCTGCCGCTGAGCTACGTGCCTGGAGACTTCGTCTTGCGACGAAACGAGGACAGCACAGGTATCCAAGTCGCAGCTTGCTGTCAAGGGCCGGCGCCGATTGTCCGTGGTCATCTGCCCTGGTCCCGGAACGTGACAAAGGCAACGCTTGGCCCGCGCCAGGAGGTCAGGATGACGTAGGACCTTGTGATTGTGCGGTGATTCCTCCTAAAATCCACCGATGTAAGAGCTGTTTGAGGCTCATGAGCCTTCCGCACCGCGCAGGCACGGAAGGTGGCTGCCGATGAAGTCGAGATCATGACCAGCGAAGCGCGATCGATCGATGTCGGGCATGTGCTCGACAAGTACGAGCTGCTCGAGCGCGTTGGTCAGGGCGGGATGGCGGTGGTCTACCGCGGCAAGGACCTGTCCTTGCGCCGCGAGGTCGCGGTGAAGATCTTGCATGGCCACCTCTCGGACTATCAGGAAGCCAGGGATCGTTTCGAGCGTGAGGCTCGCGCGGTCGCCAAGCTCAGGCACGAGAACATCCTCGAGATCTTTGATTATTCCGGCTCCAATCCCAGCGGCGCCAGCTACATCGTCACCGAGTTTATCGACGGCCAGACCCTCAAGCAGTTCATCTCGTCGCACCCCATCCTCTTTCCAGAGATCGGTGCGATGATCCTCGTGCAAGTGGGCCGCGCGCTCGCCCACGCCCACGCTGGCGGCATCCTGCATCGCGACGTCAAGCCGGAGAACGTGATGATCCGACGCGACGGCGTCGTCAAGCTCACCGACTTTGGCATCTCGCACATGGTCGATCTGGAGCGGCTGACCATCACCGGCCAGCTCCTCGGCTCGCCGGCGTACATGGCGCCCGAGCACGTCGAGGGCCGCCCCATCGACTTCCGCACCGACGTCTTTGCCGCGGGGATCGTGCTCTACCAGCTCACGGTCGGCAAGCTGCCGTTCGAGGGCAAGAACCCTCACGAGGTCCTAAAGCGCATCGCGGAGTGTACGTTCGTGCCGGCGCGCAAGGCCAACCCCCACATCGGCAACCAGCTCGGCCGCATCCTTGAGAAGGCCATGGCGCGGGAGCCGTCGGACAGGTACCCCGCCATGAGCGAGATGGTGCTGGCGCTCGAGGGCTACCTCGCCGATTGCGGCCTGGACCAGCCAGCGGCGGAGCTGGCGCGCTACTTCCAGGCTCCCGGCACCTACGAGGTCGCGCTGCGCGCGCGGCTGATCGATCACCTGACCCGCCGAGGCAAAGCCCAGCTTGGCAAGAGCCACCTGGCCGCGCTCGATGCCTTCGACCGGGTGCTCACGCTCGATCCCCACAACACGGAGGTCCTCGCCGCGCTCGATCGGGTGGCGCTGCGGCGTCAGGTTCTCCGCGCTGCGGTCGCGCTGACCGCGCTGGCCGCGCTGGGGGGCGCGTGGCTGCTGTGGGGCCGTCCAAGCCGTCTCGACCCGGTGATGCCGATCTCGCCGACGCAACGCCTGGAGCTCCTCGCCTCCTCCGAGGTGGCGTTTGAAGATCCGCCGCCCGCGGCGAGCGCGGAGGTCCGTGAGCCAACCAGCGCCCCTGCGGTGGACGCCGGCCCGGCCGACGCGGCGACAGCCTCCGGCCCAGGCGGCCCGCATCGCGTGGAGCCGCGCCGCAACCTCGAAGCACCAGCGATTGCGCCGCTGGCCCCGGTCACCTTGGTCGTCTCGCCGACGGGCTCCGAGGTCCGGCTGGGCGATGGCCCCTGGCAGCACGTGGCCCAGCGGCTCACCATCCCGCTGACCGCGGAAGACGTGAGGGTCACGGTTCGCAACGACTCGTGCTGCGAGGCGCAAAGCCGCGTCCTGCGCGCCGCGGACGCAGGCACCCAGGTCGCCATCTCGCTGGATTTCTTGGCTGCGCAGATCGTGCCGCGCTGCGCGGTCGCCGACGTGGAGGTCAGGGTGGATGGCAAGATGGCGCGCCTCGATGGCGCGGCCTCGATTCCCTTTGGCGCCACCACGCGGACTCAGCGCACCGTGGTGGTGGAGTTTCTGGGCGAGCGGATCGATCGCCAGCAAGTGATCGTCCACCCCGCCGAGCAACGCGAGGTCTCGTGCGCGCTGTAAGCACGGCGCTGGGCCTGCTGCTCTGGCTCTGGCTTGGCGCGGCCCGCGTCGCGCTAGCCACGCCAGCGGAGGACCTCGAGCGGGCGCGCCAGACCTTCCGAGCCGGTGACTTCCAGGCCGCGCAGCCGCTGCTGAGCTTCCTGCTCTATCCGACGCCACGCCTGGCCCGCTCCGACGATCTCCTCGAGGCGCATGTGCTCCTGGGCGCCTGTGGCTTCGAGACCGGCGACCGCGTCGTCGCCCGCCGCGAGTTCGAGCAGGCGCTGTACCTGTCCGCCGAGCTCACGCTGGAGCGCCTGCTGTTCTCCGACGGTGCGGTCCGCTTCTTCGAGGACACCAAGGCCGCGCTGCAAGAGCGCCAGCGCCGCAACGCCGAGAAGCGCGCCCTGGCCGAGGAGCGAGACCGGCTGCGCAAGTACCGAGAGAGCCTGATCGTGTACGAGGTTCGCCCGTTTTACGTGAACTTCGTCCCCTTCGGCGCCGGCCAGTTCCAGAACGGCAACCGCACCAGGGGCCTGCTATTTGCCACCTCGCAGGCGGCCGCGTTCGCAGCCTCCGCCGGCATCTGGATCTATCTGGTCAACCAGTATGGCTTCAACGGCCGGGTCCCCACCGAGGAGGCGGAGTCCGCGCGCTTGCTGCAACAGCTCGAGATCGGCGCCGGCGCCGCGTTCTGGGCGTTCTATAGCTGGAGCGTCGTCGACGCGCTCCTGCACTACAAACCGCGCGCCCAGGTGGAGGGCGATGACTCCCTGTTGCCTGAGGACCTGCGCAAGCTCGATGGCCGCACGCCTCGACGGTCGACTACCCCCGCCGCGAGCGCTGTGCGGAGGGCGAGCCCGCGGCGTGAGCCGGAGAAGCGAAGCTGGTTTGGCCCGGCGCCGGTCCCCGGCGGGGTGGTGCTTGGCCTGGGGACCGAGTTTTGACGTCCCGTTTGCCCATGTCTGGCTGCTCGATCGTGATGGCCGGTGCCTGTCCCAGCTGGGCCTTTCGCGCTCCTGGCGGCGACGCCCAGCCGCCCCTGCTTCCGAGGATCCTTCGTCATGCCTTCGCTTAGACTCACCGCGCCGGGCCAGCCGCCCACGGTCTATCACCTGTACAAGAAGATCACGTCGATCGGCTCTGGGCCGGACAACGACATCGTGGTTCCGGATCCGCTGGTGCCTGACTCCTACGCGAGCATCCACTTCGACGGTCAGGTCTACACCATCGCCACGCTGGCGCGGCGCTCCGACGTGCTCGTCAACGGCAAGAAGCGCGGCAAGCACAAGCTCTCGCACCAGGATCGCCTGGTGATCGGCAGCGCCGAGCTTCGGTTTGCGCTCATGGACGAGGAGCCGCCGGCGGAGGCGGAGGCCGCGGCCACGGTCACCGATCTGGACGCCTACGCCAAGCTCTACGAGTTCTCCGAGAAGCTCATGCAGAAGCGGGACCTCGCGGAGCTGCTCGACGCGCTGATGGACTCGATCATCGAGATCACCAACGCCGACAAGGGCTTCCTCATCCTCACCGAGGGGGAGTCGTTCGACATCAAGGTGGCGCGCAACGTCAAGCGCGAGAACATCGCCGACGCGGTATCGCAGCTCTCGGACTCCATCATCGCCAAGGTCGTGAAGACGAGGCGCCCGGTGATCATCTCCGACGCCATGCACGACGACGAGTTCGCCGCAGCCAAGAGCGTCATGCAGCTCCGAGTGTCCAGCGTCATCTGCGTGCCGCTGCTGGATCGCGGCCGGCTGCTGGGGCTCATCTACATCGGCAACGACTCGATCCGCTCGCTGTTTCAGCAGGAGACCATGCGGCTGGTGACGATCTTCGCGGCGCAGGCCTCGCTCATCGTGGCCAACGCGCTCCTGGTCAACGAGCTTCGCCTGGACAACCGCCGCTTGCACGAGCAGCTCGAGCTGCAGCGCTTTGGCGAGATCGTGGGGACCAGCGCGCCGATGCAGCAGGTCTTTCGCAAGGTCGAGAAGATCTCCGCCACCGACATCTCCGTGCTCATCACCGGCGAGACCGGCACCGGCAAGGAGCTGATCGCCCGCGAGATCCACGCGCGCTCACCACGTCACGGCAAGCCGTTTGTCACCATCAACTGCGGCGCCATCCCGGAGAACCTGCTGGAGTCCGAGCTGTTTGGCCACGTCAAGGGCGCGTTCACCGGCGCGGTCGCCGCCAAGCAGGGCAAGTTCCAGGCTGCCGACGGCGGCACCTTGTTCCTCGACGAGATCGGCGAGATGGTGATCGAGCTACAGGTCAAGCTCCTGCGCGCGCTGCAGGAGCGAGTGGTGTTCAAGGTCGGCGACAACCGCGCCGAGCAGGTGGACATCCGCATCCTGGCGGCCACCAACCGTGAGCTCGAGAAGGAGATCGCCGCAGGCCGGTTCCGCGAAGATCTCTACTACCGCCTGAACGTGGTCAACCTGCACCTGCCGCCGCTGCGAGACCGCGGGGACGACGTGCTGGTGCTCGCGCGGTACCTGCTCTCGCGGTACGGGCGCGAGTACGACGCCAAGGTCAAGGGCTTCTCGCCCAACGCCTCGGTGGCGATCCGCAAGCACAACTGGCCTGGCAACATCCGCGAGCTGGAGAACCGGATCAAGAAGGCCATCGTGCTGTGCGAGTCCACCGTGATCGGGCCCGATGACCTCGGCCTGACCGCCGATGTCGTGCCGGCGATCTTGAACTTGGCGGATGCCAAGGACCGGTTCCAGCGCGACTACATCAACGAGGTGCTGGCGCTCAACAACGGCAACCGAACCAAGACCGCCCGAGATCTGGGAGTGGACCCCCGAACGATCTTTCGCCACCTCGAAAAAGAGGGCGACAAGGAGCCAGATGGCGACCCGCCGCTCGAGTAGCCAGGTTGTCGCTGCCGGCGAATCTGGTACATCAGCATGACGCCCATGCCTCGCTGGTTGCCCGTCGCGGCGGCTCCTATGCACCGTAACCGTATGAAACATATGGGGCGATCTTCCTTGGCTCGAAATGTGCTTCGTTTGGGCACCAGATTCGCGATGTCCCTCCTGGCTCCTTCCTGTGTGTCGCCCCCTGCCCTCCAGCTCGACCAGCCGGACGCTGGGGAGAACGCCGCGCCGGTGGTCACCTCGGTCAGCAACGCCGCTGCGGTGGAGCTCGTGGAGCCGGGGCCGGTGACCCTGGAGCGCGGGCGCGGCACGCTGAGCATCCGGCTGCGTGACGCTGACGTCGGCGACACGCTCAACGTCCGGATGTACGTGGACTACAATCGCCCAGACCAGACGCCAGCGCGCGCGTCGTGTCGCGTCGCCCCGGGCACCACGGTGGATCGAACCACCACGTGCGACATCTCGGGCGTCTGCACGAGCGCTGACGTCGGCGTCGAGCGCCTGCTGTGGATCGAGGTGTTCGACCGCGAGCTCCTCGACGGCGGCCAGCCGCGGTTTCGCGCCATGCCCGCAGGCGGCGCTTCGTCGAAGTGGCACTTCATGATGCAGTGCCGGGAGCCCCAATGAAGGCGTCTTGGTTGCTGGTCGCGGTGGGGGCAGCGCTGGCAGCGCTAGCCTCTGCTGGTTGCTTGTCCGTGCCCGATGAAGACGAGCCGCAGTGCCGCAGGGCCTCTGATTGCGATCAGGCGGTCGGCGAGGTGTGCGAGGAGGGCGTGTGCTGGGGAGACCCTCCGAGCGTGCCGCTGGCAGCCATCGTGGGGCCGCCGGGGGACGCAAAGGATCTGGTTCCAGCAGAGCTCCCAGAGCTGTTCATCCCCGAGCACGGCTGGATGGGCGACCTCGTGCTGGGCACGCCGGTCACGCTGCGTGGTCGCGTCCTGCGCGAGTGCATCCTGCCGTGTCCTGAGACGCCGGTGGAGGCCACGATCAGCGTCACCCGCCCGTCGTCGTTTCCTGGCGGACCAGGCCTTTCGCTGGTGGAGAAGACCGCCAGCGATGGCAGCTACGTGCTGCACCTGCCGCTGACCCGCACCAGACCCGAGGACCCGCCATACACAGTGGTGGTCTCACCGGCAGACCGCGGAGCTGTGCGGTCGAGCATGCTCACGGCGGCGGCCGCCGCCGAAGAGTTGCCGCCGCTGATGCGCTCCGTCATCGCCAGTCGAGACGCACAGCTCAACTTCCTTTTGCCTTCCACCAACCTGCCCACCATCGATGGGCGGGTGGTCGATGGCGCTGGCGATGGGCTAGCCGGATACCGGGTGGTGGCGCGTGGTCGCTGGGCGCAAGGGGCCTCTGAAGCCGAGGTCTCGACCGTCGCTGTCACCGCCGCCGACGGCAGCTATCATCTGATTCTGTCAGAGAGCCTGGTTGGCAAGGTGTCCGTGCGCGCCGAGCCGCCCGCCACCTCGATCGGCGCGGCGACGATGGAGATGTCGAACCTCGACGCCACCGGTGCGGTCTCCGGGGTGTTGCTGCGGCTGCCGGCCAACCAGCGGCCTGCGGTGAGCCTCACGCTCCCAGTCGAGGCGACGGACAGCGGCGGTGCTCCGCTGTCGGGCGATGGCTTCGCGGTGCGGCTCCTGTATGAGCTCGTCTCGGGCAACCAGACCACACGGTACAAGGTCGAGGGCTCGATCAAGTCGGGCACGGTCACCCTCACGGTCGTCCCTGGAGTTACCGGTGAAGACTGGATCTATCGCCTGCGCATGCTGCCCCCTGTGGATTCTCGGCTCACCGCTGTGTTTGACAGACCTCTGGTGATCGGCGCAGGGGGGATGAAGCCACCCTTGCGCCTGGCTGAACGAGTCCGAGTGACCGGCGTCGTGGTCAACGAACGTGGAGTCGCGGTCAAAGGGATGACGCTCACTGCGCGCCCGTCCCTGTCGTTCTTGCTGGATCTGGATGAGCCCCGTCGGGCCCTGGTGGATGAGCTGGGGGCCACCACCGCCACCACCAGCAAGAACGGCGAGTTCGTGGTCTGGGCAGATCAGCTCATTGCTGGCCTTCCCGCTCGATATTCCTTCACATTTCAGCCCCCTGCAGACGAGCTGTCACCAACCTGGACGCACACCCAGGAGATCTCCATGCCCCCAGTGGAGGGCGTACCAACGTTGGAGGTCGGCGTGCTGAGCGCACCGGAGGCGTCCAACGTGCATGGACGAATCAGCAATCCAGGAGGTCGCCCGGTGGCCAAGGGGCGCGTGCTCATCTACCGGCTAGACAGCGCCTGCATGGAGACCCAGCAAGGGAGCTGCGCGAGCACCGCGACCCTTCTTGGCCGTGGCGTCGCAGATGATGAAGGCGTGGTTCGGATAAGCTTGCCCAAGGGGCAGTGAGTCCCTGCCGCCCGGCCGGCCCGTGGTCTCCGGCCCCGCCTGTCCCTGTCGGCCCCTGCCTGCCCCTCCCCGGCCCTGCCCCTGGGCGCCAGCGGGGCCTTCCCGCTTGACCGGTTGGGCGACGGGGACTATGGTGTGCCGGTTTTCGCAACCTTATGTTGATGCGTGTTCGAGATGTCGAGGAGACCCACGGGTCTTCGGGTCGTGCTCCGGGCCTTGGAGGGTTCGGACGACCGCAGTTCGATGACGCAGGCTTGCTTTCGTTCTCCGTCACGTCTCCCTTGCCCCCGAGAACGCAGGGCAAAGACCACGCCGTCACTCTCACGAGCTGGTCTTTGGCCAAGTCAGGCCCCGGCGTCACGCCGGCTGGCTGTCGTTCGCCATCGAATCGAAGGAACCCGCAATGTCAAACGACCTCGTGGCCCCCAATGGGGTGGCCGACTCTGAGCCCGCGGCTGACCTAGCCGCCGCCGCTGCCACCGACCTCGCCGCCCCGGCGGCGACCGACGCCGCCCCCACCACCGTCCCGGAGACCGCGATCGTCGCGGCGGCGCCCGAAATCGCGGCGCCAGACGCTCCCCCCGAGCCGTCGTTTGACGACATGGGCCTGCACCCGGACATCCGCACCGCGCTCGATGACATGGGCTATTTCCGGCCCACCGCCGTGCAGGCCACGGTGTTTCGCCCGGTCGCCGAGGGCAAGGATCTGCTGGTTCAGTCCCGGACCGGCACAGGCAAGACGGCGGCCTTTGGCCTGCCGCTGCTCAACCGGCTGGTGCCGGCGCAGGCGACGCCGCAAGCGCTCATCCTCGCCCCGACGCGCGAGCTCGCGTTGCAGGTGTCGCGAGAGCTGGCCGCCATCGGCAAGCACCGCGGCATCATCATCGAGACGCTGTACGGCGGCGCGCCGATCGGCAAGCAGATCGCCGCGCTGCGCCAAGGCGTCCACGTCGTCGTCGGCACGCCAGGGCGCGTGCTCGATCACATCGGCCGGCGCACGCTGGACACCAAGACCATCTCCACCTTCATCCTCGATGAGTGCGACGAGATGCTGTCGATGGGGTTTCTTGAGGACATCGAGCGCGTGGTCAGCCACCTGCCGGAGAAGCGCCAGACGCTGCTGTTCTCCGCCACCATGCCCGACGAGGTCCACCGCTACTCGCGCCGCCACATGCGGAGCCCCGAGCAGATCAAGCTGTCATCGGGCAACATCTCCGTCGAGGAGATCCACCACGCCTACTACGTGGTCAGCGGCATCGGTCGCGCGCGCGACCTGCTCAAGCTGCTGTTCTCCGAGGAGCCTGAGAGCGCGATCATTTTCTGCAACATGCGAGATGAGACCACCGCGGTCGCCAAGTTCCTGCAACGGCAGGGGCTCGACGCGGAGGCGCTGTCCAGCGATCTCTCGCAGAGCGATCGCGAGCGGGTGATGGGCCGCATGAAGGCGCACAACCTGCGCTTCCTGGTGGCCACCGACGTCGCGGCGCGCGGGATCGACATCTCCAACCTGTCGCACGTCATCAACTACAGCTTCCCGGAGTCTCCGGAAGTGTACGTGCATCGCACCGGCCGCACCGGCCGCGCCGGCAAGCGCGGCGTGGCGCTGTCGCTGGTGGGGCCGCGCGACCTTGGGCCCTTCTGGCTCCTCAAGCTCACGTACAAGCTCAAGCCGGAAGAGCGCGACCTGCCCCCGGAGACGATCTTCGAAGGCAAGCTCAAGCATCCGCTGCCGCCGCTAGGCGCGCCCAAGCCGCCTGACCCCTTGTCGATCCTGGTGCGCGGCGTCCCTGGCGCTGTCACCGATCTCGAGCGCGGGATCTTCGACAAGATGGTGGCGAACCCGAATGGCCGCCGCGTGCTGGCTCGCCTGATGGCGGACAAGCTCTCGGAGCTCACCACGAAGACCCGGCCCAAGACCGAGCGTCCGGCTCGGGTCGAGAGTACCGAAGGGGTGGAAGCCGAGGCGCCCCGTGAGCGCAGCTTCCGCGACGACCGCCCGCCGCGCGAAGGCGGTGACCGCTTCCGCGACCGTGGCGACCGCTTCCGTGGCCGTGATGGCGAAGGCCCTCGTGGCCGTGATGACGGCTTTCGTGGCCGCAGCCGCGACGATCGCCCGCGCGACGCCGCGGCAGGCCCAGTCGACGGCCCGCGCGAGGGTGGCGACCGTCCGCCGCGCGAGGGCGGCGACCGCTTCCGCGATCGCGGCGACCGTGACCGCTTCCGCGACGACCGCCCGCGTGACGCCTCCGCAGCTCCGGCCGACGCCCCGCGTGAGGGCGGCGACCGTCCGCCGCGCGAAGGTGGCGACCGCTTCCGCGACCGCGGTGACCGTGACCGCAGCCGCGACGACCGCCCGCGTGACGCCGCTGCTGCTCCGGCCGACGCCCCGCGTGAGGGCGGCGACCGTCCGCCGCGCGAAGGTGGCGACCGCTTCCGCGACCGCGGCGACCGTGACCGCAACCGCGACGACCGTCCGCGTGACGCCGCGGCTGCGCCGGCCGACGCCCCGCGTGAGGGCGGCGACCGTCCGCCGCGCGAGGGTGGCGATCGCTTCCGCGACCGCGGCGACCGCGACCGCAACCGCGACGACCGCCCGCGTGACGCCGCGGCTGCTCCGGCCGACGCCCCGCGTGAGGGCGGCGACCGTCCGCCACGCGAAGGGGGCGACCGCTTCCGCGACCGCGGCGACCGTGACCGCAACCGCGACGACCGTCCGCGCGACGGCGCTGCTGCTCCTGTCGACGGCCCGCGAGGGCGGCGACCGTCCGCCGCGCGAAGGTGGTGACCGCTTCCGCGATCGCGGCGACCGTGACCGCAACCGCGACGACCGCTTCCGCGACCGCGGCCGCAACCGCGACGACCGTCCACGCGACGCAGCCCCCGACGGTGGCGAGCGTCCGCCAGTAGCCGAGAGCGTGACGCCCCCGCCCGCTGAGCCGGTGGTGGCGGTGGCAGAGGCTGCTGCCCGGGAGCCGAACCGCGAGAACGACGACCGAGCTCGCGATCGGCACCGCGATCGCGACGGCCGTCGCGATCGGCAGCAGCGTGATGAGCAACCAGTGGCAGCAGCGGCACCGGCGGCGGTGAGCGAGCCGGCCATGGCCACCGTGCGCGGCGACACCCAGGGCCTCCCTGCAGCGCCGGCGCCAGCTCCGGAGAGTCGCCGGGCAGATCGGGATCGCGCTGGAAACGGCGCACCTTCGGCCAAGGCCGAGGCCCCAGCGACCAAGCCTGCGGAGGCCAAGCGTGGCGGCCAGGAGTTCTGGGAGACCTGGGCCGATCAGAAAGCAACGCGCCCTGCCCCAGCGCCTGCCCCGGCTCCGGTTGCCTCCGAACCAGCGACCGAGCCCGCCAGCGAAGAGCGTGGCAAGTCCGGCCGCCGCAGCCGCAGCAAGGACGGCCACAGAGCGAAGGCCGACGCCAAGCCTGACTCCGAGGCCAAGGCCGAGCCAGCGCAGGCCAAGACCGAGGCCAAGACTGACGCAAAGACCGACGCCAAGCCAGCGAGCAAGGCCAAGCGGGAAGCCCACGCCGAGCCCGCCAAGAAGGCGGACGCCAAGGTCGACGACGACGGCGAGCAAGTTCGCCTGTTCGTGAGCCTGGGCAAGAAGCACGGCATCACGGCAGACTCCCTGCGCGAGATCCTCGCCGGCAGCGACAAGGCCAAGATCGGCTCGGTGATGCTGCGTGACACCCACGCCAACGTCCGTGTCCCCGCGGCGCTTGCCGAGAGGATCATCACCAAGCACAACGGCACCACCTACGAAGGCAACCCCGTGACGGTCGAGCGCGCGCGCTAAGCGAAAAGGTCGGGCCCGATCGGGGCTACGAACGATCAAGTGCCGTGCCCGCTGCAGTCGCGCGGAGCACGGCACTTCGTCGTTTCGGCGTCTCGGACAGTCTTGGCGTCGATGAACGGGAGGCCGATGGCCGGCAAACCGGTCAGCCTGCCGGGTCCCGTGACCAGGCCAAGCGATGGCCCAAGGAACGCTGCCCGATCGCTCATCGAGCTGCCGCAGGCGCCGTCCGTCTGCCGTGGGCGCGGTGCGACCGTCGGCCGCGCGGTCCGTCGCCGCGGGCGCCGTCCACTGGCCGCGGGCGCCGCAGGAGGCCCCGCAGCGGTCTACTCGAGGCCCAGGTCCCCTTCAGGCATTGGAATGGGCGTGCCGATGCCCGCCGCGTGACGGGCAGCCTCTACCGTCTTGGGCCCAACCCGTCCGTCGGGTTGCAGGCCGTGCGCCGCTTGCCAGTCCGAGATCAGCTTGGGATCGGCGACGCCGTCTTGCCCCACGCAGACACCCTGCGTGACGCGATTGAACTCCTCGAGTTGATCTTCGTGGGCTGCGTTGTATCGCTTGGCGCCAACGATCCAGGCTGCCTCTTCCTGCGCCGACGCCTGCGCCGCCGGCGCCTCGACCGGCGCCTCGCTGCCAGCGTCTGCGGCCGCCTGCTCGGTGTCCTTCTTCTCGTCGTCCTCGATCCCCCGCGCTTGCTCGAGGCGATGCAGCCGCTCCATCGCCTCGTCCAGCAGCTCCGGGTGTGCCAGCGCCAGGCCGTTTAGCACCTTGTGGCGCAGCTCGGGGTACAAGGTGATGAAGCGGACATGGTCGCCCGCGACGTCACCCCCTTCGAGGGTGAGCACCGACGCATCGTAGTCAAAGCCCTCGACGCTGTAGTCGGGCGTGATCGCGGCGCCACGGGCGGCAGGCGCCGCCGTGGCCGGGGCGGCCATCAGGATATCGATCGCGGTAGAGACGGTCTGATTGCCTGCGGTGGCGGCGGCCTGGGTCAAGATCGCATCGATGAAGTCCGGGTTGAGCCGCACCAGCGTCACGAGCGCCTGTGGATCTCCCGGCTGGAGCGCGGCCACCCGACGCTCAAGGTCTTCCGGGAGCTGGCGGTTTGGGTCCTCGATCTGCGCGTGCGCTTGCGCAGGCTCGACATCTTGGTCCAGGGCTCGATCGTTTTCTTGAGCTCTCATGGGGCATCTCCACCTAGCAGGGTGCCGGAAAAATCCGGTTAGCTCATCTTTGGACTGCGCAGACTGACTGGAACCTGTTCGGGACGCGGCTTGGCGCGACCACCGCGGTCTAGGCTGGTCATGATACGCCACCTGGCAGCGAAGCTTCCTCGACGAGCGCGCTGTTTGCGGCCCCTGCTACAGGCTGAATCACGTGAGGATCTGAGGAGTTGGCACCCTCTTGGGGCCCAGACACCGGCAGCCGTGGCGAGCTGCCCAGCGCCCGCACCGCCTGACCTGCTCTTGCCCCGAGGCGCTCGTCGCCCGCCGTGCCCGGACGCGACGCTTGCCGCGCTTGCGCCAGCTCCACAAACGGTGCGCTCTTGCCGTCACGCCACTGCCGAAGCTCTGGGCGCGCGACGCCAGCGGCGTCCACCCGGATGAGCACATGGGTGAAGGAGCGCAGGATGCCAGGCCGAGACGCGGGCAACCACGTGCCGGTGTTGAGATATACGCCGCCCAGAGGCAGCGCGGCCTGGTGCGGATCGTGGGTGTGACCAAACACCACCACCTTGGCGTCCACCAGCCGGCGCAGACGCTCGGGCACCGAGCGCATGGGCACCTGTGAGCCGACCGTGGACACGGAGATGCGATGCGCGGCCATGGCGCCTCCGATCGCCAGGACGAGCGCCGTCACCAGCGCCATCGGGCCGGAGAGCGCCACCAGCGCCGCCAGCGCCGCGGCCAGCCCACCAAGCACCAGCAGCCAGCGATCTAGCATCAACATGGACATCAAGCGTCGCGCGCTCCTGGTCACGGGCGCGCGCGACAGCCGATCGATCGCCCAGATCGCCGTCGGAGCCAGCCCTTCTGCTCGCGCGATGGCCGCCACCCGCTGACGATGCAGCTCGTGGCGGGCGTTTCGCCGTCGGGTAGCCCGGTGGGCTCGGCGAGCCGAAAACAGCGCTCGCGTGAACGCCACATAGCTGGCCAGGAGCCTCACGCTCGAACCGACGCCGCGGCCCAGCGAGTAGCGCAGGTACCCGGTGAAGCCCCACTCCTCGGTGCCGTGAGGGTCGAGCTCCGGCGCCGCCTGCGCCAGGTAGCGCACCGCCGCGTCATCCACGTTGGACAGCAGATCGCCCGAGACTGGATCGAACGGAGCCTGTCCACGCTCGAACGAGCAGGCTTCGTCGTACACGTGACCGTGTTCGATCCAGGCGACCTTGGGCAGATACACGAACCAGGGCCGGACGCAGATCCTCTCCAGGGCCGCCTTCTGCTCCGCGGCGCCAAGCCTCGGCGCCGCTGCGAGCAGTTGCCGACGCAGCTCCGCCTGGGTGTCGACCTCGAGCAGCTCGATGTCGTGGTTGCCGACGATGAGATCGATCTCGTGGCCGGCCGCCGCGAAGCGCATCAGCTCCGCGAACACGCCCTGGTGCGCCTGGGCGATGCGCGCCAGGCGCGCGGGACCGGTGGCCACGCTGCGCCGCCGCCCGGAGCGCCGCTCGTCGTGATCGCGCGCTGGAAAGCCCGGCGCAGCCGACAACGTCACCGACATGAAGTCGAACAGGTCGCCCGCCACCACCAACCGCCACGGCTTGCCGTCCATGCGGCGCTGGCCGTGGTGCCGAAGGAACTCGCAGAAGGTGTGCGCGCCAAGCGCCACGGCGCGTTGCTTCTCCGCCGAGGCCCCCGGCAGGAGGTCCTCGCCAAAGTGCAGGTCGCTGACGATGAGGAGGTTGGCCCGCATGAAAACCCAGCGCGAAGATCGAACTCTCAGGGTGACGGCGCGAGGGCGGATGCGCAACATATTTCGCGCCTATGCGCAGATTATTTCGCAGGCAAAGTGATCGCTGTAACCATCCGACTGTTTTGTGAATTTCCTCACGGCTCGAGAACCAACCTTGGTTGGTGTCCGCATGCCGCGCGCAGCCCAGGCGCGCCGGACAGCGCAGCAAACTCGGCCTTGCCTTGCGATGACACAGCGCGCGGTGACGTGGTAGATAAGGCCGGTCGGATCTGCCCATGAATACAGCGATTTTCATCATTCTCCTGGCGGCTGCGATCGTCTTCTTCGCGCGGACCTCCTGGCTGTTTGGCCGGGCTGTGTTCTCTGGAGCGGCAGATCCGCGACCACGGCTTGACCAGATCCCGCAACGACTGGCGGACGTGCTGATCTACTTCTTTGGCCAGAAGAAGGTGGCCGAAGAAGGTCCGCTACACCGGACCAGCAAGCACCACCTGTTCATCTTCTGGGGCTTTCTCATCATCACAGTCGCCACCGCTGACATGCTGGTGTCCGGGGTGC
The DNA here is from genome assembly GCA_016706545.1 of Myxococcales bacterium. GTDB lineage: Bacteria > Myxococcota_A > Polyangia > Haliangiales > Haliangiaceae > JABFXX01. Next base: position 123,907 of record JADJJK010000004.1, read on the forward strand.
TCCCCGGCGTGTCGCTCCGCCTGCGATGCCGGCTTCCTGTACGTGCCGCTGTACGTGGCGATCGACGTGATGAACGCGGTCGTGCTGACCATGGTGCTCTGGGCGATCATCCGGCGCACGCTGGTGCGGCCACACCTCATCCCATGGACGCTCGACGCTGGCCTCATCCTGGGCGCGATCGCGTCGCTGATGTTGACCCACTTTCTGTTTCACGGCTACGAGATCGCTGCGCACCTGGGCGCCGGTGGCGCCTTGCCGCCGGAGCTGCCGGTCTCCGGGCTCGTTGGCCGGGCCCTGGGGCCCATGGCCGAGAGCCAGGCGGCCTTCGGCAAGACCGCCGGCTACTGGCTGCACATCCTCATCCTCCTGACCTTCCTGAACTACCTGCCGTACTCCAAGCACATCCACTTGCTCGGCGCGTTGCCAAACATCGCCACGCGCAACCGCAGCGATCGCAAGATGGATCTGCCCAAGATCAATCTCGAGGACGACACCCAGTGGGGTGTTGGCAACTACCAGCAGTTCTCCTGGAAGAGCCTGCTTGATACCTACGCCTGCACCGAGTGCGCGCGCTGCACCAACTACTGCCCGGCCTACGCCACCGGCAAGAACCTGTCGCCGATGCAGCTCGTGCATGACATTCGCTACGAGATGCTCGATCGCGTCGCCCTGCAGGACCGCATGGACGAGACCAAGCGCGACATCGAGTCGGCTGCGCAGTACGCGGCCGAGCATGACTTCACCGAGGACCACCCGTACCCGGAGCTGCTGGCCGCAAGAGCGCGCCTGGCGGCCCTGGAGGCCGAGTCCACCGCGCTCCCCAAGATGACCGGCGGACGCATCGCCGAGGACACCCTGTGGGCCTGCACCACCTGCGGCGCTTGCCAGGAGGTGTGCCCGGTGTTCATCGAGCACCCGCTCAAGATCATCCAGATGCGGCAGAACCTGGTGCTCGAGCAGGAGAAGACTCCCGGCGAGCTGCAGCGGACGTTCCGCAACATCGAACGCCAGGGCAATCCCTGGGGCATCGGCGCTGACCAGCGCATGGACTGGGCGGAGGGACTGGAGGTCCCCACCATCGAGGACCACCAGGATCCGGAGTACATCTTGTGGGTGGGCTGCGCGGGAGCGTTCGACAGCCGCATCATCAAGCAGACGCGCGCCATGGTGAAGGTGCTGCGCGCCGCCGGGGTCGACTTCGCGGTGCTGGGCCACCAGGAGACCTGCACCGGAGATCCGGCTCGGCGCTCCGGCAACGAGATGCTGTTTCAGGCCATGGCAGAGCAGAACGTGGAGACCCTCAACGCCGCCAAGGCCAAGAAGGTCATCACGTCGTGCCCACACTGTCTGCACACGCTGCGCCACGACTATCCGCAGTTCGGCGGCAACTTCGAGGTCGTCCATCACACGCAGCTCATCTCGCATCTCATCGAGCAGAAGAAGCTGCGCCCGGAGCCGGCCACGGACGGCGGCGCGATGACCTATCACGATAGCTGCTACCTCGGCCGCTGGAACGGGGAGTTCGAAGCGCCTCGAGCGATCGTCTCGGCGGTGGCGGCGCAAGGTGAGGTCAAGGAGCTCACCCGCTCCGGCCGGCACGGCTTCTGTTGTGGCGCTGGCGGCGGTCGCATGTTCATGGAGGAGCATGGCGACCGCGTCAACTTCAACCGCGCCGATGAGATCATCGCCAGCGGCGCGCAGACCGTGGCGGTGGCGTGCCCGTTCTGCAACATCATGCTCACCGACGGCATGAAGCAGCGCAACATGGACGAGAAGATCGCCGTGTTGGATGTCGCAGAGCTGGTGGCCAACAACATCCCGGACGTGCCGCTGTCAGCGCTGGTGCGCCGCAAGCCCGCCTAGGTCGCCAGCATAGCAGCAGTCGAAAACCAACCGGCGCGCGCGGTCGCCACCGCGTGGGCGCGCCGGGCGGGAGGCCGCCAGCGCGGCTCCGCTCGGACACTTGCCATGGGCCGTGCGAACTACCGCCCCCCCCTGCTATGCTCCTCGGCGATGATGCTTCGTTCGTTCGTGGAGTCCCTGCTGCCAACGCTTCTCACGAGCCTCGCGCTCGTTGGCGCGGGTTGTGATAGCGATGGCGCAGTGGAAGGAGCGCGCGGATCCTGCGCGCAGGGAGGCGCCATCGGGACCTGTCCGCAGGACATCCGCACCGCCGAGGGCGCCTGTGATCGCCTGGTGGCGTGCGCCGCCATCGCGCGTGATGCCGAGGATGAGAACGGCTTCGACTGGGGCCGTTGCGTCGAACAGCTTCAACGCATGACGCCGACCCAGGAGTCGTTTGTGATCGCGTGCATCGGCGGCTCGTCGTGTGATGACCTCAAGGTCGAGGGGTCGCCGAGCCAACCTAACGGGCGCAGCTTCTGCTTCGAGTTTGGAGATCGCTGATGAACGCCACCACGAGCAAGCGCAGGCAAGGCCGAGCGCTTGGGCGAAGCTCGCTTCTGCTGATCGGCCTGGCCGCGGGGGCCTGCCCCGCGCTCACCGCGCGCGACGCGCTGGCGCAGCCGTCGATCGATGTGGCCGCCCTGGTCAAGCTGGTGGATGAGCAGCCCGCGGACATGGACCGCGCGCTCTGGAAAGAGAAGCGCCGGGAGGCGGCCAAGCGGCTGGGCACCATTCGCGACAAGCGAGCGGTGGCGGCGCTGAGCAAGCTGGCCGAGACCGAGACCTTCGACATCATCGGCGAGATCGCCATCCAGGGGCTTGGGCAGCTCGCAGACCCAGCGGCGATCCCGGTGTTGCAGCGCATCGCGGCGGATCCCGCACGCGAGAAGGCCCAGCGCGACCTGGCGAAAAAGACGCTCGCCAAGCTGGGCGCGAGCGACAGCAGCGGCTCGTCGGGCTCTGGCTCGTCCGGCTCGGGCTCGTCAGGCTCAGGTTCGTCCGGCTCGTCGGGTTCAGGCTCGTCGGGCTCCGGCTCGGGCTCGTCGGGCTCGTCCGGCTCCGGCGCGTCGGGTGGCAGCGGGCCGCGGCATCCGCCAGGCGGGAGCGGATCGGGTTCTGGCGGACGCCCCGCAGGTAGCGGCGCCAGCGACGGGGCCGGTGGGGCTACCGGCGCTGGCGCCACCACCGACCCCGCTGGCGGTGGCGACGCCACCGCGCCCAGCGAGGACGTGCCTCCGGCCTCCGCCGCGATCCTCGGCGACAGCGAAGAGGTCCCCGCCGGCCCGACCTGGGCGCCGGAGGTCCTGGCTGCCACCGAGCACTTGACCCTGGCCGCAGGCTCCGCCCGCTTCGACTACGACACCGTTCGCAAGCGCCCTTCCTTCGATGGCGACGTGGCGGCTTCATACCGCCGCCGGATCGAGGAGCAGCGGCGCGCGCTGGGCTTCGGCGGCGACGCGCGGCTCATCGCAGGCTATGTCAATCCAGATGGCGATGGCAGCAACCGTGGCGCGGTGATCTCGACCACCGCCAGCGGCGAGGCGCGCTTCTACTCTGGCGCCTTCTATGGCATCGGCCAAGCGATAGGTCGCCTGCAGCTCACCTACCTCTCGATTGACCGGGCTGATCCCAACGCCGACGATACCAAGGACGTTCGCACCTCCGCAGATCTCGAGATCGCGCTCGGAGGCGGCTGGGGGCGCGTCCTCGACGTTGGCGCGCAGCTCCGGGTGCGCCGCCTGGCGCAAGCGCTGGAGAAGAACCGCGCGCTTGGGCGCCCGATCGACGCCGAGGTGTCGCGTCAGCTCCAGTCGGCCTGGTGGGCGCTGCGCGGCACCACCAGCGCGCATCGCTTGCTCACCACCACGGTGGCCATCTTGCGCAAGGCCGGCGTCCTGCTGGGCGAGCCTGACGCTGGCTTGACGTACGAGCTGCTCGCGGTGTTGCGGGACGGTCAGCTCGTCGACCGCCAGAGCGGGCTCGACGTGTGGCTCGGCTTTGGCGAAGGGTACCTGCTCCGCGAAGACGTCCCGGGCGTCGCCTCGGGGCGTGTCGAGCAGGCGCTCGCCCGCGCGCGGTTCGGCCAGCAAGCCCAAGATGGCAAGAGCGACCTGTCCGCGACCGGCTTTGCCCGGCTCGCGCTGTTCACCGGAGATGCGCCAGCGCCCTGGGCCCTGGGGGCATCCGCGCGCGTTCGCCGCTTTGCCTACGGCGAGCATGGCGACGCGATCGGCGCGCTCGATCTTTCGGCCGAGGTTGCGCTGTCGAGCGACGATCTCGACGACAGCAACGTCGGTCTGCGGCTTGGCGGCGAGGTCGGCTTCTCCTGGGTGATGAACCTGGCCTCTTCCATGCGGGTGGCCGGCCGGGTGGTGGATGACGCCGGCGAGCTCTCCATCATGGGGCTCGTGGAGGCGCGGTACGGCTTGCTCGATGGCGCGTTCGCCACGGCGCCCTAGCGCTCCAACCCACTAGGGCGAGGCGCTACGGCACGAGCCGCACTCGCCGAGCAGCTCGTGAAAGTGTCGGGTCAGCTCGAACCCATGACATCGAGCGACGTCGTGCTGCAGGCGCTCGATGGCCTCCAGCTCGAACTCCACGACCAGGCCGCAGCCTGTGCAGATCAGATGATCATGGTGCGGTCGCTCGAACGACGTCTCGTAGAACGTGCGCTCGCCGCTCGAGAACAGCGCTGGCTGGATGATCCCGGCTTGCACCAGCAGGGGCAGCGTCCGGTAGACCGTCGCCAGGTGAGCTCCGCGAACGTTGCGCCGCCGCAGCTCGCGAAACACGTCATCGGCGTTGAAGTGTCGACGTATCTCCAGCACCACCAGCGCCATCTCCCGCCGGATCTTCGAGAAGCGCTGCCCCTTCTCCCGCAGCACTCGGCGAAACCTCGCGAGCGCGCGATCCGTCGAGCTCTCGACCAGGTCGCCACCTCTGCCCCCGTGGCCACTGCCAATTCCTGCCGCTACCACAACGCAGTGTTCCACGCTTCGTTCCACCCTCATCAGATCCCCGAGTCTGCGTGGCCCTCCGCACATGGGTCAAGCATCAAACGAAAGTCACGGCACAATATATGAGTGAGAGAGCGGCTGTCTGAGCAGAAAGCGTTGTCAACGACCCATTCATTCGAGCTTCGAATATGCAGAGGTCCGGCCACCGCCCGAATCGCGCTCATATTTGTACGAATTGATACCGTAATCGGCTGTCCGTTGCCCAATTCGCAGAATTGTTCAACCTGTGCCTTCAATTACACATCAATCAACCTCGCGGGGAGCTCCTCTTGATTGGACAGGCACAATATCCAACAAGCTCTCCGCGATCAGCAGGCCCAGTATTGGCGAGCGTGATGAGATCCAAATAGTCGAGTCCATATTGCATCTCACTTCGAACGTGCGATCCGTGGACAGCGAATCTCGCCAAGCGATGTTGCCATTGCACACCACGCCAAGTCATGCGGAGAACTCGACGCACCGATGTGTCAGAATGTCCCTGCAGCGAAGTGCCAGCGCCGTTGACAAGGCGGCGGCGGATCGCAGCACGGCGCGCGCCTGCGACGCGAGGCGCCGCTCCCAGCCCGCTCCTCAAGGCGCTCACCGGGTGGGCGCCTCGCGCCTCGGCCCTAAACCGGCCATCTTCCCCATGTCGAGGGTACCGCCACGCGACAGATGGGCCTGACAGCTTGCGGGCCCGAGGTCACAGCGGTAGAACCCGTGCAACTGCGCGGGCCTGCGCCGCCAGCCCAAGGCGTCTCTCACCAAGGCAAGACCATGATCAAGCGTCCGAAGATCGCAATCGTCGGTGCCGGCGGCAACGTCGGTGCTGCTGTCGCCCAGTGGGCCGTGCAAAAGGAGCTCGGCGACCTCGTCCTCATCGACCTCAAGGCCCAGGCCGCCGAAGGCCGTGCCCTCGACCTGACCCAGGCAGGACCATGGGAAGGCTTCAACAGCACGTCGTTTCGAGCGACCGACAAAGCCGAGGACATGGCGGACGCCGACGTGGTCGTGATGACCGCAGGCGTCCCACGCAAACCGGGTCAGTCGCGCGAAGAGCTCATCAACATCAACGCCGGCATCGTTCGGGACATCTGCGCGAACGTCAAGAAGTACGCTCCCAACTCGATCTTGATCGTCGTGTCGAACCCGCTGGATGCGATGGTGTTCGTCGCCAAGCAGGTCACCGGCTTTCCGCGCGAACGGGTGATCGGCTCGGCCGGCGTGCTCGACAGCGCGCGGTTTCGCACCTACCTGGCGATGGCGGCGGGGGTGTCCGTGGAAGACGTGCAGGCCATCGTGCTGGGCGCGCACACCGACAAGGACATGGTGCCGATCGTTTCGACCGCGATGATCGGCAATGTTCCGCTCACCAAGATGCTGTCCGCTGAAAAGATCTCCGAAGTCGTGGAGAACACCAAGAAGGGCGGAGCCACCCTCACCGCGCTCATCGGGACCTCGGCGTGGTTGGCGCCAGGCGCCGGTACGTGCCTCATGGTGGAAGCCATCGTGAGGAACCAAGGCCGCGTCTTGCCGTGCTCCGTGGAGCTGCAGGGGGAGTTTGGGGTCACGGGCGCGTTCGTAGGCGTTCCGGTCAAGCTGTCCGCCAAGGGCGCGGAGCAGGTCTTCGAGTTCGAGCTCTCGGCGTCCGAGAAAGAGGCCTTCACCAAGTCGGTCGCGGCCAACACCGAACTCATGACCATCGCGCGTGGATTCCTGACCTAGGCGTGGTGTCAGACACCACGCTCCCGGCCCCCGACCTGCACAGCCCGCTCCTTGGCCACGCGCTCGGCGAGCCCCTCGATGGGCAAGAGCTCGCTGGTCCCTGCGCGACGCACGCGCCACTCGACCTTCCCCTCGGCCAGGCCCTTCTTGCCGACCGCGACGGACAGCGGGATCCCCCAGAGTTCCACGTCCTTGAACTTCGAGCCAGCGCGCTCGTCGCGGTCGTCGAGTAGCACGTGCAGGCCCGCGGCGGACAGGGCGGTCGCGACCGCCGCCGCGGCCTCGAGCACCTCCGGCTCCTTGCCCAGCACCAGCACGGCAGCGCCAAAAGGGGCGATGGGCCATGGCAGCAAAGGACCGGCTTCGTCGTGATGTCGATCCATCGCCGCGGCCAGGATGCGCTCGATCTCCAGGCTGGCGCTGGTCATGGTCAGCGCCGTCTGCTGGCCGCTCACGGAGAGCACCCTCGCCCTCATCGGCTCGGACAGTCGGGTGGCGTGCGGTGTCACCCGGCCAAGCTCCAGCGCCGCGAACCTCTCCGTTTCGCCGCCACATCGCGCGCAGCGGTCGGTGGCCTGCGCCTGGCGTAGCTCGATCAGGCTGCCGTGCGGCAGCAGGTCTCGACGCACATCGACGCCTCGCAGGTGAAAGCCATCTTGGTTGGCGCCGGTCACCATGTCGCGCGCGCTGTCCAGGTCGCGATCGACAAACAGCGGCGCGGCGACGAACCCAACCGCGCCCAGCGAGCCCGCGCTGGCGCCCATGAGTTGCCGGATCTCGTCAGGGCGAGCTGGCCTCACCCAGCTCGCTGCGCTGGCCGTGGCCAGCTTGGGCTCGGCCAGCACGTGATCACCGCGCACCACCGCGACCACCGGGCCGCGCGAGCTCAGATAGACCAGGGTCTTTAGCTGTCGCGCTGCCGGCACGCCATGGGGCGGGGCCACCAGCGCCTCGATGGTGAGCGCGCCGGGCGTGGCAAACTTCTCGAGTCCAGGCGATCCACTGGCGGTGGCGAGCGCGGCGGGCTCGTCGGATTCCGGAGTCGGCGGTGGCTCGGTCCTGGGCACCAAGGCCACGTCCTCGAGCGCGACGCTCTCGCACCCAAGGCAGCGCGTCACGTGCGCGTCGCCAGCGTCGGCTCGAACGAGGAACGCCGTGGCCCCGTCCAAGCTAGCCTGCGCCTCGACAACAGGCAGAGACAGGCGAGCGAACAGGCGTGAGCACGCCTGCCGCAGCGCGCGCGCCTGTTCGCCGCCGTCGGCAAGATCAAACGCGCAGGCGTCGAGCCGCGTCCGTTCGCGCAGGCGCAAGAAGCCAGCGCGCGGCCGCGCTTCGTCGCAAAGCGATCGCTGCAGCGTGTACCAGAGCTGTGGGAGCTGACGATACGAGCGCAGCTCGTCACGTGCCAGGGCGGTGAGCAGCGACAGCACCGTGACATCGAGATCCTCTGTCGGTCTGCGATCCGCCGCGCGTACGGCGCCCGGATCAAGGCCCGGGTCCGACGATGACGGCGTGGGCACTCGAAGCTCCTGGCCGCCCAGGGCCTCGAACTCGGCGCGCACCAGCGCCTCCAGCTTGGACAGGACGCGGGCGCCAAGCGGCAGGACATGGTACCGGCCGGCGCTGACCTGGCGGATGAACCCGCCGCGCAAGAGCAGGCGATGTGAGGCTAGCTGGGCCTCCGCCGGCGCCTCCTTGAGCGTGGGCAAGTGGAGCCGCGACGCGCGCACCACGGCCCCCGGGTTCACCGGCGCACCGCGGCTCGCAGGAGGCTCACCAGCTTGGCGACGCGCGCCGGCGCGCCGGCTGGATCGCCGTCGGCGATCTCATCCACCAGCGCCGAGCCCACCACCACGCCGTCGGCGAGCTGGGCCATGGCCGCGGCCTGAGCCGGCGTTCGGATGCCAAAGCCCACCGCCACCGGCGCCGCGGTGGCGGCGCGGATCTCGTCGATGCGCTGCGGGGACACCGCGGCCTTGGCCGCCGCGCCGGTGACCCCGGTCATCGAGATGTAGTACACAAAAGGCGCGGCCAGCGGCGCGACTCGCGCGATGCGCGCCGCCGTCGAGGTGGGCGCGACCAGCGGGATCACCGCGATGTGGTGCTGAGCCAGGGGCGCCGCCAGCTCGCCGAGCTCTTCGAGGGGCAGGTCCACGGTGAGCACGGCGTCGACCCCGGAGGCCGCGGCCCGCGCGGCGAACGCCTCGGCCCCCATCACGAAGATCGGGTTGTAGTAGCCAAAGAGCACCACCGGGATGGTGTGGCCACGGCGGCGCAGCTCGGCGACCGCGGAGAGCGCCTGGGACAGCCCAGCACCGGCGTCCAGCGCCCGCGCCATGGCGGCCTGGATGGAGGGGCCATCCGCGCTGGGGTCGGAGAACGGCACGCCGAGCTCGATCACGTCCGAGCCGGCGGCGATCACCGCCTCGAGCACGTCCATCGATCCGGCGAGGCTCGGATCGCCGTAGGTCAGGTACGTCACCAGCGCGGCGCGACCCTCTGCGCGCGCCGCGGCGAAGGCGTCCGCCACGCGCCCCCCCGAACGAGCAGAAGGGGCGGACTCTCGGTTTGCGATCATGACCGGCTCCTCTCATCGGTAGCTGGCGCGGTCGTCAGCTCCGCCTCACCCTGGCGCGCCTCGGCGCGGCGGCGGGCGATGGTGACCATGTCCTTGTCGCCGCGCCCCGACAGATTGACGATGACGCGACCGCGGCGCTCGCCCTGGCGCACGGCCGCGGCGACCTCGGGCAGCGCGGCGATGGCGTGCGCGGTCTCCAGCGCGCACAGGATGCCCTCGGTGCGGGCCAAGAGCTCGATGGCGGCGAGCGCCTGATCATCGGTGCGCGACAGGTACTGGGCCCTGCCCTGCTCCTTCCAGTGCGAGTGCTCGGGCCCCACGCCTGGATAGTCGAGGCCGGCGCTGATGGAGTGGGCGTGCGCGATCTGGCCGAGCTGCGCTTCGCTGTCGTGAGTGAGGACGTAGCTCTTGCTGCCGTGCAACACCCCCACCCGGCCGGCGCCCAGGGTGGCGGCGTGCCGCCCGGTGGCGATGCCCTGCCCCGCCGCCTCGACGCCGTAGAAGCGAACCGAGAGATCCTCGACGAACGGCGCGAACAACCCGGCGGCGTTGGAGCCGCCGCCGACGCACGCGATCAACGCATCGGGCAACCCGCCGACCTGCTCGCGGAACTGCTGCCGCGCCTCGTGGCCGATCACGGCTTGCAGCTCGCGCACCATCCACGGGTACGGATGCGGGCCAGCCACCGAGCCGATGAGGTAGAACGTGGAGTCCACGTTGGTGACCCAGTCGCGCAGCGCCTCGTTCATCGCGTCCTTGAGCGTGGCGGTGCCGCCGTGCACCGGGCGCACGGTGGCGCCCAGGAGGCGCATGCGCTCCACGTTGAGCGCCTGCCGCTCCACGTCCTGGGCCCCCATGTACACCTCACACGGCAGCTCGAACAGCGCCGCGACGGTGGCGGTGGCCACGCCGTGCTGGCCTGCGCCGGTCTCGGCGATGAGCCGGGTCTTGCCCATGCGCCGCGCCAGGATGGCCTGGCCGATGCAGTTGTTGATCTTGTGCGCGCCGGTGTGGTTGAGGTCTTCGCGCTTGAGATAGACCTCCGCGCCCACCGCGTCGGACAGACGGCGCGCGTGATACAGGCGAGAGGGCCGGCCGACGTAGGTCTCGAGCAGGTGGTAGACCTCGTCCCAGTACGCCTCGCTGGCGCTGTGCTGGCGCCAGGCCGCTTCCAGCTCCTCCAGCGCAGGCATGAGCGTTTCAGCGACGTACTGGCCGCCGAAGGAGCCAAAGCGGCCCCCTGGAGCTGGCGATTGACCGCGGAGCGAGGCAGGACGCATGTCTAGTCGCGTAGCACGTCGCCCGGGTCAACGGAACGTACGGCGTCGATGAACGAGCGCACCTTGCGTGGGTCCTTCTGTCCGGGCGCGAGCTCGACGCCGCTGGCGGCGTCCACCGCCCAGGGACGGGCCACGGCGATGGCGGCGGCGACGTTGTCTGGAGTCAGCCCGCCGGCCAGGATCAGGTCGCGGGCCGGATGGCGGCGCCGCGCGAGCGCCAGCAGCTCCAGGGCGATGGTCTGGCCAGAGCCGCCGCGCCCGGCGCTCGGCGCATCGAGCAGCACGGCGGTGGCCGCGGGATACGCGGCGAGGCGCTCGACCGCCGCCGCGTCGCCCAGCGGCAGCGCCTTCCACACCGGCAGCCCCAGGTGGACCGCCACCTCCGCCACGCGCTCGGGCGGCTCCTCGCCGTGGAGCTGCACCACGTCGAGCGCCACCTGGCGGTGAACCGCCTCGATCTCGGCGAGCGTGGCGTCGACGAACAGGCCCACGACGCGCGCGCCCGCCGCCCTGGCCGCGGCCGCGACCTCGGCCCCGCTGCCGATCGCGAGGTAGCGTCGGGAACGTGGCCAGAAGTTGAGGCCGAGGAAGTCGACGCCAGCGGCGGCCACCATCGCCGCGTTGTCCGCCGAGGTCACGCCGCAGATCTTGACGAGGACCCTCACGGCGGCCCAGGCGGCCGCGCCGCCTCTGCTGCGGCGCGCGCCGCCTGGGCGCGGAGCTCAGCGAGCGCCTGGCCCGGGGACGCGGCGCGCATCAAGGTCTCCCCCACCAGCACGGCGTGGGCCCCGACGGCGCCGAGCCGCGCCACGTCCTGGCCGTGCTTGATCCCGCTCTCCGCCACCAGCACGGTGCCAGGCGGGAGCGCCGGCGCGATCGTCTGGGTCAGCGTCATGTCCAGCTCGAAGGTGCGCAGGTTGCGGTGGTTGACGCCGATGATCTCGGCGCGCGCCGCCACCGCCCACCCGGCCTCCTCGACGTCATGGACCTCCACCAGCGCCTCGAGCCCCTGGCGACGGACGTAGGACAGCATCTGGGCCAGGCCCTCCGCGCCCAGCGCGGCGGCGATGAGCAGCACCGCGTCGGCGCCAGCGATCTTGGCCTCCAGCACCTGATACGGATCGACGAGGAAGTCCTTGCACAAGAGCGGCACCGTCACGTGCGGGCGGCAGGCCTCGAGAAAGCGCAGGTCCCCGTCGAAGAAGTCGCGATCGGTGAGCACCGAGATGGCCGCGGCGCCGTGCCGCGCGTACTCGGTGGCGATGACCACCGGGTCGGCGCCAGCGCGGATGGGGCCAGCCGATGGGGACGCCCGCTTGATCTCGGAGAGCACGTTGACCGGACCACCAGGCGCGCGGCGCAAGGCGGCGGCCAGGCTGCGCACCGGCCCCGGTGCCTCGGCCAGCAGGCAGAGCGCGGAGCACGACACGCGCGCGCTGCGCTCCTGCACCTCTTGCCGCTTGCGATCGAGGATGCGCTGCAAGATGTCGGGGATGGGGCCGCTCACCGCGCACCTCCGTCGGGCTGCGCGGGCTCGTGGCTCAGCCGCGCCCAGCGGGTGAGCACCCCGGCGGCGGCCCCGCCGCGCAGCGCCTCGCTCGCTCGCGCCACGCCCTCGGCGCGGTCGGCCACCAGGCCGATCGCCAGGAGCGCCAGCGCCGCCTCCATCACCGCGGCGTTGGCCGCCGCGCGGAACCTGCCGCCGCGCTCGACGCCCTCGCCGGCGAGCACCCGGCGCAAGATGGCCGCGTTGTCGGCCGCGTCTCCGCCGGCGAGCCCGGCCGGATCGACGTCCTCGAGGCCAAAGCTCGCCGGGGTCAAGATCTCGGACACCACCTCGGCGCCGGTCCACTCCGCGACCAGGGTCTCGCCGCGCACCGCCACCTCGTCGATGCCCGCGGCGCTGGCGCCGTGGCCCTCGGCAGGCGCAAGGCCATGCACCACGAACACCCGCCGCGCGCCCAGCTCCCCGAAGGCGGCGGCCAGCGGCTCGCAGAAGCGCCGATCGAACACGCCCACCACCTGGTGCGGCGTGCGCGCGGGGTTGGTCAGCGGCCCCAGCAGGTTGAACAGCGTCCGCGTCCCCAGCTCGCGCCGAGGGCCGGCGACGTGGCGGGTGGCCAGGTGGAAGGCCGGCGCGAACGCAAAGCCGATGCCGCACTCCCGCATGCAGCGCTCCACCACCGCCGGCTCGGCGTCGATCTTGACCCCGAGCGACTCCAGCACATCCGCGGAGCCCGAGCGCGACGACAACGCGCGGTTGCCGTGCTTGGCCACGCAGCCGCCAGCGGCGGCGGTCACGATCGCCGCCAAGGTGGAGACGTTGATGGTCCCGCTGCCGTCGCCGCCGGTGCCGCAGGTGTCCACCGCGCGCTCGGGATAGGGGCTGACCAGCGGTCGAGCGCGGGCCCGCATCGCCGCGGCGGCGCCGGCGATCTCGGCCACCGTCTCGCCTTTCATGCGCAACGCCACCAGCAGCCCGCCGATCTGCGCGGGCGTGGCGTCGCCGTCCATGAGCTGGCCGATCACCACGGCCATCTGTGCGGCGGTCAGCGAGCCGCCCGCCACCACGTGGGCCAGCGCGCCGCGCACGTCGAGCACCGCGCCGGCCTGGCCGGTGGCCGAGGTCATCGCATCGTCCCGTCGCGCTGGGCCATGGCCAGGAAGTTCTTGAGCATCGCCTTGCCGGCGGTGGTCATGATGGACTCCGGATGAAACTGCACGCCCTCCAGCGGCGCCGCGGTGCCGGAGAACTCGCGGTGGCGCACGCCCATGATCTCGTCGTCCCAGGTCTTGGCCGTCACCTCCAGCACGTCCGGCATCGAGTCCGGAGCGATGACCAGCGAGTGATAGCGCGTGGTCACGCACGGGTTCTCGATGTCGGCGAACAGCCCGCGCTCGTCGTGGAAGACCTTGGACAGCTTGCCGTGCATGGGGACGCGCGCGCGCACGATGCGCCCGCCGAACACCTGGCCGATGCACTGGTGGCCCAGGCACACGCCAAGGATCGGCACCGAGCCCAGGAAGCGGCGGATGACGTCCATCGAGATGCCCGCCTCGTTGGGCGTGCATGGGCCCGGCGAGATCACGATGATGTCCGGCGCGAGCTCCTCCACCGCGTCCACCGTCAAGGCGTCGTTGCGCTCCACGCACACGTCCTGGCCCAGCTCGCCCAGGTACTGGGCCAGGTTCCAGGTGAACGAGTCGTAGTTGTCGAGCAGAAGCAACATCAGCGAGGCTCCCGATGGGAGGGTTGGGGACCGGCCGCGGGTCCAACGTCGTCGGGTGCCACCACCACGCGCGCCTGGCCTGGGTCGGGCGTGTCGGCGGTGCGGGCCATCGCCAGGGCGCCCAGGACCGCGCGGGCCTTGTTGAGCGTCTCCTGATACTCGGCGTCGCGGTCCGAGTCGGCCACCACGCCACAGCCGGCCTGCACGTGGACGGTGTCGTCGGTGGTCACCAGGGTGCGGATCGTGATCGCCAGATCCATGTTGCCGCTGTAGCTGATGTAGCCGACCGCGCCGCCGTAGAGCCCGCGGCGCTGCGGCTCGAGCTCATCGATGATCTCCATGGCGCGGATCTTGGGCGCGCCCGAGAGCGTCCCGGCCGGAAACGCGGCGCGCAAGACATCGAGCCAGCCCTTGCCGGCGGCGAGCTTGCCCACGACGTGCGAGGTCAGGTGCATGACGTGCGAGAAGCGCTCGACGACCATCGTCTCGGTCACCGCCACGCTGCCGACCTGGGCGACCCGGCCCACGTCGTTGCGCGCCAGATCGATCAGCATCAGGTGCTCGGCGCACTCTTTGGGATCAGCGCGCAGCTCGGCGGCCAGCCGATCGTCTTCCTCGGAGGTCCTGCCGCGGTGCCGGGTGCCGGCGATGGGGCCGGAGCTCGATGCGGCCGTCCACCAGGCGCACCAGCGTCTCGGGCGACGCCCCGGTCACGGTGACCTGCGGGAACTCCAGGTGAAACATGTACGGCGAGGGGTTTATCACCCGCAGCGAGCGATACACATCGAGCGGTCGCGCCTGCCCGCGCGGCTCGGAGAACCGCTGCGACAGCACGATCTGAAAGGCATCCCCGGCCGCGATGTACTCCTTGGCGCGGTCGACCGCGGCCAGAAACTCCGACCTGGCGAACGAGGACGGAGGGACCGGCGGCGGCGGATCTGTGCGCCGCGGCACCCGCAGCTCCGGGAGCGGCGCGCGCGGCGCCTGCAGGCGCGCGCACAGCTCGTCGATGCGCACGACGGCGCTGTCCCAGGCAGCGCCAGCGCGCTCGGGGCGAGTCACGTAGGAGGTGGCGACCACCTTGAGGGTCTGGCGCAGGTTGTCAAAGATGAGCAGGGTGTCGGTTATCACCATGCACACGGTGGGGATGTCCACGCCGGGCCGCGCGCGCGCTGGCAGCTCCTCGAACGCGCGCACCACGTCATAGGCCAGGTAGCCAACCGCGCCGCCCCAGAAGCGAGGCAGGCCGGGCACCTCCACTGGCCGCATCTCGCCCATCACCTCGACGAGGGCCTCGGTCGGATCGGAGGTCTTCCACTCCGCCGTCCTGGGCGGCCCGCCGCCGTCGATGTCGAACCACACGACCTTGGCGGTGCCGTCTCGCCACGACACCACCGCGCGCGGCGCCACGCCGACGAACGAGTACGCGGCCCAGGTCGCGCCACCGACCACGGATTCGAGCAGAAACGAGTACTCGTCCTGGCCTAGCGCCGCGTACGCGGACACCGGGGTGTCGCCATCGGCGACCAGCTCCCGGTAGACCGGGATCAAGTTGCCGCGGGTCGCAGCCTGAGCGAACTCTTCTCGCGACGGAACGTACACTCAACGTTTATTGCAGCCCACGGCGGGGCTGGCAACTTCGCAGCCGATGGTTTGGCGACGGTTTGGCGACGGTCGGCGACGGTTTGGCGACGGTTGGCGCCGCGCTTGGGCCGGGTGGCGATGATCCTGGCTACGCGCAGCCCGGCGCCGGGAAGCCCTGGCACAGCTCGGCGACCTCGCCGGCGATGCGGGCGTGCAGCGCGGCGTCGGCAGGGTGCTGCACGACCTCGTCGATCCAGGCGGCGACCTGCTGCATCTGCGCCTCTTTCATGCCGCGGGTGGTGACCGCCGCGGTGCCCAGGCGAACGCCGGACGGATCGAACGGCTTGCGGGGATCGAAGGGGATGCTGTTGTAGTTGAGGACGATGCCAGCAGCGTCGAGCGCCTTGGCGGCGACCTTGCCGGGCACGTTCTTGGGGGTCAGATCGGCCAGGATCAGGTGGTTGTCGGTGCCGCCGGTGATGAGCGCGAAGCCGCGCGCGGTCAGCGCCGCCGCGAGCGCCTGGGCGTTCTTCACGATCTGGGCGGCGTAGACCTTGAAGGCCTCGGTCTGCGCCTCCGCCAGCGCCACCGCCAGGCCCGCGGTCTGGTGGTTGTGCGGCCCGCCCTGCAGGCCCGGAAACACCGCGCGATCGATGGCCTTGGCGTGGGCCTCCTTGCACAGGATCATGCCGCCGCGTGGCCCGCGCAGGGTCTTGTGCGTGGTCGATGACACCACGTCCGCCACCGGCACCGGCGACGGATGCACGCCGGCGGCGACCAGCCCGGCGATGTGCGCGATATCCGCGACGAACACCGCCCCCACCTCGCGCGCGATCTCGGCATACGCCGGGAAGTCGATGGTGCGCGGGATGGCGGTGCCGCCGGCAAACAGGACCTTGGGCCGCTCCTTGCGCGCCAGGTCCCGCACTTCATCCATGTCCACCCGGTGGGTGTCCTTGCGCACGCCATACTGCACGGCGCGGAAGAAGCTGCCGGTGATGGAGACATTCCAGCCGTGGGTCAGGTGGCCGCCCGCCGGCAGCGCCATCCCCATCACGGTATCGCCTGGCTTGAGGAAGGCGAAGTAAACCGCCAGGTTGGCCGGAGAACCGGAGTACGGCTGCACGTTGGCGTGCTCGGCGCCAAAGACCGCCTTGGCGCGGCTGATGGCCAGGCCCTCGATCTGGTCCACGATCTGCTGGCCCTCGTAGTAGCGCTTGCCAGCGTAGCCCTCGGAGTACTTGTTGGTCAGCACGCTGCCGGTGGCGGCGAGCACCGCCTCGGAGGCGTAGTTCTCGGACGCGATCAAGCGGATCTTGTCGCGCTGGCGGCGCTCCTCTTGCGCGATGAGCGAGGAGAGGAGCGGATCAGTGGCGGCCAAGGACGCTGCGACGTCGGGATGCATGCGGCGCAAGGTATCAGGTTTTGGCGCCGCTTCCACGCGCCGCCCGGCCCGGAGATGTCGCGCCAGGCCAGAGGAAATCCGAAGCAAGATCGGCGCCCTGGGAGACCGGAGGCAGGCCTTGCCCATCTGTGACTCCGAGCACGAGCGCCTGGGGGCGCGGCCTTGGTCGCCGCTGGCGCGGCCTGCTGCCGAGGCAGGGCGCCGCAGGCGTGAGCGCGCAGCCGAACGCATCGGCGCGTGCATTTTTTGGGGAACGAGAGGCAGGCGCCTCGCTCTACCCCTTCGAGGACCAAGATGCTCGCGCCCACCGCCGCCCACTTCGCCGATGTCACGTCCGCCCGGCCAGCCCGCGCCGTCCCCTCGGAGCGGACGCGGCTCGTGCTGGCGCTGCGCGAGCATCGCGCCACGCTCGCGCGCTCGGCGCGGATGCTCTGCGGAAATCAAGCCGACGCCGACGACCTCGTTCACGATGTCTACGAGCGCGCGCTGCGCACCGCCAGCGCGTGCCTGGCTCACCAGAACCTTCGCGCCTACCTGCACTCGATCTTGCGCAACCTGTTCATCGACCAGTGCCGCCGAGCCAGCAGGCGCCCGCGCCCGCTGTCGCTCGACTCGGCCGAGCTCGGTGGTGCGGCCCTCGCCAGCGAGGGCGCAGAGCCAGCCAGCCCGGCCTGGCTCGACATCACGGCCGAGCAGGTGACCGCCGCGCTGGCCCAGCTCCCGGCGGAGTTTCGCGTGGTGTTCGAGCTCCACGCCTTCGAGCACCTGCGCTACAGCGAGATCGCGAAGCGGCTGGGCATCGCGCCAGCGACGGTGGGGACTCGGCTCCTGCGCGCGCGCGGGCGGCTCCGCGCGCTGCTGTCGCGGCCTGGCGGCTAGCCGGGATCGGCCGCTCAGCTATCGCTCGGTTGTCGCTCGGCCATCGCTCAGTTGCCGTCGGGGACGTCGGGCGCGTCGGGCGACGAAGCCGCCCCGGAGCGGTCGGTCTCTGCCGCCGGCTCCGCGCCCTCGGGGAACGTGAGGTACGCATAGAACAGGCCGTCGGCTTCGGTGGCGGTGCGCAGCGTGCCCTGCCGAGCGTCCTTGGGGTTCTTGAACACGATGCGCAGCTCCACGCCTCGCGGTCGCTTGCCGCTGCGGCGCACCAGCCGAGAGGTGATCCGCGCCAGCGGGTTGTCGAAGAACCGCGTGTCGATGGCTCGTCGCGTGTTGTGGACCTGCCCGGTCAGCCCCGCCAGGTGGACCACCAGGGTCGAGCCCTCCATCCGCTGCTCCAGCTCGAACTTCGTGGGGGACTGCAGGAACACCTCGGCGCCGCCGTCCTTGGGCTGAAAGCCGATCCAGGACAGGGTGCCCTTGCGCAAGGCGCGCCGCGGCTTGCCCTCCGGCGAAGGAGGTTGACCGGGCGAGACGCCGGTGTAGTCGCCCTCGCGGCGCACCACCGGCGCGCGGGGCGCGGGCTGGGCCCACGCGACGCGGCTGGCGACCGGCGGTCCGGACAGGCAAAAGAAGCTGAGGACGCCAGCCGCCACCGGCCCGGTGACCGTTCGTCCAAGGGTCCGCAACCGAGCAGTGACCAGAGAGCGCCGCATCCCCCAAGGGTACGAGCGTTCGCTCACGAGCGCAAATTGCCGGGGGTCGCCGCCGGATCCGAGAGCAAGACCGGGTCGGTGTCCGCGCCCAGGAGCATGGCGCGAGCCTCGCCCACCAGAAACAGCGAGCCCGCCACCACCACCGTGCCCCGCGGTCCCGCGAGCTGGCGCGCGAGCGGAAGCGCAGCGCCCAGCTCCGGTGCAGAGCGGCTGACCGCGGCGACCTTGGCCGCGTGTGCGCCCCCCGCCGCTCCGACCTTGGCCGCGGCATCGGCGACCTTGGCGGCCAGCTCCTGCGGCGGCAAGGCGCGCTCCTGCTGGTACGCGGTGGAGATCACGGCGGTCACCACCGGCAAGAGCGCGCCGACGAGCGCGCCGGCGTCCTTGTCCCGCGACACCGCCAGCACCAAGATCCGCGGCGCGGGCAGCTCGACCAGCGCCGCGGCCAGCGCGGCGGCGCCATGTGGATTGTGCGCGCCATCGAGCACGAGCTGCGGCGAGCCAGGGACCAGCTCCAGGCGGCCGGGGTGAACCGCGCCGAGGAGCCCGCGCGCGCGCGCCGCCGGGTCGTCCGCCAGCACGCCGGCGCCAACGAGCGCCTTCACGGCCGCCACCGCCGCCGCGGCGTTGCGCCGCTGGTGCGCGCCGCGCAGTGACAGCGGCGGCACCGCGGCCACCGCGGCTTCCTCGAGCTGCTCCACCGGCGCGGCGCCCAGGCGCAGCGCCTCCGCGTACAGCGCCGGGACGGCGGCGGCCTCGCCGCTCACGCCGATCACCGCCGGCTTGCCGCGGCGAAAGATGCCCGCCTTCTCGCGGGCGATCTGCTCCAGCGTGTCGCCCAGGATGGCCTGATGATCGAGGGCCACGCCGGTGACCACCGCGACGTCGCTGTCCACCACGTTGGTCGCGTCGAGCCGGCCGCCGAGCCCCACCTCCAGGATGGTGACGTCCGGCGCGCGCTGCGCCAGCTCCACCAGCGCCATCGCGGTGAGCTGCTCGAAGAAGGTCAGGCTGTCACCGCCGGCCTGCGCGACCCTGGCCGCCGCCGCGAGGAGCGCGGCACGACCAATCGGCTCGCCCTCGAAGACGATGCGCTCGCGCACCGAGGTCAGGTGCGGCGAGGTGTAGAGCGCCGCGGTCCGGCCGTGGGCCCGCACCATGGCCGCGATCATCGCGGCGGTGGAGCCCTTGCCGTTGGTGCCGGCGACGTGAACGAGGGCGCCAAGCCGCCGCTGCGGGTCGCCGAGCGCGGCGAGCACCGCGCGCAGGCGCTCGAGGCCCAGGACCACGCCGAAGCGGCGCGCCGAGAACAGGCGCTCGAGGAGCTGATGATACGCGGCGTCGAGGTCGGTCATGGCGAGCCCTCGGCTCTGACGGTCGGCCAAGGTTCAGTCGGTCGCTGGCATCTCTTCGTCCGCCAGCTCGCCGGTCTCGTCGGCCGGGTGCGAGGGCACCTGGAACCATCGCAGCGTGCGGGTCAAGGTGGCCTTCAGATCTTTGCGGTGAACCACCATGTCCACCATGCCGTGCTCCAGCAAGAACTCCGACCGCTGAAAGCCGGGCGGGAGCTGCTGCCGGATCGTCTGCTCGATCACGCGAGGTCCAGCGAACCCCACCAGCGCCTCAGGCTCCGCCAAGGTGATGTCACCCAGCATGGCCACCGACGCAGCCACGCCACCTGTGGTCGGGTGCAAGAGGACGGCGACATACGGCACGTGTGCCTCCCGCAACCGGGACCGCGCCGCCGAGGTCTTGGCCATCTGCATGAGCGACAGCACGCCCTCCTGCATGCGCGCGCCGCCGGAGGCGCAGAACATGACCGCCGGGCGACGGGCCGCCAACGCTCGCTCGAACTGCCGCGTGATCTTCTCACCTACCACCGACCCCATCGACCCACCCATGAACTCGAAGACGAAGAAGCCAGCCTCTGCCTGCTGGCCGCCGATGGTGGCGGTGCCAGCGCGGTATGCGTCCCCGGGGCCTGCCTTCTTGGTCGCGCTCTTGACCTGATCACCGTAGCGCTTGCCATCGACCCGGAAGCCCAGCGGATCGGAGCTCTCCAGGCCGCGGTCGTGCTCCTTCCAGGAGCCCTCATCTACGATCATCGCGATGCGGTCGCCCGTTGACATCCGGAAATGGTGGTTGCAGCCCGGGCACACCCGCAGGTTGGCGTCCAGGTCGGCCTCGTACAGCGTGGTCCCACAGCGCTCGCACTTGGTCCAAATCCCTTTTGGGACGGACTTTTTTGTTTCGACCACGAGACCTTGCCGGTCCTCGCTGCGCGACCACCATGCCATGGCGCCGTCCATAGCAGAGGTCAGCAAAGCGGCGCAAGCATCGGATTGGACGCCGCGCTGCGTAGCGGATCGGCTCCAAAGCGCCAGGATCTGGTCCGCCTCAGCACACTTGTGCGATCTAAATGACTTTTGCTCGCAGGCAACCGGCAACTCTGCTAGACAACGGACACAAAATGCATAGCTTCTAACTGACTGCGGCGCTCCGTTGGCCCAGCAGCCCAAGCGCCTTCCGCCACCCAAGAGGTCGCGATGTCTTCTGTCCTGGTTGTGAACGAAATTAGTAGCGAGCGAGAAGAGATTGTCCGGGCCCTCCAGGCGGAGGGTTTCACCGTGATCGAAGCGAGTTCTGCCGCCGAGGCAGTGCGCGAGATCTGGGGTGGCAATTTCTTGGTTGCGATCATCCCGACCTTGCTTACCGGCACCAGCAGCACCTCGCTGCAAGGTGAGCTGCGCAAGATGGCCCCAGAGATCGAAACCTTGATTCATGGCAAAAACGACGAGCTCGGCCAGCTCGTCCGGAAGGTCTGCGCGATACGCGACGGCGTCGCTGCTGCGTGAGGCCGGGACCACGACTCCATCCCTATTTTTTTGCAGGGTAGGCCCCTGCTGCTGCCTGAGCGCTGCCGAGCGCTGCCGAGCGCCAATGACCGCTGCTGACCGCCTCCGAGCCTGTTTGGCTCAGAGCTGGCGGTAGCGATCTCGGAGCTGCAAGAACTCGAGGAACTCGGAGAGCTGGCCGACCTCTGGAATGAGGTACCCCGAGCGTGAGGTGTCCTCGGCTGGCACCACGAGCTGCGCCGCGGCGAGCCGCGCCAGCACCTCCTGGACCTCGGCGACAGATAGCCCGGTGCGATCGGCGAGATCACGGGCGCTCTTGCGCACCAGGATGGCGATGCCCGGCGCCACCTGCCCGGCCAGCTCCTCGTTGGCGAACTGCCGCAGACACTGCACCACGCGGTGGTTGGGGCTCGGCAAGAGCAGGAGCTCGATCTGCTGGTTGGCGTTCTCGATGCGATCGGTGAGGGTGGTGATGATGCGCAGGGCGATCTCGGGGCGCGCCCGCAGCATCGCCTCCAGCGTGGTCGCGCCGATGACCAGGAGCCGCGCGTCGTGGCGCACCACCGCCGTCGCGGAGCGGGGGCGATCCTTGAGCAAGGCCATCTCGCCGAAGAACTGGCCTGGCGTGACCACCGCCAGCACGCGTTCCGAGGAGCCAGGGTAGCCGGCGGTGGCGCCGACCTGGCGGCGCAGCTCGATCTCGCCGCGGTGGACGACGTACATCACGTTGCCGCGCTCCCCCTCGCGGAACAGCACGGTGCCGGCGGGAACTTCCTGCGCGAACTGCTCGAGGTCGCTGTCCACGGTGGGCGTCATGTTTCACCTCATGGTCGAGTGGCGGGCGATGTGGAAGAGCGCCCGCCCAGTCAGCCGCTGCGGCGGCGCGGCGCCCGCGATGGAGATGTGCTCCGACGATAGCCCGAGCTTGACCGCGCGCACCAGCATCTCCACGTCCCAGCCCGAGCCGCGGTCGCTCATGCCCAGCGCCACCAGCGCCGCGTACCGGATCGCGCGCACCGAGCCCATGCCCGCCACGCGCTGCCGGTACACCGCCTCGATGAGCCCGGACATCACCCGCTCCCCCAAGGTGGCGGTGCCGCGCGCGCCAAGGCACAGCTCCACGCCGCGGTCGCGGATGGGCTCGCACAGGAGCGGCACCGCGGCGGCGCCCTGGCGGTCATCCGCCGGCACGAAGGCGACGATGTCCGGAGGCTGCGGCAGCTTGCTGAAGTGGTCGAGCGCGCGCAGGCAGGCCGCGCCGTAGCCCGGATCAGCGCGCAGGACCAGCGCGCCCGCGTCTCGGGCCAGCTCCGCGGTGCGATCACGCGAGGCGCGATCCACCACCACCACCGAGCGCAGCTCGCGCCGTGGCAGCGCGGCGATCACCTCCGTGATCGAGCCTTGGGCATCGCGAGCAGGGAGGACGACATCGATCAGGGCGCGGCGCTTCACGGATTTGCGGCATCATAGCAAGCCGCGCGAGCCCGCGCGCCGCCTGTTGTGGGCCGTCGAGGATTCGTGTATCACCCGCGGCGATGGCTCTGACCTACAAGGACGCTGGCGTCGATATCGATGCGGGAAACTCGCTGGTCGAGCGGATCCGCCCGCTGGCCAAGGCCACGATGCGCCCAGAGGTCCTCGGCGGCATCGGCGGCTTCGCCGCGCTGTGCGAGCTGCCCAAGCGCTACCGGCACCCGGTGCTGGTCAGCGGCACCGACGGCGTGGGCACCAAGCTCAAGACCGCGCTGGCCACCGGCCGACACGACACCATCGGCGTCGATCTGGTCGCCATGTGCGTCAACGACGTCCTGGTCACCGGCGCCGAGCCGCTGTTCTTCCTCGACTACTTCGCCACTGGCAGCCTGCACGTGGACACCGCGGCCTCCGTCATCGCCGGCATCGCCGACGGCTGCCGGCAGGCCGGCTGCGCGCTGGTCGGCGGCGAGACCGCGGAGCTGCCTGGGCTCTACCACGGCCAGGACTACGATCTGGCCGGCTTCTGCGTGGGCGTCGTCGAGAAGGACGAGATCCGCCCCACCGCCGATCTGGCCCTGGGAGATGTCGTGATCGGCCTGCCGTCGGCTGGCCTGCACTCCAACGGTCACTCGCTGGCGCGCAAGGTGGTGCTCGAGCACCTGGCCCTGCCCTTCTCTGCCACGCCGGCGGAGCTCGGCGGCGCCACCGTGGCCGACGCGCTCCTGGCGCCCACCATCATCTACGCCAGCGCGTTCGCGGCGCTGCGCGCGGCGGCGGTGCCGTGGAAGGCCGCGGCCCACATCACGGGCGGCGGCCTGCTGGAGAACCCGCCGCGCATCTTCCGCGACGACGCGCTGGCCGTCGAGCTGGATCCGTCCACCTGGGAGGTGCCCGGCATCTTCCGGCTGATCGCCGCCGCAGGGGTGGAGGAGCACGAGCTGCGACGCACCTTCAACCTGGGCCTTGGGATGATCATCGTGGTGCCGCCGGCGCAGCGAGCCCCGGCGCTCGCGGCCCTTGGCCCCGTCGGTGGTCGAGTCGTCGGTGAGCTGGTGGCTCGTGGCGCGGGTGAGCCCTCGCGCTACCGCGGGGAGTGACGTGCGCTTCGCGGTCCTGGTCTCCGGCAGCGGCTCCAACCTGCTGGCGCTGCTGGAGGCTGAGCGCAGCGGCGCGCTGGCCCCCGCGCAGATCGCGGTGGTGGTGAGCAACCGGCCCGGCGTGCTGGCGCTCGAGCGCGCGGCCACCTTCGGCAAGCCGGCGCACGTGGTGGATCACCGCGCGTATTCCGATCGCCTCGGCTTCGAGCGCGCCCTGCTCGACCTCCTGCAGCTCCACCAGGTGGAGGCGGTGGTGCTGGCCGGCTTCATGCGCGTGCTCACCGCGCAGTTCACCGACCGCTTCCCGCTGCGCATCGTCAACACCCACCCGTCGCTCCTGCCGGCGTTCCCCGGCGCCCACGCCACCGCGGACGCGGTAGCCCACGGCGTGAAGGTCAGCGGCGTCACCGTTCATTTCGTGGATGCAACGCTCGATGGCGGGCCCATCATCGCCCAGCGCACGGTCCCGGTGGAGGACGGCGACGACGCCACTTCCTTACACCGACGCATCCAGCGCGTCGAACACCAGCTCCTGCCCGAGGTGGTCGCGCAGTTGGCGCGCGGCCAGCTCCTGTGCGAAGGTCGGGTGGTGCGGCAGGTACACCACGATGCCCAATAGTTCGTATGACGTCGTGATCCTGGGCAACGGGCTTGGAAGCTTGATCACCGCCGCGCTGTGCGCCCGCCGCGGGCTGCGCACGCTGCACCTCGCCCCGGACGACGTGCAGGAGCGCTACCTGCTGGGCCCCCACCGGCTGCCGCTCGAGCCCATGCTGTGGCCAAGCCGGATGGCCTGGGCCGGCGAGCGCGTGCTCAAGGAGCTGAGCCTCGAGCTGGCGTTGCGGCGCAAGCTGCGCGAGCCGCGGGTGTCGGCGCAGGTGGTGGCGCCGGATCTGCGCTTCGAGCTGGGCGACTCCATGGCCAAGGAGCTGGCGCGCGAGCTCGGGACCGAGCGCGGCGAGCAGTGGACCAGCGAGTGGCAGACCCTCGCCGAGCTGGGCCGCCCGCTCGACGCGGTGATGACCGGCGAGCAGCTCTTCCCGCACAGCGGCTTCCTGCGCCGCGAGACCGCCAAGGTGGTGGACAAGGCGGGCGTCGACGCCGAGCAGGCCTGGCGCGGCGTCACCTCGCCGATCTTGCCCTCGCTGGCCAAGGCCATCGCGGCGCTGTGGATGCGCCACCCCGAGCCGCCGCCGGTGGCGGTGGGCCGGGCGCTGGATGCGTGCCGCGGCGGCCTGTTGCCGCTGCGCGGCGACGCCGAGGCGCTGCGCGAGCTGGTGCTGGAGAAGCTGACCGGCGCTGGCGGGGAGGCGCGGGTTGGCAAGGTTCGAGAGCTGACCACCTCGTGGGGCAAGATCAGCTCCGTCATCGTCGGCAACGAGGAGATCGGGGCCGGTCAGGTGGTGGCGGCGATCCCGCCGCGCGAGGTGGCCGCGCTGCTTGGCAAGAAGGCGCCCAAGAAGCTCAGCGAGCTCGGCGAGTCCACCCGCGTGGTCGGCTACCGCTACACGATCAACATCGTGCTCGACGCCGCCGGGGTGCCGGACGCGATGGCGCCGACGGTGTTCGTCCTCGACGATCCGGCGCGCCCGCCCTGCAACGACAACGCCTTCTCGGTCCACTGCGGAGAGCCCGACGACAGCGGCCACGTGGTGGTGTCGCTGGCCGCGGTCCTGGCCACACAGGGGCCGATCGACGACGAGGTCCTTCGCGGTCGCAGCCAGGAGCTGCGGGTCGCGCTGCTCACCAAGCTCGACGACGTGATGCCGTTCTACGACCGGCACGTGGTGGTGGGCCACTCGCCCTACGACGGCCTGCCGCCTTCGACGCCCAGCGGCCCGGGCACCTACGAGGCGCCCAAGGGCATGCCCCTGCCCATGCGGCCGGTGATGTCTGGAGAGCTGGCGGACACCGCTGGCACGGGCGCGCTGGCGTACCCCTCGCCGTTCAAGAACCTGACCTTCACCGGCGGCCAGATCTTGCCGCAGCTCGGGCTCGAGGGCGAGCTGTGCGCGGCCTGGAACGCGGCGCGCATCGCCGCCGGCATCGCCGGCAAGAAGCGCGACTTCCTGCGCGACGAGGTCGTCGCTGGCTCGTGATCGCCGCGACCGCGCCGGCGCCGTGACGGGCGACGCCGCGCTTTCGCGCCCTCGCACCTGCTGTGCTACCGTGCGACGCTGTGGATCCTGACTCGCCGCGCTCTCCGTCCGGCCCGCTGTCCGCGATACCCGCCACGCCCGCCACGCCCTCCGCCTCTGGCCCGGGGCCCACGGCGAGTCCGGGCCGCACTCTTGACGCCCTGGCCGCGGTGGTGCGCGGCTGGGTCGAGGCGGTGCTGCACGCCCATGACCGCCCGACCCGCAAGATCCGGCTGAGCAACGGAGAGATCGCCACCCGCTATGCGATGAGCGCGCGCGACGCGGTCAAGCTGCTCACCGAGGCCGGTCGGCCGCGCCCTGCCGAGCCGCTGGCTGACAACCCGGCGTGGACCCAGCTCCGCATCGCGCCGTCCCCGTTTGCCACCTTGCTCGAGCGCTGCGAGCTCGATGACGCCGCGGCTCGCCTGGTAGCGTTCCTGATCGCCCTCGAGCACGACGCGACGCTCGAGGCCCTGTGCAGCTACGCCTGGGACGACCTCAAGCGACCGCGACCCGATCTGGGATTCCTGCTCGACCTCCTGGCCGGCGACGACGAGGCCGGCCGGCAGGCGGTGCGGCGCGCCCTGGCCGCCGAGGCGCCGCTGCGCCGGCTGCGCATCGCGCTGGTGGGGGTGGCCGGCGACGCGGACGTGACCCCGCCGGCGCGGCGCGTGGTGCGGCTCTCGGATCGCGTGATCGGCTATCTGCAGGGCGATCCAGGCGCCGATCCGCTGCTCGACGGGCTGGCCGAGCTGACCCCGCCCGCTGCGCCCACCGAGATCATCTTGCCCCCGGTCATCTTCGGCGCCGGCCAGCGAGCGCTGGCCCAGCCACGCGCGCGCGTGCTGCTCTTTGGCCCCGCGGGCGTCGGCAAGGCGCTCTTGACGCGCGTCATCGGCACCGCCACCGGCCGCCCGGTGTTCCGGGTCCAGGTCGCAGAGCTCTTGCGCGCCGGCGACCGCGCGGATCGGCTCGAGGAGCTGATGTCACGGCTGGCGCGCGACGCGGCGCTGGCCAACGGCATCGTGGTGTTCCGCGCCGGCCGCAGCCTCGACGACGTCAATCACTCCGCGCTCTGCGATCGGTTCATCGAGCTGGCCGGCCGCTTCCGCGGGCCGGTGGTGTTCTCCTGTCAGACCCGCCCCTCCTGGCTCGTCCACTCGCTGCCGGACCTGCGCGAGGTCGCCATCCCGGCGCCGCCATTCTCGTCGCGCGTGGCGCTGTGGCGGCTCGGCCTTGGCGCCGACGCCAAGCTGGTGGCGCCCGGGGCCATCGACGACATCGCCGGCCGCTTCATGCTCGGCGGCGAGCCGATCCGCCGCGCCGCCGAGCGCACCGCGGTGCAGGCCCGGCTGCGCAACCCGACCGCGCCGCAGATCGAGATCGCAGATCTGGCGGAGAGCGCGCGCTTGATGCTGCAGCACCGGCTGGGCACGGTGGCGCGGCGGATCACCACCGGCTTCACCTGGGACGATCTGCTCTTGCCCGAGGACACCATGGAGGGCATCCGCGAGATGATCGCCTTCGCCAAGCACCGGGCGTTTCTGCTCGACGAGTGGGGCTTCGACAAGAAGCTCCCCTATGGCCGTGGCGTGTCGGCGATCTTGGCCGGGCCGCCCGGCACCGGCAAGACCATGGTGGCGCAGCTCTTGGCCCAGGAGCTGGGCTACGACCTCTACCTCATCGAGCTGGCGCAGATCGTCAACAAGTACATCGGCGAGACCGAGAAGAACCTGGCCCGCGTGTTCGACGAGGCGGAGAACAGCCACGCCATCCTGTTCTTCGACGAGGCCGACGCGCTGTTCGCCAAGCGCACCGAGGTCAAGAGCTCAAACGATCGGTACGCGAACCTCGAGGTCAACTACCTGCTGCAGCGCATGGAGGCCTACGGCGGCATCACCCTCTTGGCCACCAACCTCGAGCAAGGCATCGACGAGGCGTTCAAGCGCCGCGTGCGGTTCTCCATCGCGTTCGATCTGCCAGAGCCGCCGGTGCGGGAGCTGCTGTGGCGCAGCATGTTCCCTCCCAAGGCGCGGCTCGCGCCTGACATTGACTGGAAGCGCCTGGCCGAGCGCTACGAGATGGCCGGGGCCTTCATCAAGAAGGCGGCCTTGCGAGGTGCGTCGCGCGCGCTCGACCGCGGCCCGGGGGCCGAGGTCTGCCACGCGGATCTGGAGCTGTCAGCGCAGCTCGAGTACCGCGAGATGGGCCGCATCGCCTGAGTCCGTCGTGGCGCCCGACGAGCCGGCGGCGAGCGGGCCCTCGTCAGCGAGGGCGGCGCGACGGCCTTTGCGCCGCAGGCGGCGGGATGCGAAACCTGTGCGTGATGGGAACGAACGGCAAGAGGTCCATCTCGGCGGTCACCGTGCCGTCGGTCCAGTTGTTGATGATGAGCGGCTTGCCGCTGACGCCCAGGGTGTCGGAGACGATGCCGATGTGATCGGGGCCGACGCGCCTGGGGAAGGTGTCCATCAGCACCACGTCGCCGGGCCGCAGCGGATCCGCCGCGTCGTCGAGCGCGGCGGTGTGCGCCTGCCAGCGCCGCAGGAAGTACGGCAGCAGCGTCTTGACCCGACGATGATCGATGTTGGGGTCGCCGCGGCCCTTGACCATCGGATACGAGCGCGGCGAGCGCGCGATGTCTTCATGCACCTCGCGCTGCAGGTCGAGCCCGGCGTTGCGCACCGCGCGGATGATCACGTCGGTGCAGACGCCGATGGTGCGCGGGACGTCGCCCATCGGATAGGCGAGCTTGACGTAGCCGCCGGTGTAGGCGTCGGCGCCGAGCACCGTCTTCTTGGCCCCCAGCAGGACGTCCAGCGGATCGGGGATGCCATCTCCGTCGCGGTCGGACAAGGGCGCCGCCGCCTGCCCACTCGCCGCGCCTGGCTGCCGTGCTGTTGTTTGTAGGTTGGTGGCCGACAGCAGACCCGCGAGCTCGGCGCGATCTCCCGCTCGCAGCCGCAGCGTGTGCTCCCCGAGTGTCCACGGCTCGCCGCCACTGCCGCCGCCGCCGCCACTGCCCACCGGGTACACCTTCACCGGCCAGCCTGCCACCATGACCAGTAGCAGCCGATGCTCGAGATCGAGCTGCGCGGACACCACCGCCGGCTCCAGCCGCTGGCCAGGCGCATGCACGAGCGCAGGCGGCGGGAGCTGCAGGCGACCGTCCAGATCATTCCAGATGCCATGATCGGTCACGCCCAGCGAGGGCTCCGGCGCCGCCGCGGCGGACGCAGGGGCCGCACCAAACGGGGTTCCTGCGGCGTGCGCGGTGGGAGCTGTCCGCGCTGCCAGGTCGCGCCGCGTGGCCAGGTCTTTGGGGACCGCCTCTCGATCGCAACCCATGGCTGCCACTGCAAGAACAACGTGCAGCCCGCAAAGAGCCAAGCGGCTACGGCAAGACGCGCCACGCAGGTCCATGACCGTGCAAACGCACGACCCCAGCAAACGAGGCGCCGGGGAGGCGATGGGCGTGAGATCCACGACGCTCGGTCTACGGGGCCCCGAGGCGACTGTCCAGCGACCGCTCCTGGTTGCCGATGCAGGTGCCTGAAATCCCTGATGTGAACTGGCCGACAAGATCTTGGCTCGGGCTTGGCTCGGGCTCGACTGGATCTCGGCTCGAGCCCGACTCGAACTCGGCTCGAACTCGGATCGATCTCGGCTGGATCTCCGGCAGCGCCCTTTTGCGCCGCCCCGCGCCTTCCTGCCGGGCCCGGCTTTCGGGTACGGTTTTGCCATGCCTCGTCGAGGGAGTCCGGGCGTGCTCGGCCGCGCTGCGCTGGTGCTCGCCGTCTGGGCGGCGCTGCTCGGCGGGGCGCGCGCCGCCTGGGCTCAGGCCAAGACCGTCACCCTGGACTCGATCTCGGTGGAGCCCACGCGCCTCACCGGCATCTCGCGGCTCCGCGCATATGTCAGCGCGCTGTCCATCGAAGGCGAGCAGCTCGCGATCGATCCGGCGGCGCTCAAGCTGCAGGTCGGCGGCAGCGCGCTGCGCGCCCCGCGAGGGATCGGCCGCTTCGGGCTGTCGGACGCCGAGCTGTCCGTCGTCATCGTCATCGAGGCCGCGTTCGAATATGCGCCGGTCTTCCCCATGCTGCAGGAGGTCCTGGCCGAGGAGCTGCTGGCCAAGCTGCCAGACCGCGCGCGGGTCGCCGTGGTCGGCTACGGCGAGACCGTGCAGAGCGGGCGCCTGAGCAACCTGCGCACCGCGCGCACCAAGCTTGGCGCCCTGTCGGCAGACCTGGCGCCCTCGGAGCCTGCGCTGGTGGAGTCGCTGGAGCACGCCCTGGCGCTCTTTCGCCGCATCAAGACGGATCCGCCGGGACGGCCCATGCGCAAGGTGGTGGTGCTGCTGTCCGACGGCCGCGACCGGCTGGGTGAACGCGATCGCATCACGAGCGTCGGCCAGCGCGCCAACCGAGAGGGCGTGCGCATCCTGTCGCTGGCCTACAGCCCCACCAACGCACGGCGCCCGCTCTTGAACCTGGGCGAGCTGTCGCGGCAGTCCCGGGGCACCTTCCGCTGGCTGCGCACCGGTGAGAAGCAGTCCTGGCAAGCGCAGCTCCGGCGCGTGCTCGAGCAGATCGACGAGCAGCTCGTGCTCACCTACTTCATCGAGGAGGGCGACGAGCTCGACAGGATCACCGGCAAGCGAGCCCAGGTGTCGCTGGCGCTGGGCAACACCGAGCTCACCTCCAACGAGCTCAAGATCCCGATGCCGTCCTGCGCCAAGGACCCCTGCGCCGCCGGCCAGTGGTGCCTGGCAGGGGCCTGCGTCACGCCTCGCAAAGGTGGCGGTGGTGGGCTGGCCGGCTGGCTGGCCACGTTGATCGGGGTCGGCGCCTTGGTGCTGGTGGGGCTCGGCGGCGTCGGATACGTGATGGCGCGTCGACAAGCACGGCAACCAGGTGCGCCGGGCATCCCGGGGGCGCCTGGCGCGCCGGGCATGCCAGGTTCGCTACCGCCTGGCGCGCCAGGTTCGCTGCCGCCGGGCGCGGCGAGTGGCGGCGTCCCCGGCGGCTATCCAGGCACCGGCGCCTATCAACCAGGGTCGCAGCCGCCACAGCAGCCCCACGCGCCCGCCCCTTACGCCGCGCCCGCCGCGCCGACGAGCGGGCCCACGCTGTACGTCATCACCGGCCCGCGCGCTGGCCAGCGCATCCCCCTGTTTCACGGGTTCTCCATCGGCAAGGCGCCGGAGTCTTCGCTGGTCATCGACGACGGCTACGCTTCCTCGCACCACGCCCAGGTCTCGCTCGACGGGCGAGGCTTCTGCACGATCTACGATCGCGGATCCACCAACGGCACCTTTGTCAACGGCGTGCGCGTCACCGAGATGCCGCTCGAGCACGGCGCCGCGCTACGAATCGGCGCGACAGAGCTGCGATTCTTGTCAGAATAGGGGCCGACCATGAAAGTGTATCCGCTCCCGGTCAATGGCGAGGTCATCCTGGCCAACCAGTCCTTCAAGGTCGATGCCCCGGTCATCAGCTACCGGCAGTTCCCGTTCTGGGACGCGACCAAGGAGTACTGCTTCGACACGGAGACCAGCCGCCGCAACCAGTGCATCCTGGGCCCCAACGGCACCCAGTACCCGTACGGCAAGCTGCCGCGACTCTACAGCCGGCGCTACGCCTTCCGCCCCGCCCTTCGCGCGTTCAAGGAGCGCCCGCCGCTGGCCGCCGCGCAGGCCGCCATCACCCAGTTCGTGTTGCACCATGACGGCTGCACCTCGGCGGACATGTGCTGGTCCGTGCTGCAGAACGAGCGCGGCCTGTCGTGCCATTTCCTCATCGACAATAACGGCACCATCTTCCAGACCATCGACCTGGCGCTGATGGCCTATCACGCGGCGGAGTTCAACCTGCGCGCGATCGGCGTCGAGTTCTGCAACCGTGGCGACGCCAAGAAGTATCCGGACACGTACGCCAACGGCAAGCACGGCGGCGGGCGCGACAAGGTCAACTGCGTCATCAACGGCTACAAGTACTATGCGTTCACGTACACCAAGGCGCAGCTCGACTCGTTCACCCGGCTCGCGCGCGAGCTGCGGCGGATCTTGCCCAACCTGCCGGTCGAGTTCCCGCAGAAGGCGCCAGGCGAGCAGGCCTGGGAGACCTTGCCTCGGGGCAACGCCTTCTCCTTTCGCGGCTACCTGGGCCACTACCACCTGACCGGCCAGAAGTGGGATCCGGGGCCGTTCGACTTCAAGTCGTTCTGCCGCGGCCTGCGCGGGCAGTTCTCGCTGCCGATGTACACAGTGCCCAGCACCAAGGACCCGCGCGACAAGGCGCCGGCGATCCCCGAGAACCTCGACGAGCTGGATCAGGCCTGCTCCAAGCTCTACGCGGCCAACGAGGCCCGCGCCGACGGCGGCTTCTTCCCGGTGGGCCCCTGGGGGGAGCACCGGCTATGGCACGGCGGCATCCACATCGTGGGCGCCGCTGGCTCCCCGGTCTACTCGCAGTTCCCCGGGCGCGTGGTGGCAGCGCGCATGGGCGCCAGGAGCCCCGCCGGGTCGGTCAACTTCGTGCTGCTCCGCCATGACCTGGCGTTTGGCGATCGCACCGTGCGCTTCTACGCCTTGTACATGCACCTGCAGGACGAGCTCGCGGAGGCAAGCCCGGTGGTTCCGTGGATGACCGGCAAGGGCTGGCAGGAGTGGAAGTCCAAGGGGGGGCGCGCAGGTGAAGTCGCCTTGCTGGATGAGCCAGTGGAGGGTGGCGACATGGTCGGGCGCTTCGGCGTGGCCGGCCCGGCCGCGCTGTCCAAGCCACAGATCCATCTCGAGATCTTCTCCGGGCCCAACGATCCGCTGTTCGAGAAGGGCCGCGGCTGGGAGTACATCGATGGCAGCGCCGGCGGGCGCTTCTGCGACATCGACGAGATCAACTCCGAGATCGACCAGAACCACGATGGCAAGCTCAGCCGAGAAGAGGTGGCCGCGCACTACGCTTCGGGCGACCGCTCCAGGTACCTGCGCGCGATCTTGCATGTCTCGGAGTGGACCGCTGAGCCCAACTGGGCGGAGTCCCTGCGGGCCACGCCGGATTTCCGCGACGTGGCGACCGCCGAGATCGAGGAGATGGTGGCGGAGCAGATCACCCCGGGGCTCTGGTGGGATGACCGGGTGGCGCGCCACGCCCGCCTGCCCTCCGACGGCGTGGTCTATCACTATCACCCGATCATGTTCCTGCGCTTCTTCAACAAGGGACTCATCGAAGCGGCCAGCACCGCGGCGCCGGTCGTCGAGGGCAAGGACGCCCCAGACACCATCACCGACGACTTCCACGACGTGGACGGCTCGTCGATGCGCAGCGAGCTGGAGGAGGCCACCGATCCGTGCGACGAGAGCCTCTCCCTGGAGGACCTGGTGCGTGGCTTTGAATCCCCGGAGTGCGTAGAATGAGCGCCCAATGAGCGCCCAGAGAACGCGGACCCGGCAGGCTCGGCAGGCGAGCCTGGCTGCCGTCCCCCCGGTCGCCGACAGCACGCCCGCTGGGCGCGGCTTCGCGCCGCTCACCCGGCGGCACTTTTTTGGCCTCTTGCTCGCCACCGGCGCCGTGGCGCTCGCCGCCGAGACCGCGGCGCCCCCGCGGGCCGAGGGCGCCGCCCGCCGTCCCCGCTGGATTGGCCACTGCTGACCGCGCCGGGGTCCTGCCTCCTTGCCAGAAACCGGATCCCGCGGGGACCTTGGTGTACTGTGCGGACATGTCGTCGCGTCTTGCGTTTCTCCTCCTGACCGGCCTCGGGGTCGGCGTTGTCTCCTCGCCCGCCGCGGCTGCGCCCGCCAAGGGGCCGCCAAGCCCGCCAAGCCCGCCAAGGACCCCTCCGACGACGTCGACGTGCCTGCCGCGGCGGCCAAGCCGGCGGCGGGCGCTGCGGGCGCCGCGGCGGCCCCTGGCGGCGCGGTCCCAGGCGCCGATCCGAGCGGCCAGCCGGTGCAGATGCCCCAGGACGCGCCCCCCAAGGACATGGAGGGCACCGACGAGAACCCGGATGCGCCTGTGGACTTCGACGCGCCGCCGCCGCTCGTGGCAGCGCCGCCCAAGCGCCGGCCCCAGGGCTATCCGATGGAAGAGGTCTTTCGACCTCTCACCCTGCTGAGGTTCCAGACCGAGGTCGGCCTCGACTCGCGCACCACGTTCTCGCCGTTCATCAACGGCTCGGCGCTGCGCGTCCGCTTTGGCGTGACGTCCAAGGTGCAGGTGAGCCTGGTCTACAACGTCGGCGGCATCTACGACGACGGGCGCGGCAGCACCACGTTCAACACCGGCAAGGCGGTGGGCCTCGGCGCCACGGTGCAGATAAGGCCCTGGATCGCCGCCGCGGTGTCCGTGCCGATGTACCTCGAGCCATTTGCCGCCAGCTTGACCGTCGGCGCGCCCATGAAGTTCCAGTTCGCCGAGCGCTTCGCGCTGGTTCTGGCCGAGGACATCCTGGACGTGCGGCTAGACACCTTCGTGCCATCGCTCATCAACGAGGCAGCCAACGAAGTGCAGGCCGGCCGGGTGGGCACCAACACCACCCGCAACAAGGGCAACCTGCGCTTCTCGAGCGCCGGCATCTACCAGCACAAGCCCAACCTCGCGTTCATCGGGCGCATCGCCATCTCGTTCATCGACTTCAAGAGCATCGACATCGGCTACTTGCTCAAGGCCGGAGCGCAGTACTCCGTGCGCAAGAACATCGACGTGTCCGCCCTGCTTGGCTTTGACGACCTGGAGGAGGCCTCCGAGACCTTCGGCCTCACGCTCGGCGCGCAGATCCGGATCTGAAGCGCCGCGCCACGCCGGGCTACTACGCGGACGTCTCGGAGATCATCTCCGAGAGGCGGGTCAGCGCGGTCTCGAGCTTGGCCATCGGCGGGCCGAAGGAGAACCGCAGGTGGCGGCGGAAGCGCGACTTGCGGCCGCCGCGGCGCTTGCCCGGATCGACGTCGAAGAAGTCGCCAGGGACCGCGATGACCTTGCGATCGAGCGCGGCGCGAAAGAACGACATGCCGTCGGAGATCGACGCCGGCAAGTGCTGGGCGCTGGCCCAGACGTAGAACGTGCCCTCGGGAGGCAGGTCCACCGTGAAGCCCAGATCGCGCAGGCCGTTGAGCATGCGCTGGCGCTTCTTGCCGAACTCCGCGGCGATGGCCTTGGTCTCCGCCATCGTGGCGTCTGGGGTCAGGAGCTCGATGGCCTTGCGCTGCAGCGGACGCGAGCCGCCACCGTCGAGGAACGAGCCAGCCGAGGACACCGCTTCGATCACCTTCTTGGGCGCCACGGTCCAGGTCACCCGCCACCCCGGATAGCGCCAGTTCTTGGTGAGGCCATCGAGGATCACCACCGGATCTCGGTCCACGTCCTCCACGTAGCGGGCGGCGGTGGAGATGCCACCCTGCGCGGCCAGATCGGGGCGCCAGATGTAGTGCGAGTAGAACTCGTCGAAGATGAGCGCGCAGTCGAGCTCGCGGCCCACCGCCACCCACTGCGCCAGCTCCTCGCCGCCTATCACCTTGCCGGTGGGGTTGGAGGGGTTGGAGGCCAGCACCGCCGACAGGCCGCGACCGAGGATCTCGCGCCGCAGATCGGCCGCGGAGAACGCATAGCCTCGCTCGCCCTCGAGCAAGATCGGGATCGGCGAGAACAAGCGGAAGACGTCGAGCAGCTCTTCGTAGGCCGTGTAGTCCGGAAGGAAGTGGCCCAGGTTGATGTGGCCCATGGCCGCCGCGACGCGGGTCAGCGCGGTGCGGCCACCGCCGGAGATCGCCACGTTCTCGGCGCTGTACTGGCTGGGCAGGCCGCGGCGAAAGAGCTGGTTGTAGAGGCTGGCGATGGCCTCGCGCAGCTCCCACAGGCCGGCCACCGGCGCGTACTCCTGATCGCCCGGGCGGATCGGCAGCTCCGAGATCCGCGGCGGCGCGCCCGGCAACGCCTCGGCCTCCGGCATGCCCTGCCCCAGGTTGCACCAGTCCGCGGCGCTGGGCGAGAAGCCGCGGCGGGTGGCCTCGGTGGTCACGAAGATGACGCCGGTGCGAGGGACGTCGCGGAAGGCCGCGAAGGTGGGGGCAACCTTGTCGCTTGGGTCGCTCGCGACCTCCGCGGATGCTGCCGCGCGCGGATCGGCCGCGCGAAGATCGGTGGCCGGCGGAGACGGGACGGAGGCGGCTTGGGGGGCGGGCGCTCGAGTCGACATGCGCGCAGAGCCTAACCCCAACCCCGCGGACGCGCCATGTGCTAGCGTGCGGCGGTGTTTCGCTGGTCGGATCTCGACGGACAGGCCGCCACGCGGCTGCGCAGCGCGCTGGCCGGGGGCCGGGTGCCCCACGCCTATCTTTTCTCTGGCCCAAGCGCCGCTCCGCAGCTCGTGGCCGCGCGGTTTCTGGCCTGCGCGGTCAACTGCCAGCGCGCCGCCGGCGCCCGAGGGACGTCCGGCGGAGATGCCGGTGAGCCCTGCGGCGAGTGCGATGCCTGCCACAAGATCGCGCACGGCATTCACCCGGATGTGATCACGATGGAGCGCGAAGGGGCGTCTCAGATGATCCCCATCGAGACCGTCCGCCGGACCATCGCCCGGCTGGGGCTGCCGCCGCACGAGGCCGCGGTGCGGGTGTTCATCGTGGAGGAGGCGGCGGCGCTGGCAGGTCCCTCTGCCAACGCGCTGCTAAAGACGCTGGAGGAGCCGCCGCAGCGCACGCTGTTTCTGCTGTGTACCGTGGCGCCTGATGGCCTCTTGCCCACCATTCGCAGCCGCTGTCAGCGCGTACGCTTCGGCGGCAGCGCAGCTGGGCCCCGCCAGGCCGCGGAGGCTGGCGATGCCAGCGCCGAGGCGCGACGCGAACACCTGGCGGCGCTCGCCGCCGAGCTCGGCCAGCCGGCGCGCGCCGGCGCCGCCCGCTGGGATCTGCCAGCCCGCATCTGCGAGGGCAAAGGCGAAGCGCCGCTGGTGGTGGAAGGCGCGCTGCGGGTCTTGCACCAGCACGCCACCCAGGCTGCCCACGTTGGAGATCTGCAGGCGGCCCGCAGCGCGGCGACGCGCGCCACCGAGCTCTTGGACCTGCACCGCGCCATGACCGTCCACAATGCTCAGCCGCAGCTCGCGCTGGAGGCGCTGCTCTACGGCTGGAGGACCTGATGACGACTGAAAAGCCGAGCCCTGATTCTCCGCCCGCCGCCCCGCCGGCCGGCAGCGCAGGCGAGCCCCGCCGACGACGCCGACGACGCCGACGCGGCGCGCCGGGCTCGATCCGCTGGCCGGTGATCTGGACGCGGGCGGCGCGGGCAGCGCGGGCAGCGATGACGGCGGCGACGCGGGCGACACGGGCAGCGACGACGGCGGCGGCGCGGGCGATGAGCCCGGGCCCGACCGCGGCGACAGCCGGCGCGCGCCCGCCCCACCGGCCGGCGCCCGCGGAGGCGGCGAAGGGGAGCGCGCGAGCAGAGACGCGCGCCCGGCTGGACCTCGCGGCGAGGGCGCTGGCGTGGCCCGTGGCCGGCGCGAGGGCGGCAGGCGGCCGGACGGAGCAGCGAGCCCGCCGGCAGGTGCCGGCCGCGGCGAACCACGGCCACCGCGGGGTGAGCGAGACCGCCGCCCCGGACGCGAGGGCCCACCGCGCGAGCGCCTGGCTGGGGCCGGCCCCGCTGGCCAATCCGGCCCCGCTGGCCAATCCGGCCCCGCTGGCCCCGCCGGCGCTTCCGGCCCCGCTGGCGTCGCTGGACCTGCTGGCGCTTCCGGCCCTGAGGCTGGTGGGCGATCGGAGCGTCCAGAACGAGGCGAGCGAGGCGAACGCCGCCGTCGCGGAGACCGGCCCGACGCCGGCCGCGGCGAGCGAGGGGACCGCGGCGCTCGTGGCGACCGCGGCGCGGCGGCCAGCGCTGGAGCGCGAGACGCCGGGCCGGGCCGCCCAGCGCGCCCGGAGCGCGAGCCCCGCGGATCCCGCGACGGCCGCGGCGCGGACGCAGGCACGACCACGGAGCGAGCAACCGAGCGCGGAGCCGACCGAGGAGCCGACCGAGGAGCCGACCGAGGAGCCGACCGAGGAGCCGACCGAGGAGCCGAGCGCGCAGCGGACCGCTCGACCGAGCGCGCGGCGAAGCGCGAGCCAGCGCTCGCCGCCGGCTCGCCAAGCCTCCTGCGCAGCTCGCCGCCCCTGGGGCGCGCCGCAGAGTGGGACGCCGAGGACGACGACGCGCCCACCGCTGACGCGAAGGGAGACTGGGGCAAGGAAGACGACAGCCCGGCGCCGCCCGTCGCCCTGGAGCCGAACTTCCCCGAGGAAGCCGAGGACCTCGATCAGGCCACCGCAGAGCTCGACCAGCTTCCGGAGCTGCGCGGCGCGCGCGGCGACGTGCAGTCCGTGGTGGGGGTGCGCTTTGGCCAGGCTGGCCGGGTGTCGCTCTTCGACGGCGGCGCCAGCTCGTACGCCGTGGGGGACATGGTCCTCGTCGATGCCGACCGCGGGCCGCGGCTGGGCACCGTCGTGGTCGCCAGCGAGCGCAGGCAGAGCAATGACCGCGGCCTGCGCCGGGTCCTGCGCGCCGCGACCGAGGCAGATCTGCTGCGTGAGCCGCCGACCGCCGAGCGATCTCGCGCGGTGTTGCGGCTGGCCAAGGACCGCACCGCCGCGCTCGACTTGCCGGCCAAGGTGTTTCGCGCCGAGGTCTCGGGCGGCGGTCGCAACGAGCGCATCGTGCTCTACCTCACCACCGAAGAGCGCATCGAGCTGCGCGAGCTCATCCGCGATCTGTCCAACGCCACCGGCGCGCGCGTGGAGCTGCGCCAGCTCGGGGCGCGCGATGAGGCCAAGGCGATCGGCGGGATTGGCTCGTGTGGCCTGACGTTGTGCTGCACCACCTGGCTGCCGGAGTTCGTGCCGGTCTCCATCAAGATGGCCAAGGATCAAGGGCTGGTCCTAAACCCCACCAAGGTCGCCGGGCAGTGCGGTCGCTTGAAGTGCTGCCTCGTGTACGAACAGGCGGGATACGCCGAGCTGCGCAAGGGGCTGCCCAAGCTGGGCAAGCGGGTCGTCACCACGCGCGGCGAGGGCCGCGTCGTCGAGGTCGATGTCCTGCGCCAGCGCGTCCGCGTGTCCTACGGCCCAGGCGAGAGCGAGGTCCTGCCGGCCACCGAGATGCGGCCGCTGTTTCCGTCGGGGAATGCGCCCGCCGAGGACGCCGCTGGCGGACGACCTGGCGCGGAAGGCTCCCGGCCTTCGGGCCGCGCGTCGCCCGGCGCCGACGAACGAGCTGAGCCCGACGATCCCAGCTCATCGGGCGAAGAGCTGGAAGACGAAGAGACCTCGAACCCCGGCGACCCGAGCCGCCGCGCTGACGCTCCGACCGGCGAGGAGCTCACTGGCGAGCTCGATGATTCGCCCTCCCCTGACACCGACCCTGGCTTGTCATGACCTTCTACATCACCACCCCGATCTACTACGTCAACGACGTGCCCCACCTGGGCCACGCCTACACCACGATCTGCGCCGATGCCTTTGCCCGCTTCCATCGCATGCGCGGTGAAGCCACCCGCATGCTCACCGGCACCGACGAGCACGGTCAGAAGGTGGAGGAGGCCGCGCAGAAGGCGGGCGTCTCGCCGCGCCAGCACGTGGACGAGGTCGCGCCGCGGTTTGCTCACACCTGGCGCCGGCTGGGCATCGCCGCGGATGACTTCATCCGCACCACGGAGGCGCGGCACGGCAAGGTCGTCGGCGCGCTGTGGCGCCGCATCGTCGACCACGGCGACCTGTACCTGGCCTCCTATCAGGGGTGGTACTGCGTGGGCTGTGAGGGCTTCTACACCGAGTCGACGCTGACCAAGGACGGGGACACCTGGCTGTGTCCCACCCACAAGCGCCCGGTGGCGTGGGTGGACAAGGAGCGGACCTGGTTCTTTCGCATGTCGAAGTACCAGCAGCCGCTGCTCGACTACATCGAAGCGCACCCGGAGTTCATCCAGCCCGAGGCGTACCGCAACGAGGTCCTGGCGTTCATCAAGACCGGCCTGCGCGATCTCTCCGTGTCGCGCACCAGCTTCTCGTGGGGCATCCCGATTCCGGACCCCGATCCCGAGGGGCATCAGCACGTGATGTACGTGTGGATGGACGCGCTCACCAACTACATCTCCGCGCTCGCAGATCCAGACGCCGCGGATCCGTTCGCCAGCAGCCTGATGACGCTGTTTTGGCCACACGCGGTCCACCTCATCGGCAAGGACATCCTGCGCTTCCATGCGGTGTACTGGCCCTGCTTCCTCCTGTCGGCGGGCCTGCCGCTGCCCAAGACCGTGCTCTCGCATGGCTGGTGGACGGTGCGCGGCGAGAAGATCTCCAAGTCGATGCCCGCCACCCGCATCGATCCGATCCAGCTCGCGCGCGCGCTGGGGACGCCCGGCGGCGCCGGCGACGACGGGCGCGTCGACGGTGGAGCGGCGACCAGCTCGGCGGACAGCCCGAGTCTGCCTGGCTCCGGCGTCGACGCCATGCGCTACTATCTGCTGCGCGAGGTGCCGCTCGGCAACGACGGCGACTTCACGTTCGAGTCGATGTTCGCCCGCTACAACGCCGACCTGGCCAACGACCTGGGCAACCTCGTCAATCGCGCCACCACGCTGCTCGAGGGACAGCCGGCGCGCGTGCGCCCCGAGCTGTGCGGCGAGCCGCGCACCGCCCAGCTCTCGCGTGTGGCCGCCGAGGCGGTGGCCGACACCGAGCAAGCCTTCACCGCGTTCGCGCCGCACCGCGCGCTGGAGGCCATCTGGCGGCTGGTCCGCGAGGGCAATCGCTACGTGGATGCCTGCGAACCATGGAAGCTCAAGAAGGCGGGCAAGGCCGACGAGCTGGCCCACGTGCTGGGCACGCTCCACGCCGCGCTCACCCTCATCGCGGCGCTCATCTACCCGGTGTTGCCGCACAGCTCGGCGACCATCCGCGCCGCGCTGGGAGCAGACGACGCCCAGGGTGTGCCCGCCTGGCCCAGCGCGGCCTTCTCGCAAGCGGAGGTGGCCGCGCACAAGAGCGCGCCGCTGTTTCCCCGGCTGGACGCCGCGGCGCAAGAGGCCATCGTGGCGGCGCTGGTGCCGCCGGCCGCGCGAGCGGCGGCGCCGGGGGACGCCGCGGAAGCTGCAGCGCAGGCCGCGCAGGCCGTGCCGGCCGCGCAGGCGCCGCCCGCACCCGCAGCGCCGGCCAGGGTCACCGCGCCGTCGCAGCCGCTGCCGCCCATCGAGTTCGCGGACTTTGGAAAGGTCGAGCTGCGGGTGGGACAGGTCAAGGCCGCGGTCGCCGTGCCCAAGGCCAAGAAGCTCTTGCAGCTCTCGGTCGATCTGGGCGAGCCCGCGCCGCGCACCATCGTCGCCGGGATCGCGGAGGCCTTCGCGCCGGAGGCGCTGGTGGGCAAGAAGGTCATCGTCGTGGCCAACCTGGCGCCCGCCACCATCCGCGGGATTCGCTCCGAGGGGATGATCCTCGCCGCGGGGGAGGACTCCATCCTGGGTCTTTCCGGCGTGGACGCTGACGTGCCCCCTGGAACCCGGGTACGATAGCCGCAATGGAGTCTCGTGGAGCGGTCCGAGTTCTCGTCAACGCCCCGGCGATCGTCGAGTCGATCGGCCAGGTCGCGATAACCTTGCACCCGAACCTCTCCACCGTGTTTCGGCGCGTCCAGGCCGACGCGGATACCGTGGGCCAGCGCTTCCCCGCCGTGGTCCGAGACCTCTCCACCAACGGCGCCTTCATCGCCGGACACGCCATGCCGCTGCTGGCCCGCGTCGCGCTCCGGTTCGAGCTGCACAGCTTTGGGCCGGTGGACGCGATCGGCTGGGTGCTGTGGCAGCGGACCGCGGACTGTCAGGTGCCGGATCCGCACGGCGCGCTGGTCACCTTGCCCATGGGCTTTGGCGTGCTGTTCGAGTCCATCTCGCTCGAGGCTCGCCGCGCCATCGCCGCGCTCGCGGTGCGCTGACCGATGGCCCGGTATCCGCTGCGCCCGCGCTTCCGCGGCCTGGCGTGGGGCTCCATGGGGCTCGGCGGCGCGCTGACCGCGCTCTCCTTCTGGGCGCCGCCGGTGGTGCTCGTCTCCGGGGTGACCGGGCTCGTGCTCGGCGCGGGCTACCTGCTGTCGCCGACCTGGCGGCTGGCGGTGGTGACCAGCGACGAGGGCCTGACGGTCGAGGGGCCGCGCGGACCGCGCCTGTCCCTGCGCTGGGATGAGATCAAGAACGTCATCGCCTCCCCCACCACCAAGACCTGCTTTGTCGATGGCGGCGCCGCCGACCGGCGGCTGATGGTGCCAGGTGACGGCGCGCCCGCGCCGTACTGGATCGAGCGCCGCGACGCGCTCTACGACGAGGTCCTCACGCGCGTGGCCAAGGACCGGATCGAGACGGTGCCGTTGATCTCCGACCGCATGGGCTAGAGCCGCCGCCGGCGAGCAAGCCGGTCGGCGAACCAGGCCGGCGACCAAGCCGGTGACCAGGCCGCCGAGCAAACCGCCGACCAAGCCGGCGAACCAGGCCCGATGGCTCAGCGTCGTCGACGACGCGGCGGTGGCGCACGGCGGGGCGGCGCCTCCGCGGCGCCTCCCTCGAGCTTGACGTCCATCGCCTCGGCGACCCGCTTGAGCTCGTCGGCCGACACCGGCGCGCCGTCCGCTTGGAGCTTGCGCAGCAGCGTCGCGGCGCGCTCCTTGTCTGCGTCCTTGGCGCCCTTGCGGGTGCCAAGCGCCTCGGCCCACGCCAGGGTCAAGCTGGGCGACAGCGCCGGCGCTTCTTCCGCGATCGGCCGCAGCAGCACATAGGCGTCGTCGATCTTTCCGGCCTTGAGCAGCAGCAGCGCCTGGGCCCCGCGCGCCGGCAGGTATCCGGGGTTGGCCTCGAGCGCCAGATCCAGCTCCTTCTCTGCCTCGGCCAGCTTGCCCTCCGCGATCAAGAGCTCCGCCAGGAGCGTGCGGCTGCGATACACGATGGGGTGCGGGTGCTCGTCGTCGATCTCGGCGACCGCGCGCACGAGCTCGTCTTTGCCCTCCTTGCCCTTGCCGATGCGCAACAGCGCCTGGCCAAGGAGATGCTGCACGATCTTGGCCTTGGCGCCGCGGCTCAGCTTCTGCAGCGACTCGATGGCCTCCTCGCGCTCCTTGGCGGCGCCAGAGACGATCTTGCAGTAGTCGCGCAGCCTTGCCCTCCAGGCTCTCCGGCGCCTTGGCCAGGAGCTTCTCCACCTCCACCAGCGCCTCCTTGGGGCGCTCGAGATCGATGAGCGCCCACGCCGCCAGGCGACGCGCGCGCACGTCTTCGAGCTTGCTCGCCTGCTCGAGCGCCGCCGCCGGCAGGCTCGCGACCACTTGCAAGCCCACGTCCACGAGCTGGGCGCTCGGATCTGGGTCCGGCGTGTTCTTGCCAAACCAGCGGACCTTCTTGCGCGCGTCGGCAGCGTCAGGGATGTTGCCAAGCGAGAGCGCGAGCCACGCGCGCCGCACCTGGAAGCGCGCCTCGCTCACGCCCACCGCCGCGGCGGCGGCTTCCTTGGCGCGCGTGTAGTCCTCGAGGCCGATGCTGGCAAACGCCAGCGCCATCTGGCGGTAGGCCTTGCTGCGCGGCCCAAGCGGCTTGTCCAGCTTGACGTTCAGGTCGTCGACCGCGGCCGAGGTGTCCACGTCGCTCTCCACCCGGGTGAGCGACACGCCGAGCAGCGCCAGCGGATGATCCTTGCTGATCTTGTCGACCGCCTCGTACTGGGCGAGCGCGTCATCGAGCCGGCCGTCGTCGGCGGCCAGATCGGCCAGGTCGATCTTGGCCACCACCAGGCCGCCATCGCCGTCGGCGGCTTGCTTGAGCGTGGCCAGCGCGTTCTTGCGCTCGCCCGCCAGGAGCTGCGCGCGACCCTTGAGCCAGCGCGCCCAGCGATCGTCCTTCTGGGTGGCCAGGTACCCGTCGAGGAGGCTCATCGCCTCGTAGAGGGTGGTGGTCATCGCGGGCGAGTCGGGCACCTGCGCCAGCTTGACCGCGGCCTTGCCGATCAGCAGCTCGCGGTAGCCAGGCTGGGTGGGCTCCTTGATGTCCGCAGCGGCGCTCTTGAGCGCCCGATCGGCGGGCGCCACATCGGTGCCGTAGAGCAGCGCTTGCAGGCCGGCGGCCTCGCCGACGTACGCCATGGTCAGCGCGTTGTCGCTGTCCTTGGCGAGCGCCGACGTCAGCGCGGTCAGCGACCCTTGCAGGCCATCGTAGCTGCCGTCCGCGATCTGCTCCTTGGCGTCACGCTGCAGGCGGGCCACCGCGGCGGTCTTCTGCTTCTCGGTCCAGAAGTACCAGGCGCCGCCGCCGCCGAGCCCCATGAACAGCAGCAGGAACAGCAGCACGAACAGGCGACGCGCCGAGCGCCCCCACCGGCGGTCTGGCCGGAGGTCGTACTGCACGTCCGGGAGGCGCACGCCGGCCACGTCCAGGAGGCCGCCGGTGAGCAGCTCGTTGAGGTAGTTCTCGCCCACCGCGGCCGACTGGCGCAGCGCGGCGGCGGCGGCGTTCTGGGGCTTCTTGCTGATGATCCGTGGGCGCACGCCGTCGATGGACGGCACCGGCACGGGCGCCGGCGCGGCCTTCTGCACGCGCGGCGGCGGCGGCGCCACCGGCGCTGGCTCAGGCTCTTGATATGCCTG
This sequence comes from Myxococcales bacterium, assembly GCA_016706545.1. GTDB lineage: Bacteria > Myxococcota_A > Polyangia > Haliangiales > Haliangiaceae > JABFXX01. Next base: position 168,409 of record JADJJK010000004.1, read on the forward strand.
CACCATGCGGGTGGGCGCGGCGGCCTGCACCACCGCCACGTCGCGCGGCAGCACCGGCACGGGCAGCGGCGCGGGCGGATCCAGCGGCTCGCCGGTGCGCGCGCGCTTGAGCAGCGTGAGCAAGAACGGGCTGGTCGGATCCAGGTTCTGGGCGTGCTGCAGCACCGGCACCGCGCGCTCGGTGTCGCCGCGGCGCAGGAGGACCTCACCCAGCAGGGCAAAGCCCAACCGGTTGGCGCGGTCCACCTTCACCACCCGCAAGAGTTCGCCTTGCGCTTCTTTCCATTGATGCAGCGCGTGGTGCGCGCGTGCCAGCAGCACGCGGCCCTCGATGTGGTCCGGCGCGCGGCCGAGCCCCACGTTGCACACTTCGATGACGTCTTTGGGTCGACCGAGCGCGAGGTACGCCTCGCCGAGCTGAAGGAAGGCGGCGGCCGGGTCACGGCGCACCGCATCGATCAGCTCTTCCATTTGCTGCGCGGTCGGTCGGCGATCTAGGTCGACCATGAGCTGGAGGTAAGCCTAGACCGGATCTTGTCCTCGGGGCAACCCGGCGTGGCGCCTGCGTCATTTCTTGCGGCGCTGGTGCCGTGGCACACCAAGCGGCGAGGCGACTTGCCGCAGGCGTGGCTCCCTGCCCGCCCTGGCGGGATCTGGCCCTTGACGCCAGCCCCGAGATCCAGGCGCGCCGCGCGAAGGCCTCTCGATCGAAGCCGGGTCTGCTAGCCTCCATGCCCACATGGCGGCAGGCAACAGCTTCGGCGCGGCGTTTCGGGTCACCACCTTTGGCGAGTCACACGGCGGTGGCCTGGGCGTGGTGATCGATGGCTGTCCGCCGCGGCTGCCGCTCGACGTCCCCGCCATCGAGCGCGAGCTGGCGCGCCGACGCCCCGGCCAAAGCCACCTGGTCACCGCGCGCGACGAAGCGGACCAGGTGGAGATCCTCTCCGGCGTCTCCGACGGGCTGACGCTTGGCACGCCGCTGGCCATGCTGGTGCGCAACCAGGACGCGCGCAGCAAGGACTACGCCGAGGTCGCCAGCGCCTACCGCCCGTCGCACGCCGACTACACCTATGACGCCAAGTTCGGCATCCGCGCGGTCGCCGGCGGCGGCCGCGCCAGCGCGCGGGAGACGGTGGCCCGCGTCGCCGCCGGGGCGGTGGCCAAGCAGCTCCTGGCCCCGCTGGGGGTGGAGATCCTGGCCTGGGTGGATGAGGTCGGAGAGATCCCAGCGACGGTCGATGCGCTCACCGTGACGCTCGCCGAGGTGGAGCGAGAGCCGGTCCGCTGTCCCGATCCGACCGCGGCCGCCGCCATGACCGCGTGCATCGAGGCCGTGCGCAAGGCCGGCGACTCGGTGGGCGGGGTGATCCGCGCCGTGGCCCGCGGCGTCCCGGCGGGCTGGGGCGAGCCGGTGTTCGACAAGCTCGACGCGGACCTGGCCAAGGCCATGCTCAGCCTGCCGGCGGTCAAGGGCTTCGAGATCGGCTCCGGCTTCGCCGGCACGCGGCTGCGCGGCAGCCAGCACAACGACGCCTTCGTGCCCCGCGCCGGCGGCGGGATCAGCACCCGCACCAACTTCTCCGGCGGCGTGCAGGGTGGGATCTCCAACGGCGAGCCCATCCTCCTGCGCGTCGCGTTCAAGCCCACCGCCACCATCCTGCAGCCACAGGACACGGTGAACGCCGCGGGCGTGGCCACCGTGCTGGCGCCTCGCGGCCGTCATGATCCGTGCGTCTTGCCGCGCGCCGTCCCCATCGTCGAGGCGATGATGGCGCTGGTGCTGGCGGACCACTTCCTGCGCCAGCGCGCCACCCGCGGGTAGCCAACGCCCAAGCGGCGGAGGTCAGCGCCAGCGGCGGAGGTCAGCGCCAGCGGCGGAGGTCAGCGCAGGGCCATCGCGCCGACGATGGCCAGCAGCACCACCACCGCGAGCAGCACCGTCCAGCGCGACGAGCGCGACGCCAGGTGCGCGCGCGCCGGGCTCTCTTCTAGCTCCGCGCCGGCCAGCGGGCGATGCGCCGGCCGCCGCGCGACCAGGTGCTGACCGGTGACCGGGATCGCGGCCTCGGTGGCGTCGGACGCAAGGCCGATGCGAGCGGCCAGGCGGCGCGCCACGTGCGAGGTCGACGTCAGCGCCGGATCGCCCTCGCGCTGCGGATCGAACTCGCGGAAGCGCGGCAGATCTCCGTCCTGGGGCTCGGCGAAGCGCTCGCCGTCCACCTCGAGCACCAGCGCCGAGATGTTGTCGCTGCCGCCGGCGGCGCGGGCGCCCTCCACCAGCAGCCGCACCGCGTCGGAGGGCCCGCGCTGATCGCCCAGGATCGTGCCGATCGCGCCCTCGCCGAGCAGGTTGTAGAGCCCGTCGCTGCACAAGAGCACGCGGTCGCCGCGGCGCAGGTCGATGACCGAGAGCGAGGGATCGCAGTCGGGGGTCACGCCCAGCGCCTGCAAGATGGCGCCGCTGGCCTCGAACAGGTCGGCCGGGTGCCCGGCCGCGGCCAGGGCGGAGGCCAGCGACTGATCGCGGCTGACCTGCACCAGCCGGTCGCCGCGCAGCACGTACGCCCGCGAGTCGCCGACGGTGGCGACCACCAGCCGCGATCCCGCCACCGCCGCCGCGGTCAGCGTGGTGCCCATGCCGCGCAGGCCGGCGTCGCGCTTGCCAACGCCGTGGATCTCCGCGTTGGCGATCCGCACCGCGCGGCGCAGGAGGCGCGCAAACACCTCCGGATCCGAGCTGCCGGGCGACGCTGACAGCTCGCGCCAGGTGATGCGGATCCCCAGCTCGGACGCGACCTCGCCGCCGGCCACGCCGCCCATGCCATCGCACACCAGCAGCAACGGCCCGCGCGCGCCGCTCATGGTCGAGAGCACGCCGCCGTCGAGGTCGATGACGCGCGCGCGATCGAGGTCGCCGATCAAGATCGAGTCCTCGTTGCTCTCGCGCAGGAGCCCCACGTCGGTCTTGCCGGCCACGCGATACTGCAGGAGCGCCGCTGGCAGCGAACCAGAGGCTGACGGGCTCACGACGGCCGCAGGCGTCGCGCCGGGCTCGGTGGTGACCTGCGCCGGCGGGCCGGACGGAACAGACGAGCCGGACGAGCCGGACGGGCCGGACGACGAAACAGACGGGCCGGGCGCGCCGGATGAAACAGGCGGCGCAGACGCTTCGGACGTCCCCGATGCCCCGGGTGGAGTTGCAGGCTCGGCCACGGGTCCCCCTAGCCCAGCTCGACGCGAAAGAGCTGATCTCCCATTCGCAGATGGTCGCCATGCCGCAGCGGCACGCTGCCGCTAAGGCGCATGAAGGTGCCATTGGAGCTGCCCAGGTCGGTGATGCGCGCGCGCTGGCCATCCCAGTTGATGGCGGCGTGACGGCGTGACATGAACGCGTCGTCGCGCACCACGAAGTCCCCCTCCTCCCGGCCGATGACGAACTCCGGCCCGTTGAGGTGGCGAACGTCGCGCACCCCACCGGAGGGCAAGAGCTCGCTGAGCCTGCCCCACGGCGCGCGCGGCGGCGAGCCAAAGAGCGCCACCCCGTGACGCACCAGCGGCTCTGCCGCCGCCTCGTTGGCGTCCACGCGCTCGAAGCGCAGGACCTCTCGGCCCACCAGCAGGACGTCGCCGTCCTCCAGCGCTGCCGGCAGCTCCAGGCGTCGAAACACGCCATTTAGAGTGTCGAGGCAGTTCACGCGCGCGCCGTCGCCGGTGCGCTCCAGGCGCGCGTGGCTGCGGGCGAGGAAGCGATCCTGCGCGAACGCGATGTCCGCGCCGCCGCGACCGATCTCCGCCAGCTCCCCGCTCAGCGGGAAGCGCTCGCCGTCGCTGCCGTCGCGGTTGACCAGCACCAGCGTGCCCCAGGTGCTGTGCCCACCGTCGGGACGAGCGAGCGGCGGCAAGGGCAGCCCGGCGCCGGGCGCCGCCAGGGTCGCGCCCTGGGGATCGATCGGGCCCACCTTCCCAGGGCGGACCGCGCCGCCTGGATCCGTCGACGCGACGACCTGCAGGTGGAGCCCACACTGCTGGCAATACGCGAGATGTCCAGGGGTTGGCGCGCTACAGCGGGGGCACTTGACGGAGCCCCCCGGCGAGGTTCCCACCGCGCCCCTGCCGAGCTGTCCGGCAGTGACGCAGCCATGGTGGCGGCCATCCCCACCGGCTCCGGCGGCCGCCCGCCGGCCATGCCGGGCGTCCCGGGCATCATCGACGGCGGCATCATCGACGGCGGCATGCTCGGCGGCGGCGGCCCAGGCGGCCCAGACGGCCCAGACGGCATGCTCGACGGTGGCCCGGCCGGATAGCCCCCGAACAGCGGCGGCGGCGGCGGTGGCTGGAGCGCGCCGCCGCAGTTCCGGCAGAACTTCATGCCCGGCGGATTTGGCGTGGCGCACGCCGCGCACGTGGTGGGCAACCCGGGAGCGGGCGCGGGAGTCTGCATGTTGCCGTTCACCGCGGTCCCGCAGTTGAGACAAAACGACGCCCCGGGGGGGTTCTCGTGGCCGCACATCGAACACCGCATCGCTATCGTCCTGGTTGGTTGGTGGTTTGGTCGGTTTGGCCAACAACCGCGATGGCTGAGGTTTACAAGGCGGCTTGCGTCTTGCTAAGACCGCGGGCCCGGTGACGTCGCACGCTAGCAAACCCGTTGGAAAAAGGTCAAGCCAAGCCCGTGTGCAGCCGTAGCTCGTCGTATCAGAAGAACCTCGCCCTCGCCGTGCTGAGCGCCGCTGTGCTCGCCGCCGCGTGCGCTCCCCCGTCGGCGCGGCCGGCTCCCTTCCGCATCCGTCCGGACAGCACCGAGATGGGCTCGCTCCTGGGCCCGTTCTCCGGTCGCGTCATGGACGCCGCCACCTCGACCCCGGTCGCAGGTGCTCTGGTGTACGCAACCTGGACCATCGAGCGAGGCTCCGGGCTGCAGGCCGCCGCCGGGTATCGAGAGCACGTGGGCTCCACCGACACCGCCGGGGCGTACCGCATCCCCGTCCTCGCCGCGGTGCCGTCCAAGGACCGCGTCACGTCGTTCTCGCTCCTCATCTACAAGCGCGGCTTCGTTGCATATCGCAGCGATCGCAGGTTCTCGGACCTGGGACCTCGCCTCGACTTTGCGCAGCGCGCCAACCAGGTGCTGCTGGAGCGCTGGAATGATGAGCTGTCGCACGCCCGCCACCTGCGCTTTGTCGGCGGAGGCTCCGCGGTGTCCGTGCTCACGCAGTGGGAGCTCGCCGAGGCGGCCGCCGAGCTCGACGGCCGCAAGGGCGTGGAGCTGCGCCCGGGGCGCGGGCTGGGCCCGTACCTCGTGGCCGCGCAGCTCCTGACCGAGGCGGACATCAAGACGCGCACCCGCTACGACGGCACGTTCGAGACCGGCCCGCTGGCGGACGAGCCAGACACGTCCACGTACTCGTCGCAACACTACAAGGCCATGGGCCGAGCCGAGAGCTGGGACGTGGCGCTGCGCATGTGGCGCCCGGGCCCAGAAGGGGCGCAGGAGCGATACGACGAGCTCCTGACCCAGCTCCCCTCGATCGAAGAGAAAGACAGCATCGCCACGCGCTCCTTCATCAGCGGCGAGCGAGACCTGCGCGGCATCGGCTTTCTGGACGCGCCGCGCGGACTGGTGGTGCTCTTGACCTGCGGCGCCAACCTGTGCGCATCGGTGGACGACGCGACCGCGCTGGCCGAGATCATCCACAACCGCATCGTCCAGCTCTACCCGCTGCAGACCGTCGCGCCGCGCATCGAAGCCCCGCCAGGAGGCAAGCCGTGAGCTCCCGAAGATCGCGCCGTCTGGCGCCTCCGCTGTCCGCTGCCGCGCTCGGGCTGTGCCTGGTCGCCAGCTCGCCTGCGCACGCCTGGGAGGCGGCCACCACCCACGTCGGCCTCGCAGAAGAGGCGGCGCTGGCGTCCGCGCTCCACAAGCGCCTGGTGGAGGCCGGCTTCTCGGGAGGGCTCTTCGAGGTGCTGGCGATCCCGCCCGCCGAGGCCCCCGAGCTGATGGCCGCGCTGCGCCTGCACTCGCCCACCCACGGCACCGTGCCCGACGCGCGCGGCCGGATGACCGCGATGTCCTGGCTGGCCGCTGGCGCCGCGCTGGCTGACACCCCGGTGGCGTACGCCGCCAACCACTTCTTCGATCCCACCACCGGCCGCGGCTGGCAGGCGCCGTCGGTCCCCGCGCTGGAGGCGCTGTGGCGCAAGCTGCGCCCGCTGGCCCCGCTGCCCGCCGTGGGCGTGCCGGCGCCGGACTGGGCGCTCGATCCCAAGAACCCGCTGGGCGTCGAGGCGTTCTGGTCGCAGTATCACAAGGCGCTCCTGGCCGGAAACGCCGCCGATCGCGCGCGGCACATGGCGGCGGCGCTGGTCGCCGCCGGCGCCACCTTGCACGTCCTTGGCGACGTCGGCACCCCCTCGCACGCCCGCGCCGACGCCGCCGCGCACTTCGAGCCGCTGTCCGCCGAAGATGGCGACGTCGGCTCGCGCTTTGACCGCCTGACCGCCTTGGCGTTTGGCCGGCTCGGTGTGCCCGCGCCGGGCCGCGTCGTCACCCGCGCCTCGGTGCGCGCGTTCTTTAGCAACCCGGAGCGCACCGGCCTGGCCGACCTGGTCTCGGCGGGATACTTCTCCGCCGGCACGCTGCCGGCGGACACGCTGCTGCGCAGCTCGGGCTCGCCCAGCCCCGCGCTGGCGCGGCCCAAGCCGGACGTCGGGTCCCTGGCGCTGATGAGCGCGGCTCGCGACGAGGGTTCCACCTTGAAGGACGCGCACGGCGTGTGCCTGGCGCGCTATCGCGTGGAGCGCTCGGTGCTCTTCTTCTTCGATGACGCCTGCCTGCTGGAGCAGGCCCAGGCCATCCTGCCCGAGGTCGCGGCGTACGAGACCGGCCTGCTCGACTTCCTGCTCCGCGGGCGCCTCACGGTGCGCCAGGAGGGCGGCGCCCTGGTGGTCAGCTCGCTGGCCAAGCTGGGGGCAGGTCAGGTGGATATCCTGCTCGAAGACGCGCGCGGCCAGCGCTCGATCCTCAAGACCCAGGCGGTCAGCGGCGCGGCGGCGGGCGAGCTGCTACGCCTGGGCGCCCCTGCCGGGTCGAGGGCGCTCGCGGTCTTTCGCGGCAAAGACGAAGCGGGCGAGCCGGTGATCGCCGTCGGCAGCGCGGCGCTGGAGTGACGGCCGTGCGGGAGCTTCCACGATGAGCCGCCGCAGGATCGCCGCCGAGGCGCCGCTCGACCGCATCGCCGAGCTCCTGGAAGAGGCGCCCGCCGGGCTGCACGACCTGCGTCCAGCGGAGGGCGGCGTCGACGTGCCGGCGCAGCTCGCCGAGCTGTACGTGCTCGCCGGCTGCGGCACGCTGTTTCACGAGACCGTCGAGCTCTTTGCCCCCGCAGAGCTGCACCGCGACGACGACCGCGACGACGACCGCGACGACGCTGCCCGGCGTGGCCTTCGGCACCTGCGACGGGGGGACCAGCTCTGGCTCGACGCGCGCGGCAGGGTCCTGCGCTTCGATCCCGCGCTGGATGAGGTCCTGGTCGAGGGCACCTCGCTGGAGCGCTGGCTATGGGGCGTGCTCGAGGGCTACCGCAACCTGGTGGACCACGAGGGCGAGTACGCCGAGGACGCCTTCGATGACGACGGCGAGCTGACCGACGACTGCGCCCTGCGCATCCTCGGCGCGCAGCTCCGCCGAGATCCCAAGGCGGTGGCCCCGAGGTTGCGCCGCGCCGCGCTGCAGGCCAAGACCAGCCCGGAGCTGGCTCGCGCCGAGCTCGAGGAGGTCGTCCACCTGGCGCCCGACCTGGCCTGGGGCTGGATCGAGCTGTCCCGCATCTCCGAGCGCAAGGGCGAGCTGGCGGGCGCGCGCGATGAAGCGCAGGCCGCCGCCGCCGCCGAGCAGCAAGGGCACGCCCAGGCCGGGTACTTCTGGGCGCACGTCGCGCGCCTGGCCTCGGCCGCCAGCGATGAGCCCGGCCGCGCCGCCGCCGCCGCCAAGGTCACCGCGCTGGCGCCGGACCTGCGCGCCGCGCAGCTCGCCGGCGCCGCCGAGGAGCTGGAGGCCGGCGACGTCGCCGCCGCCAACGGGCTGTGCGAGCTCTTGCGCGCGGTGTGGCCGCGGGATCTCGAGGTCCTCGACCTGCGACGCCGCCTGGAACAGCACACGAGCTAGCTCGCCCGCCCCTTCACTCGTCCGCCGGCCTGCTCACTCGTCCATCGGCTCGCTCACTCGGCCCGCTCACTCGACCCACTCACTCGGCGCGCTCACTCGTCCATCGGCTCGCCGACCGGGGCCGGCGTCGGCTCCGCCGCCGCGGCGATGGCCTCGAGCGCCTCGCTGAGCCTGGTCTCGGGCACCGTCACCCGGGTTGGCATGCCGCCGCCCAGCGCCAGGAGCTTGACGAAGTCCCAGCCCGAGCCAAAGGCCGCCGCGATGGTGAGCATGCCGGAGTCGCGCACCATGGCCACCGGCGCCTGCTTCTGCCCGGCCAGGAGCAGGTCGGTCTTGTCAAACGGCAGCTTGCTGCCCACCGTGTCCACCAGCGCCACCCGGCCGCGCACCGAGAAGCGCCGCGCCAGCGTCGCGGTGCCCTCGGCGCGGCGCGCGAACTCCGCGGCCGCGTCGTCGATCACGTCGGCGTGGGTGCCGCGAGTGAGCCCGCCCACCAGGTACCAGACCACCGCCCGCTTGAGCTGGTCATCTCGCCAGCGCGCCCGCAGCGCGTGGTCGATCTTCACCGCCAGCGCCCCGGCCTGCCCCTGCCGCGTGTCGATGGCTCGAGCGTCGGCGTCAGCCCCAGGATACGGCTCCTTGCCGCCCAGCAGCCACTTGGCGGCGGCGTACAGCCCGTCGAGATCGACGTGCGAGCACACCGTGTCGATGGGGCCGGTGTGCCGCACCAGCTCCGGCGTGATCATCTCCGGGCAAGCGCCGTGCTGCGCCTTGGTGGCCAGGACAAAGCGCGGATCGGCGGCGTAGTCCGCGTGGCGATCGTGGTCGTGATGATCGACCCACGCGGCCAGCCGGTCGCCCAGCCCTCGCAAGAACGGCAGCGTGGTGGCCTCGTACGAGATCGAGGCGCCAATGGACGCGGCGAACGCGATGTCGAGCACCACCACTCGCCCCGGCAGCTTCTCGGCGCGTGGGAGCTGCCGAGGAGAGGCGAACCAGAGCTGGGTGAGCGCGTCGGACATCTGCGGCGCAGCGTAGCACCTGCGGTTTCCTCAAGATCGTCGGAGCCGCAAAACTCCGAGGCGCCGCTCACTTCGCGCAGTGCATGGTGACCGTCCACTCGTCGTGCAAGTACACCTGCCGCACGGTGCCGCGGTCGCCGCACGAGGCGCTCTCGGGCAGCGTCAAGCACAGCGTGCGCTCGCCGGGATCGGCCACGAAGGCGCTGCGCTTGCCCGCCTCCGCCACGCCCACGCTCTCGCCATCTATCCACACCATGGCCGGATCTGGACACTGCGAGTTGTCCACGTAGAACATCGCGCGCGGCGGCGCCCGGCGCGCGGCGGCCGGCGGCACCGCCTCTGCGCGCTCCTCCTCGCCCGAGGGGAAGCGTCGCGGGAACGCCAGCGCGGCGGCCAGCAGCGCATCGGTGCAGCGCGCGCGGCGCAGCTCGCTCGCCACCCCGCGCTGCCACTGCGCGCGCAGCTCCGCGAGGTCGGCCAGCGCCACCCGGTACTCGCGACGGGCCGCCGCGAGCTGGGTGCGCACGCCCGGCAAGAGGCCTGCGCTGTAGCCCGCGTCATCATGCCGGATGAGAAACCGCGCAGCGTCCTCCAGCGCCACGCCATGGCGGATGAGCTGGCGCATCAGCTCCTGCGCCTGGCTCCACGGCGGCGCCATCCGCCGCAGCGGACAGCGCCGCGGCGCCACCCGCTCCGCCGCGGACGCCGCCAGCGGCCCCTGCCCCAGCAGCGCCAGGATGCTGACCACCGCGGCCTGATGGCGCGTCCGCACCGCCAGCAGCTCGCGATGCGCGTCGTGGAAGCGAGCGACCGCTTGGGCCAAGGCCGCGCTGTCGCCCCATGGGCGCTCGATGACCGGCGTGAACACCACCCCCGGCTCGCCCCCCACGTCGACCGCCGCCAGCGCCGCCCGCGCCACGTCGTACCTCGCGTCGAGCGTCAGCGCCTGGGTCAGCGCCGCCCGCGCGCCCGCGCGATCGCGAAGCTGGCTGCGTGCCAGGCCGAGCAGGTAGTGGAGCACCGGATCCTTGGGCCAGCCGCGCAGCGCCGGCTCGAGCTGCAAGAGCGCCGCGGCCGCGTCGCGCCGGCCCAGCTCCGCCGCCGCCGCCATCTGGCGGGTGGCCAGGCTGCGCGGCGACTCTCGCACCGCGCGTCGCAGCACCCAGGCCGCTTCGTCGTAGCGCGCGCGCAAGAGGCCGATCGCGCCAAGCGCCTGCAAGGTGGCCCCAAGCTCGGGGCGAAAGCGCTGCAGCGCGGTGTACGCGCGGCTGGCGTCGTCGAAGCGCCGCGCGTCGAACTGGGCCTGCGCCGCAGCGAATGCCGGCGCTGGCGACTCCGGGGCGGTGCGGATCGCGCGCTGATACCACTGCAGCGCGCCGTCGAGGTCCCCGCGCTGCTTCACCGCCTCGCCGATCCGCACCAGGAGCGGCACGTCAAACGGCCGCAGCACCGACACCGCGATGAGCGCGTCCTCGGCCTTGCGCCACTGCCCGCTCGCCGAGTAGGCGCTCGCCAGCTCCAGCTTGACCTCCGGGTCCTGCGGCGCCAGCACCTCGATGGCCTCCAGCTCGCGGATGAGCCCTGGCAGGTCGCCGCGCGCGGCGCGGACCACCGCCAGCGCTCGTCGCGCCGGCAGGTGCTGCGGCGATCTGGTGAGCACCCGCTCCAGCTCTCGCACCGCGAGCTCCCCCTCGCCCACGCTCCACAGCGCCTCGCCCAGCCGGTAGCGCAGCTCCAGATCCCACGGCCGCAGCCGCACCAGCCGGCGCAGCAGCTCCGCGGCGATCTCGCGCTTGGACGCCGCTGCCGCCGCCGTCGCCGCGGCGCGCAGCGCCGGCACGTAGTCCGGCCGCAGATCGCTGGCGTACGCGAACTTGCCGGCCGCGCGGCTGATGACGCGCCCATCGCCCTGCGCCTGCATGAGCAGCAGCTCGCCGAAGATGCGCTGCGCCTCGGCGAGCTTGGGCGCGATCAGCACGGCCTTGGCCAGATCGCGCTCGGCGGCCTTGAGGTCCACGCCCGGGGCAGCGGCCGGCGGCCCCGGTGCTGCGCTGCCCGCGGCCGCGGTGGCGGTGGCAGGCACCACCGGCGCGAACGCCCCGCAGAGGTACCCCAGCCCGCGCCCGAAGAGCTGCACCGCATACGGATCCCCCACCGGCGCGCGCGCAAACACCTCCCGCTCGGCTGCGCCCACAGAGAAGCCGGCCTCCGTCCACAGATCCGCGAGCACCTCGCCCAGCATCGCGTGGTACTGCTCGCGCACGAACAGGCGCTCCGCTTGCGCCACCTTGCCCACCTGGGCCCCGGTGCGCTTCCATTGCTCGCTCTTCTCGGCGATCTCGAACGGCGTGGCGGCAATCATCCACTGCAAGGTCTCGCCGGAGCTGTGGTTCTCGAACGGCGCCACCGCCAGCCGCGGCGGCACCGTCGACGGAATCGGCGGCAGATCGCCGACGATCGCGCCCACTCGCTGCGGCGCGGGCTCGGGCGGCAGCTCCACCCCCACCGGCGGCTGCGCGGGCAGCGGACGAGACGCGTTCGCCCCCGCGGGCGAAGGCGACGGCGAAGGCCGAGTCCCCGCCGGCCCGACCACCTGCGCCGAGCCGCTGGCGATCGTCAGCGCGCCGACCACGGCGGCCACAACCGGGCCAACGTGCCGTCGCGGGCGAGGCGAGTTCCGCATATCCTGTCTGTTATACACCGTGCCCTCGTCCGGAACTCCTGCCCCGATGTCGTCAAGCTCACCAGAGCCTCGGCCAGAGCTTCGACCGGAACCTCGGGCAGACCTTCGGCCAGCGCCTCGGGCAGAGCCTGCCGCGGTCCCCCCGGTCCGCGCCAGGCGCCGCTCCTTTGGCGCGAGCCGCCGCAAGGCGCCGCGACGCCTCAAGCGCTTCTCCATCCTGCGGCTCCTCTTGCTGCTCCTGGTCTATGGCGCGGCCACCGGCGCGGCCACCCTGTATCTGGCGGTCCGCACCATCAACCGCGAGCTGCCGCCCAGCCTGACCCAGCTCCTCGACTACCAGCCCAACCGCAAGAGCGTCGTGCTGTCGTCCGACGGCGAGGAGGTGGGCACCTTCTCCATCGAGAACCGCAAGATCGTGCCGCTCGATCGCGTCCCGCCGCACGTCACCGCGGCGTTCGTGTCGGCCGAGGATGGCCGGTTCTACAAGCACCCGGGCTTTGACGTGGTGGGGATCGGGCGCGCGGCCTGGAAGAACTTTCGCTCCGACGGCATCCGCCAGGGCGGCTCCACCATCACCCAGCAGATCTTGAAGCAGACCTTGCTCGCCGGCGACGAGTCCTTCGACGCCAACGGCCTGCCGCCCCAGGACGTGGAGCTGCAGCGGCAACGCCAGAAGTACCAGCGCAAGATGAAGGAGGTCATCCTCGCCGTGCGGCTCGAGCGCGAGCTCACCAAGGCCGAGATCCTCGCCATCTACCTCAACCACGTGTACCTGGGGCACGGCGCCTACGGCGTCGCGGCCGCCGCCGAGGCGTACTTCGGCAAGGACGTGGAGAACCTCACCATCGCCGAGGCCGCGATGCTCGCCGGGCTCATCGCCTCGCCCAGCAAGTACGCCCCGCACCGCAACATGAAGCTGGCCCGCGATCGGCAAAGCTACGTGCTCGGCCGCATGCGCGACGACGGCTACATCTCCAACACCGAGCTGGAGAGCGCGCGCGCCGAGCCCATCGCGCTGGTCAACACCTCGGACATCAACCACCTGGCCTCGCCGTACTTCGTGGAGCACGTCCGCCGCACGGCGCAGACCCGGTATGGCACCAGCGAGCTGTTCCGCGGCGGCCTTCGCTTCTACGCCACGCTCGACACCCGCGCGCAAGACGCCGCGGAGGACGCGCTGCGCCACGGCCTCGAGGCGCTCGATCGACGGCTCGGCTTCCGCGGCCCCATCGGCCAGCTCGCAGCCCGCCGCCCGCGCCGCCTTCGCTGCCGGCGGCGCCCACCCGCTGCACGGCCGGGACACCGACTTGACCATCGTCAGCGACCAGCTCGTGGCCTCCGCGCGCTACGCAGCGATGGTCGTCGAGCTCGGCCGGGGCCAGGCGCAGAGCCCCTCCCTGCTCGTCGATCTGGGCCGGGGCCGGCTGCCGATGGTGGAAGCCGACGCCAAGCTGGTGCGCGCCTGGCGCGACCCCGCCCGCGCGCCCGCCACCATCGCGGTCGGCGACCTGGTCCCGGTGCGCCTGACGGCCGAGGGCAACGCCGTGGAGCTGGCGCAGCGGCCGGAGATCCAGGGCGCCCTGGTGGCCATCGAGCCAGCGACAGGCCGTGTGCTGGCCATGGCCGGCGGCTATGACTGGGCGGAGAGCCAGTTCAACCGCGTCACCCAGGCGCGGCGGCAAGTCGGCTCGTCCATCAAGCCGTTCATCTACGCCGCGGCCATCGCCGCCGGCAAGACCCCGGTCGAGCGGGTGGTCGACGCGCCCTTTGGCGTCCCCACCGCCACCGGCACCTGGGTGCCCTCGAACTACGACAACCGGTACCACGGCGCCGTCACCCTCTCCACCGCGCTGGCGCTGAGCCTCAACACGATCTCGGTGCAGCTCGTGGTCGACGTCGGGCTCGATCGCGTGATCGAGCTGCTGCGCGGGTTCGGCGTCACCTCGCCGATCCCCCGCCACATCTCGGTGGCGCTGGGCACTCCGGACTTCACCCTGCTGGAGCTGGCCACCGCGTACTGCGGCCTGCTCAGCGGCGGCCGCCGCGTCACCGCTCGCTTCTTTGACCGGGTGACCAACGCCGCCGGCGAGCTCGTCGAGGAGCTGGGCGAGCCAGCGCCTGGCCCGCGGATCCTGCCGCCCGAGGTCTCCTATGTGGTCACCTCGATGATGAAGGGCGTCATCGAGCGCGGCACCGCCAAGACCGCGCTCGCGCTGGGCCGCCCCGTCGCCGGGAAGACCGGCACCTCCGCCAACTACCGCGACGTCTGGTTCATCGGCTCCACCACGGATCTGCTGGTCGGTGTGTGGATCGGCCGCGACGACTCCACGCCCATCGGCGACAAGATCACCGGCGGCGGTGTCGCGGTGCCCATCTGGCTCGACTTCATGCAGAAGGCGCACCCGCCCACCCCCGTCCGCGATTTTCCGATGCCCGAGGGGGTCACCTTCGCGCGCCTCGAGCCGTGGAGCGGCGAGCTGAGCGGCCCAAGCCCCACCGCGCGCTGGGTGCCGTTCGTGCGCGGCACCCTGCCGGCGCGCTTTCTCGCTCCGCCGATCCTGCGCGCCTTCGACGACCTGGTGCCGGTGCCGCCGGTGCCACCAGCGCCGCGCCCGTAGCAGCGCCCGCGCGCGGACCAAAGGCGTGGCGCGGGTTGAAACGAAGCCCACCCGGCCGAGTCTGCAGACGCCCCCCCCGTCATCGGCCATCGGCCGCCATCTCGGGGGATCAAAGAGCCGTCACGACCTGCGCTTGCTGTGGCGGGGATCACCAGGTAAGTCCCCAATCACGAAGAAGAATTCGCCGGTAGGTGGGCTTGACCCCGCGTTTGCCCATCCGGTACAACGGTGGGCACTCCAATCCATGGCCGTGAGGCGAGAATGAACTGGCTAAGTGATGTCTTCCATAAGGGCGGGCCGTTTTTCATCGTCAATACCTTCTTCCTTGCGGTCGTAATCGCCATCATCGTCGAGCGCGCGATTTACTTCCTGGGCAGAGGGCACTTGAACGCCAAGGTGTTCCTGGAGCAGATCCGCAAGCTGCTCTCGGCCAACAACGTGGACCGCGCCAAGAAGCTGTGCGAGGCCACCAGCGCGCCGGTCGCTCGGGTGGCGCGCGCGGGGATCAACCGCCTGCACCGCGGCGAGGCGGCGGTGGCGCAGGCCATGGAAGAGACCATGAACGACGCCATCCCCGAGGTGAAGACCCGGATCGGCGCGCTGTGGTCCATGGCCAACATCGTGACCCTGGTGGGACTGCTTGGAACCATCACCGGCCTCATCAGCACCTTCGCCGCGATCGGCAACGCCAACCCCGCAGAGCGGCAAGAGAAGCTGTCCTCCGGTATCGCCGAGGCCATGTACAACACCGCGTATGGTCTCTCCATCGCGCTCCTCTGCATGCTGGGACACCTCCTCTTGTCCGCGGCCATGAAGAAGGTCGTCGCGGATCTCGAGACCTTCGTCATGCGGTTCGAGAACCTCGCCGCAGAGGGCGCGTCGCAGCAGCGCGCGCCCGCCGCCCCCACCGACGACCTGCAGGAATCGGCCTAGGCGGCGCGCCATGGCGCTCACGGCACAGCAGCTCCGCTCCAAGACGCGCGCCGCGGTCCGGCGACGCGAAGCGCAGATCGAGGACGACGAGCGAGAGAGCGGGGAGCTAAACCTCATCCCGTACCTCGACATCGTGACCAACCTGATGTTGTTTCTGCTAGCCTCGATCTCTGCCGGCCTGATCTTGGTCCAGATCAACACCACCCTGCCCGACAACGCGGCGTCGGCCTCGCAGGCCACCCAGCCAACGCCGCCCAAGCCAGAGGACATCCCGCTGCGGCTGGTGCTTTCGATCGTGCCAGACCGCGTGAAGCTCTGGTCCATCAGCCAGCTCGAGGGCACCTTGAAAGACCCCAAGCAGACGTTCATGCGGGTCGGCCGCGATGGCGAGCCGTGCGACGGCGACTACATGTGCGAGAGCAACTCCTGTGACCAGGGCACCCAGCGCTGCAAGGCCGGCGCTGACGTGCCGGCGCCGGTCTTCGACTACCGCGCCATCAACGCCGCGCTGTTCGAGATCGCCAACCGGCGCTACGCTGGCAAGGCCCGCGCCTCGGCGACCTACCAGATCATCCTCCAGGCCGACGGCAAGATCCCCTATGCAACCCTGGTCGCGGTAATGGGTGCCATGCGCTGCCGCATGCCGGAGTTTGGCAAGAACCAGGAGCGGTGCTTGCTGCCCACCGAGGATGCCGCGCTCAAGAAGGCGCCAAGCCCGATCGACAAGGTCGGATTCCTCTACGACACCGCGCGGGCACCGTATGACCCAACGACGATGGCGCTGTTTCACGATATCGTCTTCTCCCCGGGGCTAGCTTACTAATGTCGTTCACGGCAGCTCAAGCGCGCTCCATCATCCGCAAGGCCGTCAAGCGCGTGCCCGAGGGTGAAGAGATCACGCACCTCAACATCATGCCGATGATGGACATGATGACCATCCTGCTCGTCGCCTTCATCTTTCAAGCAGCCGTGAGCGCCACCCAGCTCTCGGCTGGCGCTGTGACGTTGCCGCGCTCGCTCTCGGATGAGCCGCTGCCCGAGGGCGCGTTCACCGTCATCATCACCAAGACCGGCATCGTCGTGGATGGCAAGCCGGTGGTCGCGGTCAAGGACGGCAACATCGACGCCTCGGACCTCGAGGGCGGCAGCATGGGGTACAACATCCCCAAGTTGGCCTCCTTCCTCTCGGCCCTGCGCCAGGAGGAGCTGCGGACCAAGGTGCCAGGAGAGCTGCCGGCGGTCCCCGAGCTCTTGATCATCGCGGATCGCACGACGCCGTTTCTCCTGCTCACCCGGGTGCTGTTTTCGGCCAAGCAGAAGGAAGCCGGCTACCGCCGCTTCCGCTTGATCGTCCAGAAGCACTACGCCCCCACCAAGTAGCCGCGGTGCCTGGCCGGGGCAGCCGAGCCGGCGTGGCGCCTGCCCTGCCCCACTGAGCTGGCCACCTGAGCTGGCGCGGCGCGGCCTCCCTGCGGTGGGCTCCGGCCCTCCCGGGTGCCTCGCGGGAGGCTCAGGAACGTGCGTGCATCACGCCATCTCCGGCGTATACTGGCGGCATGAAACTGATCGGCGAACGCAGAGCCCTCGCGTCCTCGGTGCTGATCTTCTACGCCTTCCTGTACGCGCTGGTGGCGATCGCCAGTCCGCTCCCTGAGTGGATGCCCGCGTACCTGGCGCTGGCCAGCGTGTACGCGCTGGGCTTCTTTGCCGTCGTGGCCGGGTACTTCTGGGCCCGCTGGTACGCGATCGGCGTCTCGCTGTTCGGCGCGATCTCGGCCGCGGTCGGCATGTGGCAGATGGGCCCGGAGCCCCTGCTGCTCATCCTGGGCGGCAGCCACTTGTTCATCGCGGTGGCGCTCAGCGGCGAGTCCATGCAAGGCCCCTTCGAGGGCCAGGAGCAGTGGCGCCTGCGCTTCCACATGGACGACCACGCCGTGCGCCGGCTCGGCCGCTCGGTGATGCGCGCGGCCTTCGGGCTTCCATATGTCCTTCTGTATGCGCTGGCGCCCAAGCCCGGGAACGCCTTGGTGTTCGCCGCGGCCATGCTGGCGGTGGCCGGCGTGGCGGGGCTCGTGCGGCTGCGAACCTGGAGCGTCTTTGCCCTCGGTGGAGCCGGCGTCGCGATGGCGGTGGGCGGCGTGATGGCGATGGCCTCGGGCACCGGCTGCAGCGTCGGGTTTGCGCCGCTGGCCGGGGCGCTCATCTTCACCACCGCGGTGACCCCTTTTGCCGCTCCCCTCGCGCGCGCGCTGCGCGGTCCGGCGTGAGCCCGCAGCCGAAGGATTCGCAAAGGCGTGGTTCTTCCAGCCCTTGCCAGCCATTGAAAGCGGCGTCCAGGAAGGCTACCGTCCACTCATGAGGGCTCCACGCATCCTAGTCTGGGTGTTGCTTGCCGCCTGCGCTGCCGGGTGCGGACCGCTGTACGGAGGGAAGGCTGAAAAGCTCAAGCCCCCCACCAAGAAGCCCCGCCCGCCCGAGGCAGAGATCGCCGCGGTGCCGGTCAAGTACATCGAGGACTGCACGGTCAACTTCGCCACTCCTCCGGTCAAGGCCAACAACAACAGCGCCGCTCGCGCTGCCGCCGAGAACGCCGAGCAGAAGGTAGACGAGTCGATCCGCTCGGACGATCCCCGCGCGCAGGTCGCCGCGGTGGAGGGCGCGATCTCCGCCGCGAAGACCGCGCTCAAGGTCGATCCCTACAACGCCAACGCCACGTTGCAGCTCGCGCGCGCCTATGACCGCGCCCTGCGCAAGGGCTGCGCGCTGGCGCTGCTCAAGCGCCTCTCTGCCCTGGAGACCGCGGTCTCGTATGACTTTGCCCGCGACGCCAAGGCGGCGCTCGACCGGGTGTCAGACAACCCCAAGTGGTTCTCGGGCTATCGCAAAGACGCCATGTCCGCGGCGGGCCGTTGAGCGGACACCTCGAGGAGTTCGGTTCCATGACCTCTCGCCCGCTTCCTCGCTACCAGGCTGGAGTTCGTACCAGCCTGGCGGCTCTTCTGCTGTCTGGCTTGCTGCTGAGCTGCGGCGGCACCCTGACGCCCCCTCCTCCTCCGCTGCGCCCCAAGCCGGACGCGGCGCCAACCGTCATCAGCAAGGAAGACAACCGCACCGATTGCGACCCCACGGATCACAACCGTGAGGAGCCGGCGATGTCCTTCGACGAGCGCTCGCCCGACGAAGCGGCTGACCTGGCCAAAGAGGGGCTCGCTGCGATGCAGCTCGCGCAGAAAGAAGGGGATCGCACGCTGCGCGAAGACGCGATCACCAAGGCAGTGAACTTGTTCATCACTGCCCTGCTGGCCGACCCCTACAACGTCACCGCCACCTACAACCTCGCCGCGGCCTACGCCAGGATCGGCCGGGTGCAGTGCTCGCTGAACTTGCTGGAGCGGTTGTTCGCGATGCAGGAGCACCACAGTCGGCGCGACGAGGTCGCCGCGTCCATCAACCGGCTGCTGGGCCGCGTCGGCAAGAACGTCGATCCGGACTTCAACGACATGCGAGCGGACCCGCGCTTTCGGACGATGATCGCCAGCATGTGCGGAAACGCACGAGACGCGACCGGCTGCGTCTACGGCGGCAAGCGCGACAAGCCAGAGTAGCCGCCCGGCGGCCGGCTGGACATCGGACGCCAGCGCCAGGAGGCGGGCCGGGCTGGCTGGGTGGCGCTCCTAACGGCGCCATCGGCCCGACTTGGATTGACGCGGGCGCGGACCGGGCGCAGGCCACAGGCCGGCGCAGGCCACGGACAGGCCACAGGCCGGCGCAGGCCACGGACAGCGGCGCAGGCCGCGGACCGGCCACGGACAGGCCACGGACAGACCACAGGCCGGCGCAGGCCACGGACCGGCCACCTCGGCGGCTGCGGAGCACGTCGCGGACGCCGCGGATCGTCGCAACCGCGGTCGGTTCGCCTCACTCCATCAACTCCGGGCAGGAAGCCACCGCACAGTTCGCTTTACTGTGTGGTCGGCGTCCAGTATGAACAGGGGCGATGCGCTCCATGTTTCTGGCCGCCACCCTCCTGGCCGCGGCAGCCCCCTTCGTCGTAGCGCGGGCTCAGACCGAGCCCACTCCTCCTCCGGCTCCGCCTGCGCCGACGCCGGCTCCTGCGCCGGCCCCTGCGCCGGTGGCGGCGCCAGAGGCCAAGCCCGAGGCAAAGCCAGAAGCCAAACCAGAGGCCAAGCCCGAGGCAAAGCCAGAGGCCAAGCCCGCGCCGGAGTCGCCTGCCGCCAAGCCGGCGCCGACCAGGGCCGCCCCGGCGTCCCCCGCTGCGCCTGCAGCACCGGCTGCGCCTGCAGCCGGCGCAGCACCGGGAGCAGCTCCTGCCCCGGCCGCGCCTCCTGCCCCGGCGGCCAACCCCATCACTCGCTTTGCCGCCACCAAGAAGAGCGGCTGCGCGGCCCGCATGCTGCCGCTGGCGCCCGGCAACCAGTGGACGTACATCGAGGCGCCCGGCTCGCGCGCCATCGACCTCAAGGAAGCGGCCCAGCTCCCGAACCAGCCCAAGAAGGTCGTGATCTCCGTCAAGGACTACGTCACCACCGCGGGCGTCGCCACCGTCACGCTCGAGGAGCAGTCCTTCCTCAAGCTGGAAGAGCCGCCGCGCACGCTGACCACCACCATCACGTGCGGGCCCACCAAGTTCGACATCGCTCTCGAGAGCTTCTTTTTCGCCGGTGAGCCCGGCGGATACTGGGGCCTGGAGATGACGGGCGTCGAGCGCAAGGGCACCACCTGGAACCTCCTGCGAGGGACGCTGCCAGATCTCAAGTGGCGCGAAGACGTCACGGTGACCTGGAAGCGGGTTGGCGTCGGCGGCAGCGGCCGGCTCGAGATGGAGCGGGAGTTCGTTCCTGAGGAGCGCCAGCAGGTCACCACCCCGTCGGGCATCTTCAACGCCGAGCCGCTGGCCATCGTGGTCACCGGTCGGGTGTTCGTGGACGGCGCGGCCCCGGGCGCCGAGCCTTATGGCTTCAAGGAAGGCATGACCAACCGCATGTGGCTGGTGGACAACATCGGCGCCGTGCAGGTGGAGAACAGCTTTGGCCACCGCTACGTGCTCTTGAACGCCAAGCTCGCACGGTGACTCGCCCCGTGGCGCGGCCGGCGCTGCGCCTGACCAAGCCCCTTGGCGACGCCATCGCGCAGGGCCATCCTTGGATCTTCGATCGCGCCCTGCCGCCAAGCTCGGCGCGCCTGGCGCCAGGCAGCCTGGCGCAGATCGAGGATGAACGCGGCTTCCTCGCCGTGGCGTTCGTCGATCCAGACTCGCCCATCCGCGCGCGCGTCCTGACCCGCGCGCAGGACGCGGCCCTCGACGCCAGGTGGGCGCACGCGGTCGCCCGTCGCGCGGCGGACCGTCGGGCCCGCGATCCGCTGCTGGTGGGCTGCGATGGGATCCGCGCGCTGCATGGCGAGGCGGATGGCTGCCCGGGGCTGGTGGTGGACGTGTACGCAGGCACCGCCGTGGTGCTCTTCGACGGCCGCGCCGCCGCCGCGCTGTGGGCGCCGCTCTTGCCCGCGGTGCTCGAAGGGCTTCGCGACGGCGGCGTCGTGGTGGACCGGGCCTGGGTCAAAGGGGATCGCCGCGGCGCCACGCCCTACGCCCTCGGCGACGCGCCGCCGCCGCTCATCGAGATCGGCGAAGATCAGGCGCGCTTCGCGGTGGACGTGGTCAGCGGCCAGAAGACCGGCTTCTTCCTGGACCAGCGCGACAACCGCCGGACCATCGCCGCGCATGCCGCCGGCAGCACGGTGCTCAACCTGTTCTCGTACAGCGGCGGGTTCTCGCTCAAGGCCAGCCTTGGCGGCGCCGCCCGGGTCACCTCCGTCGATAGCGCGCCCCGCGCCATCGAGTCCCTGGTCGACAACGTGCGGCGCACCGGCTTGCCTGCCGAGGGGCACGAGCCGGTCTGCGCCGATGCCTTTGACTTCCTGGCCCAGGCCGCGGCCCGCGGCCGGCGCTGGGACCTGGTCATCGCCGATCCGCCGAGCTTCGCCCCGAGCGAGCGCAGCAAGCCCGCCGCGCTGCGCGGCTACGCAAAGCTGGTGACGGCGTGCCTGGCCGTGGTCGAGCCCGGTGGGCGCTTCGCCCTGGCCTCGTGCTCGAGCCACATCACGGAGCCAGATCTGCTCGGGGTCCTGGCGCAGGCCACGGCGGCGCCCACGGCCCGGGAGACCGCGGCGCTGCAGGTGCGGGTGAGCGCGGGGGCCGCCTCCGACCACCCGCTCCTGCCCGGCTTCGCCGAGGGCAGGTACCTCAAGTTCCTGCTCTGCGACGTCTGACCTGCTGGGGCCCCCCGCGGCCGGCCCGGGCTGTGCCGGCCTGCGAGCCGCGACCCGCAAGCCGCGAGCCGGCCGGGCTAGGCCCTTCGCGATGGTGTATAACGCCGCCGCCATGGTCACCGAGCTTGCTATCCTGGGCATCGCGCTAGGCGTCATCCTTCTGGTCCTCTGGCTCTTGCGCCGCGCATCAGACAGCAGTCGGCGCAACACGCCGCAGAGCGTCCGGGATCGCCTTGGCATGGAGCAAGCCGCGCCCGAGCGCCAGCGCCGTCGTCGCCCCAAGCCGGAGGCCGGCGCGCCGGCTGGCGCGGACGCGGCGCAGGCCAGCGACGCGAGCGACGAGAGCGACACCAGCGACGCCAGCGACGCCAGCGAGCCCCGCGACGCCAGGGCCAGCGACAGCGAGGACACCAAGGCCTACCGCGCAGGCCTCGAGAAGACGCGCGGCGGCTTCGTCGCCAAGCTGGGGCGGCTCTTTGGCAAGAAGAAGATCGACGCCAGCATCCTCTCCGAGCTCGAGGAGGTGCTGTTCACCGCCGACATCGGTCCGCGCGCCGCCGACAACATCTTCCAGTCCGTCAAGGCGGCGCTGTCCAAGGATGACCTCACCGACTCCGACAAGGTCTGGGCGGCCATTCGCGAAGCCTCGGCCAAGATCGTCGCCGTCGACGCGCCTGCGCTCGATCTGGAGCGCAAGCACCCGTTCGTGATCCTGGTCCTGGGGGTAAATGGGGTTGGCAAGACCACCACCATCGGCAAGCTCGCCGACAAGTACGCGCGCAGCGGCAAGCGCGTGCTCTTGGCCGCTGGCGACACCTTCCGCGCGGCGGCCACCGAGCAGCTCGAGGAGTGGGGACGCCGCGCCGAGGTCCCGGTGGTCAAGGGCAAGCCCAACGGCGATCCCTCGGCGGTGATCTTCGACGCCATCAAGCGCGGCATCGAGGAGGACTTCGATATCGTCATCTGCGACACCGCCGGGCGCCTGCACTCCAACGCCGGCCTCATGGACGAGCTCAAGAAGGTCCGCCGCGTCGCCGACAAGGCCATGCCCGGCTGCCCCCACGAGACGTGGATGGTGCTCGACGCCACCACCGGACAGAACGCCATCGCGCAGGCCAAGACCTTCAAGGCCGACATGGAGATCACGGGGATCGTCCTCACCAAGCTCGATGGGTCGGCCAAGGGCGGCGTGGTGCTGGGCATCTGCGACGAGCTACAGGTCCCCGTGCGCTATATCGGCGTGGGCGAGAAGATCGATGACCTGCGCCCCTTTGATGCGCGTGGGTTCGTGGACGCGCTGTACGGAGATGTGGCCCGCTGAGAGCTCCGCCAGGAGCAAGCGGAGAACCACGACGAAACCTGCCACCGAGGCGCAATGCTCGGCAACATCGCGTGTCTTACGTGGAAGTTTCCTTTGCGCCTTTGCCGCCTTGAGCTTTGAAAAACGGTAGTGATATAGTCCAACGGCCCTCACTATATGGTGCAACCATATGATTCATAACCGTTTTTCGGTTACAGGGCCGTCGCGAGCTACCCGGGAGACCATCTCCATGCGTCCCAACGTGCGTACGACACTGGTCATCGCGTCCCTTGCTTGCCTATGCGGCTCAGCGAGCCTGGCCCTGGCGCAGAAGGGCGGCGCGAAGGCCGCTCCTGCCAAAGGCGCCGAGGACGAGATCGAGCTCGAGGACACCGCCACCCCGGACAAGCCCGCCGGGGAAGGTGATGGTGAGATCGAGCTGGAAGAAGACAAGCCAGTGGAGGGCAACCTCGAGCTGGATCAGCAGGGCAACGACCTCGGCGGCCCGACGATGAAGGCCGGCCCCGTGACGCGGACGCCGATCTCCTGGAAGGACATCCTGGTCGTCATCCGCAAGCCCTTTCTCAAGGTGCGCCGCGTCGAGCTGTCGCCGTTCTTCGCCACGACGATGAACGACAACATGGTGCGCCACAACACGCTTGGGTTGCAGGCCAACTACTACCTGACCGACGTCCTCGCGGTGGGTGTCGAGGGCCAGCTCTACACGCACCAGTTTCGCGAGCCCTTCGATCTCGTCGGTCGCCAGGCCCGCCGCCTGCCCACCGTCAACGAGTACAACTGGTCCGGCGCGCTCAACTTCCACTACGTCCCCGTCTACGGCAAGTTCGCCGTCCTCGACAAGCACCTGCTTACCTGGGAGGTGTTCTTCACCGCCGGCATCGGCGCCGCCCAGAGCTCGGTCATCCCACGCGACCGGACCTATCCGGGCTTCGACAACTTCCTCATCCAGCCCAACGTGGGCGTGAGCATGCGCTTTTTCCTGAGCAAGTTTCTCACCGTCACCATGGGCTTCCGCGACTACGTCTTCATCGACAAGTTCGAGCCCACTGATCGCTCTGCCGCCATGAACGCCACCGCCGATCAGGCCAAGAGCAACGCTGACAGCGCGTTCATCAACAACGTGATGTTCCAGCTCGGCGTCAGCATCTGGCTGCCGATGTCGTTCGAGTACACCACCTTCCGCTAGGCACCCCGAGGCACAACTCATGCGCAACCTAGTCCAGTCGATGATGTTGGTCGGTGCCGTAAGCGCCGCGGGATTGCTGGTCCACACAGGAGAAGCGGCAGCTCAGGAGGCTGACAAGGCGGGCCCCGAGACAGGGCCCCGCCAGGCCGAGGAACGGCGTCGCAACGACCTTCACACCCAGCCAGCGGTACGGCACCGCAAGTTGCTGGTGGCCAAGCGCTTCGAGGCGACCCCCTTGTTCGAGTCCACCGTCAACGCCGACTTTCGGCACTTCGTCGGCGTTGGGCTCAAGCTGGAGTATCACCTCGGCGACAAGCTGTCGGTGGGCGCGCTGGGCGTGTACGCCGGCGCCATCAACACCGGGCTCGTCGACAAGATCGTCCCCACGCTTCCGGACATGGCCCAGGTCGACTCGCTCGAGCCGTCCAAGGGGCAGTTTCAGGCGCACCTCAACAAGATGCCGCTACACGGCGCGGCCTACGTCTCGCTCACCCCCTGGTACGGCAAGCTCGCCGCGTTTGATTCGGCGTTCGTCAACTTCGACTTCTACTTTCAGGCCGGCGTTTCGTTCGCGCAGCTCCAATCAGACTGCCCAGCCTCGATCTGCAACGACACGGCGCCCGGCCAGCCGCGCCCGGATCCGAACAACGCGGGGGAGACCCTGCCGCCGGACTTCAACCCCAACAACGACCCGCCGCTCAACAGCGGTGGGCGCGTCGGGGCGTACCTCGGCGCCGGCATTCACGTCTTTCTCAACGACTTCCTCGCGCTCGACTTGACCGTCCGCGACTACGCCTTCAACGACAACCCCTCTGGCGCCGACTACGACGCCAACCGCTTCGTGAACGACGACGACAGCCGCTTCCTGAACCACCTGTTCATGGGCGTGGGCCTGTCCGTGATGCTGCCGATGAAGGCCAAGCGCACGCGGTAGCCATCGCCCCTCCCCAGGGCGAGTTCATCGCGAGTTCGGCGCGAGCTCATCGCGAACTCGCCGCGACGAGCGCGTCGATGGCGCGCGGCCACGCAGCCAGCCCGCCTCGGCGGCAGGTCATCACGAGTCCCACCGTAGCGGGCACGTGGTGCATTGACGATGGCAGCCCGCCGGACGTCAGGCCAGCCAGTTCAGGCCAGCTCAGCTCGGCGTCAACGACACCGGCGCCTTGAACGTCATCGCGCGTGCGGTCGCCGGGATCTGCCACTTGGCGGCCACGGCTCGGACGCAGGCATCAAAGGACTCGCCCAGGGAGCGAGAGAAGCCAAGGCTCTGGAACTGCCCCGCGGCCGAGAACGTGGCGGAGATGTTGAGCGTGATGGTGCTGGAGGCCAGGCCGGAGTCCTTCTTGAGCGCCTGCTCGTAGCACTTCTGGATGGCACCACGCGACTTGGTGACCACGTCCACGAAGTGCTTGGACTGCGCCTCAGCGACCTTCGGATCGATGGGCGTGATGCCGCCGGGGCCGCCTGGCTTGATGGTGAGCACGTCGTTCTCGAAACGAACGACCACTTCTCCCGCTGCCGAGCCCTCGCCGTTCTTGCGGATCTCCGCCTCGTAGGTGGCGATCAGCTTCTTCTGCTGCTCCTCCCGCACCTGACAGGCCTGCAGGTCCTCGACCACCTTGGGGTCGGGGCGCACCTGGACGTCGCCTTTGCAGGCGGACACCGTGCCAGCGGCGAGCACGAGCAAAAGGGAACCTTTCATGGCAGTTCTCCGGTGATTGGCACAACGGTGGCTGGGGGCTCAATGTACTCGCGAACGATTCGGCCACCGAGGATGTGCTCGATGACGATGCGTTCAGCCTTGTCAGCGTCCACGCCATTATACAAGGCCGTGACACCACGAGCGCCCGGAACGGTAGCAAACCCGGTGCCCAGACGCGGAAGCGCGGATTTTTCGACGATCTCGCGGACCAGCACGTTGGGTCCCTGCGAGCACCGGCCAAAGCAGCTCTGCCACTCGAGCGTCGCGTTCTGGCAATGGCGCTGCTCCATCACGGCTTGAAACACCGGCGCGAGAAGACCAGACCCTCGATCGCCGCACTCCGGCCCCCGACAGATCACGATCTTGAAGAGCCTCGGTGCCACGTTCCCGCCAGCGTGACCAGGGATGCCGTCGCTGTCAAGGGCGCGCACCCCACAGGCCCGTGAGATCCTGGCGGGCCAGATCCTGCCACCATCGCCCGCTCGCACCTCGGCGGCCAGAGCAGCCCTTTGGCGTACGTTTTCTGCGCAGACAGTCGCGGCGACATGGCCGTGAGGCGCGAGACGCGAGGCGCGCCGGCAGCGCCGTGGCTCACAGATCGTCGTCGACGCCTTGCCGGAGATACTGCACGGTATCGTGGAGCGTCAGGATCGGATCGCGGGCGACGAAGTCCAGCTCGGCCTCGGCCTTCGACGAGTCGATCCACCAGTAGTGCTCGGCCATCTCGACGGAGATGAGGTCCACCGGCGGCTCCTTGCCGCGGTGGCGGTAGAGCTCTTCCACCACCTGGGCGCTCCAGCGCATCAGCTTGGAGGGCATCCGCAGCCGCGGCGGCGCCACGCCGGCCACCCGCCCCAGGCGGGCGAAGAACTCCTTCATGGTCCAGTTCGGTCCGCCCAGCAGGTAGCGGTGCCCCGGTCGGCCGCGCTCCAGCGCGTTGGCGGTGGCCACCGCGACGTCGCGGGCATCCACGAAGTTGACCCCGCCCTGCGGCACCACCGGCACCTGGCCCTTGAGGAACTTGCGCACGTCGCCGGTCGACGACAGCCGACGATCGCCGGCGCCCAGCAGCAGGCTGGGGTTGACCGCGGTGACCTCGAGCCCGAGCCGCGAGCCGAGATCGAAGGCCAGGCGTTCCTGGTAGATCTTCGAGGCGTAGTACGGCCAGCCGGCGACGATCTGCTCGGCGTACGCGGCGGTCTCATCGAGGATGACCTCGTCCTTGGACACGCCGATGGTGCCAGAGGTGGAGGCCAGCACCATGCGAGCACAGCCGGCGCGGTGCATCTCGGTGAGCACGCGGCGAGTGCCGTCCACGTGGAGCCGCATCAGGCGCTGGGCATCCCCAGGATCGCGCGACACCGCGCCGGCGAGATGGAACACCGCGCTCACGCCCACCAGCGCCTGGCCAAGCTCAGGCCCCGCCTGCACATCGCCGCGCAGCATCTCCACGCCGAGCTCCGACAGCACCGCCGAGCGCGAGCGCGCCAGCCCGCGCACCGTGAGGCCGCGCTCGGTCAGCACGCGGCACAGGTGCTCGCCAAGGAACCCCGTGGCTCCGGTGACCAGGACTGTCGTCATCGCGCATCCTCCTGTCCAGTGCCGTGGCCGTCGCCGTGCCCGTCGCCGTGCCCGTCGCCGTGGCCATCGCGGGCATCGCCGCCGGGCGCGGCCTTCGTCTGCACCTCGGACAGCGGCGTGATCCCGGACTCGCCGAGCGTCCACGCCTGATCCGGCGGCGCCATCCGGCGAACCACGCTCTCTACCTCGTGCGTGATGGCGCGGTACTGCTCGCTGCGAGATCGCTTGCCGGCGATGGCGACGACCTGCTCGTAGGTCATGAACGGACCAACGTGCGCCGCCACCCGGTCGCCGCGGCGCGGCAGGTAGCGGCCCTTGGGCATCGCCTCGTAGGTGCCCGCCAGGTACATCGGCAAGATGCCGCAGCGGTTGGTCAGCGCCAGGTAGCCAAGGGACGGCTTGAAGTCCGCCAGCACGCCGGTGGGCGAGCGCGTGCCCTCGGGGAAGATCAGCAGCACGTAGCCCTGCTGGATGACCTCGCCGGCCAGCCGCAGCGACTCCCGCAACGATCCGTGCCGCTCCATGGGCACCAGGTTGGTGAAGTTCTCGAAGTAGGCGCGGCGCACCGGATCTTCGAAGAAGTAGTCGCGGGCGGCCAGCGCCACCAGCGCGTCGCCCTGCTCGCCCAGCGCGTACTTCACCAGGCCGGTGTCCAGGTGGCTGGCGTGGTTGGCCGCCACGATGTACCCGCCAAAGGGCGGCACGTGGGCGGCGCCGTGAATCCTGGTGGACAAGATCCGCTCGTAGAGCGAGTGCATGCCGTAGCGCAGGGCGGCGCGCCCGGCCCGCACCAGCGGCGCCGGCACGTCGATGTCGTCGTCCCGCTTGTCGGCCTCCTTGGCCTCCTTCTCGCGGCGCAGGCGGTCGCGCTTGGGCTTCTCCGCCTTGCGCTTGTTGCCCAGCCGGGCGAGGAGCCGCTCCACCTCCCCGACCCTCTCGAGCCCGGTCAGCTCGCTGGGATCGGGCAGCTCCACCCCGGCGCCCTCCAGCGCCACCACCAGCTCGCTGAACATCAGCGAGTCAAACCCCAGCTCCGCCATCGTGGTGTCGCTGTTCATCTGACCGCGCTTCTTCTGGCTGACGTCCGCGATGAGGTCGAGCACCCAGCCGGTGGACGACGCCACCTGGCTCTCGCTGCCGCCGGTGGCCTTGCGCAGCTCGGCGCCGCCCTTGGCCGCGCGCTCCAGGCGCGCCAGCTCGGCCACCACCTCGCGGCGCTTGACCTTGCGCGTGGACGTCTTGGGCAGGTCGTGGTCCCACAGATGCACTACCTTGAGCCGCTTGTGCTGCGGCAGCCCCTTGGCCACCTTGCGCAGGTGCTCGCGGATCGCCTCGCGCACGGCCTCGCGCGAGAGGCCCTCCTGGTCGTAGTCCGGCACCACCAGCGCCGCCACGGTCTCGTGACCGTCCTCGGCGGGCAGGCCCACCACGGACAGCTCCTTGATGCAGGGCGAGTCCTTGTAGGCCTCCTCGAGCTCGTCGGGATAGACGTTCTCGCCGGACGGGCCGAGGATCATCTCCTTCTTGCGGCCGACGATGTACAGGTTGCCGTCGGCGTCCAGCCGGCCCAGGTCCCCGGTGTGCAGCCAGCCGTCGGCCAAGGTCGCCGCGGTGGCCTCCGGGTTCTCGAAGTACCCCACCATCACATTGGGGCCCTTGGCCAGGACTTCGCCGACGCCGGCGGCGTCTGGTTGGTCGATGCGCACGTCGATGCCCGGCAGCGGCCGCCCCACCGAACCCGGGATGGCCTTGTCGCCAGGCCGGTTGACGGTGATGACCGGCGCGGCCTCGGTCATGCCGTAGCCCTCGTACAGGTCAAAGCCGAGCCCGCGGAACGCCTTCATGGTCTCCGGGGGCAGCGCCGAGCCGCCGGAGATGAGCAGCCGCATCCGGCCGCCCAGCTTGCGATGGACCGGGAAGAACAGGAGCTTGCCGGTGCCCATGTCCCACGGCAGCTTGTCGCGCAGCGAGCGGTTGAGCTCGATGATGGACTCGAACGCGCGCTCGGCCAGCACGCCAGCGTCGGAGAAGCGCTTGGAGATCTTGCGCTCGAGGAGCTGCCACAGCGCGGGCACGCCGACCATGCTGGTGATGCCCTCGTGCTCCAGCGCCTCGGCCAGCGCCTCGGACTCCACCTCCTCGAGGTAGGTGATGCACGAGCCGTGCAGGAGCGGCATCAAGAACCCGGCGGAGAACTCGAAGGTGTGATGCAGCGGCAACACGCTCAGCAGGCGGTCGTGCTTGTACATCATGAACATCGACGACAGCTTGGACACCATCGCCGTGAAGTTCTTGTGCGTCAGCACCACGCCCTTGGGCACGCCGGTCGTGCCCGAGGTGAACAGGATGGACGCCACCGAGTCGCCCTTGATCGCCGGCAAGGTCATGTCGAGCGGCCCGCCGCTCTCGTCCAAGAGCTCGGCGAACGCCAGCACCTTGGGCGCGACCCCGAGCGCCTTGGCCAGGTGCTCCTCCAGCGCGTGGTGCGCCGGGCTCCGCGCCTGCGTCAGCGCCGGGTCGTCCTCTTCGGGCGCGTGGTGGTGGACCGGATCGGGGCCGCGCTCGGCCACCGGCAGGAGCAGGTTGGTGTCGGCGCACAGGCGGGTGGCGACCTTCTGGCTGACCACCAGCACCTTGGCGCGGCTCACCCGCGCCAGGTTCACCACCTCCGCCATGGTGAGCTGCGAGTCCAGCGGGACCGACGTCGCGGTCGCCAGCAACGTCGCGAAGTACGAGATGCCCCACTCCGGCCGGTTCTCCGACATCAGCATCACCGCGTCGCCAGCGCCGACCGGCAACCGGCGCAGCGTGGCGGCGCCGCGGAACGCCAGCTCGCCCATGCGGCCGTAGGTATAGGCGATGGGCTCGCGCTCGTCGTCACCAGGCTTGGGCAAGAGCCGCAGCGCGGTGCGATGGCGATGCAGCTTGGTGGCGGACCAGAACAGATCCAGCAGCTCCTTGTGGGTATAGACGCTGCGCGGCTTGTCCCCGAACTCCTCGTCGAGCTTGTCGAAGGTCCACTTGCGCAGCCCGTTGAAGTGAACGTCGATCCAGTAGTGGCGCCAGTCGAGCAGGTGCGGCGCCCACAGCAGATGATCTTGATCCGCTGGCGTGCAGCGCGCCCACAGCGAGCGGATGTTGTCGCAGCGAAAGGCGATGTCGTGGTCCTGGTTGAAGGGCCGAAACAGGTCGATCAGGTCGATCACCTGGCCGGTGAAGCGGCTGATCTTCGCCAGCTCGTCCTTGGCGCGCTCGGCCAGCGCCTCCAGGCGCGGCGCGCCCCAGCGCGGCAGGTGGTCATCGATGGCGGTGCTGAGCCCGTCGGCCACGCGCTTGACCAGCGGCGCGCTGAAGCGCTCGAAGCGCTGCTGCGTCACCGGCAGGCCCTCCAGCCGCGCGCGCAAGCGCGACCGCAGCTTGTCCTCGCCGCGGTCGGCCTTCTCGCGATAGTGCCGCCGCACCGCCAGGCCGGTCATCTCGGTGAGGCGCCGCGAGGTGACCCGGTTGGAGTCCGACGCGCCGAGCTGGTACACCGGCTCATGCTCGCCGCGCAGCAGCGCCGCTGCGGCGAGCCACATGCCCGCGGCGATGAAGTCCACCGGGATGCAGTCGAGCGCGGTGTCCTCGCCCACCGGCACGTTGCGGTGCCCCTTGAGCACCAGGTAGACCAGCGGCGCGGTGGTGTTGAAGCCCTCGTTCCAGCCGGGGAACGGGAAGCGCACCGCGCTCTCCACCACCGCAGGCCGAACGATGGTGGAGATGACGGACTTGTCCGCCAGGATGATCTGCTCGCCCAGGCTCTTGGTGTAGGTGTACGTGTTGGTCCAGCCCCAGTGCTCCGAGCGCTCCATGCCCAGCTTGGTCAGGACCTCGTTCATCCACAGCTTGCGCTCGCGCGCCACCGCCAGCTTGAGATCGTCCTCGTCGTCCGGGTCGCGGCGCTGATCGCGGAGCGAGGCCGCGGCCTTGTCGCGAAACAGCGAGATGTGCGCGCGATCGTTTCCGCGCTCGCGCGCCTGATCGATGATGCGCTGACAGTCGGCGATCTCGGCGGCCGGCTCGAAGTCGCGGTCGCGCAGCTCATCCTTGCGCGGGAAGTAGCCGACCACCGGCTCGTCTTCCCAGATCTCGCCGTCGCGCCGCCCGGCGACGTAGCAGGTGGAGACATGCACGAGCCGCGCGCCCATGCGCCGCGCAGCGTCCAGCACGTTCTTGGCGCCGTTGGCGTTGATGCGCAGCGCGCTCTCCAGGGACGGCATGAACGAGACCAGCCCGGCGCTGTTGACCAGGACGTGGATGCCGCCAGCGGCCTCGAACTCCGCGAACTGCTCGTCGCCGAAGTTGCACAGCGGGCGCCCGATGTCGCCGGCGATGGCGACGATCTTCGAGCGCAGGAACGCCTCGAAGCCCGCGCCGTGAACCTCGCGCAGCGGGTCGAACGCCTCGGACACCGCGACCTTGCGGTAGAAGCGCTCATCGGCGGTGTTGCCCGCGCCAGGCCGCACCAGGCAGTACACCCGCCCCACCTGCGGATAGCGGTGGAGCAGCATCGACAGCGCCACCTTGCCGACGAAGCCGGTGGTGCCAACCAGGAGGATGTTCTTGCCGGCGAAGGTCGCGCCCACGTCGAGCGGCTCGCCGACCGGGCGGCGCAGCGCCGGCAGCGCGGTGATGCGGGCGCCGGGCCAGGCCGGCGTGGTGGCGCTCTTGCCCCAGTGCGCCTCCGCGTGCGCGGAGTACCCCAGGGCGCCGGAGAGCCGGAGCTGTCCCGGGTGGCCGTTGCCCGAGTGGCCTTCGCTCGAGGGGCCGTTCGTTGGCGGAGTCGCGTGGCTCATGATCTTGCTACCTGCTGCTACGTCGTCGAGGACTGCCATGGTGCCGAGAGACAGCGCCGGAGCTCACTTCACGTCAGCCATGACGATCGGCGGCTGATGCAACATCGTGATCTGCGCGCTGCGCCCCATGGTGCCGCGCGCCATGGCCACCGCCTCGGCCATCGAGCCGGCGGTCTCCCAGCCCATGATCGACGGCACCGTCACGTTGTCGGCGCCCACCACGATCACCCGGCTGACCTTCTCGCGTCCGCGCTGGCCCCAGTACCACATGTAGAACGGATGCGCGCCGTGATAGGCGTTGCCCCGACGGTACATCTCGACGTAGCTCGGGTTGTAGGCGAACTCGTCCTGGTACTTCTTCTCCAGGGTGTAGGAGTCCGTGGTCTCGGTGAGGATGCGGTTGAAGAACTCGATGTAGCTCGGGTGATGGACCGGATCGAAGCGGTCAGAACACGGGTGCGTGATGATGAGGACGCCGCCATCGCGCAGGAGCGATTTACCCCGGTACATGTGATAGAAGTAGCCGAGCGCCATCACCTGCACGAGCAGCGGGTTGAGCGCCTTGCTGTTGACGTTGTACGGCGAGACAAAGGGGATCCCGCAGATCAGGATGTCGGCCTGCCCCTCGACCTCCACGCAGTACTGCTCGGAGCTCTTGGCGATGACCTTCTCGTGGACCGGCTCGCAGGCCCCGGCCCAGCAGCCGATGAGCTCGTAGCCCGCCGGCGTGCGCATGAGCAGCTCGCGCCGCGCCGCGAACGGCATCTTGTCGAGCGCCCACTTCATGGCCGAGAACTTCAGCCGGTCGGTCTCGGTGAAGTTGTCTTCGTTCTTCATGAGGAACGACAGCGGGCCATCGTAGATGCGGTTGTTGAGCACCGTCTCGATGTGAAACACCTTGACGTGCTTCTCGACCAGCCGCCCCTGCCGCACGAA
Organism: Myxococcales bacterium; assembly: GCA_016706545.1. Lineage (GTDB taxonomy): Bacteria > Myxococcota_A > Polyangia > Haliangiales > Haliangiaceae > JABFXX01. The sequence continues at coordinate 201,684 of JADJJK010000004.1, forward strand.
CGAGTGCGTCAAGAAGCTGTTGGGCGGATCCATGAACGAGTCCGACGCCACGATGCCCTTGGGCGTGTGATGGGACTTGAGGCTCTCGTAGCCGCACAGGCCCACCGCCATCGACTTGTGGCCGCCGTTCATCGGCACGAAGTTGAGGTTGACGTAGATGCAGAGATCGCTGTCGGCGGCGCGGCGATTGAGCTCCACCAGCTCGCCGTGCGGCGTCTTGCCCATCACCACCATGCCGTCGGGATCGCAGGCGTCGTGGTTGTAGAGACGATCCGGCCAGTAGTCGGCCCAGACCTTGGGCCCGACCATGCGCTTGATCTCCCAGTCATGCATGCGCCGGTGCAGGCCCAGCGCGATGATGATGTGGACGTCGTCCACGCCGTGGTCGGCGAGCATCTCGCACACGGCCTCCAGCACGAGCTGACGCACGTCCGGCGTCCGCATGATGGGCAGCGGCATGGAGATGTCGTCGACCGCGATGGTGACCTTCATCCCGGGCGAGAGCAGCGCGTGCAGCGGCTCCATGCCATCGGGGTGGCTCAGCGCGTAGCGGATGGCGGCCCGCGGGTTGGCCACCTGGGTCATCGGCCGCCGCGGGTAGATCACCCGGGTGCCGATGGGCAGGTCCTCGAGGAGGAAGCGCTCGCCGCTGAACATGATCCGCGGCGCCGAGTCGCTATCGATGGTGACGACGTGCTCGCGGTGGGAGGCTCGAGTCTTTGGTCGGATGGCGCGCATGCGGTCTTTCGTGATCGTCGAGGGTCAGGGAGGCTGGGCCCCCGGGCGGCGCTTGGGACGCGCGGCCAAGGTGCGCCCAGCCGGGCGCAAGCTCGAAACAACGAGGCTACTCGGGGGTCCTCCGCACTCGGCGCAGCCCGCGCGGTCGCCGGCTGACGGCGCGCTCGGGATCTTCGTCGAGATCCAGCACCGGCCAGTCGTAGCTGCGGGCGACTCGCAGGAGCCGAAAGTCCGGGTTGCAGGCGGTCGGGTGCCCCACCACGGCCAGCATGGGGAAGTCCGAGAAGCTGTCGCTGTAGGCCCAGGACTCGGAGAGATCGATGCCGTGCTGCCTGGCGTAGCCGCGCATGATATCGGCCTTGGTGGCGCCGGCGACGAACGGCTTCTTGAGCTTGCCGGTGGCGTAGCCGTCCTGGAACTCGAGCGAGTTGGCGATCAGGTCGTCGACCCCGAGGTACTTGGCCAGCGGCCGCATGGTGAAGTCCAGCGCGCCGGACAGGAGCACCTGACGGCACCCGGCGCGGCGCGAGTCTGCGATCAGCTCGGGCGCGCGCGGGTAGATGTTGGGCTTGATGACGTCCTCGAACAGCTCGTCCGCGAGCATCACCAGCCGGTCCTCGGAGGCACCCGCGTAGGACTGGTAGAAGATCTCGTTGAACCACTTGCGCGAGAGCTTGTCGGCGGCCCAGAACACCGGCACGGACGCCGCCGTGCGCAAGGTCCGCAGCGCGCTCGTCGCCAGGGATGCGTGCCGGGAGGCGTAGTAGCTGAAGGCGTGGACGATGTTGACGCGGATGAGCGTACCGTCGACGTCATAGAACGCCGCGGAATTCCTATACTTTGGATGGGGTGTAGGCATCGGCCGGAGTGCTCGCGGCGCACTTTTGCCCCATCCGCGCACAATGTCAACCCGGCCGGCTCGCAGGGTTTGGCTGCCCGGTGACCGGTCGCCGCGCGGGCGGCGCAACAACCTGCGAAATTCCGAACGGATCTGGCGGGCGGACCTGCTATATGCGCGGTGCCATGCGCATCCCCATGTGGCTCACCCTCGGCGTCGCGGGCCTCGTCATCGTCTTTGGCTTGTATCGCATGCGGCTGGCCTTCCGCAGCCCGGCGGAAGAACAGCGCGCGCGTCAACGCAAAGGGCTGTTCGCGCTCGCCGGTCGGACCCATTTTCTCATCGGCCTCATCTACCTGCTGCTGGGCGGCGCGCTCGTGGCCACCACGTTTGGCTGGAATCCGCTGGCCGGCACGCTGGGGACCGAGGCGGGGACCGAGGCGGCGAAGCCGGGCGGCAAGAGCGAGGGCAAGGCTGGGTCCGCGGCCGGCGGCGACACGCTGCGCGTCGAGCCCCGGAAGTAGCCGCCCCGTCGTTGGTCACATGATCTGCAGGCGTCGCCGCTCCGCCTGCTCGCCGACATACTCGAGCACGTGGGGGTGGATGAGGATGACCTCGTGGAAGTCCTCCACCGGGAGCCAGAGCGACAAGCACTTGGTGCGCGCCACCACCATGCTCTGCAGCGGCGCGCCGGTCATGAGCACCGTCTCGCCGATGAGCTCGCCTGGGCCCAGCACCGCGGCGTCCTGCTCGTCGCGCCGCACCACGAACTGCCCGGCCAGCACGATGTAGAGCCCGTCCGCGAACTCGCCCGGCGCCATCAGCACCGAGCCGGCCTCGATCTCGAGGAAGCGAAACCGGCCGACGAACTCACGCGCCTCCTGCTCGGCGAACGGCCGACACAGCGGGCTCGTGCGCATCCAGCGCTCGACGAGCCGATCGCGCACGAACCGCAGCAGCGCCGAGACCATCTCCGGATGCCGCGCCACCACGAAGGCGATGGCGTCGCGGTCGATGCGCAGCGCCTCCACCATCGTCTGCGCGGTCACCGTGACCATGCGCGGATGATCCGTGATGAGCGTGACCTCGCCAAAGAACGCGCCGGCCTTGAGCACCGCAGGCGGAACTCGCGGCGGCCCCGCGGCCTGCACCACCACCTCGCCCTCGGCGATGACGTACAGCGAGTCGCCGTGCTCGCCCTCGCGGAACAACACCTGCCCAGGCGCCAGCGTCATCAGATCGATGCGGCCGATGAGCGCCTCGAGCTGCCGCTCGCTGAGGCCGGCGAACAGCGGCGTGGCGGCCAGCGCCATCCGCGCCGCCGCCCCCACCCTGCGCGGCGCCGCCAGCGGGATGTCGTCCTCGGAGGCCGGCTCGGAGGCGGGCGCCAGGTGGGGCGCCTCGGCGCGCGCCGAGGCCTCGTCGAAGATGATCTCCACCGAGGAGATCTCATCGTCGATGGGGATGATGACGATGCCGGGCTGGCTGCCGTCGTCGCGCTGCTGGTGCGCGCCGGCCATCACCGAGCCCAGATCCACCGAGTCGAGGCCCAAGCCTGGGGGGACAAAGATCGGCTGGCTCTGGCCGTGGTTCGCCGGGGTGACCACCCCGGGGCGCGGCAGCGACTCCGCGCCCGGGCCCCTGCCCGCGGCGACGCTGGTGGGCCAAGGCGTGGCCGTCGGCGCGCTTACAAAGGACACCACCGGCGGCCGCGACGGCGGCTTGCTGCGGTCAGGCGGCGGCGCGGGCTCGATGTCCTGGGGCGGCTGGGATCCCGAGGCGGCGCGGCTGCGGAGCAGCGCCACCGCCGGGTTCTCATGCAGCGACGGGTGGTTGTCCGATAGTGAACCGATGCGCGTGGGGCCCGCGCCCTGCGCGGCGTTGATCGCCGCGAGCCGTTGCTGGGTCTGGATGTGGCTTGGGTCGATCTGCAAGATCAGCTTGCACACCGCGATCGCCTGCACGAGGAAGCCGTTCTGCGCATAGCGCTCGGCCGCGCGCTCGAAGGCAGCGACCGCGTCCCGGTTCTTCCCCAGCCGCCGGTAGGTCTCGGCCACCCGCTTGGGCCACTGCGCGTCCGCCGGCTCCTGCCGCTCTAGCTCCAGGTAGCACTCGAGCGCGCGCTTGGATTTCCCGGCCGCGACCGCCTCGGCGGCTTCCTCACGAAGCTGTCGTGCATCTTTGGCCATGGCAAGCGCGCAGTATAGCAGCGTCTGAGCGCCCGCGGCCGGTGTGCGCCACCCAGGTGGATCTCGCTTTCCGCGGCGGGAGTTATTGCCTCGCTTCTGCACGTGGGGTGCGGCATGCGAAAAAACACCGGTGTCGCCCGTCGCCCGTCGCCCGAGCGCCGGCGGCGGCCTCGGCGGCAGCGAGTGGGCAGCGGCGCCGGCGGCGGCAGCGGCGGCCCGCGGCGGCCCGCGGCGCGTCAGCCCTTCAGGCGGTGCCCGAGGCGTCGGTGAAGGTGTCGGCGAACGCCTCGGCAAACACCTCGTAGCGGTCCCGGAGCTGGGCCGTGATGGGCCCCGGCTGGCGCGCGGTCCCGTCGAGCCCGACGACGGGGACCACGCCGCCAATGGAGCTGGTCACAAACAGCTCGTCCGCGAGCAGGAGCTCGCCGCGTGAGATGGGGCGCTGCTCCGTCGGCAGGCCAAGCCGCGTACACAGCTCCAGCACCCTGCGCCGGGTCACCCCGGGCCGCACGCCCAAGGCCGGCGGCGTCCCCACCTGGCCCGCGCGCACCCAGAACAAGTTGCACGCCGCCCCCTCCCCTACCGTGTCGTCCGCGAACATGCGTAACCCTTCGTCCGCGCCGGAGCGCAGCGCCAGCTCGCGCGCCCACAGCGCGGCCTGATAAGACAGCGACTTGGGCGCCCACGTCGACGAAAGCGTGAGCCTCGGCTCCTCCAGCACGACCGCGCGGATCTGCGAACGCGGCGGCGCCGCGGGCTCGCCGATCACGAGCACGCTGCCGGGCGCGCGCGCGTCCCAGCGCAGGGACAGCGCGCCCGGGCCGCCGGTGAGCACCACCCGCAGGCGAACCATCCCGGCCGCCGAGGCGGCCAGCACCTCCGCGACCGCGCGCAACAGCGCCTCGCGCGCGGGCGCCCGGATCGCGCAGAGCTCCGCGTCGGCCAGGAGCTGATCGAGGTGCCAGTCCAGGTCCACCGCACGGCAGCCAGCAGCGACTGCCGAGCCAGACGAGCCAGACGAGCCAGACGAGCCAGACGAGCCAGACGAGCCAACCGCGACAGCCGAGCTAGATGCCGAGCCGGATGCCACAGCCGAGCCGTACCCGCGCAGCACCGTGAACACGCCGTCTCCGTACAGCACCCCGCGGTCGAACACCGAGACCGCGGCGGTCGCCGGATCGCGCAGCCGACCATCGAGCCACACCACGGCGCCAGGCGGCGCTCCGACCGCTTCGCGTCGTTCGCCCCCTTCGCGTTGTTGGTCGCGTTGGTCGGGTTGGTCGCCCACGGCCGCCTAGTGGCCGCGCGCGCAGCGTGAAGCGCCCCGGGCCCGCGCCGCGCGGCGCCAAGAGCGGGCAGCGAGGATCACGCCGCCTGCCCCTTGCCCAGCCGCGACAGGTTCACCGTCACCAGCTTGGACACGCCTGGCTCCTGCATGGTCACGCCATAGAGGTTGTCCGCCGACTCCATCGTGCGCTTGTTGTGCGTGATCACGATGAACTGCGAGCGATCCGTCATCTCGCGCACCAGCTCGTTGTACCGGTCGACGTTGGCCTCATCGAGCGGCGCGTCCACCTCGTCCAGGATGCAGAACGGCGACGGCTTGATGAGGAAGATGGAGAACACCAGCGCCACCGCGGTCAGCGCCTTCTCACCGCCGGAGAGCTGCTCCACGGTGCTGTTCTTCTTGCCCGGCGGCTGCGCCATGATCTCGATGCCGGCCTCCAGCAGGTCGACCTCGTCGCCGCCGGTGAGCGAGAGCGCGGCTTGGCCGCCGCGGAACAGCCGGGGGAACACCTCTTTGAAGGTGGCGTTGACCGCGGCGAAGGTGTCCTTGAACAGCTTGCGAGAGGTCTTGTTGATCTTGTCGATCGCCTTCTGGAGCTGATCCACCGCGCGGTCGAGATCCGCGCGCTGCGCGCTGAGGAAGTCGAAGCGTGACGAGACCTCCGCGTACTCCTCGATGGCGGTCAGGTTGATGTCGGTGCCCATCCGCTCGATCAGATCGCGCAGCTCGGTCTGCCGCTGCTCTTCGGCCTCGCTCACCATCGGCCGCTGGTGGTAGTCCACCACGACCTTGCACAGCTCGAGCTGGTAGCGGTCGTAGATGCCGTTGTCCAGCACCTGCTGGTTCATCGTCACCTGGTTGCGCCGCAGCTCCACCGCGGCCAGCTCCTGCGCCAGCCGGTCGGCCTGGGAGCGCAGCGAGCGAACCGACAGCTCCACCTCGGCCAGCGCCTGACCGCGGCGGTCGTACTCGGAGCGACCTTCGGCGATGGACTGCGCCGCCACCAGGCGCTCCTGACGCGCGGTCTCCAGCTCACCGGCGAGCCGCTCGGTGTCCGCGTGCAGCGCCGCGATGCGCGTCTGCGACTCCTCCACCTCTGCCCCGAGCCGCGCCATCCGCGCCTCGTGCTCGCCGCGCGCCGCCGCCAGCCGCAGCGTGGCCGCCACCAGCGAGGCGCGCTTCTCGCCGAGCTGCGCCGCGCGCACCCGGGCCTCGGTCAACGCGGTGGCCAGCGTCTCCAGGCGCTCGCGCTCCTCTGTCAGCGCGCCGATGAACTCGAGCTGACTTGCCTCCAGCTCCACCACCGCGGCAGCGGCGAGCTCGCGCCGCGCGTGGATGCCCTGATCTTCGGTCTCCAGGCCGGACATCCGGCCCTCCAGCTCCATCAGCTCACCGCCGAGCTGGGTCAGCCGCTCTCGCGCGCGCTCGAGCTCCTGGCGCAGCCTGGTGCTGTCCTTCTCGTGGCCCATGATCTCCAGGTCGCCCTGGTGAACCTGGCCGCGCAGCCCTTCGATGGCCTTGGTCACGGCCTTGAGATCCGCGCGCGCGGTGACCAGCCGGGCCGTGGCCTCGGTCAGATCCCGCTGCAGGTTCTCCGCGATCTCCTCGAGATCTCGGATCTCGCGCTTCTGCGCCAGCACGCCGGAGCCCTGCGCGTCCCGCGAGCCACCGGCGACCACGCCGCCGTCCACGATGTCGCCGTCGAGCGTGACCAGCGTCTCGGCCACCCCCTGGTCGGCCAGCGCCATCGCATGGTCGAGCGAGTCCACGACCACGAAGTCCGCGAGCAGCCGCTGCCCGACCCCGGGGTACTGCGCATCGAGCTCCACCAGATCGACCATGCGGCCGAGCACGCCCTCGCCGCCGATGGCGGCCGAGGCGGCCGTCAGCCCGGTGCGATCTTCCACCACGATCCCGCCGCGCCCGACCTGAGCGTCGAGCGTGCCGAACGACCAAGGCGTGTTCGCCGCCTCGCCGGGCCCGGCGGGCTCGGCCCCCGCGCCGCCAGCGACGGCGCCGCCACCGACACGAACGCCGAGCGGCCGCCGCCGGTCTCCTTGAGGTACGAGATGGCGTCGCGGCCGGCGCCAGAGTCCGTCACCAGCACGCCGCCTAGCCGGTCGCCCAGCGCAGCCTCCACCGCGACCTCGAGCGACTCCGGCGCGCGGATCACATCGGCGACCAGGCCCAGGATCTTGTCGTCGCTGGAGGCGCGCTGCATGACCGCGCGCGTGCCGCGGGCGAAGCCTTCGTAGCGCTCCTGGATCTCCCGCAGGGAGGTCAGGCGCGAGCTGCGGCGATGCAGCTCGGTGCGCAAGGTCTCCACCTCGGCCTCGCCGCGAGAGACGTCCTCGGCGAGCAGCTCGCGCCGCGCGTCGAACGACTCGGCCTGGCTGCCCAGGTCGAGCCGGGTCTGACGCAGATCTGCCAGCAGGCCGTCGACCCGCTTGGCGTCTCGGTCCGCGGCCTGCAGCCGCTCGTGGTGCAGCTCGCGCTCCTGGGTGAGCCGGACATGCCGCGCCTTGGCCTCGTCGCGCCGACGGACCATGGCCGCCAGCTCAGCCTCCGCGGTGGCGACCGTGGTGCGGTGCCGCCCCAGCTCGCTGCGCGCGCTGTCTAGCCGCTGCTGCAGCGCGGCGACCTCCGCGCGACAGGCCGCGTGCTCGGCCTCACGGCCGCTCACCAGCTCGCTGCCGTGGGCGACCTCATCCGAGAGCGCCGCGAGGTTCGACTCCTCGGCGGCAAGCTCCTGGGCCGCGCGATCGCGCAGCGCGATGCGCTCGGCGATCTCGGTGGTGGCGCTGGCCACCTTGCCCACCAGCTCTTCGGCCTCACGGCGCTCGAAGCCGAGCTTGCTCTCGGTCAAGCGGATGCGGTTGTCCAGCTCGTACAGCGAGTCTTGCGCCGCCGACAGCCGCCGCTCTTCCACCGCCAGCTCCGAGCGCTCGGCCACCACGTGCGCGTCTTGCTCCGCCCACGACGCGCGCGCCGAGGCCAGCTCTTCGCCGAGGCGCGCGGACTCGCCGGCGGTGAGCTGGTACTCCGCGCGCAGCTCCAGGAAGCGATGGCTCGCGCGCCACAGCTCGATGTCGCGCAGCTCGGCCTTGTACTTGCGGTAGCGCTCGGCCTTCTGCGCTTGGCGGCGCAGCGTGCCCATGCGCTTGTCGAGCTCCGCGACGATGTCCGAGACCCGCAGCAGGTTCTGGCGCGTCTGCTCGAGCTTGCGCTCGGCGGCCTTCTTCTTGGTCTTGAACTTGGTGATGCCCGCGGCCTCTTCGATGATGAGCCGGCGGTCTACTGGGCGCGACGAGACGATCTGGCCGATGCGCCCCTGCTCGATGATGGCGTAGGCCTTGGTGCCCACGCCGGTGCCCAGGAAGAAGTCGGTGATATCGCGGAGCCGGCACGGCGTCTTGTTGATGAAGTACTGCGAGGTGCCGTCGCGGTACAGGCGCCGGGTCAGGGTGACCTCGGTGTAGTCCGCGAAGTTGAGCATCGGCGGCTTGTCCGCCAGCAGCTCGGCGACCTCCTCGGTCGGCGAGGCGATGGGGTTGCCGTCCGCGTCGCGCCACACGCCCTGCGGCTCGAAGGGCGCGTCGGCCTGGGCCGTGTGAAGCGCTCCATCTGCGACGCCGGTCTGGGGCTCCGAGCCCGGCGCGCCGTCGACGAAGGCAGCGCCGTCATGGTGTTCGGGGCTCTCGGAGCTCTCGGGGCCCTCGGGGCCCTGAGCAGCCGCGAACGGATCTCCGATCGGGTCTCCGGCCTGGTCTCCGATCGGGTCTCCTGCAGGGTCTCCGGCCGACGCGCCAAGCGCGCCAATCGAGGCCAGCGCACGCTCCGCCTCGGCCTCGTCGGACTTCTGCGCCATCTCCAGGGTTTCACGAGAGAAGCCCACGTCGTCAAAGGTCAGCGAGACCTCTGCCATGGGCGCAGGACCGCGGGTCTCCGAGCCCGCGAAGATCACGTCCTCCATCGCCTTGCCGCGCAGGTGCTTGGCCGATTGCTCGCCCATGCACCAGCGGATGGCGTCGACGATGTTGGACTTGCCACAGCCGTTGGGCCCGACGATCGAGGTGATCGGGCTGTCGATCTGGATGACCGCGCGGTCACAGAACGACTTGAAGCCAATGATTTCGACCCGCTTGATGCGCATCCGCGTTGGGTTTCCCTCGCCCCGCAAGGGGCAATTGGTCTTTTTGCAGCCGCCGGCAGATCTCGCCGACCCGCGCAGAGTCGATCTCCCCTATGACATTTGACCCAGCCCGCGACCGCCCCCGGCGGCGCCTCCATGACGCAGGTCGGCCCTCATGGTCGAGGCAACGGAGGCAATCCCCTGAAATTCGGAAGGATTGCAGCGCCGGCGAGGCTCGGCGGCGAGCGGCGCGATTTTTGGCGTGGTATCACCTACCCAGCAAATGATCGGGCTCGGCGTGCGCCTCTGGCTTTCCGTGGTCGCGACCGGCATCGCGCTGGTGCTGGCCCTCTCGCCGAACGCGGCGGTCGCAGCCCCGGTGGTGGAGATCCGCTCACGCGCCAAGCTGCAGCTCGATGGCGTGCGGCGTGAAGGGGATTCGCTGCGGGTGACCGGACGCCTGTTTGACGTCGCCAGCCTGCAAGGGCTGCCGGGTCACCAGGTGGAGCTGAAGATCGCCGGGGACTCTCGCCAGGTGTTGACGGACGCCGACGGCCGGTTCACCGCCAGCGTGCCCGCGGCGCCGCCGCCAGACCCGACGCAAACGGAGACGGTGGAGCTGTCGTTTCCAGGAGATGAACTCCTTGATTCCGCTGACTTGCGCGAACAAGTGAACCCGACGCTGGCGCCCGTCGAGCTGTCGCTCGTCGCGCAGCCCACCGCCACCGGCGTGGAGATCGAGGTGCATGCCACGAGCGATGGCGCGGCGATCTCGGTGCCCATCCGGCTGTCAGCCGATCGGGTGGGCAAGGACCAGCTATCGCCGGTCGGCGAGACCATGACGGACACCCCGCTGCGGGTCACCCGCAAGCAGCTAGGCGGCGCTGGGACTCGTCGCTTTCGCGCGGACTTCGCCGGAGATTCACTCCGCCAGCCGGCCAGCGCCACCGGGACGTATGAGCTGACCTCCGCAAGCGTGACGTCGCTCGAGCTCTCGGACCTGGACATCGCCTTTGAAGACACGGTGACCGCCAGCGGCCAGGTGGCAGATGAGGACGGGACGGGCTTGGCCGCCACCGCGGTGACCCTGGTGTCCGGCGATCGACGGCTCGGGCAAGGGGTGACGGACGCCAGCGGCAAGTATCGCTTCCGGGTCGAGGGCGAGATCCTGGGGGCGGGCCAGCTCAGCCTGCAGACGCTGGCCGAGCCCGGCGGCTCGGTGCAATCCAGCCGCTCCAAGCCGGTGATGGTGAAGGTGTCCCCGCCGCAGCCGGTGCCGATCAGGTACACGGTGATCGCCTTCTTGGCGACGGGGCTCGCCGCTGGCGCGTTCTTCGCCGCGCGCGCCAAGCCGTGGCTCCGGTTTGCCAGGACCGCGCCGCCGGCACAGCAAGCGACGGCGGCCACCGAGCCACAGCGTGGCGGCCTGGTCGTCGCGCGGCCGAGCCTGGTGTCCACCCTGCGCCGCGCCAGCGACACCGGCTTCTCTGGCGTGGTGCGCGACACGGTGCGTGGCCGCCCGGTGCCTGGCGCGATCGTCGTGGTGCGGCGCGCCGGCCAGGGGCACGAGGGGATGGCGGCGGCGGCGGCGGAATCAGCAGAGTCAGCGGAATCAGCGGAATCAGCGACCGGCGCGGAGGTCGGACAAGCGGCTGCGGGCGACCGCGGCCACGGACGACGCACCGAGGCTGGCGACGACGGCACCTTCGCGCTCGAGGAGCTTGGCGCCGGCGAGTGGGCGGTGGAGGTGACGGCGCTGTCGCATCTCACCGAGCGCTTCCCCATCACGGTGCCTCACCGCGGCGAGCTGCGCGGCGTGCGCGTGGATCTGGTCCCCGTGCGCGAGAAGGTGTTCCTGCTCTATCAGCGCGCCGCCATGCCGGTGCTGCCAGATCCCAAGCTCTGGGGCGTGTGGTCGCCGCGGCAGATCGTGGATCACGTCCGCGGTTCGCGCCCGAGCCCCGCCCTGGCCACCCTCACCGACTTCGTCGAGGAGGTGTACTTCTCCGCTCGCCCCACCGAGGAGACGGTGATCCCCACCGCGCGCCAGCGCGTGGACGCGGCCTTGGCCGAGCGCGCCGAAGCGGCCGACGTGCCGACCGTGGTGGCGGCGAAGGCCGCGAAGCTGGCGGCGAAGGCTGCTGCTGCTGCTGCGGCGAGACAGCGGGGCGAGTGAGGCCTACGGGCGGCGGGTCGCGCCGCTATCCCGCTGACGTTGCTGCGTAATTCTGCTGAGGGCGACCGGCCGGCGGCGGCGCTGTAATGGTCCGTAATCGACCTGGGGGCGCCGCGGTCATAAGGTGACGGAGACGAGCCGCGAAGGGGTTGGGGCCCGGGGAACGTGGCTGCCGCATGACGCGCTGCCAAAGCCTGCGTGCCTCGTCACCTTTTCCCATGAACGAGCCTTCTTTGGACACGACCACGTTCTTCTCGCTCGGCAGCGCCGAGGGGCCCGAGGAAAACATCGAGGAAGATGCCGGTGATGGCGCCGGTGATGGCGCCGGTGTCGACGACCGTGTCGAGCCGGCAGGCGCGTGCGCGTCGGACGCCCCAAGTGCGTCGGCGCACGTCATGTGTCCGCAGCGCGACGGCCGGCCGGCGCGGCGGCTCCGTGCCGGCACCACCGGCTGGCTAGACGAGGCGGTGCGGCCGCGGCTGTTCACGCCGCCAGTTGGCCGCAGCGCGGCGCAGGCGCACTCCACGGCGCCCGATGGCGCCGGCCAGCCGCTGCCGCACCAGGTGCGCGCGCGCATGGAGCGAGCGCTCGGCGGCGACCTGTCGAGCGCCCGCGTCCACATGGGCGCGGCGTCGCCGGTCGAGGACGAGCGCGCGGTGGCCATCGCGCAGGTGCTGACGCGCCTGGGTGTCCGGCAGTAGCGACGAGCCCTGGGGCGAGCGGGAACGACGGCGCCGAGACGGCGCCGGACGACGACGAGACGACGTCTTCGGAGCGGTCAGCCTGCCCTGCCGGGGACTTCAGCAGGACGGATCAGGCCGTGGCGGCGCCAGCCGGTGGCCAAGAGCCAGGTGCGCGGGGCGGCGGTGGGGCGCGGCTGGCGCTGCAGGTAGGTGAGCCAGTCGGGTGATGAGGAGTGTGAACAGTTGTGCTTGAGCGAGAGCAATGGACACTCTCGCTCCGGACTCAAACCCACCAGCCCGCGCGGGCGCGGGGCACACTGGTGCCCTTTGCCCTGACACACCAGCCCGCGCGTGCGCGGGCTGGTGTGAAAGCCCTCGAACCAGGGCGCGCTGGAGTACGGATCGATCCAGTCGCGGGCGAGCTGGCGGCCGTGCTCGGCGGCGTGGTGGCGGGCGTTGAGCAGGACGTAGCGGAGGGCGTTGCGCACCTCGCGCGGGGTGCGCAGGGCGCGGGCGTGATAGCGAGCGGCAAACAGCGAGCCGGTGCGGCCAAGGAGCCGATTGATCCGGCGCGCGAGCCGGACGGCGAGTCCCTGCATGCCGCGAGCGAGCGCCTCGGGCCCCTCCGCCTCGACGAGGAGGTGCAGGTGATTGCGCAGCACGTTGAACTCGACGACGCGGAACGTGACCTTGTGGCCGCCCGCGGTGAGCGCGGCGCGGACGGTGGCGCACACCTTGCCGCGGCGCAGGCTCTGCACGCCGGCCTTGATGCGCAAGGTGACGTGCAGCGGGTGGCGCGCGGCGAAGCGCTCGCGGGCGTCATGGCTCACCGTCTTGCGACCACGCGGCCGGCCAGCGCCGGGGCGCCAGCCGCCGCGGCCGGAGGGCTTACGCGCGTCGTCGAGCGTGAGCTGCCGCGATGCGCGGCTGCGCTGGTTTCGCGAAGGGGGCATTGATTACCGGCAGAGATTAGCAATCATGCAGTGCGGTGACAAGATCAGATACGATATGAATGTCATTCACATATGCATTCATGGCGCCGGGGTTTGGAGTGAGGGAGTGTGGCTGTGAGCGGTGTGGGCGGGGCTGTGGACGGTGGCGGGCTATGGACAACCGCGCCCGTCGAGCCAGGGCAGCCGCGATGCACGCCAGCGGCGCGGTTGACCACAGCCCTTGGCAAGGCGCAGGACGACCAGAGCGAGACAGGCATACCGGGTGTATTCGGCGCGCCTTACCACACCGCCGCACAGCCCCTACGACTGACCCAGAGACCCGGAACCCAGAGACCCTGATCTATTTTTTGGTACCAGAACAGAGAGAGAGGGGCTGTGGACGGTGACGGGCTATGGACAACCGCGCCCGTCGAGCCAGGGCAGCCGCGATGCGCGCCAGCGGCGCGGTTGACCACAGCCCTTGGCAAGGCGCAGGACGGCCAGGGTGAGACAGGCATGCCTGGTGGGTCGGCGCGCCTTACCACACCGCCGCACAGCCCCTGGAGGGATCCATCACGAAGCGCTCGCGAGGCAAAGGCGTGGCGCGAGAAGAAAATCCTGGCGGGAGCGCCTGCCGGCCGCGCTTCGCTGGTACGCTCGCCGCGGTTGATGGTGGAGCTTCCTGACGAGCTGGTGCGGCGCCTCACTCCCCTGCGAGACTTGATCCATCGCGCTCGCAGCACGGTGTTCCCGGTGGTGGGCAGCGGGCTCTCGCTGGGGCCGCCGGGGCAACGGGAGAAGGGCTTGATCGGATGGAGCGGGCTGCTCAAGCGGCTCATTGAAGAGGCGCGCGCAGAAGATCGGGAAGAGCTGCTGGAGCTGCTCAACCAGCGGCGCTACCTGGAGGTGGCGTCGCTTCTCGAGTACGACATCAAAGTGGGCCAAGGCGGCCTGGCGCAGCACATCCAGCGCGAGTTTCAGCGCCCGCGAAAGGCTGCGCCCGAGGTGTACCGGTTGGTGGCAGAGCTGCCCACCGATCACTTCGCCACCACCAACTACGACCCGTGGCTCAAGAACGCGGTGGCCACGCCGGAGCGCGGCACGCCGCGGGTGTACATCCCCGGAGACCGAGGCGCGTTCGCGGACATCGCGCCCGGATCGCCGCCGCTGGTGCTGATGCTGCACGGAGATGCAGACCGGCCAGAGACCTGCGTGCTGTCGCAGCGCGCGTACCGCCAGACGCAGTACCTACCGGCCTTCCGTCGCGGCATGGAGGCGCTGGCGGCGCAGCGCACGTTCCTCTTCGTCGGCCACTCGCTCTCGGATCCGGACCTGCTGGCCGTGCTCGAGGAGTGGGCAGAGATCTTCAGCGCTGGCGCCATCGGCGCGCCGCGCCACGTGCTGCTGGGCGCGGGCTTCGATCGAGCTACCACGCTGCGCCTGCGCGAGCTGGCGGTGGAGCCCATCGAGTACGGCAAGGGCAGCGACCACAGCGCGCTGCCGGCGGTCCTGCAGTTCCTCGCCACCGCGCCGGGCAAGCCGTCCGGGAGTGGCGCCCCGTCAGGGCCGAGCGCGGAGCCCTCGTCGTCGTCATCGCCCGCGTCGTCGGGCTCTTCGCCGACCACCGCGGGGGACTCCAGCGGCGCCGCGGCCAGGAGCAGCACGACCTCCGCGGCTGGCGCGGGAGTCGACGCGAACGCCACGCTGTCCGGGCCCCAGGCGCGCCCGCTGCGGCCGCGGGTGCTGCTGGCTGGTCCCTGGTTTGGCGTCCGCAAGGAGCTGCGCAAGGAGCTGGTGGCGCTGGCCGCGCGCAAGCCAGAAGCGTTGCTGGAGGCGATCCGCGGCAAGCTCGACAGCGACGACGCCTTTGGCCGCGCGCAGGTCGCCGCCATCGTGCGCCACGACGTGATCGTGGACCTCAGCCCGTGGCGCGCCTTCGAGCGCTGGGCGAGCGTGGGCTTCCGCGACGCGGAGCAGGCGCTGGCGCCCGGGTTCGCGGCGACCGCGCCAGACACCCTGGCGGTGTTTGGCTTCGCGGCGGAGGGGCTGCCGGCAGAAGTGTCCACGCTGCTGAGCACCGCCACCGTCCCGGCGGCGGCCAGCGCGGCCCTGGCCGCCGCCACCGCCGCCCAGCTGCAGGCGCTGCAAGCCGCGCTACCGGCGCTGGGAGAGCGGCTGCTCAAGGCCGCGGGCGATGGCATCACCCTCGCCGGCTTCGCCGAAGATCACGTGGCGCTGGCGCGGCCGTGGCTAGAGCGGCTGGCCAGCGGCGCCCCCGGCGTGCTGTCCTCGGTGACACCACCTCGCTGGCTGGGCGGGCTGGGCCTGCGCTTCCAGCCGGCCACCGCGCCGTTCGAAGACGCGCTGACAGATGCCACCGTGGCCGATTACCTGCGCGCTCTGCGGGTAGTGGCCGGGCAGGTGCGCCTGCTGGGCGAGCTGCGGTACCGGCCGCTGGAAGATGTCTTCGTTGAGCTGGAGCTGCAACGAGATCCCGCTGCCGAAGCTCTGGCTCGGCGTGAAGCGAAGTCAGCGAACGATGCCGAGGGGCAGCCGGGCGCTACGACCGTAGAGCTGGAAGCCGAGCGAGCGGCTCAGGACGCGCGCCTGCGCGAGCACGAGGAGCGCGGCCACCGCGTCGCTCCGGAGCGCAAGCTCACCGCCGCGAGCTTGCTGACCGTCGCGCCGCGCCTGTACCTGGAGGGACTCGCCGGCACTGGCAAGTCCACGCTGCTGCGCTGGCAGGCAGTGCTGGCCTCCCGCAACGTAGGCAGCGGCGGGCCCGTGCCGCTGTGGGTGGAGCTGGCCACGCTGCAGGACTCCAGTGCGTCGCTCCCGGAGGCGCTGGTCGCGCGGGCCTTGCAGACCGCGAGATTCCCCATCCCCTGCCCCGCGAAAGAAGAGCTGACCGCGCGGCTGCGCCAGGGCGAGGCCGTGCTGCTGCTCGATGGGCTCGATGAGGCGTCCTCGATCATCCACAACGCGCTGGCCACGCGGATGGGCGAACTGACACCGGGCTGCCGGATCCTCCTGTCCTCTCGACCGCTGGTGGAGCGACGCTCACACCTCATCCAGCTGCCGCGGGTGACGCTGCACGGGCTGGTCCCTGGCGGGACGCGGCGCTTCCTGTCCGAGTACTTCGGCGCGCCGCCATGGCAGGGCAAGCTGCTCGAAAGCCTGGGCGCCCTGCCCAGAGGTGAGCTGTGGCAGCGAACCCCCGTGCTGCTGGCCCTGGCCGCCACCCACCTGGCGGCGGGCCGCGAGCTGCCCGAGCACACGCTGGAGCTGTACGAGCAGAGCATCACGCGCCTGTTAGCCCTGGCCGCGCCGCGGGTGGGCGTGCGCGGGGATGAGATGGTCCTGGCTGCTCGCCGGTGCTTGCAGCACGCCGCGCGGCAGGCGCTGCTGCCAGACGCAGGCGAACCCAGGCGCGAGCTCGCGCGCAGCGCGCTGGGCGCGCCGCCGGCGCGGGATGTCGCGGTGCAGTCCGGGGTATTCACCGGGGGGGAGCTGCTGCGCTTCTCTCACCTGACCCTGGGCGAATACCTGGCCGCGAAAGAGCTGATGCGAGAGGCTCCTTCCGCCGAGGCGCTGCTGGCCAAGCTGGCCCACGCGCGGCGCCGCCCGGAGCTGCTGGCGGAGGCGCACGAGGCGCTGGTCATCGCTCACGCGCTGGCCCATGAGGTGGCCGGTGAGACAGCACTGCTGGCCGCGCTGGCGGAGGCGGAGCAGGAGACCGTGACCGACCCGCAGCACGTGCGGCTGCATCTGGTGCTGCGCGCGCTGGCCTATGGGGGCGAGGGCGCGCGCCTGCTGGTGAGCCGGCACGGCGCGCGCGTGACGGCCGCGTTGGCAGCGGTGTTTCAGCTCGCCAGCGCGCGTTTTGGCGAGGCCGAGCAGCGCATCGGCGCCGCGGCCGAGCGGGCGATCCGCGGCTCGCAGCGCTGGTGGCCGGCCGAGTCGTGGCGCGCGCTGGCCACATGGCAGGGCTGCGTGGGCGCCCTGGGCGTGGAGGCCCACGTGCTGGCCTGGTGGCTCGGCGCGCGGTGGCCGCTGCCAGTGGGCCTGGCGAGCGACGAAGACGCCGCGGCACGGCTGTGGGCCGCGCTGGGGCAGCGAGATGCGGCGCTGCCTGTGATGCAACGGCTGGAGTTGCTGCGCGGCACCGGAGACCCGTACAGCGTCCGCGCCGCCGCCGCCCGCGCCTCGCCAACCGCCCGGACGCCGCTCCCTCCTCATCCCGCTCCTCCAAGACCCGCAATGGAACGTCCGCGCCGCCGCCGCCAGCGCCCTCGCCAACCACACGGACGCCGCGCCCTCCTCATCTCGCTCCTCCAAGACCCGGACAACGACGTCCGCGCCGCCGCCGCCCGCGCCCTCGCCAACCACCCGGACGCCGCTCCCCTCCTCATCCCCCTCCTCCAAGCCCCGGAAGCATACGTCCGCGCCGCCGCCGCCAGCGCCCTCGCCAACCACCCGGACGCCGCGCCCTCCTCATCCCGCTCCTCCAGGACCCGGACGCATTCGTCCGCGCCGCCGCCGCCAGCGCCCTCGCCAACCACCCGCACCGCGCTCCCCACCTCCGCCCGCTCCTCCAAGACCCGGACAACGACGTCCGCGCCGCCGCCGCCAGCGCCCTCACCAACCACCCGGACGCCGCTCCCCTCCTCATCCCGCTCTTCCAAGCCCCGCAATGGAACGTCCGCGCCGCCGCCGCCAGCGCCCTCGCCAACCACCCGGACGCCGCTCCCCTCCTCATCCCCCTCCTCCAAGACCCGGACAACGACGTCCGCGCCGCCGCCGCCAGCGCCCTCGCCAACCACCCGGACGCCGCTCCCCTCCTCATCCCGCTCCTCCAAGACCCGGAAGCATACGTCCGCGCCGCCGCCGCCAGCGCCCTCGCCAACCACCCGGACGCCGCTCCCCTCCTCATCCCCCTCCTCCAGGACCCGAACGCATTCGTCCGCGCCGCCGCCGCCAGCGCCCTCGCCAACCACCCGGACGCCGCTCCCCTCCCCATCCCCCGCCCCCAAGACCCGCAAGGGAACGTCCGCGCCGCCGCCGCCCGCGCCCTCGCCAACCACCCGGACGCCGCTCCCTCCTCATCCTCCTCCAGGACCCCAACGCATTCGTCCGCGCCCCCGCCGCCAGCCACCTCGCCAACCACCCGGACGCCGCTCCCCTCCTCATCCCCCCCCTCCAGGACCCGAACGCATTCGTCCGCGCCGCCGCCGCCAGCGCCCTCGCCAACCACCCGGACGCCGCTCCCCTCCTCATCCCCCTCCTCCAAGACCCGCAATGGAACGTCCGCGCCGCCGCCGCCAGCGCCCTCGCCAACCACCCGGACGCCGCTCCTCCTCATCCCCCTCCTCCAAGACCGGGACAACGACGTCCGCGCCGCCGCCGCCAGCGCCCTCGCCAACCACCCGGACGCCGCTCCTCCTCATCCCCCTCCTCCAAGACCCGGACAACGACGTCCGCGCCGCCGCCGCCAGCGCCCTCGCCAACCACCCGGACGCCGCTCCCCTCCTCATCCCGCTCCTCCAAGACCGGGACAACGACGTCCGCGCCGCCGCCGCCAGCGCCCTCGCCAACCACCCGGACGCCGCTCCCCTCCTCATCCCCCTCCTCCAAGACCCGGAAGCATACGTCCGCGCCGCCGCCGCCAGCGCCCTCGCCAACCACCCGGACGCCGCTCCCCTCCTCCAAGACCGGGACAACGACGTCCGCGCCGCCGCCGCCAGCGCCCTCGCCAACCACCCGGACGCCGCTCCCCTCCTCATCCCCTCCTCCAAGACCCGAGCATTCGTCCGCGCCGCCGCCGCCAGCGCCCTCGCCAACCACCCGGACGCTGTTCCCCTCCTCATCCCACTCCTCCAAGACCCGGAAGCATACGTCCGCGCCGCCGCCGCCAGCGCCCTCACCAACCACCCGGACGCCGCTCCCCTCCTCATCCCCCTCCTCCAGGACCCGAGCGCAGTCGTCCGCGCCGCCGCCGCCAGCGCCCTCGCCAACCACCCGGACGCTCCCCTCCTCATCCCCCTCCTCCAAGACCCGGAAGCATACGTCCGCGCCGCCGCCGCCAGCGCCCTCGCCAACCACCCGCCTGCTGCATCCCAGGCCCCTGCACTCCAGGACTCCACCCTGACCGCCACCCTGGGTGAAGCCTCCGCCTGGGAGTACACCCTGGCCAGCGAGGCGCTGCCGTCCTTCGTGCGCGCGCCGCGTGCGATCCACGCCGACGACGACCGGGCGCTGGCCCAGCAAGTGCTGCGCTGGGCGCTGCTGCGCCTGACCGCCCCTGAGCAGCCCGCAGCCCCAGGCGAGCGAAGGCTAAGCTTTGGCCACCTGTATCAGGTTGACCTGGGCGACCGCGGCCGCGTGCTGTGGGTCCACGTGCAGATGCCCCCCTTCGAGCTGGCCCGCCAGCGCGACGTGCGCGTGGCCGCCAACGTATTGCGCGCGTACCACGTGGCGCGCTTTGTCACCGTCAACCGACCCACGTACGTGCTGCTGTCCTGCGTGGACGTGGACGCCCAGGACGTGAAGACGCTCCTCCCTGTGCTGATGGAAGAGCTGGATTCGCCGGCGGCGCGGCTGTACCAGCCTCCGATCTTCCTCGGCAATTACTTCTACGGTTTTGCGCTGGCGCATGGCAAGGCGCCGCCGGAGCCGCCCGCGCCTGCGGCCCTGTTCGCTGCGGACCTGCGCCGGCGCTGGCAGGATCTGGCCGAGGCCGAGCGCGACGAGGTGATCGCGTTCCTGTCTCGGATGGCTCGCTCCGCCGCGGTGGAGCCGTGGATGCTGGTGCCCCCGGTGGCGGCGCTGTCCGAGCACTTGCCACCCGCGCTCGCGCAGGCGCTGCGCGCGCGCTTGCCAGCCGGATCGAGCCGCGCCGCCGCGCTGCTGGAGGCCGCCCGCAGTGGAATGGACCCCGATGCGCTGGCGCTGCCGCCTGAGCTGGCCGCGCCGCCTTCGACGCCGGATCCTGCGCAGGCCCACAAGCCCGAGGTGCGGCTGCGCGTCTTCATCGAAACGCTGCGAGAGCGCACACCCGGCGCCGTTGACGCCACCTCCCCAGACGAGGTGGGGTCTCAGCTCGACGCGCTGGCCCCCCACCTGCCGGCGATGGATGCCGGGGACCTGCTGCAGCTCCTGGCCGCGCTGGATGCTTGCTGGTTCAGCGCGCGCGGCGCGGTGCGGGTGCTTCTGGCGCAGCGCGTGCTGGCCGCGCTTGATCCCCTGCCGTTCACGGATCCGTCGGTGCTGCGGCGGCGCAGCGAGCTGCTCTCTTCCCTGCGAAGGTACCTTCACAATCAAGGATGATGAACCATGACTACTCTGGGTGGCGTAGCGCGGGTAGATGTCTTCAGCGTGAAGGGCGGCGTGGGCAAGACCACCGTCAGCGTTGCCCTGGCGCACGCCCAGGCCGCGCACAGCAAGAAGCCGGTGCTGCTGGTTGACGCCGACCTCACCGGCACCTGTCTGGGGCACCTGCTGGCGCCCGCCATCAACGGCGATTGGAACCAGGTACACAACCTGGCCCACCTGATCTGCGACCCGCCGGAGACGCTGGACGACGCGCTGGTTAGAGACAGGATCCCGGTGTACCGGCTGCCGAGCCAGCACAACGCGGATCCGAAGCACCACCACGTGTCCAGAGTGGAGAACTTCGCCGGCCAGGTGCTGTACTGCCCGAGCCACGGCAACAGCACCGCACCCAACTTTGTAGATCCCAGAGTGCTGCAAGCGCTGGTCGGCCATGAGACCGCCGGAGGCTGGGTCCGCCTGGTGATCAAGAAGATCATAAAGGCCACAGCCGACGTGGCGGGTGAGCTGGGCGGGGTCATCGTGGATCACTCCCCCGGCATGGCGGCGCTGCAGACGGCCACGCTGGAGGACATCGGCGAGGCGCCGGGCGTGCGACGCGCGCTGTTCGTGACCACCAGCGATCGCGTGGACCTCAAGATGACCAGCGCGACCGTGGGGCACCTGAAAGAGGAGCTCCGTGGCCCCTCGTTGTTCCTGGTCAACCGGGCGCGCAGCCAGTGGCGCGAGCTGCCTCACACGTGCAAAAAGAGCGAGTTCGACACGCCCTGGGTGAACGGCGCCCACGAGCTGGAGTACAGCGAGGCGCTGCGCAAGGCGTACGAGAAGAGCGACGCCTTGCCGCTGGCGGAGCTGCGCCAGCTCAGCGCGCTGCGCACGGCGGTGTTCGGTGACTAGCCTCCGGATGGACAACGCCTGGTTTCACCGGCAGCGTCACCTGCTGTTTGCGCCGTGGGCGAAGTGGGACACGCCAGGAGCGCGCCCGCCCTGGGCGGAGAGCTCCGCGCGCGACGTGCGCACCGTGCGGGCCACCCAGCAGGGTTGCGCCGCCGGCAGCCCGGCCGAGGCAACAAAGCGGATGCTCAAGCGCTTGCCGCTGCGGCACGAGCTGGCCACCCGCGCGCACATGCAGCTCTTTCGCGCTTGCCTGGAGGCGACCTCGCTGGTGCCGTCTGACCAGCTCATGCACTCCGCGGTGCAGCTCGAGTGGCTCTGGTACACCACCCCGTTCAAGGGCTTCTATCGCGACCACCTGGCCCACGTGATGAAGGTGGCCACCATCGCGCTGACGCTGTGGCGAGAGCAAGGCCTCCTTTGTGATGGCCGGCTCATCGACGCCATCGCGGGACGCCTGGCGTCGCGGCAGGCTGGCAGCAACGCGCTGCGACGCGCGGCGCGGCGGCTGGGCAACGACGAGCAGGCGCTGCGCGAGCCGGCGTTCTGGCGGCAGGCCGTGCTGGAGGCCACTCGCCTGGCCTGCCTGCTCCACGACCTGGCGTACCCCTCGATCATGGCGGGCACGTACGTGACCCCGGCGGCGGCGATCACCGACCCCATTGGACCGCCCGGCGACGAGCGCGCGCACCTGGCGCAGCGCGCGCTTGGCCTGGCCGAGGATCACCTGCTGATGGCGCCGTTCTTGGACAGCGATGCGGATCAGCCCGCGAAGCACAGCCAGCGAGGCGATGCCGCCTTCGTGAAGATGGTGCTCACCAGCCACTCGCTGCAGGCAGGCCTGCGCATCTTGCAGTTCGGCGCCGAGGCAGACCGGGTGTGGCGGCTCACCCCGCTGGAGGCCTTCGTCATCGAGTGGGCGGCGGCGGCGGCGGCCTTGCATGACTACGACAAGGCGTTCGAGCTTCACCTGCAGGCGCCCCCGCACGCTGGTGCCCAGGCGCAACCCCCGCACAACGAGCGTGCGGATCCGCTGGCGCGCTGGTTCGATGCCAGCCCAGACGGCGAGCGCCACACCATGCGCATTCGCCCTTCGCTGGATCGGGACCCGGTGAGCTACATGGTGGCGCTGGCTGATCAGCTCCAGGACTTTGGCCGCCTGAACCTGGAGGCAGAGCAAGCGTCGATGCACACGAGCCTGCGGCTCTCGGTGCCGGTGCAAGAGGTCTCGCTGACCCGCCAGGGAAAGACGCTGCAGCTCACCTGGACCCTCGCGGCGGGCGCGCCCGCGGACGCCGCGAACAAGGTGCGGACCGGCAAGCTGGGCACTGCAACGAGCGACGTGATCAAGCGGCGCGGCGCGCGCGGGGTGGTGTTCTGGCCGCCGGATGGAGAAGCGTCATGCTGGCTCGATCACGGAGGCTGGTTTGACGGCATCTCACTCGACGTCCGAGATCCGTGAGCCCTGCTCGCGTGCGTGCTAGCTGCCAAGGCACGGGCGGAAGTGCGGGTGTCCGTGAGCGCGGGGTTCAACCCCGTCCGCGTCGTCGTGGACTGCCAGGGACCTCGGTGGGCACGAGCAGGCCGTGGCGGCGCCAGCCGGTGGCCAAGAGCCAGGTGCGCGGGGCGGCGGTGGGGCGCGGCTGACGCTGCAGGTAGGTGAGCCAGTCGGGCCCGCACATCTGCCCGCGCGTGCGCGGGCAGATGCGAAAGCCCTCGAACCAGGGCGCGCTGGAGTACGGATCGATCCAGTCGCGGGCGAGCTGGCGGCCGTGCTCGGCGGCGTGGTGGCGGGCGTTGAGCAAGACGTAGCGGAGGGCGTTGCGCGCCTCGCGCGGTGTACGCAATGCGCGGGCGTGATAGCGAGCGGCAAACAGCGAGCCGGTGCGGCCAAGGAGGCGGTTCGTCCGACGCGCGAGCCGGACGGCGAGGCCCTGCATGCCGCGAGCGAGGGCAGCGGGCCCCTCCGCCTCGACGAGGAGGTGCAGGTGATTGCGCAGCACGTTGAACTCGACGACGCGGAACGTGGCCTTGTGCCCGCCCGCGGTGAGCGCGGCGCGGACGGTGGCGCACACCTTGCCGCGGCGCAGGCTCTGCACGCCGGGACGGATACGTAGCGTGATGTGCAGCGGGTGGCGCGCGGCGAAGGGCTCGCGGGCGTCATGGCTCACCGTCTTGCGACCGCGCGGCCGGCCAGCCCCGGGGCGCCAGCCGCCGCGGCCGGAGGGCGCTCGCGCGTCGTCGAGCGTGAGCTGCCGCGATGCGTGGCGAAGCTGGTGTCGCGAAGGGGCCATTGATTGTCGGCATAGATTAGCAATCATGCAGTGCGGTGACAAGATCAGATACGATATGAATGTCATTCACATATGCATTCATGGCGACGGGGTGGGAGTGAAAGAGTGTGTATGTGAGCGCGTGGGCGGAGCTGTGGACGGTGACGGGCTATGGACAACCGCGCCCGTCGAGCGAGGGCAGCCGCGATGCGCGCCAGCGGCGCGCTTGACCACAGCCCTTGGCAAGGCGCAGGACGACCAGAGCGAGACAGGCATACCGGGTGTATTCGGCGCGCCTTACCACACCGCCGCACAGCCCCTACGACTGACCAAGAGACCCAGAACCCAGAGACCCTGATCCTTTTTTTTGGTACCAGAACAGAGAGAGAGGGGCTGTGGACGGTGGCGGGCTATGGACAACCGCGCCCGTCGAGCCAGGGCAGCCGCGATGCGCGCCAGCGGCGCGGTTGACCACAGCCCTTGGCAAGGCGCAGGACGGCCAGGGCGAGATAGGCATGCCTGACGGGTCGGCGCGCCTTACCACACCGCCACACAGCCCCTGCGGCGGAACCAGAGACCCGGAACCCAGAGACGTAGAACCCAGAGTCGCAGAACCCAGAGACCCGGAACCCAGAGACGCAGAACCCAGAGTCGCAGAACCCAGAGTCGCAGAACCCAGAGACCCGGAACCCGGAGAACCAGAGAACCAGAATTTGGTACCGGAATCAGAGAGAGATCACTGGGCGATGAGCTCGACTCCATGGTGCTCGAGGAGGTCGCCGGTGAGGGTGTCGAGGCGGGCGACGGTCTGATGGTAATCAGCGACGGCGCGGGCGAGGGCGCGTTCGCTGTCGACGACCTCGGCTTGTCGATCAAGGACGGAGTAGGTGGTGCTGCGGCCGGCGAGGAAGTTGGCCTGCTCGGCGTCAAGGGTCTCGTTGGCGAGGGCGATGGCCTTCTGTGCGAGGCCGACGCGCTGGCGCGCGGCCACGACGGCGTCGTGAACGACCATCACCTCGGTGCGGATGCGGTGGGCGCGCTCGGCTGCGCTGACGACGACGGCGCTGCGGCGCTTCTCGGCGCCGCGGACGGCGGCGGAGCGGGCGCCGCCGAGCTCGTACTGGAGCGCGAGGCGCACGCCGATCTCGTACGTATTTCCGGATCCGATCTCGCCGAGGGCGTTGCCCACGTTCTCGCCGTTGCCGATGAGCGCGGCATCCAGGGTCAGGTCGACCTGGGGCTTGTGGCGATCACGCGCGGAGGCGACGTCGAGCTCGGCCACCTTCTTGTCGGCGACGAGCTGGGACAGCTCGGGGTTTCGCTCGAGGCTGCGGGCCAGGAGTTCGGGCAGGTCGAAGGTGCGGGCGTCGAGCTGGAAGCTCTCGGTGGGCAGCACGACGTCGGCCTCGCCCTCCACATCCAGCGCGATCAGGCGGCGCAGCTCCATGGACCGACCGCGCAGCTCCACCTTCGCGCGCAGGAGCGCCTCCTCGCGGACCGCGAGCTGGTACTCCACGGCCTTGACGGCGTTGGACGCGACGAGTCCGGCGCGGCGGCCCTCGGCGGTCTGCTCTAGCTGCTTCTTGCCGAGCGCGAAGGACTTCTCCGCGACGGTCATGGCCTGGGTGGCATACGCGAGCTCCCAGTACGCCACCACGATATCGCGCAACGCCTCCTCGGCCGCGAGCTGGGCGCCAAACATCGCCGAGCTGCTCTGGGCCTTGGCCTTGCGCGCGTTCTCGAGCCCGGCGGTGGTGAGGCCGCGCAAGAGCGGCTGGGAGAGCGAGATGCCGGCGCGCGCGGCGCTGTTCTCCGCCACCTCCCTCCCGGCGTCCACCTGCCCGCCCTGGGGCAAGATCTGCGACACATCAAAGGCCTGCTCTCGCCGCGACATGGCCGCGGTCAGGGTCAGCGCGCCGCCGGAGGGCAACCGCTTGGCCAGGCTGAGCTGACCATCCACGGTGAGCTCTTCGAGGAGCTGCACGGGCTCGGGGTCGGGCCGGTCCACGTTCTGGCGCCGCCACCCAAGCTCGCTCGCCGCGACCCACTCTTGCTCGAGCTCGGCGGCGGTGGAGTCTTCGCGCGCGGCGGCGCGCAAGAGACGCGCCCTTCGGAGACCAGGGCTCTGCTGCACCGCCAGGTCGATCACCGCGGCCAGCGTCACCGCTGTCGAGGGCGAGTCCTCGGCCGGCGGCGGCGCCTCGGTGGCTGCCGACGCCCGCTGGGCGCGGCGCGCGCGGCGCTCCGCGCTGGCCACGGGCGAGGTCCACGCGGATGCGGCGAGGGTCACAAGGAGCGTGGACAAGGCGATCGTCGATGCACGGGGCCGCATCACCTCGGAGTAAGCAGAGGCCGTGCCAGGACCGCGGCGCCCAGCGGCACTGCCCTCCTCCGTTGGATCGCGGGGGCTACTTCGCAGAAACCGCGGCACATTAGAAGATGCCTTGGCTGGCGCGGCCAGCAAGGCAGGCCGAAGCCGGCCGCTTCTTGGCAGGCCTGGGACCTGTCTACCCGCGGCCTCATCTGCCCCGATGGCCCCCGCCATGACCTCGGGCTGAGCGAAGAAAGCCGAGAGAATGCGAGGCCTTTGGAGCAGATCCCCATGGGCACCGAGCTTGCAATGATGTCGCTCGCCATGCGCGGCTCCCCCCCACGATCGTCGTTCCCTGAGCACCGCCGGGCTCCGGCCGAAGGCGGCGCTCGCAGCGGCCATCCCAGCTCCCATTCCAGCGCTGAGGCTGCCACGACGATGCAGCGAGGCGCGGCGGGGAGCGAGCCCGCCACCGCGTACTGGACGCCACGCCCACCCGCGCGCGCCGAGACCTTCTTGCCCGCCGAGGCGCTGCGGCTCGAGGACTGCGAGCCGGCGACGTCGTACCGGCCGCGCCTGTCCAGCTCGGATCGTCTGCTCGAAGTACGAGGCGGCCAGGCGCGCCCGCAAGCGGTGGCGGTGCCCACGGCACCCGCGAGCCGGCGTGGCTTGCCGCCACCGGCGCGCGTGGCCACGGTGCCCACCTCGTACACCTCGGGGGCGGTCGACGAGCCGGCGGTCGCCCCCGCGCGGTCGCGCGACCGCCGCGCCGACGATGAAGGCGCGCCAGCGCAGCCGCGGTCGCGCACCGCCTCTGGCTCCTCGCCGTCGCTGCGCCGAGACGCGGCCGCGCGCTCACCGGGCCCGCAGCCGCGCAGCCACCAGACCGCGGGCGTCGTCGAGCCGCAGACCTCCACGCCTGCCGGCGCGTCTGCCGGTGCCCCCGTCAGCGCGCCTGCTGACGCGGCGCCGCAGGGCCCGCTGCGCATCGACGCGCCCCCCGAGGTGGCGATGGCCGCCTACCCGCTGGTCCGGCGCGTGGCGCTGCAGCAAGATCTCAAGGGCGCGGACCGCGTGCTCCGCGTGGGCCTGGGCGAGCTGACCAACGCCACCACCTGCCGCACCTGGTTCATCGGCGCCGACGACGCGCCGTTCTCGCTCGAGCTGCACTCGGAGCCAGCGGCGGAAGAGCAGGCGCTGATCTCGCAGGTGGTCGCCAGCGCGCAGCCGCGGGCGTCCGGCCGCTTGCTGGTGGTGCCGGTGTTCGCCGGCAGCCGGGTCGTCGCGCTGGCGCTGCTGGCGCGCGGCGAGAGCCAGCCGGCGTTCGCGCCGGCCGATCTGCTGATGGCGCTGGTGGTGGTGCAGGAGACCGCGGGCTTCATCGTCCAGCTCCTCGTCGACCACTCTGCCAAGCAGCGCGATCTCGAGGCCGACAAGAAGTCCATCTACAACCCCGAGGCCCTGGCCAGCCAGCGCAGCCGCGGCAACGAAGGCGGCCTCATCAACATCCAGCCGCGCTGGGTCCGGGTGGCCTATCCGGTG
Organism: Myxococcales bacterium; assembly: GCA_016706545.1. Taxonomy (GTDB): domain Bacteria; phylum Myxococcota_A; class Polyangia; order Haliangiales; family Haliangiaceae; genus JABFXX01. Next base: position 229,009 of record JADJJK010000004.1, read on the forward strand.
GCGGTGCTGGTGGTGCTCGCCGGCATCATCTTCGCAGTGGTCGCGCGCGTGCCCACCTACAGCGCGGGCGCCGGCGTCATCACCATCGAGGGCATCGAGGTCACCTCGCCGAGCCCTGGCACGGTGGCGGCGATGCGCGTCACCCCGGGCCAGGCGGTGCGCGCCGGGGAAGAGCTGGCGCGGCTCCTGGCGCAGGACGAAGAGTCGGCGCTGGCGCAGGCGGACCGCGAGTACCGCAACGCGCTGGCGACCTTGCTCTTCGACGGCGCCGACGAGGCCACCAAGGCGGCGGTGGCCGCGGCTTCGGCCACCCGGCAGCGCGCGGTCGACCGGCTCGAGGCCCGCGTCATCCGCGCGCCCAAGGACGGCGTGGTCGGCGACGTTCGCGTGCGCGGCGGCGCCGCGCTGGCCGCGGGCGACCACGTGCTGACCCTGCTGCGCCAGGACGCCGAGCCCACGGTGCTGGTGTTTCTGCCCGGCCAGGATCGCCCTCGCCTGCGCCGCGGCCAGCCGATCCAGATCGATCTCACCGGCTACACCAAGGTCCGCGAGCGCGGCACCATCGTCGAGGTCGGCACGGAGGTCATCGGCCCCAACGAGGCGCGGCGCGCGCTGGGCCAGAAGAACGCCGACGCGGTGCCGCTGAGCGGCCCGGTGGTGATGGTGCGCGCCACCCTGCCCACCCGCAACTTCAAGGTCAACCGCGACACGTTCCGCTACCACGACGGGATGAAGGCGCGGC